>JBBARG010000001.1:0-647517 GCA_040399905.1 Burkholderiaceae bacterium
GGACTGCATGCAGTCCGCCCACGCAGCAGTCATCACCTGCCAGTGATGACGGTAGTTAATGAAATGTCGCACCAATTTCCTACCGTCACCCCAGCGTAGGCTGGGGTCCAGCGTCTTATGACTTTCAGTAAATAATACGTTAGGTTTTCAAAAAGACACTTAACGCTAAGAATACCCTGCCAAAGCCCGGTGTCAAATACAGAACGATAAACCCCGTTTACTACAGATATTTGACTGCAAGTCCTTGAAAACACTATAATCGCCGGCTCCCCAGTTTGATTTGGGGAAAATAAGGCAGCGTCCACCAACAGTGCTGTACTGACTTCCCGCTACGAGGAAGCATGGGCAGCCACGGTGGAACCACCATTTACCAAGTAATTATTTTAGGATCTATCATGAAAACCTTCTCCGCAAAAGGCCACGAGGTCAAGCGCGACTGGTTCGTGATTGACGCGACGGATAAAGTCCTCGGACGTGTTGCCAGCGAAGTGGCACTCCGACTGCGCGGCAAGCATAAGCCCGAATTTACCCCTCACGTTGACACGGGCGATTTTATCGTTGTCGTCAATGCAGGCAAACTGCGCGTCACTGGCAGCAAAGCCACTGACCGTACGTACTTCCGTCACTCCGGTTATCCGGGCGGTATCTACGAAACCAATTTCCAGAAAATGCAACAGCGTTTTCCAGGCCGCGCACTCGAGAAAGCTGTCAAGGGCATGCTGCCTAAAGGCCCGCTCGGTTACGCGATGATCAAGAAGCTGAAGGTCTATGCAGAAGAAACGCATCCGCATTCCGCTCAGCAGCCTAAAGCACTTGTTCTTTAAGGAATAGACATGATCGGTAACTACAACTACGGAACCGGCCGTCGCAAAAGTGCGGTGGCTCGTGTTTTCATCAAGACCGGCACAGGTAAAATCACTGTCAATGGCAAAGCGGCAGCCGAGTATTTCTCGCGCGAGACCGGCCTGATGGTGATTCGCCAGCCACTGGAACTGACCCAAAACGTTGAGCGCTTTGACATCATGGTCAACGTGCACGGCGGCGGCGAGTCAGGCCAGGCAGGTGCAGTACGTCACGGTATCACCCGCGCACTGATCGACTACGATGCAGCGTTGAAGCCTGAGCTGTCAAAAGCCGGTTTCGTGACACGTGATGCACGTGAAGTCGAACGTAAAAAAGTGGGTCTGCGCAAAGCACGTCGCGCAAAGCAATTCTCGAAGCGTTAATCCGCGGACTGTATCGATTCAAAAGCCGCCGGGTTTGCGCCTGGCGGCTTTTTTACGAGCGAAGGAAAAATGAACATGATCAAGATTGGTATCGTTGGCGGCACCGGTTACACCGGCGTTGAATTACTGCGGATTCTGGCCGCCCATCCAGAAGCGGAACTGACCGTGATCACCTCGCGCAAAGAAGACGGCATGCCGGTTGCCGAGATGTTCCCGTCGCTGCGCGGCCATGTGTCGCTGGCGTTTTCTGCCCCGGAAAAAGCGCGGCTTGATCAATGCGATGTCGTCTTCTTCGCGACCCCGCATGGCGTGGCAATGGCGCAAGCGCGCGAATTGCTCGCAGCCGGCGTCAAAGTCATTGACCTGGCAGCTGATTTTCGACTGAAAGATACCACCACCTTCGAGCAGTGGTACGGCATGCCTCATAGCTGCCCTGATATTCTGGCCGAGGCGGTGTATGGTTTGGTCGAAGTAAACCGTGACGCAATTCGAGCCGCGCGCGTTATCGGTTTGCCCGGCTGCTACCCAACTTCCATGCAACTGGGTTTTGCGCCTTTGCTTTCGCAAGGTCAGCCACTGGTCAATGAAGCGTCGCTGATTGCCGACTGCAAGTCCGGTGTCTCCGGTGCTGGCCGTAAAGCTGAAATCGGCGCATTGCTGGCCGAGGCTTCGGATAATTTCAAGGCCTATGGCGTTAAAGGGCATCGGCATTTGCCCGAGACTGTGCAAGGCTTGGAAGCGATTGCCAAGCGCAAGGTCGGCCTGACTTTCGTGCCGCATCTGGTGCCGATGATTCGCGGCATACATTCGACGCTGTACGCAACGATTTTGCCGCAAGCACGCGGTACCGATTTTCAGGCGCTGTATGAAGCGCATTACCGTAACGATCCGTTCGTCGATGTCATGCCTGCTGGCAGCCATCCGGAGACGCGCTCAGTGCGTGCGTCCAACATGCTGCGCATTGCGCTGCATCAGCCAGCCGGCAGCGATCAGCTCGTCATCCTCGTAGTGGAAGACAATTTGGTCAAAGGCGCAGCGGGGCAGGGCGTGCAGTGCATGAACATCATGTTCGGGCTCGATGAAACCACCGGTTTGCGCCACGTGCCTGTCATGCCCTGAACGATCTGCCTTTGGATTGGATTGTGCGTAGTCAAGCAAGGTCCGGAATGCGCGAGTGTCCTCGCATTGCGCAGGCAGAATTGAGCAATAGGCAGCCCAATCGGCAGCCCAATCGGCAGCTCAATTTGCAGCTCAATTCGAAAGGACTTTCATGGCAGGTGAAAAGCGGCAAATTTCTATCGACAGCATTATCGGTGCCGCCTGTTCCATACATGGCATCGTGAAGGTTCAGCGGCGGCTTGCGCGTAGACGGATTCATACTCGGCAACGTTGAGGAGGAGCCGGCAGGGTCCGGTTACCTGCATTTATCGAGCCGCGGCCGCATTGAAGGAGATGTCAGGGTCGCGCATATCGTTGTTGGTGGCGAGATCATCGGCAATCTCCATGCTGCAGACATGGTTGAATTACAGCCTCGCGCCCGCATCACTGGCGATGTCCATTACTCTGCACTTGCCATGCAGGCCGGAGCAGCTGTGTCCGGCAAGCTTTGCCCCAAGGCAGACTCGGCCGGACAGAGGCAGCAACCCTTACTGAAGCTGGCCACAGCTGACGCAGCGTGAATGTCCGCGAAGGTCTATAATCCAGATACTTGGAATCACACAGCAGGAGAATGAATATGAGTGAAGTTATCGAAATGCCAGCCCCTATCGTCTTTACCGATAGCGCGGCTAACAAAGTCGCCCAACTGATCGAGGAAGAAGGCAATACAGATTTGAAGCTGCGCGTCTTTGTGCAAGGTGGCGGATGCTCGGGTTTTCAGTACGGTTTCACCTTCGACGAAATCGTCAACGAAGACGACACCACGATGGACAAGAACGGCGTGCAGCTGTTGATTGATTCGATGAGCTATCAGTATTTGGTCGGCGCAGAAATCGATTACAAGGATGATCTCGAAGGCGCGCAGTTCGTCATCAAGAATCCGAATGCGACAACGACTTGCGGTTGCGGGTCGTCGTTCTCGGCTTGATTCTGTTTGCGATCTAAAAAAGCGCGGAGCAATCCGCGCTTTTTGCATTCTTGCCTGCCGCTTTAAGCCGGATACAGCGCCCCCAACACCCTGCTACCACGCGCGCCCGTCACCGCAGGCAGATTACCCGGCAAGCGTTCGCAAAAGCGCTCAGCCAGCCACGCAAAGGCCAGCGCTTCGACATGATTCGGCGACACGCCCAGCGCAGCGGTACTTGCAACCGGCATCGGCAAAGCCTTTGCCAGAGAAGTCATCAAGTGCCCGTTCAATGCGCCGCCGCCGCATACATACAATCCCGCAGCGTCCGGCGCGTGCAGTACGATGGCGTTTGCCAGAGACTGCACGGTAAACGCTGCCAGCGTCGCCTGAATATCTTGCGCATCGAGTGATGTAAAATCACTCAGCTTGGTTGCCAGCCATTCAGCATGAAACAAATCGCGGCCGGTGCTTTTTGGCGGGGGCAGGGCGAGAAAGGGTTCTGCCAGCAGCGCCGTAAGCAAGGCTTGCGACACGGTGCCGCCCGCTGCCCAGTGGCCATCTTCATCGTAAGCTGCACCCAAGTGCGTGTTGATCCAGCCATCCATCAGCAAATTGCCGGGGCCGGTATCAAAGCCACTGACTTCGCCATGTGCTTTCAAGATACTGATATTGCTGATGCCGCCGATGTTTGCTACCACGCGTGTCTGCCCAGCAGTGCTGGCGAACACCGCCTGATGAAACGCCGGTACCAGTGGCGCGCCCTGGCCACCGGCTGCGATATCGCGACTGCGAAAGTCGGCAATCACATCAATGCCAGTCAGTTCGGCCAGTAGTGCAGGATTATTTATTTGACGTGTGTAGCCGCTGGCAGGCAGATGACGAATGGTCTGGCCGTGCGCAGCGATGGCGCGCACATTTTCAGCAGCAACGCCGCTTGCCTTTAGCAATTGCTGCACGCAATCCGCATACAGCAGCACCAACTGGTTGGCTGCCATTGCTTCACGGTGGATTTCATTGTCGGACGCAGACTGCAGCGTGAGCAGTTCGTGCCTGAGAGCAGCGGGGAAGGGAACGTAGGCGGCGTGCTGGACGCCGTCAAAGGCAGTCAGGATGCCGTCGACGCCGTCGAGGCTGGTGCCGGACATCAGGCCGATGAAAAATGATGGAGGTGTCATGGCATTCCGATGTGAATGTCAAAAAGTCACTGCTTGCTTAGCAGGGCAGAGCAGAGGAGTGACTTTAACTCAGCGCGAAGCGACTTGCAGACCGGCCGGCGACAGCAGCACAAAACGGTGCGACATATCGGCGGCAACTGTGCGGAAGCGCTGCAATTCAAGGCCGGCCAATGCCTGCACTTGCGGCGTAACGATACTGTTCGGATCACGAGCGTCATTGTTAACGCGGAATTCATAGTGCAGATGTGGTCCGGTTGACCAGCCGGTGGTGCCGACGTAACCGATGATTTCGCCTTGCAATACCCGGCTGCCACGGCGCATGCCCGGCGCCATCCGGCTCAGGTGCGCATACGCAGTCGAATAGACCGACCCGTGCTGCACCACGACCACATTGCCATAGCCGCCTTGGGTGCCGGCGAAATCAATGACGCCATCGCCGACAGCGCGAATCGGCGTGCCGACCGGCGCGGCGAAGTCTATGCCTTTGTGCTGTTTCCACATGCCCGAGATGGGATGCATGCGCATAGCAAAACCAGACGTCACACGCGAAAACTGCAGCGGCGACTTGAGGAAGGCTTTTTTCAGTGACTTGCCGTTCAAATCGTAATAGGCGCCCTGGCTGGTGCTGCCCGGCTGGTTGAGCCACACTGCTTGCCAGGTCTTGCCGCCATTGCGGAATTCGGCTGCTAATATGCGGCCGCTACGAACATACTCACCGCCTTGCCAGATCGTTTCATAGACCACGTTGAAACGATCGCCGCGTCGCAAGTCTGCAGCGAAATCGATATCGGTAGAGAACATCTCGACGAGTTGAATGGCTACGGCATCCGGAATTTGCGCAGCATCAGTTGCGGCGAACAGCGAAGAGCGGATTTCACCGGAGCGCATCTCGGTGCGATGTTCCAGTACGGTGTCGGATTGCAAAGTGGCGAAAGTCTTGCCGAAGCGTGAAATCACCAGTTTTTGCGGCACATCGCCATCGGCGAGCAAGGTACTGGCTGACAGCAGCTTGCCGTCTGGCGTCACAGTTGCCTGCACGCGCCGGCCCGGCCGCAAGTTCAGCAGCGCGCGCGCAGCCGGATCGGACTTGATAAAGGAAGCTGCCTGCGCGTCGTTGACGCCAAGCCGGTCCAGCAACGTAGCAAGGCTGTCGCCGGAGCGCACCCGCTCTTCGCTCACGAATTGTTGCGCTGGGCTAAGCGACGCGATCTGTGTGGCCACATCCGGCAAGGCCAGCTCTTCGACCACCATCGTTACCGGCAAGTCCGACGCATCTGGCGCCAGCGGGGCAACACCGGCCGCGCCAAAGGCGAGCAGCGTTAGTCCCAGCGCGGTGGCCGAGATGATGCGGGTCTTGCGCGAAGTGCGGTGCGTGGCTCGCACGACGCTGGCAATGGCAAGTAATTTATCTTTGATTTCTCTGATGCGCATGCAATAGGCTAAAATTTGGCGATTCAACATTTCACGTTAATCGGCGGCCAATTGGTTTCAGCATTGGCTCGGCTGGCTCACGGAATTACCCAGAGCAAAAAATGGAGTGCGCATTATAACAAATGCCAAACCCCATTTTTTCTTGCAAATATAAAAACTTATGGTCGACCATTCCTCGCTTCAAACTGCCCCGGCTAACCAGTCTGGTGCAGCCCCTTCGATATTGCCCCTTTCCGACGCAGTCAAAGCTTCGCTGGACATCATCAAACGCGGGGCGGAAGAGATCCTGATCGAATCCGAATTTGCCCAGAAACTGGCAGCGTCCGAGCGCTCCGGCATTCCTTTGCGTATCAAATTGGGTCTGGATCCGACGGCAGCCGACCTGCATCTGGGCCATACCGTCGTTCTTAACAAGATGCGGCAACTGCAAGATCTGGGCCACAACGTCATTTTTCTGATTGGCGATTTCACCTCCATGATCGGCGACCCGTCCGGCCGCAACATCACGCGCCCGCCTTTGACGCGCGAGCAAATCGAAACCAATGCCAAAACGTATTTCGCGCAAGCCAGCCTCGTGCTTGATCCGGCGCGCACCGAAATCCGTTACAACTCCGAATGGTGCGACCCATTAGGCGCGCGCGGCATGATCGAACTGTCGGCCCGCTACACCGTCGCACGCATTCTCGAGCGCGAAGACTTTACCAAACGCTTCAAGGCCGGCACGCCAATCTCCGTGCATGAATTGCTATACCCGCTAATGCAAGGCTACGACTCTGTCGCGCTAAAGTCTGACCTCGAAATCGGCGGCACCGACCAGAAATTCAACCTGCTCGTCGGTCGCGAACTGCAAAAAGATTACGGGCAGTCTCCGCAATGCATCCTGACCATGCCACTGCTCGAAGGTCTGGACGGTGTAGAGAAAATGTCTAAGTCCAAGGGCAATTACATCGGCATCACCGAGCCGGCCAACACCATGTTCGCCAAAGTAATGAGTATTTCTGACGTCATGATGTGGCGTTATTACGAACTGCTGTCGTTCAAGTCCATGACAGAAATTGCGCAATTCAAAATCGAAGTCGAAGGCGGCCGCAATCCACGCGACATCAAAGTGTTGCTGGCGCAGGAAATTGTCGAGCGTTTCCATTCGCAACAGGCCGCGGTGGATGCTCTGGCTGACTTTAACAACCGCGCCCGTGGCGGCATCCCCGATGACGTGCCTGAAATGGCACTGGCCGGTGCGCCGCTGGGCATTGGCCAATTGTTGAAGCTGGCTAACCTATGTGCGTCTTCTTCCGAAGCCTTGCGCATGGTCGAGCAGGGCGGTGTGCGCATAGACGGCGCGGCTGTCAGCGACAAGGGACTCAAAGTCGAAGCCGGCACCTTCGTCGTGCAAGTTGGCAAACGTAAATTTGCACGAGTCACCTTGTCTTGATCGGCCTGCTGCAACGCGTAACGGAAGCTAGCGTCACCGTTGACGGCGAGTGCATTGCCCGCATACAGCGCGGTTTGCTGGTGCTGCTGTGTGCTGAGAAAAACGATACCGTCGTGCAGGCTGATGCGCTGCTGACCAAGCTGTTGTCTTACCGTGTCTTTCCGGATGAGGCTGGCAAAATGAACCTGAACCTGGCGCAAGTCGGCGGCGGCTTGCTGCTGGTGCCGCAGTTCACACTTGCTGCCGACACTCGCTCCGGAACCCGCCCGTCTTTCACACCGGCAGCGCCGCCGCAACAAGCGAGTTCCTTGTTTGATCATGTCGTGGCTGAAGCCAGAGTGCGGCATCCTGTCGTTGAGACTGGCCGCTTCGGTGCCGATATGCAAGTGGCATTAGTGAATGACGGGCCGGTCACCTTCTGGTTGCAAGTCCCATAAAACTTTCAGGAGCACAGCATGAAAATCTGGAGTGATTCATTCAAGGACAACGCTGCCATTCCCGGCGAATTCGCCTTCTGCGTGACAGACCCAAGCAGCCATGTTGCGCTGTCGGCCAACTGCAATCCGCATCTGGCCTGGAGCGATCTGCCTGCCGGTACGCAATCGCTGGCGCTGATTTGCCATGACCCTGATGTACCGTCCAAAGGCGATGATGTCAATCAGGCGGGCCGCTCGATATCGGCCGATTTGCCGCGGGTTGATTTTTATCATTGGGTACTGATCGATCTCTTGCCCGGCATTCATTCCATAGCTGCCGGCGAATACAGCAACAGCATCATGGCAGGCGGCAAAGCTGGCCCCGCTGTAGCCAACGGCGCACGCCAAGGCGTCAACGATTACACCGGTTGGTTTGCCGGCGACGACAAAATGGCCGGTACCTATTTTGGTTACGACGGCCCTTGTCCACCTTGGAATGACACGATAGTTCATCGCTATGTCTTTACGCTTTACGCACTCAAGGTGCCGCAGCTGAACGTGCAGGGAAACTTTACAGGCGCGCAAGTCCGCGCTGCACTCGCTGGCAACATACTGGCCGAAGCCAGCATCACCGGCCTGTATTCACTCAACCCTGTGCTTGCGCACGGCTTGCAAGCATCATGACCGACATCATTCTCATCCGGCACGGCGAAACCGACTGGAACCGCGTGCGCCGTCTGCAAGGCCATCTTGATATCGGCCTTAATACACGCGGCATACAGCAGGCGCAAGCGCTCGCCACTGCCCTCGCCGGTGAAGCAGTCGAGGCTATTTATGCAAGCGACTTGCAGCGTGCGCGCGATACCGCGCAAGCAATCGCTGCAAAACACGAACTACCGGTAAAAATTGATCCCACCTTGCGCGAGCGCTGCTACGGCGCTTTCGAAGGGCTGATGTATGACGAGATCAGCACGCATTTTCCGGAAGCGTTTGCGCAGTGGCGCGCGCGTGATCCGCATGCGCGTTTTCCGGCGGGCGAGCGCAGCGCTGAAACCCTGCACGAGTTTTCCATGCGCGCCGTCGCTGCCGTCACGCTGCTGGCGCGCCAGCATCAGGGTGGCAAGATCGTCATCGTCACCCATGGCGGCGTGTTGGACTGCATCTATCGTGCAGCGTACAACATGGGTCTGTTCGAGCCGCGTGAGTTCGATATGAAAAATGCCGCCATCAACCGGCTGCACTGGCGCGATAGCGCACTGCATGTCACGCACTGGTCGCAGGTGACGCACCTAGACCTGGCAGTGCTGGACGAAATCGACAGGCATTGACAGTTATTGTCCAACAGGCCTGACACAGTTCATTCCGGATAAAATACTGGCCTTCTTTCAATTTACTTTTGCTTTTGCTACATGCAGCTAGGTCCCTATCAACTTCGCAATAACGTCTTTGTCGCGCCGATGGCTGGCGTGACGGACCGGCCGTTCCGGCAATTGTGCAAGGAGCTCGGCGCCGGCTATGCGGTATCGGAAATGGCCGCGTCCAATCCGCGCGTCTGGGCCAGTGAAAAAAGCACGCGTCGCGTCAATCATGAAGGCGAGATGGAGCCGAAGGCCGTACAGATCGCCGGCGCCGACCCGGCGCTGCTGGCTGAAGCAGCCCGCTTCAATGTTGGCCGCGGTGCGCAAATCATTGATATCAACATGGGCTGCCCGGTCAAGAAAGTCTGCAACAACTGGTGCGGTTCGGCCCTGCTGCAAGATGAAAAACTGGTGGCAACCATACTGGCCACCGTCGTTGCTGCCGTCGATGTGCCAGTCACCTTGAAATTTCGCACTGGCTGGGACCGCCAAAATAAAAACGCGCTGACCATTGCGCGCATCGCCGAGCAAAGCGGCATTGCGATGCTGACCCTGCATGGCCGCACCCGCGCTGACGGTTACAGCGGCATGGCCGAATACGACACCATTGCCGCCGTCAAGGCGGCTGTTGCGATACCGGTGGTTGCCAATGGCGACATAGACACGCCGCACAAAGCCCATTACGTACTGCAGCAGACCGGCGCTGACGCCATCATGATCGGCCGCGCCGCTCAGGGCCGGCCCTGGATATTTCGCGAGATCGACCACTTCCTGCGTACCGGCACGCTGCTACCTGCACCTATGATTGACGAAGTGCGCCTGCTAATGGCGCAGCATTTGCGTGCGCACTATGCGTTTTATGGCGACTATCTGGGTGTGCGCACGGCGCGTAAACACATAGGCTGGTATGTGCAAGACTTACCGGATGGTGAGCTGTTTCGCAAGCAAATGAATTTGCTTGAAAATTGCGCAGAGCAACTCGCGGCAGTCGATCACTTCTTTGAATCGCAGCATGAGCGTGGCGAGCGGTTACAATACGTGCCCGCCCGGCAAAAGCTGGCGGCTTAACAAGCTGACACGTAGTAAAAAACCCAGACATCGCCAACTTCGCTAATATCGCCATCAACATGAGCAAAGATAATATTCAGGACGTCGTTAAAAAAAGCCTCGAAAAATATTTTCGCGATCTGGGCGAGCAGCAGCCATCCAATGTGTATGAAATGGTGGTCTTCACCGTTGAAAAACCGATTCTGGAAGCCGTCATGGGCCGCGCCGAAGGTAATCAGTCGCATGCGGCCGACATGCTTGGTATAAACCGCAACACCCTGCGCAAGAAACTGCAGCAACACGGCCTGCTGTAAAGCAGCCTCTTTTCTTTTTCGTAAAAAAATTCATGATCAAACAAGCGCTGATTTCGGTTTCAGATAAAACCGGTGTGCTCGAGTTCGCGCGCGCGCTCGCGGCGATGAACGTCAAATTACTCTCTACCGGCGGCACCGCAAAAATGCTGGCTGATAACGGTCTGGCCGTCACCGAAGTGGCCGACTACACCGGCTTTCCGGAAATGCTCGACGGCCGTGTTAAGACCCTGCACCCGAAAGTGCATGGCGGCATATTGG
This sequence comes from Burkholderiaceae bacterium, assembly GCA_040399905.1. Taxonomy (GTDB): domain Bacteria; phylum Pseudomonadota; class Gammaproteobacteria; order Burkholderiales; family Burkholderiaceae_D; genus Pernthalerella. The sequence continues at coordinate 10,723 of JBBARG010000001.1, forward strand.
CGCGCCGCGATTTTCCAGAACACATGGCAGCACTTGCACAGCACGCGATCCCGACCATCGATATGGTCATCGTCAACCTGTACCCATTTCAGCAGACCGTCGCCAAAGACCAGTGCTCACTCGAAGATGCGATTGAAAACATCGACATCGGCGGCCCGGCCATGCTGCGCTCTTCCGCCAAGAATCACAAAGACGTCGTCGTCATCTGCGATCCGGCCGACTATGCGTGCGTGCTCGAAGAACTCAAAGCAAGCAACGCAGTCAGTTACGAAACCCGCTTTGCCTTGGCCAAAAAAGTGTTTGCACACACTGCGCAATACGATGGCGCCATCACCAATTATTTCAGCGCACTCGGCCCTGACCTTGAGCACACCACACGCTCGGCCTATCCCGACACCCTGAACCTGCATTTCGAAAAAGTGCAGGACATGCGCTACGGGGAAAATCCGCACCAGTCCGCTGCCTTCTATCGCGACATCAAGCCAGTCGAAGGCGCTTTGGCAAACTACCGTCAGCTGCAGGGTAAAGAGCTCTCATACAACAACATCGCCGACGCTGATGCGGCGTGGGAGTGCGTGAAAACTTTTGATGGCAATGCCTGCGTCATCATCAAACACGCGAACCCGTGCGGCGTGGCTGTCGGCGCCAATGCGCTTGAAGCTTATTCCAAAGCCTTGCAGACTGATCCAACCTCAGCCTTTGGTGGCATCATTGCCTTCAATGGCGAATGCGATGGAAAAGCAGCAGAAGCCGTTGCCAAACAATTCGTTGAAGTCCTGATCGCCACCTCCTTCACCGCGGAAGCGCGCAAGGTATTTGAAGCTAAACAGAATGTACGCCTGCTGGAAATTCCGCTGGCGCGTGCGATGAATGCCTATGATTTCAAACGCGTAGGCGGCGGCCTGCTGCTGCAATCGCCGGACGCGAAAAACGTCGCGCTCGCTGAGTTGAAAATCGTCAGCAAAAAACAGCCGACCCCGCAGCAACTGCAAGACATGATGTTCGCGTGGCGCGTGGCCAAATTCGTCAAATCGAACGCGATCGTTTTTTGCGGCAACGGCATGACCCTCGGTGTCGGTGCCGGTCAGATGAGCCGTGTAGATTCCGCGCGCATTGCATCCATCAAAGCGCAGAACGCCGGCCTGCAACTGGCAGGTTCTGCCGTGGCTTCTGATGCCTTCTTCCCGTTCCGTGATGGTCTTGATGTGGTGGTCGCGGCTGGTGCGACGGCAGTGGTGCAGCCAGGTGGCTCCATGCGGGACCAGGAAGTGATTGATGCGGCGGATGAGCAGGGTGTGGTGATGGCGCTGACGGGGACGCGACACTTCAGGCATTGATTGTGGGTGGTTGAAAGACGCTGGGTCCCGGCCTACGCCGGGACGACGGTTTTTTTATGGTTTGCCCATAAAATTTCTACCGTCATCCCGGCCCACGCTGGGTCGACTGTATTTTGAGGATTGTCTTCAAATTACCGTCATCCCGGCGCAGGCCGGGATCCAGCGTCTTCAATCTAATCATGGCCTATATTTATATTCTTGCGAGCGGTAGAAACGGCACCCTCTACATCGGTGTCACCCGTGATTTGATAAAACGCATCTACGAACACAAATCAAAATTCGTCGCAGGCTTCACCAGCAAGTATCACATCGACCAGCTAGTTTGGTTCGAGCAGTGCGATTCGATAGAATCAGCCATACTCCGTGAAAAACAGATTAAAGAGTGGCGCAGAGACTGGAAAATAAAACTTGTTGAGCGTACCAACCCCTACTGGCACGACCTCTATGACGGCCTGCTTTAAATGATCATCCTCGGCATCGACCCCGGCCTGCGCGTCACCGGCTTTGGCATCTTGCGCAAGGACGGTCACAAGCTCACCTACATTGCCTCCGGCACGATACGCATACCGGACGGTGACCTGCCGTCACGCCTGAAGGTCATTCTCGATGGCGTAGCTGAAGTCATCAGCGCTTACCAGCCCGAATGCGCCGCAATCGAAAAAGTATTTTCCAATGTGAACCCGCAGTCCACGCTGTTGCTCGGACAAGCACGCGGTGCGGCCATCTGCGGATTGGTGCTCGGTGGTCTCGCCGTGGCTGAATACACAGCATTGCAAGTCAAGAAAGCCGTGGTCGGTAACGGCAAGGCGCAAAAATCACAAGTACAGGAAATGGTGCAGCGGCTGCTGGTGCTGCCGGGCTTGCCTGGCACTGATGCCGCCGATGCGCTCGGCGTGGCGATTTGTCATGCGCACAGCGGCGAGACGATGGCGATGCTGGGCGCGCTCGCGCCTTCACTGGCGCGCAAAGGTCTGCGCGTCAAAGGTGGTCGCCTGATCGGGTAGTCTTGTATCATCTTGCCAATTCTACTCATTCCACTGCTGGAGCTTCAACATGATAGGTCGTCTGTCCGGCGTACTGCTCGATAAAAATCCCGCGCAACTGCTGGTTGATTGCAACGGCGTCGGCTATGAAGTCAGCGTGCCGATGAGCACTTTTTACAATCTGCCCAGCGTCGGCGACAAAGTCGTGTTGCTGACGCACTTCATCGTGCGTGAAGATGCGCAACTGCTGTTTGGTTTTGGTAGCGGCCAGGAGCGTGAACTGTTTCGGCTGCTGATTAAAATTAGTGGTGTTGGCGCTCGTATGGCCTTGTCGCTGTTGTCCGGCATGTCGGTAACTGATCTGGCGCAAGCCGTCACCATGCAGGAAGCCGGCCGCCTGACCAAAATTCCCGGCATCGGCAAGAAAACTGCCGAGCGTCTGCTGCTCGAACTCAAAGGCAAGCTCGGTGCCGACCTGGGCGCGGCCGGTATCGCCAGCCATGACAGCAGCAATGACGTACTCAACGCCTTGCTTGCGCTCGGCTACTCCGACAAGGAAGCAATGCTGGCGCTGAAGCAAGTGCCGGCCGGAAGTAGCGTATCGGATGGCATACGTCATGCCCTCAAGGCGCTTTCCAAAGGCTGAACCCGCGCCGCTCAGGCTACAATGCTGGCATGAGCATACAGACCGACGATTTCAGCGAACAACGCATCATTGCCGCCACGCCCGTGTCGCCGAATGAAGAGGCGATCGAGCGCGCGCTGCGGCCGCACAAGCTTGACGAATACGTCGGTCAGGAAAAAATTCGCGGCCAGCTCGAAATTTTCATCACGGCTGCCAAGAACCGCGGCGAAGCGCTGGACCATACGCTGCTGTTCGGCCCGCCAGGCCTCGGTAAAACCACGTTGGCGCATATCATCGCGCGCGAAATGGGCGTGAATTTGCGCCAGACTTCAGGCCCAGTGCTGGAGCGCGCCGGCGATCTGGCAGCGCTGTTGACCAATCTTGAAGCCAACGACGTCTTGTTTATTGACGAAATTCATCGTCTGTCGCCAGTCGTCGAAGAAATTCTGTATCCGGCGCTGGAGGACTACCAGATCGACATCATGATCGGCGAAGGGCCGGCAGCACGTTCAGTGCGGCTGGACTTGCAGCCGTTCACGCTGGTTGGCGCTACCACCCGCGCCGGCATGCTGACCAATCCTTTGCGTGACCGTTTCGGCATTGTTTCGCGGCTGGAGTTTTATACGCCCGAAGAGTTGTCGCGCATCGTCACCCGCAGTGCGTCGCTCTTGCATGCGCCGATTGAAGCTGACGGTTCTATGGAAATTGCGCGCCGCAGTCGTGGCACACCACGCATTGCCAACCGTCTGCTGCGCCGCGTACGCGACTATGCCGAAGTCAAAGGTACCGGCGAGATCACCAAAGCCATGGCCGATGCAGCGCTGGTCATGCTCGATGTTGATCCTGTCGGTTTTGACCTGATGGATCGTAAACTGCTCGAAGCCGTGCTCTTCAAATTCGGCGGTGGTCCGGTCGGCCTCGACAACCTGGCTGCGGCCATTGGCGAAGAGCGCGACACCATAGAAGATGTGCTGGAGCCGTATCTGATCCAGCAAGGTTTTTTACAGCGCACGCCACGCGGACGCATCGCTACGCCTACGGCTTACCGGCACTTCGGTGTCGCCGCGCCGCAGACCAGCCCGAATGGCGATTTGTGGGATCAGAGCTAGGGAACGCAACAACCAACAGTTGAAGGAGCGCCATGCTCTCGTCCGTTGATGCCAATCGTTATGCCCACCAGTTGCTGGAAGCGCGCGCCATGTCGCAGCAGCTGCCGCCGTTAACGGCCAGCGCGAATTTGTCGGTAGAAGATGCCTACCTGATTACCGACCACATCCTGCAATTGCGCAGCGCACGCGGCGAGCGGCTCGTTGGCCACAAAATCGGATTTTCCAATCGCAAGGTATGGCAATGCTTCGGGATTGACGAAGCCTTGCATAGACCGATCTGGGCGCCGCTGTTTGAAAGCACCGTGCGCCATGCGCCCGACAATAGTGGCGTGCAAAGCCTGACAGGTGCGGTACAGCCACGCATAGAACCCGGGGTTGTTTTCGGATTGGGAAAAACACCGCCACCGGATGCCGACCTTGATGCGCTTGCCGACTGCATAGGCTGGATAGCGCATGGCATTGAAGTCGCAGTCTGTCCTTACCCGGGCTGGAAGTTTAATGAAGCCGATGCGATTGCGGCCTTTGGCCTGCATGGCACCCTGATCACAGGGCAACGCCAGCACTTGAACAAGGTGGCGCGCCACAATCTGGCTGACTTGCTGAGCGCGGCCAGCGTGTCCCTGTCTTGCAGTGGCGACGAAATTTTCAGTTTGCGCGCAGCCGGTTTTGGTTGTGATGTATTCGGGTCGCCTGTGCATGCGCTGTTGCAGTTGCATAGACAGTTGTCAGCGGAGCCGCAGTTTCCTGGTTTGACTGAGGGGGAGATTGTGGCGACGGGTGGCTGGACCAATCCGTTTCCAGTTGAGGCGGGACAAACCTGGACGACTGCATTTTCGGGGGTGGTGTTGCCGGGGATGTCGATTGGGTTTGTGGGTTAAATGGTGGGTTGCACCGCAACCCACCATTTATACGCCAAGTTTGTTATTCCTCACGCACCCAAACCTGCGATCTTCCCAGCACCGGCACGCCGATATAACCGCGCACCTTAAGTTTCTTACCCTTGTCTTCAATCTCCATCTTGCTCTTGTAGATCTTGCCATTATTCGGGTCAAGAATTTGGCCGCCTGCAAAATGATCGCCATCGGCTTTCATTCCGGTGATGATCGTCATGCCAATGACAGGTTTGTCTTTTCTTTCATCCGTACATTTGTCGCACTTCGGATTCGGGTCTTCAGACGGCTCGCGGAATAATTTTTCCACTGTGCCGCGTAATTCACCACCGACATCTGCAATCCTGACCAGCGATTTCGGTTTGCCGGTCTTGTCATCAATCGTCTTCCACAGCCCGACTGGCGACATGCTGTCTGCAGCTGCAGCGACTGATACGAAACTTGTTGCGAGTGCGATTGCCAATGCTATTTTTTTTATCACTGCGTCTCTCCTAATAGGTTTATCCCAGCTTGACCAACTGCTCCTTCAACTTCGCTACCGTGGCTGAAAAACTTGCCAGCCTTTCTTTTTCTTGCGCGACCACCTGAGCGGGGGCGCGCGCAACAAAACTTTCGTTATCGAGTTTCGCATGCACTTTGGCGACCTCGCCATCGAGCCGCGCAATTTCTTTGGCCAGACGCGCGCGTTCGGCAGCTATGTCGATCTCGACTTTCAGCATCAGCCGCGTCTGGCCCGATACCGAAACAGGCGCTGGCGACTCCGGCAGCGCGTCAACCACCTGCACTTCGGAGAGTTTGCCCAAGGCCAGCAGGTAAGGTGCAAAACTGCTCAGGCGCGCATTGTCGTTGCCTTCAATGATGAGCGGCACCTTCAGCGCCGGCGACAACTGCATTTCACCGCGCAGGTTGCGGCAAGCGTCGGTCAATGACTTCAGTTCATGCATCCACGCTTCGGCATGCTCGTCTATTTTTGGCAGGTTAGGCAGCGGATAGGCTTGCATCATGATCGAATCGCCAGCCGGATTAAGCTTGCGGCCCGACAGCGGCGCCACCGTTTGCCACAGTTCTTCGGTAATGAACGGAATCACCGGATGCGCGAGTCGCAGCACGGTCTCGAGCACGCGCAATAGCGTCCTGCGGGTTGCGCGTTGCTGCGCTTCGGTGCCGTGCTGAATTTGCACTTTTGCGACTTCCAGATACCAGTCGCAGTATTCATCCCAGATGAATTTATAAATCGCCGACGCAATATTATCGAAACGATAGTCAGCAAAACCTTTTTCGACTTCCGCTTCCGTGCGCTGCAAAATGGACACGATCCAGCGGTCAGCCTGCGAGAAATCCAGATAGCCACTGGTCGCGCATTCTTCTTTGGTGTGTTCCTTCAGGCCGCAATCCTGACCTTCGGTATTCATCAGTACAAAGCGCGTGGCATTCCACAGCTTGTTGCAGAAGTTGCGATAGCCTTCGCAGCGACCCAAATCAAAATTGATATTGCGTCCTAGTGACGCATAGCTGGCCATCGTAAAGCGCAAGGCATCGGTGCCATAGGCCGCAATGCCACTGACGAATTCCTTGCGTGTGGCCTTCTCAATGCTGGTAGCCTGCTTGGGGTTCATCAGACCGGCAGTGCGCTTACCTACCAACTCATCAACGGTAATGCCGTCGATCAAATCAATCGGGTCCAGTGTATTGCCTTTGGACTTGGACATTTTCTGGCCGCTGGCGTCGCGCACCAGGCCATGCACATACACAGTCTCGAACGGTACCTTGCCGGTGAAATGGCAAGTCATCATCACCATGCGCGCGACCCAGAAGAAAATAATGTCGAAGCCTGTCACCAGCACCGTCGACGGCAGGAACATCTTGTAGTCCGGTGTCTCTTGCGGCCAGCCCAAGGTCGAGAACGGGACCAGCGCCGACGAGAACCATGTGTCGAGCACGTCTTCGTCGCGTGTCAGCACGCCGGTGTAACCAGCGGCAGCGGCCTTCGCTTTGGCTTCTGCTTCGTTGCGCGCCACGTAGTAGGTGCCGTCTTCGCCGTACCAGGCAGGGATCTGATGGCCCCACCACAGTTGGCGTGAAATGCACCAGTCTTGAATATTGTTAAGCCACTGGTTGTAAGTCGTGCTCCAGTTGTCCGGCACGAACTTGATTTCACCCTGCGCGACTTTATCGAGCGCGACTTCGGCAATCGACTTGCCCGGGAAGTGCGTGCCTTCCGGCGCCGGCTTGCTCATCGCCACGAACCATTGGTCTGTCAGCATAGGCTCGATGACAACGCCGGTACGGTCGCCACGCGGCACCATCAGCTTGTGCGGCTTGACCAGTTCCAGCAGACCTTGTGCATCAAGGTCGGCAACAATTTGTTTGCGGGCGGCGAAGCGGTCCATGCCTTGATAAACGGCGGGCGCGTTCTCGTTGATTTTTGCGTCCAGCGTTAGGATGCTGATCAGCCTGAGCTGATGGCGTTGGCCAACGGCGTAGTCATTGAAGTCGTGCGCGGGCGTGATCTTCACGCAGCCGGTGCCGAAGGCCTTGTCAACGTAGCTGTCGGCAATGACTGGAATCGTACGGTCTGTCAGCGGCAGCTTCAGCATTTGCCCAACCAGATGCGCATAACGCTCATCGGTCGGGTCAACCGCAACGGCCACGTCACCCAGCAAAGTCTCGGGTCGCGTGGTGGCCACCGTCATGAAGCCACTGCCATCGACCAACGGATAGCGGATATGCCACATGCTGCCGTCTTCTTCTTCCGACACCACTTCCAGATCCGATACTGCCGTGCCGAGTACGGGATCCCAGTTAACCAGTCGCTTGCCGCGGTAGATGAGGCCTTGTTCGACGAGTCGCACGAAGACTTCGGTGACGGCAGTCGACATCTTGTCGTCCATCGTGAAGTACTCGCGGCTCCAGTCGGTGGACGCACCCATGCGGCGCATTTGGCCGGTGATGGTCGAGCCGGATTTTTCCTTCCATTCCCAGACTTTTTCCAGGAATTTTTCGCGGCCGAGGTCATGGCGTGAAATCTTTTGTGCATCGAGCTGGCGTTCGACGACGATCTGCGTCGCAATGCCGGCGTGGTCGGTGCCCGGTATCCATGCGGTGTTATGACCGCGCATGCGGTAGTAGCGCGTCAGCCCATCCATGATGGTCTGGTTGAACGCATGGCCCATGTGCAAGGTGCCCGTCACATTCGGGGGCGGCAGCTGGATACTGAAGGCGGGTTTGCCTTCATCCAGGGTGGCGGTGTAATAACCGCGTGCTTCCCACGTGGTGCGCCAGTTTTTTTCAATTTCTGCGGGCTCGAATGACTTGGCTAGTTCCATGGTTTCTCGACGGTGAACGGATTGAATTTTCTGAAGCCAGCATTATAAGCCGTTCACCCTGCAGAATTCTTTTGGACGAGTTAACGGATAAGCCTGCTTGTCCCGTTCGCTTTGACGCATGCGGACAACATGGAAGCCCGCGCCAGCTTGATCTCTCGGGTAATCGTATCGGTTGATGGTTCCAATTTGCCAAGTTGACAGGATCAATCGGCATTATTCGGGGTTGCGAAAAATTTGGCCTTCACCGCCCTGTTAAATGACAGTCTGAAGACACATCAATGTGTCGATGACTAGCGATTGTTGTTTGCGTTGGCCATTTCCTTCGATTGTCGAAACCAACCAACCTGGAAAAGGAAAAACAACATGAACATTAATAAAAATAAGAGCGTCAGCACTTCTGTCAGCAATGTGGTCAGAAAGACCCGCTTCGAAGATCCCAGCGAAGAAAGCAGTATCAATGTATCGGGCGGGGCCTCGTCCTCCGAAACCAGCACGGACGAAAGCAGCTCCTCTTCGGAAAAACCAGTAAAAAAAAGTGCTAGCGACTTAGGCAAGCGGGCAATAACAAAACAACGACCCAAGCCAAAGTTTGGCGAAAAGATCAACTGGATCAGTTGCCTCAATCAGGAACAGCGTTTTGATATGCTGAAAATGCTCGTCACTGACAAAGCGGACGACAACAAGACCAAGGTGATGCGTTTACGCTCCTATGGCAGCGTCAGTAAAAAACAGTACGAGGACATGGTGGAATTTCTTAACAGTCCAGGCTGCGAGACCTTGAGGTCATGTGCCACGCAACGGTCTTTCGCTGCGCTGGCCAAGTTCAGTGAGGGCGAGAAAAATCGCAAGGCTCAATACAGGCAATATATTGTGGAATTGATCAGGAATTACCATTTTGTCTTTGCCGACCTGTCTAAAAACTGGGAGACAGATTTCCCCCCCGGCATGCGGGTCGCAGCTGTGACCAAGTTGTTTGAGAATCCAGTGCAAGATCAAGATCAAGATCAAGATCAAGATCAAGAGCAAAAGCAAAAGAAAAAGCAAAAGCAAGTAGAGCAAAAGCAAGTGCGCTTAGACGTTTCCAATTACCGAATTCATATCGGCATGCATGACAGGAAAATCAGCATTAAGCTGCAGGATATGGGTAAGAAAGCAGCAAAGAAAGCAGTGCAGGATTCAGAAGCAAAAGTTCTGGTGGAAACATTGAATACGGAATTTGCAAAACTCGCGCTGAACGGGAACGACATGCTGGTGGTTGAGTTGCTCTGCCGTGACCAGCCTTTTGCTTCGGTGGTTCGTCCGCTGGTAAAAAATCTGGCGCGTTATTGCGCACAATTACCGCAACTACTTGCTCTGGATCTTAGTTGCACGAGCAGAGATGAACTCATTTGCGCGGGCCGTCTAGGGACACAAGAGTCAGCCAGTCTATTTGCCAAATTTGTGGGTGATCTTGCAACGATCATATCGCTCAGCCCGTCGCTACAAGAGTTGAAGTTAAGTATGGCTGGCATCCGGCCAGAAGGCCTCTCGGGCATTGCGAATGCGCTGGCAAAAAACGAAACAATTCAGCGGCTTGATCTATCATGGAATGCGCTGGCATCAAACCCTTCAAACAAAAAAGCCTTACGCGACGGGATAAAAGAATTTTCAAAGATGTTGGCCGCAAATACTTCCATGACACATCTTGATCTGTCGTTTTGCGAAATAGACGACAAGAGCGCAGATTATTTATTCAAGGCCATTTCTAAAAACGAGACACTTGAATTCATTGACCTGACAGGTAATCAGGTCATGCCCAAACATGAACTCTTGAAAGATCCTCGCGTGCATTACCGGGGAAAGAAATCGCCCGTCAAGTCAGTGGCGTCCTCAATGGCATCGGGGGTGTCCTCAACGTCAGACATCCCCAAGTCGAGCAGAAAAGAATAGTTGTATTGACCCATCCCATTCGCGCTTGCCATCCCCTTAATGGGTGCTCTAAATTTTAAACAATGACTATTTCAACACTTTCTACGTCACAGACGGCGACAGTCGGTCACGAGCAAGTCCTATCCGGCCCTGAACTCGAACAGCAAGAACCGAACGCAAGGATGGTGCAAAGATCAGCTACACGGGTGGCCGAATTCTTTTCCATCGTTCCTGCCGATGCGCGGTTGCAGGTTCTCGATTTCATGCACTTGCAGCCTTTCTTGCTGCAGCAGCAGCTGGCTAATGCCGAATCCTGCCCATCCGTTACAGGATTTTCTTTCAAAGCCAATCTCGAACATGCCGGCGAGATTTATCCGCTGGGAGCGCGCGGAACATGGGTAGAAAATTTGAGTAAATTCAATCAAGTGCGCTATCTGCGATTTGCCGGTTTTCATGCAGATATTGTCTTGGACGCTATTTACGGTTGGCTACAGAAAATCAATAAGCTTACTAACTTTCTGCTGAGGCCATCCCCATGTCAGACCACGTCATTTGCAAGCCGCGTTATTCAAACACACCGTCCGGAAGCGAAGATTCGTCAGATCATGACGAGTCCGCCCTTAGCTTGGAGAGTGCCAGTTCCAGCTTGGTTGAAAGCAGCTCATCGTTTGACGAATCGGCAGAAGTAAGACGCTCAGTCATTATTAGATCGCCAACGCTGCGTCGTGAAGTCAGGCCAGCCGCACTGACCGGATGGCATAGCTTGATGCCGGAGCACCTTAACTACCTGATGCGATACTTCATTGCCGATGCGCGTCTTTCGCCGCAGGAGCAGGCGATCAGATTGCGCAACTTTGCCTGCGTCAGCCGAATGAATTATGCCGAATCGTTGAGGATGCTGAAGGAAAAAGGCTATGAAGCAGTCAGCCTGTGCAGTACACGCTTCGCCGTTCCTGACTTCTTTCGTTTCAAAGACGGCGATAAAAATCGCAAGCATAAGGCCCGGCTAAGGATTGCACAGCTAGTGTCCACCCATGGGTATTCCTACATCGATTTGTCCCAAAACTGGAAGTCGCTACCGAATCAGAAAGGCCTGCGCGCCGCCGCTACGGTGGGATTGTTTTCAGCAGGTGACGATAAATGGCTACGTATTGACCTCTCCAACTACCGATTAAGCACATTCATGCAAGGCAGTGCTTATCCTAAATTGAGCGCAGTAGATTGGGGGAAGCTCGTTCAAGACAGCTTGGCCGTCATTGCGAGAGCACTGCGACACAACGCATTTCTCGAGCGACTTGATTTGTCCAGAAATCCGCTGTGTCATTTGCCTACCTCTGATCGAACAATCATGGGGGGAATACGCGCACTCAATAAATCGCTGTTGACGAACACGAAGCTGGCTCGACTCAACCTGTCTTCCTGTGGAATAGACGATAAGGCCGCCGACGAATTACTGCTTGCGCTGACAAAAAACAAGACATTGCAATTCATTGACCTGACAGGCAATTCCATCAATGAAGAACATGCAATTTTCACGGATGCACGCGTTGTCGATCGCTATCGTCCTGCTTACTTGCAGAACGGCGCAAAGTCGTAGGCAACATTCGCCACTGATGAGAAATACGGAGTAGCCATGTCACGCCCCATCCAGTCTGGCGAACAAAATAAACTGCGCAGTTCGATTGACGCAGGCCGCGCAAAAGAAGAAGCAAGCCTTGTGGCGACGCCACGCATGATCCTCGACCGTACTGAGCGCACGCATGTCTTCCAGGATGTACCTGATGATATCCGGATTCACATCAACGCCTGCTTTCTGCGAGGTGAAACGCCGTACGAAACTGCAAACATATATGGCGTGCTTGCGCGCGTCAGTCACGCGCATCGGGCGGAAGTGGCGAGCTTGTTGCGTGCACCGGGGAACGAAGACGTCCACGCTGCCAGCGCCGCCAACGCGCTATCGAACCTGCCGTCACTAAAGTGGGACAAACACAGGGAGAAAAAACTGACTGAACGTGTTGATGCGCTGCTGGAATGCATGACGCTCGTCCAGCTTCCCCTTGCCTCGATTGATTCTACTACCGTGCTGAACGTGATCCTGAGCCGGGCGCTGGCTTTACCCTTGTTGAAGCGGGTGGTGCTCGACTTCTCTGCCAATGCTTCTCTTTGGAAGAGAAAAATGGCTAGCGAAATCAAGAAATTTAATGTCTCCGGAGATTGGGAGCGCCAGCGGGAAATTTTCAAAAATTTAGTTAAGACGCCCATGCCGGTCCAGCGGCAAATAAAAATAGACCTGATTCTCCGCAATCGGGTAGTAGAGCCTCTTTACTTCGATTTTCTGGTGACGGAAGGTGCGGGATTATTGCCGTGCCTGCGCGTACTGGATTTAAATGGCTTAGGCTTCAGTCGCCGCGGTATTCATGATGCCGCATCGCTAAAACAATTGGGTCGTCTGATTTCTATGGCGACTTCTCTCGAAGAACTACATCTCGGTGATTCAATCATTGATAGCCGAATGCTCGAGATTCTGAGTCAGGGCCTGAAAGAGCATCCGTCGCTACGCATAGTGTCCTTGAAAAATAATATGTTGTGCTTCGACTACCTATCCGTTCAAATTTCACTGAAAGGATGGGCAAGCCTGATGCAAGTCTTGCCCGATATGCCAAAGCTTGCATTGCTCGACTTGCGTGGCAATCTTCTCGGCAATATCGATGCTGATGATTTGCTGGATGCGCTCAATTCCAGCGTCACGATAGAGCGCGTTATGCTCAGCCAAAATAAAATCAGCAAGTTGCATTTGATCTGGTTGGATAACCGCGTCTCAAAATTCTGATCACATAGCTGAAACGCAAGCTGGAAAACGAGGGCCTTGGCACAACTAGCTGCTACAGGCGCTATAATCGGGCTTGCTGCAATATTGCAGCAAAACGCTAGGGGTCCCGCTGGTAAAGCCAGCGGGTGAGAAATACCCTCAGTGGAGTTCTGCCATTTATGCCGGAAATATCCTCCTGCCTGGCCGTCCTCCCAACCTGATCTGGATAATGCCAGCGTAGGGAAGCACGTAGGATTCGCCCATTGCGTTCCATGCTTCCCGCGCTTTTTTGAGCCAAGGAAGCCCATGAACGCCAATCCGCAATTCTTAGCTGCCACCGCCACGGTGGACGAAGCCGCCGTCCAGCCTTTACCGAATTCCCGCAAGATCTACATTCAAGGTTCGCGCCCCGACATTCAGGTGCCGATGCGCGAAGTCAGTCAGAGCGATACGCCGGCGTCTTTCGGCTTCGAGAAAAATCCGCCGGTCTATATCTACGACACCTCCGGACCTTATACCGACCCTGCGGTCAAGATCGACATCCGTTCCGGTCTGGCGCCCATGCGCGCTGGCTGGATTGCCGAGCGCAATGACACCGAAGAGCTGGCAGGTCCTTCTTCCGACTACGGCATCGAGCGACTCAATGATGCCAAACTGGCCGAGCTGCGCTTTAATCTGCTGCGCAAACCGCGTCGGGCAAAGGCCGGCAAGAACGTGTCGCAAATGCATTACGCGCGCGCCGGCATCATCACGCCGGAGATGGAATACATCGCCATTCGCGAAAACCTGCATCGCAAAGAATACATAGAGAGCCTGAAAGCCTCCGGCCCCAACGGGCAGAAGCTTGCTGACCTGATGGGTCGTCAGCATCCGGGGCAATCGTTTGGTGCGTCGATTCCGGCCGAGATCACCCCTGAGTTTGTGCGTAGCGAAGTCGCACGCGGCCGCGCCGTCATTCCGATGAATATCAATCACCCGGAAGTCGAGCCAATGATCATTGGCCGTAACTTCCTCGTGAAGATCAACGCCAACATCGGCAACTCTGCCGTGACATCTTCCATTGGTGAAGAAGTCGAGAAAATGACCTGGTCCATTCGCTGGGGCGGCGACACCGTGATGGATCTGTCGACCGGCAAGCACATCCACGAAACACGCGAATGGATCATTCGCAATTCACCAGTGCCGATTGGCACGGTGCCTATTTATCAGGCACTCGAAAAGGTCAACGGCAAGGCCGAAGACCTGACCTGGGAAATTTTCCGCGACACGCTCATTGAGCAAGCCGAGCAGGGCGTTGACTACTTCACCATTCACGCCGGCGTATTGCTGCGCTATGTGCCGATGACAGCCAAGCGCATGACCGGCATTGTGTCGCGCGGCGGCTCCATCATGGCCAAGTGGTGTCTCGCGCATCATGAAGAATCTTTCTTGTACACGCACTTCGAAGAGATTTGCGAAATCATGAAAGCCTATGACGTATCGTTCTCGCTCGGCGACGGCCTGCGTCCGGGCTCGATCTACGATGCCAACGACGAAGCGCAACTCGGCGAATTGAAAACGCTGGGTGAGCTCACGCAGATCGCATGGAAGCACGACGTGCAAGTCATGATCGAAGGTCCGGGCCATGTGCCTATGCAGCTGATCAAAGAAAACATGGATTTGCAACTAGAGCAGTGTCATGAAGCGCCGTTCTACACGCTCGGACCTTTGACGACTGACATCGCACCAGGTTACGACCACATCACTTCCGGCATCGGCGCCGCACAGATCGGCTGGTACGGCACGGCGATGCTTTGTTATGTCACACCGAAAGAGCATCTGGGCCTGCCCAACAAGGTCGATGTGAAAGACGGCATCATCACCTACAAGATCGCTGCGCACGCAGCCGACCTGGCCAAGGGCCATCCGGGCGCACAGATTCGCGACAATGCACTGTCAAAAGCGCGCTTTGAATTCCGCTGGGAAGACCAGTTCAACCTTGGTCTCGACCCTGACAAGGCACGTGAATTCCATGACGAGACCTTGCCGAAAGACTCGGCCAAGGTCGCGCATTTCTGTTCCATGTGCGGCCCGCATTTCTGCTCAATGAAAATCACGCAGGAAGTGCGCGACTACGCTGCCAAAGAAGGCTTGTCCGAGATCGCTGCGCTCAAAAAAGGCATGGAGGTCAAGTCTATCGAGTTCGTTAAAAACGGCGCGGAAATTTATCGCAAGCAGTAATGATTGCCATCGAACTCAATGGTGCGCCGCATAGCGTGGCTGTAGGTCAGTGCGTGCAGGATTTGATAGCTGCGCTGGCGCTGAGTAATCAGGCGCTGGCGGTTGCTGTTAACCGCGAAGTGGTGCCGCGTAGTTTGTGGCGCGAGCGTCAGTTTGTGCCAGGCGACAAAGTCGATATCGTGCGCGCCATAGGTGGTGGATAAACTGTTTAACGCCACTGGGTCCTGACTTTCGTCAGGACGACAGTTGTTTTTCTACCGTCGTCCCAGCGAACGCTGGGACCCAGTGTCCTTGATAGCAATGAAGGAATACGCATGTCAGACTCAACACACACATTAACCATCGCCGGTAAAACCTACCGCTCACGTCTACTAGTCGGCAGCGGCAAATACAAAGACCTCGACGAAACCCGTCTCGCTACCGAAGCCAGCGGCGCAGAAATCATCACCGTCGCTATCCGTCGCGTCAATATCGGTCAAGACCCAAGCTCACCGAATCTGCTGGACGCCGTGCCGCCTTCCAAATACACCATCCTGCCTAACACCGCCGGTTGTTATAACGCCAAAGACGCGGTCTATACACTGCAGCTGGCGCGCGAATTATTGAACGGCCACAAGCTGGTCAAGCTCGAAGTGCTCGGCGATGAAAAAACCTTGTTTCCGAACATGCCCGAGACATTGAAGGCGGCCGAGACGCTCGTCAAAGATGGTTTCGATGTAATGGTCTACTGCAGCGATGATCCTATACAGGCAAAAATGCTGGAAGAAATCGGCTGCGTTGCCATCATGCCGCTGGCCTCTTTAATTGGCTCCGGCATGGGCATTTTGAACCCGTGGAATTTGTCGCTCATCATCGAGCAGGCCAAGGTGCCGGTGCTGGTTGATGCCGGTGTCGGCACCGCCTCCGACGCTGCTATTGCGATGGAGCTCGGTTGCGACGGCGTGCTGATGAACACGGCGATCGCCGGCGCAAAAGACCCGATTCGCATGGCACGCGCCATGAAGCTGGCGATCGAAGCCGGACGCGAAGCGTATCTGGCTGGGCGCATTCCCAAGCGTTTTTCTGCATCTCCTTCGTCACCGATGGCGGGCCGCATTGTCTAGACTAACCATGCGGCCGGCATGTGTGCTGGTTTTCTCCGGACTTGACCCCAGCGGCGGTGCCGGCATGCAGGCCGACATTCAGGCTATCAGCGCAGCAGGTGCGCACACACTGCCCATCATTACTGCGATGACCGTGCAGGACAACGAGCATGTGCATGCTGTACAAGCGGTTGATGCCGCGTTGTTGCAGGCGCAATTTCATGCGCTGCATGCGCAGGGTACAGTCATTGACGCCATCAAGATCGGCATCGTCGGCAGCGCAGCGAATGCGCAGGTAATCGCCGACGCCATTCTCATACTGCGCGCTGCCAATCCAGCGCTGCCCGTCGTGCTTGACCCCGTGCTTGCCAGTGGTCACGGCGATACGCTCACGCAGGGAGACGCCGTACAGGCGCTCGCGCCGCTGCGCAAGCTGGCCACGCTCATCACGCCCAACCTGCCTGAAGCAAAAGCATTGTGCGACGGCATCGAAGACTTGGCGCTGCAGTCGCAGCAATTGCTGCAGGACGCGCCGCATGTTTTGATCAAGGGTGGCCACGGCAGCGGCGATGAAGTGATCAATCGCTGGTTTCACCGGCACGGACAACGTAGCTGGCATTGGCAACGTCTCGCCGGTTCTTACCATGGCTCGGGCTGCACACTGGCGTCTGCCATTGCAGCGCGACTTGCGCAGCAAGTGAGCATGGAAACCGCAATCGCGGCGGCTCAGGAATATACACAGCATAGCCTCGCCCACGCCTACGCCATCGCGGCAGGGCAATTGATACCGCATCGCCTGAACAGGCTCAAGGAGAATGCATGAAAGGCCTTTACCTCGTAACCCCTGACTGGGATGACACGGATCGTCTCGTCGCTGCCAGCGAGCAGGCATTGCTCGGCGGCGCTGCGCTGCTGCAGTATCGTCACAAGACAGCGAGCGTAGAGCTGCGTGCGGAACAAGCGAATGCGCTTTTGAAGTTGTGCCGAAAATTCAATGTGCCGCTGGTGATCAATGATCACATTGAATTATGCGAAGCGATTGATGCCGACGGTATTCATGTCGGCGGCACGGACGCCTCGGTGGCTGCAGTGCGTGCGCGACTTGGAAAAGACAAAATCATCGGCGCATCCTGTTACGGTGATTTGCAACTGGCACGCGAAGCCGCCAGCGCAGGCGCAAGCTATGTCGCGTTTGGTGGTTTCTATCCTTCACGCGTGAAGAAATACGCGGTGACCACCTCACCCGACATCATCACCTTAGCGATCAGCGAACTCGATGTGCCGATTTGCGTTATCGGCGGCATGACTGTGGAAAATAGTCAGCCACTTATTGCGTTGGGTGCGCACATGGTTGCTGCGATTAGTAGTATTTATGCAGAAGCCGATCATCGATTGGCAGCTACAAAATTTTGTCAAATGTTTGAATAAATCTTTTGATATTCGGCTTGTTGATTTAATCAGCGAATATTTTTTCGTATTCACGCACTGAAGCTCTTCAGGCGTTCTTCATCCTATGAAATTATTTTTCTTTCGTTCACTTTATACCTGTGAACGAAAGGAACTATCACGTAATCGTTGATACCTATCCCCCGTTCTCTATAGCGAATATTTAGAACCTATCCCGCTAGACCTCTGGCAGCGTTGACAGCACCTTGCCGTACTACTCGTACTGTCTGCGGTGCTGCCGCCTTGCCATCAGCCTAGCGAGATAGGTTCTTAGAGCATAAAAATTGGGGAGTAAGGATTGAATTTCGGATTGTCAGACATGCAGTACCTGATGCATCAACTCGGGCCGGCGACGCCCGAGATTCTCACCATCACTCAACAAGACATAGATAGCTGGCTAGTTGAATTCGACGAAGGCGTATCCATCGATCTGAGTTGGCAGGACGCACCAGCGAGAATATTGATCTGCTGTTCCTTAGGTCAGGCAGAAGAATCGCTTCGGCAAAATGTGTATGCCTCGCTGCTCAGTGCCAACCTGTTGTTGACTGGTGTGGCCAGCGTGAAGCTGGCACTGAGTCAGCCGGAGGATGAAGTGATGCTGATTGGCGAATACGAGCCGGGCGAAGCTTCGCTCGGTAACCTGCAAAAAAATATTGTCGAATTTCTTCACTACGCGGGGCGCTTTTCACATCTGGTCGTTGACCCTGCGTCCGCCAATTCCGAGGAGCCATATGAATCGCAAGCATTTGAAACACAAAGACTGAGTCAAATTTAAAACCGTATTTAAATCACTAAGGACCGAGCATGATTCCAAGCGTACCTAGTAGCCCAAGGCTACAGCCTGTTGCAGAAAATATTTATCATGACGGTGCGCCATTTGCGCCCTTGAGTCCGCATAAAGGCTTGAGGAATGCTTGCGTAATTTATAACGCCATCAAAAATCTGCCGGACAAGACTCTCATTCGCGGAGATTTCAATAAGAAGTCTGCTCCCTTTATTTATTTTCCTGAGCGGCCGCAGCGGAAAATAATAGGCGCACGCCCTAAGCCGGCAGGCATTGCCGGGAAAAATATCGAGACGGGCCGGAAAGAGCTGGCTGGATTTATCCATTCGATTACTGCTGCGGCAAATCCCTTGAGCCAAACAGATCACCAAATCGCTCAGGCAAAAATGCGTCTGAATTTTGTGAGCTACGAGGTTGAAAACCTGGAGCGAGATTTTACGGTCGGCGATATCAAGGAGCCCTTGAGGAAGATCGCCAACGGTTATTTGCTTCAGAACGTACGCAAGCTGACTTCCCCGCATCGACTATTGCCCACGCAGGGATCTGCGATTCAAGATAAACGTTTGCGAGAATTTGCGCACATGAAAAGAGAGATGTTTGGCGCGCTGGCTGACGCAATAAGATCTAAGTCAGGGTTTAACAGCAAATATGACACGGCTCCGGAAATGGCGATTTTTAACATCAAAGAGCTCTTCAAGGATTATTTAGGAAAAAAATCAAGCTCTAAAAATTCCTTCGCCGATTTCATTCGCAAAAATGGCATTGCGCCGCATGTCGCATATTTCGCCAAACGCTGGCTGGAGATATCGCTGCCGACTCCATCAGTAGAGCGCATACAATTTTCGACAGAGCCTTGGGCGAAAGAACTGGACCGTATCTGCCCGCTTATCATCAAGGAACAAAGACGTAGTGCACGTATTCTGCCTTCCGTTGACAAAAATGATGAGAATGAAGGGCATTTAGAAGGACAACTCCAATACCGCCAGTCATCCCGTGATAATTTTCCACCATTGCCGCTAATCAGTGAGCCGTCTTCCACATTTGTCGCTTACGCACGTTTTGATGCGCAATCCGAAACGGCATCCCACGCAGTGGTTGCTAATAACAAGCCGCATCAGACACAGTTTTCTCCCTTGTCTCCGAATACCCCAGATGACGAACTTGCATTGAGGCGTCTGATCTATCCGTCAGGCAGTCTGCCAAAATTCGATCTGAATGTACCGTATTCGTCTATTCATATCGGCACAGCTTCTCAGCCTTCATTTGGGAACGCAGCAGAGCTACAAACGGTGCCTGGACATATGATCGCTGCATCGGCGCAGGAATTGCCTCTGGTATTTCCCGAAACGCCTGCCTCACCAACAGAGAAAATACGGGTATCAGCTAGTTTGGTAAGCAACTACCAGCAACTCTTTGATTCGACTGTCGACTCAGATGATGGATATTTTGACTCATCCTCGCAGAGCGATGATGATTTTTCGGCAGAACTACTGTCCAAGTTCCCCGCAGCTCCACCAACCGCTGTCAGTTCGGTAGCGTTGCCTACAACTGAGAGCCAGCAATTGCTCAGTCCGGAGCGCACTATTACCTCATCCTTCACCACTTCGCAACAAGTGGGTAGCGTGAGCGAAATCTCAACCACTATCGAAGACCAGTAATTCAGTAATCGTCCGCTAGTCTGCTTGTATTTATATGCTGGCGCATTGTATCGATGCGCCGGCATATAATCTGTGGATGTCTACCCTCCTGCACAACCTCAATCCCGAACAGCTCGCCGCTGTTACGCTTCCCGCACAACCTGCGCTCATTCTCGCCGGTGCCGGCTCCGGTAAAACCCGTGTGCTGACAACCCGCATTGCCTGGCTGATTCAGACCGGGCAAATTTCACCGGCCGGCGTCGTGGCGGTGACGTTTACCAACAAGGCTGCGAAAGAAATGCAGACGAGGTTGTCGACCATGTTGCCGATCAATACACGCGGCATGTGGATAGGCACCTTTCATGGCCTGAGCAACCGGCTGCTGCGCGCGCATTTTCGTGACGCTGCGCTGCCACAGACCTTTCAGATTCTGGATTCGCAAGACCAGATGTCAGCCATCAAGCGTCTGCTTAAACGACTGAATGTCGATGACGAAAAATATCCGGCCAAGAACCTGATGTACTTTATCAACAGTGCCAAAGACCAGGGCTTGCGCGCCAAGGACGTCGAAGCCAATGATGACTACAACCGCAAGTTCGTCGAGCTCTATCAAGCCTACGACGACCAATGCCAGCGTGAAGGCGTAGTCGACTTTGCTGAACTGCTGTTGCGCAGCTATGAACTCTTGTCGCGCAACCAGCCGCTGCGCGAGCACTATCAGTCGCGCTTCAAACATTTACTGGTCGACGAATTTCAAGACACGAATGACCTGCAATACAAGTGGCTCAAAGTCCTCGCCGGTCAGCACAGCGCCGTGTTTGCTGTGGGCGATGACGACCAGAGCATCTATGCATTCCGCGGCGCCAATGTCGGCAACATGAGCGCGTTTGAGCGCGAGTTTAATGTGCAGAACCTGATCAAGCTCGAGCAAAATTATCGTTCGCACGGTCACATACTCGACACAGCCAACGTTTTGATCGCCAACAATTCGCGTCGCCTTGGCAAGAATTTGCGCACCGATGCCGGTCACGGTGAACAAGTGCGCATCTTCGAAGCCAGTAGCGATCTGCAGGAAGCGCAATGGCTGATAGAAGAAACAAAGAGCCTCATTAATGAAGGCTGGCTGCGCAGTGAAATCGCTTTTCTGTACCGATCGAATGCGCAGTCACGTGTGATCGAACACGCGCTGTTTTCAGCCAAGCTGCCTTACCGCGTTTACGGCGGCCAGCGCTTTTTCGAACGTGCCGAGGTTAAGCACGCTATCGCGTATCTGCAATTGATGGACAATCCGCATAATGATTCAGCCTTCCTGCGTGTCGTGAATTTTCCGACCCGCGGCATCGGCGCACGCTCCATCGAGCAGTTACAGGATTCGGCCCGCCAATACGATATTTCGCTCTATGCAGCAGTGCCGTATGTAGCCGGCAAGGCCGGTACCTCACTGGGCGGCTTCGTCAAGCTAATAGAGAGCGCGCGCTTCGAAACCCAGCACATGCCGCTGCCGGAAATGGTGCAGGTGGTGCTCGAGAAAAGCAATCTGCTGTTGCACTATCAGACAGAAAAAGAAGGCGCAGACCGCATAGAAAATCTGGAGCAGTTAGTTAGTGCTGCGACCTTATTCATATCTGAAGAAGGCTTTGGCGCCGATGCGCCCGCGCTGATGGGCCCGCAAGTGTCGGCCGGGCCACCGGCGCTGGTAACGGGTGACGGCATAGAAATCATAGATGCCGACGCACCGCTGCCGACCATCATGTCGCCGCTGTCGGCCTTCCTGTCGCATGCTTCTCTCGAAGCCGGTGACAATCAGGCGCAGGCAGGACAGGATGCAATTCAGTTGATGACAGTGCATTCTGCCAAGGGCCTGGAGTTTGATGCGGTGTTCATCACCGGCCTGGAAGAAGGTCTGTTCCCGCATGAAAATAGCGAGAAGGCCGAAGACGGTGTCGAAGAAGAGCGCCGCCTGATGTACGTGGCTATCACGCGCGCGCGCAAGCGGCTCTACATGAGCTTTGCGCAGACCCGCATGCTGCATGGCCAGACCCGCTACAACATGAAGTCGCGTTTTTTTGGCGAGCTCCCGGACGAAGCGCTCAAGTGGCTCTCACCGAAAGTGCAGACCCAATGGTATGGCCACACGCAAAAAGCCGCGTGGGTCGACACGCCGGATTCTGGCAATAACAAAATCGCGCAAAGCTTCAATGCCAAGCGCGACAGCGGCTGGCGCATAGGCGAGAGCGTGTTTCATCAGAAATTTGGCGAGGGCGTGATTGTCGATATTGAAGGCAGTGGCACACAGGCGCGCGCTAACATTAATTTCGGACGCGCCGGCATGAAGCTACTGGATTTGGGGATTGCGAAACTGGAAAAGGTAGCCTGAAAGCCTCAGTAAATAAACCTGCCTTTTGGATGTTCAAACAAAATAAGCGCCACCGTTGCCCCAGCTTTCGCTACAAGCTAAGTGGAAAATTCAAACTACAAGCAGTCCACCCATGTGGCAGCCATCAAATGCAGGGGATGACGTGCGTGCTTACAACACCTTCGTCATCTGCGGGCCTGCATCGACGGCATTATCGCCATGCTCTTCGCTAACTAGGCGTTCACGCACTAGTAATTCCTTCATGCTCGCGCCATCAGTAACCCGCTGGCAGGAGCGCATGTGGCAGACGACTACGACAGCCCGTGGAAGGAAGCGATCGAACGCTATTTCGCCGACTTCCTGCATTTCTATTTTCCGCTCGCGCACGCGCAGATCGACTGGTCGCAACCGTATGTCTTTCTTGATCAGGAATTACGGGCCGTCGTGCAGGACGCCGAACTCGGCAAGCGCTTCGTCGACAAGCTCGTGCGTGTTACGCGGCAAGGTGGCGAGGCCGAATGGGTTTACGTGCACCTTGAAGTCCAGGGCGACAGGCAGGCCGCCTTTGCCGAGCGCATGTTCGTCTACCACTACCGGCTGTATGACCGTTACCGCAAGCCCATCGCGAGTCTGGCGGTACTGGCCGATGACCAGGCGCATTGGCAACCGGCGTCGTTTGGCTATGACGTGTTCGGCTGTCAACTTGACCTGCGCTTCCCGGTCGCCAAACTACTGGACTGGACCGGCAGCGAGGCCAGATTAGAGGACAGTACGAATCCATTTGCCGTCATCACGCTCGCGCATCTGGCCACGCGCGCCACCCGCGATGATGCGTCGGCCCGCTATGCGGCCAAGTGGACGCTGGTGCAGGGCTTGTACCGGCGCGGCTGGGACAAGCAACAAGTGATTGATCTGTTCAAGGTACTGGACTGGATGATGCGCCTGCCCAGGGAACTGGAGGCGCAGCTATGGCAAAATTTGGAAACACTCGAGGAGGAAACGCATATGACTTATATTTGTTCTGTTGAACGTATCGGGATGGAGAGGGGCCTTGAAAAAGGTCTTGAGCAAGGCATTCAGCAAGGTATTCAGCAGGGAATGCAGCAAGGCATGCAGCAGGGTCTGATGCGCATACTGACACGCCTGCTGACACAGCGCTTTGGCGACGTGCCCGGCTGGGCAACGGAACGTCTGGCGAAGGCAAGCGTTGACGAACTCGAAGTATGGGCGGAGGCAGTGCTCTTAGCCGACTCCCTTGATGCCGTGTTCGGTGAATCGCGCCATTGAAGTTCTGATCGCGCTGCCATAAAAACATACAGTCAATTTCAAACTGTCACCTGGCGTCTTTAAAAATAATCAGCACGTCATCACATGTAGGAGATGACGTGCTGCGGTTCAGTGCTATTTTTTAAAGATGCTTAGTTGCGTAAATTGTGTCACGAAAGCCCGGTGACATTCTTTATTTCAACAAAATTTCCTTCTACCTTGGCAGCCTCATACCGCGCATCATAATTCTCAAAGACCGCAGAGATTTTTTCGTTAAATGCATTAGGCAGCGTTGACTTGTGGCGGTCTTCAACTCTAGCAATGTGTCGCATCAGGGCCAGGATCGGCGCATTGTCGCGCACGCTCAATGTGGCGTCCGGATTGGCGGCGTATTGCATCAAGGCTTGCAATCCTGTTTCAGGCAAGTTTTCCTCCGCTAGCAATCGACGCAGCTCGTCCGCCAGATTTCCCGGATATTCAGATATTCCGTGACGATATTGTTAATCGTGGTGTCGGACCAGCCCCTGTCTTGAGGGTTTTTCAATTCATAGCCGCGTAAGCTTGCCCTGGCGATGATTTTTTTGACCTCGCTGGCCTTGACGCCCTTGCCCCAGCTATTGTTTTGTCTGGCCGTGGCGATGAAATCTTTCGCTTCCTGAAATCCGCTCAACCTGGTTTCAAACAAGCTCACAATATGCTGCTTGGCCAGCATGCGCATGATGGGTCTTAAAAAGAATTTTTTTAAGAGCAGTCCGAAAGAGTCATTGTCATTTTTTTTTGAATAACAGTTTTCGTGCGCCGTTAGGATTGATGACTTCAAAGTCCAGCAACAAGGAGGGCTCGTTGTCAGTGCGAACATTACTGCTGGAGGTGGGGTTCAATTTTTCCTCATTTAAAAAATCATACGCAACGCTTACTTCCAATGGGTAAGACACACATGCATTTTAAATTTTGTCTTGGTTAATTTTTAGCTTGGACTTTGCGGACAGGACCTTCATCGGGTACTTCTTCAAAACGTTTCACCACATGTTTAAAGACCTCCGAATTTTCCGGTCTAATTCAAACGATAATTTCATTGCCGAACTATTTTTTAGGTCATCTATTTGGCTCATTAGTTTTTCCATTTGTTTCAGATCCACTGGATTGTTCAGATAAGCATCGATCATTTCATCTTGAATGGAATGGTCTATAAACGGCGTCCATTGAAATGCGGTCTTCCCTGCAGGTTCTCGGTGGTCATGCAAAATCGTCTTGGCAATCACAGTGCTCACCATGCCGGCATCTAAATCTGTGCCCATTTCAAGTTTCGAATATGCGACGTTACTTTTTTGACTTCCGGACTATCCTTAAAAACAGGGTGGGACAAAATAGTTAGCATCTGTCGCTTCGCTTTATTGCGCATGAGCGGACCCACAAAATTTTTTTCAACATGAACCCGAACGACGTATTGTCCTGCTTGCCGAATAAAAATTTAGCAGGGGTATCAGCTTGTTGCCCTAATTTGATATCCACCAACAGGGCTTTTCCTGATACGGACTGTTGATGAGCACTAGGTGCGGATATCATTTTTCTGTCCTTCTATTCGTTTGGCTTGAGTTTTCCGGGATGGGAAAACGTCAAAGACGGCAGAGTGCCTTGCCTACTCTGCCCGTGCCGTAGTTAAGAAGGCCATGGCATAACCGTGCGGAGCCAAGAAGCTGAAAGAGGTGGTTTGAAATAAATATGATTAATTCAGTTGCGCAGATTTTTCCTGAAAACCCGCCTGCGACGTTTCATATGCACTGATGTGTAAAGCCCGTTAAAAAACCGTTGGCTTATACAAGGCATCTTCCTTTTCCGTAGCTATTTTCTCTTGGTTGATAGGACTACGTCCCTGAAGTATGTCCTCGAAATCGCGCGCACGAATGGTGCCGGATGGAGAGGTAATTGATCTCGCCACGCGACCTGCCTTTTCGCTGTTCATGCCGCGCTGCATCAGGAAATGCTTTACATCTTCAGCGTTGGCGGGCTGTTTTTTGTTGGCGGTGTTGCGGACTTTTTGCCATAAGTTTTTGTTGCCGGCTCGCTCGTAAATCATAACCGGCTCGCCACTCTTCTTGTCTAACCTTCTGGTTAGCACATCGTCGTTTGTATTCTGTTCTACCCCGCCTGATTTGCCCTGATAAATATGGTTAATGCTGCGGAATCCATTAATCTTGTTATCCATTTTTTGCTCCCTGTAGATTTTGGAGGTTGCGAAATTACAGAAGGTTGTCTGAGGGTTTAACTGAAGGCGGTTCCTTATCATCCCAGAGATCGGTTTCGTCAAGTTTTTCGTTGTTCAAATTAAGATTCCTTGATGCCATTTTTTTTGCCAACTCCTTAAGCAAATCAGACTCTGTGCTCGGAGCAGAATTTATTTTTGGCCGGTTGCTCTGGTCAGGCTTTTTTAGAGCGTTCAATCTATTTTTCAGCGTATCAGCATCGATGTTATGGCCAGAGCTAGGAACGACTGTAGACGGTTCTGACCCAGTCATTTTCGGAGCAGCCCTATTTTTCCCGCTGCTTGCTTGAGCCAAATTTTTAGCCAGATTGCTTTGCGGTGGCGGAGGTGGTGGAGGTGGCGGAGGGGGGACTACCAAAGCATTGGTTTGGCTTCCGTTTTTACTTGCTTCGAGGTGTACTTCAGAGGGGCGCAAGAAAGTGATTTCGATTCGCGAGGTTTTATCCGGTTGCTTGTCATCGCGTATCGAGCCCCATATGCAATTGGACGAAGCGTCTCGTGCGATCTGTAGTTTTTGTCCTTTGATATTGATCAAGTCAGGCAA
The DNA here is from genome assembly GCA_040399905.1 of Burkholderiaceae bacterium. Classification (GTDB taxonomy): domain Bacteria; phylum Pseudomonadota; class Gammaproteobacteria; order Burkholderiales; family Burkholderiaceae_D; genus Pernthalerella. The sequence goes on from JBBARG010000001.1 coordinate 37,308, forward strand.
TGTACGTTCTCTGCCGCACAAGCTATCTTTTGCTTTTGTCACTCCACCAAAAATATCTTGGAAAAAACGAACGAAATTTTCCAACGGGCTGTCAGTTGTGGGGCGCCGGTAGCGATAAATAAACGCCCCCACTTCTTGTTCGCATTCTTCTAGTTGCATATCTTGCGAGTAATGATCCGTTTGAACCATGACGGCCTTGATAGTAGCGACCATGAGACCTCCCTAAATGCTTTGAAATAAAATCGTGATTTTGGATATGGCCACTGCAAACCTTGAGCAGAAAGGCTTGGCTATATAGAAATAAGTGGCGCTAATCGGACAAAAGTTCGAGAAATTAAATGCTTTATGCATTTTCTCGGGGGGGGGGCAGTGCAGATAACAGGCGTCAGGCAGCTGCTGCTGTCTTTATTGACTGGCTTGACTGGCGAATTGAAGGGTAAGTCCGGATTACTTGCAAGTTGAATGTTGCAACGGTGGAATCAACTTTGCGCCGGGCTCTCAAACACTTCCACATAAGTCGGATAGAACGAGCAATACATAACGATGGTGAGGATGACGGATAACGGCGTCAGCAGCATCACGGTCACCAAGGTTTTGCCTAGGAGCAGAGCCAGCACCGCACTGACGATAGCCGGCAAGGCTATGCCGATAACGATCCAGGCGAGTCCATAGGCCAGGAAGGCCATGCCGCAGCGGCGCACGGCAAAGAAGCTATAAAAGACAGCCTTGAACAAGCCCATGCGCTGCCACGCAGCGAGCGGGGCCGCATGCCAGAAAGCCATTGCAAAGGGTGTGTAGACCAGCGCGGCAACCAGCATCGCCAGCGGTAAATCGTTCATTGGCAATTTTTCTTCATCGGCGGTTATCTGTCCGGACATCAGTTTCCAGAACATGCCGTCATCAACAAGTGACGATGCCGCTATGGCGATGAGGGCGGCCAGCAAATACAGCGAACCCAGTCGCAGCAGAGTGCCCAAAGCAGGCGAACGAAATCCCGTCAGCAGTATGTTCGGCAGTACTTTTTTACCGGCTTCAATCTGCACACAGGCTTGCATGAATGCCATCGAAAACACAGGCACCAGCAACAGCGGCAGCAGTTGACCTATCAGCGGGATCAGCGACAGCGAGAACATCAACAGCATGTACAGCAAAAACAGCATGGCCAATTCCGCGGGCTGCTTGCGGAAGATCGCAAAGCCTTGTCGTATCCAGTTGATGCCGGTGTTGGCAGGAATTTTTTCCATGTTCAGGGTAGCGCTTCTACAGTGTGGTCGATACGGTGCCGCAGTATGCGCTCAAAATGCGCAGGGTCATGCGGCGTCAGCATTTCTGCTTCGCGCGGCAAATAAAAATCATACAGACGCGAAAGCCAGAAACGCAGCGCAGCGGCGCGCAGCATCGCAGGCCATGCATCCTGCTCGGCAGAACTGAACGGGCGCACCGCATGATAAGCGTCAAGCATGGCGCGCACGCGCGCAGCATCGGTTGCGCCGCTCTCCAGATCAATACACCAGTCATTGACGGTGACGGCGACATCAAACAGCCAGGTGTCGCAGCCGGCAAAATAAAAATCAAAGAAACCGGTCAGTCGTTCGCCATCGAACATCACATTGTTGCGAAACAGGTCGGCATGAATTGGGCCGGCCGGCAGCGCAGTGTAGGTTTCAGAGGCGGCAAAGGCCTGCTGGAAATGCATCTCTGCGCCTAATAAGTGCTGATTCGCTTCCGTCAGGAACGGCATCACCACGGGCGTCGTTTCATTCCACCACGCGAGACCGCGCAGATTCGGCTGGTATAGCGGGTAGTCCTGCGCTGCCAGATGCATTTTGGCGAGCATGGCGCCGACTTCGGCGCAGTGCACTGGCTGTGGCGAAGGCTGCCAGTCCCCTTGCAGGCGCGTGACGATAGATGCTGGCTTGCCATGCAACTCCGAGAGTATCTCGCCGCGGTTGTTGGCAATGGGCGCTGGCACTAGTACGCCGCGCTCGGCCAGATGGCGCATCAGGTTCAGATAAAACGGCAGCTGCTCGAAGGACAGCTTTTCGAAAATCGTCAGCACATACTCGCCGCTGTCACTGCCGAGAAAAAAATTGCTGTTCTCAATGCCGGATGCAATGCCCTTCAAAGAGTGCACTGTGCCAATCGGGAACTGGGCAGCCCAAGGTGCGAGTTCATCCAGAGTGACGGGTGTAAAAACTGCCATAAGAACGAGAAAAAAATCAGGAATTCAAAAATAGGAAGCCAGCACGGTCATTGTCGCAAACAGACAATGACTTAGCGCTGGGGTGGAGGCGGCAAGCCGTTGTTGCTGCGGTTTGGTTTGTCTTTTGATTTGAATTCAAAAATCTGCCATTGCGCACCGCGTACACCGCCATGCCCGTCTGCGGATTGCTCACCCGGTTTGACGTAGTAGATATTGTTGCCCTCCCTGACGCGCACCGACGTGACTGCATTTTGTTCGCTAGTCTGGGTAATCTCTTTGGCGCGCGGCGCTGGTGTGGTGACCGTCACGGCAGGTTCGCCATCGTCAGGCAGCATCTCGAGCGCTGTTTTGTTGCCGGCCGCATGGGCGCCGCTGACTAGCAAAAGCAAGCTAGCGACTGTAAGAACGAACCGCTGCTGAGGCGAAGAAAGCTGAAGCGCAAAGGAGTTCATGCGTTGGTCTTTATGGAAAGTGCGCCAGTCAGGTGCGCGCGAAGCAGCCATTTTAACAAATGCATGCATCCAGCTCAGAGGAACGAGCGCGGCTGATGCTCGGTCTCGGACGGCACAATGTCACGCTCTTCGTAAAATGCAAAAATGGCATCAATCACATTCGCCGGTTCATCAATCAACTGCACCAGCTCCAGGTCTTCCGCACTGATCATGCCGGTGCTTCCCATCTGTTCGCGCATCCATTCCAGCAGACCGCGCCAGAATGTGGTGCCCACCAAAATTACGGGGATATGGCGCGTCTTGCCAGTCTGGATAAGCGCCAGCACTTCGGACAGTTCATCGAGTGTGCCGAATCCACCCGGCAGCACCACATACGCATCGGCATACTGAACAAAAGCGACCTTGCGCGCAAAGAAATGTCTGAACGATAGTGAAATGTTTTGCCAGGCATTGCTGACCTGTTCATTCGGCAGTTCGATGTTCAGGCCAATCGACGGTGATTTACCTTCAAACGCGCCCTTGTTGGCTGCTTCCATAATGCCGGGGCCGCCGCCGGAGATGACGGCAAAGCCGGCGTCGGACAAGCGGCGTGCGATATCTGTAGCGGTGGCGTAAAAAAGATCATCGGGTTTCGTTCGGGCCGAGCCAAACATGGAAACTGCCGGACGAACCTCCGAGAGCCTTTCGGTGGCATCAATAAACTCTGCCATAATCGTGAACATCTGCCACGACTCGCTCGCCTTGCGTGAAGTGGCGCGCTCTACGTTGGTCAACTGCCGCAAGCGCGGCACTTTTTTCCTGTCGCTTTCCATATGAATAAAACCCTATTGCTGGTGGATGGTTCGAGCTATCTGTATCGCGCTTTTCATGCGATGCCTGATTTGCGCAATGCGCAAGGGGCGCCCACGGGTGCCATCTACGGCATGATCAACATGCTGCGCCGCCTGCGGCAGGATTATCCTGCAGCATACATGGCCTGTGTCTTCGATGCAAAAGGCAAGACCTTCCGCGACGACCTCTACGCCGACTACAAAGCCAACCGCGCCTCCATGCCGGAAGATCTGGTCTTGCAGATCGAACCTATCCATGAAGCCGTCAAAGCCATGGGCTGGCCGATTCTGATGATAGAAGGCATAGAAGCCGACGACGTCATCGGCACGCTGGCCGTCAAAGCCAGCGAGGCTGGGCTGTCGACCGTCATTTCGACCGGCGACAAGGATCTGGCGCAGCTGGTCAACGACAAAGTCACGCTGATCAACACCATGAGCAATGAAAAGCTCGACCGTGCCGGCGTCATCGCCAAATTCGGCGTGCCGCCCGAGCGCATCGTTGACTACCTGAGCTTAATTGGTGACACCGTCGACAACGTCCCCGGCGTGCAAAAAGTCGGACCTAAAACCGCCGTCAAATGGCTGACTCAATACGATTCACTTGATGGCGTAATTAGCCATGCAGCAGACATAGGCGGCGTCGTCGGCGAGAATCTGCGCAAGGCGCTTGACTGGTTGCCGATGGCTAAAACACTCGTCACCGTTAAATGCGATTGCGCTTTGCCCGAGCATGTGACGTCGATTGTGGAATCCTTTCCGCAAGCAGCTGAAGACAAGCAGGCGATGCTGGAATTTTTTACGCGCATGGGATTTCGCAGCTGGCTGCGCGACCTGACGGCCGAGATAGAGAAAGCAAACGGTAAAGCGTCCACCAGCGCAGCCAACCCCGCCCCTGCTGCTGAAGACGCCGCGCAGGGTGCGCTATTTGCAGCTGATCCGCCGCCTGCTATTGATTACGAAACCATACTCACCGAAGCGCAGCTGGCAAAGTGGATCGTTAAAATCGATGCCGCTGAATTAACTACGGTCGATACCGAAACCACATCGCTGGACCCGATGCGCGCGCAACTGGTCGGCATTTCCTTGTGTGTGGAGCCCGGCATCGCTGCTTACATTCCGGTGGCGCACAACTATCCCGGCGCTCCTGACCAACTGCCGCGCGAGCAAGTGCTCGCCGCACTCAAGCAATGGCTGGAAAATCCGCGCAAGCCCAAGCTCGGCCAGCACCTCAAATACGATAGCCACATTTTTGCCAACCATGGCATCGCCCTGCAAGGCATTGCGCATGACACCTTGCTGCAGTCGTATGTGCTGGAGTCGCACAAGAACCACGACATGGACAGTCTGGCCTTGCGCTGGCTGGACAAGAAAACCATCAGCTATCAGGACGTATGCGGCAAGGGCGCGTCGCAAATCTGCTTCGATCAGGTCGGCATAGAACGCGCTGCCGAATACGCAGCCGAAGATGCCGACGTCACGCTGCAACTGCATCGCGCCATGTGGCCGCGCATCATGGCCAGCGAAAAGCTTCTCGCCATTTATCAGGCGATAGAGATGCCAACGTCGATAGTCTTGCAGCAGATCGAGCGCAATGGCGTGCTGATTGACAGCGCATTGCTGGGCCAGCAGTCTGCCGAGCTCGGGAAACGCATGCTTGATATCGAGCAGCAGGCGCATGCGCTGGCAGGCCAGCCTTTCAATTTGAATTCGCCCAAACAAATCGGCGAAATATTTTTCGAGAAGCTGCAACTGCCAGTCGTAAAAAAAACGCCAGGTGGCACACCGTCTACCGACGAAGAAGTGCTGCAAAAACTGGCCGAGGATTATCCACTGCCGAAAGTGCTGCTCGAATACCGCGGCCTGACCAAGCTCAAATCGACCTACACCGACAAGCTGCCGAAGATGGTGAACCCGGCCACAGGCCGCGTGCATACCAACTACGGGCAGGCCATTGCCGTCACTGGCAGATTGTCGTCGAACGAGCCGAACCTGCAAAACATTCCTATTCGAACCGCTGAAGGCCGCCGCATCCGCGAAGCCTTCATCGCTGCGCCGGGCAAGGTGATTGTATCGGCCGATTATTCGCAAATCGAGTTGCGCATCATGGCGCATCTGTCGGGTGACGACCATATGCTGCGTGCCTTTGCTGCGGGTGAAGACATTCACCGTGCGACTGCTGCCGAGATTTTCGGTGTGCCGCTAACTGAAGTCAGCACCGAGCAACGCCGTTATGCCAAGGTCATCAACTTTGGTTTGATGTATGGCATGAGCGCATTCGGGCTGGCAGGTAATCTGGGTGTCGAGCGTTCGGCCGCGCAGATGTACATGGAAAAATATTTTGCCCGCTTTGCCGGCGTCAAAATGTTCATGGACGACGTGCGTCAGCAAGCCAAGTCGCAGGGCTATGTGGAAACCGTATTTGGCCGTCGCTTGTGGCTGCCCGAAATCAATTCACCAAACGGCCCGCGTCGTCAGGGTGCCGAGCGCGCAGCGATCAACGCGCCTATGCAGGGTACGGCGGCTGACTTGATCAAACTGGCCATGATCGCGGTGCAGAACTGGCTGACTGAATCAAAACTGGCTTCGCTGATGGTGATGCAGGTGCATGATGAACTGGTACTCGAAGTGCCTGAGTCCGAACTGGCGCTGGTGCGGGAAAGACTGCCGCAGCTGATGGCCGGTGTCGCGCTGTTGAAAGTGCCGCTGGTGGCGGAGGTAGGTGTGGGGCCTAATTGGGATAAGGCGCATTAAAGCAAGGACGAATAAAACGAATAAAGACGCTGGATCCCGGCCTGCGCCGGGATGACGGTAGTGATTGAGGCGATCTCAAAATTCCCACCGTCATCCCGGCGCAGGCCGGGATCCAGTGGCGTTAAATACGTTATGGGCATTGGTAAAAATGAACAGACGAGACTTCATGCAAACCACCTTAGGCACCACCTTCGCCGCAGCGGTACTGCCGACGCTCGCGCAAAACCCAATCACCACCAGCACCACAGGTCTGGACGTGGGCCAGGTCAACATCACCTCCGGCGGCCAGAGCATTCCGGTTTACTTCGCGCAGCCAGCAGGCAAAAAGAATCTGCCAGTAGTGCTGGTCGTGTCCGAAATATTTGGTGTGCATCAGCACATTGCCGACGTTGCGCGACGCTTTGCGCAACTTGGTTATCTGGCGCTCGCGCCCGACTTGTTCGTGCGCCATGGCGATGCGACCAGCTACAGCTCTATGCCGGAACTGTTCAAAAACATCATTAACAAAACGCCAGACGCCGATGCCATGCAAGACCTTGATGCGTGCGTCACATGGGCTGCATCGCATGGCGGCGACACTGCAAGGCTGGGCATTACCGGCTTTTGCTGGGGCGGGCGCATCACCTTGCTTTATGCAGCGCATAACCCCAAGGTCAAAGCAGCTGTGGCATGGTACGGCAAGCTGGCACACGACAAAACGCCGCTGCAGCCGCACACACCGATCGAACTCGCCGCGTCCTTGCGCGTGCCGGTACTGGGCCTGTATGGCGGCAAGGACAGCGGCATACCGCAGGAGTCGGTCGAGCGCATGCGCGCCGAACTGGCCAAGAGCCATAGCGGCAGCGAGTTCGTCATTTACCCCGAAGCCGGCCATGCTTTTCATGCAGATTACCGACCCAGTTATGTCGAAGCGGCGGCCAAAGATGGCTGGCAGCGCTGTATTGAATGGCTACACAAGCACGGCATCTAGCGCCGGTACGTCATTCGCCGAATTGCTCAAAGCCCCGCCCTATGGTCTAATCCTTAGGCTTTTTGCATTATTCGGGGCTAAAAATTAATTCCACGCTGTCTTCCATCCTGTTGGCCACTACGCTGGCTGGCGTCATCAGCATTTCCGCTGCTGCTTTGCTTTCTTACGCCTTGTTGTCGAAGATGGTCGAGCGCATGGTCAGCCTGTCGGTTGGCATCCTGTTGTCGACGTCCTTGCTGCATGCGCTGCCAGAAGCCTTCGAATCGGGCGCCAACATGCATGCCTTGTTTGCGACTTTGCTGGGCGGCTTGCTGGGTTTTTTCCTGCTCGAGAAATTCGCGATCCTGCGCCATTCGCATCACTACGAAGGCGACGGCCATGGCCATGAACATGGACATGACGCGCATGAAGCCGGCAAAGCGGGCTGGATGATTTTAGTCGGCGACGGCCTGCATAACTTCACCGACGGTATTCTGATTGCTGCAGCCTTCCTCGCCAACCCTAAGCTGGGCCTGATCACTGCGATGGCCATCATTGCCCATGAAATACCGCAGGAAATCGGCGACTTCATGGTGCTGCTCAATGCAGGCTTCAGCAAAATGCGCGCGTATATATACAATCTGATCTGCAGTCTGATGGCAGTCGTTGGCGGCTTGGTCGGCTATTACACACTGGGCAGCGGCATGGAAGCGATTCCGTATGTGCTGGTGCTGGCGTCGTCCGGTTTTATTTACATCGCCGTCAGCGACCTGATGCCGCAGATGCAAAGACGCGCGACATTGCGCGAGTCAGTGCCGCAGTTTATTTTGATTGCGATTGGCGTGGGCCTGGTGGTGGTGCTCACGCACCGGTTTCACGTGCATTGATCTGGCTTGATTGGATTGTGGCTTAAAGCACGCGCATATCAAGGTGCTTACCCATGGCTTGTAATGCAGCTGCAATTCCATCAATGCGAGTAGTGTGGCGCAAATTGGTAAGCCGATTAATTTCTTGCGGCGTCGTATTCAGACGGCGCGCCAGTTCGGCTGGCCGCACATCCTGCTTAAGCATCTCGTTAAGAAGCAGCACTTTGGCCGACAAGCTGGCAGCTAGTTCAATCACACTTTGTCCGCGCTTGGGCTTTGAAGGCGCAGGCACAGCGCGCTTATCTTCGAAATAAAAATCTAGTGCTGATTCCAACGCATCTTGTGCTGCAGCCAAGGCTTCTGCTTCAGTTTCGCCTTGCGTTATGGCTTCTGGAATATCTTCAAAAGTCACAACAAAACCACCGTCGGTTTTGTCGGGAGTAAGAGTTACTGGGTACATAAACATGATGTGCTCCTTATTTCAATCCAAGTTGTTTCTTGATGCCTTCCAGCGTTCCTTTTTTTAGGTCGGTGTTGTGCATCGGGAGAACAGATTGCTTACCATTCAGGTACACCTTTAGGTGAGAACCCTTGCCTGGTTCGAATGTGGCGCCCTGCTGTAATAGCCAACGCTTGAATTCTTTGCTGTTCATAGGCTCAAATATAAACAATTTTGTTTATGGTTGCCAGTGTTTTAAGGGAGGACAGTAAAAATAACCATCCCCCCCCAGCGTCTTCAATTCTGACTTCCCGTCGCCACCGGCCGTGCCGGATCACTCGACCATTCACTCCACGAGCCTGGATACAAGGCTGCACCTGACAGCCCCGCAATTTCCATTGCCAGCAAGCTCTGGCAGGCCGACGCTCCCGAACCGCATTGCATGATGGTGGCCTGCGGGCTGCTGATGATGGCGCTGAATTCCGCGCGCAATTGCTCGGCCGGTTTGTAACGGCCATCAGCTTGTAAGTTATCTTTGAAGCAGCGATTCTTCGCGCCCGGTATATGGCCCGCGACCGGGTCTATGGTTTCATTCTCGCCGCGAAAACGGTCCGGCGCGCGCGCATCAATCACCAAGCGCGCAGGCTGCTTCAGATTGGCCAGCACGTCATCAACAGACACCACCGGCGCCATGGAAGTCTGCAGCGTGATGCTGCCGCGCGGGCGTGACATCAGTTCTGCTGTCATTGTGCCGCCGCTGGCTTGCCAGGCCTGCAGGCCGCCATCCAGTAAGGCCACGCCGCGATGCCCGACCCAGCGCAGCATCCACCACAGGCGCGCGGCAAACATGCCGCCGTGTGCGTCATAGACCACCACTTGCGAATTCGGATACACGCCCCAGCCGCGCAAGGTTTCGATAAAGACGGCAGGGTCTGGCAATGGATGGCGGCCGCGGAATTCACCGTGCGGTCCGCGTGACTTGTCGGACAAATCTACATCCAGATTCGCGTGCTGTGCGCCCGGAATGTGCGCGCTCGCAAAGGCGGCGGCACCGGCGGCGGGGTCGGTCAGCTCGGCGCGGCAGTCGAGGATGATGAAGTTGGGGTTGTTGAGGTGTTGCGTCAGTTCAGCTGCGGAAATCAGGGTAGTGAAGGGCATCAAAGTCTCCTGTTATTTTTCTCGGAAAGCGCTGTTGCTGCTGCTACTGTTGTGATTGCTGTTGCGACTGCTGGTGCTGCGGACATTATAGAAGGTCGCGGCCATGCCGCTGGTAAGGATGATGACAATGCCCATCCAGCCCGACAAGCCCGGGAGGTCACCCCAAATTAACATGCCCCAGATACTGGAAAAGACAATGCCGGTGTATTGCAGGTTGGCGGTCACCAGCATCGCGCCGAGCCGGTAGGCGCGGGTCATTGCGATTTGCGCGACGGTCGCCGTCACGCCTATGGCCAGCAGCAAAACAAATTCACGCCTACCGAGTGCATGCAGAATATGCGGCGAACCAGTAGTGAAGTAGGTGCTGACAAGTCCGCTCAACACACCGGCAATCACGCCGCTGGCAGAAAAGTAAAACACTACCCGATATTCCGGTTCGCCCAGTTGCCCGAGTTTTTTGACTTGCATATAGGCCAGCGCAGACAGCACGCCGGAGATCAATGCGACCAGACCGCCGAGCCACTGCTCGGCATGCATGCTCGGTTTGAGCAGCAGTGCAACGCCAATAAAGCTGGTGACAATCGCTGCTGCCAGCCCCCATTCGAAGCGCCGTTGTCCATGCCACCAGCCCAGCGTGAAGACGATGGCTGCAATCCAGATCGGCGCCATGTAGTTGAGCGTCATGGCGGTGGCCAGCGGCAGCTGGCCAATGGCAAAAAACCACAGCCAGAGTGCGGTCACGCCAACGGTGCCGCGCCATGCATGGTGCCAGGGGAGAGTGGTGCGCAGAGTGCCGCCTTGCAGCCGCACCATGGCCGCAATTAGCAAGACGCCGACCACGCCGCGAAACAGGACGATTTCAGATGTGGAGCAGGTGGCTGACGCCAGCTTCACGCACACGCCCATGATGGCGAAGACGAAGCTGGCAAACAACATCCACAGCGACTGCATGCAGTTTACGGCGCCGGATTGATGTTGTTGCTGTTATCGATACGGCTGCCGATCTGGCTTCGGTACCATTCATGAAAGTGCTGCATGCCGTCTTCCATCGGCGACTGGTAAGGGCCGACTTCATTGACGCCGCGATCAAGCAAAATGCGACGACCGGCATCCATGCGCAGCGCAATCTCGTCATCTTCGACACAGGTTTCCATATAAGCGGCACGCTCGGCGGCGATGAACTCGCGCTCGAACAGCACGATCTCTTCCGGATAGTAGAACTCGACAACGTTGACGGTTTTTTGCGGCCCCTTGGGCCATACCGTGGAGACCGCCAGCACATGCGGATACCACTCGATCATGATGTTCGGGTAAAGCGTCAGCCAGATAGCACCGTAAGGCGGCGCTTCGCCCTGCCGGTAGCGCAGCACTTCTTCCTGCCATTTTTTGTAGATGGGGGAGCCTGACTTTTGCAGCGCATGGTTCACGCCGACGGTCTGCACGCTATAACCTTCGCCGAATTCCCAGCGCAAGTCGTCGCAGGCAACGAAGCTGCCCAGCCCAGGATGGAAAGGCTCGACGTGGTAATCCTCCAGATAGACTTCAATGAAGGATTTCCAGTTGTAGTCGCACTCGTGGACTTCGACGTGGTCGAGCATGTAACCAGAAAAATCGATGTCTTTGGTGACGGCCAGATTTTTGAGCATCTTGGCGACGTCGACGCCGTTTTTTTCAAACAGCAGGCCGTTCCAGCGATCGAGTTTGGTTTGCGACAAATTCAGGCAGGGCGTTTCGCCGAAATGCGGCGCACCGATCAGTTCACCCTTCAAGTCATAAGTCCAGCGATGCAGCGGGCAGACGATATTGCTGGCATGGCCGCGACCCGACAGCATCTTGGCCTGACGATGTCGGCAGACGTTCGACAGCAGTTCAACGCCTTGTGGGTTCCGGACCAGAATGCGGCCTTCGTTTTCCCACGCGAGCGCAGCATAGTCGCCGACGTTCGGCACCATCAGTTCATGCCCGACGTAGCGCGGACCTTGTCTGAATAAATCTTGTATTTCTTGTTGCAGCAGCGCGTTATCAAAGTAGACGCTGACTGGAAGCTGCGCGTTGGATCGCGCTAGCCTTGAGAGACTGGCCAGATCGGACATCTCCACCCCCAAATTAATTTGCACCAACCTAAGAGAGAAAGAATCCGCAAAAACCTGTGTTCAATTGGAATGAAACGGAAATTTTGGACAAGCGGCGGATTATAACCCCGACAAGCTAGGGAAGGAACCTGGTTTTACCACTTTTGAAAGTTAAATTGATAAGCCAACATGTCGATTAGCTATCAAATTGCCTGGCACAGGACGGGCTCGCTGCGTGCTCTTAATTCGCTGATGACAGTCATTTGCACTAAAATACGGCCTTACTTACAAGAGTCGCATCATGCCCAAAAAAATCGACGCCGAGCAGGCCAACGCCACATTTGAAGAAGCCATGGCTGAGCTTGAAGAACTTGTCGCCCGTATGGAAGCCGGTGAGTTGCCGCTCGAAGCCTCAGTAGCCGCCTATCAGCGCGGCTCGGAACTTGTCAAACATTGCGCGGCGCAACTTGAGCGTGTCGAGCGTCAGGTCAAGCTGCTCGAAGGCGATATGCTCAAACCTTTTGCTGCCGATCTGGATGAAGGTGACGAATGAGGCAGAGCTTTACTGACTGGCGACATGCCGTGCAGGCCGACATGGAAGCGGTGCTGCTGTCATTATTGCCGGCCACGTCAGAGACGCCACAGCGTTTGCATGCAGCGATGCAGTATGCCGTGCTTGATGGCGGCAAGCGCGTGCGGCCCTTGCTGGTCTTTGCCGCTGGCGAATTATTTGATGCCGAGGCCGCTAACATGGCGCGTGCCGCTGCAGCAGTCGAAATGATTCACGCGTATTCGCTGGTGCATGACGACATGCCCTGCATGGACGATGACGCACTACGGCGCGGCAAGCCGACCGTACATAAACAATATGACGAAGCGACAGCCTTGCTGGTTGGGGACGCGCTGCAAGCGCAGGCGTTCGAGATACTGGCCAATAGTCCGCTCGAAGCAACGCGCAAAGTCGCGATGTTAAGCACGCTGGCGCAGGCAGCCGGTTCGCGCGGCATGTGCGGCGGTCAGGCGATTGATCTGGCAGCCGTAGGTGAAACGCTGACGCTGGCCGAACTCGAACAAATGCATAAACTAAAAACTGGCGCGCTGCTGCAAGCGTCGGTCATGTTGGGCGCACTGGCCGGTAAAACTTTGCTGGCCGCAGAAGCGGCGGCATTGCATGCATATGCCGATGCCATCGGTCTAGCGTTTCAGGTGGTCGATGACATACTCGATGCCACCGCCGATTCCGCCACGCTGGGCAAGACCGCCGGCAAAGATGCAGCTGATAACAAGCCCACTTATGTTTCTTTGCTGGGGCTTGATGCTTCACTGGCGCTGGCAGAAAAGTTGAGGCTGGATGCGCATAGCGCGCTGCTGCCGTTTGGCGATGGTGCTGAACGACTGCGTGAACTTGCCGACTTGATCGTGCAACGGAAAGCCTGAGGATAGCCCGAGATGCAACACAACGAATTACTAGATAAGATCAACGACCCATCGGAGTTGCGCAAACTGTCGCGCCCCGAGTTGCACACGCTCGCCGACCAGTTGCGCGCGTATCTGCTGGAGTCTGTCTCGAAGACTGGTGGCCATTTATCTTCCAACCTCGGTACAGTCGAACTGACGATTGCACTGCACTACGTCTTCAACACACCGGAAGACCGCATCGTGTGGGACGTTGGCCATCAGACCTATCCGCATAAAATTCTGACAGGTCGGCGTGAGCGCATGAGTACGCTGCGCCAGCAAGGCGGCTTGTCCGGTTTTCCAAAACGTGACGAAAGTGTGTATGACACCTTCGGCACCGCGCATTCATCGACGTCTATCTCTGCAGCGCTCGGTATGGCACTGGCAGCTCGTACTAAAGGTGAAGACCGCCATGCTGTCGCTGTTATTGGCGACGGCTCCATGACAGCCGGCATGGCCTTCGAAGCCATGAACAATGGTGGCGTTTATGACGACATCAATTTGCTGGTGGTCTTGAACGACAACGACATGTCGATCTCGCCGCCGGTCGGTGCGCTCAACCGTTATCTTGCGCGCCTGATGTCGGGTAAATTTTATGCGGCTGCCAAGAACGTCGGCAAATCCGTTCTGCCGCCGGGCATGCGCGAGCTGGCAAGAAAAATTGAAGAGCATGCCAAAGGCATGCTGGTGCCGGCGACGCTGTTTGAAGAATTCGGTTTTAACTACATCGGCCCCATTGATGGTCACGATCTGGAATCGCTGGTGCCGACGCTGCAAAACCTCAAGCACCTCAAAGGCCCGCAGTTCCTGCATGTGGTAACGAAAAAAGGGCAGGGCTACAAACTGGCTGAAGCTGATCCGGTGCTGTATCACGGCCCCGGCAAATTCAATCCGGTTGAAGGCATCAAGCCCAGTACCGGCAAGCTGACCTACACGCAAGTATTTGGCGACTGGCTGTGCGATATGGCCGCGCAAGATAACAAGCTCATCGGTATAACGCCAGCCATGCGCGAAGGTTCCGGCATGGTGAAGTTCGAGCAGAAATTTCCGGACCGTTACTACGACGTCGGCATCGCCGAGCAGCATGCCGTGACGTTCGCAGCAGGCTTGGCCTGTGAAGGCATGAAGCCGGTGGTGGCGATCTACTCCACATTCCTGCAGCGTGCGTATGACCAGCTGATCCATGACGTTGCACTTCAAAATCTGGATGTGACCTTCGCGCTCGACCGCGCCGGTTTGGTCGGTGCCGATGGTGCAACGCATGCCGGTAATTACGACATGGCCTTCCTGCGCTGCATTCCGAATATGGTTGTGATGGCAGCGTCGGATGAAAACGAATGCCGGCAGATGCTGACCACTGCCTACAACTATCCCGGCCCGGCAGCGGTGCGCTATCCGCGTGGCGCGGGTATTGGTGCTGCAGTCAAACCGGAACTCACTGCCATCGAATTAGGCAAAGGTGAAATCAAACGCCAGGGTAAGCAAGTGGCGATACTCGCGTTTGGCACCATGCTGGCACCGGCATTGCAAGCAGCAGAGGAATTGAATGCAACCGTCGCCAACATGCGCTTCATCAAACCGCTAGATGCAAAGCTGGTCGCGCAACTCGCTGCGAGCCATGATGTGCTGGTGACGGTGGAAGAAGGCTGCGTAATGGGTGGCGCCGGCTCGGCCGTAGCCGAAGCGCTCGCTGCTGCCGGCATCGTAAAGCCCCTGCTGCATCTGGGGCTGCCCGATAAGTTCATTGACCATGGCGATGCACAGCAACTGCTTGCACAATGCGGCCTTGACGGCGCTGGTATCGCGGCGTCGATCAGGCAGCGACTCGGTCAGGATGAGCCTCTGCCGGTAGTGACGCTTGTTGGTTAATAACTAGCGCTCGCGCCCCTTCTGCCACAACACATCGCCACCGCCGGCATGGCGGTTCAGCACTCGCGCCAGTACGAACAGCAAGTCGGACAAACGGTTTACGTACTGACGCGGTTGCGCATTTAACACATCAGCTTTGCCGAGTGCCACAATCGCGCGCTCGGCGCGGCGACAGACGGTGCGGCACACATGCGCCTGTGAGGCAGAGCGTGAACCTGCCGGCAGGATGAATTCTTCCAGTGTAGTCAGCGTGGCATTGTATTTCGCCAGCAGCGTGTCCAGTCGTTCGACGTGCTCGTCGGTGATCATCGTAAAACCCGGAATGCAAAGCTCGCCGCCCAGATCAAACAAGTCATGCTGAATCGTCACCAGTTCTTCACGCAAGTCAGTCGGCATGTCTTCACAAAGCAGCAGGCCCAGATGCGAGTTCAGTTCGTCCACATCGCCCATCGCCTGCACCCTTAGCGCGTCTTTATCCACGCGGCTGCCGTCGCCCAGGCCGGTAGTGCCATCGTCGCCGGTGCGCGTGGCTATTTTGGAAAGTCGTTTGCCCATAAACTGAAATCTGTAAAAGTCGAGGGGATGAGAATACGGCAAAAACGCTGTATTAGCTTAGGGAAAGCTTAAAGAAGGGCCGCTAATCGGTTTATCCTCATTGTGCAGAGTAAAATGCGCGTCTGAGGAGACTGATATATGAACCATCCTGTTCAGCTGGCTGCGCTCAAGCGCCCACTACCCGAAGCATTTTTAACGGCGCTACAAGCGCTGTTTGGCGAACGCCTGTCAACAACGCTGGCCATGCGCGAGCATCACGGTCGCGACGAATCATCTTACGACCCTATGTTGCCGGACGCGGTTGTCTTTGCGCACTCGACCGAAGAAGTCGCTGCTGCCGTTGGCTTGTGCAACCAATACAAAGTGCCAGTCATTGCCTATGGCACCGGCACCTCGCTCGAAGGCCACATACTGGCACTGTCCGGTGGCATCTGTATCGACCTGTCGCAGATGAACCGGGTTGTTGCACTCCATCCGCAAGACCTGACCGTGACTGTTGAGCCCGGCATCACCCGCAAGCAGTTGAACGTCGAGATCCGCGACACCGGCCTGTTCTTCCCGATCGACCCGGGCGCCGACGCCTCGATAGGCGGCATGGCAGCCACGCGCGCTTCCGGCACCAATGCCGTTCGCTACGGCACCATGCGCGAAAACGTGCTGGCGCTGACTGTCGTCACGGCCGCAGGCAAGATCATCAAGACCGGCACCCGCGCCAAAAAATCATCGGCTGGTTACGACCTCACGCGTGTGTTTGTCGGCAGTGAAGGTACGCTTGGCATCATTACTGAAATCACGTTGAAAATTTATCCGCAGCCTGAAGCCATCTCGGCGGCGGTCTGTTCGTTTCCAGACATTGCCAGCGCCGTCAACACCGTCATTCAAACCATACAAATGGGTGTGCCGGTGGCGCGCGTTGAATTCCTTGATGAAAACGGTGTCAAGGCTATCAATAAACACGACAAGCTGACGCTGCCGGAAAAGTCCTTGCTGCTGTTTGAATTCCACGGCAGCGAGCACGGCGTCAAAGAGCAGGCCGAGGTGGTTCAAGAGATCGCCACTGAACATGGCGCGACCGGCTTTGAATGGGCTACGCGTCCCGAAGACAGAACGCGACTCTGGCAAGCGCGCCACAATGCGTATTTCGCCATTTTGCAGATGCGCCCCGGCAGCCGCGCGATTTCAACCGACTGCTGCGTGCCGATCTCCCGCTTGGCAGAATGCCTGCTCGAGACCAAGGCCGATTGCGAGCGCGAAAACATTGTGCACTCCATTATTGGCCATGTCGGCGACGGAAATTTCCATGTGCAGATGCTGGTAGACCCGACTGATCCGGCCGATATCGCGCGTGCCGAAGGCGTCAATGAGCGCATGGTCACGCGCGCCATTGCCATGGACGGCACCTGCACCGGAGAGCACGGCGTCGGCATGCACAAAATGGATTTCCTGATTCAGGAACAC
This sequence comes from Burkholderiaceae bacterium, assembly GCA_040399905.1. Lineage (GTDB taxonomy): Bacteria > Pseudomonadota > Gammaproteobacteria > Burkholderiales > Burkholderiaceae_D > Pernthalerella. The sequence goes on from JBBARG010000001.1 coordinate 54,368, forward strand.
GGCGAAGGTGCAATCGACATGATGCGCGCCCTTAAGCATGCGTTTGATCCGGAAAACATTTTGAACCCCGGCAAAATCGTTCGCTGGTAAATTTTAATTAGACGCTTTGCAAGGTATACATGGCAACACGCATTCCGCCGGTTCACGCTTTATCTGCCTTTGAGGCAGCAGCACGGCACGGCTCTTTCGCACTGGCGGCAGAAGAACTCTGCATTACACCTTCAGCGCTTTCGCATCGCATTCGCTTGCTCGAAGAATTCGTTGGCGAACGTTTGTTTTTGCGTGATGGCCGCAATGTTGGCTTGTCCGAATTCGGTCGTCGTTATCTCGACGTGGTGCGCCAGGCCCTGCGCACGCTGACGGATTTTCCAATGCCGCGCCGTGCCGCTTCCGCGCAGCAGCGCGTGAAGGTCACTGCGCCTCCGACCTTTGCACGGTATTTACTTGTGCCGCAGCTTGCTTCGTTTACGCAGCAACATCCCGAGATCGCGATTGAAATTTACCTGTCCGTTCCTCTTTATGATTTGGCACTCGCTGAGAGCGATGTCGAAGTACGTTTCGGTCCTGGCAAATATCCGAACCTGCAGTGTGACAAACTTTTTTCGGAGCCGACTTTCGCTGTGGCGAGTCCCGCCTATCTGCAACAAATAGGCCCGATCAATGCGCCGTCCGATCTGGCAAAAGCCACGCTGATTCGTTCAGCATTAGAGCCTTGGCAGCCGTGGTTTGAAGCCGCCGGCCTTGACTGGCCGGAGCCATCAACGGGGGTGCGTGTCGATGATCTGGGGCTGCTACTGGAAATGGTCAAGCATGGCCATGGTGTCGGGCTCACGCGCGAGCACTTCGCGCGCGACATGATTGCCGCAGGCGAGATCGTGCGCTTATTCGATATGCAAATGGCCTCGCCACCGCATTCTTATTTCGTCGTGTATGAAAAGCAGGTCAGCGAACGTCCCGAGGTGGTCGCCTTCCTGCAGTGGATGCAGCAGACTTTCCGTAACGTCTGAATATTAATAAACAAAGCATGAGAACTCTCAGGGCAGGACATCAAGATTTGGTCTGCCGCAAAATTTTTTCATGAATTCCGTAAAGCTTTTCAGTCAAATTCCCCAGCTAAATCCGGCATCCTGACAAGGGGTTGGTTACACTAACCGCCTTATTGTATTTTCTGCAGTTTGCACAGAGGCCGTTCATGAATGCACCTACCGAAGCGCCTGTCATCGCTCAATTTGCGCTTGCCCGCCAACTCGAAGTCGTCGCTGCACTGCGTGCCGTATTGCCCGCGCATTGCGTGCTGTTCAACGAAGAAGACACGCGTCCCTACGAATGTGACGGCTTGTCGGCATACCGGCAATTGCCGATGGTCGTCGTGTTGCCAGAAAATGAAGCACAAATCGTAGGCATTTTGAAAACATGCAAGCAGCTCAAGGTGCAGATCGTCCCGCGTGGCGCTGGCACCGGCCTGTCTGGTGGCGCAACGCCGATTGCCGATGGCGTCGTCGTCTCGACTGCGCGTCTGAATAAAATCGTCAAGCTTGATCCGTATGCGCGTACTGCCGTCGTCCAGCCGGGCGTGCGCAATCTGGCCATCTCGGAGGCGGCTGGTCCGCACGGTTTGTATTACGCGCCCGATCCTTCTTCGCAAATCGCCTGCACCATCGGTGGTAATGTCGCCGAAAACTCGGGCGGTGTGCACTGCCTGAAATACGGCCTGACTGTACACAACGTGCTGCGCGTGCGCATGGTCACGATTGATGGCGACATCGTTGAACTCGGCAACGAAGGCATGGACGCAGCCGGTCTTGATCTGCTGGCTGTTTTCATCGGTTCCGAAGGCATGCTCGGCGTGGTCACTGAAGTCACCGTCAAGCTGGTACCCAAGCCGCTGACAGCGCGCGTGATCATGGCGTCGTTTGATGATGTCGTCAAAGGCGGCAATGCCGTGGCCAACGTGATTGCGGCCGGCATCATTCCGGCGGGTCTGGAGATGATGGATAAAACCAGTTCGCGCATGGTCGAGCCTTTTGTCAAAGCGGGCTACGACATTGATGCCGAAGCGATTTTGCTATGCGAGTCCGACGGCACGCCCGAAGAAGTCGAAGAAGAAATCGCGCGCATGACCGACGTGCTCAATGCCTCCGGCGCCACCGCCATTTCAGTCTCGCGCGACGAAGCAGAACGCCAGCGTTTCTGGTCCGGTCGCAAAAATGCCTTCCCGGCTGCCGGCCGCATTTCGCCCGACTACTACTGCATGGACGGCACCATCCCGCGCAAGCATCTGGCCAAAGTCTTGCTCGGCATCGCCGACATGGAAAAATCCTTCGGCCTGCGTTGCGCCAATGTCTTCCATGCGGGTGACGGCAATCTGCATCCGCTGATTTTGTTCGATGCCAACACGCCGGGCGAATTTGATCGCGCCGAAAAATTCGGTGCCGCCATTCTAGAGTTGTGCGTCGAAGTCGGTGGCACCATCACCGGCGAGCACGGCGTTGGTATTGAAAAAATCAATTCCATGTGCGTGCAATATTCGGAGCAGGAGCGTGACGCGTTCTTCGCCGTCAAGCGCGCCTTCGACACCGCATTCCTGCTCAACCCCGACAAAGCGATTCCTTCGCTGGTGCGCTGTGCCGAATACGGCAAGATGCATGTCAAGCGTGGCCTGCTCAAGTTTTCTGATCTGCCGCGCTTTTAAAGAATAAAAAATGGAACAGCAACTGCAAGTATTCAAAGACCGCATCGCCCACGCCAGTGCCAGCAAGACAGCGCTGTGCATCAAAGGCAGCGGCACCAAGGACTGGTATGGCCAGGCGCCCGTGGGTGAGGTGCTCGACACACGCGCCTACAGCGGCATTATTGATTACGACCCGACCGAGTTGGTCATTACCGCGCGTGCCGGCACGACCTTGCGTGAAATCGGCGCAGCCCTCTCGGCAAAAAACCAAATGCTGGCTTTCGAGCCGCCGCGTTTTGATGGTCTTGCCACAATAGGGGGCATTGTTGCCAGTGGCTTGTCCGGTCCACGCCGCATGGCAGTGGGTGCGGCGCGTGACTTCGTGCTTGGCGCGGTGCTGATGGATGGCAAAGGCGAAGTACTGCACTTCGGCGGGCAGGTCATGAAAAACGTTGCAGGCTACGATGTCTCGCGTTTGCTGACCGGCTCCATGGGCACGCTCGGTTTGCTGCTGGAAGTGTCGGTCAAAGTGTTGCCGCGTCCGTTCGCGCAGCACTCGTTAGTCTTCAATATGACTGAACAAGAAGCACTGCATCAAGTCAACACATGGGGTGGCCAGCCCTTGCCAATCTCGGCCACTAGCTGGCACGACGGTCAACTGGCCGTGCGTTTGTCTGGCGCGCAGGCGGCAGTCGATGCAGCGATTAAAAAAATGGGTGGCGCTGAACTGCCGCAAGCAGAAAAATTCTGGGACAGCCTGCGCGAGCAGAACCATGCGTTTTTTGCAGACACAACGCAAGGTCTGTGGCGCTTGTCTGTGCCGACCGTTGCGCCCGCATTGAACCTGCCCGGCAGTCAGCTCATTGAATGGGGCGGCGCGCAGCGCTGGCTCAAGACCACGGCCGACGCCAGCACCATTCGTGCGGCGGCGATTCAGGCCGGCGGCCATGCCACGCTGTTCAAGGGCGGCGATAAATCGGTGGGCGTATTCCAGCCGCTGCAGCCTGCGATTGCGCGCATTCATCGCAACCTGAAAACCGCTTTTGATCCGTCCGGCATTTTTAATCCGGGTCGGATGTATACCGACTTCTGATCATGCAAACCAATCTAGCTGATTTCATCAAGAACACTGCAGAAGGCCAGGAAGCCGACGCCATTCTGCGCAGTTGCGTGCACTGCGGCTTCTGCACCGCCACTTGTCCAACCTACCAACTGCTGGGTGACGAGCTGGACGGTCCGCGTGGCCGCATCTACCTCATGAAGCAGGTATTGGAAGGCAAGCAAGCCACCCGCAAGACGCAACTGCATCTGGACCGTTGCCTGACCTGCCGCAATTGCGAAACCACTTGCCCGTCAGGTGTGCAATATGGCCGTCTGGTCGATATCGGTCGCGGACTGGTTGAGAAGCAGGTGCGTCGTCCTTTGGGTGAGCGCATCGTGCGCACCGTGCTGAAAGAAGCGCTGCCGCGCAAATGGCTGTTCACGCCTGCGATGAAGGCCGGGCAATTGATGCGCCCGCTGTTGCCCAAGGCATTACAAAACAAAGTGCCGGTCGCGCATGATGCCGGCACCTGGCCAACGCGTCAGCATGCACGCAAAATGCTGCTGCTGGATGGTTGCGTGCAGCCGGCCATGTCACCCAACATTAACGCCGCGACCGCGCGTGTGCTCGATGCACTTGGCGTGCAATTGGTCATCGCGCCGAAAGCAGGATGCTGCGGCGCGATCCGTCATCACTTGAATGATCACGCTGGTGGTCTGGATGATGTACGGCGCAATATTGACGCCTGGTGGCCGTATGTCGAAGCCGGCGCAGAAGCGATTGTGATGACCGCCTCCGGCTGCGGCTCTATGGTGAAAGATTATGGTCACTTGCTCGCGCAAGATCCTGCTTACGCCGAACGTGCAGCGCGCATTTCCGCATTGACGCAAGACCTGTCCGAAATCATACCGGTGTTCGAAAAGGAGCTGGCAGGCAAACTCAAAGGTAAGATCAGCAAGCGCGTGGCCTATCATCCACCTTGCACGCTGCAGCACGGACAGCAAATCCGTGGCAAGGTTGAAGGCGTGTTGCGTGCTGTTGGTGTCGATGTAAAACTGTGCGCCGATAGTCATCTGTGCTGCGGCTCGGCCGGTACTTATTCGGTACTGCAAGCGGAATTGTCTTATCAGCTGCGTGACAACAAACTGAAGAATTTACAGGCGACCGAGCCGGAGATGATTGTGTCGGCCAACATCGGTTGTCTGACGCATCTGCAGTCAGGCACCGAGACACCGGTGCGGCATTGGATAGAGTTGATTGATCAGGCACTCATCAATTAAAACTAATCTGCCCCACCAAAATGCTGAGCCCGAATATTTTAGGCTCAGCATTTTTTTATTTATCTTCCACTCTTCGACTGCATAAAGTCGCAGGCGTTTATCAAAGCCAGTCTCCTGTATTGCAATTGCCCGCCCTTTCCAAAGATGCCCATAGCGGCCGAAATGACGTTCATTAGTTTTCGATAATCGAACGTCATTAAAAAAATATCAGTTCGCCTCCCCAAAATGGAACCTGCCTAAATATGGGTTACCAAATTCCGGCTTAACAAATAATAGGAGGGGACAAATGAACCACATTGAATTTGCAAACCTATGCCGTGAAACCAGTCGCAGTCTGGAACTAGCCGATCTTGAAGAGCTAGGCCAAGGAGCGGTGGTGGAAGTAGAAGGCATAGCACTGGAACTAGTGTTCGATACGGATCGACAAAATTCAGCCTGCCTGTTCATCGAAATGGGCGATGTCAAAGATGAATACAAAGCGGAAGTTTACGAAACGCTTTTTGCCATGCAAGGAATTTTCGAGGGAAAACTGGCTGCCATTTTTGACTTCGACAATCTGAACAACAGACTGCTCTTCAGAGTCAGGCTGCCACTGTCGAGCGAGACCCGTGGCGATCGTTTGGCTGGTGTTATACGCAGCTTTGTCGGGGATGTTACGGAGTGGCGCAATACCTTATTACAGGGCCGCATCTACGCCAACGATGACGCTGAAGAGAATGAATCCTACTTTTCTGCAGTCGCAGAAATATTGGTTTAAGGAGAATATGACATGGGTGACCGTGATATAGCTACAGGCAGAAGTTCTTACCCGTATTCATCCGATTCATCATCTGAATCAGAAGATGGAATCAGGAATGATAGGAGGGCTGATAAAAAAAATAATGAAAAAAATTCGGGTATCAGTAAAAAAAAATCCAAGGAGAGTCGAAATGAAACACCGGCAACGCCTTTGACAAAGCTGAACGGGGATGATCTTAGGGATTCTCTTGACGCAAGCGATTTAAGTGAGAACGAGCCAATTGGGTTGACGGAGGATGAGCTTTTTGCAATATTCAAAGGAATTGGTTTTAACAAAGAAGATTATAAAAAATTAAGAAAAAGTGTAGAAGATTTTATAGAATCAAATAACGATCTGGATAAGGACGATATAGCCAATCTAGAAAAGAAAAAAAACCAGCTTGAGATAGCAAAAAATTTACCACATGACACGAGCTATGCGAAGACAGTCCACACCACCGCAAGAGCGGGCGCAGTAGCTTACCTCACCTCATTTTTTTTGGGGAAATTGGCTTCAAATCTCACTATTGCTGCAACTGGAAGTCCGCATGGTTCGTATGCTTTTCTTGTTGCCGGAATTTTAAATCCGCTGTTGTCAGAGCCCCTTGTCAACGCTATACGCAATAATGGTGCAGCCTATGCCTCTCCTGACGGGATTGCTTACACTGACTACCGTACAGCGACATACCGACTAGAAAAAGCTAAGAAATTCGAGGACCAGGTAGGTATCAAGAAATGGACAAAAGAATGCGCCAGAATCGTGGACGACGTTATCAAACGCGAACAAACCGGCAAGGTCAAGTTTTGTTCTGGCGTTAGTCCCATCAAGCGAGATAAAGATGGCCATCCGATTGATGGTGAAGGAAATATAATTTACCGCAAGCCGTCAGAAGAGTGTGTCATAAGATGGGCGAAAATTCGAGCTTTTATGACTGACGAATTGCCGTTCTTTCTCTTCGCCGTCCATTACATAGCTTCTGGTATTGCTTCGCCATTCTTGAAAGCCACATTCTCCCCAATTGCAGCTGCCTTGATTGATATCGGTATAAGTGCACCGCTTGGCATGTCCGCAGGCGCCACAACAGGCATGTTGCAAAATTTATTGCGCCAGCGTGTTCAGGGAGCAAAGATTGTGGAGGGCATGCCTTTCCAAGTCAAAGAAGCTCATTTGGCTTTGGCGAGTGCAAACTATGGCGCCTGGAACTCAATACGATTTAAACACCGTCACACGGTAATCCTGATTGAAGCCCAATTAGAGGGTTTGATTAAAAAAAGCGCGGGTGATATCGGTGAGGTGACTAATCAGATCGAAAAATTGACATCTCTTAAAGAGAAAGTCGAACAAGAAGAGAAAAAAGCTGACAAAAATTGTAAAAAATACCTGCGTGAGCAAAATCAATATTCTTCAAAACTAAAAAGAACGGGCGCAAATTTTCTCCAGATGGTAAGTGCCTATAGCGGCGAAAAAACCCCGGCATCCAAGCCAATGGAAGGGCGACGTGCAATCAATCGTACGATAGCTAAGGTAATTGCTTATCCATTGTCACTGGCCGCTAGTTGTCTCTTTAATTCTTTGGCGATTCCGGCGGCTCTAGGTGCGGGCGCAGCAGTCCAGAACAATTTTAGTAGTATTCCGCAGGCACCGGCCATGCCCGATATGGGCGGAGATTTTATGCCGGCACCAGCTCATTTCAACTACACCAACACTGCATCCGAGATATCAGGTGGGACCCTGGCAGCGAGCGCGATGGCAGGCTTCGTTTTGATTTCTGGATTCATAATGCGTGCCCAAATTTTCCAAGCAATTATCGAGGCAGGCCTTACAAGAATGGAATGGGCAAAGGATATTCCAGAAGAGGATGACGACGTGATTGTAGGTTCGGACGAAGATGGGGGCTATGAGGTTGGCAAAGATGACTTTAGTTCATCATCGTCATCGTCATCATCTTCATCTAGTAAAAAGAGTACTTATCTTGATGAGGAAGCGGAAAATATTGCGCAAGCGGAGGACTTAACCAGTAATGTTGCACAAAATCTCACGTCCGTACTAGTAGTCGGAAAAGAGGACGATGAAGAAGATGGGTATTCAACAGCAGACAATGACGACAGTTCCGCAGTTACTTAAATCCAGTTCAGTCTGCGAGTAAGCTTGCGATCGTTTTTTCAATTTCTTTCGGACTTGTAGTGGGTGCAAACCGGTCGAGCACCTTACCGTCCTTACCAATCAGGAATTTCGTAAAATTCCACTTAATGCCCTCGGTACCTAAAATGCCGGGGGCTTGTTTTTTAAGTAGCGTGAAAAGCGGATGCGCATGTTCGCCGTTGACATCAATTTTTTCAAACAGCGGAAAGCTCACACCAAAATTCTTTTCGCAGAAAGCGCCGATTTCTTCGGCATTGCCCGGTTCTTGTCCGCCAAACTGATTGCATGGAAAGCCAAGTACTTCGAAGCCTTGGTCTTTATATTTTGCGTGCAGTTCTTCGAGACCTTTGTACTGTGGCGTGAAGCCGCACTTGCTGGCGGTATTAACAATGAGCAGCACCTTGCCGCGCCAGGCTGACAGATCAACTGATTCGCCGGTCAGGGAATTGACGTTCATATCGTAAATGCTGTTCATATGCTAACTCCGTTGGTAAATGATTTCAGATGGTAGCAGCCTGTCCGAATTTCTGCCGCATGCGGCTGATCGGCGATAATGCCGTTCTATGTCAATTTCCTCCAACTTACAACTTGTGCTTCAGGCCGTTGCCGATGCCGTACGCTCCGCCGAGCGTGATCCTCATACCGTGCAATGTCTGGCCGTTTCCAAAACTTTCGGTGCTGATGCCGTGATTGAGGCCGCAGATGCTGGCCAGTCTGCTTTCGGTGAAAACTATGTGCAGGAAGCGGTCGACAAAATCGCCGCTGTGCAGGACCTGCGTCCCGACCTCAAACTGGAATGGCATTTCATCGGCCCGCTGCAAAGTAACAAGACCCGGCTAGTGGCCGAGCATTTCGAGTGGGTGCATGCCGTCGACCGTGAAAAAATCGCGCAGCGTTTGTCAGACCAGCGTCCCGCACACCTGCCGCCACTGAATATCTGCCTGCAAGTCAACGTCAGCGGTGAAGCCAGCAAAAGCGGCGTCACACCCGCCGAGCTGCCGGCACTGGCGCAAGCGGTGTCGCAACTGCCACGCTTGAAACTGCGCGGCCTGATGGCCATTCCCGAGGCGTCGCAAACTGAACAAGAGCAGCGCAAGCCATTTGCGCAATTGCGACTGCTGCAACAAGAGATTGCCGCGCTCGGCATTGCAACAGACACACTGTCTATGGGCATGTCGGCCGATATGCATGCTGCCATTGCCGAAGGCGCGACTATCGTGCGCATTGGTACCGCTATTTTTGGAAAGAGAGATTATGCAAACTAAGTTGAAGATCTGTTTTATCGGCGGCGGCAATATGGCGCAGGCATTAATCGGTGGCCTCGCTGACAAGTTGACGGCGGCAGCGAATATTCATGTCGTTGATGTCAACCAGGAAGCGCTCGCAAAACTGGCGCAGAGTTTTGGTGTGACCACAGCGACGGCGCCCGATGCCGTGATTGCCGAAGCTGATGTGATTGTACTGGCGGTCAAGCCGCAGCAGATGCGGGATGTCGTCGCTTCCATAGCACCGTACGTCAATAAACAGCTAGTGTTGTCTATCGCAGCTGGCATACGCGCAGTTGATTTGTCGCGCTGGCTGGGTGGCCATGATGCCATCGTGCGCACGATGCCAAATACACCGGCGCTGGTTGGCATGGGCATCACCGGTCTGGCTGCGCTGCCGGGTGTGTCGGCTGCGCAGAAAGAAGCTGCCGAGTCTATCTTGCAGGCCGTTGGCCAAACCGTCTGGCTCAATGACGAAAGCCAGATCGATGCAGTCACCGCCATCTCCGGAAGTGGACCTGCGTATGTGTTTTATTTTATAGAAGCTATGCAGCAGGCAGCAGTCGAACTCGGCCTCAGCGCCGAGCAGGGCAAGCAGCTTGCACTGGCAACCTTTGCCGGCGCCACCGAGTTGGCTGCACAGTCGGTTGAGCCGGCCTCTGTGTTGCGTGAGCGTGTTACGTCCAAGGGTGGCACTACTTATGCCGCACTGACCAGCATGCAGAATAGCGGCGTGCAACAGGCCATTGTGCAGGCGCTGCATGCGGCTGCTGCGCGAGGTAAAGAGTTGGGTGAGGAATTCGGGAAGGATTGATGTAACCACACGCTGACAATAAAAATTCAGCGCGGAACTGGTTGTAATGTGGTGTTCCCAACTTTTCTTGCGCGTCATTCAGTGAATTGGCGCGTTTGAAAAATATTAGGAAATCCGCATGCAAAATACCGGTAACCGCACAATCGTCACTACCGACAATACGCTGAACCATACTCTCTCAACAGTGGAGTCAGGCGCCAACCAGCAAGATGTCCCCGTTCAAGCTATGCCTTCCATGTTCGTGCCAGCCGCGCAAATTGGGCTGGAAAGCATGCCGTATGACGTAAAAAATATTATCTTCGCCCACGCCGCCAATCCGGTTGAATATCAGGACGGTTTACTGGCGCTGGCAAAGTCATCATCGCCTATGCGCAGAACGGTAGTGGAATTTATGCGCAACGATGAAAACGGCAAGCGAATTTCTACCGTCTTGAAATGCGGTCCGCCTCCGTTCTGGAGAGCACGTGCTCAAGAAATCAAAGAAAATTCCAAGATCTATCGCAAAGATTTTGTCGCCAGTGCCGGAAGCGTATTCAATAACGCAACCATGAAGCTGACTGGCGATATGGCAAGCGGTGCACTGACACGCTTCAAAGCAATTGAATTCAATGTAAATAAATTTGATTTTTCTACTGAAGATGGCGGGCAGATCATTCAGAGCATCGTTGAGCAGATAGGCAGCATCCGGGACAAACCTGTGAAGATCAATGCCAGCGAATTCAAGGGCGAGCTAAAAATGCTGGAAAAGATTGTGCTTGCCGCACTCTCAGCGGTGCATGTCAGTTGTCCCGTGATGCTGGATCTGTCAAACAATAGACTGGAAGACGCAGACTTGCTGCCTCTAATTGAGTTCATCAAAGCGAAGCCCATCATTTATCAGCTGAATCTGGATGAGAATCGTCTTTGCACAGGCAATCAACCTTCCCTGGCGCTGCCTGAATTATTTCAAATCATGACGCCGCTCTCGCATCTGTATTTGAGACAAACCGGTTTCAATGACGCTACTGCCTTGTCAGTCCACGAAGCCTTGGGACAGCATCCGTGTCTTGTTGCGCTTGACCTTCGTTCCAATGCATTAACCGCGGCTGGTGCACTACCACTGATCAAAGCAGTCGGGTCTAAGCAGCAAGATGGCAGCATCCAAGTCAACACCACGCTGCAGGCATTGCGCCTGCAAAATAATCACTTCGGCAATGGCAAAAGTCTGGCGGCTGCCACGTTACAGGCAGAGCTTATTTGGAGGAAAGAGATGTGTGCCAAGCCTGATTTTTTTGATGAGATTTATCCTGAAGTTGTGCAGCTTGAAGAGATCAATATTTTTTCCATCAACTTCAGTGATACGTCGGCAATGGATAGTCAGAGATATGCGGATCAAGCTGCAAAAGATCAGCGACTGTAATTAAATAAGAGTAGGTAATCCGGGAAAGCGGACTGTGCTCACCCAGCACAGTCCGCCGCATTCAACCCTGCTGCGCTAACTGCCCCAAATCCCATAGCGGTAAAAATATTCCCAGCATCAGCACCAGCACCAGCCCGCCCATCACAGCTAGCAAAATCGGTTCGATCGCGCTGCCTAGCCGTCCAACTTCATATTGCACTTCTTCCTGATACATCTCAGCGACCTGTCCCATCATTTTTTCCAGCTCGCCGGTTGCTTCGCCAACGGCAATCATCTGCAATTCCATCGCCTTGAAAATGCCGGCAGACTGCGCAATGCGCAGCATGGTTTCGCCGCGCGTAATGCCGTCTCGCATCTGGTGGATGCGCTTTTCATAGAAAGCGTTGTCAACCACCTTCGCTACCAACGTAAAGGCCTGATCAATCGGCACACCGCTTCTGCACGCAATCGAAAACGACAAACAAAACCGTGCAATGCCAGCCTTCGACAAAATGCTGCCGATCAGGGGCAACTTGAGTTTGAATTTGTCCCAGCGATAGCGGCCTTCCGGCTGCTTCAGGTAAAGCCTGAAGCAATAGATCGCCAACATGATCACCACAATCACCAGCCACCAGTAATGGACAGCGAAGTCAGACACAGCCAACAAGAGTCGCGTCAACGGCGGCAACTGCACCTTCATGCTGGCATAGACTTTTGCAAATACCGGAATCACGAAAATCGCCAGAATGCCGATGGCCACCGAAATCGCGATGACGACAAAAGTCGGGTAGCGTAGCGCGCCCTTGATTTTCTGTTTCATGTCGCGCTCGAACTCGAGCTGTGCGAATAGGCGCACAAAAATTTCTTCGAGCTGACCCGCGCCTTCACCCACGCGAATCATGCTCACATAATAATCATCGAAAAATTTCGGATGACGTGCCATTGCAGTTGACAGCTCCAGGCCCTTATCAAGGTCTTCACGGATCGCACCTAGCAGCGCAACAAGCCGGATATTGGTTGATGACTTTTGCATGCCGGCCAAGGCCTGCAGCAGCGGCAAGCCGGCTTTCACCATCGTGCCCATCTGTCGCGTAAAAAGCAGCAGCTCCGTCGGAGACAACGAGCCTTGCCCTTGAATTTTTGTCAGCCATTGCGGCTGCGGTTTGGCCTGCGGAATAGGGCGGATCATCACCGGCGTAATGCCGGTGCCCAGCATCCATTGCGCGACAGCCTGTTGGTTAGGCGACTCGATCTTGCCCTTGATGAGTTCGCCGCGCTGGTTGCGGCCTTCGTAAGTAAAGTTATCCATCAGTCTTCAGCCCAGGAGACCACCTTCATTGCTTCGGCCACCGTTGTCTCTCCGGCCAGCATCAGCGCGAGCACACGGTGTTCTATCGTCGTGTTGCCCATATAGACGGCGGCATCACGTTCGAATTCACTCAAGTCACCGCTGCGCAAGGCGCGCGCAAGGGGCGGCGTCATTTCAAGAATCTCATGCACGCCAGTGCGGCCGCTGTAACCAAAGCCATTGCAGCGCGTGCAGCCCTTGCCATGCGCGAGCTTACCGGGTGCAACTGGCTCTTTCACATGATGCTTCAGCCATGCACTCTCATCGTCGTTCGGTGTATACGGCTCCTTGCAATACGTGCAGATCACGCGCAGCAGGCGCTGCGACAACACTGCCAGCAGCGTCGACGCAATCATGTAAGGTGGAATACCCATATCAATTAATCGGCCTGGGGTCGTCACCGCGTCGTTGGTGTGCAATGTCGACAGCACCAGATGCCCTGTCATGGCAGCGCGGGTCGCGATCTGCGCGGTTTCCTGATCGCGGATCTCGCCAATGAAAATAACATCCGGATCTTGCCGCAAGAACGAGCGCAGCACGCGCGCAAAGTTGAGGCCGATTTTTTCATTCACCTGCACCTGCACAATGCCGTGCATACGGTATTCCACCGGATCTTCACATGTCAAAATCTTGACGTCCGGCTGGTTCAGCATTTGCAGCGCGCCATACAGCGTCGTGGTTTTACCGCTGCCGGTAGGGCCGGTGACGAGCACAATGCCGTGCGGCGATTTAATCGCGCGCTCGAACATGGAAAACACATCGGGGTGCATGCCGGTTTCTTTCAGTTGCACCAGCCCTTGCTGCTGCATCAAAACCCGGAGCACCACCGATTCACCATACAGCGTCGGCAAGGTCGAAACGCGCACATCAAGCTTGTGAATACCGGAACGCACCGCAATCCTGCCGTCTTGCGGCAGGCGTTTCTCGGCAATGTCGAGTCCTGCCATCAGCTTCAGGCGCACTACCAGCGGCGACGCAATTTTTAGCTCTGCTTCGGCCTGCACATACAGCGCGCCATCAATGCGATAACGCACTACCAGTTTTTTTTCCTGCGGCTCGATATGAATGTCCGACGCTCGTACCTGCGCGGCATGGTCGAAGATGGTTTGCAATAGTTTTACGACAGGCGCATCGACATCATCAAGTGAGGCGCCAATCAGGTTCAAGTCAACGATGCCGTTGTCGCGGTCTATATCGCGTTCGACCTCGCGTGCAAACTCACCCAGCTGCTCGGTCTTTCCGTAGACCCTGTCGAGCGTCATCTGTAGCGCATCCTTGTCGACGCGCACCACGTCGATCGGACGTTTCAGCAAACTGGAGATGGTATCTTGCGCGCGTAAATTATCGGGATCAGCTAGGCCCACCAGCCAGGTATCGGCGCGGTCTTCCAGCAGCACGGCCAGCAAGCGGCGTGCATGTGTCTCCGGCAAATTCTGCGCTAGTTGCAGGTCGATTTCCTGTCTGAACAAATCGACGAACGGCATCGCTGTTCGAGGCTTTCTGCGCTCTATGCCATCCCACATTTTGGCCTGCAATTTATTCTCCATGCGACTAATTTCCTTTGCTGTCGCGGGTGCCGATCTGCTTGACTCGCTGGCGCGCTTTTTGTACGTCATCAGTCCATGCAGTGTCATTCTGCACAACGGTCGGCTTCAATAAAATCACCAGCTCGCGCTTCTGGTTTGCTTTATTTGTATTGCCAAAAAATACGCCTGCCGCCGGCAGACTTCCCAAGCCCGGCACTTGCGAACGGTCTTGTGAACCGCTCTGACGCATCAGCCCGCCGATCACAATCACTTGTCCATTCCGGGCGCGCACCACACTGTCAGCCTCGGACGCGCTGCTCGACGCCAGTGGCAGGGTTAACTGCCCGCCCGAGCCCAGATTGATATTCTTGTTAACAGTCGTCACCTGCGACACAGATGGACGCACATGCAAAATGATATTGCCATCGCCATCAATCTGCGGCAGTACATCAAGCACCACCCCAGAGAAGAACGGCCGCAGCGTGACGTTCGGTGTCGTGGTGATAGCGCCGCCTGCTGACGGCGTGGTGGTGCCACCGGAGACACCGGTGACGAAGAATTCATCGGTGCCTATTTTCAGCACGGCCTTCTGGTTGTTGAGTGTCGAGATGCGCGGGCTGGACAAGACCTGCACAGCACCCTGCGTTTCCAGGAAGCTGATGAGTGCTGCGAAATTCGTGCCCTGCAATGCCAGGCCAAACAGCGTGCCGCCAGCAGCAGCGGCACTGGCCAAGTCAATCCCCGGCTGGCTTGCCAGATTGTTGCTGGTGAGTGGCGCGCCACTGGCTGACGTCGACAATGCACTGCCGGGCTGGATCACGCCTAGCGAGCCGCGGTTGTTGCCGTTGACGCGAAAGCCAGACCAGTTAATGCCGGTCTGGTAGCCATCCGAGAGTTGTACTTCAAGGATTTTTGCTTCGAGTATGACCTGCCGTTCTACCGAGATCTGGGTGGCCTTCAGATAGTCGCTGATATCGCGCAGTTCCTTCGGCATTGCACGCACCACCACCACGCCGGATTGCGGGCTGATGACAACGCTGCGGCCGTTGCCGTTTGTGCCAATGATTGCCACTAGCGCGGTTTTGACCTCGGACCAGAAATCCGTATCGGAGGCAGTCGAGACGCGGCTGCTGTCGGAAGGGCGTCCGGTCGGCGTTGGCGTCGACGTAACAGGAGCGCCGGCTGCACCCGCTGAAGGTATGTCGGTCAATGAACCGGCCGAGACACGCGTATCGGAATTACCCTTGCGGCTGCCATTCAAATAATTCACCTGAAAGACTTTGGTCTCAAGTTCCGGCATCTTGACCAGAATCCGTTTTCCGGTGATCTCGTAGTCAATGCCATACATGTCGCGTATCGCATCCAGCGCATCGGTCACGGTCACGTCTTTCATGCGCGCTGACAGCGTGCCTGTTACGCCGGGATGCACTAGCATCGTGTAGTCGGTGCCGCTGGTCAGCGCCAGAAAGAACTGTCTTGCCGGTACATTGTTGAGTGACAGGCTCACGCGTGCTTGCGGCACCTCCGGAGGTGCGGTTGGTTCTGGTGGCGCCAGGACAGTATCAGGCGCTTCAGGCACAGGCCGGTTTGCCAGAGCCTCTGCCAGAGCCTCGTCGACCGCCTGCCGCAATGGCATCACGGGCGGCCTGGTCGCGCAGCCGGCAAGGCTCAGCAGAGCAAGAGCGAGCAGTGTTTTTTTCATGATGATGTTCTCATCCTTCTTTGTGTCTGTTTGAAAATTCAGTTTTTTGTTGGATAACGAAAGACGCTGGGCCCCAGCCTGCGCTGGGGCGACGGTTGTTAATCTACCGTCGTCACTGGTAGGTGACGACTGCTGCGTGGGCGGACTGCATGCAGTCCGAATTCCCGACTACGCTCCCGATGAAAATCGGGACCCAGCGGCTTTCGTCGCACAACACAAAAATCCATTAGAACCACTCTTAGAATTCACTCAGCAATTCAAGGCAAATACAAAGGCAACGTACGCAATCCCTTACGTGTTTTAACCACAACCGCATCCGGCAAAATCTTCTCGACCTGCATACCGTTGAACAGCTCGCCTACCTGCAGCACTTCGTCATCAATGACAACCGTGCTGCGCTCTGCACCAATCAGCACCATTTGCAAGCGCGGCAGAGGGGGCGGTGCAGGCACCGCAGTTACCGCAGCCACACCCGATGCAGCAGCCTTCACGCGATTACCTATCTGCGGTCTAGTCGGGTCGTGCAGCACTTGCGCGTCAACATGGGAACAGTTCAGCGCAAGCAGCAGGTATAAAAAACGATAGGGCAGTTTTTTCATTGAAGTGGCGTCACTTTCTTCTCGCTCAGCGTTTGTAGATTCAGTCGCAAGATCGCGTCCGGATATTTGGCGACTTCGAGCTTTGCTTCCAGCCAGAACAAGCGTTTCGGATAGCGTTTTACTTTTTCCAAATAAGGCAGCAGCGCCAGGTAATTGCCCTTGATGACGATTTCCACGCCGTGCTGATGAATCACGGCCGGCGGCGGCGCTGGCGGCGCAGAGCCGGCAATCATCGGCGGCGCAGGTTTCAAGGCAGGTTTGCCATCGGCGTCAAGCGGCGCGCGTGGCAGCAGCGGCTGTACCGACAGGGTTCTTAGTGAGACCAGCTGCAAGCCAGGCGTAGTGTCCAGCAGTGATTTCAGTAAGGCAGTGAGCTTGAGTGATGAGCCATCGTCTTCCGACAGCAGCGCATCGGTTTCGGCAATCAGGCGTATCAGTTTGTCGAGTTCGGCTTTTTTGTGAACGTCACTGTGCTGGGCCAGTTCAGCCGACAGCGCGTCGATTTGATGCCGCGATTTTTCCGTATCAGCCAGCAGTGTTTCCAGTTGCCCGCTCAACTGCTTGAAGCGTTTTGTCTGCGGCGTCACTAGCAGACTATCAATCAAAAAAAACACCAGCACGACAGCAGCGAACAGCATTAGTACACGTTCGCGCAGCGGCTTCTGCTCGAACAAAATGGCAAGGGCTTGCAAGGTAGGCTGGTTTGTCATTTTTTAGCGCAGCTTGAACGAAAAAATGTTGGGTTGCGGCGTCTCTCCAGACTGCGCCGGTGGTAGTTGTGTGATGTCGACTTCACTGAACAGTGCGTCGAATTTTTCCATAGCCGTATTGAGCCGGCGCGCATAGTTCAGCACCAGATCTTTTTGCAGCGCACGTCCTTCGATCTGCACACTGCGGCCGGCATTGCTGATCATGATCGACGTCAGCCAGACGCCGGGCTGATTAATTTTCGCCAACACCACGAGCTGCTCGCCATAGCCGTTGATGCTGCCGATTTCTCCATTTTTCAGGCGTTCCAGAATATCTTTAGCGACGCGTGTTTGCGGCTCCAGCGCGGCAATCTGTGCAGCCAGATTGCCCGGCGGCTCGCCCAGCTTGCGCTGCAAAGACTGCACAATCGCTTGCTGACCCTGCAAGTGCTGTTCAGTACGCTGCACCATTTCATGCAACTGGTCGGCCTGTATTTTTTGCCACTCTCCATAAGCGAGCATCCCCAACAGCCAAAGCGACAGCAGCAGCAGAGAGCGCTTCGCAGAAATGGCGGGCGAGGCCGGTGCGCGTGGCAGCAGGTTGATTTGCTGGCTCATGAAGACTTCTCCATGCCGCGCAAAGCCGCACCCAGCACAGCAAAGTAGCGCACGCCAAAAGCCGGGTCGCGCAGCTGCGGCACCAGTGACAGATCGAACAGTGTTTCGAGTGACAGCATCTCAACCGGCTCGGTCACAGCAGCAGCAAGCTGCTCGCAAAAATCGGGCGGCGCGCCGGCCACCAGAATGCGCCCCAGCTGCATGAAAGGCAGGTTGTCGTGCAGGGCATCCACAGAGCGCTGCACCTGCAGCAGAATGCGCGCATAGATGGCGCTGCGCCGGTCTGGATAGTCGTCCATGCTTGAAATCGGCTCGGCAATCAGGCGGTCCATGTAAAGCTCGCCATGCCAGGTAAACGTGATCTGCACATGGCGCACACCAAACGACACCATGCCCAGCACCTCGTCCGGCTGCTCCGCCAGCGCGGCGATATTGCGCTGCGCGGTTTCACGAATATCAATGGCACGCAGCCGCAGCCTTGCCTCACGAAAGCTGGCTGCGTACTGCGCCATCGTTTCGCTCTTGGCCGCTATCGCATAGAGCTCTTGCTGCTTGTCGGGTTGCCAGCTGGCCGTGGGAATGCTCATGTGCTCCACCACCGCTTCTTCGATGGCGAAGTCGAGCACCGGCGCTAGTTGCCAGCGCACGCTCTGTGCGAGCTCGGCGGCCGGCACAGCCGGCTCGGGCAAGACTGACAGTCGATAGTCGTCACGCGGCAGCAGCAGCGCATAAGGGTGATTTGGCGCTGCCAACTGCGCTGCCATTGCCGTCAATGCGGCTGCTTGCAGCGTTGGCTCTTGCGTGTCTCGTTCCAGCGCTGCCACGCCGAGCACCTGCGGCAGATCGCCTTTACGCTTGGCCGCAGCAACCGCAGCGCCCAGCAAATGATGTTCGCCGAGCGAGATGGCACACCAACCTTGCGATGTGCGCAGCTTGCCAATTTGCAGGCGCTGCCTGAATGTCGTAATGGCCTTGCGTACCGAAGTTAGTCGGTTGGTCAGCCGATTCGTTAGCTGGTTCATCAGTAGGGCTCCCACCAGTTATACGGCTGCATGAAGCTGACAAGTCCGCGCGGGCTGGCAGGGTCGACATTTTTCAGGCATGCAAAGCCTGCTGCCCATTGGTCGGTGGTAGTGCCACTCTTTGTGATGTTGAAGTCAGTCGGCACGCCACTGGCGAACAAGCTGTCGATGCCACCGGAGGAGGCCGGTTTATACACGTACCAGATTTCGGAATACATATCGGTCAAGCTCGAGGTGTAACGCTCCAGTAGCATGAGCGGCATATTGACAGCGCCAAAGGTCACTGAGGTCAGCGTGTCGTTAATGTTTGCCGCTTTTGCGGCAAAGCCGAATACCAGCGTATCGGCGCCCTTGCACCAGCCGGCAGTGCCGGTGGCGCTGGTGCCACTGCTGCGACCGTCAGCTACCTGGCCCATTACAATATTCGAAGTGCCGGTCGTACCCTTGTTGGAGGCGGAATTTTCATCTGCATAGGCGCCGAGATAAGTGACGCCGGTACCTTCGAAAATAGCGCCGACGGCGACATAATTGCGATCGGCAAGCAGAGTCTGGTTGACGTTGTAGTCACCGATCGAGGTGGTAGTCGCAATCACGCCGCGCCCGCCGACGCTGTTGAGTCCTGAGCTCGACTGAATGCTCCAGCCCTGTGTGCAGCTGCCGGAATAGGTGCCACTCTGGGTGCAGGAATTGGCGGAAGTGTTGGGGCCACCTGAGTCCAGTTTTCTGCGGAAGGACAGATTGCTGACGATGACAGAGTTGGCTTGGTAAGGCGTGATTTTCTGCGTGATGACACTCGAATAACCGCCGAAGCCGGTCGTGCCCGCCTCTGTCGGCGAGCAGTAGGCGACGTCGAGATTGACAGTGCGCGCGGTTGCGCCGACGTTTGCTTGTGTCTGGATGCGGCAGCCCTTGCTGGTCAGCAGACCGTTGCAGCTAGAAGCCACTGCCATCGAACTGATCTGGCTGGCAGCGAGACTGTAGCTGCCAGCACCCAGTGCACCGGAAGGCATCGCGCTGTTGGTGCAGGACAGCGGGCCGGCATTGCGCATTTTGGCTAGCGCGATTTCAACACCGCTGTCGGCCAGCATCAGCGCCTGCAGGCTCTGACTGTGGATGACAGCGGCATAATTATTTGCTTCTGCTGCCGATAATAAAAAACGCATGGACGTCGCCACCACGACCAGTAACAGCAAAATCGCCAGATAAGTGAAAGCGCCGCGTTGGCGTTGTAGTGTGGCGCTCATTTGGCGGCTCCCCACGCGCCATTGCGCAGCACCACTCGCGTGCGCAACGTCACTGGTGTCACACCGGAGATACCGGCCGGCGTGATCGTCAATGTGATGTCGATGAAGTTCAGCAGCCGGCCGAAGTTGGCATCGCCCACTGCCAGAGTAACCGGTGTGCCGGTGCTACCAAAAGCCCAGTAGGTGAATTGCAGATTGCTGACCTTGTCGGCCAGCGTATTGGCCAGGATCGCGCCACAGCCAGGGTAAGTGGTTGACTGGTCTAGCGTAGCCAGCGTGCCGCTCTTGCGCAGCGCGATGCTCGCCGTGCTGATACCTGTGGTGCCGCCCGAGCGTTTGAAGCAGATGCCGTTGCTGGTGCTGCCGCTGCTACTGGCGTAGTCCAGCGCCTTGAGCTGAAAGCCGCTGCCGGCTGCATCGAACTGGGTCTGGCGCAATTCGCGCACGATGCGCTCAGTTGCATAGCGCAGGCCGTCAATTGCATCGAGATTATTTGCCACCTTCGCGCGCGCCGTAAAAGCCTGTATCAAAGGCTGCACTGAAGCTGCCGCCAATATGCCGGTTAGGACGATCACGATCACCACTTCGATGAGCGTAAAGCCGCGGATGGCAGTTATGGTGTCGGCGCGCATATCAGCTATTGGCCAGCATCAGCGTGACCGTCGCCACGGTACGGCCGCTGCGGGTCATGGTAACGAGCACCTGCTTGCAGCCAGATGCCGGAATCGGACAAAGAGCGCTGGAAGACGCATTGGTGATTTGCACACTGCGCATCAGCGAGGTACCTGTCAGCGGGTTTTCCAACGGGTAGGCGCAACTGGCCGACACAGCCGCGCAACTGGCGCTCTGCAGCGGCACGTACGCATAGCCGCGGTTTGGATTGCGCCGGTCCGCCAGCACCATTTCCGCGCGCTCCTGTGCGTACTGCATGGCGCGTGACGACGCATCGATATCGGCGACCCGTTGCGCGGCTTCGCGCGATACCGACAAGAGCGAAACGAGGGCGCCAAAAAAAACCACCATCAAGATGATCATCTCGATCAGGGTGAAGCCGCACGCGGTGTAGCGCATTGTGTGCGTTTTCATTGGAACACCACCGTGCTGACAAAGCCGGTGCCGGCCGCGACGGTGACCGTAGCCATTAATGTGCTGCCAACAAATAGTTGGTAAGTAGAGCTGCCAGTGGCAAGCGGACGTCCGAGCAGGTCGAATTCAATTTCGGCAGGGCCGCTGAGCGAGACACCGCTCTCGAGCGCAATACAGAACGGACCGTTATGGCCATGGTCGATGATGACTGCAGTGGGGTTCGGACATTTGGCGGCAGCTGGTGTGGCATTGCTGCACGCGGCGGGTGTGGAGCAGGTGACGCGGTAACTTGCAGAGTCGGACTTGAATTTCAGCGCCTTGCCCCATGAAACAGCCAGCATGCGCGTATGACGCAAATTGTCAGCCAGTTTCAGGGCTTGGTAGCCAGCTGTGCTCTTGCCTGCGCTGGGCATCATTTTCGGAATAACGTAGGCGGAAAGAATCCCGACCATGGACAGCACAATGATCAGTTGCATCAGTGTGAAACCACTGCTGCTGTGGACGCGCTGCAATGCGATGTCCCTCGTGATCATGAGCTTGTTCCATGGCCGGTGTTTTAATAGTTCTCTTTGCTGCTCACTCTTAGCAACCAGTCACCGTAGTGGTGTAGTCCGGCGGCGTGGTAGCGGTTGCCGCGGTATAGACCACTTTGCAGCTTGCCGGCGTGGTGGCGCCTGCATGCGAGACCGTGTTGGCGGTGGTGGTGGTGAAGTCCGAAGCCGGCGACAGCGTCACGCACTTGAGCAGTTCGGTCGAGTCGGCTGCATAGCCATAGACCGTGCTGACGGTGGCATTGCAGGCCGAGACAGAACCGGTGGCGCCGCCCTGATTGGCAATCTGCGCTGCGGAATAAACGGCAGTGTTGGCCGAGGCAAGACTACCGGTCACGCCCTTGATGGTGGCGGCGCGCGCGTTGCCGGCGAGGTCAGTCATTTTTGGCAATGCAATGGCGGCGAGAATGCCGATGATGACAATCACGATCACCAACTCGATGAGTGTGAAGCCTTGTTGTTTTCGGTTGAGGTGCAGTCGGGTGTTCATGAAATGGCTCCTTGAAAAATTGCAAACGGGCGGGGTGGCGTGCCGTAACAGGGCGGGCGTAGCGCTGTTTGCAAGCCGCTACTCGCCTTTCCGTATGACATAAGTTATTCCTGCATGAGGCTACTTAGTCAGTGGAAAAGAAGGGGAAAAGCTGTGTTGTTTGGGGGCTTGAGGGACGGAGAGGGTTGTTGCGTTCTCTAGTGAGAATTTTTTTGGACACGACGTAAGACACTGGATCCCGATTTGCATCGGGATGACGGTGGGGATTTAGATGTCGCCTCAACCACTACCGTCATCCCGATGTAAATCGGGATCCAGCGTCGTCGCTTAAAAACGAAAATATTCCGTTAGAAGCGTAGCCAATAAATCAATTTTCAGAAATCCTAAATGATATCCAGCCCCGCCGTACCAGCAGCCAGATCGCGGCTTTTCGACTCTTTGCCAAAGAGCTTCAATGCCAGCCGCAAGTCATTGACAGAATCTGCATTGCGCAGCGCGTCTTCCATGGATATTTTTTCGGCTTCGACCAGATCAAACAAAGCCTGATCGAAAGTCTGCATGCCAAGCTCGCGTGACTTCTTCATGATCTCCTTGATCTGGTGTACATCGCCTTTGAAGATTAAATCGGAAATGAGCGGCGAGTTGAGCATGACTTCGACTGCGGCGCAGCGGCTGTTGCCTTCTCTCAGCGGGATCAGTCTTTGCGAAATCATGCCTTTCAGGTTCAGTGATAAATCCATCAGCAATTGCTGGCGCCGTTCTTCCGGAAAAAAATTCACGATCCTGTCGAGCGCCTGATTGCTATTGTTGGCATGCAGCGTGGCAAGACACAGATGGCCGGTTTCGGCAAACGCAATCGCATGATCCATGGTTTCACGGTCGCGGATTTCGCCGATCAAAATCACATCTGGCGCTTGCCGCAGGGTGTTCTTGAGTGCGGTATGCCAGTCAGCAGTATCGGTGCCGATTTCGCGCTGCGTGATGATGCAATTGATGTGCGGATGTACATACTCGATCGGATCTTCGATGGTAATGATGTGGCCATGACTGTTCGCATTGCGGTGCCCGATCATGGCCGCCAGCGTTGTCGATTTGCCGGAACCGGTTGCGCCTACCATGATTACCAAGCCGCGCTTGGCCATCACGACTTCTTTCAGCACCTGCGGCACATGCAATGCATCAAGCTCGGGAATGTCGGTGGTGATGGTGCGCAGTACCATGCCG
This sequence comes from Burkholderiaceae bacterium, assembly GCA_040399905.1. GTDB lineage: Bacteria > Pseudomonadota > Gammaproteobacteria > Burkholderiales > Burkholderiaceae_D > Pernthalerella. The sequence continues at coordinate 77,837 of JBBARG010000001.1, forward strand.
GCTTTTGCCTGTTGCACGAAAGCTGAAACACGGAAGCGGCCGATGTCGTCCGGGCTGATCGCGAAATTGCATTCTTTCGAGATGTCGAATTCAACGCGCTGGCGTTCGTTCATGACTGCCTGCACCAGTGCGGCAGCGTCATCGGGCGACAATGGTTGGCTTGATACCGGCGTCAGCTTGCCGCTGAATTTGATGGCTGGCGCAAAGCCGCTGGTGATGAACAGGTCAGACCCGCCCTTGCTCTTCATCAGTCGCAAGAGATCGTGAATCAGTTTTTTTGCGCTGTCGAGTTCCATCATCCACCAACAAAGTTTTCCGGTATCTTGGCGGCGCTGCGAGCCGTGCCCATGGAGATCTGGTTGCGCTTGACCAGATCCATCAGGCTGGCGTCCAGCGTCTGCATGCCGAAGCTGGCGCCGGTTTGTATGGCTGAATACATTTGCGCGACCTTCGCTTCGCGGATCAGGTTGCGTATGGCCGGCGTACCCAGCATGATTTCGTGCGCAGCAACGCGGCCGCTGCCGTCTTTGGTTTTGAGCAGGGTTTGCGAGATCACTGCTTGCAATGATTCCGACAGCATCGCGCGCACCATTTCTTTTTCATCACCGGGAAAGACATCGACTATCCGGTCTACTGTCTTAGCGGCCGATACGGTATGCAGTGTGCCAAACACCAGATGCCCGGTCTCGGCTGCCGACAAAGCCAGCCGTATGGTTTCAAGGTCGCGCAATTCACCGACCAGAATAACGTCCGGATCTTCACGCAACGCTGAGCGCAATGCCGCAGAAAACGAATGCGTATGCGAGCCGACTTCACGCTGGTTGATCAGCCCTTTTTTTGATTCATGCACGAACTCGATCGGGTCTTCCACCGTCAGGATATGCGCGTATTCATTTTCGTTGACATGGTTGACCATTGCAGCCAGCGTGGTGGATTTGCCCGAACCTGTCGGGCCTGTCACCAGCACCATGCCGCGCGGTTTCATCGCCAGATCGGCAAATATCTTGGGCGCATTCAGGTCTTCCAGCGTCAGGATTTTTGACGGGATGGTACGCAGCACGGCGGCTGCACCGCGGTCCTGATTGAAAGCATTAACGCGAAAGCGCGCCAGCCCCGGAATCTCGAAAGAGAAATCGACTTCGAGATGTTCTTCGTACGTCTTGCGCAGCGCGTCATTCATGACTTCATAAATCATGCTGTGCACGTCTTTATGTTCCATCGCTGGCAGATTGATACGCCGCACATCGCCGTTGACGCGAATCATGGGTGGCAAGCCGGCTGACAGGTGCAGGTCAGAAGCCTTGTTCTTGACGGAGAAGGCGAGCAGTTCGGTAAGGTCCATAGTCAATGATTCTGACCTGACCGCAATGGCACTTACAAGAAGAATAGAGGGAAATTCACCGCTCTGTTGTGAAGATGAGGCAGAGCTGGCAAGCTTAGTTCGTTAACCGAGAACGATGCCCGCAAACACAGCGGCACCCAGCCAATTGTTATGACGAAAAGCCTTGAAGCAGGCCATGCGTTCGCGGTGACGGATCAGCGTCCAGTGGTAGAGCGCGATGCCGGCGGCAATCAGCAAGCCTGCATAAAAAGCTACACCCAACCCAAGCTGCCAGCCGGTGACAGCGATCAGCCCCAGACTGATCGCATAGCAAAGCATCACGGCCAGCACATCGTAGCGGCCAAAGGTGATGGCCGAAGTACGGATGCCGATTTTCAAATCATCTTCGCGATCCACCATTGCGTATTCAGTATCGTAGGCAAGTGCCCAGAATACATTGGCCAGCAACAGCACCCATGCTGCCGGTGGCACTTGCTCCAGTACTGCGGCATACGCCATCGGAATGCCGAAGCCGAAGGCAATGCCGAGATAAGCCTGCGGCAGCGCGAAAAACCGTTTGAAGTAAGGATAGCTGCCAGCGATGACGACGGCGGCAACGGAGAGTTGTTTTGTCAGCGTGTTGAGCGGCTGTATCAGCAGCAAAGCCAGCACAGCCAGCAGCGCAGCGACTGCCAGTGCTTCCCACGGCGCGAGCTGGCCGCTGGTCAGTGGACGCTGCGCAGTGCGGGCGACGTGCTTGTCGAAATCGCGGTCGGCGTAGTCATTGATGGCGCAACCGGCCGAGCGCATCAACACTGTGCCTACTGAAAAAATGACGACCAGTCGCCAGTCGGGGTGGCCGCCGCTGGCCAGCCACAGCGCCGACAAAGTGGGCCACAAGAGCAGCAGGCTGCCGATTGGTTTGTCTAGCCGTACCAGTTGTGCGTACAAGCGCAGACGGTGACGCACGAATATAAGAAGCGTAGTAAAGGCCACTTAACCCTCTAACGGTAGTGCTTCCGGCAGCATGCTGACGCCGTTGAGATTGCAGGACAGCACAGCCTGCCGCAAGACTTCGATGGCGCCGGCGCGGGTAAAGCTTTTGCGCCAGGCGATGACGACGCGGCGTGAAGGCACGGGGGCTTTGAACGGCACATAGCGCAGCATGCTGTTGCTATCGGGCTTCAACTGCACCGACGCTTGCGGCAGCACTGTAATGCCAATGCCGGACGCAACCATATGCCGTATGGTTTCCAGCGACGACCCTTCGAAGGTGCGTGCAATACCAACGCCGGCAGTCGAGAAGCGCGACATTTCGGGGCAGACTTCGAGCACCTGATCGCGGAAGCAGTGGCCGGCACCCAGCAGCAGCATGGTTTCGGTTTTTAAATCGGCGCTGCTGATGGCAGCACGCTCGGCCCATTGGTGCTGACGCGGCAGCGCGACGACGAAGGGCTCGTCATACAGCGCCTGCACATTCAAACCTGAATCCGGAAAGGGCAGCGCCATGATCGCTGCATCCAGCTCGCCGGCGCGTAGCAATTCAATCAGCTTCACCGTAAAATTTTCTTGCAGTATCAGCGGCATCTGCGGCACGGTCTCGATCATCGTGTGCACGAGTTGCGGCAGCAAGTAAGGCGCAATGGTGTAGATGATGCCCAGCCTTAGCGTGCCGACCAGAGGGTCTTTGTTTTGTTTGGCAATGCTCTTGATGGAAGCGGTCTGCTCCAGCACATGCTCGGCTTGCGCCACGATCTGCAGGCCAATCGGCGTGACCGACACCTCAATGCCGCCGCGCTCGAAAATGGCTACGCCGAGTTCGTCTTCGAGTTTTTTGATCGCGACCGACAGCGTAGGCTGGGCAACGAAACAGGCTTCGGCGGCGCGGCCAAAATGCTTTTCGCGCGCAACCGCCACGATATATTTGAGTTCAGTCAATGTCATGGACGTAGTTTCGCATAGTCGGTGCTTGGGGGGCAAAACTGAGAAAGACGCTGGACCCCGATTTTCATCGGGGTGACGGTAGTAGTTTGAACTGCGCATCAAATACTAAGGTCATCCCAGCGCAGGCTGGGATCCAGCGTCGTTAATGTACTAAACCCGCAAGAAATCCTCACGCGAACCCAGCCAGCGCGCCAGATGTGCTTCGGCCACTTCTGTATTCTCCAATAACAAACGCTGCGCCAGCTTACGCGCCCGCTCCACCAGCCACTGATCCGTTTCCAGATCAGCAAAACGCAGCATCGCCTGCCCCGACTGGCGCGCACCCAGAAATTCACCGGGCCCGCGAATTTCTAGATCACGGCGCGCAATTTCAAAGCCGTCGGTAATTTCACGCATGATCGTCAGCCGCTGTTTTGCAATCATGCCAAGCGGGCTTTGAAACAGCAGCAGGCAGACGCTGGCTGCAGCACCACGTCCGACCCGGCCGCGCAGTTGGTGCAGTTGCGACAGGCCGAAACGCTCTGCATGTTCAATGACCATCAGCGACGCGTTCGGCACATCGACGCCGACTTCGATGACGGTGGTCGCCACCAGTACCTGCAATTCGCCACGCGCAAACGCATCCATGACTTGCTGCTTTTCTTGCGTCTTCAGCCGCCCATGTACCAGACCGATTTTCAAATCAGGCAATGCCGCAGTCAGCGCCGCGTAGGTGTCGGTTGCCGTCTGCAATTGCAGCGCTTCGGATTCTTCAATCAGCGGGCACACCCAATAAATCTGTTTGCCATCGAGTGCTGCCGCATGCACGCGCGTGACGACTTCGTCACGCCGGTCCTGGTCTATCAGTCGCGTGACGATCGGTGTTCTGCCCGGTGGCAGTTCATCAATGACGGAAACTTCCAGATCAGCGTAATACGTCATGGCCAGTGTGCGCGGTATCGGTGTGGCCGACATCATCAGTTGATGCGGCACGCTGGCTACGCCCTTGTTGCGCAGAGTCAGGCGCTGCGCTACGCCGAAGCGGTGCTGTTCATCTACGATCACCAGCCCGAGCCGGTCGAAGACGACGTCTTCCTGTATGAGCGCATGGGTGCCGATAACAAGTTTGGCTGCGCCGGATTCTATACGTTCGCGTGCGGCTTCCTTGTCGCGTTTTTTAAGACTGCCAGTCAGCCACGCAACTTCAACACCGAGCGGCTCCATCCACGCAGCGATTTTGCGGAAATGCTGCTCGGCCAGAATTTCAGTTGGCGCCATCAGCGTCGCCTGATAGCCGCTGTCAATCGCCTGCGCGGCAGCCAGCGCCGCGACGATGGTCTTGCCGCTGCCGACGTCACCTTGCAGCAGCCTTTGCATGGGATAGGGCGCGCGCAGGTCGCTGCGGATTTCGTCTAGCACCCTATGCTGTGCCGCAGTCAGCGCAAACGGCAATGCGAGCATGAATGCAGTGGACAAATTACCCACAGTCGCCAGCGTTGGCGCGCCCTGCTGGCGGCGCGCGGCTTGTGCGCGCTTCATCGACAACTGCTGCGCGAGCAGTTCATCAAATTTCATGCGCGTCCAGGCCGGGTGGGTGCGCTCCATCAGCGCGTTTTCATCAACGTCAGTGGGCGGGTTGTGCAGCAGACGCACTGCGTCTTCAAACGGGATCAGATCCAGCGACGTGCGCAAGGCGTCCGGCAGCGTATCGTGCCAGTCTGCGCTTGACATGGCAGCAGCAATCGCTTTGCGCAGCAGCGTTTGCGACAGTCCTTCGCCGGCCGGATAAACCGGCGTCAGCGCCTGCGGCAGCGGCGCGCCTTCTTCCACCGCCTTGACTATCGGATGCACCATCTCGTTGCCAAAAAATCCGTGCCGCATTTCGCCGCGTACGCGCAGGCGTTTGCCGATGGCCATCTGGGCGGCCTGACTGCCGTAAAAATTCAGGAAGCGTAAAACCAGTTCGTCGCCGTTGTCACCGTCGCTGCCGATTTTGACAACCAGTTGCCGGCGCGGCCGGTATTGCACGTCACAGCTGGTGACAATGCCTTCGACCTGCACGGTGTGGCCGTGCAGCAGGCCGGCTTCGTGCAGCGAATAAATCCGTGTCTCGTCCTCGTAGCGCATGGGCAGGTGCAGCACCAGCGACATATCCGTGGACAGGCCAAGGCGGGCCAGCCGGTCTACGGTGCGCAGGCTTTTGGCTGGAGCGGATTTTTTTTTCGGTGCGGGCATAGGATTCTATTTTCGGAGCCAGCGTAGAATACCGGCTTTTCCTCATTATTTGCCAGCGCAAAGAAAGACACTGCGAAGCCGCTGGGTCCCGGCCTGCGCCGGGACGACGGTTGATCTGTACTTCATCCTGCCGAAAAGCAGGACGGCGCTTGATCTCCCACCGTCATCCCGGCGAACGCCGGGATCCAGTGTCGTCAGTGCACAAACCATCATGTATTCACTCTCCGACTTCGATTTCACTCTACCACCTGAACTGATTGCGCAAGTGCCCTTGCCCGAGCGGGCCGGCTCGCGCCTGTTGCAAGTAACAGACTCGGCGCTGATTGACAGCGCCTTCACCGATATCGTTTCGCTGCTAACAGCCGGCGACCTGCTGGTTTTTAATGACACGCGGGTCTTGAAGGCGCGTTTTTTTGGCGTTAAGGAAACTGGTGGCAAGGTTGAAGTTCTGGTCGAACGTGTGCTTGATACGCGCTCGGTGCTGGCTCAGGTTCGTGCTTCGAAGTCACCGCCGCCGGGCACAAAAATCAATCTCGCTGAAGCGTTTGATGTAACAGTCGGCGAACGCGCCGGCGAGTTTTATACGCTGCATTTTCCGGATGATGTGATCGAACTGATCGATGCACATGGCAAGCTGCCGTTGCCACCTTATATCGAACACGATGCCGATGAGGTTGATGACGAACGCTACCAGACCGTGTACGCACGCACCCCCGGTGCAGTAGCAGCGCCGACTGCCGGCCTGCATTTTGACCAAAGCATATTGGACCAGTTGCGTGCCAAGGGTGTGCAGTTCGCGTATGTGACGCTGCATGTCGGTGCCGGCACTTTTCAGCCGGTGCGTCATGAGAATTTGTCCGAGCATGACATGCATAGCGAGTGGTACACGATCTCGCAGCAGACCGTGGATCTGGTGCAAAGCACGCGCGCCGCTGGCCGTAGCGTGGTCGCTGTTGGCACCACGAGCATGCGCGCGCTGGAGTCGGCTTCGCAAAGCGGCACGCTGGTCGCCGGCAGCGCCGACACGCGTTTGTTTATTACGCCCGGCTATACCTTCAAGACAGTGATGCGGCTGCTGACTAATTTTCATTTGCCCAAATCAACGCTGCTGATGCTGGTGTCTGCCTTTGCTGGTTACGATCGCATTCGTGCCGCGTATGCGCATGCCATTCAAGAACGCTATCGTTTTTTCAGCTATGGCGATGCCATGCTGCTGAATCTGGAATCGAAGTCATGAAATTTACCTTACTTAAAACAGATGGCAATGCCCGTCGCGGCCGGCTTGAAGTCAATCATGGCATGATCGAGACGCCGATCTTTATGCCAGTCGGCACCTACGGCACGGTGAAGGCAATGTCGCCGCTGGAGTTGAAGGAAATTGATGCGCATATTATTTTGGGTAATACCTTTCATCTTTGGCTGCGTCCCGGTCTCGATGTCATTAAAAAATTCGGCGGTCTGCATCGCTTCATGGGCTGGGACAAGCCCATCCTGACCGACTCCGGCGGATTTCAGGTGTTTTCATTGGGCGCGATGCGCAAGATTACAGAAGAGGGTGTGAAGTTTTCTTCGCCTATCAATGGTGATCGCTTATTTCTATCACCTGAAATCTCGATGCAGATTCAGCGCGTGTTGAACTCGGACATCGTCATGCAGTTCGACGAATGCACGCCGTACGAAATTGATGGCCGCGCCGCGACGCGCGAAGAAGCGGGAACCTCCATGCGCATGTCTTTGCGTTGGGCAAAGCGCTCTCTGGATGAATTCAGGCGGGAAGAAAATCCGAACGCCTTGTTCGGCATCGTGCAGGGCGGCATGTTCGAAGACTTGCGCGAAGAATCGCTCGCCGGACTGGAAGAACTGGATTTTGATGGCGTGGCCATAGGCGGCTTGTCCGTCGGTGAACCGAAAGAAGACATGTTGCGTGTGCTCGCGCACATCGGTCCGAAACTGCCTGCACAGAAGCCGCACTATTTAATGGGCGTCGGCACGCCGGAAGATCTGGTCGAAGGCGTCGCTAACGGCATTGACATGTTTGACTGCGTCATGCCGACTCGCAATGCGCGCAATGGCTGGCTGTTCACGCGCTTTGGCGATATTAAGATCAAGAATGCGCGGCACAAAGATGAAGATATGCCGCTGGACGAAAGTTGCGATTGCTATACCTGCAAGAATTTCTCGCGCGCCTACCTGCATCACTTGCACCGCGCCGGCGAAATTCTGGGTGCACGCCTGAACACCATTCACAACCTGCATTACTACTTGCAGTTAATGCGCGAGATTCGCGCTGCGATCGACAATACAGAATTTTCCGACTTCCGAATCAGATTCAAGAGCGACCGCGCAAGGAACTCCGCCGTGTAATTTTTCCCTCAGTCCATGCTGTTTCCCTTCTTTCAAAGGAGTATTCGCATGGACAATTCACCACCACTTCCGCCACTGGGCACACGTGTGCCTGAACCTCACTGTTCTCCTCCTCAAGGTACGCCGCCACAGCAAGTACCACCGCGCCGGCCCACGATGCAGCAATGGGTAGACGAACTCAGTTCCGATGACGACTCCATCGAAGAACTATGGGCCATTCCTGTCGATGCAGAGCCGCATGACTGGATGCGAAGGCTGATGCCGCTTTCCCGCTTCTGTTGCGAGGCCGGCGAAATGCTGGTTGAATGCGGCCAGGACGCATTGCTGGCGCACACGAAAACCTTGCTGGAGAAGGGCGCAACGCTCGATGAAATTGACGTTGTTACCGGGCGCATGCCGCTGCACTGGGCTTGCCATGGCGGGTGCGTTGAGCTGGTCAGTTTCTTATTCGAGCAGGGTGCGGCCCAGATGCCGGATCTGCTGGATTCGAAAGATAGCAAGGGTGCAACGCCCTTGTACCTGGCCATACAGTCGCCGCTTTTAACTCAACCGGCAACGCTGGTCGAGTTCTTGCTGAAGCAGGGGGCGCAGCTCGACCAGTTGCCGAACCGAGGCACAGAACTGGTACACGCCGATTTTTTGACAATCGAGATCGTCAAGCATCTTGAGGCGGCAGGCATCAATATCGACGCAGGCGACCGCTTCCGCGAAACGCCGCTGCTGCGCGCCTGCACCGGCAACAAGCTGGCGCTGGCAGAATATCTGCTGCAGCACGGCGCCAACCCTAACCCGAGCGGACTGTTCCAGCGCACCATCCTTCATATTGGCGACCTGAAGCCAGAGGCAGCCCAACTCCTGTTGCGTAATGGTGCTCAGGTCGATGTGAGCGACGAACTCGGCATGACGCCGCTGATGTATGCCATCAATTGCGAAAACATGGCGCTGGCCCGCGTTCTGGTAGCGCACGGTGCGTCACTTTATAAAAAGTCGGTCGATGGCATGAGCGTGCTGGACCATGCGCGGCAGGCAGGCGAGTCTTTTACCTTTTTTATCGTCCGGAAAATGGGACTTTTGCCTGACACCAGACCTGCTTCCAGCTAAATTTGGACGGACTGCTTCCAGTGCTAGAATGCTGGGTCGTTTAAAAACCATAACCCGGAGCAGTCCATGTTTTCAGCTAGCGCATTTTCCCAGTTTTTGCCCATCATCCTGATGTTCGTGGTGCTGTACTTCTTGATGATTCGTCCGCAGATGAAGCGTCAAAAAGAGCAAAAAGCGATGATGGACGCGCTGACCAAGGGTGACGAAGTCATCACCGCCGGCGGCATCCTCGGAAAAATTTCCAAGGCAGGCGATGCCTACCTGACACTGGAAGTCGCAGCCGGCACCGAGATCGTGGTGCAACGTGCGTCTGTCACCATGCTGCTGCCTAAGGGCACCATCAAGTCGCTGTAAGAATGGCGCGCATCATGTCCGGCACCTTTTGCCGGACATTTTCTTTTCAACGCAGGACACTATGAACCGCTACCCCCTCTGGAAATACATCCTGATCGTGTTCGCGCTGCTATTTGGCGCCTTGTATACGGTGCCGAATTTCTTTGGCGAGTCGCCGGCCGTGCAGGTCAGCAGCGCCAAGGCAACGATCAAAGCCGGCCCCGATTTGCTCGCTGCTGCCGAGCAGGCGCTGAATACTGCCGGTGTGCATGCCGAGAGTATGTATTTTGAAAACATCGGCAACAACGGCACGGTGCGCATACGCTTCGCCAACACGGATTTGCAATTCAAAGCCAAGAGCGTGCTGGAACAAAGCCTGAACCGCGACCCGACCGACCCGACTTATCTGGTGGCCTTCAACCTGCTGCCGAATACGCCGCAATGGCTGCAGAGTCTGCATGCGATGCCTATGTATCTGGGGCTGGACTTGCGCGGCGGCGTGCATTTCCTTATGCAAGTTGATACCAAAGCGGTCTTTACCAAGCGCATGCAGGGCTTGCAGACTAGCGCGCGTTCTTTGCTGGTAGAAAAGCGCGTGCGCTTTGCCGGCATCTCGCGAGATGGCGATGCTATCGAGATTCGTGTGCGCGATCAGGAAACCCTGAACGCTGCCAAAAATGTGCTCGCTGCGCAATTGCCCGAACTGGCGCTGACCGAGATGACCGACACTGACGGTCTGAAACTGCGCGGCACGTTGAACCCGCAAGCCTTGAAGCGCACGCTGGAAGAAGCGGTTCAACAAAATATTTCCACCCTGTCCAAGCGCGTCAATGAACTGGGCGTAGCAGAACCGATCATCCAGCGCCAGGGCGCAGACCGTATCGTGGTGCAGTTGCCGGGCGTGCAGGACGTTTCGCGCGCTAAAGACATCATCGGCCGCACCGCTACGCTGGAAGTGCGCATGGTTGATGAAACCGTGCGTCGCGGCACCGAAGAAACCGCTGCTGTGCCTTTGGGTTCCGAGCTGTTCAAAGTCGGCAAGGGCGCGCCCGTGGTTTTGTATAAAGACCCGATCATCACCGGCGACTACATTTCAAATGCAGGCGCAAGCTTCGACCAGAACCAGCAGCCTGCAGTCAGCATTGATCTGAACGGCGACGGCGGCCGCAAAATGCGCGAAGCCACCCGCAGCAAGATCGGCAAGCTGATGGCCATCGTGCTGTTCGAAAAAGGCAAGGGCGAAGTCCTGACCGTTGCGAGCATTCGCGACGAACTCGGTTCACGCTTCCAGATCACCGGCATGGATTCACCGGAAGGCGCTGCTGACCTCGCGCTGCTGTTGCGCGCCGGTTCACTGGCCGCGCCTATGGAAATCATTGAGGAACGCACCATCGGCCCGCAACTCGGCGCTGAAAACATCAGCAAGGGTTTCAACTCCACGCTGTATGGCTTTACCGCCATTGCCATCTTCATGGTCATCTACTACATGCTGTTCGGCTTCTTCAGCGTCTTTGCACTGGCTGTCAACGTCATGCTGCTGATTGCGCTGTTGTCCGTCATGCAGGCAACGCTGACCTTGCCGGGCATTGCCGCTATTGCGCTGACGCTGGGTATGGCAATTGACGCCAACGTGCTGATCAATGAGCGTATTCGCGAAGAACTGCGTGGCGGTGCATCGCCGCAGGCAGCCATTGCTGCCGGCTTCGAACGTGCATGGGCGACGATTCTTGACTCGAACGTGACGACCCTGATTGCCGGTCTGGCCTTGCTGATTTTTGGCTCCGGTCCGATTCGCGGCTTTGCGGTTGTTCACTGTCTGGGCATCCTGACCTCGATGTTCTCGGCCGTGGTGGTGTCGCGTGCGTTTGCCAACATCTGGTATGGCCGCCGCAAGAAACTCACCAGCGTCTCCATCGGACAAGTATGGAAGCCCAACGCCTGATGGCGTAGGGCTCACACTGAGCACACAGAGGAAAATTATGGAACTGTTCCGAATTAAAAAAGACATCCCGTTCATGCGTCATGCGTTGTGGTTCAACGCAGTCTCGGCGCTGACGTTTGTCGCTGCAGTGTTCTTCCTGTTTCATCAGGGCCTGCACCTGTCGATTGAATTCACCGGTGGCACCGTGATGGAAGCGGCCTATGCCAAGCCGGCCGATCTGGAAGGCATACGCAAGACCATCAACGGTCTCGGCTATACCGACAACCAGGTGCAGAGCTTCGGCACCGCGCATGATGTGTTGATCCGGCTGCCGGTACAAAAGGGAACGAATTCAGCGCAGATCAGCAACACCGTGATCGACGCACTGAAGGCGCAAGACCCGACAGTGAACCTGAAGCGGGTTGAATTCGTCGGCCCGCAAGTTGGCGAAGAACTCGCGCATGATGGTCTGACCGCATTGGCCTTTGTGGTGGCCGGCATCATGATCTATCTGGCATTCCGCTTCGAATGGAAATTCGCCGTCGCCGCCATCATCGCCAACCTGCATGACGTCATCATCATTCTGGGATTCTTCGCGTTCTTTCAGTGGGAATTCTCACTCACAGTGCTGGCGGCGATATTGGCAGTGCTGGGTTATTCAGTCAACGAATCGGTGGTCGTGTTTGACCGGGTGCGCGAAGCCTTCCGTGACCGCCGCTTCGGCAAACTGACTGCACCCGAAGTGCTGAACCACGCCATCACCAGCACCATTTCGCGTACCGTCATCACCCACGGCTGCACGCAGCTGATGGTGTTGTCGATGCTGCTGGTCGGCGGCCCGACGCTGCATTACTTCGCGCTGGCGCTGACCATCGGCATCTGCTTCGGCATTTACTCTTCCGTGTTCGTCGCAGCCGCCGTGGCGATGTGGCTGGGTGTGAAGCGTGAGGATTTGATCAAGCCTGTGAAGGTCAAAGACGAGACGGATGGTGCTGTGGTTTGATGCAGCATGAATCCAATGAAACCGGCTTTCGAGCCGGTTTTTTTTCGTCTAGATTTTTCACGCATTCGCCAAGCCGAGAGACATCGCAGTAGCGTTGTGCAGCGCTTTCACAACACAAACATCGTATATACAATTCTTGGCTGATGCTTCGCCTTCCGATGCGCGCGAGGACAATAAAACAGACCTACCTACTTTATGGTTCATCGCTGAAACAGACAACGCTCGTATGTTGAAAATCGCCTTTGTCTATGCGCACGGCAAGCTGCATATCAAGACAGCCTACCAAGCTAATTAGGTAGAGATTTCAATCTATGAGCGTCATAGAAAGTAATGAATGGAGAGAGCTATGAAAAAGCAGAAAATCGCTGGGTCGCCCGAAGCGTGGGAAGACGGCAAACTTGGCTGGGATGAAGCGTTCGTCAGGCCTGCACCGAAAGAGCTGGAGCAGCAAGTTGACGAGGCCTTGTGCTTGAAAGCCATTTCGATCAGGCTGCCAACTGAACTGATTGATGATTTCAAATTCATCGCATCGCAGCATGGCTTGAGCTATCAACCGCTGATGCGCGCGGCACTGAAAAGATTTGCCGATGCCGAGTACAAGCTTATTGAACTTAATAATTGAAAAGTCAGCGGCAAAGAGAGGGGCATCGCCAGCAAATTTTTATTTTGGCCTCAGCTTAATGCTCTGCAGTTTCTACATGTAGTTTCAAGCCCAGAGCCTTTATCACTTTCATGATTGTGCTGAACTCTGGATTTCCTTCGGCTGACAAGGCTTTGTATAACCCTTCACGCGCCAAGCCAGTTTCGCGCGAAAGTTGGCTCATGCCGCGCGCACGGGCAATGTCTCCTAGCGCTGCGCGAATCAAGCTGCCGTCGCCCGGATCATCTTCAAGGCAGGCTTCGAAATACAGGGCAATGTCTTCTTCGGTCTTGAATTCGGCGACAGCATCCCATTCAGTAAATTTTTCAGTCATGTCTCGGTTCCCCATTCTTTGGCGATTGTAATGGCGCGTTCTATGTCGGCCTGCTGCGTACTTTTGTCACCACCAGCGAGAAGTAGGACAACAAACTTTCCCTTATGAGTAAAGTAAATGCGATAGCCTGGCCCGCAATCGATTCTTAACTCACAGATGCTATTTCCTAAAGTCTTTGCATCTCCATAATTTCCGTTCGAAAGGCGTCGAATTCGTGCATTGATTCTTGCAACAGCGAACCTGTCCTTTAGCTTTGCTTGCCAGCGCTCGAAGGTTTCATTCTGCATTATTTAAATCATGTAAGCATTGTAATCCATGGATTACGGTATGTAAGTCATGGACCACAAAAAAATTATGAAGATTTGATACGGATTTGTTTAATGAGTTGTCATGCCGTTGTGGAAGCGTCAATTTGCGCCGTCTCAACAACAACATCGAAGGACAACGCACGTAGCTTACGCACGATGGAAAATGCTCTTGAAGTTTCTGTCAACTGCGAAATCAAGAATGGAGTGCATCATGTCTCTCGTTAAGTGGTTCTACACAGTAGCCGGTATGTCTTATTTTTAATGCCTGCGGTCGTTCCAGTAAGTGCTGCGCAGGCAGCAGATTCCGGCTTATCCATTCCGTCCTCAATCAAGGCCGAGCATAAGGAGCTGCACGCAGATCTGGCCAGAGTTGTTGCGTCCGGAGGAAAAACGGGTGCCATTGCAAAAGAAGTAGAAAAATTGCTGCATCCGCATTTCGTCAAGGAAGAGGAATATGCAATGCCGCCGCTCGGATTGCTCGCCAGTGTGTCGGCTGGCAAAATGCCGCGCGATACGGACGCGGTCATCAAAATGACTGAGCGCCTGAAAGCCGATATGCCCGCGATGCTGGCTGAGCACCAGAAAATCGGAGCCGCGCTGCAGCGTCTGCGTACTGCTGCCAAAGACGAGGGCAAGCCCGAGGCAGCACAATTTGCCGACCACTTGCTTGCGCATGCCACGCAAGAAGAACAAATTCTTTATCCGGCAGCGATGTTGGTTGGCGACTATTTGAAGTTGAAACGGTAGCGGAAAAAAATCTTTATGATTGTTTACTGGCTACCACTTTCACACCATCTTTCAACCGGTCATCCGGATGGACAACGACACGCTCGCCCGCCTTCAGGCCCGAGTTGACTTGCGCACTGCTGCCATTGCGTTGTCCGACTTCCACGCGGCGCTTGACGGCTTTGCCTTCCACGACGGCGTAAGTGGCCCAGCCAGACCCGTCACGAAATAAAGCGCTGGCGGGAATCTGCAGTACGTCATTCGCTTCCCACAAAATGAAGCGCGCTTCTACGCGATAGGCGTCGCCTAGCGCCTGCCATTTCGCTGGTGCCGAAGTGAAGGCAACAATGACCCACACACGTTGCTCTTCCACGCCCAGTGCCGAGACTTTGGTAAAGCCGGCCGGTTCGATCACGCGCACTTCACCTTCGAGCACGCCGTCACCACCCCAGCGCTCGAATACCACGCGCGCGCCGGGACGAATGCGTACCGCATCAGCGGACAGCACATCGACTTCAACTTCGAGTGCGCGCGGGTCGCCAATTTCCATTAAGGCCTGGCCGGCAGCGACGGTGCCTTCACTTTTACGGTTTATCTTAAGCACGCGTCCCGATACGGGGGAAGGGATGGCGATCGGTTTACCGCTACCGCTGCTGGCGGCGTATTGCAAGTTGGTGCGGGCTGCATCGCGTTCATGTCTGGCTGTGGCAACAGCAAATTGCGCCGAGCGCAGTTCCGCGGCGCTGCGCTCGGCAACAGTGGCTGCCTGATCCGCAGCGGTGGCGCTGATATAACCGGACTGCCGCAGTGCATAAAGGCGCTGGCTTTCCTTTTGCGCGAGGCTTGCATTACTGGCTGCAGCACTGGCACGTTGTTCCGCAACGCTCACGCTTGCTGTCGCCGCAGCAATGCGTGCCTGAGCTTCGGCGCGGCGACGCGCGTCCAGAACTTCGGCGCGTACGGGCTCGAGTTCAACCAAAGCGGTGCCGCGTTCGATAGCGTCACCGGCATCGTAGTGAATGCGACGCGCATAGCCATTCACTGGGGCCGTGACGACATAGCGGTCTACTACCCGTGTGCGGCCTTCCTGCTCGATTGTTACGCGTAGTGGCCCGCGCTGCGCTGTGGCCATGTCGACTTCAATGGCTTGAGGACGAAAGCCGAAGAACAGTCCTGCTGCAATCAGCAAGGCAAGCAGCGCAAGCAGGATGCGACGACGGCTTGGTAAAATTTTTTTCATATTTACTCCGCCGCTTTCAGAACAGCAATCAGGTCAAGCTGATTCAATCGATGACGCACTGCCAGCCCCGACAGCAGCGCCGAAAACAAGACGACGCTTGCCGCAAACGCATAGGTTTGCAGCGCTAGTACGACGGGTACGCGGAAGAGGTCGTTTTGCATGGTGTGCGCGATGTAGTAGCACATGCCGCGACCCAGCCACAGCCCGAGTGGAATCGCAACCAATGTCAGGATGCCCAACTCGCCGAGCAGAATGTAGGCAATCTCGGCGCGTGTAAAACCCAGCACCCGCAGGCTTGCCAGTTCGCGCCCGCGCTCGGTGAGTGCAATGCGCGCGCTGTTATAAATTACGCCGAAGGCGATGATGATGGCGAACACGGTGGCAACGTAAGTAAAAAAGAGCATGGTCTCGTTCATCATCCGATTGAAATTGCGGATCTCCTGCACGCGTTCGGCCACACCGGCTATGCGCGGCATTTCTTTCAGGCGCGCATACAGCGAGGTTAACTGCGCGCTGTCTACACTTAAGTAAGCGCCGGAGAGTGTCGGGCCTTCCTGCATGAATCGGTTGAGTGCTGCGAGCTGCATATAACCCGACACGCCAAGATAATCGCGCACCAGACCGGCGACCTTCGTTTCGCGTATGGGCCGATTACCTTCGAGTACCTCGACGATAACGCTATCGCCAGCGCGCACATCAAGCAGCTTGCCAAGATAGTCGGTCAGTAAAATGCCTTCCGTCGGCAAGTCGACTGGGCGTAAATCTGCATCGAGCACGCGCGCGATATCACCGTTCGGTTCAATGCCGCGAATGCCGGTGCGATAACTGTGCTGCGCATTGCGCAGCCTTACCGGCACGGTGCGGAATACTTCTACACGCTGCACACCGGGCAGTGCCAACAGGTCAAAGCGGACGCGGTATGAAGTGGGGTCGGTAAAGGTCAGCGACAGATCTTCGCGCTGTGTCATGCCGAACTGGATGTTGACCATGTAGCCCACTGTGTCGCGCTGGAACAGGCCGGTCAGGATGATCCCGCATGCCATCGCAATGCCGAGTACGGTCAGCGCAGATTTGACCGTCTGGCGCTGGATGTGGCGAATGATCATGCGTGTGGGTTGCGACAGCCAGCGCTTGAGGCCCCACTTTTCTACCCAGGTCTCGTGATACCGCGGCGGCGGCTCCGGTCGCATCGCCTGTGCCGGTCGCAAGCTGGCTGCGCGCCAGACTGCAAACATAGTGCCCAGACCGGCGGCCATCAGGCTGGCTGTTGCTGCCTGCAGTACAGTTGTGGGATGCAGGCTGAACTTCAAATAGGGGAAGTGATAGAACTCGGTATAGATATCGGAGAGTCCCTTGCCCAGCCACGCGTCGAGTGCAGTGCCGCCTATGATGCCAAGGCCAACGATGACGGAGACCATTTTCAGGTAATGCCACAGCACGGCAACATTGTCGTAGCCGAAGGCCTTGAGCGTGGCCACCTGCTCGCGCTGCATCGCCACCAGCCGACCGATGACGACATTCAAAAGGAATGTAGCAATGCCCATGAAGATGGCGGGGAACAGGCTGGCAAGGGTGGCTAGCTGCTGTAACTCCTGATTTAAAAAACGATGCGAGCGTTGGTCCTTGCGTGCGTCCGCTCCCAAGCCGCCGTAGGGCTTAAGCAGTTCGTCAACCTGGTCCATCACGCTTTGCGTGTCGACACCCGGACGCAGGCTCAGGGTCAGGTCGTTGAAGGCGTTGTGCATGTCATAGGCCTGCCCGAAGGCGCGCCTTCCCATCCACATCACGCCGAAGCGTTTGTAATCAGGAAAGGCCGAGCCGGGACGCAATTGCTGTATGAATTCGGGTGACAGCGCGCTGCCGACCACTGTTAGCTGCTGACGTCGCCCGTTGAGAATGGCGTAAAAACGGTCGCCCGGATGCAGCGCATGTGCTTGCGCAAAGGGCGTACTGATTACCACCTCGTCCGGCTTTTCTGTGTCCGGCAATCTGCCTTCGCGCAAGTGCAGTGCATTGAGTCCGTGACGGCCATTTTCTGACACAGACACCATCAAGCCCGTTACCGGTTCGTCGAAACCCGCCATGCTGAGTCTTACTGCCGCCGACACGCGTGTCTCTACCTGATCAACACCAGCAATATCCTGTATGCGCTGGCGCAGCGACTCGGGTGCGCGCTTGAGCGAGACGAAGACATCAGCAAAGCGGTAGTCACGGTAATAGCTTTCTTGCGTCGCCCGCAATGCCTGCAGCGTGGAGAGGAACATGATGTAGGTGCCCACGCCGCACATCACCACCAGCGCAATGGCCGCTGCCTGGCTTTTCATTTGCCCGAGGTCACGCCAGAGTTTGCGGTCCAGCGCTTTCACCAGTGCAGCTCCGCCGCGGTTTTTTTGTGTGCATTGCGCTCAATGCGGGCGACCACACCGTCACCGAAATAAATAACGCGATCGGCGATGTCTGCGATGACGGCATTGTGCGTGATCACGACTGTGGTCGTGCCGAGTTCCTGATTCACACGGGCGATAACTTCGAGTACCAGCACGCCGGTCTGCACATCCAGCGCGCCGGTCGGTTCGTCGCACAACAACACTTGCGGGCGCTTGGCGACGGCGCGCGCAATGGCCACACGCTGTTGTTCGCCGCCCGACATCTGGGTGGGGAAATGATCCATGCGCTGACTGAGTCCGACCAGTGCCAGCGCTTCTTCCGGCGTCATCGGGTTGTCGGCAATTTCGGTGACGAGAGCGACGTTTTCACGCGCGGTCAAGCTGGGGATGAGGTTGTAAAACTGGAATACAAAACCAATATGCGAGCGGCGATATTGCGTCATTGACGCATCATCATCGAGATGCAGTTCTTGCCCTGCATAGCGCACCGATCCACTACTTGGAGAATCGAGGCCACCCAGAATATTGAGCAGCGTTGATTTGCCGCTGCCGGATGGTCCGAGCAAGACCACAAATTCACCAGCATGCAAGTCCAGATCCACGCCGCGCAGGGCCTGCACCTGAACTTCGCCCATCTGGTAAACCTTGGCTAGTCCGCGTGCTTCGAAGAGTGTGTCTGGCGTTGCTTTGCCCAGACTAGGGTTCGGATTGATTTTAATTCTCGCGTCATAGGTTTGGATGGCTATGACTATGCCTTTTGGGATGGCAGTGCGAGCGTTAAAAAATCGTTGGCTTGAGAGGGATCAAGCTAGTGATGTTAAGGTTGTAGCGAGGGTTAGATAAGACGCTGGATCCCGGCCTGCGCCGGGACGACGTTTGAAGGCTAGTTGGCCATAGCATGTCGTCCCGGCGCAGGCCGGGACCCAGCGTCTTTCGACGTACAACAATCCAATCAGATCTTTCGACGTTAAGAAACCAATCCTTAAATCTCTTTAGCCAACTGCGTAGCCAATCCAATATAACTAGCCGGCGTCATCGCCAGCAACAAGTCTTTCGCTTCCTGCGGAATCGCAAGGCCAGTGATAAACACTTGCAGCGCTTCACGCGAAATGCCTTTGCCGCGCGTGAGTTCTTTCAATTGCTCGTAAGGGTTTTCAATGCCGTAGCGGCGCATCACGGTCTGCACCGGCTCGGCCAGTACTTCCCAGCTGTTGTCGAGGTCTTCGGCCATGCGTGACGGATTGACTTCAAGTTTGTTCAAGCCGCGCAGGCAGCTGTCATAGGCCAGCACGGTGTAGCCGAAACCGACGCCGATATTGCGCAGCACAGTCGAGTCGGTCAAGTCGCGCTGCCAGCGCGAGACCGGCAATTTTTCTGCCATGTGCTTGAGCACGGCGTTGGCCATGCCGAGGTTGCCTTCGGAATTTTCAAAGTCGATCGGGTTGACTTTATGCGGCATGGTTGACGAACCAATTTCGCCAGCCTTGGTGCGCTGCTTGAAGTAACCCAGCGAAATGTAACCCCATATGTCGCGGTTCAAATCCAGCAGGATGGTGTTGGTACGTGCAATCGCATCAAAAAGTTCAGCCATGTAGTCATGCGGCTCGATTTGGATGGTGTACGGATTGAAGGTCAGGCCAAGACGCTGCTCGATGACGCCGCGTGCGAAGGCTTGCCAGTCAGTGTCAGGGTAGGCAGACAGGTGCGCATTGAAGTTGCCGACTGCGCCGTTCATCTTGCCAAGGATTTGCACGCTGGCGATACGTTCTTTGGCGCGCTGCAGGCGCGCGACGACGTTGGCCATTTCCTTGCCCAAGGTGGTTGGGCTGGCTGGCTGACCATGCGTGCGCGACATCATCGGCATGGCGGCGTTGTCATGCGCAATCGCGGTCAGTTTGTCGATCACGCTAGCCAGTTGCGGCAGCAGCACGTTGTCGCGTGCAGCTTTGAGCATCATGCCGTGCGAGGTGTTGTTGATATCTTCGGAGGTGCACGCAAAGTGAATGAATTCCGATGCGGCGACCAGTTCCGGTACGTCCTGCACTTTTTCTTTCAGCCAGTATTCAACGGCTTTCACGTCATGGTTGGTGACGGCTTCAATCGCCTTGATGCGGGCCGCGTCTTCTTCGGTGAAATCGTCTGCCAGTTTGTTGAGCAGCGCCGCCGCTGAAGGCGAAAACGGTTTGATCTCGGCAAAGCCGGCTTCCGACAACGCCAACAACCACGCGATTTCGACTTTGACGCGATGATGCATGAAACCGGCTTCGGACAGGATGGGACGCAGCGCGTCAGTCTTGGAAGCGTAGCGGCCATCGAGAGGCGAAAGTGCGGAAAGTGCGGTCAGAGGCATGGTGGGAACAATCAGAAAAAGTCAGTTTGGTTAATGGCTATCAATCCGTAATTTTACCATTCGCGCATACGAACAATTCAGCTGGCCACTATTGCTATACGCCTGCTTTTTGTAAATGTGCCGATGCTATAATCATTTTCCCGTACATTTGCCTGGTCACCATGAAACTCATTGGATCTCTCGCCAGCCCCTACGTCCGCAAAGTCCGCGTTGTTATGGCGGAAAAAAAGCTGGATTTTGAATTAATTCTGGAAGACGTCTGGGCAGCTGACTCGACGATCAGCCTGTCGAATCCGCTTGGCAAAGTGCCTTGCCTGATTATGGAAGATAACGGTGCGATGTTTGACTCGCGCGTTATCGTCGAATATCTCGATACCATGTCGCCGGTCGGCAAGCTGCTGCCTACGCAAGGTCGCGAGCGCGCCAGCATCAAGTGCTGGGAAGCGCTGGCCGATGGCGTACTCGACGCTGCCATTCTGGTACGTCTGGAACGTACCCAGCGCCAGCCCGCACAGCAGAGCCCGGCCTGGATAGAACGTCAACTTGTCAAAGTAGACAATGGCTTGAAAGCGATGTCTGCCGGACTCGGCGAGACGCCGTTTTGCGTCGGTAATTCCTTAACGCTGGCTGATGTGGCCGTGGGATGCGCGCTCGGCTGGCTGGCTTTCCGCTTTCCGGAAATCACCTGGCGCGACGACTATGCCAATCTGGCGCGTCTGTTTGACAAACTGTCAGAGCGGCCGTCCTTTAAAGACACTGTGCCTATCGCGTAATTTGTCGGCAGCATAAAAAAACGGAGCCATATCAATGGGCTCCGTTTTTTATGCTTGAACTAGATTTAGCCAGGTTCGCGCTCTAGCCAGGTTCAATTTGTGACTGCAGAAAATTCGGCAAGCCGAGCTTGTCGATCAAGTCGAGCTGCGTTTCCAGCCAGTCGATATGTTCTTCTGTGTCGTCCAGAATATGCTGGAAGATTTCACGCGACACATAGTCACGTGCCGCTTCACAGGCAGCGATGCCTTCTTTCACGGTCTTCTGTGACAGGTGCTCCAGCTTCAAATCGCAGGCCAGCATCTCCGGCGTTGTCTCGCCCAGCATTAGCTTGTGCAGTGCCTGCAGATTCGGCAAGCCTTCGAGCATCAGGATACGGTTGATCAACTGATCGGCATGCTTCATTTCACCAATCGATTCTTCGTATTCTTTTTTCCCGAGTTTGGCAAAGCCCCAGTGCTGGTACATGCGGGCGTGCAGGAAATACTGATTGATGGCAGTTAGCTCATTGGTGAGTTGCGCATTCAACAGCTTGATGATTTGTGCATCGCCTTTCATTGGGGCCTCTAAAAAAAGTGGAGCAATTAAGCTATAAACAGTTTGTCATCATACCTTAGGAGCGGCGGCTTGCCACACTTCGGCTTCGTTTCGTTATTGGGAATCATTCCGGCCGGGCTTCAAAAATGGAAGCGATGCTTGCGTGCCCAGTTAATGCCATCGTCATTTCCAGTTCATCGCGCAGCAAGCGAATGACGTGTGCTACACCCAGCGCGCCACCAGCAGCCAGCCCCCAAATATAAGGCCGCCCGAGCAGCACTGCATGCGCGCCTAGTGCCAGTGCCTTGAACGCATCGCTGCCGCGACGAATGCCGCTGTCGAACAGGATAGTTGTCTTCCCGGCTAGCCGCGCTGTAATCGCCGTTAGTGCAGGAAGACTGGCCGGCGTGCCGTCGAGCACACGTCCGCCATGATTGGAGACGACAACACCGTCACAGCCAATGGCGACGGCCTGGGCTGCATCATCAGCATGCAGCAAGCCCTTAATTAGCAGGGGCAGCTTGGTCTGCTCCCTGAGCCAGACCACTTCAGCCCAGCGCGGCGAGCGCGCCATCCAGTAGTCAAACACTTTGCTCTGGCCATTTGCAAGTGCCGGCATGCGCATGTCAGTGTTGAGATTGGCTGCGAGATTAACAGCGCTGATACCAGGCGGCAGATTGAAACTCGCCTGCTTGACCGGCGCGTCAACCGTCAGCACGATGGCCTTGCAACCTGCGGCCTCTGCCTTGCGCAACAGCACAAGCGTCGCTTCACGGCTGCCTTGCCAGTACAGTTGAAACCATAGCGCAGCACCTGATCGGGCAATGCTGTCAATCTGCATGCTGGCGAGACTGCTGAATATATAGGGTGCGCCCTGCGCTTCCGCCGCCATCGCAGCAGCGAGCTCGCCATCAGCATGAAACAGCCGCTGGTAAGCGACCGGTGCCAGCAGCAGCGGATGTGCGTACTCTTGTCCGAATAACTTGATACGAGTATGGCCACCGTTGACATTAGCCAGCGGACGGGTCATCAGTTGTGTGTCGTTCAGCGCAGCGATGTTGGCTGCCATGGTGCGGCCTGCACCAGCGCCTTCGCTCAGATAGCGCCAGACTTCGACCGGCAGTTTTTGTTGTGCCAGCTGCTGATAGTCAGCTATCGAAGATGCTTGCAATTCAGCTCTCCGCCCACTGGCGCAGCAGGTTGTGATACGTGCCGGTGAGCTTGACGACAGCGTCAGTCTCACCCACTGTTTCCCTTAACTCCAGCAGCGCCATGTCCATGTCATACAGCAGGCGTCGCTGCTCTGCACTCCTGACCATGCTTTGCATGAACATGAAAGAGGCCACGCGTTCGCCACTTGTCACCGGCGTCACATGGTGCACAGAAGAAGATGGATACAGCACCATACCGCCTGCCTTGAGCTTGATGCCAGGTTCGCCAAACGTGTCGGCGATGGTCAGCACGCCCCCTTCATACGATTCAGGATCGGACAGAAACAGCGTGGCAGAAATATCGGAGCGCATAGACGAGCCTGCGCCATTCGGTATTTGCCGCATCGCGCTATCGACGTGCGGACCGTAAGTGTTTGAATCACCGGCATAGCGGTTGAAAAAAGGCGGCAGGATTTTCAGCGGCAGAGCAGCAGCAAAGAACAGGGCGTTGCGGTTAAGCGCATTAAGCACCAGCCGACGCAGGGCAGGCAAGTGCTCGGCATCTTCAGCCAGTTGCTGATTATTTTTTACTTGTGCCGCTTGTGAGCCGGCCGTAATCTGGCCGCTGGTCCATTGGCTGCACTTGAGCAGATCACGCGCGGTAGCCAGCTCGTCAGAATCCAGCAAGTTATCGATGGTGACGAGCATGGCGCAGTGGTCCTGTCAGTATTTGATTTCGGCTGTCAGGATGAGTGTCCTGCGGGTGCCCGGTATGGTGAAGCCGCCGTTGTCATACACGGCATCGTAGTACAGCTTGTCAAACACGTTTTTCATATTGAGTTTGACTGTATACGCCTTGTGTTCGTATGCAACCATCGCGTCCCAGCGATGATACGAAGGCGCTGTGTTTGGATGATAGACGCCGTTCAGGGTTGGTACACGGGTCGGGTCGCTGTTACTTGGTGAGAATGCGAGACGCTCTCCCTTGGCTTCAACACCGCCACCGACTTTCCAGTGACTGTCGATTTTGTAGGTAGACCACACGTTGAATGTGTACTTCGGTGTGTTCCGTGCCAGCTTGCCTTTATACGCCGGATCTGCCGGGGTGAGCACGCCGCTGACATAGTTTTCTGCGACGTCGATAATGCGCGCATCCATTAAAGCCAGACCGGAGAAGATTTCCCAGTTACTGGTGATGCGGCCCGCTGCTTCGAGCTCGAAGCCATCGGTGCGGCGCTTCTTGGTGAGGATGCTGGCCGTTGATTCGAGGTCTGCGTTACGTTCCCAGTTTTTAGTCGCCCGATACAGTGCTGCTCGCAGTGACAGGTTGCCATCAGCCAGCATCCACTTGGCGCCCAGCTCGACGATATCGCTGCGCTCTGCTGGCTGCGGTACTAAGGTCAGCTGGTAGAGGTCGGCGGTCGGGCTGAATGAATCGCTGAAAGCCAGATAGTAATGGCTGTTGTCGCGCGGGTGGAAAGATAGCGCAGTGCGATAACTCATTTCACCAAATTTCAGTGCAGGCGAGGTGGCGCTGGAGTAGGCCGCATTCATCTGGTCGTGACGCGCGCCAAGCGTGGCCTTCCATTTTGGAATGAACTCCACCGTGTCCTGTGCATACACCGCATAGGAATCGCTCTTAAAAGTACTCGGTGTGGCGTTGCCTACATACGGGTAGTAGATTGGCGTGCTGCTCGCGTTGCCTGACGTACCTGTTCCAAAATCCTGCAGCGCGCGGCGCGAACCTTCTTCGCTCAGATATTCAAGGCCAGTCACTACTTCATGTTTCATGCCCAGGGCAGTAAATTTTTTGCTGTAGTCCGATTGCAGTGTCGTGGTTTTATACGACGCCATGCGCGTCTTGTTATTGTTGCCGCGAATACCATCGACATCCGGCGCAGTCGTCTGCGGCTCTGATGCCCAGTAGCTGCGTTGGTAGTCTGCGTAACGTAACTGCGTGCGTAACAGGCTGCCCGAATCAATGCGCAATTCATGGACCAGTGTGGTCATCGACGTTTCGCTGTTGTCGAACGTTTTTGGTGTGCCCCAAAAATAATTCGATGGATACGCGGTTGTCGGTGCGCGTGTTGCGGTGTCAAAGCGCATGCCATAGTCCGGATTGTCGCGGGTCTTTAAATAGTACTGATTGATCCAGAATTTATTGTCGCCCTGCTGGTTCAGTGCGAGGCTCAGCGCCATTCCCTGCCTGTGAATCTCCGGCTCGGCGCCGTTGGCAGGGTTTCTGCGCCAGCTGCCTTCGTCGCGGTTCATCAGGTTCACACGAAGTCCGGTGTCATCATTGATGGACTTGTTCAAGTCGAATGTCTGTTGGCCATAGCCGCGTGAGCCAATGCTCATGCTGGCTTTGTATTGGTCGAAATCCAGCGGCGTCTTGCTGACCTGATTGATGACGCCGCCAGCCTGGCCACGGCCAAACAGCATCGCGCCGGCACCGCGCAGCACATCGACTTGTTCGAGATTGAAAGTCTCGCGGTTGTATTGCGCCGTGTCGCGTATGCCGTCGAGGTACATATCGCCGAAAGTATAGAAGCCGCGCAGGTTCATGTTGTCGCCAGCGCGTCCGCCTTCGGCTGCGTTGAAGCTGATGCCGGACACATTGCGCAAGGCTTCCTGCAAGGAGCCTACCTGCTGTTCCTGGAGAAGATTGCTGGTAACCGTGGTCAGCGCCTGTGGCACGTTATGCGGATCTTGCACGATTTTGCCGACGCGGGTTTTGGTGGCCATGTACGCGGGTTCATCGCGCGCTGACTTGACTTCAACGGCAGGCAGCGTGCCAGCTTCTGTCTTGGAGTTTGTGCTGGTCGTTTCTGCTAAAGCGCCGGTGCCACTGCAAATGGCTAGTCCGGCCATGAATGCGCCGAGGGGTTTTAAATTTGAATTTGATGGCATTACTAAGTCCCGGATATTGAAACCAGATCAAGCTGGTAAAACACTTGGCTGGCTATCCGGCACTAAGGCCGAGACTGGCTGGCTAATTGATGAAATTCACAAATATGGCCTGAAGGTTCAGGCCGAATAATTCAGACCAAATAATTCAGACCAAATACTTCAGACTGCTGCAAAGACAGGCTGGAAAAAAGAGGATTGGTTTGCCTGATCTTCAAGGCATTCACGCAAAATCGTTTTGGCGCACGAATTACACTTGCCGCAGCAGCTGCCGACTTCCAGCGTTTCGCGCAAGGCAGACAGCGAAGTGACGCCGCTGTCCACCGCTTTACGGATGGCTTTGTCAGAAACGTTATTGCAGATGCATACAATCATGGGTAGTCCTGTCAGTCGTTTTCGGTTCAGATCAGGCGGTCAGGATCAACTTGTTGGCTTGCGTTAGTCGCAGCCGGTAGATCTTGCCATCGTGATCAATTTCGATCTCGCGTGTTTGCTTCAATAATTCCTGCACTTTGATTCTGTTCAAGACGCTGTTGCCGTTGCCGGTTGGTGCTGCTTGCGCAATGTGCTGTGCTGCTGCTGTCATGGTGATTCTTGTTAATCTGTGAATGCGAACAATTCTTGTTTAAATTATTGACCATCCAAATCCCAAATGCAAGTGATTTGTATTTAGATGGTATTTAGTTAGATGTGGAGCGCCGATGTGATGGCGGGTTTCGCTGCGCTTTACACCACCCTACGGTCCGCAGGGCACAAAGATCGGTAGGGTGGTGTAAGGCGCAGCGAAACCCACCGACATGCCCGAAAAAATGTCGGATGGAGTGGGAGGGCGGTGGCAACCAGACCGGCAGAGACTGCCGTTCCGAAAGGTCAAAGACTAGCCAGCAGTCGTAGCTGAATGGATGATGCCGCCGCCCAGGCAGACGTCGCCGTCATACAGGACAGCAGATTGCCCGGGAGTGACCGCCCACTGAGCCTGCTCGAAATGCAGCGCGATGCTGCCTTCGGCATCTTGATAAGTGCAACCAACATCGGCCTGCCGGTAGCGGGTTTTGGCGGTCAGCGCGCCATTGGCCGGCGGCGTGCCGGCCACCCAACTGGCCTGATCGGCGCTGAGTGACGCTGACAGCAGCCACGGATGGTCATGGCCCTGCACGACATACAGAACGTTATTGGCGACGTCCTTGCGCGCCACGTACCAGGCGTCACTGTCGCCGTTGCTGTTTTTGTGGGTCTTCATGCCGCCTATGCCTATGCCTTTGCGCTGACCCAGCGTGTAGAACGACAGGCCAACGTGTTGGCCAACGGTCTGGCCTTCGGGCGTCAGCATAGGACCGGGCTGAAAGGACAGGTAGCGGTTCAAAAATTCGCGGAACGGCCGCTCACCGATGAAGCAAATACCGGTCGAGTCTTTTTTCTGCGCGTTCGGCAGCTTCAGTTCGGCCGCAATTTTGCGTATTTCGGTTTTATGCAGCTCACCGAGCGGGAACAGCGTGTTCGCCAGCTGAGTCTGGTTAAGGCGGTGCAGGAAATAGCTCTGGTCTTTGCTGGCGTCGACTGCCTTGAGTAATTCAAAGCGGCCGGCGTCCTTCGACTCGCGCACACGCGCATAGTGGCCGGTTGCGATGAAGTCGGCGCCGAGCGCCATGGCATGGTCCAGAAAGGCCTTGAACTTGATTTCGGCATTACACAGCACGTCGGGGTTGGGCGTGCGGCCGGCCTGATACTCGCGCAAGAACTCGGCAAAGACGCGGTCTTTGTATTCGCTGGCGAAGTTCACCGCATCAATATCGACGCCGATCACGTCGGCCACGCTGGCCGCGTCCAGCCAATCCTGACGGGTCGAGCAGTATTCGTCGTCGTCATCGTCTTCCCAGTTTTTCATGAAAAGACCGATCACTTCGTAGCCCTGCTGCTTCAACAGCCACGCAGCGACTGACGAATCAACGCCGCCGGACATGCCGATTACTACCCGCTTTTTAGGCATTGCCATGTCCGGTTACGCTAGGGTGGGTGTAAATGACATCAAGCGGGCTGCGCTTGCCGGCCAGGTAATCATCAACGCATTGCAGTACCAGCGGGCTGCGGTGTGTGTCTTTGCAGGCCAGCAGTTCTTCATAGCTCATCCAGACGGTACGGATGATGCCGTGGTCTAGCGGCTGCTCATGCAGCGCACCCAGCGTGCCGGCAAAGGTAAAGCGCAGGTAGGTGACGTTTTCATTGTTGCGGCTTGAAACATAGCGCGACATATAGACGCCCACCAGGCTGTCCGGTGTGAAATCGTAAGCGGTTTCTTCCAGCACTTCGCGGCTGACCGCCGTTTCCAGCGTTTCGTCGGGGTCGAGGTGGCCGGCTGGCTGGTTAAAGCGCACGCCATCACTGGTCTCTTCTTCCACCAGTAAGAACTTGCCAGCCTGCTCGATAATGGCCGCTACCGTGACCGAGGGTTTCCAGATAATTGACATGGTTTCCTTCAAAGAGCCGGCATTTTAACCCGCCACAGACGCTATTCGCCCACGACGATTCGCTGCAATTCTTGGCAAAGATCAACAGTCGAGGTTGGCCTTGGCGACGAAAAACGGGCAAAATGCGGAAACTCAATTCTTTCCACTAAAGAAATAGAGCCGTAGTTCTATTTTTTGGTTTAAGTGTAAGATTCGGTCGAAATTTTATTTTTTGGAGAACTCCATGAAAATCGGCATTCCCGCCGAGACGCGGCTGGGTGAAGCGCGAGTCGCTGCTACACCCGAGACTGTCAAAAAACTGGTCGCGGCTAAACACCAAGTCATTGTGCAGTCCGGTGCCGGCGTTTCAGCCAGCGTAACGGACGACGCTTACACAGCTGCTGGCGCGCAGATCGGTTCTGCCGCTGACGCCTACGCTTGCGAGATGGTGCTCAAAGTACGTGCGCCGTCAGCAGAAGAGCGTGCGCAGATTAAATCCGGCACCGTCGTTGTTGGCATGCTTAATCCATTCGATGCCGAGAACATCGCCGCCATGGCCGCTGCAGGCCTGACCGCGTTCGCCCTCGAAGCTGCACCGCGGATTACGCGCGCGCAGTCGATGGACGTGCTGTCTTCCCAAGCCAACATCGCCGGCTACAAAGCCGTGCTGCTGGCAGCGAACACGTATCAGCGTTTTATGCCGATGCTGATGACGGCTGCTGGTACTGTCAAAGCCGCACGCGTGCTGATCATGGGTGTGGGCGTCGCCGGTCTGCAAGCGATTGCAACTGCCAAGCGTCTGGGTGCCGTTATTGAAGCGTCGGACGTGCGTCCACCTGTTAAAGAACAAGTTGAATCGCTCGGTGCAAAATTCATCGACGTGCCTTTCCTGACCGATGAAGAGCGCGAAATCGCGCAAGGCTCCGGCGGCTACGCGCGTGCGATGCCGGCTGAGTGGATGAAGCGTCAGGCTGAACTGGTGCACGAGCGTGCCAAGCAGGCTGACATCATCATCACCACCGCGCTGATCCCGGGCCGCAAGGCGCCGATCCTGATCAGTGAAGAAACCGTCAAGGCGATGAAGCCGGGTTCCGTGATCGTCGACATGGCTGTCGAGCAGGGCGGCAATTGCCCGCTGTCCGAACTGGGCAAGACTGTCGTCAAGCATGGCGTGCACATCATTGGCGAAGCTAACCTGCCGGCGCTGCTGGCGGCGGACGCGTCGGCGCTGTATGCGCGTAACGTGCTGGACTTCCTGAAGCTCATCATCGACAAAGACGCTGCGCTGGCGATTGACCCTGCCGATGAAATCGTCGCCGCCACCATGGTCTGCGCCGGTGGCGAAGTGCTGCGGAAATAAGGCTGGCCATGCAACGTATCATGCTGCGCGCGAAAATTCATCGCGCAACGGTTACCCAGTGCGACCTGAACTACGAAGGTTCGTGCGGGATTGACGAAGAACTGCTGGAAGCGGCTGACATTCGCGAGTTCGAAAAAATCGAACTCTACAACGTCAACAACGGCGAGCGTTTCTCCACCTACGCAATCAAGGGCAAGCGCGGCAGTGGAGAGATATCGCTTAACGGTGCGGCAGCACGTCTGGCGCATCTGGGCGACTTGCTGATCATCTGCACCTATGCGCCGATGACGGATGCCGAGATCGAGACTTACAAGCAGAAGATCGTATTCGTTGACGAAAAAAACCGCATCACTGGTCTTAAAAAATAATCGCCGTCCGCCTGCCGTAAACAAGCGGTCAAAGTCTATCAATAAGAGGACATCATGGAAGTCAGTCATACCATCATCAATCTGATCATCTTCGTGCTGGCAATTTATGTCGGTTACCACGTTGTGTGGACCGTCACACCAGCGCTGCATACGCCGCTGATGGCTGTCACGAATGCGATCTCGGCCATCATCATCGTCGGCGCCATGCTGGCAGCAGCGCGCACCGAGGGCCCGCTTGGCCAGTTCATGGGCACGCTGGCAGTGGCGCTGGCCGCAGTCAATGTCTTCGGTGGCTTCCTGGTCACCCAGCGCATGCTCGAAATGTTCAAGAAAAAAGAGCCTAAAACGAAGGTTGCAGAGGGAGCGCAATAATGAGCATGAATATAGTCACCCTGCTGTACCTGATCGCAGCAATCTGCTTCATACAGGCACTCAAGGGCTTGTCGCATCCGTCGACTGCGCGCCGTGGTAATGCGTTCGGCATGAGCGGCATGGCCATCGCCGTGCTGACCACGATTGCCTTGATCGTCAAACTCAAATCCGAATCAACCACCGGTTCTGGCCTGGGCTACGGCCTGCTCGCACTCGGTGCGGTGGTGGGTGGTGGTATCGGCGCCATTCTCGCCAAGCGCGTCGAGATGACCAAGATGCCGGAACTGGTCGCAGCCATGCACTCTCTTATTGGTCTGGCGGCTGTCTGTATCGCTGTCGCTGCCGTGTCCGAGCCGTTCGCCTTCAACATCACGGCAGCCATCGGTGACGCTATCCCTATGGGTAACCGCGTTGAACTGTTCATCGGCACCTTCGTTGGCGCGATCACGTTCTCCGGTTCCATCATCGCCTTCGGCAAGCTGGCTGGTAAATACAAATTCCGCCTGTTTCAGGGCGCGCCGGTGTCCTTCAAGGGCCAGCACATGGTCAACCTCGCGCTAGCCATCATCATGATCGTCAGCGGCCTTATGTTCGTGGCTGCAGATGGCGCAGAGCCAGCATGGGGCCCCTTCGTCGTCATGACCGTCATCGCCTTCGTGCTCGGCGTGCTGATCATCATTCCTATCGGCGGCGCCGATATGCCGGTGGTCGTGTCCATGCTCAACAGCTATTCAGGCTGGGCAGCAGCAGGTATTGGCTTCTCGTTGAACAACTCCATGCTGATCATTGCCGGTTCGCTGGTGGGCTCGTCTGGCGCGATCCTGTCTTACATCATGTGCAAGGCGATGAACCGCTCGTTCTTCAACGTCATCCTTGGTGGTTTCGGTGGCGATGCTGCTGCCGCTACAGCAGGCGGTGCGCAGCAACAGCGTCCGGTCAAGTCCGGTTCGGCTGACGATGCTGCTTTCCTGATGGGGAACGCCGAGACAGTCATCATCGTGCCGGGTTACGGCCTGGCGGTGGCACGTGCGCAGCACGCACTCAAAGAGCTGACAGAAAAACTCACGCACAAAGGCGTCACCGTCAAATACGCGATTCATCCGGTGGCAGGTCGTATGCCGGGCCACATGAACGTGCTGCTGGCCGAAGCCGAAGTGCCGTATGACCAGGTGTTCGAGATGGAAGACATCAACAGCGAATTCGGACAGGCCGATGTCGTGCTGGTGCTGGGTGCGAACGACGTCGTGAACCCTGCTGCGAAAGATCCGAAATCATCGATCGCCGGCATGCCGATTCTGGAAGCCTACAAAGCAAAAACTATTATCGTGAACAAGCGTTCGATGGCAGCCGGTTATGCCGGTCTGGACAATGAACTGTTCTACATGGATAAAACCATGATGGTGTTTGGCGATGCAAAGAAAGTTATTGAAGATATGGTGAAGGCAGTCGAATAAACTAGCCCGCTTCAAACAAACGGACACAGTGATGTGTCCGTTTTTTTTCGTCGGCATGAAAAAAATCAGTAAAGGTTTTATTGAACTCTCTCACACGGCTTGATACAAACGGCGCTCCAGAAATAGCTATCGTGAAAGCCTTATGTCATTCCCACCATCCAGTAAGCCTGTTCACCCTAAAGAAATCGCAAGTGCGATTCGCTCATCGGAATCAAAAAGGGGGAGCAGTAGTAACAAGCTGCCTGACAAAACCAGGCAGCCCGTTTTGGAATCGCGGCAGCCAACTGAAAATCCTTTACGTATCAGTGAATTGGAGGTCGTAATAAGCACATCGTCTTCCGGCTCCAGTGCTCCCGTCGTCAACGCCAAAAAAAATGTGCAGATGGAAGAAAATGAGAGGCAGCTGCTAACACCAGAGATGCGCTCGGTATTCAAAAATATTCAATCTGGCGAACTGAAATTTTTTGATCTCGTACCGGGCAAACGCTCTGAGCGTCGTACCCACGGCATTGATCTCGACCTCGTGCATCCGAAAACTTTGCATACGCCTTTGACGATGGCGCTGCAAAGCGGGCAAATTGGTATTGCTGCTAGCTTGCTCGTACTCGGCGCTGATCCGCTGGCGCTGGATGGCCACGAGAAACCGCCTTCAGACTACGCAACACCTCTGGGCAGAATGTTTCTGCGGTTTTTTAACCTGCGCCGTCAGCCCGCAGTCCGTGTCGACAACTCAGAGCCGCGTAAGCGCTTCCTGCAATTACTCAATGCGCAGGATGCTGGCACTGGCGAAACCATGCTGAGCTGGGCAGTCATGCAGCGTCAGGACAAGATGGCAGCTTTGCTGATTTCTGACGGCGCAGATTTTGCCAGCCGAAACGCCAAAGGACTTGCGCCGCTTGAAGCCGCTGCGCGTTACGGCAGCCTGCAGATTGTGGGTGCAATGCTGGATGTCTGGCCGCAATTGGCAAGTCGCCCCAAGCTGCCGTATTTGAAGCAAGCCATTATGGGTGCCGTTGAAACGGACAGGCCGGCTGTGCTGTCCTGTCTGCTTAGTTTCTTTCGCGCAGAATTTCGTGCAAACGAAGCGGATGAAGGGAATGAGGACAGGGATTCGATCGATCTGCATGAAGTTATTCCACGTAATACGCAGACCGAAGACGATGCCTTCAAGTTTTTCATGAAAGCCAAACTACCGCCTGCTTTGACGGTTCAGCAGCTCATGCGCAGAACTTCAGACAATTGCCTGCTGACAGAACATGAATGCTGGCTGCTGGGATTGGACAAGGCTGAACTGCTTGCCAAACAAAAGGGGCATCAGCGGATTCTGGACATTCTCGCAGCCCGTACTCTGCTGCGTGGTTGACTATTCTGCGTAATGTTTATGCGCAAACCGTTCAGCGCCAGCCGAACATCATCTGATCTGCCAGGCCGCGCTTCAATCGCGGCAGCACATCAACCAGACCAAGTGACATGCCGAGCAAGCCCTGACTTAAGGACTGGTCCGACCCGCTGGCAAAGACGCGTGCCATCAGATCGGTAAGTCGCAGCGTGATATTGCGGTCACTGCCACGGCTGGCAATAAACTGCGCGAGCTTTTCTGGTGAGCTTGCTTGCGCCAGCAGGCTTGCCAGCACCGCTGCATCGCGCAGCCCCAGATTCAGGCCTTGTCCCGCGACAGGATGCAGCGTTTGCGCTGCGTTGCCGATGGCAACGGATCGTGCGGTCGATGCCGGATTGGCGTTCAGTCCCAATGAATAACTGTTACGCGCGCCGACTTTGGTAAAGCTGCCGACGCGTTGCCCGAATGCCTGTTGCAGTGCCTGCAAAAAAACTGCTTCAGACATTGCCAGCAAAGCTGCTACCCGCGCTGGCCGCGCACACCAGACCAAGGCATAGCCATCATCCTGCGGCAGCAAGGCCAGCGGACCTTCATCGGTAAAGCGCTCGAACGCGCGACCAGCAAGCGGTGCGTTACTGTGTACAGTCGCCACAATGGCGCTTTGCTGATAATCGCGGCTCAATGTTTTTTGCTGCTGCGTGCCATACACGCCGCCTTCGGCTTGCACCATCAGCGCTGCCTCAATCGCAGAGCCGTCAGTCATCTGCAGCATGACGCTGTCTGCAGTTTCGTTAACAGCGCTCACCGTTGCCGGTCGCAGCATGGTGACGCCGCTGCTCTTCAATGTCTGATGCAAGGTCTGCACTAACTGCCCGTA
This sequence comes from Burkholderiaceae bacterium, assembly GCA_040399905.1. Taxonomy (GTDB): domain Bacteria; phylum Pseudomonadota; class Gammaproteobacteria; order Burkholderiales; family Burkholderiaceae_D; genus Pernthalerella. The sequence goes on from JBBARG010000001.1 coordinate 111,603, forward strand.
ACGACAGACGTAACCGAGCGCAGGCAAATCATAGTCGCGGCTCTCGATCAAGCTGCGGCCAAAACTGCCGCGCCGCGAAATATGAATTTCCGTAATGGGTGTGCCGGACACAGGCCAAGCATAGACTTGTTCCAGCAGTTGACGGCTGCCGTAAGACAGCGCAATCGAGCGCGCATCTTGCTGTGCTGCTTCGGGTGTTTTGGCGTCGATCAGCGCAATCCCGCTCGCGGTCACACCGCGAGCGACGAGCATCGCCGCTAACGCCATCCCGACCGGGCCGGCGCCAACGATGGCAATCTCGAAATGGCGTTGCGTCAAATTAGCCTCATGTGATTGTTCAACCCATGACTGCTTCAATTTCAGCGACGGTCTTCGGCGCATTGCGACTTAAAATCGTGCAGCCTTCATCCGTCACCAGTGCATCATCTTCAATCCGGATACCGATGTTCCAATAAGCTTCCGGCACACCTTCAGCTGGTCGCACATAAATGCCCGGCTCAACGGTGACCACCATGCCGCTTTGCAGTTTGCGCCATGGCTTGTCTGCGCCTGCATGTGCAGGATCACGATACTCGCCGACGTCATGCACATCCATGCCCAGCCAGTGGCCGGTGCGATGCATGTAAAACTGCCGGAAGTCGCCGTTGGCAATCACGTCGTCGAGTGTGCCGACTTTGTTTTTATTCAGCAGGCCGGTGTCGAGCATGCCTTGCGCCAGTATTCTGACGGCAGCGTCATGGCCGTCGGTAAACAGCATGCCGGCTTTGGTCGCGGCGATGGCAGCGTATTGCGAAGCGAGCACGATTTCATACAAGGTCTTTTGCGGGCCGCTAAATTTTCCATTCACCGGAAAAGCGCGCGTGATGTCAGACGCATAGCTGTCGAGTTCGCAACCGGCGTCAATCAAGACCAGATCGCCGTCGCGCAACTCGGCGTCGCCGGCGCGGTAATGCAGCACGCAAGCGTTCGCGCCGGTAGCGACGATAGAACCATAGGCGGGGTATTGCGAACCGTGACTGCGGAATTCGTGCAGCAGTTCGGCTTCAAGATGATATTCACGCAGACCCGGACGCGCGAGCCGCATGGCGCGTGCATGCGCCTCGGCTGAAATGTCGGCGGCGCGTTGCATGATCGCGATTTCATCGGCATCTTTGATCAGCCGCATTTCATTCAGGATCACGCGTATGTCAAACGCGGCAGCCGGTGCGCTGACGCCAGCGCGCACTTGCGCGCGCACGGCATTGAGCCAGCCCTGAATGCGCGCATCAAGCCTGGCGTCGCTGGCCAGTGCATAGAACAGCGCAGGAGCGTTTGCCATTAACTGCGGCAGCTGGGTGTCTATGGTGTCGATTGCATGCGCGGCATCGAAACCGAATTGTTCTTTTGCTGCGGCCGGACCGAAGCGATAGCCATCCCAGATTTCGCGTTCAGGATTTTTGTCGCGGCAAAACAGGATCGACTGTTCATTGGCGCCGGCCACCAGCACCAGCGTCGCTTCCGGTTCGGTAAAGCCAGTCAGGTAATAAAAATAGCTGTCGTGCCGGTACGGATAATCGGCATCGGCATTGCGCATGACTTCGGGTGCGGTGTGGATGATGGCAACGCCGCCGCCTTGCGCCTGCATTTTCTTGAGTACGGCAGCACGTCGCTTTGCATAGACATTCATGGTCTTCTTCCGTGATGTAGAGGTGCGTTCAATTGTTCAAGCCGCTCAACGGTACCGACATCGGTCCAGTCGCCACGATAAACTTCGCCACCGATGCGGTGTGTGCTTGCATACTCGCGCAAAATAGGCGCGAGCTTGGCGCTGCTGCCGGTGCTTACGCTGTCAAATAATTCAGGCCGGTACACACCGATACCGGAAAAGGTAAAGCGCGGTGTGCCTTTGTTCGCCTCATTGGCCTCATTAGAAATACTGAAATTTTCCAGCGCAAAGTCGCCTTCCGGATGATGCGCCGGATTTTTCACCAGATACAGCCAGGCTAGGTCGCGTGTTTCAGGCGGGTACGGATTACCCCACAGGTCTTCTTCTTCCAGCACATCTTTAACCTGCGCAAAGTCAAAATGCGGGCAGTAGATGTCGCCAGCCACTGCCACAAAAGGCGCGTCGCCCAGCAAGTGACGCGCGTTGGCAATGCCGCCTGCAGTCTCGAGCGCAGTGCCCTCGGCAGAGTACACAATCTGCGCGCCGAATTTGCTGCCGTCGCCCAGCGTGTCTTCAATCAGCTGCCCCAGATGCGCATGATTGATCACGATCTCGGTAATGCCGGCACGCACAAGATTGACAATATGCCAGACAATCAAAGGACGTCCACGCACCTTCAGCAAGGGCTTGGGACAGGTATCCGTTAACGGCCGCATGCGCTCGCCGCGGCCGGCGGCGAAGATCATCGCTTTCATTTAAAAAGTGTAGCCGACCTGCGGCTTTTTTTCTTCGAAGCTTTCCAGCAGCCGGATCAGCGGCTTGAGTTCTATATAGCGATGCGCCGTCTTGCGCACGTATTCCATCACCAGCGGCATATCCTTCAAATAAGCGTCCTTGCCGTCGCGATGTGAGAGGCGCGCAAAAATGCCCAGCACTTTCAGGTGGCGCTGCAGGCCCATGAATTCGAAGTCGCGGTAGAACGCATCGATATCCGAGTTCACCGGCAAGCCGGCGCGCTTGGCACGTTCCCAATAGCGGATCGCCCAGTCGAGCACCATTTCTTCATCCCACTGGACATACGCGTCGCGTAGCAGCGAGACCAGATCGTAGGTGATAGGGCCAAAGACGGCGTCCTGAAAATCCAGAATGCCGGGGTTGGCTTTGTCGAGCACCATCAGATTGCGCGAATGATAGTCGCGGTGCACATACACCTGCGGCTGCGCGAGGTTATTCGCCAGTAGCACATCAAAGACTTTATGCAGAGTCGTGGTCTGGTCGTCGGTCAGGGTCACGCCCAGATGCTTATTCAGATACCAGTCGGGGAACAGCATGAGTTCGCGATGCAATAGCGCGCGGTCATACTCGGGCAGCACGTCGGGCTGGCTTTGCACTTGCAGCAGCACCAGCGCATCAATCGCATCCAGATACAGCTTGTGTGCGGTGTCGTTGTTGAGCAGTTGCAGATAAGTCGTGGAGCCCAGATCCGACAACAGCAAAAAGCCGTGTTCCACATCTTGGGCGAGCACGGTCGGCACGGTCACGCCAGTGGCACCAAATAATTCGGCTACCTTGATGAAGGGGCGCACATCTTCCTGCGGCGGCGGCGCGTCCATCACGATGTAGCTGGCGCCGTCGACTCCATCAACGCGGAAATAACGGCGGAAACTGGCATCGGCCGATGCAGGCCGCAGGCTGCTGATGACAAGGGCAGGCGTTGTCAGCGTGGCCAGCCATGCGGAGACTTGATTAAAACGGGGGTCGGTATTGTGCAATTCTGACATGAGAAAAATGAATGGAGCGTTATAAATCAGTGGGTTAGTCGAAGGCCGCTGGCAATCTGGCTGAGCAGTCTTGCTTAATCAGCACCAGACTAGCGGTTTGACTACAGTGAGTTCCCATATAATAAGGGATTCATCACGCATACGCGCCGCTTAGACGTGCGATTCACTTTTCAATGACCCGGCGATTGCCCTTATTACAATCCTGTCTGCCCAAGCAAGTGACTGCCATTGCAGTCTTCTTTGCCATGGGCGCAGCACCTGCCAGTGCGCAGCGAGTCGCACCTGCACCGGTAGCCGATGATAGGGATGCGCCGCTGCAGATGGAAGCCGAAAAGATGACTGGTCGCCCGGATCGTGAAGTCAAGCTTGAACGCGATGTCGTCATACGGCGCGGCGTCACCACCATTGAATCCGATTCCGTTAACTACGATATCGTTGACGATAAGGTCGATGCAGTAGGCAATGTGGAGATCGATCGCGCTGGTGACCATTACAGCGGCAAAGAGCTGCATCTGAAGATGGATACCGGCGTGGGCACCATGGACAGCGCGGTCTACAAGCTGATGCGAAAAAATGCACGCGGCAGCGCCGAGCGCGTTGATTTTGAATCCGAGGATTCGGCTACTGTGGTGTCCGGCATTTACACTACCTGCGAAGGTCCCGACCCGGACTGGTATCTGAAGTCCAGCAAGCTGAGTCTTGATAACAGCACTGAAACAGGTATCGCGCGCGATGCCGTACTGGTTTTCAAGGGCTTACCGATAGCGGGCACGCCTTACATTTCGTTTCCGCTTACCGATGAGCGGGTGTCCGGTTTTCTGGCGCCTAGCATTGCGACGTCGACCACCGGTGGTCTTGAAGTCTTGACACCGTACTACCTCAACATTGCGCCTAACCGTGACCTGACCATTAATCCGCGCTACATTTCGCGTCGTGGCCTGATGCTGGGAGGCGATGCCCGCTATATCGGAGATTCTTATTCCGGCAACACCCGCGGTGAATGGCTCAATAACGATGCCATTACAGGCGAGCAGCGCTATGCCTTGTCATCCATACATAGACAAAATCTGGCGCCGGGCCTGAACTATTATTCAGATCTGAACTTTGCTTCCGATAACGAATACCCGAAAGACTTTCCGCTCACGCGCACCCTGGCTAACCGCCGCCTGTTGTTGCGCAATATTCAGCTCGACTATGCGTCCACCGACTGGAGCGGCGCTATTCGTGTCGCCGAATATCAAGTGCTGCAAGACCCGCTGGCGCCGATTGTGTCGCCGTATGGCCGGTTGCCACAAATTCTGTTATCGCGCTTTGGTTATAACGATAGCGGCCTGAGCTGGAATTTCGCCTCCGAGATGACCCGCTTCACGCATTCGAAGCTGGTCGCCGGTGATCGCCTGGTACTCAACCCGCGCGTTACCTATGCATGGAATCGGCCTGGCTATTTCATACGACCCAGCATGTCGCTGCATGGCACGCTCTATAACCTCAATCAGGTGACAGACCCAACCGTAATGACGGCGCCGACACGCGTGCTGCCAACTTTATCATTGGACTCGGGCCTGGTGTTTGAACGTAATGCGACTTTCTTTGGTCGCGACGCCTTGCAGACGCTGGAGCCGCGGTTGTTTTATTCGTACACGCCGTACAAGCGACAGGACGCCTTGCTGTATCCCACTTTCGATTCCAGCGAGGCCGACTTCAACTACGCGCAAGTGTTTCGCGAAAACCGATTCATTGGCAATGATCGTATCGGCGATTCTAATCAAATCACGGCCGCGCTGACGTCGCGTTTCATTGAACTCAATGGCATGGAACGTGTCAGGCTTGCAGTGGCGCAGCGTTTTTCGCTGGCCGAGCAGCGCGTGATACTGGGCGATCCGACCACCACCCCTACGGGTACATCGGAAAGCCGCTCCGACATTCTGTTGCTCACTTCAGGCCGCGTGACCAATGAATTGCGTGTGGATGCCAACATGCAGTACAGCCAGGAACGCAACGAAGTTAATCGGGTCAACTTCGGCACTTACTGGCAGCCGGAGCCTATGAAATTATTGAACGTTCAGTACCGGCGCGACGTGCGCAACACGACTAACAGTGCAGCTACCAATTTTGAGTTGATTGATATATCAGGCCAATGGCCGTTGTCACATCGCTGGTACGGTGTGGGTCGCATCAACTATTTGTTAAAAGAAAATAAGCTGGGTCAGTCACTACTTGGTCTTGAATACAAGGCGGACTGCTGGATATTCCGTTTTGTAAGCCAACAGATTCCGACTGCGGTAGGCGTTGCCAACACCACGTTTTTCATACAATTGGAATTTAACGGGCTATCCAGCCTTGGTTCCGATCCTATGCGCGCGTTGCGCATGAATGTGCCGGGCTATCAGCCGCTGAGTCAGCAACAGTAACTAAGCAAAGTAACTAAGCAGATTAACTAAGCAAATTAACCAAGCCCATGACGATGATGAAAAATCCAGTCTCTCTGCTCCAATCCGGCCGTTGTCTTTTGCTGGCAGCTTTGCTTTGCAGCGTGCCTTTTGCCCACGCTCAGGGCAAGGCGTCACAGCCCAAGTTAGTCGACGCCATTGTTGCTGTCGTCAACAATGAAGTCATCACACTCAAAGAACTCGAAGAACGTATACAGTTGATCGAGCGTCGCATGAAGAGCCAGAATATGCAGATGCCGGCGCGCTCGGTGCTGCAACAGCAAGTGCTCGAGCGGATGATAGTCAACCGCGCACAGATGCAGCTGGCGCGTGAATCCGGTATACGGATCGATGACCTCATGCTCGACCGCGCCGTAGCCCGCATCGCCGAGCAAAACAATTTGCCGCTGCAAGAATTCCGCGATCAGCTGGAAAAAGACGGTATTTCCTTCGGACGCTTCCGCGAAGAGATACGCGAAGAAATCACTTTGCAGCGCCTGCGCGAACGCGAAGTGGACAACAGACTGCAGATCACCGAATCCGAAGTCGATAACTATCTGGCTACCGCCGCTGGCAAGGCGCAGGGCGCAGAACAGGAAATCAACCTTGCGCAGATTCTGGTGCGCATTCCTGAAAACGCATCGCCACAACAAATCGCCGAACGTCGTCAGCGTGCCGAAGCCGCCTATGCGCAACTCCGGTCAGGTGCTGACTTCGCCAAAGTGGCGGCCAGTTTTTCAGATGCCGGCGATGCCATGACCGGTGGCGATCTTGGCTGGCGAAGCGTATCGCGCCTGCCGCAGTTGTTCGTCGATGCAACTGAAAAGCTCAACTCCGGTGAAGTCAGCGCCATTGCCCGTAGCGCCAACGGTTTTCATATTTTGAAACTGGTTGGCAAGCGCAGCGCCAGTATCATGATGGGCAGCAATGTCAGCGCGGTGCAGCAGACCCATGCGCGGCACATCCTGATTAAAGTAAACCAGATCGTCTCGGCAGCCGACGCGCGCCGCAAACTCGTCGAAGTCAAAGCACGGCTAGACAACAATGCCGCAAAGTTTGAAGATCTGGCCAAGCTCTACTCCAATGACTTATCGTCGTCCAAAGGCGGCGACCTTGGCTGGGTCTATCCCGGCGACACCGTGCCGGAGTTCGAGCGCGCTATGAATGCCTTGCAGCCTGGTCAGGTCAGCGAGCCGATCGAAACGCAATTCGGTTATCACTTGATTGAAGTCATCGAGCGCAAGACAGAAGAAATCTCGCGCGAGCGTCAGCGCATGAGCGCGCGCCAGGCAATGCGCGAGCGCAAGCTGGAAGAAGCAAACGAAGACTGGCTGCGCCAATTACGCGACCGCGCCTACGTCGAATACCGGCTCGATGAACTCGCACCTCGCCCCTAAACGTAAAAGGCCGCGCATCGCCATTACTTGTGGCGAACCGGCCGGCATTGGCCCTGAAATTGCGGTACGCGCCGCGGTGCAGACGCAGTCCTTTGCCGACTGCGTGCTGCTAGGCGACGCCGCACAACTGACAGCGCTGGCTGCACAGATTGACGCGAGCGCGTCTCTGAACATACTCGACTGTCCGCTGGCAGAGACAGCGATACCGGGGCAGCTCAATGCGCGCAATGGCGCTGCCGTTTTGCAAGCACTGGATCAAGCAATTGCCGCTGCACTCGCGCATCAGGTCGATGCTGTTGTTACTGCACCCGTTCAAAAAAGCACGATCAACGATGCCGGCATAGCCTTCACCGGGCATACAGAATATTTCGCTGAAAAAACCGGCACGGCACAAGTGGTGATGATGCTTGTCGGCGGCACTGAAGCCAGCACTAGCGCCAGCACCAGCGCCAGCACCTTGCGCGTGGCGCTGGCCACTACGCATCTGGCTTTGAAAGACGTGCCTGCTGCAATTACACGCGACAGCCTTGCGCAAACCATTTCAATCATTCATCACGACCTGCAGACCCGTTTTGGCATTGCCCAGCCGCGCATTCTCGTGGCCGGACTTAATCCGCACGCAGGCGAAGGCGGCTATCTGGGGCACGAAGAAATCGACGTTATCACGCCCGTGCTGCAAGACGCACAGGCCAAAGGCTGGAAAGTCTCAGGCCCGTATCCGGCCGACACCCTGTTTCAACCCAAATACCTGCAAGACGCCGACTGCGTGCTGGCGATGTACCACGACCAGGGGCTGCCAGTGCTCAAGCATGCAAGCTTCGGCCGCGGCGTCAACATCACGCTAGGGCTGCCCATCATCCGAACTTCGGTGGACCATGGCACTGCACTCGATCTGGCCGCCGCCGGTCTGGGCAACGCCGATTGCAGCAGCATGGTCGAAGCGATACGCGTGGCCTGCAGGATGGCTGGCAACGACGGCGACCAATAAAGACAAAGAATGAAACACATCCCCAAGAAACGCTTCGGCCAAAACTTTTTGACCGATCAATTTGTGCTGCAAGATATCATCAGCGCCATTGAACCGCATGCCGATGACAGCATGGTCGAGATCGGCCCCGGGCAGGGCGCAATGACGCAGCTATTGCTCAACAATCTCGACAAGCTGCAGGTTGTTGAACTGGACCGCGATCTGGTCACACTATTGAAAAAAAAGTTTGCCCCTGAAAAGCTCATCGTGCATTCAGGCGATGCGCTGCAGTTTGATTTTGGCGCGCTGCCAGTCACGCCCGGCCGCAAGCTGCGCGTAGTGGGCAATCTGCCCTACAACATATCAACCCCCTTGCTGTTTCATCTGGCGCAGTACGCTGACCAGATCGAAGACCAACACTTCATGCTGCAAAAAGAAGTCGTTCAGCGCATGGTGGCCGCGCCCGGCGGCAGGGATTACGGTCGCTTATCCGTCATGCTGCAATGGCGCTATCAAATGGACTTACTGTTCATCGTGCCGCCGACAGCATTTGATCCACCACCCAAAGTCGAATCCGCCATAGTGCGCATGCGTCCCCTTGCTGCACCGCTGGATTGTGAAGAAGCCAAATTGCAGCTAGTCGTGACCAAGGCATTTTCACAACGGCGCAAAGTGCTGCGCAATTGCGTCGCCGATATGTTCACTGAAGCGCAATTGATTGATGCCGGCGTGAACCCGCAGGCACGGCCAGAGACGGTGCCGCTTGAACAGTTTGTAGAGCTTGCACGCAGAGTACAAATTTAAAGTTTCTGACGCGGTAGATTTTTTCGTGTTCAGACAAAGACGCTGGGCCCCAGCTTTCGCTGGGGCGACGGTAGTAGTTGAGGCGACCTCAAAATTCCTACCGTCATCCCAGCGAAAGCTGGGATCCAGCGTCTTCCGTCGTGTCTCTGAATAATTTTTCTGAGGGACTGACATCAAGATCTTAAAAAATCAGCCCACCCCAACAGCCTCTCAGCATCTGTTCTTCATGCAACAAATGGCGCACTCTGTGCAAGTTGTGCATGTTGAAGTAAGTTTGTTGACGCAACATCAAGCAGTCCATAAATTTGCATCCTTTCAAGTCGCGCCAAGGATGCAAAGTGATGTTAAGTATCAGCCGTTCAAAGCGATCAGCGCCTGACTGTGTCGCTCTGGACACGCAACACCTGCTGTGGGCGCTCGCGAGTCTATGCGAGATAAAACGCATACCGTTCGATGCAAAACTCTTCCTGCGTCAATTTCCGCCTCCTTATACAACCGATACCCTGCTGCAGGCAGCGCGTGACTTGGGCTTGCGCATCAAACGCAAGCGGCGCGCACTCACAGCCCTAGATTACCGCTGCATGCCCTGTCTGGCATTGCGCATCACGGCAGCAGATGAATGCGCCAGCCTGGACCTGATTACCGATGTCACGCCCGAGCAGATCATTTTCTTTAAAGCGAGCGAGAACACCAGTACGGTCCAGTCATGCGACGCTTATGCGGCCGACTACAGCGGCGTCGTGTTTCTGGTCGTTAGCGTAAGTCCGGCGCAGCAAGACCCGGATGCATCGGCGGGCGAAACGAAATTTGGTTTCAGGTGGTTCTTGCCCGAACTGTCCAAACATCGCCGCGTCTGGCGCGATGTTTTGCTGGGCTCACTAATACTGCAATTGCTGGCGCTAGCTACGCCCTTGTTCACACAAGCCATCATTGACAAGGTTGTCGTACATCGCACAACCAGCACCTTGCTAGTGATTGGCATTGCGCTGACCGTGTTCATGCTTTTCTCTGCGCTACTCGGTTGGGCGCGACAAATCCTGTTGCTTCACACCGGCAATCGCGTTGATGCCGTACTAGCTATGACGGTGTTCAAACACCTATTCAATTTGCCGCCACGTTATTTCGAAAAGAGACCGACCGGCGTCATAGCCGCACGTTTGCACGCAGTCGAAACCATACGCGAATTCATCGCCAGTACGGCCGTCGCATTGATACTCGATATTCCCTTCCTGATTATTTTTATCGGCATCATGTTCTGGTACAGCGTCATGTTGACGCTAATCGCATTGTCGATACTCGCAGTCATTGCGTTGCTCAGTATGGCAATCGCACCCTTATTCCAGTCGCAACTGAACCAGCAATTCTTGCTAGGCGCGCGCAATCAGGCCTTCATCACCAAATATATTGCCGGCGTCGAGACCGTCAAAAGCCTGCAAATGGAACCGCAACTGCAGACACGCTATTCCGGCTATCTGGGCGACTATCTGAATGCGACATTCAAGACACGTCAACTGGCCAACCTCTACAACACCATCGCCGGCACGCTTGAGCAGTTGATGAAGCTGCTGATTCTGATTGTGGGTGCCTATATCGCCATGCAGAGCACGGAGTTCACCATCGGCATGCTGGTTGCGTTCCAGATGTTTGCCGGTAATTTGTCGAGTCCGATGATGCGACTAGTCGGCCTCTGGCAGCAGTTCCAACAAGCCCGTCTTTCAGTGACGCGCTTGGGTGATGTGATGAACGCCCCCACCGAGCCGTATTCGATACTGCCAGTCAGGGCAGGGCAGCGTCCGGGCAATATCGAGATTGAAGGACTGGCATTCCGACATAGCGACAAACATCCTTGGCTGTATCGTGATTTCAATCTCGTCATGCCCGCGGGTAGCCGGATTGCATTAATGGGGCCATCCGGCTCGGGCAAGAGCACCTTCGCCAAACTGCTGCAGGGTTTCTACCAAGCCGAAGGCGGGCGCATCCGCATTGACGGCGCCGACATAGACAACATGTCATCCAATGCCTTGCGCAGCTACTTCGGCGTGGTGCCGCAAGAAACCGTGCTGTTCTCCGGCACGCTCTACGACAACCTGCTGATAGCCAATCCACATGCCGGCTTCGAAGACATCGTGCATGCGTGCATGCTGGCTGAAATCCACGACACCATAGAACAACTACCGGACGGATACCAGACTGCCATCGGCGAGCGCGGCGCCGGCTTGTCTGGCGGTCAGCGGCAGCGCATTGCCATTGCACGCGCATTACTGAAGCGGCCACAGATACTGATCTTCGATGAAGCCACCAGCGCACTCGACGCCGATACCGCTGCGCAGTTTGCCCGCACCATCAACCACCTGCAAGGGCAGGTCAGCATGCTGTTCATAACGCATGCGCTGCCGCCGGGCTTGCATATAGACAGAGTGATTCATTTGCAGCCACAAGCTGCACTGGTAGTGGATGGAGTCGCCTCATGATCATCCGCTTCGCCCAAGTCAGCGATATACCGGCGTGCATAGAGCTTGGTCGACAACTGCATCAGATGACGCGCTTTTCGGGTTACGCATTTGATCCTGAACGCATAGCGAGCAGCCTGCATGCACTCATCACAGTCGGGCAGGACCAGAAGCGCAGTCACTGTCTGCTGCTGGCAGAAAACAGTGGCGCGCAACTGACGGGTTGTTTGCTCGCCTGCATAGAGCGACATGTTTTTTCGGACCAGCCCGTCGCAAGTGTTATCACCTTCGGCGTACTGCCGCAAAATCGCATGGGTGGCACGGCTCTTAAATTACTGGACACGTTTAAACGATGGGCGCAGAACCGCGGTGCGTTTGAAATAAACGCCGGCGTCAACAGCGGCTTGCACATTGATAAAACAGATCGACTCATGAAACGTCTTGGCTTTGAGGCTACCGGCGGCAATTACGCGTTGCGTTTGTAGAGAATAGACAGAGGTTGCAGCATGCTCAGGAAATTGACACAGCAAGATATCGATATCCTGCAGACCTACCAAATAAGAGGCCAGTGCGATCGCTATTGGAAATATCTGGCCAACCTTGGCGAACGTTACGCATCCTTGTCTCCAGGCGTAGTGTTCGATGAAAACGATGATGACGCGTCCCTGCGCCATTTTTACTGGACCCAGTACCGCAGCGCAAACGGCGACAAGCCAGACAACACTGAGCGCAGCCGCTTCGGCCATGCGCTGATGCGCGTTGACTTCGCCCAGCGCTGCGTGCTGCTACAAGCGGGCGAAAAAAAAGCAGCGCTGCATTTGTCAGCGTCGCATATCTATCTTCAGCACAAACGCGTGCTACGTCATAAAAATAGCTGGACGCCGATGCAAATACTGCAGCCGTTTTATGACAGCCCGAACCCGAATATTAATGTCGCCCAGAAGATTTGGGATTCGTTTATCGAGATGGCTGATATCTATGCCGAACAAACCACGCTATCCGAAATTCTGGGTTCGATCTCGCTGTTTCAGGCGCATTTATTTTGGCTGGCCAAACAAGATCCGCGTGCCCTCAATGGGCGAGTTTTGAATTGGATTGAGCAGGATATCTTGCCGGTGATGATGGCGGCAGCAACGGATGCGGATCCTGAGTCTGATTCAGGCTCAGGTCAGTAAATTATTGATCGGTATTCGCTAAATAAATTTATCCATATACAGAAATCCATTCCGCATAACTGACCTTATGAAATTACTGCATTCAATACTTTTACGAATTGCAATCGCTACTATTGCTTGCATCCTTGCTGGGTGCTCGATTGCAGGGCCGAGGACAGCACTTCATTCGTTCGAATTTCATGTGAGCTTGGATAGTCCGGATGTTGAGTTGCTGGATTATCGCTATGGGACTTCAACGCAGCATGGAACGTTCCCTCCTGCTTGGGCGCTTCAATCTGGATCGATTGCACAAAATGTTGGAACTTCAGGCGACATGATCATTGGTGATTTTCTTTTTGTGAAATGGAAAATAAAAGAGTCTGGCCAAATCTATCAAGAGAACGTCGATTTGCGAAATCGGCTTCCTAGAAATTTAGATGACAACACAATCTATTTTGTTATTAGAGGTCCGCAGCTCTATGTTTATTTAGTTACGCCAGATCGTAGCCCGGTCGGATCACCCCCTCATGGATTACGAATGTATAAGTCGCGAGTAGTGAAAACTTTGTACCCAGGCTAGTTTCTCGCCTCAGTGTCGAACCTATGAAATTACTACAATCAATTTATTTTAAAGGCGCAATCACTACCTTTTTACTCATTCTCTCCGCTTGTTCGACTGTTAAGGGAAGAGTGGTTGAACATGGATTTGGATTTGATGTTCGTCGCGCTAATCCTAGTGTGGAAATTCTTGATTATAGCTATGGCGATTCCAGTTTTCCAGTGAGAGCACCTGACTGGGCTGTAAAAGAAGGCAAGAAATTTTATTTCAACAATGTGTATGGCGCGATGAAAGTCGCAGATGTTTTGTACGTTAAATGGCGAATCGAAAATAGTGAAAAAATCTTTGAGGAACGCATAGATTTAAAAAGCCGGATGCCTTCTGATTTAAAAGGCCAAATAGTCTACTTCGATATCGATGGGGCGCAACTTTCTGTTTATGTAATTTCTCGAAAAATGCGACCGCCGGAAGTTGAAAGGGTGGGGCCAGAAATTTATCAGTCACGCGTTGTAAAGAAAATTTACCCCTGAGTCATTGCACATTGTGCATAAAGCTATTAATCGAATTGATGTAAACGATTTAAAAAATTCTGACACGAATTTTTATAGGTCTTATGAAAGTACTGCATTTAATATTTTTACGATTTGCAATCACTGCCATTGCTTGCATTCTGGTTGGCTGTGCAATGGCAGGGCCAAGGACGGCACTGCATTCATTTGAATTTCATGTCGATTGGGATAGTCCGGATATTGAGTTGCTGGATTATCGCTACGGGACTTCAACGCAGCAGGGCACATTTCCACCTGATTGGGTGCTTAAAACTGGACGCGTTGCACAAAGTGTTGGAACGACGGGTGACATGATCGTTGGTGATTTTCTTTATGTGAAATGGAAAATAAAAGAGACCGGTGAAATTTTTAATGACACTGTCGATCTTCGTAATCGACTTCCCCAAAATCTTTATGAACACAAAATATATTTCGTAATCAGAGGGCCTCAGCTCTATGTGTATCTGATTACACCAAATCGTAATCCGCCCGGTACGCCACCCAATGGGTTAAAGGTTTATGGATCAAGAATTGTAAAAAAGCTGTACCCAAATTAACTTTGTAGTTAAAAAATTTGATGAATAATCAGAGGAGGTTGTATGACTGGTCGAGTAGCTGCTACGTTAACGCCCGAACAAATTCAGCAGCAGTTAAGACAGGCTGATGCGATTGCGAACTCCTCTACTTATGTGATACCTAAAAATGAATTTATTTTCTTTGCTGGGTTTGATGGTACGAATAATGATCGAAACAATGTGCCAAATGGTGAGCAGACCACTAATGTGGCGCAGCTCATAGAACAAGCTGAGTCATTTAATGGCGGAAATATCAGGTCTAATTATTATCGTGGTCCTGGCACTGCTGGTTCATTACTTGGCTCTTCCGCGATACCCACCCAAGTAACGCAAGAGGCCATCCTGACAGCGAATCGTGCTTACAACGATTTCCAAGAGCTGGCTTCTGTTTGGTTAAAAGACAACCCTAACGGTTCTATCGGAACAGCCATCACTGCATTCAGCAGAGGTGCTGATGCAGCAGCCATCTTTTCCCAAATGGTTTTCGAACGAGGCTTGACTGACCCAGCGTCAGGAGCAATCCTCATCCCGCCCGGCGACGTCAAATTCGCCGGCGGTGTTTTGTTCGATCCGGTATTGACTGGGGTAATGGGGAATATGACTTTCCCGCCCAACACACAGAACCTCGCTATCATTCGGGCTTCTGATGAATTCCGTAACTTGTTCAAGGCTGCTGATTATTCGAATCAGCCCGGCGCTACTACTTTTAATTTTATTGGCAATCACGCCAACATAGGCGGTTCCTACCTGAACGACAATATATCTGCGCTGACGCTCGAAGCCGGTACGGGTTTCTTGCAAAGGTTAGGCATCACTATCAGCGATGTGCCGGCCCAACGAAAATTTGTGCCCGACAGTGTTGTGTTCGTTCGTGATGAAGGAATAGACACCTACGGAAATACTATGTGGAGTACCTACGGTACTTACGGTGAATATAAAGGCCCTCGTCTAACCGACAAGGTCGCCAGCTTTCCTGTCGCTTCGGACGATGGCAGTTTCAAAACCTTTACCGATTACGCTGGCAGGCTAGTCACTTATAGTAAAACGCAAAGTGCCGAGACCGGCGCTAAAAGCGTCATGACTATTAAGGACTATTTCAACGCTACCACCAGCGTGGTGATCAATCGTGACTTTAATTCAGATGGCAATCCAGACCAATTCGAACTCATCAAAACCGATAGCGACGGCAGTAAAACCCATGTCATACAGGACATTGACAGCGCAAGAATTGTCTCCGATGAGCTGGCTTATCGGACTGACGCTTCCAACAATTACACCGAAGTCCAGCATACGATATACGGCGTAGTCGTTAACCGCAGCTTCATCGAAGGCGAAGTCACTCAAGTTGAATTGGTTAAAATCCGCAATGATCTGCCACGTGATTTCCGGGAGACTGGCAATCAGGAAGGTGCTTCGCTGTATTCGAATACGCTCAATACAACAGGCATAGTTAATCTCGCCGCGCAGCTCGCTGAAACATACGCTGAAATTCAGCTCTCAGCCTATTTGGACAATGTTCAATACACGGCAGATGGTTCGCCCGCATTTTTCACGCCTTCAGCAGCGACCACGCCAGCAATGGAAATGCTGCTGCAGTCCGAGTTGAAGTCCTTCATCAGTACGGGCCGCGTCGATGTCAGGCTGAACGATGAAAATCAACTCGTAATAGCCAGCGTCAATCGTGAAATCATTATTGATGAAAACGGCGAAGTCTGGCGCCACTATCGAACCACACAAACTGGTGAAGTGATCGAACAGGCAGACGGCAATGGACAACTACTGACGCGTGTCGCCTTCAGCACCAGACAGGACGGCAATGCCGCGCCGCTGCCTGTGACGACCATCGAATATTTCGACAAAGGCCAGCCCTATGCAAGGCTCGCAACGACTACTCAGTCGAATGCGTTAAGGCAGACCAGACTCGAACTGGTCACAGATAAAAATTCATTCACTGCTGACTACAACGACGCCAAGCTCGACAAGATTACCTACGCCACCATTGATGGCGTTCCCATTAGTGAAGACGCTGCAAAGTTGTTGGCAGGCCGCTTGAAGGGTTTGTCTCCTGAAGAAGTTCGCGCCGCTTATAAAGAGGCAATGACGGCTGATGAATATACGGACTTGAGTACTGCGGACAGAAACGTCGCTATCGTTGGGGGAGCATTGCAAGCGACTAAAGCAGAACTTGTTGGTGGCACCGACTACGTTGGCAATCCTCTCTACCTCACGCAAAAACAGGCGCAGCTACAAACGGTCAGTAACAGCGTCGGCACGCTGATTGATAGCTTGAGTCTGATTAAGGCTATTCAGAATGGCCAGCCCTTGCCGATCATTGCTTCCGGCTTGCGGCTGGCTGCTGCCGTCGATTATCTCGATGGAACCCGCGACTTGCCCAATCTCGGTGCAGCCGCCAGCATGGCGGGTGCCGTTTTATCTCTGTACGGTCTGGCCGATGCCTTGAAACGTAATGACGGTGCAGCAGCAATCTCTTCAGCTTCGTATGCAGTCTACGGCGTGGCTGAGGCGGCCAATTTCCTGAAAGTGTCCGGTGCCATTTCAGAAGTGCCGGCAGGGCTGGCTGCAGCCGGTCAGAGCATAGGCGCAGCGCTACCGTATATCAATCTGGTCAACAGTCTCGCGCATGGCGATGGAACAGGTGTTGCCATTGCAGCAGTTGATATCGTGATGATTGAAATGGTAGGTGCGTATGCTGTTCCTGTCTTAGGTTGGGCTTATGCCATCTACAGCCTGCTCGACAGTTTGTTCACCGACGTTCCCGACCCATGGGGTCATGCGCGTTTCGTCTGGGATGGCAGTAGCCTGCGCATCGAATCTTCCGGTGAAACCGGCGGCAATGAAGCAGTGCATGCCACGCTGGACGCTGTGCTGGCCAGCATGAACGCTTTGATTGAACGGGTCAGCCAGCAAAATCCCGGCAGCCAGCTCGGCATCATCCCTAACCGCATGCCTGGTCTGGCCATGGATATGGATGGCTATCGTTACACCGACATCGACGCCAATACCGGAATAGAAAATCACCCGGCGCTACGCTTCGATACGTCGGGCCGTCCTTACAATGCCGAGCCGGGCAGCCCCGAGTCTTATCAGTCACTGATCGAAGCCATCATCCGTTCCGGCCTCGCACGCGAAGCGATTGCGCCGCTGTGGGAAGTGCAAACTGCGCGCATGCAAACCGAAGCAGGCGATCCGCGTGCGGGCTTGCGTGAGGAAGAGCGTGCCGGTCGTGATTCTCAACTAGCGCTGCCGCTGACCGGTACGCTGCAGACTTTCCGCCCAGTGGTGCTCGACCTTGATGGCGATGGCATTGAAACACTGGCGCGTAAAGATGGTGTGCTGTTTGATATTGATAACTCCGGCTATAGAAAGCAAACCGGCTGGTTGCAGGGCGATGATGGCTTTCTCGTTATCGACCGCAACTATAACGGCGTCATTGATGCAGGCCGCGAGATGTTTAGCAACAGTGCCGTTGCAGTGGGCTTGCGCGGGCTGGCCGGTATGGCGTGGGTTGATGCGAACTATGATGGTCGAATCGATGCCCGTGATCCGGTCTGGAATGAATTGCGCGTCTGGCACGATACAAATGCCAATGCCGAACAGGACGCAGGCGAAACCCTGCAACTGGCCGACCTTGGTATTACCGAGCTCAATTACAGCATGGGTACGTATAACCATAACGGCCAGCTTGCGCAATTAGCCAGCCCTGATATGGAAGCAGACCGTGACGGTCTGCGCGTCAGCGTCGTGCCGCAAGGCATACTGGTGCAAGGCAGCAGCGACGGCAAGCTGTCTCTGCTGGTCACGCGCATCAACGACAAGACCGCAGTGGAAGCCAACCGCGACGGTGTCGACGGCATTGAAGACGTCGAGGCCATCATCAGCGCGCCGGATTTGCTGGCCAACGACATGCTCGGAGGATTCGGCGGACGCGAACTCACACTCACCGGCCTGACTAATTTCCGGCACGGCAGTGGCTGGATTGACGACAACAACTACGTGCATTTTCAGCCGGAGCCTGACTATGCCGGTGTAGGCGCCGGCTTTGATTACATTGCGCAAGCCGGTAACGGACAGACAGGCACTGGCAGCGTGGATGTGACGCTGGAAAACGTCAACGATGCGCCCACGCTGGGCGCGGTCGAACATGTCAGTCGTGCTATTTACGGATATACCGTACTGGAAGAGTATGGCGGCGAAGGTGGCCCTACTGCCAGCCTTCCCGTCTATGAAGCCAGCATAGGTGCCGAGACGCCGATTGCGATGGAAGACAGCGGGCAGGGCCGTGTAGTTGGCGCGGACATTGACGACTCTGCCGATGCATTGACGTACGAGCTGGTGAACCAGCCGCAGTATGGCGAGGTGAGCCTTGATGCAAACGGCAACTTCAACTACACCAGCTGGAAAAAGCCGGGCGTGGCCAGCGACTTCATCATGGTCAATGGTCAGTACGCGGCCGAGAAGGACGGCAGGCTCTATTACGGTTCCAGATTGCCGTCACCGGCAGTGAACCCGATTTCCGATGTTTTTCAGGTGCGTATCACTGATCCACATGGCGCGAGTGAAGTCGCTTCCATCACCGTGCCGCATTACGGACCGTATCTGCCGCCCAGCCCGCAAGGTGGTGGCGGTAAAAAACCGATTGCGATTGACCTTGACGGCAACGGCTTTGAATTCGTGAACGTCGATGATTCCTCCATCTTCTTTGACGTCACTGGCGACGGCTGGAAGCGCCGCACTGCATGGGTAAGTAAAAACGATGGTTTGCTCGCCTACGATATTGATGGCGACGGCAAGATCGACAAGCCCGGTGAGATCAGTTTTGCCAGTTATAAGGACGGCGCGCAAAGTGACCTGCAAGGTATGGCGGCGTTCGACAGCAACCATGACGGCCTGTTCGATGCGCAAGATGAAAAATGGGCACGCTTCGGTATCTGGCGCGACGCGAACCAGAACGGCATCACCGATGCCGGTGAATTGCGCAGCCTGAATGACATGGGCGTGCAGGCAATCCGACTTGCCAGTGACGGTAAATTTCAGGTTATCAACGGGCAGACCGTGCACGGCATAGGCAGCATCAGCATGAGCAACGGCAGCGAGTTAGCCATGGCCGACGTCAGCCTCGCTTTCAGTGCAGAGCGACAGGTGCCACAGGCAGACGGTACGGTAATTACGCGCACGCCGGCTTCGCCGTTTTCTTCGTCAGGCAAATTGATCGACGGTACAGAAGGCAAAGACCTTTTGCTGGGCAATAACGGCAATGACATCATCCATGCGCAAGCGGGCGACGATCAGATCTTCGATGATGTCGGCAATGACATCATCGAAGCCGGTGCTGGCAACGATACTGTGTACTCGGGAGCCGACAATGATTTCGTCAACGGCGGCGACGGTAATGACGTGATCTACGCAGGCAAGGGTATCGATCTGGTCGCAGGCGGTGCTGGCGACGACGTGATCCTGACCCAGGACGGCAACGACATAGCCTTCGGCGGTGATGGTAATGATTTCATCGCCGGCGGTAATGGTAGTGATGTGCTGTCTGGCGACGCCGGTGATGATCAGGTAATGGGCGAAGCGGGCAATGACGGCTTGTTCGGCCGTGACGGCAATGACCGCTTGCTGGGAATGGACGGCGCTGACTTGCTTGATGGCGGCGTAGGTAATGACTGGCTCGATGGCGGCACTGGTACTGACCAGATGACAGGCGGTACCGGTGACGATACTTATGTCGTCGACAGTCTCGAAGACAGCGTGACAGAACTGTCGAATGAAGGTGACGATACCGTACGCACCAATCTGCAGGCTTATACCCTTACTGACAATATCGAGAATCTGGTCATGCTCGCACCAGACCAGATGCTGATTAACATGACAGCCGTCGGTAATGCTCTCAATAACAGCATCACCACAGGTCGCGGCAGTGACACGCTTGTTGGCGGTGCCGGCAATGACTTGCTCGACGGTGGCGCTGGTGCTGATTTGCTCGATGGCGGCAGCGGTAACGATACCTATATCGTCGATAACGCCGGCGACAGCATCATCGAAAAAGCCGGTGAGGGCATCGATACGGTCAAAGCCAGCATTAGCTTTACGCTGACAGAGCAGCTTGAAAACCTGACCCTGACTGGCAGCGCCTCCATCAATGCCACCGGCAACCAGCTCGGCAATGTCTTGATTGGTAGTCGCGGCAACAACCGTATCAATGGCGGTCTCGGCGCAGACAGCATGGCCGGCGGCAGCGGTGACGATAGTTATTTCGTCGATCAGGCTGGTGACAAAGTTATTGAGTTGTCTGACGAAGGCAATGACACCGTCATCACCAGCATGGATTATCAGCTGGGCGACAATGTCGAAAATCTTGTTCTGACTGGCAGTGACAACCTTGCTGGCAGCGGCAATGCCTTGAACAATATTATCAGCGGCAATGCAGCAAACAACACACTAAGCGGCGGCGACAATGACGACACGCTGATCGGCAATACCGGCAATGATGTGCTCGACGGTGGTACCGGTAACGATATTTACCTGTTCAACCAAGGCGACGGACTCGATCATATTGAAGATAGCAGCGGCACCGACCGCGTACGTTTCGGCGCCGGCCTGAACTTTGACAACGTAACCATGCGCGTGGTCGCTAGCGATGGGGTATTTACAGCGCAGGTCCGTACGCTCGATGGCAATGGCGACGAGATAGCCGCACAAGGCATCGACTTTGCCGTACAGGCTGATGCATGCGGCAAGCTGATCTCGCCGCTGGAAGAATTCGCCTTTGACTATGGCAGTGTGCGCACCTTCGACGAACTTCTGGTCAGCGTAAAAACCACGCGCGTCAGGGCAAACCAAAATGAAATCAACGGCGACCGCAATGATGACATCATCATCGCTAATTCACATGCCAATACCATCGTCACCGGCAGCGGTCATGACGCTATCTTTGCGGCTGTTGGCAAGGATACGGTTTATGCCGGTAACGGCAACGACTTCATCGCTGGCGGCAAGGGCGAAGACACGCTCTATACCGGCAACGGCAAAAACGTCATTGCCTTCAACCGCAGCGAAGGCCGCGATACGCTCGTTACCACCGCTGCTGCGCAAAACACCTTGTCGCTCGGTGGCGGCATCAGCCTTAACGACTTGTCTCTGAGGCACGTTGGCAAAGATCTGGTCATCGGGCTGGGTCGCAGTGACAGCATGACCCTGCGCGACTGGTATGAAGGTAATGCCAATCGCAATCTTGTGAATCTGCAGATCATTCATGAAACAAGCGTCAAGCACAGTATCAGCCTGCAGGTAGAGCAGTTCGACTTCCGTAATCTGGTTGCGCAATTCGATAGCGCTACGGCGACCCAGAGCCTGGGCTCAAGCTGGTCCGTCATGAAAGCCAGACTCGATACCCATCTCGATACGGATGCAGACGGCCATATTGCCGCGCTTGGTGGCGATCTGTCTTTTGATTATGCAGCGCATGGCAGCTACAACCTGACGCAAAGCGAAGCCGGCAATGTCTTGCGCAACCCTGCGTTTGGGCTAGCCGCGCAAAATCATCTGCAGCATGCAGAGGGCAGCACTTTTCGAGCGAGCTGATAATTAATCTGCATCCCAATGCGTAATCCATTCCTATCAGCCGACGATGCCGAGTTCCTGCCTACCTTGCTGGCTATACAGGAAAGCCCGCCGCCGAAGCTGCCACGTTTTGTGTTGTTAAGCGTGGCGGCGTTGTTCATCATCCTGCTGCTGTGGGCTTGCTTCGGCAAGCTCGATGTGGTCGCATCTGCGGAAGGGCGGCTGGTGCCGCAGACCTGGGTCAAGATCGTGCAGCCGGCCGACGCCGGCATCATCGTTGACATACTGGTGCAGGAAGGCCAGCA
This sequence comes from Burkholderiaceae bacterium, assembly GCA_040399905.1. Lineage (GTDB taxonomy): Bacteria > Pseudomonadota > Gammaproteobacteria > Burkholderiales > Burkholderiaceae_D > Pernthalerella. Next base: position 133,798 of record JBBARG010000001.1, read on the forward strand.
GGTCAGTGCCGGTGAAGTACTCATGCGCATGGATGCCGGCATTGTCGATGCCGATGCGCGTGCCATAGCCGGCGAACTTGAAATCAGGCGACTGCAACTGGCACGCATCGACGCCGAGCTGCGCGGCCAGCCACTTGTGAATACAGCAGGTGACGCACCCGAATTGTTCGCGCAAGTATCGCGACAGTATCAGGCACACCGGCAAGCGTATCTGGATGCGCTCGCGCAGGAGCGCGCCAATCTCGACAAGACACGGCATGACTTGCAAGCGGCGCAAGAAGTGCTGACCAAACTGCACAAGGTTTTACCCAGCTATCAGCGTAGCGCGGCCGCTTATCAAAAATTAGGAAGCGATGGATTTTTTAGTAGTCTGGCCGTTGAAGAAAAGCAGCGCGACCAGCTGGAAAAAGAACAGGACTTACGCGCCCAGCAAGCGACCGTAGAGAGCTTGGGTTCCATGCTGCAGGTCAGCGAGAACAAGCTCGCGCAGATACAGTCTGGTTACCAAAGCGAATTGCGCAACGAGAGGGCAGAGACCGATTCAGCGCTGAAAAAACTGCACGAAGAGCAGAAAAAAATTCGTCACAAGTCAGGCTTGCTGGCGCTGCGCGCGCCGCAGTCCGGTATCGTCAAAGATCTCGCAACGCACACCACCGGCACCGTCGTCGCACCCGGCACGATACTGATGTCGCTGGTGCCGCAGAGCGAACCTTTACAGGCTGAAGTGCTGGTCAAGAATGAAGACATCGGATTCGTGCACGTCGGTCAGCAAGTGCAAATCAAACTGGCTGCGTATCCGTTTCAAAAATACGGACTCATCGCCGGCACCATAGAACATATAGGGCCGGACACCACAGAGAAAGGCGGCTCTGAGAACGCGCCAGCGATAGCAGGCTATCGTGCGCTGGTGCGGCTGGAGCGACAGAAGCTTGAAGTCGACAATGCCATCCTGCCGCTAACGGCAGGCATGCAGATCATGGTCGATATCCACCAAGGGCGGCGCACGGTAATGGTCTATCTGCTGTCGCCAGTGCAGAAGGCCTGGCAGGAAGCTGCGCGCGAAAGATAAGCTGAGTGGCCCTTAGAGGCTCTACAAAAAGGCACTGAACTCAGTACGTCATCCCAGCGAAAGCTGGGATCCAGCGGCGTCTGCTGGTACACAATGAAAGCCACTGGGTCCCAGCTTTCGCTGGGACGACGGCGGTGGTTATTTTGTTAGAAGCCCTTAGTGGTCACGCTCGATCAGCTCAATCTTGTAACCATCCGGGTCCTGAATGAAGGCAATCACGGTATTGCCGCCTTTGACCGGACCAGCATCACGAATAACATTGCCGCCGGCTGCTTTGGCTGACGCGCAAGTCGCGGCCGCATTGTCCACGCCGATGGCGATGTGGCCATAGGCAGTGCCCATGTCGTAGTGATCAACACCGTAGTTATAGGTCAGCTCGATTTCTGCCTGATGCGGGTTGCTCTCGTAGCCCAGAAACGCCAGCGTATATTGTTGGTCGGGCCGATCGGCCTGGCGTAGCAGCTGCATGCCCATGACCTTGGTGTAAAAATCAATGGAGCGCTGCAGGTCGCCGACGCGCAGCATGGTGTGGAGGATTCGCATGGTTTCTTTCTTGTTTAAAAAATCGGCAAAGTCTCCGGCGCATGATCCTTCAGCGCCTTCTTCGCCGCCTCAAACTCCGGAAACACCGACTGCACCGTCTCCCAGAATCGCGGGCTGTGGTTCATTTCCCGCAGGTGCGAGAGTTCATGTGCAATCACATAATCAATACTGGCCAGCGCGAAATGAATCAAGCGCCAGTTCAGCCGTATGCGGCCGTCAGCAGTACAAGAACCCCACTGCGTTGTCGCTGAAGACAGCGCGAACTGCTGGTAGCTGACGCCGAGTTTTTCTGCGTAGATAGGCAAGCGCTCTGCAAACAGTCGCTTGGCTTCAGTCTGCAACCAGCCCTGTACGCGGTCTTTCAATTGCTGTTCGGTGGCAGACGCCGGCAGGCTGATATGCAGCTCGCGGGTTTCTTCATCAAAGCGGATGCCGTTACTGCCTGTCTCCGCCATGCGCAGCGTGATATCGGTGCCGAGATAGGGCAGCGTTGAACCATCGCGCCACACCATAGGCGGCTTGAGCTGGCGCACTGCGCGCTCGCGCTGCTCGTTGATCTTGTTGAAAATCCACTGCTTTTTTTCAGTGATCGCGTTTTCGATTTCTGAAACCGTCACCCAGCGCGGCGCAGTCACGCGCAAGCCTTCTTCATCAATCAGAAAACCGATGGTGCGGCGCTTCGAGCGCAGCAAACGATAATCTAGTACATGCGGATCCAGCCGCAGGCGACGCATGCCGGCGGCTAGCGGGGTTGCTGGCGCAGCAGTCGGCGCTGTTGATGGAGTTACTGATGGTACTGCGGACGGAGCAGGTGTAGCAGTTGGTTCAGTCGACGTAAACAGGTCGAGCAGCAGCGAGAGCTGGTTCGGGTCTGGCAGTTTTTGGCGAAGAAACTGTTTTAAAGACATGAGATCCCGTTTATTTTGCTACTGGTTTCCCAGCGTGTTTCCCAGTATAGGCGTCGGGTGTGATGACGCGCATTTCGGATTCTATCCAATTTTCGACTTGCTGCATTAACTCGGACGGACTCAGGCCTTCCGGCGAAATCGGTTTGCCTATCGAGACCGTGATAAGCCCCGGTGTTTTGACAAAGGCATTGCGCGGCCAGCAGTCGCCGGAGTTCATCGCAATCGGCACCACAGGCGTTTTGGTGCCTATCGCCAGATGCGCACCACCGCCTTTGTAATTGCCTTGCTGACCGACTTTCGTGCGCGTCCCTTCGGGGAACATAATGACCCATTGACCATCATCAAGTCGCTGCTTGCCGGATGCGATCACTTGCGCCATCGCGTCGCGACCTTTGCTGCGGTCGATCGCAATCATGCGCAGCATGGCCAGCCCCCAGCCAAAAAACGGCACCATCAGCAATTCTTTTTTGAGCACGAAAATCAGTGGGCGCGGCATCAGGCAAATATAAAAAATCGTCTCCCATGCTGACTGATGTTTCGACAGCAGTATCACCGGGGCATCCGGCAAATTCTCATAGCCCTTGACCTGATAACGAATGCCGCAGATATGGCGCGCAGCCCAGATCACGAAGACATTCCAGCGCGAGATGGCCCAGTAGCGTTTGCGGTAGGGCAGCGCGATGAACACTAAACAGCACAGCGATGCCCAGACGACAGTGGCGACCGTCAGTACAGCAGCAAACAATAGTGATCGCAGAAACAGGCCAGCTCGTGACATCCAAACTCCATCCATCAATTATTTTTTCTTTTGCAGGGCAGCGCGGGCCGCATCGACTGTCTCGGCAGATAGCAGGTCATTGTGCAGCAATCTGTCGACCACAGCCGCCAGATTTTCAAACACGACGGTGCCCGGTGGCAGGCCGCCTTTTTCCAGCGTTTTTGTTCCTTTGCCCGTCATCACCAGATACGGTGTGCAACCGACCATGAAGCCGGCCTGCAGATCGCGCAGCGAATCGCCAACGATGGGACTATTTTTAAGTGGCATCTCGAAACGCTTGCCTATCGCTTGCAGCATGCCTGGTTTCGGCTTGCGGCAATCGCAGTTTTCATCGGCGGCATGCGGGCAGAAAAATATTGCATCGATGCGCGCGCCAACCGCTTGCGCCGACGTATGCAGCTTGTGATGAATCGCGTTCAGCATCTTCATGTCAAACAGACCGCGCGCCACACCGGCCTGATTGGTCGCCACCGCAACCCGGTAGCCATGCTGATTCAGGCGGGCTATCGCCTCCAGCGATCCGGGAATAGGATGCCATTCGGCCGGCGACTTGATGTAGGCATCCGAATCGAAATTGATGACGCCATCGCGGTCAAGAATAATCAGCTTCATTGTCTGCTCACACGACTGCTCACACAACTGCTCTCTAGCGCACGCAAAAAAATCATGCAGCCAGTTTCGAAATGTCGGCAACACGGTTCATCATGCCGTGCAAGGTGTGCAAGAGCGCCAGACGATTCGTACGCAAGGCTTCATCTTCTGCCATCACCATCACGTCATTGAAAAACGCATCGACATCGTCGCGCAAGCTGGCCAGCGCTTTGAGCGTACCGCTGAAGTCACCGCTGGCAAACGCGCGGTCGACTTCAACGCGGGTATCCGTCATTGCGCCAAACAAACGCTGCTCGGCGGCTTCTGCCAGCAAGCTCGCTTGCACTTCGCCGCGCACGCCTTCGTTTTTCTTCAGGATATTCGTAATACGCTTATTGGCAGCTGCCAGCGAGGCGGCTTCCGGCAATGCGGCAAAGGCTTTGACGGCATCCAGTCGCTCGACGATATCGTCAAGCCGGTCGGGTTGTTGCGCGACCACGGCTTCAATCGCATCTTGCGCATAGCCGCGCTCGCGCAGCAGGCCGCGCAAACGGTCATACAAGAAGGTCAGTGCGTCAGCCGACGGGTCGGTGAAGTTGGCATTGCCGGCAAACAGCTGCGCAGTTTGCGCGAGCAGAAGCGACAGCGACAGCGGCAAGCGTTTTTCCAGCAGCATGCGCAGAATACCGAGCGCATGACGGCGCAGCGCAAACGGATCTTTGTCGCCCGTCGGTGCCAGACCTATGCCCCAGATGCCGACCAGTGTTTCCAGCTTGTCGGCCAAGGCCACGGTCGTGCCTGTTGCGGTCGCTGGCAGTGCATCGCCAGCAAATCGCGGCTGGTAATGTTCGGAAATGGCGAGCGCGACTTCCTCGTGCTCGCGGTCATGGCGCGCATAGTAGGTGCCCATGATGCCTTGCAGTTCAGGAAATTCACCGACCATGTCGGTGAGCAGATCAGCCTTCGACAACAGCGCGGCGCGCTGCGCCAAGGTAACGTCACCGCCGACCGTGGTGGCAATGCTGCCAGCCAGTGCCACGATGCGCGCATTGCGCTCTGCCTGCGAGCCCAGCTTGTTGTGATACACAACGCTGGCCAGACCACCGAGACGGTCGGCGAGTTTTTTCTTCTGGTCTTGCTCGAAAAAGAATTTCGCATCCGACAGGCGCGGACGCACCACGCGCTGATTGCCTTCGATGATGTGGCGCGGGTCGTCGGTGCCAATATTCGAGACAATCAAAAAGCGCGAGCGCAGCTTGCCGGCGGAGTCGGTCAGCGCGAAATATTTTTGGTTCGTCTGCATGGTCAGGATCAGGCATTCCTGCGGTACTGACAAAAACGCGCTGTCGAAGTTGCATTCGTAAATGGCAGGCCATTCCACCAGCGCCGTCACTTCATCGAGCAGGCTTTCCGGCATCAGAATCTGGTCGGCGCCGGCCTTGGCCAGCAAGCCGCTACGGATTTTTTCCTTGCGGGTGGCAACGCTGGCAATCACCTTGCCTTGTGCTTCCAGCGTGTCGGCATATTGTTCTGGCGACGCAATCGTCAGCTGCGGCTGGCGGCTCAGGAAGCGGTGGCCGAGGGTCTGGTTGCCTGCATTCAGTCCGAGTATGGAAATCGGCACGATGGTTGTGCCGTGCAAGGCAATCAGGCCATGCACAGGACGCACGAACTGCACGGTGGAGCCGTCAGGCCGCTGGTAGCTCATTACTTTCGGAATCGGCAGCTTGGTCAGGCTTTCTTCCAGAGTGGCCTGCAGTCCGATCGCAAGCGACTGACCGGCAGCGGTGTAGGTGTAATAAAAACTGTCGGCCTTGCCATCGCTGGCGCGTTCGAGTTCAGCCAGTGTGATCTGCGCAACGCCAGCTTGCGCAGCCAGCGCAGCGAGTTTTTTTGCCAATGGCGCAGCAGGCTGTCCTTCTTTGTCTAAGGCGACAGACACCGGCAAGACTTTTTCACGAATCTGCTTGTCTGGCGACGCGGCCCGCACGCCGGTAATGGAAACCGCCAGACGGCGCGGTGTTGCATACGACGTGGCAGCGGCATCGGCTTCGAGAAACGCGCGTGTGGATAAGCCGTTGAACATGGCGGCAGCAAAAGCCTCGCCCAGTTTCGCCAATGCTTTCGGCGGTAGTTCTTCGGTCAGCAGTTCAACTAGCAGTGTTTGCTTCATGTTTTGATTTTATGAATGTGGTTCAGGCTGCAGGACGGGTGTCGCCCAGCATAGGGAAACCCAGTTCTTCACGCGACGCCAGATAGGCTTGCGCCACGGCGCGCGACAGGTTGCGGATGCGGCCTATGTAGGCAGCGCGTTCCGTTACCGAGATCGCGCCGCGGGCGTCGAGCAGGTTGAACGTGTGCGCGGCTTTCAAAATCATTTCGTAGGCCGGCAAGGTCAGCGGCACTTCCAGCAGGCGCTTGGCTTCGGCTTCGTAATTGGTGAACAACGAAAACAGGAAGTCACTGTTCGAATGCTCGAAGTTATAGCTCGACTGCTCGACTTCGTTCTGGTGGAACACGTCGCCGTAAGTCAGCTTCTTGGTGACGCCGTTTTCTTCCCATTCGGTCCAGACCAGATCGAACACGTTTTCCACGCCCTGCAGATACATCGCCAGACGCTCAATGCCGTACGTGATTTCACCCAGCACCGGCTTGCAGTCAATACCGCCGACTTGCTGAAAGTACGTGAACTGCGTGACTTCCATGCCGTTGAGCCAGACTTCCCAGCCCAGACCCCAGGCGCCCAGCGTCGGGTTTTCCCAGTCGTCTTCGACAAAGCGCACATCGTTCTGCGTGAGTTTCAGGCCAAGTGCTTCGAGCGAACCCAGATACAGCTCCAGAATGTTTTCCGGCGCCGGCTTCAACACCACCTGAAACTGGTAGTAGTGCTGCATGCGGTTCGGATTTTCGCCGTAGCGGCCATCCTTGGGGCGGCGCGAAGGCTGCACATACGCAGCGCGCCAGGGCTCGGGCCCGATCGCGCGCAGGAAGGTGGCGGTATGCGAAGTGCCGGCGCCGACTTCCATGTCATATGGCTGGAGCAGCGCGCAACCTTGCGCGTCCCAGTATTTTTGCAGAGTCAGGATAACTTGTTGAAAGGTGAGCATGGGCTGGCTTCCCTGACTAAGTGCAGGGAATTGAAAGTTTCCAAAGCCTGCGATTTTAGCGGGTTTTACTCTGCCAGTCGCGAGCGGCGACGGACTATCCACCAGAGGCAGAGCAATAAAAGCGAGGCCAGTCCCACCGGCAGGCTGTTTCCGAGCACGATATACGGCGTTTGCCCCTGCATGCCCTGCACCTGCGCCTTCAATGTACCGGTGCTAAATGCAGGCAAACTGGCCGTCACCACGCCGTGCCCGTCAATAACAGCCGTTGCGCCGGTATTGGTAGCCCGCAGCATGGGGCGGCCAGTTTCTAGCGTGCGCATCTGCGAGATTTGCAGATGCTGCGGCAGCGCGATGCTGTCGCCGAACCATGCAATATTGGAAACGTTGAGCAAAATGCTGGGCACCGGCGCGCCGCGGCTGTGTGTGGCCGACAGTTGCGCTGCGATTTCTTCGCCAAACAAATCTTCGTAGCAGATATTCGGCAGCACCCACTGGTCTTTGACTTGCAGCGCCGGCTGCAGCAGGTCGCCGCGGCCAAAGTCGCCGAGCGGAATATGCATCAGGTCTATGAACCAGCGCGCACCGGGCGGGATGAATTCGCCAAACGGCACCAGATGATGCTTGTCATAGCGATAGCTGGCAGCGCCATCGGCAATGCCCATCACGCTGTTCAAATACACGCCCGGTGCCGTCGTCCATGGCACGCCGACAATCAGCGTGCTGCCGCTGTCTTTGCCGAAGCTGCTTAACTGTTCCAGATAACCGGCCGGCAGTTGGTTTGCCAGCAGTGGCAGTGCTGTCTCGGGCGTGACGATCAGGTCGGCCGGTTCTTGAGTGATCAACTGCCGGTACAAATTCAAAGAGTGCGCCAATTGCGCGCTGTCGAATTTCAGGTCTTGCGGCACATTGCCCTGCAACAGGCGTACCGAGATCGGTTTGCCTTGCGGCGTGGTCCAGTGAAAGGTTTGCAGACCGATGCCGGCGACAGGTATCAGGATCAGCAAGGTAAGGGCCTGCTTGCGGCGCGGGGTCATCATCAATGTGAGGCAGCCAGCCAGCAGCGCAGCAAGCCAGCCTATGCCATAGACGCCAATCAAAGGCGCAAAGCCTGCCAGCGGACTGGCGGTGTGCGCATAGCCGGTGGCTATCCACGGGAAGCCGGTGAAAATCCAGCCGCGCAGCCAGTCGGCCAGCATCCAGCAGGCCGGCAGAATCAGCAGCGCTTTGCTCATGTCATGCCGGGTGCGCTGCATCAGCCACTTGGCTGCAGCCAGCGCGAGCGCATAGAACAAGCCCAGTGCTGTGGCCAGCAAGCCGACTGCGACGATGGCCAGTGGCGCTGGCAAGCCGCCGTAGTCATGCAGGCTGATATACAGCCAGTAAGTGCCGGCGGCGACGGACGCAGAGCCGAAGGCCCAGCCGAGGTAACTTGCTGCGCGTACGCTTTCCGCACGTAAGGTCAGGAAAAAAAGGACGGCTAGGCAGAGGATTTGCAGTGGCCAGAGGCCGAAGGGGGCGAAGGCGAAGACGGTTAGGGCGCCTGCTGTGAATGCTAGAGCGAAGGCTTTAGGTGTGTGTAAGAGCTTTGGCATCGTCAGTCAAAGACGCTGGGTTCCAGCTTTCGCTGGAACGACGGTAGATTAACAAATGTCATACCAATTACTACTGTCATTCCGGCGCAGGCCGGAATCCAGTGTCTTTGTCTTCGACCCAAACTCTTAACTCTCATCCTGCATAGGCCAGCCAGGCATCTTCTCCACCAGCAGCACATGCACTTGCCGCGCATCCGCGCGCAGCACTTCAAAGCGCAGATGGTCAATCTCGAAAGCTTCGCCTTTACGTGGCATGCGTCCCAGATGGTTCGCAACCAGCCCGCCTATGGTATCGACGTCGTCATTCATCAGCGCGGTATCGAGTACTTCATTGAACTGGGTCAGTTCAGTCAGTGCCTTGATGCGCCAGCGCGGACCAAATTCGCCGTCTTTCACGGGCAAGATATTGTCTTCTTCTTCATCGTAGTCATACTCGTCTTCGATGTCGCCGACGATCTGTTCGAGCACGTCTTCAATCGTAATGATTCCACCGACGCCGCCATATTCATCAACCACAATCGCAATATGATTACGGTTGGCGCGGAAGTCACGCAACAGCACATTCAGGCGTTTGGATTCGGGAATGAACACGGCCGGACGCAGCATGCCGCGCACATCGAAAGATTCTTCTGCGTAGTAGCGCAGCAGGTCTTTCGCCAGCAAAATGCCGATGACTTTGTCGCGGTCGCCGTCGACTGCCGGAAAGCGCGAGTGCGCCGTCTGCAGCACCATCGGCAACCATTCTTCAATAGGCTTGGCAATGTCGACCGCATCCATTTGCGAGCGCGGAATCATGATGTCGCGCGCCGACAAGTCGGAGACCTGAAAGACGCCCTCGATCATTGACAGCGCATCAGCGTCAATCAGGTTGCGCTCGTGCGCGTCGTGCAGCAACTCTAAAAGCTCGCTGCGGTTTTCGGGTTCGGGTGAGATCAGCGCGGTCAGTCGCTCAAATAATGAGCGGTGCGGCTTGGTGTCAGCGGGCTGCGCACCGGGGGGATAGTCTTGCATTGGGCTTAAAGCCGTAGTTGTGTTGAAGGCTAGGATACAGCAAAAGGGCTGAAGTTCTGATAATTCCAGCTCACCAAAAATTAAGCTTCACGGACGGCATAGGGGTCAGGCCACCCCAGCTGCGCCAGAATGTCCGTTTCGAGTTGCTCCATTTCAGTAGCTTCGTCGTCTTCTTCATGGTCATAACCCTGCGCATGCAGCACGCCATGCACGACCAGATGCGCGGCGTGTTGTTCAATAGTTATTTTCTGCTCACTTGCTTCTTTTATCAGCACATCGCTGCACAGCACGATATCAGCTTGCGTCGGTTCATCGTCACTGAGCTCTTCTTCCGTATACGCAAAGGTCAGTACATTGGTCGCATAGTCTTTGCCCCGATAGTCGCAGTTCAGTGTGCGGCCTTCTTCTTCTGCTACGAAACGTATCGTGAATTCTGCCGGCGCCAATAGCGCAGCCTGTACCCAGCGACGGATGGAGGCGCGTGGCAGTTGGTCTGCCAACCTCTTGTCGGCAAATTGAATGGACAGCGTGAGTTTATTTTTTGCGGGCATTGCGGGCAATCGGTGCGGCGGCTAGCGGCTGTGATACGGGCAGTGACGCCGATTCATATGCATCGACAATGCGTCCTACCAGTGGATGGCGCACCACGTCTGCGCTACTGAACTGGGTGAAAGCAATGCCGCGCACATCGGCCAGTACTTTAACTGCATCAATCAGGCCGCTTTGCTGGCCGCGTTGCAAATCAATCTGCGTAACGTCGCCAGTGACAACAGCCTTGCTGCCGAAACCTATGCGCGTCAAAAACATTTTCATTTGCTCGGGCGTGGTGTTTTGCGCTTCGTCGAGAATAACGAATGCATGGTTCAGCGTGCGGCCGCGCATGTAAGCCAGCGGGGCAATTTCAATCGCCTGCTTCTCGAACATTTTTTGCGTGCGGTCGAAACCAAGCAAGTCATACAGTGCGTCATACAGCGGCCGCAAATACGGGTCGACTTTTTGTGCGAGGTCGCCGGGCAAAAAACCGAGCCGTTCGCCGGCCTCGACTGCGGGGCGAGTCAGCACGATGCGGCGTACTGCATCGCGTTCCAGCGCGTCAACTGCGCAGGCAACAGCCAGGTAAGTCTTGCCAGTGCCGGCCGGGCCGACACCAAAGGTGACGTCATGCTCGAGTATCGCTTTCAGATACTGGTTCTGATGCGGCGTGCGACCGCGCAGGTCGTTGCGGCGGGTCTTGAGTACCGGACTCTGCGGCGATTCTTCAACAACGGTCTTGCTTAGGATCGCTGGCTTTTCTGTATGACCGGCCAGCGTTGCACGCTGCTCGACCAGAGCAAGTTGTATGTCTTCAACGGCAACCGGTTTCTCGGCCAGCGCATAAAATTTTTCAAGTATCTCGACAGCACGCGTGGCATTGTCGCCACCGGCGATAAATTTTTCGCCACGGCGGAAGATCGTCACATCCAGCGCAGCGCCGATCTGGCGCAGGTTTTCATCAACCGGGCCGCACAGATTGGCCAGCCGGTTGTTATCAACCGGGTCTGGCGTGAAATGCGCGGAGGTCTGGGGGGTATTTTTTTTCAAGTGAGCCGTTTTTAATTAATGTGGAATGACTGCATCGCCACGCAGCGAATACGCATAGCTGGTGGTGATTTTTACATCAATGAATTGGCCAATCAAGCGGGCACCGTTGGGGCCGCCGTCGAAATTAACGACGCGATTATTTTCCGAGCGTCCCTGCATTTCCTGCGGGTCCTTTTTGGACGGTCCTTCAACCAGAATGCGCACCGTGCTGCCAACCATCGCTTCAGAATACGCTTTGGTGTTGTCGTTAATGACTTTTTGCAGCCGTTGCAGACGCGCCAGTTTGACTTCATGCGGCGTATCGTCTTCCAGATTCGCCGCCGGCGTTCCCGGACGCGGGCTGAAAATGAAACTAAAGCTGTTGTCGTAGCCGATGTCGTCAATCAGCTTCATCAGCGCTTCAAAGTCGGCGTCGGTCTCGCCTGGAAAACCGACGATGAAGTCGGATGAAATCGCCATGTCCGGCCGCACTTCACGCAAGCGACGGATGATGGATTTGTATTCGAGTGCGGTATAGCCGCGCTTCATTGCTGCCAGTATCTTGTCCGAGCCATGTTGCGCCGGCAGGTACAAATGGTTGACCAGCTTCGGCACACGCGCATAGACGTCGATGAGCCTTTGCGTAAATTCTTTCGGATGGCTGGTCACATAGCGGATGCGCTCTATGCCATCGATCTCGGCTATGTATTCAATCAGCAAGGCAAAGTCGGCGATTTCTCCGTCGGCCATCGCGCCGCGAAATGCATTTACGTTTTGTCCCAGCAGCGTAATTTCACGCACGCCCTGTGACGCCAGTTGCGCGACTTCGGCCAGTACGTCGTCGAAGCGGCGCGAGACTTCTTCACCGCGTGTATACGGCACCACGCAATAGCTGCAGTATTTGCTGCAACCTTCCATGATCGACACAAAAGCCGTCGGGCCATCAACCCGCGCCGGTGGCATATGGTCGAATTTTTCAATTTCAGGAAAGCTGATGTCGACTTGCGAGCGGCCGCTGTTGCGCTGCTGCTTCAGCAAGTCCGGCAGGCGGTGCAGAGTCTGCGGGCCAAATACGACGTCGACGTATGGCGCACGCTTGATGATCGTTTCGCCTTCTTGCGAAGCAACGCAGCCGCCCACACCGATGATCAGATTCGGGTTCTTGAGTTTCAGTTCGCGCACGCGACCCAGATCCGAAAACACTTTTTCCTGCGCTTTTTCGCGCACGGAACAGGTGTTGAAGAGCACGACGTCAGCGTCTTCGATGGTATCGGTTTTGATCATGCCTTCGGAGGCATGCAGCACGTCGGCCATCTTGTCAGAGTCGTATTCATTCATCTGACAACCGAAGGTTTTAATAAAGAGTTTTTTTTGCATGGGGAAAGGGTGGTAATTCTGCCCAAAATTATAGCAGGGGTGGGGGTTTCGAGCGGGCTTGCTTGCTGTCAGCCTTTGTGTTTCACGCCGCTGGACCCCAGCCTGCGCTGGGGTGACGGTAGGAATTTAGGCGACATCTCAACCACTACCGTCGCCCCAGCGCAGGCTGGGGCCCAGCGTCTTTCGTTGTGTACGAAAAATTTACTGCTATTTACTGCTTCAAGGGCAATCATTCGCGTAGTGCAGAGGCAAAGAAAAGCGACATTAAAATCTTCAAGAGAGTAGTGAGCGAACGCTGGGGTCCAGTGTCATTAACCCTGCTTGAAAACATCAACCCCACTTTGAATCGTGCTGATGATCAATTCAGGCGTAGCGCGAATGTGCGAAGCCAGTGCCAAGGCAGCGCGGGCATCTTTGCCTTCCATCGCGCTTTGATAAATCAGTTCGTGTTCGCTATGCACATCCCGCCCCGACTGCAAGCCGATCGCATAGCGCCGATAGCGTTCGCAATGCTGCGTTAATTGGCGAATCACGCGCAAGGTCCACGGCGAGCCGCAGGCCGACAGTAAAGCCTGATGGAATTTGCCATTCGCAATTTCCCAGCTTTTTGCATTGGCAGCATTTAGCGGCCGCTCAAATTTGGAAAGCGTCTCGAAGGTCTCGCGCAAATGGTCGCGCCAGGCCTGATCGCCATTGTTAATGGACGTGCGTAATGCCTCTGTTTCGATATTTACGCGCAAATTCGTAATATCGGACAGTTCTTCTATGGTGATGGGCGCAACGGTAAAGCCGCGCTGACCTTCGGCAATGACCATCGCGTCGCTGATCAGACGCGACAGTGCTTCACGCAAGGTGCCGGCGCCGACGGCATAGCGGTCCTTCAGATGCGCGATCAATAATTTTTCGCGCGGCGCGAGACGCCCCGTCAAAATATCTTCGCGCAGCTCTTCATAGGCGCGCTCAATTAAAGTACGGTAGCCGGGATCTTTCGACGAATCGGCTGTCAGGTTAAAACTTTGCAGGGATTTTTTTGCCACGACATTCTTTGCTTGTTACGGTTGCTATCGGTAATTCTGCTGATAATTATAACTTCTTCATTTTCTGCAATCGGTAACTCAATTGCGGCCGTGTCAGTCCCAGCGTGCGCGCGGCTGCAGACAGGTTGCCTTCTGCTTTGGAAACGGCTTCTTCAATCAAGCCTTCTTCCAGTACATCCAGACTCAAGCCGCGTCGCTGCAGATCTTCAAACAGCGCTTGAAAATCGGACGAGGCGCTCAGATGAAGATCGCCGGATGCGTTGACGGTAATGCGTTGCTGGTTCGGCGGCACAGGAAACAGATCGTCTACATCCACCATTTGTCCGGCTGCGGTGATGATCAGTGCGCGTTCAATCAGATTTTCGAGTTCGCGGATATTGCCGGGCCAAGTGTAATGACGCATCGCGTCCAGCGCGCGGTCGGTAATGCCGGCGACGCGTTTGTTATGTTGCGCCATGAACTTCGTGAGCAGATGCTGCGCCAGTACGTCAATATCTTCGGCGCGGTCGCGCAGCGGTGGAATGGCAATCGGATAGACATTGAGCCGGTACATCAAGTCGCGCCGGAATCGCCCGGCAGCGACCGCGGCTTCCAGATCAACGTTGGTCGCTGCGACGACGCGCACATCGACCTTGCGTATTTGTGTCGATCCCAGCCTTTCGATCTCGCCGTTTTGCAGCACGCGCAATAACTTGGCTTGCGCTGCCAGCGGCAAGTCGCCTAGCTCGTCTAGAAAAAGTGTGCCGCCATCGGCGCGTTCGAAGCGGCCCGGGCGTGCGGCGCTAGCTCCGGTGTATGCGCCTTTTTCAGCGCCGAACAGTTCGCTCTCTATTAACTCATGCGGCAAGGCCGCGCAGTTAACGGCAACAAAGGGTTTGTCGGCGCGCAGGCTCATGCCGTGCAAGGCGCGCGCAAAGCGTTCTTTGCCAACGCCGGTCTCGCCCGTCAGCATGACGGTGACCTGAGTCGATGCGGCTTTGCGCAGCAAACCTATCGCTTGCTCGAACGACTTCGAGCGTCCTATCAGCTCGCCCAGATCATCGCTGGGGTTGAGCGATGTGCGCAGGCTTTCCAGTTCGGCTTGCAGGTCTTCCATGCGCACCAGCAGTGAATCGGCCTCGTAATCAGCTTGCAGCTGCTCGCCGTCAGGCCAGTCTTTAAGTGGCCGGCCTTCAATGCGGCAATGCGCGTGGCCGCAGCCGGCGCATTGCAGTTCTTTATAGATGACGGGCTGCCCCATGAAAGCGCTGACGTAGCCGGACGCGTAGCCAATCAGCATCCAACACACCGGATCGGTCTGCGGCCCGAAGTGTTTGACGTGCGCCTCGACTTCCCACGAATGGTCCCAGCGGAAGATGCCCAGATGCTGGCCCTTCTCAAGATCGAAATCAAAGTGTTCGGGCGTGACCTGTACCGCGCCTTCCAACATGTGCAGCTGCGGACCGACTGTAAATTGTTCATAAACGTTGGCGCCAGGCCTGACTTGGCGGGCCAGTGCCGCATCCCGGATGCCGGACGCATAACCGGCGCGCTTCAGCACGCGCCGCGTTTGTTCAATGCCAATTGTCTGCATCAACTCGCGTCTCAAGCCGGCTAAAGCTTCCACATGCAGCAACAACATTCGATGGCCGGCCAGCCAGATACGGCCATCACTAGCGGAAAAATGCACCAGACGCCGCAGGTCGGCGTCTTGAGGGAGGGGCGGTAAGGAGAAGGAATCCATTTGTAATTATCGATAACTTGCGTGGATATCAAGCTAGTTTTTTATTCGTCCTAAACAAAGCATATTGATCATTTAATCAAATTTATCACAATGAAATTGATCATTTGATGAAATTGCGGTGCTCTTTCCAGTATTAATGCTGCTTTGCAGCGTACTTTTCTGTTAATCGAGCAGCTAGTAAAGGTGCCAGTTTCCACGTATTTCCGCCATTTTATCGATATTTTGTGGATTTAACTTTCCAGCTGGCACACCCTTTGCAATGGATGATATGCCACAAACCAATAACTCGTTATAACAAATTAAAGTGCTTATGACTGAACCCACCTCTAATCCTGATATCACGGGCAACCAGCAGCCCAGTGCGCTGGACGCGATCCAAACCGATGAGGCAACGATGCAACGTCGCTACGTTCGCATCGTCAAGAAACAGCCGAATGGTCTGGTTGCTTTCGAATTTTCGGTCGGCTGGCCAGATATGGGTTGCGAACTGGTCTTGCCGGAAGAGTTGTTTAACGAGTTCTGTAAAAAACATCAGGTTGAATTTCTCACGGAAGCCGTGGGTGAAAAGCTAGGAGAAAATAATGTCGAGTATTGATCTGCAGGCGAAAGAAATTAAACCAACGCGCAACACGTACACCCACGTAGCGCGTTACATCGGTGGCGACAAGCCAGCGACGCGCTATCAAGAAGCCACGATGGGCGCGCAGCCGACGCAAAACTTCCACTACCGTCCGACCTGGGACCCGCAATACGAGTTGTTTGATGCATCCCGTTCCGCGGTCAAGCTGGCTGACTGGTATGTGTTGAAAGACCCGCGTCAGTATTACTACGCCACCTGGACCATGGCGCGTGCGCGCCAGCAGGAAGCGGTCGAGGCTAATTACCAGTTCGTCGATTCACGCGGCCTGATGGGTCGCATGACTGACGAAGTGCGTGCGATTGCCTGTCAGGTCTTGATGCCGCTGCGTCATGTGGCTTGGGCCGGCAACATGAATAACTGTTTCATCGCCGCTTATGGCTACGGCACTGCGCTGACCGCAGCGACCACCTTCCATTCGATGGACCAACTCGGCATTGCGCAATACCTGACCCGTCTCGGTCTGGCTGTTGACGAGCCGGGCGTACTCGATGCAGGCAAGAACGACTGGCTCAACGACCCGCGCTGGCAAGTGCTGCGCCGTCTGGTCGAAGACACGCTGGTGTTGAAAGACCCGATGGAAATGTTCGTAGCGCAAAACCTCGCGCTCGACGGCCAGCTCTATCCGCTGATCTACGGCTCGTTTGTTGATGAGCATCTGACCATCAAAGGCGGCACGGCCATCGCGATGCTGACTTCGTTCATGCCTGAGTGGCACGACGAGACCGCACGCTGGGTCGATGCAGTAGTCAAGACAGCGGCTGCCGAATCTGCCGAAAACATGGCCTTGATTTCAGGCTGGACCAAAGTCTGGTCGGACCGTGTGCAGGCTGCATTGGCGCCGGTTGCTGAAATCGCGCTCGGTGAGCAAGGGCAGGAAGCGCTGCAGGAAGTGCGCACTGAATACAACGCACGCGTTGCCAAGATGGGTATCGCGATCTAAGCGCGCTTTCAAAGCTCACTTCAATCATAAAAAGCATCACAGGAGAACACCGCATGTCCAACGTCTTCATCGCATTTCAGGCCAACGAGGAATCCCGTCCCTTAGTGGACGCCATCGTCGCCGACAACCCGGAGGCGAAAGTCGTCTATTCACCAGGTCTGGTCAAGATCGATGCGCCAGGCCGTCTGGTGATTCGTCGCGAGACCGTCGAAGAAATTATCGGCCGTCCTTACGACCTGCAGCAGTTGCAGATCAACCTCGTCACCTTGTCCGGCAATCTGGAAGAAGACGATGACGAATTCTCCCTCAGCTGGAAGCACTAAGCTTTCCGCCCGGTCGAATCACATCAAAACGAAAGTCTGCATATGGACAAGCGAGTCGTGAAAAAAAAGCACAGCCTGAACGAGAGCTATGCCGCGATGACGCGCGGCCTGCAATGGGAAACCACTTACCAGCCTATGGATGAGGTTTTCCCTTGCGATAAATACGAAGGCATCATCATCCATGACTGGGACAAGCTGGAAGACCCGTTCCGTCTGACGATGGACGCCTACTGGAAAATACAGGGCGAAAAAGAGAAAAAGTTCTACGCCGTGATTGACGCCTTTGCGCAAAACAACGGCCAGTTCGGCGTCAGCGATGCGCGCTATGTCAATGTGTTGAAGCTGTTTTTACAAGCCTTCACGCAGCAGGAATATGTCGCGCACCGCAGCTTTGCGCACCTCGGCCGTCATTTCCGCGGCGATGGTTTGCGCGTGGCTTGCCAGCAGCAGGCCGCCGACGAACTGCGTCACTTCCAGAACCAGACGCATGCGTTTGCGAACTTCAATAAATACTTCGAAGGTCTGCATAACCCGAACCACTGGTTCGATCATGCGTGGTATCTGGCCGCACCAAAAAGCTTTGCCGAAGACGCACTCAGCGCAGGCCCGTTCGAGCGTTTGATCGCACTCAGCTTTTCTTTCGACTACCTGCTTACCAAGCCACTCTTTGTTTCCTACATGAGCGGCGCAGCACACAACGGTGACCTGTCTTCTGTCTCTATGGGATTTTCAGCGCAGTCGGATGAAGCGCGCCACATGACCATGGGTCTGGAGAGCGTCAAGTTCCTGCTCGAGCAAGACGCCGCCAACCTGCCTATCGTGCAGCGCTGGATGGATAAATGGTTCTGGCGTGGTTATCGCGTCATGACGCTGGCTGCGATGATGCAGGACTACATGCAGCCTAAGCACACGACGAGCTGGAAAGAAGCGTGGGAAATGTATGTCGAAACCAGCGGCGAAGCCTTGTTCGCAGAGTTGGCGCAATACGGCATTCGCAAGCCAAAAGGCTGGCAGCAGGCATGCGACGGCAAGGACCACATCAGCCATCAGGCATGGAACCTGTTCTATGGCTATGGCGATACCAACGCCTTCCACACCTGGGTGCCGGAAGCAGCGGAACTGAACTGGCTCAGCAAAAAATATCCGGACACCTTCGATCGCTTTTACCGGCCGCGTCTGGAGCATTACGCGCAACTGCAAAAGTCGGGTCAGCGCTACACCAACAAGGTATTGCCTATGCAGTGCCAGACCTGCCAGATGCCGATGATCTTCACCGAGCATGAAGGCCCGCGCTGGATTGCTTATCGCGAAACGCAGCATGCAGGCGAAAGCTTCCATTTCTGCAGCGACCACTGCAAAGAAATTTTCGTCAACGAGCCTGAGAAATATGTGCAGGCTGGTATGTCCGTGCATCAGATTTTGCAGGGGAATTCCTTTATTCCCGGCGTTGATACAAAGGCTGCCGGTTTTGACGCAGCGTCTGCGGTGCTTGACTACAGCCAGATCAATCAGGGTCATGACAACGGCGAATTCAAAGGCTCGCATGACGACACCAATTTCACCAGCTGGGGTGGCGGACAGAACCCACTGGAGGCACAGCTATGAGCACGCTCGCCATGAGTGAATACAAGTTTGCGCCGCGCGATACGGTCGAGCGTTTTACCCAACCGCTGATGTACTTCGGTTGGGACGAACACATGATGTTTGCCGCACCGCTGGCCGTGCCGCTGTCGCTGGCAACCAGCTTCGATGATGTCGTGCGCAAGGTGCTGCCGGCGCTGTATGGCCAGCATCCTGAATTCGCGCAAATTAACTGGAGCAACGTGCAATGGTTCCGCAGCGCGGACATGTTCACGCCACGCATGCAGGGCACGCTGGCCGAAAACGGCTTTGGTCATAAATCAGTACTGCGTTTCAGGACGCCGGGGCTCGAAGGCATACACGGCTCTTGCGCTTAACGTCAGCTTCGCACTGCCCTCTGCAGCCTTCACGGCCCCTACTGCAGCGTGCATATAAAAAAATGGGACCGTGGTTTTTAAATACCAATAACGGAGACAGCATCACATGAAAAAGACCACCTACTTCGGTAGCGCGATCGCGCTGGCGCTAGTGATGTCGGCCAGTGCAGCAATGGCTGATGAAAAATGCGGCATGGCCAACGGCAAAAAAGCTTCGGGCGATCCGATCCAGATCGGCGCTATCGTCGGCAAGACCGGCCCTGAAGACTTTTCTTCTTCAGCCCGCGCAGCCGACGCTTATTTCAAATGCGTGAACGCTAACGGCGGCATCAACGGCCGTCCTATCGCCTACACCGTGCAAGACGACACATGGAATCCTGAAGTCGCTGCACAAGCTGCCAGCAAGCTGGTCAAAGACACCAAGGTTGTCGCGATGGCTGGTTCGTCCTCCTTCGTTGAGTGCGGCGCCAATAACAACCTGTATGCCGCTGAAGGCGTTGCTGCTGTGTCAGGCGTTGGTGTGCCACGCGCATGCTTCTTCGGTAAAAACTACATCTCGTTCAATCAAGGTCCACGTCAGTCGACACTGGGCGCTGCTCAGTACATCGTCGAGACCAACAAGCTTAAAAGCCTGACCTGCGTTGCCCCTGGCATTCCAGGTTTTGGTGACTGGGTTTGCGGCGGCGTTGAAGCTTACGGCAAAGCCAACAACATCCCGGTCAAGACCGTGATCTTTGATCCGGGCCAACTCGACGGCAATGCGATCGCTCTGCAAATTTCTGCAGCTAAAAGCGAAGGCGTTGTGCTCGGTATGCCACGCGGCATGATGCTGCCTATCCTGACCGCTGCTGAACAGCAGGACCTGGGCAAGACCGTCAAGTGGGGTCTGCCAACTTCGGCTTACCACGCTGATATGCCTAAGGCAGTTGGCAAGTACTGGCACAACAAGCTGGTCGTCCACATGGAACTTGAGCCTATGGACACCGACGGCGCTGATACCAAAAACTGGAAAGCTGTGATGGACAAGTTCGGCGACAAGAAGGATCCACGCGACACCTTCTCGCAAGCCGGTTACCTGTCAGCTCGCGTTGTGACCGATGCGCTGCTCACCATCAAAGGCAATGTAGACCGCAAGTCGGCTTACACCGCGATTGCGAACACCAAAAAATGGAAGACCGACATGATGTGCTCACCTTGGTACTTCGGTAACGGCGAGCGTCATCAGCCTAACCACAAAGGTCGTGCAGCACTGCTGATTCCAGGTGGCTTCAAGACCCTGACCGACTGCTACCAGTCCAAAGACTCCGAGCTCAGCGACGTGCTGTCACTCGAAGCCAAAGGCGGCCTGGTTAATTAATCAGCGTATTAATTAATCAGCGCATCGATATAACAAAGTAAACCGAGTCGAACATGGAAACCTTGCTTCCCTTCCTAGTCGTTGGCATCAGCGTTGGCGCGGTGTACGCACTCTCAGGCGTAGGCCTGGTGGTGCTGTACCGCGCCAGCGGTGTCGTCAACTTTGCGTACGGTGCACTGGGCGGCCTCGCTGCCATGGTGTGCTGGCAGATCATTGACCTTGAGTATGCGGACTGGATGGGTTGGGCGGCCGGCATCGGCTCGGCCACCTTGCTGTCCTGGGCCTATGGTCGCTTCATCGCACCTTCACTGACCCATCAGGACAGGGTCGTGCGGGCGATGGCGACACTCGGTTTTGCTTTGATGATTATGGGTTTCGCCCAATGGTACTGGGGTGATACCCCACGCCGTCTGGTGCTGCCTACGGACTCCGACGGCATCGAATTCGATGGCCGTCGCTTAATTAGTCATACCCGTGTGGCGGCGCTGCTGTTTGCAGCTGCCGCAACCATGGGCATGTTGTGGTTGCTGGCTAAAACGCCGCTCGGCCTGCGCATGCGCGCCTTGCAGAGCAACCGCACACTCAGTGCAATGGTAGGGGTGCGCATCAAGAACATCGACACCTGGGCCTGGACGCTGGCAGGTTTGCTGGCAGGCGTGTCCGGTCTGTTCATGGGCAACATGGTGCGACTGAAC
Organism: Burkholderiaceae bacterium; assembly: GCA_040399905.1. Taxonomy (GTDB): domain Bacteria; phylum Pseudomonadota; class Gammaproteobacteria; order Burkholderiales; family Burkholderiaceae_D; genus Pernthalerella. The sequence continues at coordinate 155,007 of JBBARG010000001.1, forward strand.
CCTACGGTATTAACTTTTCTGGTAATCCCGGCGATGGCTGCGGCCATGGTCGGACGTATGAATTCCCTGACTGCGACGGTGTTGGGTGGACTCAGCATAGGCGTGATTGAATCCCTCGCCAATCTGGTGCCGGGCGTACAGCGCTACGGTTCCGCCACCGCCTTCGTGGTCGCTATTCTGGCTGTGTTGTGGCAGCAGCGCCAAGGTATCGGCCTGTCGCGTGACAACAGTCATCTGGAGTAAACATCATGGCACGAAACAAAGACAAACCCGATATTCCTCCAGGCACGCCGTTTCAGCGCGTGCGCCCGATGCTCATCACCTTTTTTGTGGTGGCCGTGATCGGACCTGCGCTGTTCTCGTCGTACTGGCTCAACACCTTCAGCACCGTGGCGTGCCTGACTCTGGTGGCCGCGACTGTGTCTCTGCTGTACGGTCAGCTTGGCATGGTGTCGCTGGCGCAGTTTGCACTGACTGGTGTGGGTGGCTGGTTCTGCCTGCGACTGATTCATGGCCTCGGCCTGCCGTTCGAAGTGGCGCTACTCATCAGTGCCGTTATCGCCGGCATATTTGGTCTCATCGTTGGCCTGCCTGCGCTGCGCATGCGTGGTCTGTATCTGGCGCTGCTGACGCTGATGGTCGCCGCTGCGTTTCAGGTAGTCGTCAACGTCATTGGTTTTCCAGATGGCGGCGAAGGCTGGGCCGGTCATGTTGTCAATGGCCAGCGCGCGCTGATTCAGCGGCCAGTGTTGGCAACCAGTGATGACGCTTATTTCCGTTATGTGATGTTCTGGCTGGCAGCCGGCATGGCCCTCATTGAATGGCAACGCGCCACCATGCCGGGTCGTGCATGGGCACTGATTCGCAAGAGTGAAGCCGCAGCGATTGCAGCCGGCGTGTCCGTGCTTGGCTACAAGGCCTGGGCGTTTGCACTCGGCGGTGCTATCGCAGGACTTGCAGGTGGTTTGCTTGCCGGCCTGAACGGGCAGCTCGACAACACCGGCTTTCCGACCAGCCAATCAATTCTGCTCTACGGCCTGACTATCGTCGGCGGCTCTTACCACTGGATGGGTGCAGTTATTGCCGGCCTGCTGATTCGTGCATTGCCTGCCTTGTTGAATGATCACGGCGCCGACGGCAATCTGGCGAATGCGTTTTACGGTTTTGCCTTACTGGTGTCGCTGATTCAGGGGCGCAAAGGACTGGCAGGGCAACTGGCTGACTTTTATAAGTTTGTGCGCGTCAGCCGCATCATTGAAGGCTCGCTGATCTGGGGTGTGATCTCCATCGGTCTGGCTCTGGCAGCGGCGCACTTTGGTTATGCCAGCTTTGCCGGCACGCTGTTCATTGCGCTGATTGCACTGCTGTTCCGGCAAGCCATTCCCGGCGTGTGCTGGCTGCTGCTGGGTTTCTTCGGCAAGCGTGTGCAGAACGCTGCCGAAGATATCGAAGCCGCCATCTCGCTGCGCCTGTCTCGCATTGTCGAAGCAGTCGGACTGGTTGCAGACCATCGCATTTTGAAGCGCACGCTGAACATGCTCTTCATCGGCTTCTTTGTGGGCTGGGTAGCGTGGGGCGTGTTCGATGTTGAATTTGTGGTTGCGCTGGCCATTATCTGGAGCGCCATCGTCATCAAGTTCCTGATCGAACTGGCGCTGTATCCGGCCGTGCTGCCTCTGCGTCAACGCATCGATGCGCGCTATCCCAAACCTTTTGCGTCCTATCGCTGAACGGGGACTACGGCAATGATAGAAATTAATGACATCTGTGTGCAGTTCGGCGGCGTCAAACCGATCGATGGTTTGACCGTCAAACTGACCAAGCCCATCGTCGGCCTGATCGGCCCTAACGGTGCCGGCAAAACGACGCTGCTGAATGTGCTGTCGGGATTTGTGCAACCTAAAACTGGTTGGGTAAAAGTCAATGGCGAGCTCATTACCGGCTTGCCTGCCCACAAGCGCGCCGAGTTCGGCTTGCGTCGCACTTTCCAGACCGACCAGATCGCTGAAGACCTGACGCTGCTGGAAAACGTGCAGGCCATTTCCGATCACTCGAAATTCGAAAGCCGCGCTGCTGAAACCAAAGCCATCATGGGCGCGATTGATTTCGTCGGTCTGTCGCACCGCCTCAATCGTCGCGGCAGTGACTTGTCGACGGAAGAGCGTCACTTGGCTGAAATCGCGAAAGCTCTGATCGGTAATCCGAAGCTGGTGATGCTCGACGAACCCGGTGCCGGCATGAGCGGCTCGGAGTCGGAGCATCTGGAAAAAGTCATCAGGGGCATCCCCGGTTATTGCAAAGCGCAAGTGTTCCTGATCGACCATGACGTTGACCTGATCGCCGCCTGTTGCAACGAAACCATGGTGCTCGACTTCGGCAAATTGCTGGCGCTGGGTTCGACGCAGGAAGTATTGAAAAATCCGGACGTGCAAAAAGCGTATCTGGGTAATTTTGACGAACTGGAGGCGGCAGCATGAGCGCGAAAATTCGTCCTGACAATCTGCGTAATGATCATCTCGAGATCCGCAATCTGGTCATGGTGCGCGGCACCAAGGCTGTCACCAAGGCGATCAATCTGTCGATCGCGCCCGGCGCCATTACAGCGTTGATGGGTGCCAATGGTGCCGGCAAGACCAGCACCGTGCTCGGTATTGCCGGCGTGGTCGAACCTGCATTCGGCGAAATCTGGTTGGACGGCGTCGATATGGTCGGCATGGAAGCCGACGAGATTCGTCGTAATGGCGTCGCTACCGTTCCTGAAGGTCATCAGGTGTTGCGCGAACTGACAGTGCGCGACAACTTGTTGGTGGCCGGCGGTGGTCTGGGTCGCGCCGAACTGAATGAATCCATCGAGCGCACGCTCGAACTGTTCCCCGAACTGAAAGAACGTCTGCAGCATGCAGCCGGCGACCTGTCCGGCGGCCAGCAGCAAATGGTGGCACTGGCACAGGCACTGATCGTCACACCACGTTTTCTGGTGATTGATGAATTGTCGTTCGGTCTGGCGCCAACCATCGTCGCGCGTCTGGTGCCGGTGATTCGTCGAATTGCCGCCAGCGGCATTGGTGTGCTTCTCATTGAGCAATTTACCCAGCTCGCGCTGGCACTGACCAACCACGCTTATGTGATGTCGCGTGGCAGTGTGTCGTATGACGGCGAGCCCGGCAAGCTGCGCGATGATCCAAAGATTCTTCACCTGGCTTATTTCCCCGTGAGTGACCGTGAAGCAGTGGGCCTTTGATTTTTTAGTAAAAGCTTTTCCGTAAGTTTAACGAACCACATACTCAACCGCACACAAGGAGTTCTCAAATGGACGCACGTGTAAAAAAGAAAAAACTGGGCCTCAAAGAACGCTACGCTGCCAATACGCGCGGCCTGCATTGGGACACGACCTACCAGCCTATGGACAAGGTTTTCCCTTACGATAAATACGAAGGCATCATCATTCACGACTGGGACAAATGGGAAGACCCGTTCCGTCTGACGATGGAAGCCTACTGGAAGTATCAGGCTGAAAAAGAGAAAAAACTCTACGCCGTCATTGAAGCCTTCGCGCAGAACCATGGTGAGCTCGGCGTGACCGATGCGCGCTACATCAATGCGCTGAAACTCTTCATTCAGGGCGTAACACCCCTCGAGTACTACGCACACCGCGGCTTTGCGCATGCAGGTCGTCAGTTCACCGGCGCCGGCGCGCGTGTGGCTGCGCAGATGCAGGCAGTCGACGAGTTGCGTCACTTCCAGACCGAGACGCATGCGATCTCGCATTACAACAAGTACTACAACGGTCTGCACAATGCGAACCACTGGTTCGACAACCTCTGGTACTTATCGGTGCCGAAGAGCTTTTTTGAAGATGCTTATTCGGGCGGCCCGTTCGAGTTCCTGACTGCGGTCAGCTTCTCGTTTGAATATGTGCTGACCAATCTGTTGTTCGTGCCTTTCATGAGCGGCGCGGCGCACAACGGCGACCTGTCGACCGTGACCTTCGGTTTCTCGGCGCAGTCGGATGAATCGCGTCACATGACGCTGGGTATCGAGTGCATCAAGTTCATGCTCGAGCAAGACCCGGCCAACGTGCCTATCGTGCAGCGCTGGATGGATAAGTGGTTCTGGCGTGGCTATCGTCTGCTGACTTTGGTCGCGATGATGCAAGACTACATGCTGCCTAAGCGTGTGATGAGCTGGAAAGAAGCATGGGAAATGTACGCCGAGTCAAATGGCGGCGCACTGTTTGACGACCTCGCACGCTACGGCATCCGCAAGCCTAAAGGCTGGGAGCAGGCATGCGAAGGCAAGGACCATATCAGCCATCAGGCATGGGCCACCTTCTATCAATACGGCCACGCCGCGGCTTTCCATACATGGATTCCTAGCCAGGACGAACTCGACTGGTTGGCTAGCAAATATCCGGACACGTTCGACCGTCACTATCGTGAGCGTCTTGAGCACTGGGGCAAGGAAGCTGAAGGCAAAGACGGCCGCTGGTACAACCAGGTACTGCCTATGCTGTGCCAGACCTGTCAGGTGCCGATGATGTTCACCGAGCCGGGCGACGCGACCAAAATCGCGTTCCGCGAGACGACTTATCTCGAACAGAAATATCACTTCTGCAGCGACCACTGCAAAGAGATCTTTGATCATGAGCCGCGCAAGTACGTGCAAGCATGGTTGCCAGTGCAGCAGATTTATCAGGGTTCGTGCTATCCGGACGACATCAATCCGGCCTCGCCAGGTGACAGCCCGGTACGCGAAGTGATTCGCTACTACGGCATCAACGGCGGCGAAGACAACGGCGATTTCTCGACCAGCCAGGACCGCGAGAATTTCGCGCGCTGGAGCGGACGCGTCAAGCCGGAAGCTACGCCGGAAGCTGCGCCTGAAGCTAAGCCAGACGGCAAGGAAAAATCGTGATGACAGCCGAAGAAACTGGCGACGTCATGGTGTCCATCGGGGACTACCCGATGATGCAGCAGGACGATGAAAGCAAGTTCCACGGCAATCGGCTGGTTTTCCTGTGCTGGGAAAACCATCTGATGTACGGCGCGCCATTGGCTGTGCCGCTGCCGCCGTCGCTGCCGTTCGGTGCACTGGTGCGGGATGTCTTGCCGGATCTGTATGGCGAGCATCCCGAGTTCGAGTCAATTGACTGGAAGCGCACGGTTTGGTTCAACTCCGACAAGCGTTTTATTCCTGATATGGGCAAGTCGCTCGAGCAGCATGGACTGAGCCATAAGTCACTCATCAAGTTCCGTACGCCTGCGCTGGAAGGCAGTCGTACAGCGGTGGGCAAAGGGCGTCAGGCTTTTTAATTTTTTTGAAAAACGAATCAAACCATGTCACAGCTACTGACTATTGAACCCTTGGGCGTCACGATTGAGGTCGAAGACGGACAGACCATGCTGGACGCTGCGCTACGCAAGGGCGTCTACATTCCGCATGCATGCGGCCATGGTCTGTGCGGCACCTGCAAGGTAGAAGTGCTGGAAGGCGATATTGACCCGGGCGTCTCCAACCCTTTTGCTTTGATGGATTTTGAACGTGACGAAGGCAAAACACTTGCTTGCTGCGCGACGCTGCAAAGCGATGTCACCATCGAAGCCGACATTGATGATGATCCGGATGCACGCATCATCGCGATGGAAGACTTCAAGACCACCGTCAGCCGTATTGAAACCGTGACGCCGACCATCAAGGCCATCTGGCTCAAGCTTGATCATCTGATTGATTTTCAGGCTGGCCAGTATGTGCAGGTGCAGATTCCCGGCGTTGAGGGTGGTCGTCCGTTCTCGATCGCAAATTCACCGCAAGATATTGCACGCACCGGCGAGCTGGAAATCAATGTGCGCATCATTGAAGGCGGCGCGGGTACAGCCTACTTGCATAACAACCTGAAGGTCGGCGATGCGCTGACCATCTCGGGTCCTTACGGCCGTTTCTTCGTGCGCACTTCCGAGCAGTCACCGCTTATTTTCATGGCGGGCGGTTCTGGTCTGTCGAGCCCGCGTTCCATGATTCTGGATTTGCTGGCGCAGGACTATCCGCATCCGATCACGCTGGTGTATGGCCAGCGCAATCTGGCCGAGCTGTATTACGACGCTGAATTCAAGACGCTGGCTCAGCAGCATACTAACTTCACGTATGTGCCCGCACTGAGTGAAGACGCGAGCGGCTTTGAAGGCAAGAAGGGTTATGTGCATGACGCTGCGAAAGAACATTTCAATGGTGATTTCTCAGGCCACAAAGCGTATATGTGCGGCCCACCAGTAATGATTGAAGCCTGCCTCGCCACCCTGATGCAGGGACGTCTGTACGAGCGCGATATGTATGCAGAAAAATTCATTACTGCAGCCGATGCATCGAAGCCGCGCAGTGCTTTTTTCAAACGCGTCTGACGATTAAATCATGTTCGACTTCCGTCCCAAGCTCCAGGTCACGATCACGCAGACAGGCGAATGCTACCCGTGCGCCATTGGCGAGAGCCTGCTGAAAGGCATGCTGCGTCTTGGTCGCAAGGGTATTCCGGTTGGTTGTGTAAATGGCGGTTGTGGCGTGTGCAAGATCCGCGTAGTCGAAGGCAGTACCGAATTGCTGGGCCCGGTCAGCCGCGCCCATGTGACGGCAGAAGAAGAAGCGCAGGGCTATACGCTTGCGTGCAGGGTAGGGCCAGCCACCGAGCTCAAATTCGAAGTGGCCGGCAAGATGATCAAACCGTTTTCAAAGGGGTTTCCTGCGCAGGCCGCCCCACCTGCGATAACAACGAAGTTAGGAGATTAAAATGGGTGTAATGCGAATCGGGCACGCCAGCCTGAAAGTGATGGACATGGAAGCAGCGGTAAAACACTATCGTGATGTGATTGGCATGAAAGTCACGATGGAAGATAAAGCAGGTAACGTTTATCTGAAATGCTGGGACGAGTGGGATCGTTATTCCATCATCCTGACGCCGTCGGATCAGGCCGGCATGAACCACATCGCCTACAAAGTAGAAAAAGAAAGCGATCTGGACAGCTTGAAAGAACGCGTTGAAGCGTATGGCGTGAAGGTCACTGAACTGCCGGAAGGTTCGATTCCGGCAACGGGTCGCATGCTGCAGTTCAAGCTGCCAAGCAGCCATGAAATGCGCCTGTACGCAACCAAGGAATATGTGGGTACCGAAGTCGGCACCACCAACCCTGATCCATGGCCGGACAATATCAAGGGCGCAGGCGCACACTGGCTCGACCACGTGCTGCTGATGTGCGAACTCAATCCTGAAACCGGCGTCAACAAGGTTGCAGAAAACACCGAGTTCCTGAACAAGACCATGGATTTCTATCTGGTCGAGCAAGTCACGGTCGGACCTGGCGGCGCGATTCAGGCAGCAACCTGGATGACGCGTTCGAATACCCCGCATGACATCGCCTTCGTTGGCGGCGCCAAGGCTGGCATTCATCACGTGTCCTTCTTCCTCGACTCCTGGCACGATGTGCTCAAGGCAGCCGACGTGATGGCCAAAAACAAAGTGAAGATCGACGTGGCGCCAACCCGCCACGGCATCACCCGCGGTGAGACGATTTATTTCTTCGACCCTAGCGGTAACCGCAATGAGACCTTCGCTGGTCTGGGCTATCTGGCGCAGCCGGATCGTCCTGTCACCACCTGGACGGAAGACAAGCTGTGGACTGGCATCTTCTATCACACCGGCGACGCGGTTCCTTCCTTCACCGATGTTTACACCTGATCTGTCTTCAGGTTCTGCGTTTTGCGGTCGACCTCGCCTTGGGCGAGGTTGGCTGCAAAGCGGCCTGCAAAGAAAACTCCCGCATCACTGCAACAAAGGCAGTCAGCACGGGCGAGTCATCGGAACGCCTATACAGGCAACTCAGCTCGATCTCGCGCAGGTAACTGCTTTCCAACGGTCGATACTCCACGCCCGGCAAGCGCAAGCTAGCCGACGAGGCGGTCGTCACGCACACACCAAATCCGCCCGCCACCAGCGCGACAGCGGTAAGAACATCTTCGACTTCCTGCTCGATACGCACGAGGGCTTTTTCGCGCCCGAAGGCTTGCAGCACTTGCTGCGCAAGCCCAGCGATGGGCAGGTTGGGATAAAGAATCAAAGGCTGGTCGCTCAGGTCACTGATACGCAGCACCTCTTTTTTGCACAAGCGATGCGACGCCGGCAACGCCACAATCAGCGGTTCACGCAGCACCGTCTCGACCACCAGATCATCTTCCGGCGGAATCAGCCGGTTGAAGCCGACGCTGATGCGGCGCTCGCGCAAGGCCTGAATCTGTTCCGACTTGGTCAGGTTGTGCAGCATGATGCGTACCTCAGGCCGCTCTTTGTGAAAACGCGCCAGAATGCGCGGAATCACATCGAGCACGCCAGAGCCAAAAATACCGACGTCAAGCCGGCCGCTCAAACCCTGGCTAGCCAGCAGCGCCCGCTCTTTGGCGCGCTGCGCCAGTGCCAGCAAATTCGGCACCTCGGCCAGCAAGGCCTGACCGGCTGCAGTCAGATTCACGCCCTTGGGCGTGCGCACGAACAAGTCAGTGCCAAGTTCTTCTTCGAGCGTGCGAATCTGCCGCGTCAGCGGCGGTTGCGCCATGTGCAGCCGCTCGGCCGCACGGGTGAAATTGCGTTCCTCGGCCAGCGTCAGGAAGTAGCGCATTTGTCGCAGATCCATCGTCATTCCTTTGTTGTTGGGCCATACTTTTCCGGTATTGTGAACGAAAAAAACGGTATTGGACAGTATCGCTCGTCGTCATTAACCTCTGCTTGTAATCGACACTGAAACAGCTATGAATAATTTCACTCCGCTCCAGATTTCTGTTAGCCAGGCCGTAATCTCTGCCGAAGCCGCCAGCCTTGCATTGCAGGCGACCGTTGCGCACGCAAAGACGCTGGGCATTGCAATCAATGTCGCCATCACCGATAGCGGCGGCGTGCTGGCCGGTTTTCTGCGCATGCCGGGCGCGTTTTTGCATTCGATTGATATCGCCATCGACAAGGCCTACACGGCGGCCAGCTTTGGTTTTCCTACCAGTCAGTGGATGTCGGTGCTGGCAAATGACGAAGCATTAAAAGTAGGTCTGGTCGAGCGGCCAAGACTGGTTGTGTTTGGCGGCGGGCTGCCCATCGTCGACAACGGTATGCGCATAGGCGGCATCGGCGTATCGGGTGGCTCGGCAGAACAGGATGAAGAATGTGCGCGTGCAGGATTGGTTGCGATCGGACTGGCGTGAGTATGAAGCTTTAGATCTGAGCACGACGAAAGACACTGGGCCCCAGCTTCCGCTGGGGCGACGGTAGGGATTGAGGTGTACTTCACACTACTACCGTCATCCCAGCGAAAGCTGGGATCCAGCGTCTTTCGTGAATAAACAAAAAAATTGAAATAGAAACTTAGAACAGAAACCGAAAAACGGAAAACACATGAAACAGTTCCTGAACTTTATTAACGGCGAATTCGTCGCTACCAACAAAACTTTCAAAAACCGCGCGCCGGTCGACAACCACATCATCGGCCTCGTGCATGAAGCCGGCAAGGCTGAAGTGGATGCAGCGGTTAATGCGGCTCGCGCTGCAGTCGATGGCGAATGGGGCAAAATGTCAGTCGTCAGACGCGTAGAGCTGCTGTATGCGGTGGCAGATGAAATCAACCGCCGCTTCGATGATTTTCTCGCCGCAGAACTGGCCGATACCGGCAAGCCGCATTCGCTGGCTTCGCACATCGACATTCCGCGCGGCGCTGCTAACTTTAAAGTCTTCGCCGACATCATCAAGAACGCGCCAACCGAGAGTTTCCAGATGACGACGCCGGACGGCGGCACTGCGGTCAGTTATGGCGTGCGTTCGCCGCTGGGTGTGGTGGCTGTGGTCTGCCCGTGGAATCTGCCTTTGCTGCTGATGACGTGGAAAGTTGGCCCGGCGCTCGCCTGCGGTAATGCTGTGATCGTCAAGCCTTCCGAAGAAACGCCCGCTACCGCGACCTTGCTGGGCGAAGTAATGAACGCTGTTGGTATTCCTAAAGGCGTCTACAACGTCGTGCACGGCTTCGGCCCGAACTCTGCCGGTGAATTCCTGACGACGCATCCTAAAGTCGATGGCATTACCTTTACTGGCGAGACCCGCACCGGCGAAGCCATCATGGCGGCTGCCGCTAAAGGTGTGCGTCCGGTTTCGTTTGAACTCGGCGGTAAGAATGCCGGCATCGTTTTCGCTGATGCGGATTTCGACAAGGCCGTTGCCGGCATCACCCGCAGCGTGTTCGAGAATTGCGGTCAGGTCTGCCTCGGCACCGAACGCGTGTATGTACAGCGCCCCATCTTCGACAAGTTTGTTGCGGCACTGAAAGAAAAAGCAGAAGCGCTGAAGATCGGGCCACCAAACGAGCCCGGCGTTGGCATGGGTCCGTTGATCTCTGCCGAGCACAAAGAAAAAGTGATGTCCTACTACGCCAAAGCTGTCGCCGAAGGCGCGACCGTTGTCACTGGTGGCGGCGCGCCCGAGATGCCGGGTGAAATGGCACATGGCCACTGGGTGCAGCCAACTATCTGGACCGGCTTGCCTGAGACCGCCACCGTGATTCGTGAAGAAATTTTTGGACCATGCTGCCATATCGCACCGTTCGATACGGCAGAAGAAGCCATCGCTTTGGCCAACAACACCCAATACGGTCTGGCCACTACGGTCTGGACTTCCAACCTGTCGACCGCGCACCAGATGGCGGCTTCGATTCATGTGGGACTGTGCTGGATTAACAGCTGGTTCCTGCGCGACTTGCGCACGGCCTTCGGCGGCTCCAAAGCTTCCGGCATTGGTCGTGAGGGTGGTGTGCACTCGCTTGAGTTCTACACCGACCTGCGCAACGTAATGATCAAACTTTAAAGCGGAGAAATTTACATGGCAATGACCCCTGACACCATCGCGCGCTACGGCGATGAGTTGTATGACTCGCTGATGAGCTGCGTGCCTGTCGAGCCGCTGACCAACCGCGAACCTGACATCAGCATCGAAGACGCGTATCACATTCAATTGCGCATGATTAAGCGTCGTCTGGACGCCGGCGAAATCGTGGTTGGCAAAAAAATCGGCGTCACCAGCAAAGTGGTGATGGACATGCTGGGCGTGAACCAGCCTGACTTCGGCCATCTGCTGTCCGGCATGGTGTTCAACGAAGGCGAAGCCGTCGATGTCAGCAAAATGATTGCGCCGAAAGCAGAAGCCGAAGTGGCCTTCATTCTCAAGCATGATCTGACCGGTCCCGGCGTTACTGCCGACGACGTCATGCGTGCAACCGAGTGCGTGATGCCGTGCTTCGAGATCGTCGACTCGCGCATCAAGGACTGGAAAATCAAGATTCAGGACACCGTCGCTGACAACGCCTCTTGCGGCGTGTTCTCGCTCGGCGGCGTGCGCCGCACCCCTTATGAAATCGATCTGTCCGTTGCTGGCATGGTGCTGGAAAAGAACGGTGAAATCATCAGCACTTCGTCCGGTGCGTCGGTGCAGGGCTCGCCGGTCAACGCCGTGGCGTGGCTGGCCAATACGCTGGGTGCGTTTGGTATTTCGCTCAAGGCCGGCGATGTGATCTTGTCCGGTTCGCAGTCGCCGCTGGTGCCCGTTAAAGCCGGCGACAGCCTGGTCTGCTCGGTGGGCGGTCTTGGCAGCACGACAGTGCGCTTCGTCTAAACCAACGCTACGCTTAATTAATTTCAGGAGTTTTATTCATGGCAAAAAAAATCAAATGTGCACTGATTGGCCCCGGTAACATCGGTACCGATCTACTGGCAAAGCTGCAACGCAGCCCTGTACTCGAACCGGTCTGGATGGTCGGCATTGACCCGGAATCAGACGGTCTGAAGCGCGCGCGTGAAATGGGTATCAAGACCACTGCTGATGGTGTGGACGGTTTGCTGCCGCATGTCATCGCCGACGGTGTGCAGATCGCGTTCGACGCCACCAGCGCCTATGTGCATGCTGAAAATTCACGCAAGCTCAATGAACTGGGCGTGCTGATGATTGACCTCACGCCAGCCGCTATCGGCCCGTTCTGTGTGCCACCAGTAAACCTGATGGAACATGTCGGCAAGGGCGAGATGAACGTCAACATGGTTACCTGCGGCGGCCAAGCCACCATTCCTATGGTGGCAGCGGTGTCACGCGTGCAGAAGGTGACGTATGGCGAGATCGTCGCTACCGTTTCAAGCCGCTCTGTCGGCCCCGGCACCCGCAAGAACATTGATGAATTCACTCGCACCACGGCTGGTGCAGTTGAGGCTGTCGGTGGCGCGCAAAAAGGCAAGGCGATCATCATCATCAACCCGGCAGAGCCACCACTGATGATGCGTGACACCGTGCATTGCCTTACCGAAGGCGTGCCGGACCAGGCCAAGATCACCGCTTCGGTTCACGCGATGCTGAAAGAAGTGCAGAAATATGTACCGGGTTATCGCCTGGTGAATGGCCCTGTGTTTGACGGCAATCGCGTATCGATTTTTTTGGAAGTCGAAGGTCTGGGCGACTACTTGCCGAAGTACGCAGGCAATCTCGACATCATGACGGCCGCTGCTGCGCGCACCGCCGAGATGTTTGCGGAAGAAATTTTGGCCGGCAAGCTGACGCTGCAAGCCGCCTAAAAAATAAAGGAAACCATCATGAATCTCAAAGGTAAAAAAGTCACCGTTCACGATATGACACTGCGTGATGGCATGCACCCAAAACGCCACCAGATGTCTCTCGAGCAGATGAAGAGCATTGCCTGCGGCCTCGACGCCGCCGGTGTGCCGCTGATTGAAGTCACGCACGGCGATGGTCTGGGCGGCTCGTCCGTCAACTACGGTTTTCCTGCGCACACCGATGAAGAATATCTGGGCGCCGTTATTCCGCAAATGAAAAACGCCAAAGTGTCGGCATTGCTGATTCCTGGCATTGGCACCGTTGAACATTTGCTGATGGCGAAAGACCTCGGCGTACATACGATTCGTGTCGCAACGCATTGCACCGAAGCGGATGTGAGTGAGCAGCACATCAACAAGGCACGCGCTTTGGACATGGACACCGTCGGCTTTCTGATGATGGCGCACATGAGCACTCCAGACGCACTGGTCAAACAGGCCAAGCTGATGGAAGGCTATGGCGCGAACTGTATTTACGTGACTGACTCGGCCGGCTACATGCTGCCCGGCGATGTGACTGCGCGTCTGGACGCCGTGCGTCAGGCATTGAAGCCTGAAACCGAACTGGGTTTCCATGGCCACCACAATATGGCAATGGGCATTGCGAATTCACTGGCCGCTGTTGAAGCCGGTGCCAACCGTATTGATGCTGCCGCTGCAGGTCTGGGCGCTGGTGCTGGTAATACGCCGATGGAAGTGTTCATTGCTGTCTGCGCACGTATGGGCATCGAGACCGGTGTCGATGTCTTCAAGATTCAGGACGTGGCCGAAGATCTGGTCGTGCCTATCATGGATCATGTGATTCGCATTGACCGCGATTCACTCACGCTCGGTTATGCCGGCGTGTATTCGAGCTTCCTGCTGTTTGCAAAACGCGCAGGCGAAAAATACGGCATCTCGGCACGCGACTTGTTGGTTGAGTTGGGACGGCGCGGCATGGTTGGCGGTCAGGAAGATATGATCGAAGACACCGCAATGACGATGGCAAAACAAATGGCAGAACAGTTGGGAAATAAGAGGGCCGCAGCATGAAGCTAGACAAAGCAACGATAGAGAAACTGGCCGAGCTGCTGCATAACTGCCAGCTACAGGCAAAAGACACGACCAAGATCACCGACGACTATCCGGAGATGGACTGGGGCGATGCGTATGCAATCCAGAACACCATCAAGGCGCGCATGCTGGCACGCGGCCAGAATATCGGCGGCTTGAAAGCGGGACTGACTTCGCATGCCAAGATGAAGCAGATGGGCGTAACCGTGCCGGTGTTTGGTTTCATGATGGCTGACACCATGTTGCAGGACGGTGGCGACTGCAAAATGTCCGAACTGATTCACCCGAAGGTAGAGCCTGAGATTGCCTTCATGACCAACAAAGCCTTGCGCGGTCCCGGCTGCCATATTGGCGCGGTGCTGGCGGCAACGGAATATGTGATCCCTGGCATTGAAGTCATCGACAGTCGTTATCGCGATTTTAAATTCGACTTGAAGAGTGTGATTGCTGATAACACGTCGGCGGCGCGTTATGTCGTCGGCGGCGAGAAGATGAAAGTCCATGGCGTGGATTTGCGCTCGGTCGGCATTGTGCTGGAAAAGAACGGCCAGCCGGTGGCATTTGGCGCAGGCGCAGCCGTGCTCGGCCATCCGGCCGCAGCAATTGCAATGCTGGCCAATCATCTGGGCGCCATGGGCGAAGAAATCCCTGCGGGCACGCTGATTTTGTCCGGTGGCATTACCGAAGCCGTTGCAGTGCAGGCCGGCGACAAGGTCACGCTGCGCGTGCAGGGTATGGGCAGCACCTCGATGCGCTTCGTTTAAACATTCAAAATACTAGAGACCACTATGCCATTTGCACAAATTTACATGATTGAAGGCCGCACTGAAGAACAGAAGCGCGCCGTGATTGAAAAAGTCACTGCCGCATTATGCGAAGCAGTCGGCGCGCCGATAGAATCGGTACGCGTCATGATTCAGGAAGTGCCGAATACGAACTGGGGCATTGCCGGCGTCAGCGCCAAAGATAAGGGGCGCTAAATCATGGGCGGCGCACACAATCCAGAGATTGCTAATTCCATTCTTGCCAATGGCATCAAGACGAATTACCACGATGTCGGTACCGGCAAGCCGGTACTGCTGATTCACGGCTCCGGCCCCGGCGTGACCGGCTGGGCCAACTGGCGCCTGACGATACCAACGCTGTCCGAGCACTCGCGCGTGATTGCGCCGGACATGGTCGGTTTCGGTTTCAGCGAACGCCCTGAAGGTATTCGCTACGGCATGGATACCTGGGTTGCGCAGGCAATCGGCTTGCTCGATGCATTGGAAATCGAACAGGCTGACATTGTCGGCAATTCATTCGGCGGCGGACTTGCCTTGGCGCTG
Organism: Burkholderiaceae bacterium; assembly: GCA_040399905.1. Lineage (GTDB taxonomy): Bacteria > Pseudomonadota > Gammaproteobacteria > Burkholderiales > Burkholderiaceae_D > Pernthalerella. The sequence continues at coordinate 170,054 of JBBARG010000001.1, forward strand.
GCGATTCGTCACCCGAAGCGCGTGCGCAAACTGGTGCTGATGGGCAGCGTAGGCGTGCCGTTTACGCTTACGCCCGGTCTGGATCTGGCATGGGGTTACGAGCCATCGATTGCCAACATGCGCAAGCTACTGGATGTGTTTGCGTATGACCGCAATCTGGTCACGGACGAGTTGGCCGAACTGCGCTACAAGGCCAGCATACAGCCCGGTTTCCAGGAAGCGTTTTCTTCAATGTTCCCAGCGCCGCGTCAGAATGGTGTTGATGGACTGACCAGCCGTGAAGAAGATATCCGTGCCTTGCCGCACGATACGCTGGTAATTCATGGTCGTGAAGACCAGATTATTCCGCTGGCGAATTCGGTGACACTGGCAAGCCTGATTTCCCGTTCGCAGTTGCATGTGTTTGGTCGTTGCGGACACTGGACGCAAATTGAACATGCAGCGCGTTTCAACCGCCTGGTCAGCAATTTTTTGACTGAAAACTAATGCCATTTCCCCTGCTTGTACTTGCACTGTCCGCCTTCGGAATTGGTACTACCGAATTTGTCATCATGGGCTTGCTGCCCGAGGTTGCTGCTGACCTTGGTGTAACGATACCGGCTGCTGGCTGGCTGGTGACGGGCTATGCACTTGGCGTTGCTGTTGGTGCGCCTTTCATGGCGATGGCGACAGCCGGACTACAGCGGCGCGTGACGCTGATTATGCTGATGGGTATTTTTATACTCGGCAATCTGCTGTGTGCACTCGCGACGGATTACGCCTTGCTGATGCTGGCGCGTGTGGTGACGTCTTTGTGTCATGGCGCATTCTTCGGCATAGGCGCGGTGGTGGCGGCAAGTCTGGTGCCACCGAACCGGCGTGCGTCTGCGGTGGCGTTGATGTTCACCGGTTTGACACTGGCGAATGTACTGGGCGTGCCGCTCGGTACTGCGCTTGGTCAGGCTGCCGGCTGGCGTGCGCCGTTCTTCGCGGTCACGCTGATTGGCGTGCTCGCGTTGATTGGTCTGATACGCGTACTGCCGCGTGTACAGGATGAACAGCGCGAATCAATGCGCAGTGAAATGGCGGCGTTGGCTAACAAGGGTGTGTGGATGGCACTGTCGATGACGGTGTTGTTCTCGGCGGCAATGTTCACGATCTTTACTTACATCGCGCCGCTCTTGCTGGACCTGACCGGTGTGTCGGCACAGGGCGTGACCTTGACGTTGTTTTTGATCGGCATTGGCCTGACCATTGGTAACGTCATTGGCGGCCGTCTGGCCGACTGGCGCCTGACTGCGACGCTGGCGGGCGCATTCATTGCGATGGCAGTGACGTCGACGATATTGAGTCTCGTCAGCCGCATGCTGATACCGACAGAAGTCATTTTGTTCTTGTGGGCAGGTGCTGCATTTGCGCTGGTGCCGGCCTTGCAGGTCAATGTCGTGCGCTTTAGTGAGCGTGCGCCGAATCTGGTATCGATTTTAAATATCGGTGCCTTCAATGTCGGCAATGCACTCGGTGCGTGGACCGGCGGCGTTGTACTCACGCATGGATTTGAACTCGACAGCGTGCCGCTGGCTGCTGCTGGTCTGGCTGTGCTGGGGTTGGTGATGACGTTGGTGACTGCGCGGGTGAAGAATCAGTCTGTTGTTGTAGCGATTTGATATTGCATAAGTTCTGTACTTAAAGCCTATCTCGATTCAATTCAATCAACAGTCATCAAAGTTTCTAAAAAATCGCTTGCCGATTCTTTAAATTTTGGGCTAAGATCTTTTTAACGGATTGGGCTTTACCCGGTCGGCTTGAAGGCTTTGGACTTGTTCCGGAGCCTTTTTGCATTCAGGGGAATACTTTAAATCCTGCAATTTTTCCTTGTAATGCTTCCAATGCGCGATTTGCCTGTCCAATTTTCAAATGGCGTAAAGCTAGTGGTCGAGCGACAAGATCAGCCAACTGTAATCCTGCTGAATTACTTTTCTTGTCTACGAATAGATGGTCGAATTTCAGCTTCTGGAAATCAGATCTACGGTAACCCCAGCTAGTACGATTATCGCAAATACGCTTAAATTCGATTTCGAGCGCTTTGTCTTCATGTCGTCCACGACTCTCGAATAAGATCGGTACGCACTTTCCGCTTTCGCCAAGCTTGCATAGGTACTGCAATGCACGCTCCATACAAAACAACAAGGCTACTTCGTAGGGGTTGTACGGGCAGGAATAGCGTTCTGTTAGCCGTCTTTTATCGATGACAGATGCGATGACATCAAACGATGCCGATGCGATCAAGTCTGTCAAATTATTAAGAAAGCGTTCTCTAACCGTCCGGTCAGTTCGCAGAATGCTGAAATGTCCTTGTTCTTTACGGATATCGCGTTCATGCAGGATAACCTGATCGTGCCCCCATACTTCCATTTTCAGTTTTTGAATTGCAGGCGTGATAGCTTGCATGTAGTGGTATTTTTGTATGATGCAAAATACGAGTGAAAAAACGGGAAATTGCGGATCAATGGAAGCCAGCCCATGATCTCCACTTTCATCTACAAAGATGATGTACTTGCTAAACAACATGGTATCCAAGCTATTCCCTTTGCGCGTGAGAGTCGGCGCAGAAAATGAAAACTTAGCGAGGATAAATTGGAAATATACAGAATATCAGTTATGCCAAGATAAACATGATCTGATGTGATAAATGAATAATGGATAAGCGGAACACGCACAACTCGGCGAAGACATGTTCTGCTTGTGGCGAATATTTAATTAAGACCTATGACTTCTTAATTTGATTCAACCAAGGCCGCATAAGCTTCGTTAGTCGCGGCATCACTACCCAGGTCATAACGAATACGACCAAGGCAGTCAGCAGTGCGGTGCGCAGCAGAAAAGGCACCGGCATCAGCAGTGGTGCAATCAGTCCCAACACCAGCGACACCGTTGGAAAAATCCCCAGCCAGGTAACCACTGCCATACGTATGCGTGGCGGATGCATCGACGCCGGCACAACTGCTGGCGTGAACCAGGCTTCCAGTCCGCTCAGGTTGCGATACTCCGGCTCATTCTCGGCGACGCCGCGCATGCGGTGATGAATTGCCGCGCGCGCCGGACTGGCATCCCAGAGCTGCATGTCTGCTTCTGTCGCAAACCTGACGATCACTTGATAAGCATCGCCGGTTTGTTCCGGTGGCAGCAGATCAGCACCCAGAAACCCCGGGCTTGAACGCATGGTCGCAAACATTTCGCGCAACAATGTTTCATAAGCAAATTCATGACCGGGCTGAGCCCGACGGCGGGCGATGCGTGTGACGGGGGCAGGGTGCGATTCGTGTGAGCTCATACACCAATTTTACTAAATTACTGATTGAAAACGGATCAACCTTTAATTATTTTGCGCGCTAAAAAAGCAAAAGACTGTTTTTAAAATCGACTGTCATGATAAAAGTTATTTTGCTACATAGCTGCGTAAAGCAGCTTTGAAAAAATGCGCGACATGATTGTTGAACTGATCATGCAGATCAATTAGGCTGCTGTTTTCTATACCTTTAAAATGATAGCCATTGCCAATACCGGGCATATCAGGCAGCTTGCCACGCATGGCCGATACCGGGTCGCCAAAAGGCGAGTAGCTGTTAATTAATGTCGTAGCCTTTTCAAGATTCTGCTGCGGGATATTATTTATCAAGCCCTTGCTCAGATGCGCAGGACAGAGGGCGGTTACTGGTACGGGTACTTCCTGCATCATTGAGGCATACATAGCTTCACCGCCACCTTTCGAATGCCCGATGGTCTTTACTGAATAGCCTTTGTATAAAGTTGACGTATCTATTTCGGCCTGAACATTTTTGACGAGTGCGACTGCTTGTTTGTAACTCTTGGGTTCAACCCCTAGCCCTGCGAGTATGTTGGCTCCCCATTGCGATAGCGTCGTCATGAAATTCATGCCGGGTCTTGAACGTTGCATCAGGTCTGCCCCCACTTTCTTGCCTGATGACGTGCCACCAAATATCACGCAAACCGTTTTGTCTTTTTCGTTAACAACAATGACGGCGGTGAGACCGCTTTTTGCGTCAACCACAGCGCCACTGTCATTCTGAACATTGTTCATCTTAATGCCCATATGCTCAGCAGCTGTCAATGCCAGTAAGTCAGCAGGTTTGTAATCTTTAGGTAATTGAGTCTCGTCGCGGGTGTACGCAAAATTCGCCAGTTTCGAATCGCACTGCATAGACTTCAGTTGAGTTGCATTTTCACGGTTCGCCACCAAGGTACATTTTTTATAATAGGTGGCTGGTACTGCTGTCGCTTGTTGCATGGTATCCAATGGCTTACTCTTGACAGTCCTGGATGCTGCTAGCTTTATACTTCCTTGCAACGAGGGAGGCGGCTTACTGGCTTGCGTCCAACTAGGTAAAGTCGATGCCTTACCGGGCTTTGGTGTTGCAGGCGGATCCGCGAGTTTTGCGGTTCCACTTTGTATCGCTGGCTTGGTAGCAAGGCCGTTTGAAGGTGACATGGCCAACTCCTAAATCTTTAGCAAGAAATCCTGAAGCTTGTCGCGAGCGGTTGGACTTACTGTGTCAGTTTCAGTAAGCAGCAAATACTCTTTGACCAGGCCTGCCAGGTTAGCGAGCTCTTCGCTCTCGCTGATAAAACGCGGGGGATCGAGTTCCAAACTCAGCTGCCTGATCAAGCAATAGCGTGAGTGATGTGCATCGGCACAAATGCAGGCGCCATTGAGTGCGGTGCGGTCGGCATTGAGCAACAGCGCTTGCATGGCCATCTCGCCCATCGCAGCCCGGTCGTCCGGAAAAGGCAGCAGTGGGAGGATGACGAAGATTGCGTCTTTGTCGGTAGAAAGCTCGATGATCATGCCCAAGGTCTGATTGTCATCGACCAGCACGACCATTCCATCGGACGCATCAAGTGGCGTACCGATTTTTTCGGATAAAGCGTCAATCAGTAATTGAAATTGCTCTTGGGGATCAATTCGTGCAGCGGTCATGGGTTCGGCTTTCAGAATGACATGTAGTCATTACGTAACAAAAGTCCGATTACCGTCCGATTTTTGCCAAAAAAGTAGTCTGCCAAGAAAAAAAGACAAACAGCCTACAGAAGTTTGTATTAGAGGCCAGCTTTGACGACTTCGAAGCACTGGGTTCTGGTTTCTTCCGACTTGATCCCATTGCAGTAGCCAGCCTTACGGCTGATCTGCGCACGGCACAGGTTTTTGACATCATTTTCACGCATGAAACCGCAATAGATGGGCTGATTGGTTTCCTGTGCCAGACAGAAATTCATCTTCACCAGATTCGGAATCGAATAGCAGCGGGTCGCGCTGCTGGCATTAGCGAAAGCCAGTTGCGGAATTAATAATAGAAGCAGCAGCTTTTTCATTTTTTCAGCTTTGCTGAAGTGGACGACGACTTAGACCTAATCGACACATGGCACGCCAACTTTACCCGCCTTTTTTTATCGCAGCAGCCTCATGCTACATTGTAAAAATCACGTTATCAAAAATAATCGAATGCAATCAATAAACCAGCTTTTCTTCGGCCTGTACGCGTTAATACTTGCCAGTTTGATTCTCGGCACTGCGCGTATTGAGATTGTAGATAAAGAATCGTATTTGAAGTCTTACTGGTTGTTATCGGTAAGCCTAAGGGCGCTTGCATTCGCCGTATGGGGGCTTGTGCCTTTCATTGGCATGGAATTCAGGGCGGTGGCATCGACGTTGTTTGTCGGATCTGCCATCTTTCTTGCTCTGTTATTCAGGTCTTGGAGGGTGGAGGTCAACAATCAGTCCGCAATCAGAAAGAGCGGATTATTCCTGCTTTTTTTTATCCTCATGTTTATTTTCATATCCAGCTTTGATGAAAGGATAACGTACAGGGCGCTGTGGGTTGGTCTGGTCATTTTCACGATTTCTGTATGGGAGATAAACGAACTCAGCATAAAAATAAAACAGAAGAGTGAGTACCTTCTAAAAGTAATTTTGGGGATGACGCTTTTTCAGACGGCAAGCTCCATGTTGACAGTCGTATCCGTCATTTTTTTCACGCCAAAAACTATCCTCACCATCACCGAAAACTCTTCGACTTCAAATTACTTTTTCTGGGTGACACTGACCACACACTTGATCGTGTATTTATTCATCGGCAGCTATTTGTATCAAAAAATAATTTTCAGTGAAAACAAAATATCGAAGGAGAGAGACGAGATCGGCAGGCTATTAAGCGAGCGGGAAGCGATGATTACTTCGTTGGTCACTGCGAACCGTGCGGCTGCGTCGGGTGCACTGTCTGCCTCCATTGCCCACGAATTGAGCCAGCCGCTCGCGGCTACGCTTCTCAACATCAGTATCCTGCGAAGGGTACTAGATTTGAAAAATACGCAAAACCCCGTTGTCGAGCCTATTGTGAATTTAATTGGAAAAGAAACCAGGCGCGCCGCAGAGATACTGCACACCATTAAAGGCATTTTCAAGGAAGACAAGATTGAACTGACCGAATCTTCTGTTGATAAGATTCTGAAAAAAATGAAGCCTTTGCTGGAATCGCGGGCAGCCAAAAGCGGCATTGGTCTCGACTTTAATCTCGGGTCCGCATCCAGAACGAATTTAAATTTTTCCGAATTTCAGCAAGTCATCGTCAATCTTACAAACAATGCGTTCGAAGCGCTGGAAGCTGCCGATAAGAAGGACAAGCAGGTCGTCATCAAGACGTGTGACTTTGGATCAAATATTCAGATTTCGATCGCCGACAATGGACCTGGAGTGCCGGAAATATATCAGCAGTCCATCTTTGAGCTGATGAAGACAACCAAGGAGCAGGGATTGGGAATCGGCTTGTGGCTCTCTAAACATATTATCGAGCAGCGCCATGCGGGCTCGCTTGCCCATTTCAGGCCGGACGACGGGGGCGCTCTTTTCGTGATTAAGTTGCCTATCAAAGCCTAATCTCATTTGCAATTGCACGAAGGCAGAAAATGGACTGTGCTAGAGTCCTTACTGTCTTTTTGGAAAAGCACTTTCGATCTTCAAGTTAGCCAATTGACATCGTCAAATAAAAGCGAGCACGCTATGTACGAGCGCTGGTCCACTTTGAATATAGCCGCACCCAAGCGCGCCGAGTTCTGGCGTGAGGCGACGGCGCAGTCTTTTCTTCCGATGAGCCCGCGGCTTGATAGACTCGACGATTTTCGTGCTGTCATGGTCCATCGCAGTATCGACCTTCTTTCCTTGAACGAAGTGCGTGCGCCGTCACATGGCATGGCGCGCACAAGCAGCGACCTGGCCCATGGCGGCCAGCAGTTCATATTCCTGAATCTTTATCTTAGGGGGCGCTCGCGAGTCAGCCAGTCCGGACTTTCTGCCGAGGCGGCAAAGGGGCGGCTGTTGATGTTTGCCAGCGATAGTATTTTTGAGCTGGAGCAGCCTGATCCGATCGAGTTACTTTCATTGGCCGTTCCACGCGATTTACTTCAACGTGAAATTGACTTGGGTGCCGCAAGCCCCATGTTGATAGCAGAGAGTGCGCCGGCACTGTTGTTGGAAAACCAGATTCGCACCTTGGCGCAGTGGCAGGAAGACTTGCCGCAGAAGGATGCCGAGCTGATATCCGATTCTCTAATCGGCATTTTGCGCGCAGCGCTCACCTCACATATCCCGACGGAAGAGCGCTCAAGCGGGCACCGCTTCCTGCACAGCGGCATACGCCAGCTTGTTGAACGTCGTTACGCAGATCCAGAGTTCTCTGCCAAACGCGCAGCCGATGAACTCGGCCTGTCAGTGCGCACCTTGCATGCAAGGCTCGCTCGCGATGGTCAGACTTTCGGCGCTAGTTTGTTGGCGTACCGGCTTGAGCGAGCGCACAGCATGCTAGGCTTGGCCAGAACTGAAGCCAATTTGAGCGAGCTTGCCTTGCAGTGCGGATTTGTGTCGGCCTCGCATTTCGCGCGCAGCTTCAAGGCGCGTTATGGTGTATCTCCTAGCAGCTTTCGCAAGATTCTTTAATGTATTTGCACTGTCAGGCAAGTCAGATGCACTGTCAGGCTAACCTCTATTGAGTCTGCACTTGGTCATTCATAGAATGCTTTAAGCCTTCGGGCTTCAAACTTCAAAAAAATGACCAAGGAGACAAAAATGAAGGTTTCAAAACGCGATTTTCTCAAGCTATCCGGTGCGACAGCGGCTGGTGTTGCCACTGCAGCAGTGAGTCTCGACAGTCAGGCCAAGCCTGTTTCAAAATCAGTATTCGTGTTGGTACATGGCGCCTGGCATGGCGCGTGGTGTTACGAGCGGATTATTCCCTTGCTGGCAGCCAAAGGTCACGTAGCAGTTGCCCGCGATTTGCCTGCTCACGGATTGAACGCCAGATTCCCGGCCGCCTACTTTACAAGGCCCTTGAATCCTGCCGCGTTTGGTACCGAGCCTTCACCTGTTGCTGCAACCAAGCTCGATGATTACGTGGCCAGCATTCTGGCAACGATCGACGAAGTGCGCGCACTCGGTTTTGAAAAAGTGATTTTGGTCGGCCACAGCATGGGTGGCGTGGCGATTACGGCTGCCGCAGAACGCGCGCCGGAGAAAATTGCTGCCATCGTTTACCTGACCGCGTTCATGCCGCAGTCTGGCGTCCCTGCAATCAGCTACATTCAGTCGCCAGAAAACAAAGGTGAATTAGTTGGCCCGCAGTTCCTTGCCAACCCTGAAGTCATTGGTGCACTCAGGCTTGATCCACGCAGCAGTGACGCTGCCTATGCAGCCAATACCAAGAGCGCTTTTTATGCAGATGTTAGCCAAGCCGAATACAACGCTGTGGCAAACCTGTTAAGTTGCGACGTGCCAGTCGCGCCGTTTGCCACACCGATCAACACCACGACTGCGCGCTGGGGGAAGCTGCCGCGCCACTACATCAAGTGCTTGCAGGACAAAGCTATTCAACCGACTTTGCAGCAGCGCTTCATTAATGAAGCCGATGCGTTTACGCCATCTAACCGCACACACGTGCATCAGATGGACAGCAGTCATTCGCCATTTATTTCTCAGCCTGAGAAACTGGCAAATATTTTGGCGGGTATTGCATCAGCTTGATTTGCATGCATACAACAACAACGCTGTACTGAAATAGTCATCGACACTGCCCGTGCTGTTGCCAACACGGGCAGTCTTTTCATCACGCCCCGCTTCCCCGCATGCTTCCCACTCACTGAACTGCGCCCGGCATTTCCGCCGACCGACAGCGCAGTGTATGAAGGCGGGGGCATGCGATGGCAGACGACTACGACAGTCCATGGAAAGACGCGATCGAGCGCTATTTTTCTGACTTTTTGCTGTTCTATTTTCCAGAGGCGCACGCACAACTCGACTGGTCAGAGCCACCGGTATTCCTTGATCAGGAATTACACGCCATCGTGCAGGATGCCGAACTCGGTACCCGCTTCGTTGATAAACTTGTACGTGTCACCCGCCGCGATGGCGCTGCCGAATGGGTCTATGTGCATCTCGAATTGCAGGGCTATGTTCAAGCGTCGTTTGCCGAACGCATGTTTGTCTATAACTATAGGCTGTACGACCGCTATCATGTTCCGATTGCCAGCTTGGCTGTACTAGCCGACGAGCAGGACAACTGGCGGCCAAATGCTTTTTCTTATGACGTGCTCGGTTGTCAGATGGGCATACGCTTCCCTACCGCCAAGCTGCTCGACTGGAGCGGCAGCGAGGCCAAGCTGGCCGATAGCTGTAACCCGTTTGCGGTTGTCACGCAGGCGCACTTGGCGACGAGTGCGACGCGTAATGATCCGCAGGCGCGCTATGCGGCCAAATGGGAGCTGGTGAAAGATTTGTACAAGCGTGGCTGGAAGCGGCAGCAAGTGATCGACCTGACGAAGATACTGGACTGGATGATGCGTCTGCCCAAAGAGTTAGCGCAGACATTACGACAAGATGTGCAAACACTGGAGAAAGAAATGGGCAAACCTTACGTGACGTCGTTTGAGCGCCTCGCCAGCGAAGAGGGCATGGCAAAGGGTATGCAGCAAGGAATGCAGCAAGGAATGCAGCAAGGAATGCAGCAAGGAATGCAGCAAGGAATGCAGCAAGGACGCCTTGCCGGTGAGGCGCATTTATTGATGCGACTATTGACCCGTCGCTTCGGCGAGGTGCCGCCTTGGGTACTAAGCCGGTTGCAAGCAGCGAGCGAAGCCGAACTGGAGACTTGGGCCGAGGCGGTGCTGACGGCTCCTTCTATTGCAGACGTATTCAATGCAATTCGGCATTAAATGAGCCGCATTAGTAATTTGTTGACTATGGACTTATCAATCAAGCAGTTGCAGTTTATCGGCCGAACTGATCATAGATGTGAGCATGGTTTAATTTATATCGTCACTTATTGAACCATTACTTTAAATCATTAACTCATCAGCTTTCCAATCAAGACCATCAGGGTCAGGAGCTTGCATGAGAGCCGATATTCAAACTGTTCAATCGATCACGACTTTGCCAGATGATTGTGTGAGCTGCATCGTCAAAAACATAACTGAGGATGATGATCAAAAAAGTCCTAATCTGGTTAGCTTGTCAGCATTAAGCAGAATCAACCATTCGATGATGGATCAGATGGCACCTTGGATGAATCCTCAGGATCACGCCTGTCGTTTGATCGATCAGGCTTCCAATCATCCTTACCCTGCAGTTCGCACGATGAATCTCGTTGCCCGGTTTGCTGCATTTTTTCCGGATAATCTTTTAGAAAAGGAAATAAGAGTTAGCTGTGCATTGTCGACAAATAAGCTTGTGAACGAACTGCTGATGATCGCACATGCAAGCGAAACGATGAATCCAAGTGCGCAACATGCAATCGCGCTTGATTTAAAAGAGGCAGGGATTCTGGACGGGACGAAAGAAACTGATTGCACCAAAAGACAATATCAGCTGGGCATCAACACGGTCGCTGAAATTCTTGCGACTTGTGGAATTCAAATTTATGAATTTGAGCGATCCGATGAAAAAGTATTTTTGGCGGCATCGCTGTTGGATGATGGTTTGAAAGCGGTCCGCATGCTGACAAGGCCGCTGAGGACTTTCGGTTTTATGCGCATCGCAAAAAGCCTTCAAAATGAATTTTCTGCTCCGATAGCCCAACAATTTCTGCATCATTCTGCATCGTTTATACCGAGTGAATGGGACGCAAAATTTATGGCTTCCGCCCATGGTGCCGAGTTTTTGGACGCGCTGTCGATTTTCATGAGATTGCCCATGCCCGACAGCCATACGATTGAAGAGGCCGCCATGACCTTGCTGGACTCTTATCTCAAAACGCGCTCAGCCATTGATCCCCACTGGTCGACCATGCCTAAGGATGTGTTAGATCTGAGCTTAAGTTTATATCGCAGTCTGCGGCTTAAAGAGCAATCTGAAAGCCTGATTCAGCAATTGACTGCTCTTGGAATATTTAGGGAAGAAGAGCTAAACATCATGAATGGATTTGAATGGATTCGTATTCCTAATAAGCCACAAGCTAGATTAGTGTTTCTGGGACTGATGCAGAACGCTTCAATACAGCAGGCCGCAGCCCAATAAAATTACACTGGTCAAAAGTGGCTATTGGGGACGTAAAAAAAGCACTTGAATCACTCCAAGTGCTTTTTTACTAAATATTTGTGGTGGTGATAGGTGGATTTGAACCACCGACCCCAGCATTATGAGTGCTGTGCTCTAACCAACTGAGCTATATCACCACGAAGCCTGAAATTATGGCGGTTACCGTGCCTCATGTCAACCGAGCCGGGCTTTCACTTGCTCAAGAATCTGTCCGGCAGCGTCTGGTGCCAGACAATCAACACGGATTCGGTCGTTCATGCTGCGCAGCCAGGTTAGCTGACGCTTGGCCAGCTGGCGGGTCGCAATGATGCCTTTTTCGCGCATGGAAGGCAGGTCGCCTTCGCCGTCCAGATAGTCCCAAGCCTGCCTGTAACCGACGCAGCGCATGGACGGCAAGCCTGTATGCAGGTCGCCGCGCGCGCGCAGTGTCTTTACCTCTTCCAGCAAGCCGGGGCGGGTATTTAACATCTGGTCAAAGCGGTCTGTAATTCGCTGGTGCAGTACGCTGCGGTCTGAAGGCTCCAGTGCAAAAGACAGCAAGTCGAACGACAATTCCACTTTGGCGGCCTTGGCCAGCAATGCCGACATGGGCTGACCTGTGAGCGCAATGATTTCCATGGCGCGTTGCAGGCGCTGCGTGTCGTTGGGTTTTAGTCGTGCAGCGGTGACGGGGTCAAGAGTGGCCAGCCGCGCATGCAGAGCCGGCGCGCCATGCAGTGCAATTTCGGCATCAAGTTCTGCGCGCAGCGCAGGATCAGCTTGCGGCAGTTCATCCAGACCGTCGCGCAATCCTTTGAAGTACAGCATGGTGCCGCCAACCAGCAGCGGCAAGTTGCCGCGCGCTTGTATCTCTGCCACTAATCGCAGTGCATCTTCTCGAAACTGCATGACGGAATACGATTCGGTCGGGTCGAGAATGTCAATCAGGTGATGCGGTACCGCTGCGCGTTCTTCAAGGCTGGGCTTGGCGCTGCCGATATCCATGCCGCGATAAACCAGCGCTGAATCCACCGAGATAATTTCGCATGGCAGGTACTGCGCAATACGCAAAGCCGCCGCAGTCTTGCCCGAGGCCGTCGGCCCCATGATGGCTACTGCCAGCGGTTTTGTGTCAACGGTCATGCCGCCACAACTTGTGATGTGATCGCACGAGCCGAGTAAAAATTCAGTGCGCCGAGTACGCAGGCAATGATCGCCATCGGGTACAGCGTGCCGTTGTGCGTGGCGCCGACAATACTGCCAACTATGAACGCAAACAGCATGAACAGCGCGCCCATCAGGCCGGCTGCGGTACCGGCCTGCTTCGGAAATGGCGAGACGGCGCCAGACTGCGTGATCGGAAAATTAATGCCATGCGCGACCATGGCGAGGAACATCGCCACCAGCATCATGGACCAGTGAATCAGGCCAAACAGCGTCGCTGCCAGAAAAAATACGCCGGACATGAGCGAGCATGCGGTGCCGATACGCAGCGCCTGCAGGCCGCTCATTTCTTTCAATAACCTGCGGCAGATTATCGTGCCGGTCATGTAACCTGACACGCCCAGACCGAAGCAGTAACCAAACCATTGTGTGGGCACGCCCAGCACATTAATCAAAACAAAAGACGAGCCGGAGATAAACGAAAAAATCGCGCCGTACGACAACGCGCCGGGCACTGCATAAGCCCAGAATTCGCGTGAACCCAGCACCAGACGGTAGTTTTCCATCAGACCGGATAGGTCCGTTGCCTTGGGGTTTTTATGCTGGTTGGTTTCCGGCAGATGCATGACGCTGGCAGCAAATATGCCCGCCGATAAAACGCCGAGTGCGACAAAGGCGGCGCGCCAGCCAAAGCTGACCTGCAGATACGATCCTAAAATCGGCCCGAAAATAGGCGCCAGTGAAATCCACGTGCTGGCTCTTGCAATGACGCGTGCGCTGTCTTCCAGCGCATACGCATCGCGCACGATCGCGCGCGCAATGATCACGGCCGTGCAGCAACCCAGCGCCTGCAAGAAACGTGCAGCGATGAGCAAGTCTATCGTTTGCGACAACGCGCAGAGTGCACTTGCTACGATATATAAAACCAGACCCACGAGTAATACAGGACGGCGTCCAAAACGGTCTGACAAAGGGCCCACTATCAATTGCGCGCCGCCAAAGCCGATGACGAAGAGCGTCAGTGTCAGTTGCACCGTCGAGACCGGTACATTAAAGCCGCTAGCCAAGCTGGGCAGCGAAGCCAGATACAGATCGGTCGACAGCGGCTGCATCATCAGCATGACTGAAATGAGCAGCAAGATAGGGGCGTGCGCAAACTGCGGCAGCGGTTGGTGGTTCATTTTTATTGTCCGCGCAAAAATAACTTATCAAGATCCGTCAGCCCCAACTGCACCCAGGTCGGACGACCATGGTTGCACTGGTCGGCGCGTTCGGTCGCTTCCATTTGCCGCAGCAGGGCATTCATTTCGGGGATGCTCAAAATCCGATTGGCCCGTACAGCGGTGTGGCAGGCTAGCGTGCCCAGCATTTCATTGCGCCGCTCGAGCAGCACGCGCGAGCCACCATATTCGCGCACGTCTCGCAGCACATCGCGCGCCAGAGATTGCGCATCGCTGTTTTTTAATAGCGCCGGTATGGCGCGCAGTGCCAGTGTGGTGGGCGACAGCACGGCAATATCAAAGCCGAGAACGGTCAGCACAATCTGGTTTTCTTCTACGGTACCGACTTCAACCGCATCCGCATGAAAAGTCACCGGAATCAACAGCGGCTGCAATTGCACCGCATCGGCGTCCAGCGCCAGCTTGAACTGCTCGTACAAAATGCGTTCGTGCGCTGCATGCATGTCAACCAGTACCAGACCGGCACGGTTTTGCGCGAGGATGAACACGCCATGCAACTGAGCCAGCGCGAAGCCGAGCGGGAATTCTTCTTCGGCTACCGTAGGCATGGTCGCAGCGGGTGCTGGTTGCCAGTTATTCTCGGCAAACAGCGATCCATAGCTGGCGGTATCTTGCGCAACGCCGAGCGATGCTTGCTGTGGCATGCGCATCCACGGCATCGCGCCGCTCGGTGCCGGCATCGGTGCAGGGCTGGTGCCATGCGATGTGGCAGAAGTCTGCGCCAGCGCACGGCTGACTGCATGGAACACAAACTGATGCACGGCGCGGCTGTCACGGAAACGCACTTCTATTTTTGACGGATGCACGTTCACATCAACCAGTGACGGGTCCAGATCCAGCCGCAACACATACGAAGGAAAGCGGTCGCCGTGCAGCACGTCCTGATACGCAGAGCGCACAGCATGCGTGAGCAGCTTGTCGCGTACGAAGCGGCCATTCACATAAAAATACTGCGCATCGGCGCGTGCTCGTGCTGCCGTTGGCAGTCCGACAAAGCCATACAGATTTAACGGGCCGGCCGCTTCCTGCAAGGCCAGGCGAGCGTTGGCAAATTCGTCGCCAAGTATGTGCGCACTACGTTTGTCGTCAGCGGTTTCTTTCCAGTGTTCGTTGGTCTTGCCATTGTGGGTGACGGTGAAACTCACGTCAGGTCGTGCCAAGGCAATGCGGCGCACGACTTCGGCGCAATGGCCGTATTCAGTCTGCTCGGTCTTTAAAAATTTGCGGCGCGCCGGCGTGTTGTAATACAAATCTTGTACATCGATTAGCGTGCCTTGCGCGCCTGATGCGGGTGTAACTGCTGCTTCGGCATTGCCGCTGATCTGCCACGCATGCGGCTCGTCGCTGCTGCGCGACGTCAACGTCAGCTGCGCGACTGAGGCAATGGATGCGAGCGCTTCGCCACGGAAACCGAGCGTCATCACGTTTTCCAGATCAGTCAGGCTGGCGATTTTAGAAGTAGCATGGCGCGCCAGTGCCAGCGGCATTTGCGCCGGCGGTATGCCACGGCCGTTGTCGGTGATGGCAATGCGTTTGACGCCACCCTGTTCGAGTCGGACGGTAATCTGCGTCGCGCCAGCATCGAGCGCGTTTTCGAGTAATTCTTTGACCACAGCTGCAGGGCGTTCGATCACTTCGCCCGCTGCGATTTGCGAGATAAGCTGGTCGGGCAGGGAGCGAATGGCGCGCGGTGCGTTGGAAGATACAGTCATTTGCTGATTATACCGTTGAGGCCTGATCTGACCGCCGCCTCTATAGCCCCGACGGGTGTATGATCGGCGACTTCTGTCGTTCACTTCCCGCGCAAAATAATGGAAATTAGTCAACTGCTTGATCTGGTGCTGCATGTCGACAAGTCACTCGCTCATTTGATTGCTGCTTATGGTCCGCTGGTCTATGCGCTGTTGTTCGTGATTGTGTTTGCTGAAACCGGACTGGTGGTTTTCCCTTTCCTGCCTGGCGACAGTTTGCTTTTTGTCGCCGGCGCTTTCTGTGCCACTGGCGCGATGGACGTCGGGCTGCTGATCAGTTTGCTAATACTCGCTGCGGTGGCGGGCAATACCGTCAACTACTTTATTGGCCGCGCAATCGGGCACAAGGTCTACACGCATAACTATCGCTGGCTGGACAGAGAGTCATTGCAAAAGACGCATGCATTTTTTGAAATTCATGGTGGTAAAACCATCATGCTGGCGCGCTGGCTGCCTATCGTGCGTACCTTCGCGCCGTTTGTTGCGGGCGTGTCCGAGATGGGGCTGACGAAATTCCAGCTCTTTAATATCAGTGGCGCGGTGTTATGGGTGGTGGCGCTGGTGGCAGGTGGCTACTTCTTTGGCAATATCCCGGTCATTCGTGATCACTTGAATACGATAGTGTTGATCGGGGTGGGGGCGGCGATTGTGCCGTTGCTGTTGGCAGGAGCGTGGCGTTTTTTCAGGAAGCCAGTGTCTGTTTAGGTTTTTCGTCTGCAGATCAAGTCATCTTATTCCGCGTAAGCGTAGGGTTCTTCGCTAAATAACGCCGTATGCCCTTCATCAGCGCATCCGCCATCTGATCCTGATAGTTATTGTCGGTCAGCTTCGCTTCTTCTTCCGGGTTAGAGATGAATGCTGTCTCGACCAGAATGCTTGGAATATCCGGCGCTTTCAACACCGCAAAACCTGCCTGTTCAACCTGCGCCTTGTGCAGCCGGTTGATATTGCCGATCTCACCCAAGACTGATTTAGCCAGCTTCAGGCTGTCACTGATCTGCGCCGTGGTGGACAAATCGAGCAGTACGCTGGCCAGATGCTGATGCTTGCTCTTGATGTTGATGCCGCCGATCAGGTCGGCAGCGTTTTCCTTGTTCGCCAGCCAGCGTGCCGCCGTTGAGCTGGCGCCTTTTTCTGAAAGCGCAAAGACTGACGAGCCGCGCGCGGTCGGTTCCACAAATGCGTCTGCGTGAATCGATACAAACAAGTCTGCCTGCACCTTGCGCGCCTTTTGCACACGCACATGCAGCGGCACAAAATAGTCGCCATCGCGAGTCAGCATGACGCGAATATTCGGTTGCTGTTCCAGCTTGACCTTGAGTCGTTGTGCAATCGCCAGCACGATATTTTTTTCATAGCTGCCGCCAGCGCCGACGGCGCCAGGGTCTTCGCCACCGTGGCCGGGGTCGAGCGCTATTGTCACCAGCCGCGTCAGCTTGGGCGTTTTGTCTTCTTCGGGAGGTGTTTTCGCTTGCGGCGCTATGGTCGACTTGGCACGATCATTCAGCAATTGCGTAATCGGGTCTACCGGATTGTCTGGATACAGGTCAAAAATCAGCCTGTGCTTGTACTCGCCGACAGGCTCCAGCGTGAACACCTGCGGCTTGATTTCTTCTTTCAAGTCAAACACCAGCCGCACCACGCCCGGACGGTTTTGTCCGACGCGCACTTGCGCAATGTACGGGTCGTTCGATTGTATTTTGGCGACCAGGCTTTTGAGTTGCGGATCAAGGTCGACGCCTTCAACTTCAACAACCAGGCGGTGCGGGTCTTTCACCAGAAAATGCGTGGCCTTGAGCTTGCTGTCGTTTTCTAGTGTGACGCGGGTGTAGTCGGCCGCGGGCCAGACGCGCACTGCAATAATCTGCGCAGCGCGTGCGGCATCCATGCCAAGGCAGGAAAGCAGCAGCGTCGCGCCGGTTTTCAATACCGTGCGACGGGAGACAGGCGTTATAGATTCGGTATCAAGTGCAGGTGGTCGAGGCATGTCGCGCCTTGTGCAGAATTCGCTCGCAATTCTACCGCACGACCGTGACCTTCGACGGTGAGAAATACATCCATATCCGGCGGCGGCAGCAGTTCACCGGCTTGCTCGGGCCATTCGACAATGCAAATGCTCGCGCTGCCGAAATGCTCGCGAAAGCCGGCTTCGATAAATTCTTCCGGACTACCCATGCGGTACAGGTCAAAATGCAGCACCTCGACGTCATGTTCCTGCAGCTTTATTGTGTACGGTTCAACCAGCGTATAGGTCGGACTTTTGACGCGCCCTTCGTAGCCGGCCGCATGCAGCAGCGCGCGCGTGAGGCAGGTTTTGCCCGCGCCCAGGTCACCATGCAAATGCACATTCAGCCCCGGCTGCAGCACGCGCGCCAGTGCCGCGCCCAGTGCCAGCGTGGCGGCCTCATCAAGCAAATGTGCTTTCCAGGTCTGCATCTCGTAAAATCAACGCTTTCATGAATCAAAATCCTGCCAACGTGTCTGAGCCAACCCCGCCCGACTACTCTGCCTTGTCCTCTGCCATCAAGGCATGGGGCGCCGAATTGGGCTTTGCCGACTTGCGCATCACAAACGCCCAGCTCGACACAGCCGATGCCGGCCTGCAAAGCTGGCTTGATGCCGGCTTCCACGGCCAGATGGATTATATGGCAGCGCACGGCAGCAAGCGCACCCAACCCGCAGAATTGGTGCCGGGCACGCTGCGCGTAATTAGCGCACGAATGAATTATGTGCCGCGCGATGCGGCGCCCGACTGGCGCGAACGCGAATCGCAGCGCTTGCAGGATCCATGCGCAGCGGTGGTGTCGGTCTACGCGCGCGGCCGTGATTATCACAAAGTCTTGCGTCATCGGCTGCAACAACTGACCGATAAAATCGGTGCTGCCATCGGGCCGTTTGGCTATCGCGTTTTTACTGATTCTGCGCCGGTGATGGAAGTCGAGCTCGCGCAACAGGCCGGTCTGGGTTGGCGCGGCAAGCACACACTGCTGCTCGACCGTGATGGTGGCTCGCTTTTTTTTCTGGGTGAGATCTATACCGACCTGCCGCTGCCGGTTGACGCGCCAGTGTCAGAGCATTGCGGCAGTTGTGAAGCCTGCATCAGCGTTTGCCCGACACAAGCTATCGTCGCGCCATACCGTCTTGATGCGCGTCGCTGTATTTCATATTTGACGATCGAGCTCAAGGACAGCATACCGGTCGAGTTGCGGCCCCTGATTGGCAACCGCGTGCTTGGTTGCGATGACTGCCAGCTGGTCTGTCCATGGAATAAATTCGCGCAGAAGGCGGTGCTGCCGGACTTTGATGTGCGCAATGCGCTCGATAGCGCAAGCCTCATCGAGTTGTTTGCGTGGACCGCAGAAGAATTCAATAGCCGTCTTGAAGGCAGCGCGATACGCCGCATCGGCCATGAACGCTGGCTGCGCAATATTGCGGTAGCGCTGGGCAATGCGGCCAAACAGAAGGCTGGCGACGAACAGATGCTGGCTGCTCTGCATGCGCGCGCCGACGATCCTTCAGCGCTGGTCAGGGAGCATGTGGCGTGGGCGCTGGAACAGCACGCGTTAGAAGCCAACTAGCCGGCCAATTAGCCGGCCAACAGCAACCATAAAGGCAGCGTCACGATAGACAGCAGCGTGCCGGCAGAAATCAGCGTCGCGACCAGCGCGCCGTTGCCACCCATACGCATGGCCAGCACATAGGCGCTGGATGCGGTCGGCAGCGCACAGAACATCACCGCAATTTGTAATTGCAGTGGCGGCAACTCCAGCCAGCGGCCGAGCAGCAAGGCTATCGCCGGCAGCGCCAGCAGCTTCACCACGATGAAGTAGGCGCAGATGCCGCGCGAATTAGCTACTGCATTAAGCCGCAAGCCGGCGCCAACCATCAACAGACCCAGCGCAATCGACGCGCTGCCCATGCGCGAAAGCGTGACGGCGACCATCTCGGGCAAGCTGCCGCCGAGCAGATTGAACACAGTGCCACCAGCCGTTGCCAGCAGCAGCGGATTTTTCGCCATCTCTTTGAGCAGCGAGCCGTTGCTGCGATGTGCCAGTGCATGAACCGCGGCCATATTGCAGACCGGGACGGCAAAGCCGATGATGACGGCCATCAGCGACGTGCCTTCCTCGCCGCCGAGGCGGAAGGCGACAGCCAGCGCGATATAGGAATTGAAGCGGAAGGCCGTCTGCACACCGGATTCGAAAATCATGGGGCCGGCACGACGAAACAGCGGCTTGGCCAGCCAGCCCAGCGCAATGCCGCAGGCGACTGCACTGAGCGCGACCTGCAATAGCTTGCCAGTGGTGTGCAGGTCCAGCGGTGTGCGTGCGGTCGAGACGAAAAGCAGCGCAGGGAACAGGATGAAATAGACCAGCTTTTCCAGGCCACTCCAGAAGGGCTGACCCCAGTCGGTCACGCGCATGAGCACGAAGCCGATCAGGATCAGGGTAAAGTCGGGCAGCAGGATGCTTAGGATGTTCATTCGGGCGATCAGTGGTGTGCGAACGTATCTTACCGAATGCGGATGGATTTGTTGGAGAAACAAAGACACTAGGTTCCAGTGTCTTTCGCAAAATCCCCACAAGGTTGTCATTCAGCCCTCAAGCAGACACAATACGCGCCGAGACCATAAAAATAATCTATTGTCCTTTCAGCTGGAGACTTGCATGAACCGTCGTACTCTGCTTTGCGCATTTGCCCTAAGTGTCCTGAGTAGCTTGATGCTTGACCAGGCCTTGGCCGATGCCCCCATCGTCATCAAATTCAGCCACGTCGTCGCTAAAGACACGCCCAAGGGCAAAGCCGCCGAGCGTTTCAAGGAACTGGCTGAAGCCGCCACTAAAGGCCGCGTGAAAGTCGAGCTGTACCCGAACAGCACTCTCTACAAAGACAAGGAAGAACTCGAAGCGCTGCAACTGGGCGCGGTGCAGATGCTGGCGCCGTCGCTGGCCAAGTTCGGTCCGCTGGGCGTGAAAGAATTCGAGCTATTCGACTTGCCCTATATTTTCCCAGACTATGCAGCGCTTGACCGCGTCACCGACGGCCCTATCGGGCGCGATCTGATGAAGAAACTCGAGCCCAAGGGCATTCTCGGTCTGGCTTACTGGGACAATGGCTTCAAGATGATGTCGTCGAACCGACCCATGCACGCGCCGGCTGACATGAAAGGCCTGAAGCTGCGCATACAGGCTTCCAAAGTGCTGGATGCGCAGATGCGCGCTCTCGGCGCCAACCCGCAAGTGATGGCTTTCTCCGAGGTGTATCAGGCCCTGCAGACCGGTGTGGTCGATGGCGCAGAAAATCCGCCGTCGAATCTGTACACGCAAAAAATGCATGAAGTGCAAAAACACCTGACTGCCACCAACCATGGCTACATTGGTTACGCCGTCATCGTGAACAAAACCTTCTGGGACAAGCTGCCGGCAGACATACGCGGCCAGCTCGAAGGCGCGATGAAGGAAGCAACCAAGTACGGCAACAAGATCGCGCAGCAGGAAAATGCGCAAGCATTGGAGGCAGTGCGCAAATCTGGCAAGACGTTGATCTATACGCCAACCGACGCCGAAAAAGCCGAGTGGCGCAAGGCGCTGCTGCCGGTGCAGAAAACGATGGAAGACCGGATCGGCAAAGATCTCATTGCCGCCACTAACAAAGAAGCCTCACGCTAAAGGTCGCGCATGAAGATTTTGGATCACCTCGAAGAATGGCTGATCGCTTTCCTGATGGGCGCAGCGACTCTGGTGATCTTTTTCGCCGTACTGCATCGCTACGCGTCCGGCTTTGCGGTTCCCGGCTTGCAGGACTGGCTACTAGGCATCAACACCAGCTGGGCGCAGGAGCTGACCATTTTCATGTTTGTCTGGATGGCCAAGTTCGGCGCTGCCTACGGCGTGCGCACCGGTATTCATGTTGGTGTGGATGTATTGGTCAACCGGCTCAATCCGCAATGGCGCAGCAAGTTCATTTTGTTTAGCTTGCTGGCCGGTGCGAGTTTTACCGGCATCATCGCGGCGCTGGGCGCGAATTTCGTTTTCGAACTCTCGCATACTTCGAGCACTTCCGAAGTGCTCGAGTTACCGATGTGGATCGTCTATCTGGCCATACCGCTAGGTTCCGCATTGATGAGTTTCCGCTTCCTGCAAGTCGCCTGGCAATTCACGCGCAGCGGCGAACTGCCGGTGCATGACCATGCGCATGTTGAAGGCCTGATTGACGATGCTGCGGAGGGCCGACAATGAGCGCACTGATTATTTTTGTATTACTGCTGGTGCTGATGCTGACCGGCATGCCGATCTCGATTGCGCTGGGCTTAACCGTGCTGACCTTCCTGTTCACGATGACGGAAGTGCCAGTGCAGGCAGTGGCCTTGAAGCTGTTTACCGGCATAGAAAAATTCGAGATCATGGCGATCCCGTTTTTTATTTTGGCAGGCAATTTCCTGACGCGCGGCGGCGTGGCGCGCCGCATGATCCAATTTGCGACTTCCATGGTCGGGCACTGGCATGGCGGGCTGGCGCTGGCAGGTGTGCTGGCCTGCGCGTTGTTTGCAGCGGTGTCGGGCTCGTCACCGGCAACGGTGGTCGCGATTGGCTCGATCTTGCTGCCTGCGATGGTCAAGCAGGGCTATCCGAAATCTTTTGGCGCTGGTGTCATCACGACCTCTGGTGCGCTCGGTATCTTGATTCCACCGTCGATTGTGATGGTGATGTATTCGGTCTCCACCAATACTTCAGTCGGCAAGCTGTTCATGGCCGGTGTCGTGCCGGGCCTGATGCTGGCGACATTGTTAGGACTGACCACATGGGTACTGGCGCGCAAAAAGAATTACCCGCGCATGAACAAAAGTACTTGGGCAGAACGTCTGGTCGCATTCCGCCGCAGCGTATGGGGATTGTTGCTGATCGTGATCGTCATGGGCGGCATTTACAGCGGTGTGTTTACACCGACCGAGGCTGCTGCGATGGCCGCAGTCTATGCGTTCGTGATTGCCGTCTTCGTCTATAAAGATATGGGCATCAAGCAGGTGCCGCGTGTTCTACGCGATTCGGCAGCGATGTCGGCGATGCTGCTCTATATCATTACCAACGCCGTGCTGTTTTCATTTTTGATGACGAGCGAAGGCATACCGCAAGCCATGGCCGGCTGGATTCTGGATAAGGGCTTCGGCATGGTCAGTTTCCTGCTGGTGGTAAACCTGCTGCTGCTATTGGCGGGCAATGTGATGGAGCCGTCGTCGATCGTGCTGATCATGGCGCCAATTTTATTTCCAGTTGCCGTGGCGCTGGGTATCGACCCTGTGCACTTCGGCATCATCATGGTGGTGAACATGGAAGTCGGTATGTGCCATCCGCCGGTCGGATTGAATTTGTATGTGGCCTCGGGCATCACTAAAATGGGAATCAGTGAGCTTACTGTTGCCGTGCTGCCGTGGCTGCTGACGATGTTGGGTTTCTTGTTTGTCGTTACTTATGTGCCGCAGATTTCGTTGTGGCTGCCGCAGTTGATTTTTGGGTCTTGACGGAGGTCTGCCGTGCCTAAGTTAAAGAGCGAATTTTTTACTGCCATCGTGCCGGCGCCATTTGGTGCGATGGGCATACGCACTGAAGAGGGTGTGCTGCTTGAGTTGACATACCTTCCGCCACAGTACGAAGTCAAAGCACCGGCCGACGCATTGAATAAGGAAGTAGCCCGGCTAGTCAAAGCCTACCTGGCCGATCCGGACTTTCAGTTTGAACTGCCTTTGTCGGCGACAGGCACAGCGCATCAGCGCAAGGTCTGGGATGTGATCAACGCCATTCCGCGTGGCGAAGTTTTGACCTACGCACAGGTAGCGCGCCGCATCGGTTCGGCGCCGCGCGCAGTCGGTCAGGCTTGTGGCGCGAACTGGGTGCCACTGGTGATTCCCTGTCATCGTGTCACCGCAACCGGTGGCATCGGCGGCTTCGCGCATCATGACGGTGGCTTTCATCAGAACGTCAAACGCTGGCTTCTGCAACACGAGCAGGTGCCGGGGTTTTGAAGCAGGCAACAGACAAGCCCGTACGTGCCGGCCAGGCGATCGTCGATGAATTTTGCGACGCCTTGTGGCTCGAAGACGGCTTGTCGAAAAATACGCTGGAAGCCTACAAGCGCGACTTGCTGCTTTTTGCCGATTGGCTGCAGACAGAACAAGATAAGACCTTGTATGCGGCCACGGCATCTGACTTGAACGGCTACTTTGCTTTTCGCCATACCAGCAGCAAGGCCAGCTCATCCAACCGGCGACTCGCGGTACTGAAACGGTTCTATCAATACGCGCTGCGCAGTAATCATGTCAGCGTTGACCCTTGCCTGCGCATGAAATCGGCTAAGCAGCCAGTACGATTCCCCAAGACTTTATCCGAACAGCATGTCGAGAGCTTGCTCGCCGCACCTGATGTGGACACGCCCTTGGGCTTGCGCGACCGCACCATGCTGGAACTGATGTATGCGAGTGGCTTGCGCGTCTCCGAGCTGGTGCTGTTGAAGTCGGTGGAAGTCGGCATGAACGAAGGCGTGCTGCGCGTCACCGGCAAGGGCAACAAGACACGCCTGATTCCGTTTGGTGAAGAAGCGCGCAGCTGGATAGAGCGCTACTTGAAAGAGGGGCGAGCGATTATCCTGAACGGCAAAATGGATGATGCCTTGTTCGTCACCGCATTAGGCGGGCCGATGACGCGGCAGATGTTCTGGACGCTGATTAAAAAATACGCACACCGTGCCGAGATCAATGCGCCGTTATCACCGCATACGATGCGACATGCGTTTGCCACGCATTTACTGAACCATGGGGCAGACTTGCGGGTGGTGCAGTTGCTGCTCGGGCATGCAGATATTTCAACCACGCAGATTTATACGCACGTGGCACGCGAACGCTTGAAGAAGATTCATGCGCAGCATCATCCACGTGGGTGATGGTCAAGGGTTAAAAATAAAATTTCAGTTTTTTGTCCAGGTAGTGACGCAAGGCGGCATTCATTTTGGTTTGCCAGCTTTTGCCGGTAGTTTCAATTCTTCCAGAGCTTCAACCTCTAGTGCGAGCACTTCTCTGGCAGGTCTTGCAGTTTTGAACCACTTCTTATTGAGTTCGCGTGTGTCCGTATCTGCGGCGATACCAGCATTGATTGCATCATCTACTTCTGGCGTCGGGAAGATGGTTCCGGGTTTAAGTTTTGGCATATCGTTTTACCTCTCTACTATTTACCTTGCTCAGGCTAATGACGCGAACTTCAAATAAATGGTCAAAGAACATCGATCGGGAAGTCTGTCTCGAATTTGATCGCAAACTATGGCATCAAGCAGGAGCTAGTGATGAATCGAGGTCCTTCCATGAAAGTTTTCTCGGTTGATTTCAGTGGCGCATACCATTACCTGTTGCATAATAATGGCCATAATAATTATCAAAAACCGGGGGAGATATGAATACAGTCTTATGCGCGCTAGCAGCTTATCTGCTGGGTTCGGTGTCGTTCGCAGTCGTGGTCAGCAAGCTGTTCCGGCTGCAAGACCCGCGCACTTATGGTTCTAAAAATCCAGGCGCGACAAACGTGCTCAGAAGCGGCAACAAAGCCGCTGCGGTGTTGACGCTGGTTGGCGATTGCGCAAAGGGCTGGCTGGCGGTGTGGCTTGCGCTGCAGTTTGATGAACAACTAGGCTTGGGCGATGCCGGTATTGCGCTGGTTGCGTTTGCTGTGTTTGCTGGTCATTTGTGGCCAGTGTTTTTTCGCTTCGTGGGCGGCAAGGGTGTCGCCACTGCGCTGGGTGTGCTGCTGGGTTTGAATCCTCTGTTGGGCCTTGCTACGCTCGTTACTTGGGTAGTCGTTGCGTATGCATTTCGCTATTCGTCGCTGGCCGCTTTGGTGTCAGCGATCTTTGCACCGTTCTATTACGGGCTGCTGTTTGGCACCGATCTCAAATTGCTTGCTGTGCTGTTGATGAGCGGATTGCTGATTTATCGCCACAGCAAAAACATTGGCAATCTTTTGACGGGCAAAGAGAGCCGGCTCGGCGCTGGAAAAAAAGATAAGAAAGTCTCATAAAAAGGAAGGCATCACTCAGATTGTGGCGCCTGAGCTATTGACAAGGTAAGGATAATTCCTTACATTCGTCCTTAATTTACCAGGAGTCGGTCATGACCCGTATTCACGAAATCGCCACCATCACATCAAAAGGGCAGATAACCTTGCCTAAACCCATACGGCAGGCCTTGGGTGTCGATTCGGGTGGAAAAATTGTTTTCGATTTTAATGGAAAATCCATTACGGTTTCTCGCGCTGATCCTGCGGAGCATGTGGATCCTGCGATTTCACAGTTCCTTGCCTTAATCGAACGTGATCTGATCAAAGGGAAGAATGTTGCAGCTCTTCCCGCTGATTTGGCTAAAAGCATGAAGCAAGCGATGAAGCGTCAGCTTGAAATGCCTGCAGAAATTGAAGGCGAAGTCGATCTGTGACAGCGTCGTCATGGTCTCTACTTTTCCACACATGTCTGGTGGAGCAGCTGGAGAAGCTTAGAACCGCATCTGACAAAGCTTTTTCTGCAGATCCGGTTAGTGCTTCGGAAAATGCAAACGTCAAACTTTATGCGGCCTTATCCAAACTCATTTTTGAAACTGTGCCGGACGATCCTGCCCGGGATGAATATCGCCAAGGTAATACGATGGGTCCAGAATTCCGGCATTGGCGAAGAGCCAAAATCGGCCGACGATTTCGATTATTTTTTCGCTACGATTCTCAGACTAAAGTGATCGTTTACGCATGGGTAAATGACGAAAAAACCTTGCGTTCAGCCGGCAGCAAAAATGATCCTTACGCGGTATTTCAAAAGATGCTCGGACGTGGCAATCCACCTGATGATTGGAATGCATTGATCAAGCAGTCACGCAAACAAAATCTAAGGGGCTGATCAGTCAATCTGATCCAGCGGCCAGCGCGGCTTCACATTGAAGCGGTAATCATGGCTGGCTGCCTGCGGATGACGTTGCAGTCGCAATGCTCCGGCAAACGCAATCATGGCGCCGTTGTCAGTGCAAAATTCCAGTTCAGGATAAAACACTTCAAAGCGTTTTTTGGCAGCGGCTGCATTCAGTGCCGCTCGCAATTGCGTGTTCGCACCAACGCCACCGGCAATCACCAGCCGCTTCATGCCACTGTGTTTTAAAGCAGTCAGGCATTTCGCTACCAGCACATCGACTAACGCATCAACAAAGCCGCGCGCGATATTGGCTTTGTCTTGCATGGTCAATTCACCGGGATGATTTTTTACTACCGTCAGCACCGCTGTCTTCAATCCTGAAAAACTGAAGTCCAGATTTTTCGCGTGCAGCATAGGGCGCGGCAATTGGTACGCCGTCGGATCGCCTGATTCGGCCAGCTTTGAAATCGCCGGACCGCCGGGATAGCCGAGCCCAAGCAACTTGGCAGATTTGTCGAAGGCTTCACCGGCGGCATCGTCGAGTGTCTCGCCCAGCATTGTGTATTGACCAACGCCATCAACTTGCATCAGCTGCGTATGGCCGCCTGATACCAACAGTGCAATGAAGGGAAACGCAGGCGGCTTGCTGGCCAACAGCGGTGACAGCAAATGGCCTTCCAGATGATGCACACCGAGCACTGGCTTGTTCAATGACATGCCCAGCCCACAGGCAACAGAAGCACCGACCAGCAATGCACCGGCCAGGCCGGGTCCTTGCGTATAAGCGATGGCGTCAATGTCAGATAGCGGCAGCGCGCTGTCGGCGAGTACTTGTTCCAGCAAAGGGATGGCGCGACGAATATGGTCACGCGACGCCAGCTCAGGCACGACGCCGCCGTATTCTTCATGCATGGCGACTTGCGAATGCAGCGCGTGCGCGAGCAATCCGCGATCGGTATCGTACAAGGCGATACCGGTTTCGTCGCAAGAGGATTCAATGCCAAGAACGATCATGTGGTGGGGCTTTGAAGGGTGGCAAGCTTTTTGCAAAGCAGGTATTGTAAAGTAAAGCGTTTTACGCCAATCGTGGCGTTCGCATAGTTATCAATTCATGAACGATTCTGCTCATCTCAAAATTGTCGTTGTCAATTCGCTAGTCGCTCCCGAGGGTTCAAGTCCCGCTGCACAAGTACAGGCTGAACGTGCCCGTGCAATTCGCATAGGCTTGCTCGAGGCTGGTTACAACATTCTGGCTGCGTTGCCGCCGGATGCAGATCTGGAGGCGCAGATTGAGCATCTGCAGCCGGATCTGATCATTGTTGATGAACAGTCCGATGCCGCCTTAAAGCGCGTCGTAGCGGCGACAGCCAGTCAGCGCCGACCTATTGTCTGCTTCACTGAAGATGCCGACCGCAATAAAATGCACGCGGCAATTGAAGCTGGCGTGTCTGCTTATGTAGTCGCTGGCTTGTCGGCCGAGCGCGTTAAAACCGTGCTCGATGTTGCGTTGACGCGTTTCGAAGTTGATCAGAAATTGCGCGGCGAACTTGAAGAGACCAAGACCAAGCTGGCCGAACGTAAAGTGATTGAACGTGCAAAAGGTCTGTTAATGGAAAGGCATCACTGCACCGAAGATGAGGCTTATTCCAAGCTGCGACGGCTGGCGATGGACAAAAATCTGAAGCTGGCCGACATTGCCCAACGCATGCTGGATGTAGCCGACCTCCTGATTTGAGTGCGTGGTGCGGCTGCATCGCACTGTTAGCGTGCGCTGGGTCAGCTACGATCAGCTTTGCCCGACCACCATCAGATAGAGCAATAATAAATTCGCAACCAGCGAAACGGCAGCAGTTATTTGCCACAGCGCGAGCGGATCGCGCTTTGCCAGCGGCGCCGGCGCTGGCGCACTGAGCGGTCGCAATGCGCCGCGTTCCAATGCCAGTAAAAACTCTTCTGCAGTTTCAAACCGGTCAACTGGATCGCGCGCAACCGCTTTCTTCAATAAATTTTCCAGCCACAGTGGCACATCGGGACGGTAGCGGCTGATGGCAACCGGTTCGCCAAATCGCGGACGCTGAAACGGTTCGATTTCGCCATATGGATAATGCCGCGTGAGTGCATAAAACAGCGTCACACCAGCTGCATACAAATCAGTTTGCACTGACGCTGGTGCGCCATCGAACTGCTCGGGTGCTAGAAACGATGGCGTGCCTGCCTGCGGCGCCAGATTTGGTTGTTCGGATTCCGTGCCTGACTGCGCCACACCCAAATCCAGTACGCGCAATTCGCCATCGTCACCCAGGTGAATATTGGCCGGCTTGATATCGCGATGCACGATGCTGCGCCGGTGCAGCGCGCCGAGTGCGCGTACGAGCTTGGTGCCGTGCGTGACAATGTCGGGCACGGTCACATGCATGCCGGCATCAAGCCGCTGCTGCAATGAATAACCGGCATGCCAGGTCGTCAGGTAATACAGATAATTTTTATTCGCAGCCGTTACGACTTGCGGAAAAAATCGTGCGACCACGCGTTTGGCCAGCCACTCTTCATGTGCAAATGCTGCACGTTCCTGTGCATCGTTGGCGCGGTCCGGATGTAATGTTTTCAAGACCAGTTCGCGTTGTGTCTGCGGATCCGACACGCGATACAGCAGCGTGGTGGCAGAAGCATGAATCTGCTCCTTCACTAATAAACCGTCGAGGGTCTGACCGGCTTTAAGTTTCGGTGGAAGTGGTAGCTGTTGTGAACCCGATAGCGCATCGCGCAAATTCTCTTCAGGTAGTTGCTCAACTTTCAGTACCAGCGCTGACGCATTGTCTTTTGAGCCAGCAGCCAATGCTGCTTGCACCAAAGCTGCCGTCATCTGTTCTGCGTTGAGTTTGCCCTCAGCCAGCTCGGACAAATGCCAGTTGAGCTCGTATTCAGTCAGCGCAGCCCAGACGCCATCTGTCGCTAGTAGAAAAACATCATGCTGCTGAAGTTCGCCCATGCCATGGTCTATCGCCAGTTGCGTATCGAGGCCAATGGCACGCGTCAGCACATGACGCATTTCGGGCCTATCCCACACATGGTCAGTGGTCAGACGTTTCAAAACGCCGTTGCGTAGCAAGTAGAGCCGGCTGTCGCCGACATGCGAAAAATAATAATAACTACCGCGCAGGACAACTGTAGTCAGCGTGGTGGCCATGCCAGCCAGCTCGCTGCGTACACGGCCCTGTTGTTGCAGCCAGGTGTTGGTGGATTTGATGACGCGGTCTAGTGACTGCGTAACCGGCCAGGTGTCGGGGGTCGCGTAATAGTCAGCCAACAAACCCCGCACGCAATACTCGGATGCTTCGCGTCCGCCTTCATTGCCGGATACACCATCGGCAATAGCTGCAATCACGCCCTTGGCCGACAAATCCGGTTCGGCCGGCGTGACCATGCCAACGAAGTCTTCGTTGCGTTCGCGCAGGCCGGTTGCGCTGTGATGGGAAGTGGCGAGCAGTAAAGGCATTGCAGTATCAAAGAAAAATAGTTTGCCATTTTGCGGTATGGATCAGTATCTAAACAACTGCTTTGTGATTGCGCTTCTTAAATATCTTCCGATACATGATCGCCATACGGTAGCGGGCGGAGATTCTCAAAAGCCAGCTGCTTACAGAAGGTTTTAAACTCGTGGAGACAGACTAAAATTGAAATAAATGTTTCTCATAATTGACATTTAATGTAATTTGCATAAAATGAGAAACATTATGGTGATTCAGACTCTCTCTCCCGATAGTGCTGCCCCCGAGCAGTTCCCCCTGCTGGGTCAGCAGATGCGCGCTGCCCGCAAGGCGCTGCGGGTCAGTGCCACTGCTGCCGCCGAGGCGGCCGGCATCTCGCGCGTGACCTTGCATAGAATCGAAAATGGTGAGCCTTCAGTGAATATGGGGGCTTACCTGAGCTTGCTGGCAGTCCTCGGGCTGAAGCTCAAAATCATTGAGGGAAAAGAGCAGGATAAAACAGCGCCAGCAGTCGATCACGCTGGCTGGATACCTGCGCGCATATGCTTTGACGACTATCCGCAACTCAGGCAACTGGCTTGGCAAGTGCAAGGCACCGACGCGTTGACGCCTACCGAAGCGCTGGGGATTTACGAGCGTAACTGGCGTCATATCGATGTCGCGGCGCTGTCTGACAATGAGCGCCAGTTAATAGATGCATTGCGTCTGGGCCTGGGCGAACACACCGGGCATGTTTAAGCGCCCCCACCATCAACGCATAGCCGAGGTGCTTGCCGCTCTCGATGGCGCATTACTACGCGAGCATCACTGTCTGTTTGGCGGTGGCACGGCCATTGCACTTCGTTTCGGTGAATATCGTGAATCGGTCGACATGGATTTCATGGTCTCGAACCTCGACAGCTATCGCAAACTGCGGCATTTGCTGACAACTACCGACGGCGTTGCTGCTCTCGTGCGAACAGATGTGCCGCCTTTGACGCAAAGCCGCGAGCTGCGCGCCGACCAGTACGGCATACGGACTATGCTGCAAGTTGCCGGTCATGCGATCAAATTCGAGATCATCCTCGAAGGGCGTATTGCACTGGATACACCAGCAGCCAAGGATGAAATTTGCGGCGTTCCCCTACTTACGCAACTTGATATGGCATGCAGCAAGTTACTGGCCAATTCGGATCGCTGGGCCGACGACGGCGTGTTCAATCGCGATGTCATTGATCTCGCGATGATGCATCCGCGCTTGCCTTTACTCAGACGCGCAGTGGTAAAAGCCGAGGTCGCATATGGTCAATCCATTCTGCGTGATCTCGACAAAGCACTGCGGCGCTTGCAGGATCGCCGCGGTTGGCTGGAGCGCTGTATGCAGGTCATGGCGATAGACTTACCGAAAGCTGTGGTTTGGCAGCGGCTGCGAGCGTTGCGCAAGGTGCTGCCAACCTGAACTCATTTAGCAATCAAATTTCAATCAATTTCAATCAAATTTTCGCAGTCGTCATCGCCGCGCTGCCCCAGGTAGTACGCCAGCGATTTTTCACCGACGACAAACCAAGCAACGCAAGCACTGCCAGCGACGCGAAGATAATCAGCCCAAGCTGGTAACTGCCGGTCAGTTGCTTCGAATAGCCCATGCTGGAGGCCAGATAAAAACCGCCGATGCCGCCGGCCATGCCGACCATGCCAGTCATGACGCCAATCTCTTTGCGAAAGCGTTGCGGCACTAGCTGGAACACGGCGCCATTGCCGGTGCCCAGCGCCAGCATCGCCAGCACGAAAATGACGACTGCGCCAATTGCCGACTCCAGGCCGCTGCTAGCTATGAAGAGGAACAAGGCTGCCAGCGTATACATCACCGACAAGGTTTTAATGCCGCCGATACGGTCTGCCAGCCGGCCACCCATAGGCCGCACCATCGAACCGGCAAACACGCAGGCCGCGGTGAAGTAGCCGGCTGTCACAGGTGACAAGCCATATTGGCTATTGAAGTAAATCGTCAGCGATGAAGCCAGGCCGGAGAAGCCGCCGAAGGTAACGGCATAAAAAAACATGAACCACCAAGCGTCCTTATCTTTTAATACATGCAAATATTCGCTGATGGATTTTGGTGGCGGAGCAGATGGCGCGTCTTTGGCAAAGGCTATATAGACCACCAGCGCAACCGCCAGCGGAATCAGGCATAGACCAAAAACATTTTGCCAGCCGAACAGGATGGCGAGCGTTGGCGCAAACAGCGCGGCGAACGCCGTGCCCGAATTGCCGGCACCGGCAATGCCGAGCGCCGTGCCCTGATGTTCAGGCGGATACCAGCGTGAAGCCAATGGCAGCGCCACTGCAAACGCCGAACCGGCTACACCCAGCACCACACCGAGCGCGAGCAAATTTTGATATTGCGACAAGTCACCCAGCCAAGCCCAGAACAAGCCGGCGATGACAATCAGTTGGCCGATCAGGCCGGCCTTCTTCGGTTTCAAATGATCGACCAGTATCCCCATCACGATGCGCAGCAGCGCGCCTGCCAACAATGGCGTGGCCACCATCAAACCTTTTTGTGCAGCAGTCAATTGCAGATCGCTGGAAATCTGTACGGCGAGGGGCCCGAGCAGAACCCAGACCATGAAGCTGAGATCGAAGTAAAAGAAAGAAGCGAGCAAGGTCGGCGTATGGCCTGCTTTCCAGAAGGAGCTTGATTTCATGGCGTCGTTGCCCTGAGAGTTAATCACGGAGTCGCTACAGCAAAGCCTATGCCATCAAAAGCGATCGTTGAGTGTGCAAATTCAAGAGCGAGTCAGTGAGACTGATGCCAGTGAAAAATTTGGCGCACGACGATGGTGCATTTCTTGTCGAATGTCCTGCTGATGGTGCAGATGTAGCTGAATTTGACTGGCACTGCTCTTGCTAATTAAAACTTCAGATAAATCAAACCGGCTTTAAAGACGAAGCCGGATTTCCAGGAGCTTTAATGAAGAAGCTGAAGTTGGTCATGGTCGGCAACGGCATGGCCGGAGTGCGTACACTCGAAGAACTCATCAAGATCGCGCCGGATGTATATGACATCACAGTATTCGGCGCAGAACCTTACGCTAATTACAACCGTATTCTGCTCTCGCCTGTGTTGGCCGGCGAGCAGACGGTCAAAGACATCATGCTCAATGATGTGGACTGGTATAGCGAGAATCAGATCACGCTGCATCTTGGTAAAACAATCACGAAGATTGATCGCGTACACCGTCTCGTGATTGCGGAAGATGGCACCACTGCCGAATATGATCGATTGTTAATCGCGACTGGTTCCACACCATTCATGCTGCCTGTGCCAGGCAAGGATCTGCAGGGTGTGATTGCCTATCGCGATATCGCTGACACCAATATGATGATAGCCGCATCGCAGACCAAGAAGCATGCGATCGTAATCGGCGGCGGTTTGCTCGGACTTGAAGCAGCCAATGGTTTGAAACTGCGCGGCATGGACGTGACGGTTGTACATCTGCCAGGCTGGCTGATGGAACGGCAGCTTGACCCGGTCGCAGGTCAGATGCTGAAAAAATCTCTCGAAGATCGCGGTCTGACTTTTGCGCTGGAAAAAAACACGCAAGAATTAATTGGTAATGAAGAAGGTCATGTCAAAGCCATACGCTTTACCGATGGCGTCGAACTGCCTGCCGATATCGTTGTCATGGCTGTCGGCATTCGTCCCAACACAGCGCTGGCTGAAGCGTCCGGCCTGTATTGCAATCGCGGTATTGTCGTCAGCGATACCATGCAAACTTATGATCCGCGTATTTATTCAGTTGGCGAATGCGTGAACCATCGCGGCACAGCCTATGGTCTGGTCGCGCCCTTATTCGAGATGGCGAAGGTGTGCGCCAACCATCTGGCTAACTTCGGCATCGGCCGCTATCAAGGCTCTGTTACCTCGACTAAATTGAAAGTCACTGGCATTGATCTGTTTTCTGCCGGCGAGTTCATGGGCGGCGAAGGCACCGAAGAAATCGTTTTGTCTGACCCGATAGGCGGCGTCTATAAAAAACTCGTGATCAAGGATGACAAGCTGATCGGTGCCTGCCTGTATGGTGACACCGTCGATGGCAGCTGGTACTTCCGTCTGCTGCGCGAAGGCAAAGACATCGGCGAAATTCGCGACACGCTCATGTTTGGCGAATCCAACACCGGTCGACCCGGCGACACTGGCCACGAAGGATTCACGCAAGCGGGGAACATGCCAGACACGGCCGAGGTCTGCGGCTGCAACGGCGTCTGCAAGGGCACTATCGTCAAGGCCATCAAGGAAAAAGGCCTGTTCACGCTCGAGGATGTGAAAAAACATACGAAGGCGTCGGCGTCCTGTGGTTCCTGCACCGGTCTGGTTGAGCAAATCATCATGGCAACTGCCGGTGGTGATTATTCAGTATCGACCAAGGCCAAGTCAGTCTGCTCTTGCACCGATCACACGCACAAGGAAGTGCGCGATTCGATCCGCATCAACAAACTGCTGACCATTCCTGCAGTGATGAGCTTCATGGAATGGCGCACGCCGAACGGCTGCACTAGCTGCCGTCCTGCTTTAAATTATTACCTGCTCTCGACCTGGCCGCATGAAGCGATTGATGATCCGCAGTCGCGCTACATCAACGAACGTGCGCATGCCAACATCCAGAAAGACGGCACCTATTCTGTCATTCCGCGTATGTGGGGCGGTGAGACTAACGCGTCCGAGCTGCGCCGCATTGCCGACGTCGTCGACAAATATCAGATCCCGACTGTCAAGGTCACTGGTGGTCAGCGTATTGATCTGCTGGGCGTGAAAAAAGCCGACTTGCCGGCAGTCTGGCAAGACCTTGGTATGCCATCCGGCCTCGCCTATGCAAAAGGTTTGCGCACGGTGAAGACCTGTGTCGGCTCCGAGTGGTGCCGCTTCGGCACACAAAACTCGACGTTAATGGGCCAGCAGTTGGAGCGTGCATTGGCGCGTATGTATGCGCCACACAAGGTCAAGCTGGCTGTCTCTGGCTGTCCGCGCAACTGTGCCGAGTCTGGCATTAAAGACGTGGGCGTGATCGGCGTTGATTCAGGTTGGGAGATTTACGTTGGCGGCAACGGCGGCATCAAGACTGAAGTGGCGCAATTCTTCGTCAAGCTCAAGACGCATGAGGAAGTGCTCGAATACGCAGGCGCGTTCTTGCAACTGTATCGCGAAGAAGGCTGGTATCTGGAGCGCACCGTGCATTACATCGCACGCGTTGGCCTCGACTATGTGAAAAAGGCAGTCATTGAGGATGCGGCAAAGCGCGAAGCTTTGTATGCGCAGCTGTTGTTCTCGCTTGATGGCGAGCCGGATCCTTGGCATCAGCCTAAGGAAGCGCAAGTCGACACACGGCAGTTTGTGCCGCTGACGGTTTAATACTCGGCTACGACGAGAGACACTGGATCCCAGCTTTCGCTGGGAAGACAGTAGCTTAACAGCCGTCGTCCCGATGAAAATCGGGACCCAGCGTCTTTCGTCGATGAACCAAAAACTTATTCTTTAAGATCACTCTATGTCGAATCAATGGAAAGTAATCTGCGCCGTCACCGATATACCGGTGCTCGGCTCCCGAATCATCGAACGCGACGGACTGCATGACGTCGCCGTCTTCCGCAACAGCGAAGACAAGGTCTTCGCACTGCTGGACAAATGCCCGCACAAAGGCGGCCCGCTGTCGCAAGGCATTGTCTTTGGCGAGCGCGTAGCCTGTCCACTGCACAACTGGAACATTGAACTGCAAACTGGCTGTGCGCTGGCGCCGGATGAGGGCTGCACGCAAAAGTTCAGCGTGATGATTGAAGACGGCAAGGTCAGTCTCGATTTGAACGAACTGAATGAACTAAATGAACTGAATCCAGCATGACTGTGCGTGAAGTAAAAACCCCCTGTTGTTATTGCGGCGTCGGTTGCGGCATGATCGCCACCACCGACGGCGAGCAGATCACGGCAGTGCGCGGCGACCCAGAGCATCCGGCCAACTTCGGCCGGCTCTGCACCAAAGGCAGCAGCCTGCATCTGACCATGCGCCCAGCCTTGCAGCAGCAGGCGCGGCTGCTTGCACCGCAACTACGTCGTTCACGGACTACGCCGCGCTTGGCTGCGTCATGGGAAGACACGCAGGAATTCATTGCGCAACAGTTTGCCGACACCATAAAGAAGCATGGCCCCGATAGTGTCGCGTTTTATGTGTCCGGCCAGTTGCTGACGGAGGACTATTACGTCTTCAACAAGCTGGCTAAAGGACTGATCGGTACTAACAACATCGACACCAATTCGCGCCTCTGCATGTCGAGCGCCGTAGCTGGTTACAAGCAGACGCTGGGCGCTGATGCGCCGCCTGCCTGTTATGAAGATATCGAACATGCCGACCTGCTCTTCATTGCCGGCTCAAACACTGCCTATGCGCATCCGGTGATTTATCGGCGTATTGAAGACGCGCGCAAAAATAATCCTGATCTGAAAATCATCGTCGCCGATCCGCGCCGTACTGATACCGCGCGCGATGCTGATTTGTTTTTGCCTGTCATGCCCGGCACTGATGTCGCGCTGTTCAACGGCATGCTGCACATCTGCCTGTGGGAAGACCTGATTGATCTGGATTACATAGGCGCGCATACCGAAGGTTTTGCGGAATTGAAAGCAACGGTGCGCGATTACACGCCGGCTTTTGTGGCGCAGACTTGTGGCATACGTGAAGAAGATTTATTAACGGCTGCGCGCTGGTTTGGTAAAGCGAAGGCAGCACTGTCGCTGTATTGTCAGGGACTGAATCAGAGCGCAAACGGCACAGAAAAAAACGCTGCACTGATTAATTTGCATCTGGCCACGCATCAGATCGGCAAGCCCGGTGCCGGACCGTTTTCTCTAACGGGCCAGCCGAACGCAATGGGCGGCCGTGAAGTCGGCGGCCTTGCCAATTTATTGTCCGCGCATCGCGACATGGCCAACCCTGTGCATCGCGCCGAAGTGGCCGCGCTGTGGGGTAGTGACGATGTGCCGTCTAAGCCCGGAAAGACAGCAGTGGAATTGTTTGAAGCACTGCGCCAGGGCGAAATCAAAATGGTCTGGATTGCGTGTACTAACCCCGCGCAATCGCTGCCGGACCAGAATCTGGTGCGCGAAGCTTTGGAAAAAGCCGAGCTGGTGATTGTGCAGGAGGCGTATCACGCGACAGCAACTGCTGCGTATGCCGACGTACTGCTGCCTGCGACCAGCTGGGGCGAGAAGGAAGGCACGGTTACCAATTCCGAGCGGCGCATTACACGCGTCAATCCGGTGTTGGGCAAGCCGGGCGACACTCGGCATGACTGGGAAATCGTGGTTGACTTTGCGCAGCGGCTGGAGCGCTTGCTGGGCAAGACGCAAATCTTGTTTCCTTACACAAGAGCCGAAGACATCTGGAACGAGCATAGGGAAACCACGCGCGGACGCGATCTCGATATTACCGGCCTGACGTACGAGATTTTGCAGCAAGCGCCGCAGCAGTGGCCTTATCCGCAAGGGGCGAGTGCAGGCAAAAAACGTTTATATGAAGACGGCGTATTCCCGACCGCTACGGGACGTGCAAAATTCGTCAATACGAACTATCAGCCAGTGGTCGATAAAGTCGATGCGCGCTTCTCCTTCCGCTTGAACACAGGCCGTCTGCGTGATCAGTGGCACGGTATGAGTCGCACAGGCACCGTCGCGCAACTGACGGCCCACGCGCCAGAGCCTGCAGTCGTCATGACGCGCGACGACATGTCGCGCCGCCTGCTGGCCGACGGAGATCTGGTTGAAGTCAAAAGCCGGCGCGGCGCGCAGATTTTGCCGGTGATGGCTGGTGACGACATGCGCGGCGGGCAGGCTTTCATTGCGATGCACTGGGGTGATGAATACTTGTCTGGCCGCGACAGCAGCGGTATTAATACACTGACTTCACCGGCACTGGATCCAACTTCGAAACAACCCGAACTCAAGCATGCGGCAGTGGCAATCAAGAAGGCTGATTTACCTTGGCGTTTCGTTGCCTTCGGCTGGGTTGATGAGGCACATGCACTGAACCTGCAAGTTGCATTGCGCAGCCAGATGAAGAAATTTGCCTTTGCCTCAGCCACGCTGTTTGGCCGCGACAAGGTCGGTGTGCTGTTCCGTGCAGCAGATGAGAATACCGTTGCTGTGCAGGAGATCAACCAACTGTTCGGGTTGGAGCAAGAAGGCGTGCTGCGTTATGACGATGGCAGGCGTGCCATGGCACGCCGTCTTCGTGTTGTGGAAGGCAAGCTGGATGCTGTGTCCTTGGCGGGCGATGTGAGTGCCGAGCGCTGGCTGCGCGCTTATCTGGAAGAAGGTTTGCCGGTAGCGGCACTGGGCCGCTTGCTGCTGCAGCCAGGCTCACAAGCGCCCCAAGGTTTTGCTGCGAGCGGCAAGATCATTTGCAATTGCTTCAATGTCGCACAGAGCGAGATTGAGCAGACTCTGCAACAAGCGGGTGAGGGCGATGCGTTGGCGATGTTGCAGCAAAAGCTGAAATGCGGCACCAGTTGCGGGTCTTGCGTGCCGGAGTTGAAGCAGATTGTGCAGGCGAGGAAGACGGCAGGGTAATGACCAGCCACCATGCTTCGTAGTACCCTTGGAAGATGAATTCACCTTTATCTTCCCCTGAACATTTCCACGCCGCCCCCTTCATTCGTGAAATTGGCCGCGGCAAAAAAGGCGCACGCGACATGTCGCGTGACGATGCGCGCCATATTTTTAGCGCAATGCTGGACGGTCGCCTGTCCGATCTGGAACTGGGCGGCTTTCTGATTGGCATGCGTATCAAAGGCGAATCAGTAGGCGAGATCGCCGGTTTTCTGGATGCAGCCGAAGCGTCGTTTGAGCAACTTGCCGCGCCTGCCGGCCCGTTCGCGCCGGTTGTCATTCCGAGCTATAACGGTTCGCGCCAGATGCCTAACCTGACGCCGCTGCTGGCCTTGCTGCTGGCGCGCGAGGGTGTGCCGGTGCTAGTGCATGGCGTAACTACTGATCCGGGCCGCGTGACCACCGCCGAAATTTTGCAGCAGCTTGGACTTGCGCCTTGCAACGATGCTGCTGCAGTGGCCAGTGCGTTTGCCAAACAAGAGCCAGCGTTCATGCCGATTGCAGCGCTTGCACCTAAGCTCGACAGACTGTTGCAAATCCGCCGTGTACTCGGTCTGCGTAATTCCACGCATACGCTGGTCAAAATCATGCAACCGTTTACGCAGCCCGCCTTAAGGCTCGTGTCTTACACGCACCCTGAATACCTGACGATGTTGACGGAATACTTTGGCGCAGCAGCGCCTGCTGCGCGCGGCGATGTGTTCCTGATGCGCGGCACCGAAGGCGAGACTGTTGCCAATCCCAAGCGCGCGCATGCCGTTGAGTGGTTTCATAATAATGTCCGCACTACCTTGATAGAACGCCAGCAGCCGGTGGACGAGATGCCGCCTTTGCCCGCTGCCAGTGATGCGGCCACTACCGCAGCCTGGATACAGGAAGCGCTGGCTGGCAAGCAGCCGGTGCCGGCGCCTATTGCGGAGCAGGTCGCACAAATTCTGCAAATAGTACGGCTGGCAGCATGAGCCAGTTATTCGATGTCGCCGTGATTGGCGCAGGAGCCGCCGGCATGATGTGCGCGTCCGTTGCAGGTCAGCGTGGCAAGAGCGTGGTGCTGATTGACCATGCGGAAAAGCTGGCTGAGAAAATCCGTATCTCCGGTGGCGGGCGCTGTAACTTCACAAACCTTGATACGAATCCACAGAACTTCTTGTCGCAGAATCCGCATTTTTGCAAAAGCGCGTTGTCTCGCTACACGCCACAGGATTTTCTTGCGCTGATGAAGCGCTACGCAATTCCGTATCACGAGAAACACAAGGGTCAGCTGTTTTGTGACCGCTCGGCAGAAGACATCATCAGCATGCTGAAAGCCGAATGCGATCTGGGTAAAGTCAGTTGGCGCATGCCGGTCAGTGTGGAAGGCATCAGTAAAGAGAATGATGTCTATCTGATACAGACTAATGCCGGCCCCATCCGTGCACAGCAATTGGTAATTGCCAGCGGCGGTCTGTCCATACCCAAAATCGGTGCGACTGATTTTGCATTTCGCATCGCTAAACAATTCGGCATCAAGATCATCGAGCCGCGTCCGGCACTGGTGCCGCTGACGTTTGATGAGGCTAGCTGGCAGCGTTTCGTGCCGCTGGCCGGCATTGCGCTGGAAGTTGATATAGAGACCGGCGACAAAAAAGCGCGCGGCCATTTTCGGGAAGACTTGCTGTTCACGCACCGCGGCTTGTCGGGCCCTGCGGTCTTGCAGATTTCCAGCTATTGGCAGAACCGCACGGCGCTCACGCTGAATTTGCTGCCGCAGCTGGATGTGGCGCAGGAACTGTTGAACATGAAAAATCAGGTAAAGAAAAATCTTGGCAATATCGTCTCCCAGTGGCTGCCTGCTCGGTTGGCCGAGGGCTGGTTGCTGGCCAATGATTTCAGTCTTGATGCGCGGCTGGCTGATATGCCGGACAAGCAATTGCGCCGGCTGGGCGAATCCTTGAACCGCTGGGAAGTCAGCCCGAACGGTTCCGAAGGTTTCCGCAAGGCGGAAGTGACCATAGGCGGGGTCGATACCCGTGCGCTGTCGCAGCAAAGCATGATGGTCAATGCGGTACCGGGCCTGTATTTCATAGGTGAAGCCGTCGATGTGACCGGCTGGCTAGGCGGCTACAATTTCCAGTGGGCGTGGGCATCAGGCACTGCTGCAGGATTGGCGATCTGATATCTTTTATGCGCTCATTAACTCATTTGCTTCCCTGACTTCCTTTCCGTGATTCACCCTGCTATAATCTGCGGCTCAGCAAATATAACCCTGGTTTCCAGTTAATTCATGACCACTATTCGCCTCAAAGAAAACGAACCGTTCGAAGTCGCTATGCGTCGCTTCAAGCGCACCATTGAAAAAACCGGTCTGTTGACCGAGTTACGTGCGCGCGAATTCTACGAAAAGCCAACTGCAGAACGCAAGCGCAAGCTCGCCGCTGCTGTGAAACGCCATTACAAGCGTATCCGCAGCCAGCAACTGCCGAAAAAACTGTACTGATTGTTTGCTCACCAATTGGTGAGCATAAGAATGCAAACCCGCTCCGGTGAATGTCCGCAGCGGGTTTTGGCGTTTTTTGATCAGCCGATAATTATTTGGAGAAAAAGATGAGCCTTAAAGAAAAAATAACCGAAGACATGAAAGCCGCGATGCGCGCGCGCGAAACGGCCCGGCTGGCCACCATCCGTTTGATGACTGCTGCGATCAAGCAAAAAGAAGTCGACGAACGCATTGAATTGAACGACGACCATGTGCTGGCCATCATTGAAAAAATGATCAAGCAGCGCAAAGACTCCATCACACAGTTTGAGGCGGGTGCTCGTCAGGACTTGGCTGATATTGAAAAGGCCGAGCTGGCCATTCTCGTCACCTATATGCCGGCTGCGTTGTCAGAAGCCGAAGTGCAGACTGAAGTTGCCGCGGCCGTTGCTGCGTCGGGTGCTGCCGGTCCGCAAGACATGGGCAAAGTGATGGCCATTCTCAAGCCAAAACTAGCCGGTCGTGCCGATATGACGGCGGTCTCGGCGCTGGTAAAGGCTGCGTTGACGAAGTAACTTGACTGAATAAGCCGACTCCGGTTTAACGGCCATGATCCCGCAAAGCTTCATTCAGGATTTGCTGACCCGCGTAGACATCGTCGACGTGGTGGGCCGCTATGTGCAATTGAAAAAGGGCGGCGCCAATTACGGCGGCCTGTGCCCGTTCCATAACGAAAAATCACCAAGTTTTACCGTCAGTCCGACCAAGCAGTTTTATCACTGCTTTGGTTGCGGCGCGCATGGCACGGCGATCGGTTTTTTAATGGAATATGCAGGTGTCGGCTTTGTCGATGCCGTCAAAGATCTCGCGCAGAACGTCGGCATGATCGTGCCCGAGCAGGAAGATCGCTTGCTGCCTGCGCAGCGCGCCGAGCAGCAGTCTAAAAGCATGGCCTTATCGGAGGCGATGAGCCAGTCCAGTGATTATTATCGCCAGCAATTGCGCAATGCGCGACCTGCGATTGACTACTTGAAGCGTCGCGGGCTTTCGGGTGAAATCGCAGCTAAATTCTGGATCGGCTATGCACCTGATGGCTGGGACAATCTGAAGGCTGTATTTCCCGATTACGAAGCAAGCGTGCTGGTTGAGGCTGGTCTGATCATTGATCGCAGTGATGAAGACGGCGGTGGCCGTAAACGCTATGACCGCTTTCGTGACCGTATCATGTTCCCGATCCGGAACAGCAAGGGACAGGTGATTGGTTTCGGCGGTCGCGTGATGGATAAGGGCGAGCCGAAATACCTGAACTCGCCGGAGACGCCGCTGTTTCAGAAGGGTAGCGAGTTGTATGGCTTGTTTGAAGCGCGGCAAGCGATTCGCGATAAAGGCTATGTGCTAGTGACGGAAGGCTATATGGACGTTGTCGCGCTGGCGCAATTTGGTTTTGCGCAGGCCGTCGCTACGCTCGGTACTGCCTGCACACCAATTCATGTGCAAAAGCTGCTGCGTCAGACGGACCATGTGGTGTTCAGTTTTGATGGCGATGGCGCTGGTCGACGCGCCGCGCGCCGCGCACTCGAAGCCTGTTTGCCGCATGCGTCAGACAATAAATCGCTGAAATTCTTGTTCTTGCCGACCGAGCATGATCCCGACAGTTACATTCGCGACAACGGCACCGAAGCTTTCGAGCGCATGGTCAATGATGCGATGCCGCTGTCACAATTTTTATTGAATGAAGTCAGCGCTGGCAATGACCTGAGCACTGCGGAAGGCCGTGCGCGCGTGCAGTTTGATGCCAAGCCTTTGCTGCAAGCGATGCCGCCTTCAGCCCTGCGCTTGCAATTGGTACGGCAGTTGGCCCAGCTGACTGAGAGTACGCCGCAAGAAGTCGAGGCCCTGTTCGAACTGGCCAAGCCGCTCACGCGCGCGCGCGCCGCAGTCCCTGCAATGAAACGCCGTGCGCCAGTAGAACTTGAGCGCCAGATCTTGCGTTTGCTGGTGGCGCACCCCATATTTGCCTGTGAACTTGATGAAGCAGCATTGGCAGCAATCAGTTGGTCGGCGCCGGATGGCGGCGTCATGCTGCGTCAGCTTGTCATTACTGCGACGGAATTGAAAGAGCAGGCCAGCTTTGCCTCGCTGGTTGAAATTTTGCGCAACCAGGGCGCAGATTTTGATGAGCTCATTGCCGAAATTGCAGCACAGACCGAATCCGATGCCACCTTGGCGCGACTTGAACTTGCCGGTGCGGTGCGGCAGACTACAATGAAGATGTTGAAATCGGAACAGGATCAACTCGCTGCTGCAGGCTTGGTTGATGAAGCGGCAAAGGCGCGTTA
This sequence comes from Burkholderiaceae bacterium, assembly GCA_040399905.1. Taxonomy (GTDB): domain Bacteria; phylum Pseudomonadota; class Gammaproteobacteria; order Burkholderiales; family Burkholderiaceae_D; genus Pernthalerella. The sequence goes on from JBBARG010000001.1 coordinate 213,616, forward strand.
TCGCGAGATTATGATGCACATCGAACGATTGCGGCTGTCGGCCGAGAAAGAAGCAGATTCATGATGCATGTCCACTTACAAGGCTTGTTTGGGGATGGAAACACACGGCGTTATGCTATAATCAAAGGCTTTTGAATCAATGTCTTACGAGTTTCTGTCTCGGCTTTGCCGAGATTTTGAATGAGTTGAAATTGCTGGACAAGCAGGCCATACAATCCGTAGCAGAATCAACCGGCATGACAGCATGACCGGACTGCACGATCGCTGAACTATCAGCCCCGGCTAGCTCTCCAGTTTCCTATGAAGCATTGGCAACCCCATTTGGTGGATGGACCTATGGCGAACGCAATCAAAAAACCCGTTAAAAATTCTGCAACCAAGGCAAAAGTTGCTAAACCGGCTCCTGCCCGCACGCCTGTAAAGACGAGCAAAGTGGTAGCAAAAACTCCCACAAAAACAGCGACTGCAAAACCAAAGCTTGCTGTAGCAGCAAAGTCATCGAACAAAGCGACGAGCAAAACGGTCTCAAAGGTCAGCAAGGTTATTGTAAAACCGGCTTCCAAGAAACCGGCAGCAAAAGCTGCAGACAACACGTCCAAACCGGTGACAAAAGCTGCGCAAAAGCCAGCGGCCAAAAAAGCCGTCGCGCCAATTAAAGTACCTGTAACGAAAGCTTCTGTGACATCCAGGAAAACTGAACCTAAAGTAGTAGCAGCAAAAAAAGCAGCCGTAAGCGCACCAGCAGCGGCACTGAAAGTCGCGCCTAAAGTGGTCGAGACCAAGTCGGATCATAAATTGATGTCGGTCAAGCAGACCACGGATGCGGCCACACTGGCTGCGATTGATACGTCCGGTTATATTTTGCCGGGCGTGAAAGTGCCTGGCCGCCGTGGTCGCAAACCACGCGAGTTTCAGCCTGAAAATGAAGAAATTGCAGCACTCAATGCCGTCGAGCGCGCCGAACTGAAAGCGGCCGACAAGGCCAAGGCGCGGGACCGCAAAATCAAGGAAAAGCAATTCCTGAAAGATGCGTTTTCTGCTGATCCTGAAGCAACGGAAGAAGAAGTCGAACGTCGTCGTCAGAAACTGAAGACGCTGATCAAGCTCGGTAAAGAGCGCGGCTTTTTGACGCATGCCGAGATCAACGACCATCTGCCGGAAAACATTGTTGATCCGGAAGCCATCGAAGGCATCATCGGTACCTTCAATGACATGGGCATCGCCGTCTACGAGCATGCACCGGACGCTGAATCTTTGCTGCTGACTGATAACGTCGCAACTGTTGCAACCGATGACGATGCTGATGCCGCTGCTGAAGCAGCGCTGCAAACCGTTGATTCCGACTTCGGTCGCACCACCGACCCGGTTCGCATGTACATGCGTGAAATGGGTTCGGTCGAACTGTTGACCCGCGAAGGCGAAATCGAAATCGCCAAGCGTATCGAAGGCGGCCTGAAAGACATGATTCAGGCAATCTCTGCCTGCCCGATGACGATTTCGGAAATCCTCGCTGCTGCTGAGCGCATCTCCAAAGACGAGACCAAGATCGACGAAATCGTCGATGGTCTGGTCGATCCGAACGCCACCGAACTGGTTCTCACCCCTGCTGTGATTCCTGTTGCTGCCGACGATGGTGAAGACGACGAAGACGAAGAGGAAGACGAGGAAGAAGAAGACGGCAATGCCAATGGTGGCGCGGCTGGTTTCTCGACCGAGCAGCTAGAGCAATTGAAGCGTGATGCGCTGGCGATCTTTGCAACCATCTCGACGCAGTTCGACAAGATGCGCAAGGCCTACGAAAAAGAAGGCTATAACTCCAAGCCTTACGTGAAGGCGCAGGAAGCGATCACGGAAGAGCTGATGGGCATTCGCTTTACCGCAAAAGTCGTCGAGAAATTGTGCGACACCTTGCGTGGGCAAGTTGATGAAGTACGTCATATCGAAAAGCAGATTCTCGATGTGGCCGTCAACCGCTGCGGCATGCCGCGCGCGCACTTCATCAAGGTATTCCCTGGCAATGAAACCAATCTGGCCTGGATCGATGGCGAAGTCACCGGCAATAATGACTACAGCACCGTGCTGGCGCGTAATGTGCCAACCATCAAGGAACTGCAGAAGAAGCTGATCGACTTGCAGGCACGCGTGGTATTGCCATTGCCTGATCTGCGCAACATCAACAAGAAGATGTCGGCTGGCGAAATGCGGGCGCGTAAAGCCAAGCGCGAAATGACCGAGGCGAACTTGCGTCTGGTGATTTCGATTGCAAAGAAATACACCAACCGCGGTCTGCAATTCCTTGACCTTATCCAGGAAGGCAACATCGGTCTGATGAAAGCCGTCGACAAGTTTGAATATCGTCGCGGCTACAAATTCTCGACCTACGCCACCTGGTGGATTCGTCAGGCCATCACCCGTTCGATCGCGGATCAGGCGCGCACCATCCGTATTCCGGTGCACATGATCGAGACCATCAACAAGATGAACCGCATCTCGCGTCAAATCTTGCAAGAAACGGGAGCCGAGCCGGATCCGGCCACGCTCGCGATCAAGATGGAAATGCCGGAAGATAAAATCCGCAAGATCATGAAGATCGCGAAAGAGCCGATCTCAATGGAAACGCCTATCGGTGACGACGACGATTCCCATCTTGGCGACTTCATCGAAGACAACAACACATTGGCGCCGGCTGATGCAGCCTTGCATGCGTCTATGCGTGGTGTGGTCAAGGACGTGCTCGATTCACTGACGCCACGCGAAGCCAAAGTGCTGCGCATGCGCTTCGGCATCGAGATGTCGACCGACCATACGCTGGAAGAAGTCGGCAAGCAGTTCGACGTTACCCGCGAGCGTATTCGTCAGATCGAAGCGAAGGCGCTGCGCAAGCTGCGTCATCCATCCCGTTCCGACAAGCTCAAGAGCTTCCTCGAAGGCGGTTAATCCGGTTCAGTTGTTGCGGCAAGGGCGCAAGCTCTCGCCGCAACGCTTGTTCCGCGATAAAATGCACCCTGTAAAATTAACAGTAAAAATGGGCCCCTAGCTCATGCTTGGTTAGAGCAGCGGACTCATAATCCGTTGGTGCCGTGTTCGACTCACGGGGGGCCCACCAGAATAAAGAAGGCTTACGTGTAAAAACGTAAGCCTTTTGTTTATGCTGCGACCATTTGAATAATCAATTTCATTCCGCAAGCCTCAGCGTAACGCCGCAGAGTGTGTAATGAAGGAGAGTGATCTTTCTTGCCTAGACTGGCTTCGATACGCGCAACCACAGGTTGCTTGACTCCCATTCGCGAAGCGACCTCCGCCTGCGTCAGGCCGGCTTCGGTGCGAGCGTGCAGCAAGGCAGCCAGCGCTGCGAATTCATCTTCCAGAGCGTCATAGGCGACCTTGAATTTTTTGTCCTTGGCGCTGCGTTTTTCAGCAAATGCCTTGGGATCGAATTTGATGGGGGTAAATTTTTCAGCGTCATTCATTTCGAATCTCCTTGTGCCGCTTGCGCGCGATTTCCAGTTCTTTCATTGGTGTAGCCTGAGTCTTCTTGATAAAGCCATGCAAGATGACGACACGCCGGCCTACAAGGCAGCAAAAAAATGCCCGCCCAATTCCCTCAGCACCGCGCGCTCGTATCTCGAACAAACCGTCGCCAAAGGCTTTCGTATAGGGCATCCCCAAGTTAGGGCCAGATATGGTGATTTGTTCGGTAATACGTGCGAAGCTCGCAGCAATACCCGACGGCCACTCCTCGATCACCGTCTGGACCTTGGTATTGAAAAACTGGATTTCGTAGGTCATATTTAATATAGCATGCATGCTATAGGCGCGCAATTCAAATTGGAATTCGAATGGACCTGAGTGGCGAGTAAGAGGAAAACATTCCATCAGGCGAACGAATCCTCTACCGCTTGTAGCGCGCAATCCAGAAGAAGATCGAAAACAGCGCGCGCTGTTTCCTTTTGCAATCAATCCCTTAGCTGGTTCATACCATGGGCGGGTGCTATACTTATGCGCTAACCCGAAACTACAGAATGTCAGAAAACACGTCCCCCGCCACCCAGATCGACGCGCCAGTCGCAGCGCTACCCCGTTTTGACGAATTCGGCCTCGCGCCAGCCGTGCTGCAAGCCCTTACCGATCAGGGCTATATACATCCAACGCCGATTCAGGCGCAGGCTATTCCTGTCGTGCTGCAAGGTCGCGACGTGATGGGCGCAGCCCAAACCGGCACCGGCAAGACTGCCAGTTTTTCGTTGCCTATCATTCAGCTGCTGCTCGCACATGCCAATACCAGTGCGTCGCCGGCGCGGCATCCGGTGCGTGCACTGATACTGACGCCGACTCGCGAGCTGGCTGACCAGGTCGCCGAAAACGTAAAGGCCTATTCCCGCCATACATCGCTGCGCGCCACAGTCGTGTTTGGCGGTGTCGATATGGCGCCGCAAACTGCCGCTTTGCGTGGCGGTGTTGAAATCGTTATCGCAACGCCAGGCCGCTTGCTCGACCACGTGCAGCAAAAAACGCTGAACCTGTCGCAGACGCAGATACTGGTCATGGACGAAGCTGACCGCATGCTTGACATGGGCTTTTTGCCTGATCTGCAGCGCATCATTAACTTGCTGCCCAAGCAGCGCCAGAACCTGATGTTTTCGGCGACGTTTTCGCCAGAAATTAAAAAACTCGCAGCCAGCTTCCAGAATAATCCGGTCCTGATCGAAGTCGCACGCAGCAACGCGACCGCCGACAAGGTCACGCAAGTTGTCTATAAAGCCGAAGAAGAAATCAAGCGCGAAATGGTCGCGCACCTGATTCGTGGTCGTGACTTGAAGCAGGTACTGGTTTTTTCCAATACCAAAATAGGCGCATCGCGACTGGCGCGCGAACTGGAAAAGCAGGGCGTCAAAGTCTCTGCGATTCATGGCGACAAAACACAGAACGAGCGCATGGCTGCGCTTGAAGCGTTCAAAAATGGCGGCATCGACGTGCTGGTGGCGACTGACGTGGCTGCGCGCGGCCTCGACATTTCAGACCTGCCATGCGTGATCAATTACGACCTGCCCTATAACGCTGAAGACTACGTACACCGCATTGGTCGTACCGGCCGTGCCGGTGCTTCGGGCGACGCGATCTCGCTGTGTTCAGACAAAGACCTGCGGCTGCTGGTTGATATAGAAAAATTGATCAAGCAAAAGCTCGTGCCGGTGGAGCTCGAAGGTTTTACGCCGACTGCTGTGCGTCATGCCGAGCGTAGTAGTGAGCAAGGCAGGGAACGTAATAGTGAACGTGGCAGTGAGCGTGGCAGTGAGCGTGGCAGTGAGCGTCGTCCTTCGCGCGAAGCAACGTCACACAATTACAGTGCGCCGCCTCTACGCAAAGAAAAAGTCGATCCGTGGTTTCTTAAACCTTACGAGGCAGCTGTGCCTGCTGAATCACAGGCCGAGCCAGTCGCAGAAAAATCCGGCAAGACAGTGCAGCCGCAAAAACGGGCAGCCTTGCTAGGTGGCGTGCCTAAGCGCTAATCACTCAACAATAGTGGTGTGCCAAGCCGGTATCGCCACATCCCAAAATGCCTGCAGTGACTCTGCTGCAGGCAGTATTTCCAGACCAAGATTATGTGCTGCCGCTACTAATTCTTGCAGCGGTCTGTCCATGTCCAGCGGCTGCGCGCCAGTTTGCTTCGACAATTTCTCACCTGTGGCATTGCGTACCACCGGTACATGCATATAGCGTGGTGTTGGCATAGTCAGAAGCTGCTGCAAATAAATTTGCCGCGCAGTCGAGCCCAGCAAATCGGCACCACGCACTACATCCGTCACACCTTGCAGGGCATCGTCAACGACGACGGCAAGCTGATAAGCCCAGTAACCGTCTGCGCGCTTCAATACAAAATCGCCTGCTGCCGTAGCGAGCTGCTCACTAATGCGACCTTGCAGACGGTCTTCAAACTCAATGCTGGTCGAGTCACCTACACGCAGTCTCCATGCACGCGGACTGCGGCCATGTGACAGTCCTAGTCTGCAGGTGCCAGGGTAAATCGCTGCGCCATCAGCAGCCAAGCCGGTCTGTGAATCGGCAATCTCTTTGCGGCTGCAGCTGCATGGATAAACATGCGGGGCGAGACGTTCGAACGCTGCCTGATAGAAGTCTTTACGACGGCTTTGCCAGACGACTTCGCCATCGGATTGCATGCCGAAAGCAGCAAGGGTGGCAATCATTTGCTCTGCTGCACCCGCAACAGAGCGCGCTTTGTCAAGATCTTCAATGCGAATCAGCCAGCGGCCCTGATGAGCGCGCGCGTCAAGATAGCTCGCCAAGGCGGCAGCGAGAGACCCAGCGTGAAGCGGCCCGGTAGGAGAGGGCGCAAAACGGCCGACATATTGCGTGAAAGAATCTTTACTCATTCGAACAACACTTTGCACTATTTCGCATTCTTGATGACGTCATGCCGCTTATATTCCTTCTTCAGCTGCTGCATTTGCCAAGCTGATTTCAAGGAGATATGAGCATGAATGACAGAAGTCAAAATCTTACTGCACTTGCCGGCCGTATTTTACTGGCTGCAGTTTTTGTACTTTCCGGCTTCAATAAACTGAGCAATTTTTCTGGCACAGCCGGCTTTATGGCTGGCGCTGGATTACCAATGGCAGAAGTCCTGCTCGTCCTGACCATTATGATTGAAATCATTTGCGGCTTGATGCTGGTAACAGGTTATCGCACGCGAGTGGCGGCAATGATTTTATTCCTGTTCATGATCCCGGTAACGCTGGTGTTTCACAATCCAGCAACCGCAACGGATGCAGCGCAAGCACAGCAGCAAATGATTCAATTGCTGAAGAACCTTGCCATCATAGGCGGCATCTTGCAGCTATGGGCGTTTGGCCCGGGCGGGATCAGTCTGGATGCAAAAAGGGAAACGCAGGAATTTGCGTTGTAATCTGAAAGTCTGGCAAAGGTAAGCTTATGCTGCCTGCGCAGATTGAGCACAGTGCGGACATGACACGCCATACACGTACAGCGGCGAAATCTGCTCGCGCGGTGTGACCACCGCGCGGCACGCAAAGCACTGCACCGTCGGCGTTGGTTCCAGCTTGGGATTCAATGCCGTACGGCGGTCAAATACAAAACAATCGCCCTGATAATGCGCGCCGCCTTCTTCTTCAAAGTATTTGAGGATGCCGCCTTCGAGCTGGTAAACGCTATCAAAGCCAATGTCCTTCATGTGTATCGCCGCTTTTTCGCAGCGTATGCCGCCGGTGCAAAAGGTAACGATGGTTTTTCCTTCCAGCTCAGCTTTATGCGCTGCGATCGCTGCCGGAAATTCGGTGAATTTTTCTATGCGGTAGTCAATCGTGTTTTCGAAAGTGCCAACATCGACTTCGAACGCGTTGCGCGTATCGACCATCACCACCGGCTTGCCGTCATCATCATGCCCCTGATCCAGCCAGCGCTTGAGCGACTGCGCATTGACAGACGGTGCGCGGCCGAGTTCTGGCTTGATTAACGGATGCTTCATCGTGATGATTTCACTCTTCAGCTTGACCAGCATCCGGTTGAACGGCTGTTCGTCCGACAGACTTTCCTTGACTTCGATGTCACTAAAGCGCGCGTCGCTGCGCAGCCACGCCAAAAAGTTGTCAATGCCAGTACGCGTACCGGCCAAAAACAAATTAATGCCTTCAGGCGTCAGCAGGATCGTGCCTTTAAGCTCGAGATCCTTACAAATTTGCTGAAAAAGCGCACGCCGCTCGACGGTATCATCGAAGGTAATAAATTTATACGCCGCGATATTTACGATGGTGTGGGCAGACTGCATGGCATTAGCTTAAGCAAAAGAAGAATAGCCCTCATTATAAGCGGGGTAATAGCGACTTCCAAACAGTCGTGTGAGGCTTCCCAGCGGGTAAAATACGGATATGACCGCACCGCAATTCATCCATCTCCGTCTGCACTCCGAATTCTCTATCGCCGATGGCTTGGTGCGCATCGACGATGTTGTCAAAGCGGCTGCCGCAGACCAGCAGCCAGCCTTGGCCATAACAGATCTGGCCAATCTTTTTGGCATGGTCAAGTTCTACAAGGCCGCCCGTGGCGTGGGCATCAAGCCCTTGATCGGCTGCGACGTCTGGCTCACCAATGATGATGACCGCGAAAAGCCTTTCAGGCTGCTACTGCTGGTTAAAAATTCAGTCGGCTATTTGCAACTGTGTGAGCTCATTACCCGCGCCTGGTTGTCCAACTTGCATCGTGGCCGCGCCGAGCTGCGCATTGAATGGCTGGAAGGCTTGTTGCCGCAGGGTGGCCTGATCGCATTATCGGGCGCGCAGTTTGGTGACATAGGCGTGGCGCTGGAAAACGGCAATCTCGCGCTGGCCGAGCGTTGCGCGCAGCGCTGGAGCAAAATTTTCCCCGGCCACTTCTATATTGAAGTGCAGAGAAGTGGCAACCCCAAGACAGAAATCGCTTTGCGGCAGGCCACGCAGATTGCAGCGAAACTGCAATTGCCAGTGGTGGCAACGCATCCAGTGCAGTTTCTGGAGCAAAAAGAATTCACCGCGCATGAAGCGCGCACCTGTATCGCCGAAGGTGAAATTCTCGCCAACGCGCGTCGTGTTAAACGATTCACGCCCGAGCAGTATTTCAAAACCCAGGCCGAGATGGCCGAACTGTTTGCCGACATGCCAGCCGCTTTGGCCAACAGTGTCGCCATTGCGCAGCGTTGCAATCTGGTGCTCGAACTCGGCAAGCCCAGGCTGCCGGATTTCCCGACGCCGGATGGCATGGGCATCAATGAATTTTTAGGTCAGCAAGTTCGTGCCGGACTCGAGCAGCGGCTCATTCAGCTCTATCCGGATGAAGCCAAACGTGAAGAGCAGCGGCAGCGCTATGAAGAGCGCTTGCAGTTCGAGACCGACACCATCATCAAGATGGGTTTCCCCGGTTACTTTCTGATCGTGGCCGATTTTATTCAGTGGGCAAAAAACAATGGCGTGCCGGTCGGGCCGGGTCGCGGATCAGGCGCAGGTTCATTGGTTGCGTATTCGCTGTCGATTACGGACCTTGATCCGCTTGCCTACAACCTGCTGTTCGAGCGCTTCCTTAATCCTGAGCGCGTCTCGATGCCCGACTTCGACATCGACTTTTGCCAGGAAGGCCGCGACCGCGTCATTCAGTATGTGAAAGACCGCTACGGCAAAGAAGCGGTGTCGCAGATTGCGACCTTCGGCACCATGGCGGCCAAGGGCGCAGTGCGCGACGTGGGCCGCGTGCTCGACTTCGGTTACAACTTTTGCGACGGCATCTCCAAACTGATTCCGTTCAAGCCCGGCAAGCTCGTCACCATCGCTGACGCCATTACCGAAGAGCCGCTTCTAAAAGAGCGGCAAGAGAATGAAGAAGAAGTCAGGCAGCTGCTTGACCTCGCTCAGCAAGTCGAAGGCATTGCACGTAACGTCGGCATGCACGCCGGTGGTGTGCTGATTGCACCGGGCAAGCTCACCGACTTCTGTCCGCTCTACACGCAAGGCAATGACTCTGGCGTCGTCTCGCAATACGACAAGGACGACGTGGAAGCCGTCGGTCTGGTGAAATTCGACTTTCTGGGTCTGACCACGCTGACGATTCTGGACCGCGCAGTTCGCTACATCAAGCAACTCGATCCGGCCATGGCCGACTTCAGTCTCGAGACCTTGCCGTTGAAAGACCGGCCGACTTATCAGCTACTCACCCAAGCCAAGACCGTGGCCGTATTCCAGCTTGAAAGCCGCGGCATGCAAGGCATGTTGAAAGACGCGCGCCCTGACCGCTTCGAAGACATCATTGCGCTGGTGGCCTTGTATCGTCCGGGTCCGATGGACTTGATACCGGATTTCTGCCGGCGCAAACACGGCGAACGTTTTGATTATCCGGACCCGCGCACTGAAGGCATTCTGTCCGAGACCTACGGCATCATGGTCTATCAGGAGCAGGTCATGCAGATGGCGCAGGTCATCGGCGGTTACTCGCTGGGCGGCGCCGACTTGCTGCGCCGTGCGATGGGTAAAAAGAAGGCCGAAGAAATGGCAGAGCACCGCCAGATTTTCCGCGAAGGCGCTGCCAAGAACGGACTGACTGAAACCAAGGCCGATGAAATTTTCGACTTGATGGAAAAGTTCGCCGGCTACGGCTTCAACAAGTCGCATGCCGCCGCTTACGCGCTGCTGTCTTATTACACCGCTTACCTGAAAGCGCATCACCCGGCCGCGTTCATGGCCGCCAACTTGTCGCTGGCGATGGACGACACCGACAAGATTAAAATTCTGGTTGAGGACGCGACCGAAATCTGCGGCCTGCGCTTGCTGCCACCCGACATTAATTTGTCAGTGTATCGATTCACACCAGTCGGTGAGCCGGGCAAAAAAGCCGACCGCATTCGCTACGGTCTGGGTGCCGTCAAAGGCAGCGGTCAGAACGCCATTGAAGCTATCATCGCTGCGCGGCAGGGCAAGCCCTTCACCGATCTGTTTGACTTCGTCAAGCGCGTCGACAAGCGCCAGATCAACCGCCGCACCATAGAATCTTTGGTGCGCGCCGGCGCTTTCGATTCGTTCAATATTGACCGCGGCATTTTGCTCGCCACCGTGAGCTTTGCGATGGAATGCGCCGAGCAGGCCGAAGCCGAAGCCAATCAGGTGAGCCTGTTTGGTGGCGACGACAGCGACATGGTCAGTGGACCAGAATATGTAAAGGCCACACCGTGGAGCGATAAGCAAAAACTCACCGAAGAAAAAGCGGCGCTCGGCTTTTATTTGTCTGGCCACTTGTTCAATGCCTATGCCGAAGAAGCGCGCCAGTTCGCGCGCACCAAGCTGGCAGACCTGATTCCGGCGCGTGAACCGAAACTAATCGCCGGCATCATTTCCGGCCTGCGTACGCAAATGACGCAGCGCGGGCGCATGCTGATCGTCACCCTCGACGACGCCAGCGCAACGGTTGAAGTCACGGTCTACAGTGAAGTTCTGGACGCGAACCGCGCGCTGTTCAAGGAAGATGAATTCCTGGCCGTGCACGGCAAGATTTCGGAAGACCGTTTCTCTGGCGGCCTGCGCATCACCGCCGAGCGTGTGATGGATATTGCCGGTGCGCGCGCCAGTTTCGTCAAGGCCTTGCGACTGTCCATGAATGGTCAGGCCGATGCAGGAAAATTACGGGATTTGATACAGCCCTTCAAGCAGAGCGACAGCTCCTGTCCAATCGTCGTGCAGTACATGAAAAACGGCGCGTTAAGCGAAATCCGCCTGTCTGACGACTGGCGTGTGCGTGCCGACGACAACCTGCGCACCAAACTCGCCGACTGGCTAAGCCCCGATAATGTCTGGTTTGAATACTGATGAGCCTTAAAAAAAACTTTAGCCGCATTACCGCCATGCTGGCGCCTTACAAAGGCAGGCTGGGACTGGCGCTGACTGGCATGGCATTGACTGCAGCGACCGAGCCGACGCTGGCCGGTTTGATGAAGCTGCTGCTCGACAAAGGATTTTCCGGACCGCTGACATTTTCATTATGGCTAGTGCCACTGTTCGTCATCGGCATCTTTTTCATTCGCGGCATATCGACTTTCACTACCAGCTACATGATGGCGTGGGTGACATCCAAGTTGATGATGGATATGCGCAAAAAAATGTTCGCACGTCTGCTCAATGTGCCGCTTGGCTTTTATGAAGAGAATTCAGTCGGCAAGGTCATAAATGCAACGATGATCGAGGTGCAGCAAATCCTTCAGATGATTAATTCAGTGATGGTCGCACTGATACGCGATACCCTGACCGTCATAGGATTGCTGGCCTATTTGTTATGGCTGAACTGGAGACTGACCATCGTCACCATTGTGATGATTCCATTCATTGCCATTGTCGTGCGCCTGACTGCGCAGCGTCTCAAGCGATTGATTGGGCAGTTTCAGGAGATCAATGCTGAGATTACGCAGGTTATTGAAGAAACCACGCGCGCGCAGCAGGTGATCAAAGTGTTTGGCGGACAGGATTATGAAATGCGCCGCTTCGACCAACGCTCGGATCGTCTGCGCGGCTTCATGATTCGCATGTCGAGCACGATGGCGACAACGATGCCGATTACGCAAATCATTACCTCATTTGCCATCTCCGTCATTATCATCATCGCACTCGCCCAAGCGAGCGAAGGTCAAGTGACCGTAGGCGACTTTGCGTCGTTCATCACTGGCATGCTGATGATACTGACGCCATTGAAAAATTTGGCAGCAGTGAACGGACCATTGCAACGCGGATTAGCCGCAGGCGATTCCGTATTTGGTCTGATCGATGCAGAGCCGGAACGGCGTGATGGCAAGACCCTGACTGAGCGTGCAAGCGGCAAGCTGGAATTTATCGATGTCAGCTACGCGTATGCCGAGCAGACACTACCCGCGCTATCGCACATCAACCTCAGCATCGCCCCCGGCGAGACAGTCGCGTTAGTGGGTATGTCAGGCGGCGGCAAATCGACATTGGTTAATCTGGTGCCAGAATTTTACCCGCTCACGGCTGGTGAAATCCGGCTCGATGGCACGCCAATTTCACAAATAGCTCTGAGTAGTCTGCGTGCGCAAATGGCCATGGTCAGCCAGAACGTCGTCCTGTTCGATGACACCGTTGCCGCCAACATCGCCTATGGCGATGCGAACCCTGACCGCGAACGGATTGCGCAGGCAGCGCAGGCAGCACACCTGAATGAAGTCATCGCCGCATTGCCAAATGGGCTAGATACATTCATAGGCGACAATGGCATGCGTCTCTCAGGTGGGCAGCGTCAGCGACTGGCGATTGCAAGGGCGATTTACAAGGACGCGCCCATTCTGATTCTGGATGAAGCGACGTCGGCACTCGACACCGAATCCGAGCGCGCCGTCCAGGCAGCGCTGGACCAATTGATGCAAGGCCGTACCACCCTAGTCATTGCACACCGCTTGTCTACTATTGAAAAAGCAGATCGCATCGTTGTGCTGGCAGCCGGCCAGATTGCTGAAATCGGTACCCACACAGAGCTGCTCGCTGCCAATGGCGTGTATGCGCATTTGTATCACCTGCAGTTTGCCAAGGAGCTTGCATGACATCGACAACAAAACCAATCTCGCGTTTTCCAGTGCCGGAGCTAACAGTACTGCCGCAAGACATACGCGAAAAAATTCTGGCAGTGCAGGAAAAAGCCGGCTTCGTGCCGAACGTTTTTCTAGCGTTGTCGCACCGGCCAGATGAGTTCCGCGCCTTCTTCGCTTATCACGACGCGCTGATGCTGAAAGAGTCGGGCAATCTGTCCAAGGCAGATCGTGAAATGATCGTCACGGCCACCAGCGCGAAGAACCAGTGCCTGTACTGCGTCGTCGCGCATGGCGCGCTACTACGCATCTACGCAAAAAATCCCCTGGTGGCCGACCAGGTTGCAGTGAACCACCACAAGGCCGACATCACGCTGCGCCAACATGCGATGCTGGATTTTGCGATCAAGGTTTGCCTCGATTCACAGGCCATTAGCGATGCTGATTATGCGATGATGTATGAGCATGGATTTGACGACGAAGACATCTGGGATATCGCTTCGATCACCGCATTTTTCGGCTTGTCGAACAGAATCGCGAATGCGACTTCGATGCGCCCGAATGATGAGTTTTATTTGATGGGTAGATTGCCACGGTGATGAGCGCTACATATTTTTGAAAGATTAAATACTCTTCTAGGCGGATAAAGTATGGATTCTTCAATTACACTTTGCCTTACTATCGGACGCCGGCCAGAACTACTTATGCAAACCCTGAAAAGCTTGCTGTGTCGCGCAGAATTCAAACAGATTATTGCAATTAATGATTTTCGAGACGAAGAGACAAACGAGGTATTTAGAAATCTCTGTCCATCAGGTACGCTCATTAACTTGCCTGAACAGCTGGGACATCATCGCGCAGTAGATGCGATGTACGCCAAAGTTCAAAACCTATACATTCTGCATTGCGAAGATGATTGGCTATTTGATCAAGAACTGAAGATCGATGATTCGATTCAACTCTTAAATACTTGCCCTCAAATCAGCACGGTATGCCTTAGAGAATATGCCGATTTTGGACATGATGCGGAAGTCGTTGCGCAGACCTTTACGCAGAAATTCAATGGGATTTCATATCGTCGATTAGATAAAACACATAAGCAGTGGCATGGCTATACATTCAATCCGCATATCGCCTCTATCGATTTGTGGAAAAAAACAGGACCTTTTGCGCAATATAAGAAAGAAAGACACATTTCTAGAGTACTGCGAAAGCAGGGCCAATATGTCGCCTATCTCGAGCCCGGTGCTTGCCATCACATAGGCGAACTCGATAGCGTCAGCAACCCGTGTACGGCGCCCGGCGCAGGATTAGGAAAATTCATTAAAAATGTTTTTAACTTGTCCTCATCTCACCATGGGTTGTAGCGCAGTACCCCCCCAATCCTTAAGCCAGCCGCACAATATATTTTGGCTGAGCCAGCAACAGCCGTGGAAGCAAGTAAATAGATCGAACAGCTAAAACTTGCACTGCAATTTAAGCAATTTGGATTCTCCGTTCTGCTAGCCAGGCGTGATTTCCGATTTCAATGGACTGGATCCCTTCGCCGATTATTCTGCGGCTTGTCTAACAGAAGCGAGAATGCGACTTCGATGCGACTTAATGATGAGTTTTATTTGATGGGTAGGTTGCTACGTCGGTAAGGGCGTAACAAACCTTCGTTTTCCATGCAATCTTTCAGTAGGGGACGTTGCCAAATATGACTAAACGAGCACTAACAGCTTTCAGGTTCGGACGTTTTTTCGGTTGGCTTCGTCGAAACACAAGCAGCAGGCGAACTCAAATAAAAATGGTGCGTGAGATGTACCAAAAAATGGGCCTAAAAGAGTGTGGTTGCAAGCTTTGTGCCGAAAATAATTTCACTTTGCTAGCTGAAAGTGATCGCTATGGCTTCGACTTAAAAAAACAGATATGTAATGTATGCGGATTAGTTCAAACGTATCCAAGTCTTGGTGAGGAATTTCTCAATAAGTTTTATTCATATCTTTATCGACCGCTGTATACAAAAGCAACCGGGGCTGTTGATTACAAAATATTAATACTTGAGCAACGTGAAAAAGGAATACGCCTTGTAGAATATCTCAAAACTAAAATTCAAAATCCATTACCTACTTACAATTTAATTGAGATTGGTTGTAGTAGTGGGGGGATTATTGCTGAAGCCGCTCCGAATTTTAAATCTGTACAAGGGTGTGACTTGGATGTAAATGGAACAGCATATGCACGTAATTATCTTGGTTTAAATGTGGAAACCAGCGCTATGCCTTCTGCTTTGCCTGAGGGGCCAAATATTTTTTTAATGTCGCATGTATTGGAACATTTGAATAATCCTCTGAAACAGTTAGAAAATTTGCGTGCTCTAATGAAACCTGGCGATCTTTTGGTTATTTTTGTGCCAGGTCTCAATGCTGTAAAAACAGGAGATTACAAACACGATCTTCGTCGCTATTTTCATATTGCACATTTAACAGACTTTAGCGCCGGGACGCTCTCTGAAATGGCTAAATTGGCGGGGTTGGATTGTATGGAGATCGACGAACGGGTCAATGCTATTTTTAGGGTGGGAGCTATATCAACGGATCGGATACGAAAAAGCAAGAAAGATAATTTAGAAAATATATTGGAAATAGAGGCTTCATATAAAAAAAATAATTATAAATTATTTAAATTTTAATATAAATATTCTTTTTTTTGTGCTGGTAGGTCGTAAATTAAATATTTAATATTTCTGATTTTATAAATTTAGTTAATATTAAATTTTAGGATTTTATGAGATTTTATGGGGCTTTATAATTTTTAAATTTATTTATCTACCACCAAGAAGTTTTATCGCGGATGTGTAGTTTGCGAATTCTTGAATAAGCTGTTTCTTCAAATTGAAGTCGATTAAAAACTTCTGAAAGTATGCTGCCACACACATAGTTTCGGCCAATTTCTTTCATTCGCCAAACCATATTTCTCAAAGTATCGTCTGTTCCAATGGTGAAACAGGATAAGCCTTCAAAGATGGGAACTAGTTGTTGTTGAGTGTTTAAAATCATTTTTTGATCGTAAACTGGTTGCAGCGAATTTGTAAGGTAGTTTTCGGTTTCGTAAATTTTTACGGTATTTACCATTAGCGATGTTGAGAAGGCTAATGATTTTTCTGTCGGGTCTGCACAATGATCTGCGAAAGTATCGCATGCAGAAACCAGCCATCTGATGTTCAGATTTTTTAGCAGCCATTCTCCGTGTTGCTGCCATAAAGTTTCAAATTCGGAAAATACTTCATCAACTTTGTATCCCCGACGAATTAATACGATTAATTTTGCATGGTGGAATACAAGTTCTGGTTTGCCTGAAAACTCCACACTCAAATTCGCTATGTGAACGGGTAAATCTTTCGAATGGCCGCGTGTTTGAATGGCATCGCGCATAGGCATAAGATTAGTTTTCATATGGTCGTAATCTATTTTATTCTTATCGATAGAATAGACTTTAGACGCGTTAAACCGTTTCCTCCATTGATTGAAAGAAAGAAATTTACGTAAAAATGTAGGTCTTTTTCTCATATTAAATTCAATTAAAATATTAAATGCAGTGACTTTTGCTGAGACTTATATTTTAAATCTGGCTTTAGTTAAGTCGAGTAAGAGCAAATGCCGTGACTTTAGTACATCCAATTTTTCTATTTTTGGTTAATATTGGATGTGATAACGTTTAGTCTGAGTGTAGGCAGACTATCGAAAACGCTATATAAATAATAAGAATTAACTTAAATATCAGTGACGCTTGTAGCGAAGCAGCCCTGCAATCCTTCCAGCTAGCCGTGCAAAATATTTTGGCTGCGGCAGAAACATGCGAGGGAGCAATGTCAATAAGGCTAGGAATAAAGTCTTCCGCTGTAATATGGCTGCTTCGAGCATACCAAAATGCTTGGTCTCAAAAATTAGCTTGGACTGTGCATGATGATAACCACGTATAAATTCTGATTTTAGAGGATTGGGCCCTTTTACCGAGCCTCGCGAGAGATGGGTGATTTCTATATCTGGCATCAAAACAATCTGTTTCTCCTGCATGAATACCCGTTGGCAGAGATCCTCATCTTCATAATAGAGAAAGAACGACTCGTCAAAAAAGCCAACTTCGCGCATGATTGCCATGTTCAATAGCATAACGGCGCCGCAAACAAAACCAACACAGCACGGGCCGTCGGCTTGGGGTCCGTATGACTTCCAATGCGTCGCGAGCCAGCGATAACTGACTTCAGGCTCTCCGGTGCGCCGTATCAAGTGTGGCGCGATGATGGCAGCTTCCGGAAAAAGAGCCGCTGCTTCGAGCATATTACCCATGAAAATTTCTGTGGGTAGGCAGTCGGGATTCAACAATAAGGCATAGGACGTTTCAGTAATTGCTAGTGCTCGATTATTTGCTGCGCCAAAACCCAGGTTGTGTTGATTGCGTAATAATTTTGCATTCGGTAATAAACTGGCTACCTTAGCGCACGTGTCATCATCGCTTGCGTTATCGACGGTGATGACATGCGGAAGCTGTGCCAGTTCCTTTGCCAATGCAGGAAGACAATGGCTACTATTGAAAGTCACAATAATGACAGTGACATCATTCAGGTCAGGCATTTTCATTAGCTGCGTATCTACGGATTTTTTATATTAAGTACGATGGTGATTCTCATACAACACCGTAGAAAAATTCATCATAACTACTAACATTAAGATGAAGAGATGAGCTTCAGTAACAAGGAATAAGGGCGCAAGCAAAAATCGAATCTGTCAGTGGCGTGAAAAGCAGACTATCCGTTAATGCTGTATCCATAGAAAAGAAAAAATCACTGCATACAAGAAAATGCCTGGCAGTATTGCCAGAAAACGCGATGCACGCAGACGAATACGGCTTTAATGAAGTCGCCATTTTTTTGAATTTTGAATATTATGTTCGACGTGCTGTTGTATTTAAAATATCGGCATCGTATTTAATCGCAGCATAACGAAAAAAGCATTCCAGTGCGACAAAAAAACAAAACAAGAAACCTTCGGAACCACACATAAAGCCGCGCCGTATTATGTAGAAACGCAAAAAAACAGAAATGCTGGACGCTAGTCCGCGCAACACACCGCCTCGTTTGCCTGCATTGATGCGTTTCACTGCTCCCAATTGAACATACTGCGTCAACTTTTGCAGGCTGCCGACCACTGTCTCGCGGCAGTAATGAAGCAAGCGGTTATGAAAAGTATTTACTCTTCTATCCGCACCTTTCATGACAGCTTGTTCATGGACAACGCCTGTAAATTCAAGAATAGACTTAGTTTTGAACATCCTCTGATGGTTGCCGGCATTAGTCATCCATGTCAGCGCACGGCCAAATGCAACATGATTCCATTGGATTTTCCAGATTTCGTCACGACCTGCAGCGACTGCCATTTTTATCTCATCCTGCAGAGACGCTGGAATTTCTTCATCGGCATCCAGAAAAAATATGTACTCGCCCTTCGCATGTTGCAGAATTCGGTTGCGTTGCACGGCAAAACCCTGCCACTCCGGGTAGTTATAAACTTCAGCGCCCAGTGAGGCGGCAATCTCCCGCGTCATGTCCTGGCTACCGCTATCAACAACAATAATCTGATCAGCAAAGCGCGCGCTAGCTACGCAATTCGCGATGCGTTTTTCTTCATTTAACGTCAGGATGCCGATAGTTAGGCGCGGTCCTGTGTGGATTAAATCAAGCTGCTCAGTCATCTCATTCCTGGTTCTTATTGTTAGTTAGCGTGCAGATTGACCGGCCCATACGGCTGCATAGACCGCTGCAATCCCCTCAGCTTCCCGCTCAACAGAAAACATAGCCTCAACCCGCTCACGTCCGAGTCGACCCATCCCTGCGGCCTTGGCGGGATCCTGCATCACGCCACGCAAGGCTTCAACCAAAGGATCAACTTCTTCTGTCGGCACAACATGTCCCGTTACGCCTTCTTCTACAATCGTCCTGAACGCGCCGGTATCACTCGCCACTACAGCGCAGCCGCATGCCATGCTTTCGAGCGGCGTCAGACCAAACGGTTCATAGCGCGGGCAAGCTACGGTAATCAACACATTCTGGTACCAGCTGCCGACTTCATCGGGCGCAATCTCGCCCAGAAAAATAAGCCGTTCCGACAGGCCATGCGCGGCGATTTTTTTTACCAGCGCCTGCTTGAATTCTTCATGTTGCGGCTGGCATAGACCTGCTATTACGGCCGTGTAGTCCGGAAAATCGGGCAGTAGTCTGAGCATCGCCTCGACATAAATATCGCTGCCTTTGTCAGGCCGCACACGGCCGAATACACCTATGCCGTACTTGCCCGGCAAGCCAGTTCTTTGCCATATATTTAATTTGTCAGTCGGTGGCGAGAAGCGCTCAAGGCTGATCCCGTGCGGTACAACGCGATTGGTGTTCGGCACATAACTCGCTGCTTCCGGTGTCGTTGAGACGACGCCATCCATCTTCGCGATCAGCCAGCGCGGAAACCAGGAATGCCTATGTTTTGCAGCTGAGGTAAAGACCAAGGCAATTGGCAACCGCAGCACGTCGCGCAATAAAATCGCCAGCATCATTTCAGGGTCGCGTCGCACATGCCAGATGCGCTTGCGCCCATCCGGCAGTCGTGTGCAAGACAGGCGTAGCGCATGCCAGAAGTTCAGGCGCGTAAAACGCTCGCTGCTTTGTTCTGCTGCGATAGTGGTACCAGGCATATCCGAGCCCAGATAGGCTACGTCCAGCGAGCGTGCCTGCACGGGTAATAAAGCGTTGACTGTACCTGAGACACCCGTGAAACGCTTTTTAATATTGGTAACGATAACTTCGGGATTCATTCGTTGTATTCGCTGCAAGGTCTTTGTTTAAAAATTTATTTAATATGTGTTGATTGAAGAAAGACGCTGGATCCCAGCCAGCGCTGGGATGACAGTAGATTTTGAGGCAGTCTTCACACTACCAACGTCGCCCCAGCGCAGGCTGGGGCCCAGCCTCTTTTTTTCGCTTAACAATAAATTGTTGATGCGTACCACCATCATTCACATCACCACAGCAATCTCTGCGACATTTTCAAACAGACACTCACATCAGAATGATGTCGTACTGTTCCTGATGGTAGGTGGTTTCAACTTGTAGCGAGATCGGCTTGCCGATGAAGTCACCGAGCATGGTCAGATGCTGGGATTCTTCTTCGAGGAACATGTCAATCACCAGCTGCGAAGCAAGAATGCGGAATTCGCGCGGATTAAATTGTTTCGCTTCGCGCAGCAGTTCACGCAAAATTTCATAGGTGACAGTGCGCGCGGTTTTGACTTGGCCTTTGCCGCTACAGGCAGGGCAGGGCTCGCACAAAATATGAGCGAGCGATTCGCGCGTGCGCTTTCTGGTCATCTCGACCAGGCCCAATGCGGAGAAGGTCGACACAGTTATCTTGGTGCGGTCGCGCGCCAGCGCTTTATGCAATTCATGCAGCACAGATTGCTTGTGCTCGGCATTTTCCATGTCGATGAAATCAAGGATGATGATGCCGCCCAGATTACGCAGCCGCAGTTGCCGCACGATTGCATGCGCTGCTTCCAGATTGGTCTTGAAAATGGTGTCGTCAAAATTGCGGCCGTTCACATAGCTGCCAGTGTTGACATCGATGGTGGTCATCGCTTCCGTCTGGTCGACGATCAGGTAGCCGCCGGACTTGAGGTCAACCCGTCGTCCAAGCGCACGCTCGATTTCTTCTTCAACGCCGTACAAATCAAACAGCGGGCGCTCGCCGGTGTAATGCATCAGTTTTGGCAAGACTGATGGCGTGTAAATATTGGCGAATTCAGTCAGCTTGGCAAAATTCTCGCGTGAGTCAACTTGAATCGTGGCCGTGTCGTCGCCGACAAAGTCGCGCAGTACGCGTTGCGCAAGACTCAGGTCTTGATACAGCAGGCTCGGCGCAGGAACTGTCTTTGACTGCTGCAGAATATGGGTCCAGGTCTTGCGCAGATAGGCGACGTCCATCGTCAGGTCCATCTCGCTGGCGTCTTCCGCCATGGTGCGGATGATGAAGCCGCCTTTTTCTTCCGGCGGCATCAGCTTTTGTACTTTGTCGCGCAAGATTTCGCGTTCGGCTTCGTTGCCTATGCGCTGCGAAATCCCAATGTGCGAATCCTGCGGCAGGTAGACCAGCATGCGACCGGCAATGGAGATTTGCGTCGACAGCCGTGCGCCTTTGGTGCCGATCGGATCTTTGACGACTTGCACCACGACAGACTGGCCGTCATATAAAATTTTTTCTATCGGCAGCGCGGCAGTGCTTGAGCTGGCATTACTTGAGCCATCACGCGAGCGAGACTCCCAAATGTCGGCTACATGCAAAAAAGCGGCGCGTTCGAGGCCAATATCAATGAATGCCGATTGCATGCCCGGCAGCACGCGCACCACTTTGCCCAGATAGACATTGCCGGCGCGGCCACGCGAAGCGGTGCGCTCTATGTGCAGTTCTTGCACTGCGCCCTGCAGTATTAGTGCAACCCGTGTCTCTTGCGGGGTAATATTAACCAGCAGATCTTCACTCATAGATTCTTGATACCGGCCTGCTGTAAAAGTTGAGTTGTCTCGAAGAGCGGCAGGCCCATGATGCCGGAATAGCTGCCTGCAATACGCTCTATAAATTGTGCGGCATAACCCTGTACGCCATAACCGCCTGCCTTGTCGTAAGGCTCGGACAGTGCGCAGTAAGTGCGCAGCATCTGGTCGGATAGCACACCAAAGGTAACATCGGAGCACTGCGTAGTTTGCAGCAAATTATCATTCATCATTACAGCAACGCTGGTCAGTACCTGATGCGTTTTGCCTGACAAAGACTGCAACATGCTGATGGCTTCACTGGTGTCGGCCGGCTTGCCGAGGATGCGGCCATCAATCGTGACTGTTGTGTCTGCGGCCAGTACCGGCCGTTGTGGCAGCTTGCGCCATAACACAGCCGCCCAGCCGCTCTCGGCTTTTTCGCGCGCGATGCGGGTTACATAAGCTTCGGGGTCTTCATTTTTATGCGGCACTTCAGACACTGCGCCATCACGGGAGCCGCCATCACGCAGCATCAGCAATTCAAATTCGACGCCGATCTGGCGCAACAGCTCTCGCCTGCGTGGACTTTTTGAAGCCAGATAGATCTTGTGGTCTGTCACAGCCATGGGCTTGCCTTGTAATTACGCTACAGCGTTGCGCGATGGTAGGGATGGTTTTGCGTGATGGACCATGCACGATAAAGCTGCTCGGCCAACAATACCCGCACCATCCCGTGCGGCAGGGTCAGGCTCGACACCCTGATCAACATATCGGCGCTCTTTTTTAATGCGGCATCCAAGCCATCTGCGCCGCCGATCACGAATGTAACATCACCGCCTTGTTGTTGCCACTGGGTCAGGTGTTGCGATAATTGTATGGTCGTCAGGTCCCGACCGTGTTCGTCCAGTGCGATAACCCTGCCGCCCTTCGGAAACACAGCTTCAATGCGGCTGCGCTCGAGGGCCATGACCGTCTCGGCAGTCTTGCTGCTGGAGCGGTCAACCGGCTTGATTTCCTTGAGAACAATGCGGCATTCAGCCGGCATGCGCTTGGCATATTCATCGAAGCCAGCCGTAATCCATGCAGGCATCTTGTGGCCGACGGCGGCAATGATGAGCTGCATGAAATCTGTGACTTATTTAGCTCTTGGCTTGGCCGGGCTACGCTTGGCTGCTGGCTTGCTTGCAGACTTAGTTGCCGACTTAGTTGCCGATTTGCTCGCTGGTTTTCCTGATTTTGCTGGAGTTTTTGCAGCCGAAGCACGCGGCTTCTTGGCCGCTGGTGTCTTGAGCGTGATTTTTTGAACAGGCGGTTTTTTCGAAGAGGCTTTTTTCGCGACCGTTGATTTGGCAGCCGTTTTCTTTGCAACCGGTTTTCTGGTGCTTACTTTTTTGATCGAAGCCGCCGGGTTGCCGGATTTTTCAATCACAGGCAAGGCCTCGACCTGGTTAGTCGTCAAATGACGCGACACCTTGCGCGGCACAACTGCACCGGCATTTTTGCTGGAAGTTGCCACGCGCTTGGCGGCACCGAGTTTGACTTCCTTTTCGCCCCAGATTTCTTCGAGACGATAGTAAGCGCGGATCGCCGGCTGCATGATGTGAACAATCATGTCACCCAGATCGACCAGCACCCATTCGCCCGTGCCTTCGCCTTCAATGCTGAGTATCTGGCCGCCGGCTTCCTTGACCTTGTCGCGTACGGACGAGGCAAGTGCCTTGGTCTGCCGGTTGGATGTGCCGGAGGCGACGGCAATACGGTCGAACAGGCTGGTCAGGTGCGTTGTGTCAAACACTTTGATGTCCTGTGCCTTGACGTCTTCGAGCGCGTCGATCACAAGGGCTTGTAGTTTTTTGATGTCCATTGATTATTTTCGATATAAATGATGTTGTTGAATATAGTCTAGCACTGCCTCTGGCAATAACTGATTTGTCGCCCGCCCTTGTTGCAGGGCCTGACGAATGTCAGTTGCTGAAATATTCAGCGCGAGATTGCTTGCTACATAAATAAGCCCGCAGGGAGTGGCGCGTATTTGCGCCGCACTGGCTGCGCGCCGTGTAATTTCTTTGGTAACGTCGGCATTCAGTCCTGACTGGTCAACCGTAAAACCCGGTCGCGTTGCCACACACAGATTGGCAAGATCAAACAACTGTTGCCAGTTACGCCAGGTGTGCAGATTCTGCAATTGGTCCGCGCCCATGACCAGTGCCAGCGACGCCTCCGGTCCCAGTTCAGTTCGCAATGCACGCAGGGTATCGACTGTATAGCTGGCCCCGTTGCGCGCGATTTCCTGTTCGTCGACCTGCACCGCGATTTGCACTGGTAACGTGAAGTTTGCAAAAGCCAGCTTCAGCATCGCGACCCGGTCAGCCGCTGCAGTTGCCAGTTCAGGCTTTTGCCATGGCCGCCCGGCTGGTATCAGCCGCAATGCATCCGGATGCAATAGTGCTGAAAAATAGCGAGCCAGTCCTACATGACCGTTATGAACAGGATCAAAACTTCCACCCAGCAGCAGAATGCAGCGCGCACTCACGCAGCGAGCCAGTCCCGATGCGGCAAAAAGTCAGTATACAGTGCCGCTTCCGGCGTGCCGGCTTGCGGTTGCCAGTCATAGCGCCATTTCACGATAGGTGGCAAGGACATCAGTATCGATTCAGTACGTCCGCCGGACTGCAGGCCAAACAAGGTGCCGCGGTCAAACACCAGATTGAATTCAACATAGCGACCGCGCCGGTAAGCCTGAAAGTCCCGCTCGCGCTCGCCATATAGCGTGTCCTTGCGGCGCTTGAGGATGGGCAGGTAAGCGTTGATGAAACTGTCGCCAACGCTTTGTGTCATTGCAAAGCTTTGCTCGAAACCGAGTTCATTGACATCATCAAAGAAAATACCGCCTACACCGCGCGCTTCTTTGCGATGCTTTAAATAGAAATAGTCATCGCACCATTTTTTATAAGCCGGATGCAGTTCGTCACCAAACGGCGCAAGCGCATCATGACAGACCTGATGAAAATGGCGCGCATCTTCCGTAAAGCCGTAGTACGGCGTCAAGTCCATGCCGCCGCCAAACCACCAGACCGGTTCCTTGTCAGTGCCGGTCGTAGTGAAGAAGCGCACATTCATATGCACCGTTGGCGCATACGGATTGCGCGGGTGAAAAACCAGCGATACACCCATTGCTTCCCAAGCGCGGCCAGCAAGTTCAGGTCGGTTCGCGGCTGCCGATGGTGGCAGGCTCATGCCAGTCACATGCGAAAAGCCGACGCCACCACGCTCGAGCACATTGCCTTCTTCAATCAGGCGCGAAATGCCACCGCCGCCTTCAGGACGTTGCCAGCTGTCGCGTATGAAAGGCTGGCCGTCTACTTCTTCAACTGCCGCGACAATGCGCTCTTGCAGCGAGAGTAGCCAGGCTTTGACGGCAGCGGGATTTGGAGCGGACATAAATTTTTATCCCGGCCGCTTCAACGCACGCCATCCAATATCACGGCGCATCTGCATGCCGTCGAACTGAATCTGGTCAAGCGCTTCATACGCATGTTTCTGCGCGACCTTCACGCTGTCGCCAAGGCCGACGACGCACAGCACGCGACCGCCAGAAGTTTTTAGCTGCCCGTCTTCCATTACCGTGCCCGCATGAAAAGTTACGCTGTCAGCTGTCTCGGCGGGAATGCCTTTAATCACATCACCCTTGCGCGGCGCATCCGGATAACCGCCAGCGGCCATCACCACGCCCAGCGCGGTACGACGATCCCAATCAAGCTCAATCTCGTTCAACGTACCCTCAACGGCATGCTCCATCACCGTGACCAGATCGGTTTTCAGGCGCGCCATGATCGGTTGCGTTTCAGGGTCGCCCATGCGGCAGTTGAATTCCAGCGTTTTCGCGTTACCGTCTGCATCAATCATCAGACCTGCATACAGAAAGCCCGTAAACGGAATACCGTCTTTCGCCATACCTTGCACGGTAGGCTGAATGATTTCGCGCATCACGCGAGCGTGCAGCTCGGGCGTGACGACCGGTGCAGGTGAATACGCGCCCATGCCACCCGTGTTCGGGCCTTCATCATCATCGAGCAGGCGCTTGTGATCCTGGCTCGTCGCCAGTGGCAGAATATTCTTGCCGTCCACCATGACGATGAAGCTGGCTTCTTCGCCTTCGAGAAATTCTTCCACCACCACGCGCGCGCCGGCATCGCCAAAACGGTTATCCGACAACATCATGTCAATGGCCGCATGCGCTTCGTCGATGTTCATTGCAACGACAACGCCTTTACCGGCAGCCAGACCGTCGGCCTTGATGACGATAGGCGCGCCTTCCTGGTTGATGAAGTCATGCGCCGCCGCTGCATCAGAAAAAGTCTGGTAACGCGCCGTCGGTATCTGATGGCGCTGCATGAAAGCCTTGGCGAAATCTTTCGAGCTTTCGAGTTGCGCTGCTGCGCGCGTGGGCCCGAAAATTTTCAGGCCACGGGCGCGAAAAATATCAACGATGCCGGCCGCCAAGGGCGTTTCCGGTCCGACCACGGTAATGGCGATATTTTCTTGTTCGGCAAAGTCAGCCAGCTGGTGCGGATCGGTCAGCGCAATATTTTTCAAGCGCGAATCAAGCGCAGTGCCGCCATTGCCGGGCGCGACCAGTACGCGTTGTATACGTTCGGATTGTGCCAGCTTCCAGGCCAGCGCATGTTCACGGCCACCAGAGCCTACGACGAGAATTTTCATTGAGAGTGGGTAGTAAGGGTCAGTACTAATCGTGGATGATGGCGTTGGTGAAGACCTCTTGCACATCGTCGAGGTTTTCCAGCGCATCCAGCAGTTTTTGCATTTTGATCGCGTCGTCGCCGGTAATGTCGGCTTCGGTCGAAGGCTTCATCGTAATTTCAGCCATCTCCGGTTTGAAGCCGGCTTTTTCCAGCGTTTCGCGAATGGCCGAGAACGCATACGGGTCGCAAATGACTTCAAAGCCGCCTTCGTCGTCGGTAATCACATCTTCGGCGCCGGCTTCGAGCGCCGCTTCCATGAGCACGTCTTCGTTGGTGCCGGGCGCGAAAAACAGTTGGCCGCAATGCTTGAACAAAAACGCGACAGAGCCTTCGGTACCCATATTGCCGCCAAACTTGGAAAACGCATGGCGCACTTCAGCGACCGTGCGCACGCGGTTGTCTGTCATGCAGTCAACGATGATGGCCGCGCCATTGAGGCCGTAGCCTTCGTAGCGTATTTCTTCATAGTTGGCACCATCAAGGTTGCCGGCACCGCGCTGGGTTGCGCGCGTGACGTTATCTTTAGGCATATTCGCGTCGGCGGCCTTCTCGACGGCCAGGCGCAGCCGCGGATTGCTGGCGATATCGCCACCGCCCATACGGGCTGCAACTGTAATTTCCTTGATGATGCGGGTCCAGATTTTGCCGCGCTTGGCGTCAGTGGCGGCTTTCTTGTGCTTGATGTTGGCCCATTTGCTGTGTCCTGCCATTTGATTCTTTCAGAGCTAGGTTGTGCGTGCCGGATTGAGTGGTGTTGCTTGCCAGTGAGTGCCTGTCAGGCTCATGTCCGGCTCTTATCGGGCTTCCGATCAGGGCGTGGATTTTACCACACCGACCTTGCCAAAATCGCCCGATACCGAGCTGTTAAGCGGGTATTACAATCATGCCCCATGACCACCATTTCCCAACCGGCTTTATCCGCACCCGTCACGCATAGCGCGCGGCGGCTGTTCCTGACCGGTCTGGCAATGGCACTGGCCGGCTCGGTACTGTTTTCAGCCAAGGCCATCGTCGTCAAGCTGCTCTACCGGCATCAAGTCGATCCGATGACGGTGCTGGCCTTGCGCATGCTGTTTTCCATGCCATTCTTCATCGCCATTGCGCTCTTTCAGACGAAGGGTGCGCCAGCACTGGCCGCCGCCGACCGCTGGCGGCTGGTGCTGCTGGGCCTGCTTGGTTATTACCTGTCGAGCTATCTGGACTTTATCGGGCTGCTCTATATTTCGGCGGGTCTGGAACGGCTGATTCTGTTTTTGACGCCGTCTTTTGTGATGCTGTTGTCGGTGTTCCTGCTCAAAAAGCGTGTCAGCAAAACAGAGTGGTTGGCCTTGCTGATCTGCTATCTCGGCACTGTGCTGGTGTTTATTCATGATGCACAAACCGGCGGCAAGAATGTGCTGCTGGGCGGCGCCTTTGTGCTCGCCAGTGCCGTTTTTTACGGCATGTACCTGCTGTTTTCCGGAGAACTGGTGCAGCGGGTTGGCACCACCCGCTTGGTTTCTTACGTCATGTGCGTGTCCGGCGCAGCGGCAGTCGGCCAGTTTTTACTCTTGCGTCCGCTGGCCATGCTGGTCCAGCCCCTGCCAGTTTTTGGGCTGTCGCTAGTCAACGCGGTCTTGTGTACGGTACTGCCGGTCTTTCTTGTGATGATGGGCATTGCGCGCATTGGTGCGCCGGCAGCTTCACTGGCTGGCATGATAGGACCGGTATCGACACTCTTTCTCGCTGCAGTCATTTTGGACGAACCGATTACGGCCATACAGCTGGCAGGCACGGCCTTGGTATTGGCCGGCATTTATTTATTATCAAAGAAAAAAACTTAGGAGACGGCAATGGATCTGGGTATCAAGGGAAAAACCGCGCTAGTCTGCGGCGCAAGCAAAGGGCTGGGTCGCGGCTGCGCAGAGGCGCTGGCGAAAGAAGGCGTGCATGTGATGATGGTGGCGCGCACCGCGTCGGTACTGGAAGCAACAGCAGCCGAGATTCGCCAGCTTGCAGGCGAAGGCGTCAACATCACCACGCTAGCTTGCGACATCACCACCGCAGAGGGCAGGGCGCTGGCGCTGGCCGCCTGCCCGCAACCCGACATCGTCGTCACCAACGCAGGCGGACCGCCACCGGGCGATTTTCGCGACTGGCAGCGCGAGCACTGGATCGCCGCGCTCGACGCCAATATGCTGACGCCAATTGAACTCATCAAGGCAACGGTAGACGGCATGATGGCGCGCGGCTTTGGTCGTATCATCAACATCACCTCAAGCTCGGTGAAAGCGCCGATCGATATTCTGGGCCTCTCAAACGGCGCGCGCTCGGGGCTGACCGGCTTCGTCGCTGGCGTGGCGCGCAAAACGGTGGCATCGAATGTCACCATCAACAACCTGCTGCCCGGCGCGTTCGAGACAGACCGGCTAAAGACGACGTTGACAGCCATGGCCAAAGCCCGCGGCGATGAACCGGAGACGATGTTTGCGCAGCAGCGCGCCAGCAATCCGTCCAAGCGCTTTGGTACGCCCGCCGAATTCGGCGCATTCTGTGCATTTTTATGCAGCGCACACGCAGGTTATTTGACGGGGCAAAATATTTTGCTCGACGGCGGCGCCTACCCCGGCACTTATTAAATCGAATGGCGTTATCATTCATCCTTCATTTTTCAGAAAAATAAAGACAGGACAAGTCATGGCAAAAGCGATTCAGTGTTTCTCTAACGGCGGCCCCGAGGTCATGGAATATGTAGATGTAGAAGTCGGCGAGCCCGGCGCAGGTGAAGCGCGCGTGCGCCAGCATGCAGTTGGCCTGAACTACATTGACGTTTACTTCCGCACCGGTCTCTATCCGCAGCCGCTGCCAGCCGGTTTGGGCATGGAAGGCGCAGGCGTAGTCGAAGCCGTCGGCCCGGGTGTCACCCACGTTAAAGTTGGCGACCGTGTCGCCTACGCCGGTCGTCCGCCGGGAGCGTACGCCGACGTGCGCGTGATGCCAGTGGCGCCATTGGTCAAGCTGCCTGATTCCATCAGCTTTGATACTGCCGCTGCGATGATGCTGCAAGGCCTGACCGTGCAATATCTGTTCCGTCGTACCTTCCCGCTGAAAGGCGGCGAAACTATCCTGTTTCATGCTGCTGCTGGTGGCGTTGGCCTCATCGCCTGCCAGTGGGCCAAGGCCTTGGGCGTGACGATGATAGGCACCGTCGGCTCTGACGAAAAAGGCGAACTGGCCAAAGCACATGGCTGTACGCACGTCATCAACTACAACAAGGAAAATTTTGTCGAGCGCGTCAAGGAAATCACCGGCGGCAAAGGTGTACCTGTTGTGTATGACTCAATCGGCAACGACACCTTCACCGGCTCGCTCGACTGTCTATCACCGCTGGGCATGCTGGTCAGCTTTGGCTCCGCTTCCGGTCCGGTACCACCGTTCTCGCTGAATGAACTGGTCTCGCGTGGCTCATTGTTTGTGACGCGCCCTAGCTTGTTCCACTACGCAGCGCAGCGTAGCGACCTTGACAGCATGGCGGCCGAACTGTTTGCGATGGTTGAAAGCGGCAAGATCAAGATCGAAATCAACCAGCGCTATGCATTGAAAGACGCACAGCAAGCGCATCGCGATCTGGAGTCACGCAAGACCACCGGCTCAACCATTTTGCTGCCTTGAAAAGATAATAATGAGCGACTACGATAAGCAGAGCGACAATCCTATGAAGCATCCTGACGAGCAGCCAGCCGGCAGCGATGACGGACCGCATTTTGGGAAGCTTTTGATTGTGCTGATTTTTGCCGTGATGATGGTGGGCCTGCTTACGTTTGCTTCGGAAGCTTATTTTTCTTAGGCTTGGAAAGTATTAAAGACGCTGGATTCCGGCCTGCGCCGGAATGACGGTAGTGGTAGAGGTGTCCTCAAAATTCCTACCGTCATCCCAGCGCAGGCTGGGATCCAGTGTCTTCGACTTTCACTCACTCCTTCATCTTCAACTCCACCACCCGTGGAACACCGCTTTTCCCCGGAAAATCCGCAAACGCACTCTGCACCAGATACGGCATCACTTTCGCCAGATTGCCTTCCTTGCCGTCGCTGCGGACAGTCACGTCATACAAGGGCTGCCCATCGAGTACAGACGTGATTTTTATCTTCAGTTCGCGATGAAACACCGTGTAGCGCCGTTCCTGTTCGCGCGCCACCGGCATGCTGGGCCACATAGGCGCGTAGAGCGGATGACCGGCATAGCGGCCGCCCCAGTACGGGCCATAAGGGCCAAACGCATTCGGTCCATACCAAGGGGTACCGTACCAGGGGTCGACCAGCACAGTTTCAACGATGCGCACGTCACGCCCGTTGCTGGTGGCATTGAACTTGACATGCAGCGCCGCCTTCTCGCTGCCCGCGGCTTCCTGTAAGCCCACTTTACTTAATGCGTCCCGCACCAGCGCTTCATAGCTGCGGTATTCAAGACTCTGCGCCTGAACATCGCTGCGCTCGAATACAAAGGTTTTGTCCGGCAGCGCAGACGGCCACTGGTGAAATGCAGTCACTTCGCTGCGTATAGTGCTGGCGCAGCCGCTTAGCAGCAAGGGCAGTGTAAGTAGTAAAAAAAAGAAACGATGCATGATCTGCCTCCGGAGGCGATGCTGTAAAACTGTCATCTTACTCTTGACGCCAGCCTGTATAAATAACGTAGCTTTTAGCTGCTCTTGGTAAAATGCCGTTTTGTTGCATTCCCCATTTTTACCCTAACCTTTACCCATAACGTCAGGTTCCCCATGCGTACCGATACCGCTGCCGCCATTTACCGCAATGACTATGCCCAGCCTTCCTATTGGGTAGACACCGTCGAACTGGGTTTTGATCTTGATCCGTCCGCAACGCTCTTGGCGGCGCGCACTGTGCTCAAGCGCAATCCGGGCAGCAAGCAGCGCGCACTGGTCTTGCATGGCGAAGAAATCGAGCTGGTGGCGATCCGCATTAACGGCAAGACCCTGACCAAGCGGCAATATCAACTCGTCGATGGCTGCCTGACGATAGACAACGCGCCGGACGAAGTAACGCTCGAAATCGAGACGCTGATACGTGCAGACAAAAATACCTCGCTCATGGGGCTGTATGTCTCCAACGGCAACTTCTTTACCCAATGTGAAGCAGAAGGTTTCCGCAAGATTACTTACTTTCCCGATCGCCCCGATGTCATGGCGACTTACCGCGTGATGCTGCGTGCCGACAAGATCAAGTACCCGGTACTGCTGTCAAACGGTAATCTGATCGAGCAGGGCGACCTGGGCGACGGTCGTCACTACGCCTTGTGGGAAGACCCATTCAAAAAGCCTTCCTATCTGTTTGCACTGGTGGCCGGTAATCTGGTTTGCGAAGAACAAACCCTGCGACTGAAATCGGGCCGCGAAGTGTTGCTGCAAGTCTGGGTCGAGCACGGCAACCTCGACAAGACTGCGCATGCGATGGAGTCGCTGGTCAAGAGCATACGCTGGGATGAAGAGCGTTTCGGGCTGGAGCTTGATCTGGATCGTTTCATGATCGTCGCTGTTGGCGACTTCAACATGGGTGCGATGGAAAACAAGGGCCTGAATATTTTTAATACGAAATTCGTGCTGGCCAATTCGCGCATTGCCACCGATGCCGACTATGCCAACATCGAAGCCGTAGTTGGTCATGAATATTTCCATAACTGGACCGGCAATCGCGTTACCTGCCGCGACTGGTTTCAACTGTCGCTCAAAGAAGGCCTGACCGTATTTCGCGATCAGGAATTTTCTGCCGACATGGTCGGCAGTGCCAGCGGTCGTGCCGTCAAGCGCATTGAAGATGTGCGCGTACTGCGGCAGGCACAATTTCCGGAAGACTCGGGCCCGATGGCGCATCCGGTGCGGCCCGACTCGTACGTCGAGATCAATAATTTTTACACCGTCACCATCTACGAAAAAGGCGCCGAAGTCGTGCGCATGTTGCAGACCCTGATGGGTCGCGACGGTTTTCGCAAAGGCATGGACCTGTACTTTGCCCGCCATGACGGCCAGGCCGTAACGTGTGATGATTTCCGCGCCGCGATGGCCGACGCCAATCAGCGTGACCTGTCGCAATTCGAGCGCTGGTACAGTCAGGCCGGCACGCCGCGTGTCAGCGTGCAGACGCACTATGACGCTGCCACATTGACTTATACGGTCACGCTTGAACAGTCCTGTCCGGCCACGCCGGATCAGGCGCACAAGCTGCCCATGCATATTCCGTTTGCCATCGGCTTGCTGGATGCGAACGGCAATGACCTGCCGCTACAACTTGACAACCAACTCGCCGTGCATGAAGTCGCAGTGCATCCGGTACCCACGACCATGGTGCTGGAGCTCACCGCTGCGCGCCAGAGCTTTACGTTTGCCGGTATTGCGCAAGCGCCGGTGCCGTCGCTGTTGCGCGATTTTTCCGCGCCCGTTGTGCTGGACTACAACTACAGCGACGACGAACTGGCGTTCTTGCTCGCGCATGACAGCGACCCGTTCAATCGCTGGGAAGCTGGCCAGCGTTTGGCAACCCGTCGCTTGCTGAGTCTGGCAGAGCAAGTCAAAGGCGGGCTGCTGAACTATGTAGAAACGGCGCAGGATGGTTTGCTGACATCAGCGCTGCGCAAATTGTTGAACGACAAAACGCTCGACCCTGCGTTCCGCGAGCTGGCAATGAGCTTGCCGTCCGAAGGCATGCTCGCCGAGCAAATGACAGTGATTGACCCGCAGGCAATCCACATTGCGCGGCGCGCGTTGCGCCGTCATCTGGCGCAGGCATTGCGTGCCGATCTGCTGGCAGCATTCCATGCCAACCATACGCCCGGTGCTTACCGGCCAGACGCAATACCAGCTGGTCGACGTGCACTGCGCAATGCCGCATTGGCCTATCTGGCCGAACTGGCTGACGGCCAGTCGCACAAACTGATGCAGGATCAGCTAGACCACGCAACCAACATGACCGACCGCATTGCAGCGCTGGCAGCGATGGTTAACAATGGCGCTCCGGATGTGGATGAAGCGCTGCAGCAGTTCTACGCAGATTTTGAAGAAGAGCCACTCGTAATTGATAAATGGTTCACGCTGCAAGCAGCGGCACCATCGACCGACGTGCAGCGTGTGAAAAAACTGATGAAGCATCCAGCGTTCACGCTTAAAAATCCGAATCGCGCGCGCAGCCTGTTGTTCGCTTTCTGCAATAGCAATCCGGCGCAATTCCATGCGGCCGATGGCAGCGGTCATGCATTCTGGGCCGAGCAAGTCATTGCCCTCAATGCGATCAACCCGCAAGTGGCAGCACGACTGGCACGCGGACTGGATCGCTGGCGCAAATACACGCCGGCGCTGCAAAAGAGCATGCGCGCTGCGCTGGAAAAAGTCGTGGCGACGAAAAAATTATCGAAAGACGTTGCCGAAGTCCTTAACAAAGCTCTGGCAAATTGATTAACAAAAAACGGACACAAGATGAAACGCATTAGCCTCACCCAGCACCTGATTGAAGAGCAGCGCCTGCACAACAGCATTCCGGCCGAACTGCGTTTGCTGATCGAAGTCGTCGCACGTGCCTGCAAGACCATCAGTCATTCGGTTGGTAAAGGCGCGCTCGGCGATGTGCTCGGTACCGCCAGCAGTGAAAACGTGCAGGGCGAAATTCAGAAAAAACTCGACATCATTTCCAACGAAATTCTGTTGCAAGCCAACGAGTGGGGCGGCCATCTCGCAGCGATGGCATCGGAAGAAATGGAAACTATCCATCCGATTCCGAATCGCTATCCCAAAGGCGAATACATGTTGCTGTTCGACCCGCTTGATGGTTCGTCCAACATTGATGTCAACGTCTCCATCGGCACTATCTTCTCCGTGCTGAAAGCGCCGGAAGGCATGGCAACCCCGACCGAGCAGGATTTCCTGCAGCCCGGCACCAGGCAGGTTGCAGCCGGCTATGCCGTCTACGGTCCGCAAACCATGCTGGTGCTCACCACCGGCAATGGCGTCAAATGCTTCACACTAGACCGCGAAATGGGTTCATGGGTGATGACGCAGCGGGATATAAAAATTCCGGCCGATACAGCCGAGTACGCAATCAATGCGTCGAACGCACGCCACTGGTATCCGCCGGTGCAGCGCTATGTTGGCGAGCTACAGGCGGGCAAGACCGGTGCGCGCGATAAGGACTTCAACATGCGCTGGATTGCGTCCATGGTGGCAGACGTGCACCGCATCCTGAACCGTGGTGGCATCTTCATGTACCCGGCTGACGCGCGTGAGCCGGACAAGGCAGGCAAGCTGCGCCTGATGTATGAAGCCAATCCTATGGCTTTTATTGTCGAGCAGGCGGGCGGCGCGGCTACCAATGGCAAGCAGCGGATACTTGATATTCAGCCTGACAAGCTGCATCAGCGGGTTGCGGTATTTCTGGGTTCGAAGAATGAAGTTGAGCGGGTTACCGGCTATCACAGCGAGTAAATTTGATGTAAAGAAGTGCTGACATCTTGAAAAGTGGAGGCAGGCATCATTTTTTGCTAGAATACGGCTCTACGCTGATGTAGCTCAGTTGGTAGAGCAACTGATTCGTAATCAGTAGGTCGGGTGTTCGATTCGCCTCATCAGCACCATTAGATTCAAGCACTTAGCCCAGCCCACAAGGTTGGGCTTTTTGCTTTCTGGTGTATTTGACGCTGGTGTAACCGCTGCGTACCCGGTTTTGATAAACTGTGTTCTGGTTGAGTCCGGATCTCAGTTTTCTGAAGACAGCATCTTGCGTACAGCAGCGACAAAGATCTCTGCTTTCTTTACTGCATGGGTTGCCTGCTCGTGCGTAATGTCTTCGCCAGTATAGTCTGCCAGCAAACGTAATTGCTCGACTTCATTGAGCGCGCGACCCAACTCGCGAGAGATCATGTTAGTCGAGACGATGTGCAAACCAAAGGCAGCAATGAGTCCGCTGTGAGTCTTTGTGACTTTGTAATCAGCCTTGTTTGACGCCAAGAGTGCGGCATGAGCAGCATCGTACATGGCGTAATAAGCGCGGTTGCATGCGCCTTCAATCTCTGTTGCTTCGTTAAGCAAGCGCGCTGCTTGTAGAGCGCGCTCTGCCTTATCGAGGTATTTTCCAGGCGTGAAGGCTGAGCTCAAAGCCGAATACCTTCGCGTCGAATAACGTCAATTAACGCTGGATTGCTGAATTGTTCCGGATGCGCCAGTTCGTCGGACCACAAGGGCAAAGCTTGCACCAAGATGCCGGTATCCAGCAAAACGTCGAACGCAATCCCCGCCATGGCAATAGCCGTCGCCGATCTGTCGCCAGCCTGCTCTCTCATGATGACGGCCAAATCTGCATCGCTGTCCGGTCGATGCGTATGCCGGGCGCGACTGCCATAGAGGATCGCATGGTCAACAGAGAATCGCTTAGCTATACGCTCCATAAATACCTTGGCGGCATTTGCGGTAGGTGGATCGATCACTGTTGATGTCATTTTGCTCATACGAATTAGTCTAACATGGCTTTACTTAGAATCAGCAGCCAACGGCTCCTATCCAGATTCACTACCCCCAATGATTATGAACGCGTGTTTAACGTATGGAATTTCTGGGATTTATGATTGGAAAAATAGCTGGGTGCTGATTCATAATTAATAAGTCGGGCGTTCAATCTGCTCATCTGTTCAAGCAACTAGCTTGAAAGCCACAGGATCAAACAGCGTTTTCGCTTGCAACATGGCTGCCATTCTTTCTGCCGGCACCGGTGGTGAAATCAGGAAACCTTGCACTTCGTCGCAGCCCAGTAGTTGAAGTGTCTGTAGCTGTTCTGGAGTCTCTATGCCTTCTGCGACCACGAGAATTTTCAGGGTTTTGCCAATCGAGATCATCGCCTTGCATAGTGCGACGCCTTCTTCATTGGTATTGAGTGCCTGTACAAAGGACTGGTCAATTTTCAACACATCAATGTCGAGTGTTTGCAATTGCGACAGAGAAGAATAGCCGGTGCCAAAGTCGTCAATCTGCAATTCAATGCCCATGGCGCGTAATTCATTAAGCTCTTGTTTGATTGATGCGTCATCACCAATCACGGTCGACTCGGTCAGTTCAATCGCGAACAGCGAATGATCAATCTGATGCTGCTGCATGCTCTTCGTCAGAGCAAGACGGAAGCGCGGGCTGGTGAGCTGGCGCGCTGACACATTGATCGATACTGGCTTGCAGCTTAGGCCCGCATCACGCCAGCGATGCAGCTGGGCGCAGGCTTCATTTGCTACCCAATCACCCAATTCCAGAATCAGATTGCTTTCTTCCGCAATCGGAATGAATGCAGCGGGCGAGACCAGGCCGCGTTCTGGATCTTGCCAGCGCACCAAAGCTTCCATGCTGCACAAGGCGCCGCTGATGGCATGCGCGCGTGGTTGAAAATGCAGTACCAGTTGATTGTCAGTGATTGCCTGTTCCAGCTTTTGTTCTACCCTGATCCGCTCACGCGACAGTTGCGCCATGTGCGATTCATAGCGGCGGAATTGGGCTTTGCCGGCTGACTTGGCTGCATACATCGCCAGGTCTGCAGCTTGAAGCAGAGCCGTTGGGTCCTGCGCGTCATCCGGGAAAACGCTCGCTCCAATTGAAACGTGCGTCTTGAATCCTTTAAGCGCAGGAGTAGTTATTGCATCCAGCGCTTGCGCGATCAGTTCAGCGATACGATTTAGATCTTCGTTTTTTTCCAGCTTGTTGATAACTACCGTAAATTCATCGCCGCCTAGTCGTACTACGGAATCATTGGTGCGCACCGATTCGCGCAGGCACTTGGCAACGGCAACTAGCACTTCATCGCCTGCTTTGTGGCCTTGCGAATCATTGATCTTTTTGAAGTTGTCGAGGTCAATGAAAAGAATTGCCATCTTGCCGCCTACGATTCGGCATCGTTCCAGCGCAACGGGTAAATGCTCATTGAGCCAGAATCGGTTGGGCAAAAGGGTCAGCGCGTCCGTCGTTGCCATACGCTCCAGCGTGGCTTCTTGTACTTTTAGTTTGGTGATGTCGCGTACCGTCACGGCGATGCCGTCGCCAGAGCGAACCGCACGGCCCTGAAACCAGCCAGATTTATGCGCGCTGGTCTTGCCGACTTTAACCACAGTTTCAAAAAACCCTGTTTCCAGCGTGTGGTTCAGGAAGGCTCGCATGCGCTCCCCGTCCTCCGGCGTATAAACTTGCGAAAGCAACTTGCCTATCAGTTCGCTGCGCACACATCCGGACATGCGGGCAGCGCGTTCGTTGCAATCTTCAATGCGGAAATCCAGCGCTGTGCCATCGCTACTGCGCTGCGGGATCATCATATAAAACGCTTCGCGCGCACCGTCGATCGCTAGTCTGAATGTATGTTGCACTTGCTCGATATTACGTTTGCGAACGGCACTACGCTGTTGCATCATCGTCAGCAAAACGGCAGCAGCCATTAACAGCAAAGTCAGGGTACAGGCAGTGAGTATGTGGTTTTGTTCAGTGGCTTTGAAAGAAGACAGCGCATTCTCGGTCGTGATGCTTGCTATGGCACGTAATGGATAATCTTCAATTTTCCCCCAAGCTATATAGCGTTCTTTTCCATCTGTAAAGAAGGAGCCAGGCTCGAGTTTTACGCCGGACTGCTCCGTGTAATGCGGGTTTGATTTAAATAAATTTTCAGTAGTGCTGTCCTTAGCGTTTGTTCTGCTTGTCAGTAATGGACCATTTTCGAATTGCAAAGAAATGAAATCATCAGGGTGCAGTTCGTTGAATTCATTAAAGTTAGTCAGATAAGATGCCGCTGTCGAGACCAGCACTATGCCGCCAAAGCTGCCGTCCAGTTTGTTCATTCTGCGCGTGAAGCGGATAATGGGCTTGTCTTTCAGGCTGGCCCTTCCTACTGACAGTGGATTGATTAAAAGCGCTTTGTCAGTCAGGCTGCGATGTGTGGCAAAGAGCGGCAGATCACTCATGTTCATACCCATCGCAACGGCAGTTCGAGCCGAAATGATCATGCCGTTCTTATCGATGATTGCCGGCGACAGCAATTTCAAATGCATACCATTTCTGTATTGATCGGCAATATCCGGCGCCCGTCCGTCGCGTTGCCACTGATATTTGAGCATCAGCGATATTTGGTCAATATGCGCAATATTTTTTCCGGCTTGCTCGGCAAAGTTTCTGGCACGATTGCTTGCTTCACGCATCGCTTCGTTTAGCAAATCTTTGCGATTACCGTTGAGGATCTGGAGCGAGACAACCCAAACCAGCGTGACTGAGGCAGCACAAATGATGAGCCATAATCCGGCGATCTTTTGTTCTGCAGTCAGATTGCGAAATGAGAATGTTTTGATTTGCTTCATGGTTAAAATTATTGTTGCATAGAATAATGAGTTCTGAAGATTTTGATCCTTATAAAAAGCGCAAGCACTTAGTTTAATTATCAAGTTTTTATTTTTAGTTCTTATCATGACAAGCTTTTGCGTAATGGCACGTAATGGCACGTGCGGGCTGGTGCCAGCACCATAATTAAAGGAAGCACAGCAATGACGGATTTCGACAAGGGACTGGAACGGCGCGCAGTTAATTTTGCAGCGCTGACGCCGCTCGACTTCATTGCGCGCGCGGCAGACGTCTATGGCGCGCGCACGGCTGTCGTATATGGTTCGATAAGACGCAACTGGCGTGAAACAGAGCAGCGCGCGCGCCGTTTGGCTTGTGCTTTGCAGAGGCAGGGCATCAAGCGCAGCGATACGGTTGCGGTGCTGCTGCCGAATATTCCCGAGATGGTCGAAGTGCACTTTGGTGTGCCGATGGCAGGCGCTGTCCTAAACACACTCAACACGCGTCTTGATTACACGTCGCTGCTTTTCATGCTGCGTCATGGCGAAGCCAGGATACTGATCGTTGATACGGAATATGCGAGCCTGATCGAGCGTGTGCGGATGGACTTGCCCGATCTGCTGATCGTCGGTGTTCATGATCGTCAGGCTGATACGCCGTCCATGCCGGCTGGCTGGCTTGACTATGAAGCCTTGCTCGCCGCTGGCGATGCGCAATTCAGCTGGCAGCCGCCAGCCGATGAGTGGGACGCGATTGCACTCAACTACACGTCTGGCACAACAGGAGACCCGAAAGGCGTGGTCTACCATCATCGCGGTGCAGCGACGAATGCGATCTCCAACATACTCGAGTGGGATATGCCCAAGCATGCCGTCTACTTGTGGACGCTGCCTATGTTCCACTGCAATGGCTGGTGCTTTCCATGGACGATTGCGGCGCGAGCTGGCGTTAACGTTTGCTTGCGCAAATTCGATGCCAAAGTCGTGCTCGACCTGATTGCCGCCGAACGCGTCACGCATTACTGCGGCGCGCCTATTGTGCAAAGCGCGCTGGCGTCTGCACCGCCTGATTGGCGCAGCGGCATTCAGCATCGTGTCTCGACCATGGTGGCCGGCGCGCCGCCGTCACCGGCCGTCATTGCACAAATGGCGGCGATGGGCTTCGACCTCACGCATGTCTATGGACTGACTGAAGTCTATGGGCCGGCCACCGTCTGCGCCAAGCAAACCGAATGGGAACAGCTTGATGCGGCCGCACAGTCGCAACTCAATGCACGACAAGGCGTGCGGTATCACCTGCAGGCAGCAGTCTCCGTGCGCGACCCTGAAACCATGGAGCCGGTACCGGCTGACGGCGAAACACTTGGCGAGATTATGTTTCGCGGGAATATATGCATGAAGGGGTACCTCAAAAACCCCAAAGCGACGGATGACGCATTTCGCGGCGAGTGGTTTCATACCGGTGACTTGGCAGTGATGTCAGCCGATGGCTATGTGCGCATCAAGGACCGCAGCAAGGACATCATTATTTCGGGCGGAGAAAATATCTCCAGCATTGAAATTGAAGATGCAATCTATCTGCATCCTGCTGTCGTGGCGGTGGCCGTCGTGGCAGCACCGGACACCAAGTGGGGCGAGGTGCCGTGCGCGTTTGTCGAGACTCGCGCTGGCATGACGCTCACTGCAGAGGAATTAATCGTCCACTGCAAGACCTTGCTGGCCTCGTACAAGGTGCCCAAGATCGTAGTGTTCAAGGAGCTGCCGAAGACATCGACTGGCAAGATTCAGAAATTTGCGTTGCGTGAGGAAGCGGGTTCGGCGGCGGCGATTAATTTGTGAGTTGGTGCTTAATAAAAGCGAAAGACACTGGGTTCCGGCCTACGCCGGAACGACGGTAGTGGTTGAGGCAACCTCTAAATTTCCTCCGTCATCCCGGCGAAAGCCGGGATCCAGCGTCTTAAAATTGCGTAAAGAAGGCGACGAACGAAGCTTTACCTATTCACCATCCGCGCCGGCACACTCAGTGTCAACAGTGCCCCCAGCACCAGACTACCCGCCATCATATACATGCCGGTATCGGTAGAACCAGTTGCCTGCTTGAGCCAGCCCACGGCAAACGGGCTAGAGAAACCGGCCAGATTGCCCAGCGAGTTAATCATGGCAATGCCGGCTGCAGCGCCAGTGCCGGTCAGGAACGCGGTCGGCAAGCTCCAGAACAAGGGCAAAGTGGTCAGGATGCCGGCAGTCGCCAGCGTTAGCGCGGCCATTGCCCACAGGGTGTCATGCGACCACAGCACAGACAGCAACAGACCGGCAGCGCCGAGCAGTCCCGGTATCGCCACATGCCAGCGACGCTCGCGCAACCGGTCGGCGCTACGCGAGACGAACAGCATGGCAATGACGGCCACGCCATATGGAATTGCGGACATCAGACCAATCTCCAACGGGTCGGCAATGCCCATCGCCTTGATGATGGTTGGCAGCCAGAAGCTCACGCCATACAAACCCATCGCATAGCAAAAATAGATGAGCGCCATCAGCCACACGCGCGCACTGGTCATCACCGAGAAAACGGATGCATCCTCTTTATGTTCGGTGTCGCTGGCAATATTTGCAGCCAGCAGCGCGCGCTCTTCTTCAGTCAACCATTTCGCATCAGCGATACGATCATCCAGCATTGCCAACACTACGAAGCCCAGCACTACCGATGGCAAACCTTCGAGCAGGAACATCCATTGCCAGCCGGCCCAGCCGTTGACGCCGGCCAGCTTGCTCATGATGAAGCCTGACAACGGTCCGCCGATTACACCGGCCAGCGCAATGCCGGTCATGAAAATAGAGGTAATGCGGCCGCGTCTGTGCGCCGGATACCAGTAAGTCAGATACAGGATGATGCCCGGGAAAAAACCGGCTTCAGCTGCGCCCAGCAAGAAGCGCATCAGATAAAACAACGGTGCGCTGGTGACAAACATCATCGCCGCTGACAACAGCCCCCAGCTGATCATGATGCGTGCAATCCATACGCGCGCGCCGACCCTGTGCAAGATAATATTGCTTGGTACTTCGAACAGGAAATAGCCAATGAAAAAAATGCCGGCACCTGCACCAAACACGATGTCGGAAAAACCGAGATCGCTCAGCATCTGCAGTTTGGCAAAGCCGACATTGACGCGGTCAAGGTAGGCGACGATGTAGCACACCAGCAGTAGTGGCATCAGACGCCAGGTCAGTTTGCGGTAAGTCGCCGCTTCAAACGGTTGGGTTGTCTCGGTCATGATTGTCTCTTTTTTATTTTCGTGAAAGCGCTGGGCAACGCGAGATCCAGCAACTTGGCTTGTAGTTTGCAAGTTAGTTTACTTCAGTAATGATGCGTGTTTGGATTTTACAGAAACGAAAGTTCGACGGGCAGATAGGGAGGATGGTTGCGAAAGCCAGCAGCTTTCAAAAGCGATGCGTCATGCCGATGCTGATGCCGGACTGGTTGACTGCGCTGTCGGAGGCTTTGCTGCCATCCGATTTCCATTTGTCGTACAGGGTAAAAGCACCAGTTGCGCCTGCTTTGCGTATGGCATGCGCGTAGTCGGCAAACAGTTCGGTGCGTTTTGATAGCACGTAGTTGACGCCAGCGGCAAACATGCGCAAGTCATTGCGGCCATCGCTGGCCGTTTTATCTTCAACCTGATACCACGCTGCGTTGAAATTGATGGCAGGCGAAAGCTTGTAGACGGCACCCGTAAACCACGTGTTGGCGGCGACTTTACCGGCAGCAGCGCTGGTGCTGAATGTGCCGCCGCTGGCGCTGGAAGGATTGCGCGTCACCACGTACCCGCCGTTGATAGTCAGTTTGTCGAACTGATATTTGGCAGCATAAAAATCGATGCGGTCGTTGATGACATTTGCAGCCAGACGGGCATTGATATGGTTGTAGCTCGCTTCGAAATTCCCATTCTTGTAGCGGCCGCCCAGATACGCGTGCGTGTTGGTATTGTCATTCGAGGTACCAAACGCATAGCCTGTGTCAATGATGAAGCCAGCCATCTCTGGCGAGCTGTAGCGGATCAGATTGTCGGCGCGGGTAATGCCTGATCCGCTATGAAAACCGGCATAGCGGCCAACTACTTTGAGGCCAGCGAAGTTCCAGTTGGCGCGCGCATCAAAGTCACGGTTGAGGCTTTCCTGAATGTTAGGTCCGCGACCCAACACGAGCGTGCCATAGTCTTTGGAGCTAAATCCAACGGTAGCGATGCGGTCAAATAAAACACCACTAGTATTGACGCCGGTCGGCCCAGCATCCTTGCCGCTGGCGCCCGTACGCACGGAGAAATTCGATTCGAGTTGCCATAGAACCGACAGGCCACTGCCGAGGTCTTCTTTGCCACGCAAGCCCCAGCGGTTGTCATTTTTTGGCTGGTCGCTCAAGCCTGATAGCGTCTTGTCGGCCGCTGTCATTCCATGCAGGCTGTAATAGCCTGTGGAGGCTTGGCCATAGAACTCTGGTGCGGTTTGAGCATGCACGGGCATCGCAGCGCTTGTCAGTAGTACAAGGCCAGACACCGCAACGGTAGAAAAAATTTGATTGTTCATTGTCCAGCATCGTATTTATAAAATGATTCGTGCAAGTATGCACCTGCAGAGCCTGATGCTGATTGTCGGCGTTTCGAAGCGTTGAGCTTTGATTCAAACGGCTAAGAACCCACAGAAAATCGTCTTATTGCCTTTCCTTGCGCTGTCTTGGCCGCATCCGTCATAATATGGCTCACTATATGGCTCACTATACAAGCCTCTAAGACCCTGCTAACCGCTATGTTTCGGACTCCCCATGCGAATTTTTAATTTCAGCGCCGGCCCTGCCGTTCTGCCCGAACCTGTCTTGCGACGCGCAGCCGAAGAAATGCTGGACTGGCATGGCAGCGGTATGTCTGTGATGGAGATGAGTCATCGCGGCAAGGAGTTCATCAGCATTGCTGAAAAAGCGGAGGCTGATTTTCGTCAATTGCTGGCTATTCCATCCAACTACAAGGTTTTGTTTTTGCAGGGCGGCGCGCTGGCAATGAATGCGCTGATTCCTATGAATCTGCTAGGCAGCAAAACATCAGCTGACTATGTGAACACCGGCGAGTGGTCAAAAAAATCCATAGCTGAAGCCAAAAAATATTGCAGTGTCAATGTCGCGGCCTCTGCCGAAGACAGGCATTTCACGTATGTGCCACCGCAGTCGTCGTGGCAGTTGAACAAAGACGCCGCCTACGTGCATGTCTGCACCAACGAGACCATAGGCGGCGTTGAATACAACTGGGTGCCCGATAAGGGCGAGGTGCCGCTGGTTGCGGACATGTCATCGCACATTCTGTCGCGTCAAATTGATGTGTCGCGCTATGGCGTGATCTATGGTGGCGCGCAAAAAAATATCGGACCTGCCGGCCTGACTTTCGCGATCGTGCGCGACGACTTGCTCGACCGCGCATTGCCGATCACGCCTTCCGTATTCCACTGGAAAGAGCAGGCTGCAAACGATTCCATGCTCAACACGCCGCCAACGTATGGCATCTATATTGCCGGTCTGGTGTTTGAATGGTTGCTGCAGCAAGGTGGACTTGCCAGTATAGAAAAGCAAAATATTCAGAAAGCTGCGCTGTTATATGACTATTTCGATGCGACTGATTTTTATAGCAGTCCGGTCGATCGCGCAGATCGTTCGCGCATGAATGTGCCGTTCCGCCTGCATGATTCCGCGCTTGATGAGGCTTTTCTGAAAAGCGCGCAACAGCATGGCATGTTGCAGCTCAAAGGCCACCGCTCTGTCGGCGGCATGCGCGCGTCGATTTATAACGCGATGCCACTGGAAGGTGTGCAGGCATTGGTCGGCTATCTGAAAGAGTTCGAACGTAGCCACGGCTAATCGACGTACTTATCTGCCAGCATCAAGCCCTTGCTGATAGAACGGTTCATCATGGTGTCAGGTTTGACCTCCACAGGAGAGCAACATGGCCGTGTTCCGTATCTTGAGCCTGAATCAGATTTCAGAGCGCGGGCTCGCGTATCTTCCTGAAACCAATTTCCGGATTGCTGCCGACATTGAGCGACCAGACGCCATTC
This sequence comes from Burkholderiaceae bacterium, assembly GCA_040399905.1. Taxonomy (GTDB): domain Bacteria; phylum Pseudomonadota; class Gammaproteobacteria; order Burkholderiales; family Burkholderiaceae_D; genus Pernthalerella. The sequence goes on from JBBARG010000001.1 coordinate 258,435, forward strand.
TGTTGCGCTCTGCCGACCTGCACCATTTCTCCATTCCCGATAGCGTCGTCGCCGTTGCGCGTGCTGGTGCCGGCACAAATAATATTCCGGTCGCGGCTTTGTCGGCACGCGGCATTCCTGTCTTTAATGCACCCGGCGCAAATGCGAATGCCGTCAAGGAGCTGGTGCTTGCAGCCTTACTGATGGCTGCGCGCAATCTGGTGCCGGCGCTGCATTATGTGGCGCTGCTCGACAAGAGCAATGGACTCGATGAGCAAGTCGAAGCCGGAAAAAAACAATTTGCCGGCGTTGAATTGCCCGGTCGTAGTCTGGGCATCGTCGGGCTTGGCGCTATCGGTAGCTTAGTCGCCGATACGGCATTGAAGCTGGGCATGCGCGTGATTGGCTTTGATCCGCAGATCACTGTGGATGCAGCGTGGCGGCTACCGGCATCGGTGGTTAAGGCGAACCGGCTGGAAGACCTGGTGCGTCAATCTGATTTCATTACGCTGCATGTGCCATTAATAGACGCGACGCGCAAACTGATCGATGCGCGAATGTTAGGCCTGATGAAGCCGGGAGCGGTGTTGCTGAATTTTTCGCGCGAAGGTATTGTTGATAATGCTGCCGCTATTGCAGCGCTGCGCGCACGCCAGCTTAAATCTTATTTGTGTGATTTCCCATCAGCCGAACTGATCGGCGAGAGTGGGGTGGTCGCCTTGCCGCATCTGGGTGCGTCAACTGAAGAAGCAGAAGAAAATTGCGCGACGATGGTGGCGCAACAATTGCGCGAATTTCTGCAGCAGGGCAGCATTCGCAATGCCGTCAATTTTCCGGATGTGGACATGGCGCGCGAATCGCCGCATAGACTTGCTATTGCCAACAGTAATGTCCCCAATATGCTGGGCCAGATTTCAACGGCGCTGGCGTCTGCAGGTCTCAACATTCACAACATGGTGAATAAGTCCCGCGCGGATTTGGCTTACACACTCGTTGATGTCGATAGTCCGGTATCGGCTGCTGTGCTGGCTTCCCTATCTTCAATTGAAGGCGTGCTGTCTGTGCGACTCATACACGAGTAGCACGCTAGCGTACCCAAGCGCTCACAATTGCGCGTCGTCGGGATATTCCCGCTACCTTCCTTGTCCAAGCGTGAACATTGCCTGCATTAAGTTTTTAATATGCAGATCTTTATTCATTCTGATTCCGGAGCCAATATGGAGCATGCCTTCCCGCTAAAATCATCCCACGGACTCGACGAAAATTTGCATGAAAAGCAGCGCAGGGAATTACTGCAGTCGCTGGAGTCCAGTGGTCGTCTTCCGGTTGCCGATCTGTCGGAGGCAACGGATGCGGAGCGCTGCAAATGGCTGTTCTGGAATCTGCATGAAAATCTGGAAGAAATACGGCAGATGGAGCCGACCCTGCAGGGGCGTGTGACAAGCATGCAGTTAACCGTGCTGGATGGCTCTGTGTTGATGGGTGATGGCGGCGCGCTGCAAAAGCGGCTGGACTTGTCATGCAAATGGGTGCTGCAGTTGACTTACCCCGGCTATCAGGAAGAGATCAGCCACAATATTGGTGATGGCTGGATCAATCTGGTGATCGCCGACAACGCCCCTGCGTATCCAGTGCTGCACGAAGGCCAGAAAGCTTATCTGGATGCAGATCACTCTATGTATCCGAATCAGCTATTTCTTGACGGCTGGATTACCGATGGGGTGTGGCAAGAGATGCGCCCGCATTTTTGCAATGCCAATCCGACCTGCCGCACCGATGTGGTCTTGCTCGACAATGTGCTCTTTCCTGTAAAAAAAGGTTTTGATTTCGTTAGCGGCCCGGCGGGCTCCATTGGTGTCATGAACATGGAATTCCGCGCGTTCTCGCATCCAACCGAACGCCGCATGACCCGTCGCGGCGAGCCGCGTCATCGTTCCTGAATTCGGATTAAAAGGAAATGCCATGAATTCGCTGCACCGTGCCCCCGATCCTGCGCCGGCTGACGAGCCTTTTGAGGAGGATCTGCCGGGTCCGCAACCGCTGCCGGAAGATGAGCCGCTGCCAGACCATAACCCCGAATAAAGGAGTACGAACTCTGCATGAGAAATAGTTACCGAATGGTTAGCGACTAAAGCGTACTAAGGCGTACTAAGGCGCACTAAGGCGCACTAAGGCACACCTGCCGCAGTGCTTAACTAACCTGAGGAAAAATCATGCAAAGTTCATCTTCTAGTAATGCCCCGAGATCGTTCGTCATAACGCCGAAGACAACAGTATCTGAACTGCGTCAGGCGCTGCCTGACAACAATACGAAAATTTATGCAAGCAAGATGTCGGGCAGAGGTGTTTGCACACTTTATTTTGCGCCCAATAAAGATGCCAATACTAAACGTGTCCATGCAGCTGTTGCTCTGTTGATAGGCTCAGGCAGCATGGAAAAGAGGATGGCTTTCCAAAAAATCAAAGAGCAGGCGACAAAGCCACTGACTACTGGCTTCCTGATCGGGATTCTGGATGAAGTGCAGCGGACATTGCCGCAGCCGAAAGTGCAGGATTCGACCTCTTCCTTTTCCAGTTTTTCCGATCCGGAATCGCAGAGTGACGATGAAGAGTCAAGTACGTCCTTCAGCAGTTTCAGTCAGGTGTCTTTGTCGGAGGACGCAGACAAAGAAAACAAACCCGAAAAATCATAATGCTGTTTATGACTGCTCACGCTGACGCTGCACATGGCGCAGATACCAGACGAGCGCCACGCCAACTACCGCCAGACTGATGCTGTTGCCTAACCAAAAACCTGCTGCGCCTTGCAGCATTAGTGGCGTGCCACCGAGCACATCAAAGCCCAGCAGGTAACCCCCACCAAGACCAACGCCCCACAAGGCGATGGCATACATGATCGTCGGCACCATCGCGACTTTGTAGGCGCGCAGTACGAACGCTGTGCCGACCTGCAGAGCATCAAACAACTGGTAAAAACCGATAAAGAAAAACAGCGGCAGCGCCGAGGCCAGCACCGTCGTGTCCGGCGTGTACAAGCCGATGATCTGTTCCCGCAACAGCCAAATCAGTACACCAAGCGATACGGCCATCACAGCGCCTAGCCGTATGCCTGCGTTGCCGGTATGACGCGCCTGCTGCAAGCGACCAGCGCCGATTTCCTGCGCGACCAGCGTGCCAGTGGCACTGGCAATCGACAGCGGCAACATGTACAGCACTGTGCCAAAATTGGCAGTGATCTGGTGGCCGGCGAGCGCATTGCTGCCCATGCGCGCGATGAATAAAGCCATCAAGGCGAAAGCGCTGACCTCGATCAGGTAAGACAGTCCCATCGGCACGCCCAGCCGCAGGAAAGCGGCTTGTGCTGACCAGACAGGGCGGCCCAGTCCATGGCCAAAAATCTGAAACGGACGATAGTGCGCGCCGCGCCGTAAAATCAGCCAGCCTGCTAGCAATGCGGCCCAGCTAGTGACGACCGTTGCCATTGCACAGCCGGGCGTACCGAAGGCAGGCAAGCCAAGTCCGCCAAAAACGAACAGGGCGTTGAGTGGAAACTTCAACAGCAGCGCTGAAAGCTGAATGGCCATCACCATGCGCGGACGCGACGTGGCGAAGTTCAACGACGCAAAAACACGAAAGCCCAGCGTGGCCGGTAAGGCCAGCGCCAGAATTTGCAGATAGCTGATCACTTTCTCGTTCAGATCGGGAGACGCCTGCGCGATACCCAAGAGCGGCTGCGGAAAGCTCAGCGCAATGGCACCGATGATTGACATGAACAGCGCCAGCCAAACGCCTTGCCGCACTTCAAAACCGATAGCGTCAAACTTTTTCGCGCCAAACAACTGGCCAATTGTGGGCGGCAAAGCCTGTAGCACGCCGGAGAGACCGACAAAAATACTGATGTAGACCGACGCGCCCAGTCCGAGCGCGGCCAGATCGGTGGATGACGAGCGCGCCGTCATCATGGTGTCGATGACACCATTTGAAATCACTGCCAGCTGGCCAACCAGCATCGGCCACGCCAGCGCGGCAATGCGTGTCGTAAATTTAGGATTACTCATGGTTTGGTACGCTTAAATAGACGGAACCACTCATTGCGGTCCGAAAGACGGTGTCCCTGCCACACCAGCTGCAGGTTGCCATCGACTTTTTTCAGGTTGCCGCCGCGGCGACGGATGCCATCGTCCTGCACCAGCAAAAATTCGCAGGCAGTTTCGCCCACGCGCGCAAAGCGCACTTCACCCAGATAGGCAAAGGACGCACGTTGAGCCGGCCCGAGTTCTTGCGTGGCCACGCAGCGGTAGTTTACCGGCAGGCTGGCCGCGATTTCCTCGGCTACACCTGCATAGCTTTTGCCATAGTTCAGCCAAGGCAGCCACAGCGTCATCAGCAGCAGCCAGCAAAGGATCACGCCTCCTGTAGACAGTACCACTGCTCGCCACAAAACCGCCGGACGGCGTGCCAGCCGCCAGCGCAGCAGAAAAATCCAGCCGGCTGTTGCAGCTAATGCGATCAGGAACGCAATCAGGTTAAATTCCGGCTTGAAGCCCGGTGCGAGCTTGAAGGCGTTTTTAGCCAGTTGCGCAGGCCAGCCAGTTTGCTTTGCGATCCATCCCAGCCAGATGAACGCTGCAATCGCAGTCAGTGTCATGACCGAGAACCAGTCAACCGCATTGATTGTGCCGCGCTTTAATGTCGGGAGTCCGAACGCAGCGAGAATAGCCAGTGGTGGCAACAAAGACAGCAAGTCTGCATCTTGCGGTTTCGGCGAAAACAGGCAGATCAGCAGCAAAGCCAGAATGCCCAGCACGGGCAGCAGAATATGCAGCGTAGCCTGCCGGCGCCATGCATAGATGGACCAGGCCGCAATCGGCCATGCCGGCCAAGCGAACCAGGTCAGGGTCTTGAACGTGAAGCCGGCCACACGCAGGCTCGGCGCGGCCAGCAGGCCGTAGTTCCAGCGCTGCCAGTTGTCTATCATGTCCAGGCCGTAAGGTTGCTGCCACTGATGCGCGATGGCCCATACGAGCGGCAAGGCCAGCGCCACAGGCAGCGTGACTATTAATTGTCGCCACAGCGCAGCCCGCTCGCGCAACGCGCCAAGCAGGAGCATGGCGCTGCCAAGCGCGAACGGAATGGTCCAGCCACGAACCAGCACCAGCAGGCCGAGGCTTATGCCCAGTCCTGCAGCGGCACGCCAGGTAGGTTTGTCGAACAGGCAGGCGCCGGCGTAAAAGGTGGATGCCACTAGTGCTACATGCAAGGCAGGCGCAGCGGTTTCATGGCTGCGCAATAGCAGCCCGAGGCTGGCAATGTAAATCAGCAGTGCGCCGTCGGCCAGCGTGCGGCCGTAGTCGCGCGGCGCAGGCTGGCCACCGAAAGCCAGTTGCAGGGGTTGCGCTTCGCTGCGCCGGCCGAGCACATAAGCTGCGCGCCAGACCGAGAGTGCGCCTATGGCAAAGAATACGAGCGTCGACAGCCGGGCGGCAAGCGCGTCGCCCGTCAGCCAACCAAAGAGTTTGATCAGGATGGCGCCTATCCAGAACGCCAGCGGGCCTTCATGCGGCATGGGCAAGCCGACCACATTCGGCGCCAGCCAGTCAAACAACCCGCCATGCGCCATGGTCCACATGATGCCAAAGCCGGCTGCATCATCAGTCCGCCACGGATCGCGCCGCATGATGCCGGGCAGGATATAGAGCAGACAGAGCGCGATCAAGCCCCAGCGCGGGAGCGCAAGCGTGGCAGCGGCGGGCAGTCGAACAGGCTTCATTCGGCGATTATGAGTAAAAGAGTTTCGGGAGTTTCAACACAGGACCGGCGCTATTTTGCCGTAAAAACGAAGCAGAAAAGAAAAAAGGCAGCGCGAGCTGCCTTTTTTGCTGCGACAGGCAATTATTCGCCCGTTGCTTTTGTCTTCGAACCGACGACGCCGAATTTCTTACGGAATTTGTCGACGCGACCAGCGGTATCGACGATCTTGTGTTTACCGGTGTAGAACGGATGCGACTCGGAGGACACCTCAATCTTCAGCAATGGATACTCTTTGCCTTCGAAGGTGGTCATTTCACGTGTCTGCACGGTTGAACGGGTGATGAATTTGAAATCGCACGACAGGTCGTGGACCACAACTTCACGGTAAGCGGGGTGAATGCCTTCTTTCATGATTTTCTCGCAATGTTTGGGTAGCCAATCGTCACTTCGTCGGTCTTTACTGCTTCCTGACCCGATTGATGAACACTTGCCCGGTTAAAAAGAACGCGGATTATATATTGAAATCAGGGACTTGGGGAAGGTTCAAGTGCTTGCCACGGATTCAGGACGGGTACGCCTGTCGGGTAAAAATCAAACATGTCCCGTTTCGTTATCTGCAAGTCTCTCTGGATTAAGTTTTCCGTGCTGGACGAAAGACGCTGGATCCCGGCTTTCGCCGGGATGACGGTGGGAATTTAGAAGTCGCTTCAACCACTACCGTCGTTCCGGCGAAAGCCGTAACCCAGTGACTTTCATTGCAGACGAAACAATTTCGCCTTAACTGACTGGCATTAAGTGCAGGCCGGGATCCAGCGTCTTATGTTTTGCACGAAAACTATGTTTACTTAAAGGCAGTAATTTGTGAAGTGCAGAAGCAAAACCTCGATGTCAAAACCTTAAGGTAGTGATGGTCAGCCCTCGCCATGACGTTCGTATCGAGTGGGATCATCAGGATAAATCTGCAGGGCGAAATAATTCTTGCACGGGCGGTGGATCAAAATCGATCTCATCCGCTCCCGACATGGCCAGCAAATCGACTAAATTGGAAGGAGTAGTAATCAGCCTTTGATCGGCAACTTTTTTGGCGTCACAGGCATCTTGATTGAATTGGCTGCAGGATAAATTTTTGATTGTCATGCGGCCTCCTGAGTAATGTAAATAAGTTAATACAATCCCAGGTGGCCGGCAAGAGAGGAGGGCTACTTACCCGCCCCGACGCATCATGTCAAAGAATTCGGCGTTGTTCTTGGTCGCCTTCATCTTGTCAAGAATGAACTCCATCGCTTCGATTTCGTCCATGCTGTAGAGGAGCTTCCTGAGCACCCATACTTTTTGCAGGATATCGGGCTTGATCAGCAGTTCTTCGCGGCGGGTGCCGGATTTGTTCAGGTTGATGGCAGGGTAGACGCGCTTCTCGGCCAGACGGCGTTCGAGGTGCACTTCCATATTGCCGGTACCTTTGAATTCTTCAAAGATCACGTCATCCATACGGCTGCCGGTTTCGATCAGTGCTGTCGCGATGATGGTCAGCGAGCCGCCTTCTTCGATATTGCGCGCCGCACCGAAGAAACGCTTTGGACGTTGCAGCGCGTTGGCGTCGACACCACCGGTGAGTACCTTGCCGGAAGCAGGGATGACGGTGTTGTAGGCGCGGGCCAGACGGGTGATCGAGTCGAGCAGGATCACGACGTCTTTTTTCATCTCGACCAGACGCTTGGCTTTTTCCAGCACCATTTCGGCGACCTGCACGTGACGCGTAGCTGGTTCGTCAAAAGTAGAGGCGACGACTTCGCCGCGCACGGAGCGCTGCATCTCGGTGACTTCTTCCGGACGCTCGTCAATCAGCAATACGATGAGTGTGGCTTCAGGATGGTTGGCCGTGATCGCATGCGCGATGTGCTGCAGGATCACTGACTTGCCCGACTTTGGTGACGCTACCAGCAGGCCGCGCTGGCCTTTGCCGATAGGCGCGATCAGATCAATGATGCGACCGGTAATATTCTCTTCGCCGCGCATCTCGCGTTCCAGCAGCAAAGGCTGGTTCGGGTGCAGCGGCGTCAGGTTTTCAAACAGGATCTTGTGCTTCGATGCTTCCGGCGATTCAGCGTTGACCTTGTCAACCTTGACCAGCGCGAAGTAGCGCTCACCATCTTTCGGGGTACGCACTTCACCTTCAATCGAGTCACCGGTGTGCAGGTTGAAGCGGCGGATCTGCGACGGCGAGATGTAAATGTCGTCGGTCGACGCCATGTAGCTCGCGTCCGGTGAGCGTAGGAAGCCGAAGCCGTCCGGCAGCACTTCAAGCACGCCATCGCCAAAAATTTGTTCGCCAGACTTCGCGCGTTTTTTCAGGATCGCGAACATCAGTTCCTGCTTGCGCAAGCGCGCAGCATTGTCGATGTCGAGACCGATTGCCATTTCCAGCAGTGCTGAGACGTGGAGAGCTTTTAATTCAGATAAATGCATAGTTGTATCCCGCGAAGGGAAATTTTCAGGTGGGGGAGGGTAAAACGATGATCAGATCAGGAGGAAGAACGCGGCAGCACGAATGTGCCACCGCAGCCATACATCAGATATTGCTATCAATGAAGGAGGTCAATTGGCCCTTGGCCAATGCGCCCACCTTCTGTGCCGCTGGTACACCGTTCTTGAACAAAATAAGAGTCGGAATGCCGCGGATACCAAATTTTGCGGGTACTGCCTGATTTGCGTCAACGTCCATTTTAGCGATCTGGATTTTGCCGTCGTATTCTTTCGCGACTTCTTCCAATATAGGTGCAATCATTTTGCAAGGACCGCACCACTCTGCCCAGAAGTCTACCAGAACTGGCTTGTCGGATTTCAGAACATCGGCTTCAAATGAACTGTCAGATACGTGTTTTATGTTTTCGCTCATGGATTCCTCAAGAGAGGCCAAATAAAGTTGGTCCGCACCCGTTTCATTTTTGTTAGCACAGGGTTTCCAACAGGTTTCCGTTGTGACGACGCGAGCAGCTTAAAAGTCGCGCGTTTTCGGTGTTTGGAAGGTGAGCCAGAGATGACGCGGTGGGGAATTGAGCGAATCATAACCGATTTTCCTGAAAAGTGTGGGCTGTAGCTTATTTTGATGATGTGCCGCATAAAAAGAACGAACCCACTGTCGTTCTGAAGTCGCTTGCTGAATCAAATTAAGCATGAGCCGGTTGAGCCGACTCAAAATTCTAAAGTGCGCACTGGCTTAAGGTGGCTGCTCCATATCTGCACATACATGCGGCCCAGTGCACCTCGTCGATATCACCATGTTTTATCCCGCGCAGACCGGCGGCGTTCGCACGTATCTTCGTGCGAAATCGAATTGGCTGCGTGCGCACTCCTGCATGCAGCATAGCGTGGTGGCTCCCGCAATCGGCGCCGATCTGGACCCCGGTGTAGTGGGCGTGCCTAGCTTTCCTATTCCTTATAGCAATGGATTTCGCTGGCCGGTGTCGTCCGCACTGGCCACGCGTTGCCTGTTGCGACTGGCGCCGCAACTAATAGAGGCCGGCGATCCGTATCAGTTCGCCTGGAGTGCGTTGCATGCGAAAAAAAAACTGCAAATCAATGCTCTGGCTTTTTATCATTCCGATTTGCCGCAACTGGCCGGGCAGCGTTTTGGCAAGGCCGCGCAACAGGCTGCCAACTTATATGTCGGCAGGCTGTACCGGCAGTTCGATCTGGTACTCGCGCCCAGCTATATCATGGTTAAAAAATTGCAGGCACTCGGCGTGCATCAAGTCGCACATCAGCCGCTAGGCGTCGATACGACGCTGTTCTCGCCGCTTCGAAAAAACATCCTGTTGCGCAAGCGGCTGGGTTTGCCGGCGAATACGCGACTGATCATTTATGCAGGACGGTTTACGCGCGAAAAAAATCTGTTCCAGTTAGTCAGAGCGGTAGAGCAGTTGGGTGCGCCCTATCATTTGTTGTTGGTCGGGCGTGGCAAGATTCCGCTGCGTTCCGGTTCTGTTACTTGCCTGCCGTATGAAGCGGATCCGCGCAGCCTGGCTGGTCTGATTGCGGCTTGTGACTTGTTCGTGCATCCCGGTCAGCACGAAACCTTCGGGCTGGTGGTGCTGGAAGCCTTGGCCTGCGGCGTGCCGGTGCTAGGCGTGGCCGGCGGCGGTGTTGCTGAACTGGTTGATGAAGAAACGGGTCTACTCGTGCGCACAGGCAGCAGTGCAGTCTTGGCCGATGGCATACGGCGCCTGTTTCATAGCGACTTGCGCGCCATGGGAGAGAACGGCCGGCGCAAAATGCTGACGCACTACGACTGGGATTGCATCATGCCGCAGCTGATGCAGCACTACGCAAGCCTGACCCAAGTGCAATGGCAGACTTCGCAGCCGCTTCAGACCTTGCCCTGACAATGCTGCGTACTCTCTGTGTCTCAATTCATGATGTCGCGCCGGCGACTTGGGCTGACTGCCGGCGCGTAATCGCGGCGGTGCATGCAGTCGCGCCCATACCGCTGACCTTGCTGGTAGTACCGTATTGGCACCGCTTGCCGCAGACTGCGTCGCTGCAGTGCCATGCCGAGCTGTCGTCCATGCAGGCTGCCGGTCATGAACTGGCCTTGCATGGCTATACGCATCTTGATGAAGGTCCTGCACCGCATAACTGGGCGGAACGCTTCAGGCGTCGTGTGCTTACCCGCAGCGAAGGCGAATTCGCAGCGCTCGAACAATGCGCTGCGCGCCAGCGACTACAGGCCGGTGCAGCGTGGTTTGCAGAGCGCAACTGGCCACTGGCAGGCTTTGTTGCGCCGGCCTGGATGATGAGCAAGGGCAGTCGTGAGGCGCTGGCGGCGATGCCTTTTACTTATATGACAAACTATGGCGGCATCAATTTATTGCCGCAGTTTCAAGGTTTGCGCGCCCCTGCGCTGGTCTACAGCACCCGCTATCGCGCTGGCGATGCGTTGGTTCGCAGTGCCATGACGCTGCGTGCTGCTACCCAATCGGAATCGCCGCTAATGCGGGTGGCGCTGCATCCGGCAGATGTGCAGCGGCCGGCAAATTTGCGGCATGCGCAGCGGCTCATTGCCCATGCGTTGCGTGAACGCACAGCAATGACCAAAGCTGACTTGGCGCGACGCTTGCGTTCGATAGACTTTTAATAACATGCGCATTAAGCCTTTTGCAGGCTCGAGTCTGCGTCAACTTTCAACGACAAGTGCCTGAATGTATTGACGGAAATTCGCTTGCCCGACTATAGTGCCGGCATGATTTCCGAATTAGTGACACTCCTCGACAAGATTCGTCAGCTGGCTGACGCAACGCATGCGCTGCGCAGCGAAAATGCAGCCTTGCGCGACAAACTCGCCGCAGCCAGCGCCGACAACCTCGCGCTTGCTGCGCGCATGAGCCAGGCGCATGCGCGCGTAGCAGCGCTGCTGCAGACAATGCCCGAAGACGCGGCCGACGAGGAAGCAGCATGAGCGAAGTAAATATGAACAAGGTAATGCAGGTTGATGTAAACATCATGGGGCAGCCGTATAGCCTCACTTGCAAGGAAGGCGAAGAGACCGCGCTGAAGCAAGCGGTCGCTTATCTGGATGAGCGCATGAATGCGATTCGCGACGCAGGCAAGATCAAAGGCAATGACCGCATTGCAGTCATTGCCGCGCTCGGAATAGCGGCAGAATTTCTGTCGTCACGTTCCGGCCAAGGGCCATTCGCTGAACTATCGGTGGCAGACGTGCGCGAGAAAATTACTGCGATGCATACGCTGATTGATGGCGCACTCGCGCCGCAATAAAAAAATAGTTTGAACGCCGCATAAATAAATTCAAATCGTTTGACATGGCAGTTGATTAGCGTAGACTTCAAATCTCCTGCCGTGTTCGCGATTGCCATATATTCCTTGAACCATTTTTGTGCATTGGCTGCGGGATTCGTTTAGTAGGCGTGAACGTCGCTAGTCCGACGATCCCAATATTGAACTACTGTGGCCGCCTTGAACCGCCTTGGTTCAGGATGCCGGCACAGCGGCACAGGCGGGACTTTATTTCGAGCGGCTGCATTAATGCAGCCGCTTTTTTTATGCCCATAAAAATAATGAAGCCGCAGATAAAACGATACTGGCTAATGAAATCCGAGCCGGAAGAAGTCAGCATCGATGACGCGCTGACAGCGCCAGAGCAGACTGTCGCCTGGACTGGCGTGCGCAACTATCAGGCGCGCAATTTCATGCGTGACGCCATGCGCATTGGTGACGGCGTGCTGTTCTATCATTCAAGCTGCGCCGTGCCCGGCATTGCTGGCTTAGCTGAAGTCGCCAGCGCTGCTTATCCCGATCCTACCCAGTTCGATCCAGATAGTCCTTACTACGATCCGAAATCCGAGCATGCCAATCCGCGCTGGTCATTGGTCGACGTGCGCGCGCTGCGCAAGACGCGCCTGATAGCACTGCCCTCATTACGCGCCGAGCCTGAACTGGCTGCTATGCTGCTGCTAAAAAAAGGCAGCCGCTTGTCCATCACGCCTGTGTCGGCGGCTGAATGGCAATGCATTGAAAAACTCATAGCAGAATAAAAGAGGCAAGCAGTATGGATTTCAATCTGATTGTGGCGTTTCTACTGATGGGCGCCGCAACCGGCTTTGCCGCAGGTTTGCTCGGCGTCGGGGGCGGCATGTTGCTCGTGCCTTTCATGACGATGATGCTGACGCTGAAGCATTTTCCAGCTGAGCTGATCGTGCACATGGCCATTGCCACATCGCTCTCGACCATCATGTTTACATCCTTGTCCTCGGTACGTGCGCATCACAGTCGCGGCGCTGTGCTGTGGCCAGTGGTCAAACTGCTGGCGCCGGGTATCTTGATCGGCTCCTGGATAGGTCCGTGGATAGGCGCGCAATTGAATTCATCTGGTCTTGCGCTTTTCTTCGCGGTGTTCGTCGGCCTGTCTGCCACGCAGATGCTGCTGGATAAAAAACCGGCAGCTACGCGTGAATTACCCAAGACCGGCGGCATGCTGGCTGCCGGATCCATCATCGGCATCTTGTCGGGACTCGTAGGCGCCGGTGGCGGTTTCGTCTCGGTGCCGTTCATGACATGGTGTAACGTCAAAATTCACAACGCCGTCGCCACCAGTTCAGCGCTCGGCTTTCCGATTGCATTGGCCGGTACGCTATCGAATATTTATTTTGGATGGGATATTCCGGATCTGCCGCCCGGTGCCTTGGGCTATATCTATTTGCCTGCGCTGCTGGTGGTGTCGCTGGCTAGCGTGACGACCGCACCGCTAGGCGCGAAGGTCGCGCATGCGTTGCCAGTCAAGTCACTGAAAAAAGTATTTGCTGTTATTTTGTATTTACTGGCGGGGTACATGCTTTATAAGGCGCTGCGGTAGTTTGCTTGCGGTGGGTTTCGCTGCGCTCTACACCACCCTACGGTTCATGGTGCACAAAGTTCCGTAGGGTGGTGTAGAGCGCAGCGAAACCCACCATTTTCACCACGCAAATCAAGCCTTACCAAACTGCTCCCTCAACAAATTCTTCTGCACCTTGCCCATCGCATTACGCGGCAGTTCATCAACAAACACAACGTGCTTCGGCACCTTGAAATTCGCGATCAGGGATTTCAATTGCTCGATCACTTGTGCAGACGACAGCGTTGCCCCTTTGCGCGCGACGATCACGGCCGTTACCGCTTCACCAAAGTCGGCATGCGGCACGCCTATGACGGCTGACTCCAGCACACCGTCAAGGGCATCTATAACGGATTCAATTTCTTTCGGATAGACGTTGTAGCCGCCTGAAATGATCAGGTCCTTGCTGCGGCCGACGATAGTCAGATAACCATCTTCATCAAAGCGGCCGACGTCGCCTGTTTTGAAAAATCCGTCAGCAGTAAATTCTTCAGCAGTTTTCTCCGGCATTTGCCAATAGCCGGCAAAGACATTCGGGCCTTGTACCTGTATGTCACCGATTTCATCGATTGCACATGCATGTCCGTCACTGCGCACCACGCGCACGGAAACGCCCGCCAATGGCTTGCCGACTGTGCCGGATTTACGAACACCGTCATAAGGGTTCGATGTCAGCATTGCCGTCTCGCTCATGCCGTAACGCTCGAGTATGGTGTGACCGCTGCGCTCGATAAAGCTGTCAAAGGTTTCTGTCAGCAGCGGAGCCGAACCGGAAATGAACAGTCGTACAGATGCACAAAGCTTGCGCTCGAACGCCGCATCAGCAAGCAGCCGCACATAGTAAGTTGGCACACCCATGAAGACCGTGCTGCGCGGCAGATGGCGCATCACGCTGGCGCTGTCGAACTTCGACAGGAAAATCATTTTGCTGCCATTCATCAGCGCGCCATGGGCGGCGACAAACAGGCCATGTATATGAAACAGCGGCAGCGCATGCAGCAGCACATCACCAGCTCGCCATTGCCACAACTCTTGTAGTACGCGAATGTTGGACGCCAGATTGCCATGACTCAGCATCGCGCCCTTGCTGCGGCCGGTGGTGCCGGATGTATACAGAATTGCAGCCAGTTCGTCCGGCTCTCTGTGTACGGTCTCGAACTGGTCATTGTGATGCAGTGCGCGCGTCAGCAGCGAGCCACTGTTTTTTCCTTCGCGCGGTTCATCCAGCGTGAACACATGCGCGGTGCCGGCCTTGAAAGCGATCTGCGTAATCCAGCCAAAATTTTGCGGCGAGCAGACCACCACTGCCGGCGACGAATTCGCGATGAAGTATTCCATCTCGGCGGCGCGGTATGCGGTGTTCAAGGGCAGGTACACAAAACCGGCGCGTACTGTCGCCAGGTACAGCATCAAGGCTTCGGGTGATTTCTCAACTTGCACCGCAATGCGTGAACCTTGCGGCAGATGCAGACTCGCCAGCAAGTTGGCCAGCTTCGCGCTGCCGCGCTCGAGGTCAAGCCAGCTGTAATAACGGCCTTCGTCGGTTTCAATCCAGCAGTCGTTCAGGTCTTTGGGAAAGCGCGACTGGAATAGAGCGTAGAGATTGGCATTCATGCGGGCACGGGTTTTCGGTAAGCGACAAATAACAGAATGAGGCCGAGAATTATCATCGGCAGCGACAGCATCTGGCCAGCCGAGATGGTCCAGCCAGCAAGGCTGACTTCATAGTCCGGCATGCGGAAGTATTCAGTGAAGAAGCGCGCGCAGCCATAGCCGAGCGCGAACACGCCGCTGACAGCCAGATAAGGGCGCGGCTTTCTCGCATACAGCCACAGCACGATAAAGAGCAGTACGCCATCAACCAGTGCCTGATAAATCGGCGAAGGATGACGCGGCAGGCTATCCACGTTTGGCCAGATCATTGCCCACGGCAGGCTCGCATCGGCAACGCGCCCCGGCAGTTCGGCATTGATGAAATTGCCAATGCGGCCGGCCGCATAACCGAGCGGCACAAGCGGCGCGATGAAGTCCATCACATCCATCAGCCGCCGCCCATGTTTGCGGCCCCAGATCGCCATCGCTACCAGCACACCGAGAAAGCCCCCATGAAACGACATGCCGCCTTTCCAGATAGCGGCAATTTCCAGCGGATGCGCGAAATAATAATCGGGGTGATAAAACAGCACCTCGCCGAGCCTGCCGCCGATGATCACGCCCAGCACGCCGTAGAACAGCATGTCTTCGATGTCGTCGGCACGCCAGCCTGCTGCCGCCATATGCGGCTGCCTGATGCGTATGCGGCCAAGCAGTACGAACAAACCAAAGGCCAGCAAATACATCAGCCCGTACCAGTGGATGGACAGCGGGCCGATGGAGATCGCAATCGGGTCAGGCATGGGATGAATCAGCATCAGGTTTTCTTTCGCATCAGTTCAAGGAAGGCGCGCAGCACGGGCGATGCATTGTCGCGCCGCCAGGCAAGACCTGTTTCTACCAGCGGGCTGGCATCTTTCAGCTCACGATATTCAACACCGGGCCGCTTTAAATTCGACACCGATTGTGGCACAAGCGCCATGCCCATGCCGGCTGAAACCAGCCCGATTATGGTCTGCATCTGATTCGCTTCTTGTCCGATATGCGGCGTCACACCGGCTGCCCTAAAGCAGCCCAGTATCTGGTCATGAAAAGTGGGCGCCAAGCGGCGCGGGAAAATAATCAGCGGCAGATCTGTGCAGTCTTTCAGTGACACTTTGCGCTGGCTTGCCGCGGGTTTGCTGCCTTCGGGCACGGCCAGCACCAGTGGTTCGGTTAGCACGGTCAGATAATCAAGTTCAGCTTTGAGCTTGTCCGGAAGCGGCGGTATCAGAATGCCGAGGTCAATGCTGCCGGCGGCCAGGTAGTCGAGTTGCAAGTCGGTTGTGGCTTCCAGCAAGGCGATCTGTACCGATGGATATGCTGCGCGAAATTCACGCAAAGCTGTCGGTAGCACGCTGTAGTCGCCACTAGAAACGAAAGCCAGAACCAGCCGCCCTGACTCGCCGGCGGCCGCACGCTGTACCAGTGCCGGCAAAGCTTCGGCTTGCACCAGCAGACGCTGTGCTTCCGGCAGTAGTGCGCGACCGGCAGCCGTCAGCGTCACACTGCGTTTGGTGCGCGTAAACAGCGCAGTGCCAAGCTGCACTTCCAGCGCCTGTATGGTTTGCGACAGCGGCGGCTGCGTCATGTGCAGCCGCACGGCGGCGCGGCCGAAGTGCATTTCTTCGGCAACGGCGACAAAATAACGCAGCGGACGCAGTTCAATGTTCATTGGCTCAGTTATATGTAAAAAATATCAATAATGACCGAATGATATATTTGACAGCCGACATGGCGCAAGGCACTGTATGCGTTTTTCCGCTTCATCACACTTATTCCGGAGACCCTATGGCAGCCAATCGCCGCTCGAAAAATATTACCCAAGGTGTAGCACGCAGCCCGAACCGCGCTATGTATTACGCGATGGGCTATGAGACCGCCGATTTCGACAAGCCGATGATTGGGATTGCAAATGGCCACTCGACCATCACGCCTTGCAACTCCGGCCTGCAAAAACTGGCTGACATCGCCATCTTGGCGACCAAAGAAGCCGGCGCCAATCCGCAAGTGTTCGGTACGCCTACCATTTCGGACGGCATGTCTATGGGCACCGAAGGCATGAAGTACTCGCTGATTTCACGCGAAGTCATCGCCGACTGTATCGAGACCTGCGTGCAGGGGCAATGGATGGACGGCGTAGTCGTCATCGGAGGCTGCGACAAGAACATGCCGGGCGGGATGATCGCCATGGCGCGTACCAATGTGCCCAGCATTTATGTCTATGGCGGCACCATCAAGCCGGGCAACTGGAAAGGCGAAGACCTGACCATCGTGTCAGCGTTTGAAGCGGTCGGCAAATTCACCGCCGGCATCATGAAACAGGAAGACTTTGACGGTATCGAACAGAACGCGTGCCCGTCGACCGGTTCTTGCGGTGGCATGTATACCGCCAACACCATGTCTTCTTCATTCGAAGCGCTCGGCATGTCGCTGCTGTATTCGTCGACCATGGCCAATCCTGATGATGAAAAAGTCGGCTCCGCTGCGGAATCGGCGCGGGTGCTGGTCGAAGCCGTCAAGCGCGACCTGAAGCCGCGCGACATCATCACGCGCAAATCCATCGAGAACGCTGTAGCCGTCATCATGGCGACCGGCGGCTCGACCAACGCCGTGCTGCATTATCTGGCTATTGCCCACTCCGCAGATGTCGAGTGGAATATTGACGATTTCGAGCGCATGCGCAAGAAAGTGCCGGTCATCTGCAACCTGAAACCATCGGGTGAGTATGTCGCAACCGACCTGCACAAAGCAGGCGGCGTGCCGCAAGTCATGAAGCTGCTGCTGAACGCCGGACTGTTGCATGGCGATTGCATCACCATCACCGGCAAGACGCTGGCCGAAGAACTGGCCCATGTGCCGGACGAACCGCGTGCAGATCAGGACGTGATTCGCCCAATCGACCGTGCGCTGTACAAGGAAGGTCACCTCGCCATCCTGAAAGGCAATCTGTCACCGGAAGGCTGCGTGGCAAAAATCACTGGTTTGAAAAATCCGGTCATTACCGGACCGGCGCGCGTGTTTGATGATGAACAATCAGCAATGACAGCGATTCTGGCCGACAGCATCAAGCCGGGCGATGTGTTGGTGATGCGTTATCTGGGGCCAAAGGGTGGCCCTGGCATGCCGGAAATGTTGGCACCTACTTCTGCACTGATCGGCAAAGGCTTGGGCGAATCAGTCGGTCTCGTGACCGACGGCCGTTTCTCGGGTGGTACTTGGGGCATGGTGGTCGGCCATGTGTCGCCTGAAGCTGCAGTCGGTGGTCTGATCGGTCTGGTGCATGAAGGTGACTCAGTCACCATCGATGCACATCAACTCCTGCTGCAATTGAATGTGCCGGATGAAGAGATCGCCCGCCGTCGTGCTATCTGGCAGCCGCCGAAGGCGCGTTATACACGCGGCGTCCTGGCAAAGTTTGGCAAATTGGCATCAACTGCAAGCAAAGGCGCTGTCACTGATTAATCTGCCACCGATTAATGTGAGCAAGTGTAAAGACGGCATTTGCTGAGATTTCACCGGTGCTAGGCTGTTAGTGTGTGAAGAGCCTGGCAAAACAAGGTAAAATTTTTCAGTTGTTTAATTTTTGGAGATTCAAATGAAACGTGTATTGCTTGCTGCTGTGGCACTCAGTGCTTTGGCTTCCAATGCTGCATTCGCTAATGCCGAACTGGCAAAAGAAAAAAACTGCCTCGCTTGCCACGCTGTTGATAACAAGCTGGTCGGCCCTGGTTACAAAGAAGTCGCTGCCAAGTACAAGGGCGACAAAACAGCTGAAGGCAAGCTGGTGCAAAAGATTTTGAAGGGCGGCAGTGGCGTCTGGGGTCCTATCCCTATGCCAGCTAATCCGCAAGTCTCCGAAGCTGAAGCCCACACGCTGGTCAAGTGGATTCTGTCTTTGAAATAAGCTGGTTGCAATAATAATAAAAGCGCTCTTCTGAATGATGAGCGCTTTTTTTTCGTTTGACTGTCATTCTTCAGTTCAGGGTTCCGACGCCGTCAAATCACGCCAGATCACACGCGTCACTGAACACACTACGCATTCTTTCGAACATCACCAGCTTCGTACCTCCCGGCATGCACAACAATGCCAACCCTATAAAGGACGAGCGACGTAATCCGGACTCGGAAAAGGATGGCCATGATTGCTGGAAATGAAGGACTTGAACCCTTCATATAAGTGCAATATACTCTTGCCATATACACTTACTGTCCGGAGTTCAGATGACTATCTCCACCGTCTTCATTAATAACCGTACCCAAGCTGTGCGCCTGCCTGCCGAACTGCGCCTACCCGAGAGCGTCAAGCGCGTGCAAGTGCGTGCCGTCGGCAACGAGCGCATCATTTCACCCGTGGACAGCACTTGGGACAGCTTCTTTCTCAGCGGCTCGCAAGTCAGCGAAGATTTCATACCGGAGCGCGCCAGCCAGGAGCAATCCGAGCGAGAATCCTTCGAATGATTCGCTACCTGCTCGACACGAACATCGTCATCTACGTGATCAAGCGTCGCCCACCCGAAGTGCTGCAGACCTTCAACCAGCACACCGGCAGGATGGCCATCTCCAGCATCACGCTCGCGGAGCTTTACCACGGCGCAGAAAAGAGCACACGGATGGCAGACAACCTGCGCGTCATTGACGACTTCACAAGCCGTCTCGAAGTGCTGTCCTACACAGCCAAGGCTGCGCAGCACTATGGATCCATTCGTGCCGCGCTGGAGACGCAAGGACAGACCATCGGAGTTAATGACCTGCACATCGCCGCCCATGCGCGCAGTGAAGGACTTGTGCTAGTGACGAACAACCTCAGAGAATTCGAGCGCGTGCCCGCGCTGCAGACAGAAAACTGGTTCGAGTCACCCCGCTGATCGTCTCCTTCCTAGCAAATCCGCTGAGCAAACTATGCGACCCGCCGCAACGACTTGACCTACCGGGATAAGCTCTTAAGCTCATCTTGGGAATCAAGGCTGTTGTAACTATTTATAGCAAAATGCTCTCCTGAAAAAGGAGAGCATTTTTTCGTCCTGATGTTTTCTTATTTCATCACGGCGATCTGCGCACGCTTACCACCTTTGTACGTATACAAAGTCAGCGTACCGTTCTTGATATCGCCGCGCGCATCGAACTCAATCGGGCCGGTTACGCCCTTGTAATTGATCTTGGCCAGTTCAGGCAGATATTTGGCTGGTTCGGTGGAGTTGGCTTTTTGCATGGCAGCTGCCATCACCATGACAGCGTCATATACGTACGGTGCATACAGTTTGACGTCGACGCCAAATTTCTTGCGGTAGGCCGCGCGAAAATCATCGACTGCTTTTTTCTGGTTTTCCTCAACGCCACCTGCCTCAGCGCAAACCACTTGGCCATCGGCCATGCCGTCGCCTGCTAATGCAGGCAGCTGCTCGGTGCAGATGCCGTCACCGCCCATGAATTTCGCGGAGATACCCAGCTGCTTCAGCTGGCGCAGCATCGGGCCGCCGACCGCATCCATGCCACCAAAAAATATCAGATCGGGGCTCTTGCCTTTGATGGCAGTCAGGATCGCATTGAAATCGGTGGCTTTGTCGTTCGTGTACTGCCGGCTGACCACGGTCACGCCCGCCGCTTTCGCAGCCTTGGCAAATTCGTCGGCCACGCCCTGTCCGTAAGCGGTACGGTCATCAATGACGGCGACTTTTTTCGCTTGCAGCGTAGCGGCTGCATAGCGTCCTAGTGTGCCGCCGAGTTGGCCATCATTAGCGACGACGCGGAACGCACCCTTGAAACTTTGCTGCGTATATTTCGGGTTTGTTGCTGACGGCGAAATCTGCGGAATGCCGGCATCGTGATAAATCTTCGAGGCCGGTATCGTGGTGCCGGAATTGAGGTGGCCAATGACGCCGTTAACTTTTGCGTCGACGAGCTTTTGCGCGACAGCCGTTGCTTGCTGCGGATTGGCTGCGTCGTCTTCAGGTAGCAGCACGAAAGTCACCTTTTTACCGGCGATGCTGATGCCTTTAGCATTAAGGGCATCAATAGCCATGCGTGCGCCGTTTTCATTGTCCTTGCCCAAGTGGGCTATCTGGCCGGACAGCGGTGCGACGTGGCCGATTTTGACGGTCTGGTCTTCGGCCTGAACAAGGCCAGCCAGTGAAAGCAGCAGCGTGGCAGACAAGGTGTGCTTGATGAACTGCATGAATACTCTCCTGAAGAAGCGTGAATGTTTGAACAAGCAAACGGTACAATAAAAACACCTGAACCGGAACGAGTTCTTGCCGGTCTGCGAAAAATTCTTGCAGAGTACCTATGTCCAAAACCTATACGCTCGATAAAACCGATCGCAAGCTGCTCAATCTTTTGCAAAAAGATAATCAGCAGCCGACGCGGGTGCTGGCAGAAAAATCGCATACGTCGCAGCCGACCTGTCTGCGCCGACTGCGTGATCTGCGTGAATCTGGCGTTATCAGTGCCGACGTTGCGATGGTCGACCCGATTGCACTCGGCTACGGGATGCTAGCTTTTATTGAAGTGTCGCTGACGGATCAGTCCGACCAGCAGATGCAGGCATTCGAGACGCGCATGGCGAAGGAAAGCGCGGTCATGCAGTGTTATTTCGTGTCAGGCGACTATGATTATTTTCTGGTCGTGCATGTGACCGACATGGATGCGTATTACCAGTTCGTGCGCCGCGCGATATCGGCTTCCGGGAATGTGCGGCATTTTCAGTCGCGCTTTCCTATGAAGCGCGTCAAGTTTTCAGCGCGGGTTGCGTTTGATGAAAAGGCGGCGGAGTTGGTGGTGCGGGTGGAGAAGTGAGCGTTTTGTAGCGCACTACGAAAGACGCTGGGTTCCAGCTTTCGCTGGAACGACGGTAGATAAACAAACGTCATCCCAGCGTACGCTGGGATCCAGCGTCTTTAAGTCCAAAACAACAATTTAAGCGCGCACTGGCGCCGTCACTGTAACCGGCACAGACTTACGCCGCTTCATGCCGGTAAACGCGAAGTTCACATCCGGCACACGCCCCGACACAATCTCGGCAATCGCTCTGCCTGATCCGCAACCCATGGTCCAGCCTAAAGTGCCATGTCCAGTATTCAAGAACAAGTTAGCGATTTTGCTTTTGCCGATATATGGCACATTTGACGGCGTCAGCGGCCGCAAGCCGGTCCAGTAGACCGGATTTTCATAGTCGCACGCATCAGGAAACAACTCGCGCGTGCGTCGCGTAATTGCCTCGCAGCGTGTCATGTTGAGCTCGCGTGTATAGCCATTGATTTCGCACGTACCTGCCACCCGCAGCCGGTCACCCAACCGTGAAATAACCAGCTTGTAGCCGTCATCCGTCAGCGATACGGTCGGTGCGCGTTCCGGATTCGTGACTTGATAGGTAGCTGAATAGCCTTTGCCCGGATAAATCATCAGGTCAATGCCCAGCGGCTTGACCAGATCGACCGAGAAGCTGCCCATCGCCAGCACGAATGCATCGGCATGTAAAACCTGATGGCGGCCAGCGGCATCTATGACTTCCACGCCGGTGATGCGGGTGGCTTCTCCGCGACCTTCGGTCAGCAGTCGTGTGACGGTCGTACTGAAAGAAAATTTAACGCCGGCTTCGGCTGCCTTCGCGGCCAGCCCCGTGGTGAATTTATAGACGTCGCCGGATTCATCGGTAGCAGTGAAATCGCCGCCAACAATCTTGTCGCGTATGCTGGCAAGGGATGGTTCGATGCGGATGACTTCATCGGTCGTGATCGTGTTGCGCGGACAACCGAGTTCACGCATTAACTTGGCCGCCGGCAGCGACTGCTGGAACTCTGTTTCGTCCGTATAGAAATGCAGGATGCCTTTGGTCTTGCAATCATAGTCAACGCCGGTCTCGGCGCGCACGGCTTGCAAGGTCTGCCGGCTGTATTCGGCAATGGAGACGATCTGGCGGATATTGTCAGCCGTGCGCGAAGGTGTGCACTGACGCAGGAATTCCATGCCCCAGCGCCATTGCAGCCATTCAGGACGTAAGCGGAACAGCAGCGGTGCATCTTCCTTGCCCAGCCATTTGAGTACTTTCAGTGGCGCGGCGGGATTGGCCCAGGGTTCGGCATGCGATACCGAAATCTGGCAGCCGTTGGCGAAGCTGGTTTCCTGCGCCGCACCCGGCTGGCGCTCTATGACGGTGACCTCGTGGCCGGCCTTGTTTAAAAACCAGGCTGATGCCGTGCCGATAATGCCGGCGCCAAGGACGATAACTTTCATGTGCAATCTCCAGAACAGTGAAGCAGTGCCGGCTGTGCAGCCGGTTTTGCCAATGCAGAGATTGTAAAAAGACAGATCATGTTTGGGCAGTCATTCGGGCTGGCCGAAATTTTATTTTTGAAAGTTGTGTCTGCGAGGGCTTTTAAATACGCAAAAAAACGACACAGAATTTTGTTTTGCAAAGCCTACAGTCTGGCCAGCTCTTCCGAAACCGCACGCTTGACTTCATATTCCAGCTGCTGTTGCAGGCTATTGCTGATTTCAAATGCCAGCTGCGTGCAGAGCTCTTTGGTCGCGCTTTGTGCAGCGGCTGGTAGTGCAGTGGCCAGCGCAGCCATGATGGCAGTCTGCAAGCGTGCGCCGATCAGGTCGGGCAAGTGCGCACGCAATGCCGACTCCAGCAACACCGGCATCGTGCTCGACAGCTGCGCCATCAGCCGCGCAGCGAGCTCTTCTTCAAGCTGCTGCAGCGCTAATGCATCATCAACTGCATCGTCAGCTAAATCAACGACTGCAGGTTCAATGACTTCGGTCAGTACGGGAATGTCGGTATCGTCAGTTATGGGATTCATGTTTTTTTAGCGCCAAAAAGTTCTAACGGATAGCCGCGTTGTTTGTATGATTTGTAGCGTTCGCGTCCGGCTGCCAGATCTTCATCATCATCGGACAATACTTCAATCAGCCGCTCGAAGCGTGCGAAGTAGTCGGGCGTTTGCGACGACAAGTTAATCAACACCTGATGGTGCGGTAATTCCTGCGTGGCGTCATCGGTCAGGATGATGGGCGTCTGCGAAGCGAGCGCATCGCCGGCGACCACGTGCGGCAGGAAGTCGTGATCGGAAAATGTCCATAGCGCCGTGTCAAAGGCTTTTAGTTGCGCATCATTTTGCAGGAACACCACCACCTGCGACTTGCCGGCGCGCGCCTTGCGGATCAGCCGGCATGTATAGGCAAATTTGTCCGGCACATTGCTGTGAAAATCGATGCGGGTCATGGCGCTTATTTACTCACTTAGTTATCCGCTTAATTGCTCATGCCGTTGTGGCGCAGCAGTGCATCAATGCTGGGCTCGCGGCCGCGGAAAGCGGTGAAGGATTCCAGCGCCGGACGTGAACCGCCCACCGACAGAATCTCGCGCTGAAATGCCAGCCCCGTTTCTGCGAGCCGGTTCGGGTCGCCTTGCGCTTCTTCGAACGCGCCATACGCATCAGCCGATAACACCTCGGCCCATTTGTAGCTGTAATAGCCGGCTGCATAGCCACCGGCAAACACATGCGAGAAAGAATTCTGGAAGCGGTTGAAAGCAGGCGGTATCACGACGGCGACGCGATGCCTGACCTCAGCCAGAACATCAGCAACCGACTTACTACCGTAAGGGTTGTAATCAAAATGCAGGTGCATGTCGAACAACGAGAATTCAACCTGACGCAGCATTTGCAAACCGGACTGGAAATTTTTGGCGGCGATCATCTTGTCATACAAGGCGCGCGGTAACGTGGCGCCGGTATCGGCATGCGCCGTCATGTGCTGCAGTACTTCCCATTCCCAGCAAAAGTTTTCCATGAACTGAGACGGTAGCTCAACCGCATCCCATTCCACGCCGGAGATGCCGGAGACGCCAAGCTCGTCGACTGCAGTCAGCATGTGGTGCAGGCCGTGGCCGAATTCATGGAACAGCGTAATGACTTCATCATGCGTGAAGTACGCCGGCTTTTTCACGCCATCAACCACGGCAGGTTCGGTGAAGTTGCAGGTCAGGTAGGCCACTGGTGTTTGCACGGCTTCGGCCAGTGATTTGCGGCCGCGTGCATCATCCATCCACGCACCGCCGCGCTTGCCGCTTCGCGCATACAGGTCCAGATAAAACTGCCCGATCAGATGGCCGTTTTTTTCTATGCGGTAGAACGTTACATCGTCATGCCAGACCGGACCGGTGTCGGCCTTGATAGTCACGCCAAACATGTTCTGTACCAGACGGAACAAGCCGCCGACGACTTTAGGCTCGGGAAAGTAGAGTTTGACTTCTTGTTCCGAAAACGCATAGCGCTGCTCGCGCAATTTTTCTGCGGCATAGGTGAAGTCCCATGCTTCAAGCTTGTCTATGCCGAGTTCCGATTTGGCAAAAGCTTTCAGTTCGGCCAGATCATTTTCTGCAAATGGCCTTGCTCGCACTGCGAGGTCGTCAAGAAACTGAATCACTTGTTTAGGCTCGGTTGCCATCTTCGGCACCAGCGAGACTTCGGCAAAGTTTTGATAGCCGAGTATTTTTGCTTCTTCATCACGCAGCTTCAAAATATCAACGATATTTTGCGTGTTGTCCCATGCCGGTTTCGCGCCCAGCTCGGAAGCCTTGGTTGCGTTAGCCGTGTAAATGGTCTCGCGCAAGGCGCGGTCATTTGCATACTGTAGAACCGGAAAGTACGAAGGAAAATGCAGCGTAAAACGATAGCCAGTTTTGCCTGCTTTTTCAGCAGACGCGTGAGCAGCCTGGATCACATCGTCGGGCAGACCAGCCAGACGCGCGACGTCGTCAACCAGCAATTCATACGCGTTGGTCGCATCAAGCACGTTCTCGGAAAACTTGGTCGACAGCGCGGCCTGTTGTTCCTGAATTTCAGCGAAACGGGATTTTTGAGCGTCCGGCAATTCGGCGCCGCCCAGACGGAAATCACGCAGCGCGTTCTCGATGATTTTCTTGCGCGTGGACGACAGGCCTCCATAGGCGGGGCTGGCTTTCAAGGCTTTGTATTTGTCGAACAGCGCGAGGTTTTGTCCAAGCTCAGTCCAGAACTCGGTGACCTTGGGCTGGTTTTCGTTATAGACGGCGCGCAGCTCCGGCGTATCCATCACTGCATTCAAATGGCCGACCACGCTCCATGCGCGCCCCAGCTTTTCGGCTGCATCTTCGAGGGGTACGACAAAATCATCCCATTCAACTTGCGCCGCTGGCGCTTCAAGTGCTTGCACTACTTGGCGTGCAGCGGCTAGCAGCGTATCGATGGCCGGTGTCACATGTTCGGGACGGAATGCATCAAATCGTGGCAGGTCGGAAAAGTCGAGCAGGGGATTAGCAGTGGTCATATGGTTCTTTCAGGTTCTTTCCGCAGCTTCTATCGTATTCACCAGCAGCATTGTGATTGTCATGGGTCCGACGCCGCCGGGCACAGGGGTGATCCAGCCGGCGACTTCTAGCGCGCCGGCGTAATCGACGTCGCCGCACAGCTTGCCTTCGTCATCGCGGTTCATGCCGACATCAATGACGACGGCACCAGGCTTGATCATATCGGCGGTAACAATATTGCGCTTGCCGGTGGCCACGACCAGTATGTCGGCGCCGCGTGTGTGATGCGCCAGATCGCGCGTCTTGGAATTGCAGATGGTGACGGTCGCGCCCGCTTGCAAGAGCAACATAGCCTGCGGCTTGCCGACGATGTTGGAGGCGCCAACTACAACGGCATTGGCGCCGCGCACCGAATAGTCGATCGATTCGAGCATCTTCATCACGCCATACGGCGTGCAGGGCCGGAACAGCGGCTGGCCCGTCATCAGCAAGCCGGCGTTACTAATGTGAAAACCATCGACATCTTTTTCAGCGGCGATGGCTTCAATGACTTTGTGCGCATCAATATGCGCTGGCAGCGGCAGCTGCACCAGAATGCCGTGAATGGCAGGGTCACGGTTCAGGCTGTCTATGCGCGCGAGCAGAGCTTCTTCGCTCAGGCTGGCGTCATACTTTTCAAAAATGGAATGAATGCCGTTTTCTTCGCAAGCCTTGACCTTGTTGCGCACATAGACCTGCGACGCTGCACTGTCGCCAACCAGAATGACAGCCAGACCCGGCTGTTTGCCGGCGGCGGTGAGAGCGGCGGCGCGGCGGGCTACGTCGGCGCGCAGTTGTTTCGACAGCAGGGTTCCGTTGATGATTTGAGCTGGCATGGGATAAAAGGCAAATTAGAAAGAGCAAACCACGATTATAAGGCGCAGTCAGTTTGATGCCGGGCAAAGCTGGTGTGTTCCCGACTTTTCCAAGTCCAAAGCCAAACTAAAGTAGAGCCCCTGATTAACTTACCAGTGGTTTATATTTCGCATTATGAAATTGAATATCGTATTTTGAAAATTCTTGAAGTCCTGATAAACTTTCGTTTCGTTAGGAAGTCGCGTCGTTTACGCGGTATCGTCATGCCAGACGGTCGCGATAAACCTGCCCAGAACAAAACAGATGGAGACTCACAGCATGTCAGCTCAGCTCGACGTAATTCTGGCGCAAGCCGCCAATGATCCCGATGTTATGGAAACTCAAGAGTGGCTTGATGCCCTCGAAGCAGTGCTCGACCATGAAGGTCCGGAGCGCGCGCATTATCTGTTGGAACGTATGGTTGATCTGGCGCGCCGCCGTGGCGCCCATATCCCGTTCTCCAGCAATACTGCTTACGTCAACACCATTCCTGCCCACTTGGGCGAGCACTGCCCGGGCAACCTTGAGTACGAAGAACGGCTGCGTTCATGGATGCGCTGGAACGCCATGGCCATGGTGGTCAAGGCCAACCGCGCCGACGGCGACCTTGGCGGCCATATCTCCAGCTTTGCGTCACTCGCCAATATGCTGGGCATAGGCTTCAATCACTTCTGGCATGCACCGACCGAGCATCATGGTGGTGACTTGCTCTACATACAGGGCCATTCGTCACCGGGCGTCTATGCACGCGCCTTCCTCGAAGGCCGTTTGACTGAAGAGCAAATGCTGAACTTCCGCCGTGAAGTCGACGGCAAGGGTTTGTCTTCTTACCCGCATCCGAAACTGATGCCGGACTTCTGGCAATTCCCTACCGTGTCTATGGGTCTCGGACCGCTGATGGCAATTTATCAGGCGCGTTTCCTTAAATACCTGCACGCACGCCAGATCGCCGACACTGCACCTCGTAAAGTCTGGGCCTTCTGCGGCGACGGCGAGATGGACGAGCCGGAATCCATGGGCGCCATTGGCATGGCCGGTCGCGAAATGCTGGACAACCTGATCTTCGTCGTCAACTGCAACCTGCAGCGACTTGATGGTCCGGTGCGCGGCAATGGCAAAATTATTCAGGAACTCGAAGCCGATTTCCGCGGTGCTGGCTGGAACGTCATCAAAGTTATCTGGGGCCCGGGCTGGGACGATCTGCTCGCACAAGACAAAGAAGGTATCTTGCAGCGCGTAATGATGGAAACCGTAGACGGTGAATACCAGAACTACAAAGCCAAGGACGGCGCCTATGTGCGCAAGCATTTCTTTGGCAAGCATCCAAAGTTGCTGGAGATGGTGGCCAATATGTCGGACGACGACATCTGGCGTCTGACCCGTGGCGGTCATGATCCGCACAAGATTTATGCCGGTTTCAAACTTGCGCAAGAACACAAAGGTCAGCCAACTGTCTTGCTGGTGAAAACCGTTAAAGGTTACGGCATGGGCAAGTCCGGTGAAGCGCGCAACACCGCGCACCAGACCAAAAAACTCGACGATGATGCCATCCGTGAAATGCGCGACCGCTTCGGCATTCCAGTCTCAGACGAACAATTGCCGGATGTGCCGTTCTTTGTGCCATCGGCGGATTCACCAGAAATGATTTACCTGCACGAGCGCCGCAAACAGCTCGGCGGCTATCTGCCGCAGCGTCGCCGCAAAGCCGACGATGCCTTCACGATCCCGCCGCTGTCGACCTTCAAGGCCGTGCTGGACGCGACTGCCGAAGGACGCGAAATCTCGACCACGCAAGCGTATGTGCGCATGCTGACGATTTTGCTGCGCGACGAAACCGTGGGCAAGCGCGTCGTGCCGATTCTCGTTGATGAAGCGCGCACATTCGGTATGGAAGGTCTGTTCCGCCAGATCGGCATCTTCAGTCAGCAAGGCCAGCTCTATGAACCTGTTGATAAAGATCAGGTCAGCTACTACCGCGAAGACAAGGCCGGCCAGATTCTGCAGGAAGGCATTAACGAGGCGGGCGCCATGAGTTCGTGGATTGCAGCGGCAACGTCGTACTCGACGAACAACCGCGCAATGATCCCGTTCTATACCTTCTATTCCATGTTTGGCCTGCAGCGCATTGGCGACCTTGCGTGGGCAGCCGGCGACATGCGCGCACGCGGCTTCCTGATGGCCGGTACCGCCGGTCGCACGACCCTGAACGGTGAAGGCCTGCAGCATGAAGATGGCCACAGCCATGTGATGGCGTCGACCATTCCGAACTGCATGCCGTACGACCCGACCTTCGCGCATGAAGTCGCTGTCATCCTGCATGATGGTTTAGTACGCATGATAGAAAAGCAGGAAGATGTGTTTTATTACATCACCATCATGAACGAAAACTACAGCCACCCTGGTCTGGTCGAGGGGCAGGAAGCCGGTATTCTGAAAGGTCTGTATCGTCTGCAGGCAAGCAAGAAGAAATCCAAATTGCGCGTGCAGCTGATGGGCTCCGGCACCATCCTGCGTGAAGTCATTGCGGGCGCCGAACTACTGGAAAATGACTGGGGCATTGCCGCCGATATCTGGTCTGCACCATCATTCACGCTGCTGGCGCGTGACGGTCAGGATGCCGAGCGCTGGAACATGCTCAATCCAACCGCCAAAAAACCGCGTGTCGCCTACGTGACTGAATGTCTGGCTGACAGCGAAGGCCCGGTGATTGCAGCAACAGACTACATGCGCACTTATGCAGAACAGATTCGCCCGTTCATGCCAAGTGGCCGCAGCTACAAAGTGCTCGGCACCGATGGCTTTGGCCGCTCGGATTCGCGTGCCAAGCTGCGCGAATTCTTCGAGGTCAATCGTTATTTCGTGGCCATCGCTGCCCTCAAGTCGCTCGCCGATGCCGGCAGCATTGATGCGTCGCTGGTAGCGCAGGCGATTGAAAAATACGGCATCGATCCGAACAAGCCAAATCCTGTGACCCTGTAAAACAACAACCAAATAAAACTGAAACCTTCCGCTGCATCGCCAGCGGAAGCATGGAGCTGACAACATGAGTCTGATCGAAATAAAAGTCCCCGACATCGGCGACTTCAAAGAAGTCGAAGTCATTGAATTGCTGGTCAAACCGGGTGATACCGTCAAGGCAGATCAATCGCTGATCACAGTCGAATCCGACAAGGCCAGCATGGAGATACCGAGCAGTCATGCCGGCGTCGTCAAGGAAATCAAAATCAAGATTGGCGACAAGGTTGCCGAAGGCTCGTTGATGCTGATGCTGGAAGCTAGTGATGATGCAGCTGTTGCGCCATCGGCGCCTGCACCGGTATCTGCACCTGCAGCATCGCCGGCAACACCAGCAGCAGCACCGGCACCAGTTTCAGTTCCAGCTCCAGTTTCAGCACCCGTCGCAACTCCGTCAGTTGCGCCTGCAACAGGCAGCAAAGCGCATGCATCGCCGTCAATCCGCAAGTTCGCCCGCGAACTCGGCGTGGACTTGATGCGTGTGAATGGCAGCGGTCCGAAAGGCCGTGTGCTGCTCGAAGACGTGCAAGGCTTCGTCAAAGGCGTCATGGCGAGTGGTGCTTCTGCTGCACCAGCGGCAAGCGGCAGCGGCATCGGTCTGTCCATGCTGCCTTGGCCATCACTCGACTTTTCGAAATTCGGCACGACGGAATTGCAGCCGCTGTCACGCATCAAGAAAATCAGCGGCCCTAACTTGCATCGCAACTGGGTGATGATGCCGCATGTAACGCAGTTCGATGAAGCCGACATCACCGACCTCGAAGAATTCCGCAAGAGCGCCAACGAGTCGCTCGCAAAATCAGGCGTCAAGCTCACCATGCTCGCGTTCGTGATCAAGGCCAGTGTGGCAGCCTTGAAGAAGCTGCCAGCTTTTAATGCATCGCTCGATGCGACCGGCGAGAACCTGATCCTGAAACAGTATTACAACATCGGCTTTGCTGCGGATACGCCGAACGGCCTGGTCGTACCTGTTGTGAAAAACGCCGACCAAAAGGGCATTGCGCAAATC
Source organism: Burkholderiaceae bacterium (assembly GCA_040399905.1). Lineage (GTDB taxonomy): Bacteria > Pseudomonadota > Gammaproteobacteria > Burkholderiales > Burkholderiaceae_D > Pernthalerella. Next base: position 289,395 of record JBBARG010000001.1, read on the forward strand.
GCGCAGGAAATGGGCGAGCTGTCAGCACAGGCACGCGAAGGCAAGCTGAAGCCGGCCGATATGCAGGGCGCGAGCTTCACGATTTCGTCTTTGGGCGGCATTGGTGGCACAGCGTTCACGCCTATCATCAACGCGCCCGAAGTCGCGATTCTTGGTTTGTCCAAGGCTGCGATGAAGCCGGTATGGGACGGCAAGCAATTCGTGCCGCGCCTGATGATGCCGATGTCGCTGTCCTATGACCATCGTGTGATCGATGGCGCAATGGGTGCGCGGTTTACGGTTTATCTGGCTGACGTGTTGGCCGACATGCGCAAGACGCTGCTGTAAGTGTTGGTTTGAAAATTCAAATTTGTTGAATGACGAAAGACGCTGGGCCCCAGCCTGCGCTGGGGCGACGGTAGAGATTGATACGCTCTTCACACTACTACCGTCATCCCAGCGAAGGCTGGGATCCAGTGTCTTTAATCGCATAACAAAAAATACACGAAGCTAGTGATTTCCGATGATGCAAAAACGGAGCAAATAATATGAGTCTGGTAGAAATCAAAGTCCCCGATATTGGCGACTTCAAGGAAGTGGAAGTCATTGAACTGCTGGTCAAGCCGGGCGACACCGTCAAGGTTGATCAATCGCTGATCACGGTCGAATCCGACAAGGCCAGCATGGAGATTCCGTGTAGTCAGGCTGGCGTAGTCAAAGAGATGAAGGTAAAGATCGGTGACAAAGTCGCCGAAGGTTCGCTGCTGCTGACGCTGGAAACGAGCGACGCTGCAACTGCTGCACCTGCAGCAGTAACTCCGGCTCCGGCCGCCGCGCCTGCACCCGCAGCTGCGCCGCCAGCAAGTGTGCCAGCAAGCGCGCCGGCTGCAGCCAGCTTCGCCGGCAAAGCCGATATCGAATGCGACACGCTAGTGCTCGGCGCCGGCCCCGGCGGCTATACCGCAGCATTCCGCGCAGCTGACCTCGGCCAGAAAGTGGTCCTGGTCGAACGCTTTGCCTCGCTCGGCGGCGTGTGTCTGAATGTCGGTTGCATTCCGTCCAAGGCTTTGCTGCATGCAGCTAAAGTCATCACCGAAGCTGAAGAGATGGCGCATTTCGGCATCAAGATGTCGAAGCCTGAAATTGATATTGATGCTCTGCGCGGCTGGAAAGACGGCGTCATCAAGAAACTGACTGGCGGCCTCACAGGACTGGCAAAGGCGCGCAAAGTGCAAACCGTGCACGGCAAGGCAAGCTTCACGTCACCGCAAACGCTTACCGTCGAGACCGCAGAGGGCAGCAAGGTGATTGCTTTCCGCAATGCGATCATCGCAGCTGGTTCTTCCGTCGTAAAAATTCCGGGCTTTCCTTATGACGACCCGCGCCTGATCGACTCCACCGGTGCGCTTGAATTGCGCCAGATTCCGAAACGCATGCTCGTCATTGGCGGCGGCATCATCGGTCTGGAAATGGCTTGTGTGTATGACGCGCTTGGCACCAAAGTTACAGTCGTGGAGTTTGCCGACGGCCTGATTCCGGCTGCGGACCGCGATATCGTCAAGCCGCTGACCAAGCGCATCGAAAAGCGTTATGAAGCGATTTATCTCAAGACCAAAGTCACCAAGCTCGAAGCGCGTGCCAACGGCCTGCTGGCCAGTTTTGAAGGCGAAGCAGCACCGGCAGAGCCGCAACTGTATGACATGGTCTTGATGGCAGTTGGTCGTCGTCCGAACGGCCGCGACATCGGCGCCGACAAAGCCGGCGTCATTGTCAACGAGCGTGGCTTCATTCCGGTGGACCGTCAGCAGCGCACCAACGTGTCGCATATCTTTGCCATTGGCGACATCAGCAGTGACCCTATGCTCGCGCATAAAGCCACCAACGAAGCCAAGGTCGCCGCCGAAGTCATTGCCAGCCACAAAGTTGAGTTCGATGCGATGACAATCCCGTCTGTGGCCTACACCGACCCTGAAATCGCGTGGATGGGCGTGACCGAAACCGAAGCCAAGGCCAAGGGAATTCCATTCGAAAAAGCCAGCTTCCCGTGGGCCGCTTCCGGCCGTGCGCTGGCGATGGGGCGTGATGAAGGCATCACCAAACTGCTGTGGGATCCGCAAACCAAACGCATCATTGGCGCCGGTATCGTGGGCGTGAATGCTGGTGAGTTGCTGGCCGAGACTGTCTTGGCAATGGAAATGGGTGCGGATCTGGAAGACCTGGCGTTGACGGTGCATGCGCATCCGACCTTGTCGGAGACGCCGATGTTTGCGGCTGAAATGGGATTGGGCGTTATTACCGACCTGTACATACCGCAAAAAAAGTAAGCCAAGCAAACGAACATTTTGCGCCTGTTTAAAACGGCCAGTCTCTAACGAGATTGGCCGTTTTTTTTATGCATGTTATCCGGTGCGGCTCGCACACTTTACCAAGCACGATGTTTTGCATCAGCGCTGCACTAAGACGCGTGCATTCCGGAACACCTTCAGTTCGTGCGTAACTTCATCCAAGTGGCCTTGCAATGGGCGCTTTACGGAGTTCATCCAATGAAAATAACTGCTGCCGTAATGATCAAAGAGTCTATGGGCTTGCATGAGGCATGCAACGCTCTGAATCAACTCGAAGGAACCAAGATCCACCGTGTGCAAGACGTCAGTTTTGACAAAGGGGAGACGGTGGTATTTCTGCGCCGACCCTCGCTGATGGAATCCATAAAGCTTGCTCTCATGCCCAAAGCTATGAAGCGGGAGGCCAATCATCCAGCCTTTGCCGTGTTCAAGGCAATCGCCGTTAACAATGGCATAGCCGCGTCATCAACACTGTTAAAAAATGTGAAGGATGCCATTGAAGGCGGTGATGGTGAAGGTTTACGCGAAGCGCTGATGCGAGTGCAACTTTCGCCGTCGAATCGTGAACATCGCGACCTGTTTTAGCGCAACCTGTAGTAATTATTTTTTCATATTTTTTGAGTTCAGAGACGACCTGGGAGGAGCATCATGCGGATCGATCTTTCACAAATTACTTCAATAAGTAATCTGGCTTCGTCTTTGAAAGTGATGGGCGAGCTACGTGTCAGCGAGGGCACTAATGCGGCAGGAGACAAAGTAACTTTTTTGCGTGAGCGTACGCTGGGCGAAACCATTAGAGATTTCTTCGGTATTAATGCTGCATCCAGGCAGCAACACGCTGCCGATGCACTAACATTGATTGAGGAAATCCTGACATCTAAGCAGCCAGCAGGCAGGGACAAAACCGATCATCTGCAGGCCATGCAAAATATCCGCACGGTTGTTTTTCAACGAAACCACTTTACGGGCAATGCCATTGCCGCGCAGGTTGATAAATATGTTGAAGCGAAAAAAGTGGAGCCACTGGAGGACGGAATGGTTGCCGCCTCTGTCAAGGCGAAATCGGGCATCAATCTGATGTCGGTGTCGCCGATGCGGGTTGTAGCCGACAACGCTGTGGTGCGGTCGACTACGGTAATGACGACGCTGCTGGCAAATCCTAAGTTGGGAGCGGTGGGCGATAGGCTGCAGGGTGCCTTATCTTTGACCGATATCAACCGCAATAGCGGCAGGGCGCAGGGCGGGCTGAATGAACAGTTTTCTTTGCCGGGTGCGGGCCTGTTGGCATCTTCAATTGTCGTGATGCCGGACCTGAAACTCAGCGCCGGCATAATAAGCGCGCCTGCGATCGAACCGGGCCAATTGAAACAGATGTAAGCGAAAGCGCTGAAAGGTAAATCGGGCACCTTGGTGATGGAGCCGTTTCCTGATCAGTTCACGCGCGACACAAGCGGGGAGTGGGCCACGTACAGCAAAATAAGCTTGAAAAAGATGATGGAGGCGATAATCGATGCAGTGGCTGAAGCTGCTAAGAATGGAAAGAAGTTACATGTGACTATCGCCAGCGAAGACAATGATTTGATCACCCGCCTGAAGTCCGCCTACGGCAAGCAGCAGGAAATCCTGAAACAGGAAGACGAAAGTGATTCAGATAGTGACGAAGCAGAATTGATGGTCGATCCGGCTTTCCGGGCAAGCGCGCTAGCCAAACTGGCTGAGGAGTAAGACTCTCAAGTCGATGACGGCACGAGTGTGTTCCCGAGGTGAAGCCGGTTCGCAGTCTTATTTCATCTTTTCAATCACATCCGACAGCATCGTCAGCATCTGGTCAATCTCTGCCTTCGTCACATTCAGCGCCGGCATGAAACGCAGCAAGTCCGGTCGCGGTGAATTCAGCAGCAGCCCCACTGGCTCAAGGTCGCGCGCGATCTCGACGATCTTGCCACCTATCGGTGAGCCCAGTTTCAAAGCACGCAACAAGCCTTCGCCACGTTCACCTTCCAGCCCATGCTTTGCAGACAACGCTTCCAGCCCGGCTTTCAGGTAGTTGCCCAGCTCAACCACCGATTGCAAAAAGCCCGGTGCCAGCAAGGTCTCGAGCACAGCGACGCCAACTGCCGTCATTAATGGATTGCCGTTATACGTGCCACCCTGATCGCCTGGCACGAAGCACGCAAACGCTTCCTTGCACAACAGCGCGGCCAGCGGCACGCCACCGCCTATGCCTTTGCCCAGCGTCATGATGTCGGGCTCGATGTCGGATAATTGATGCGCGAATAGCTTGCCGGTGCGAGCCATGCCGGCCTGTACTTCGTCCACAATCAGCAAGATGCCGTGCTTCTGTGTCAGCGCGCGCAAGCCCTGCATGAATTCACGCGATGCGGGTATGACGCCGCCTTCGCCTTGCACCGGCTCCAGCATGACAGCAACCGTTTTATCCGTGATCAGCGCTTCGACGCTGGCCAGATCGTTCAGGTGCGCGTGCGAAAAACCCGGCACTTGCGGCGCAAACATCGTGCCCCAGCCTTCCTTGCCGGAGGCTGACATGGTCGCAAGCGTGCGACCGTGAAAGCTGTGGTCGAAGGTGATGATTTCATAGCGGTTTTCACCGGCTGCGTTTTTGTTCAGCTGACCCCATTTGCGCGCCAGCTTGATCGCGCCTTCATTTGCTTCAGCGCCGCTGCTGGCGAAGAACACGCGGTCGAAGCATGAATGCTTGACCAGCATCGAGGCTAGTTTGATTGACGGCTCGTTATAAAAAGCCGGCGACGGGTTAATGACTTTTTTCGATTGCGCGAGCAGCGCTTCCTGAATGCAAGCCGGTGAGTGCCCCAGACAGTTGACAGCCCAGCCTTGCAAATAGTCGAGGTAACGTTTGCCATTATGGTCAGTCAGCCACATGCCTTCGCCGCTGGTAAAAACCAGTGGTGGGCGCTTGGTAATAAAGAGCAGAGCGTCGGTGTCGTAGTGGCTGAAATTCATGTCGTTTGCTTCAGGTTGGTTCATATTGTTCAGGCGGCAGCCAGATCGGCTTCCGAGGTAAAGGAGTCGGCAAAGAATTCTTCTTCCGGCAGTTTGCAGGCGCTGACAAAATCACGCTGTGCCGATTCCACCATGACCGGTGCGCCACAGGCATAGACCTGATAGCCCGACAGGTCAGGTAAGTCTTCCATCACGGCGCGATGCACGAAACCGGTACGTCCCTGCCAGCTATCTTGCGGCAAGGCGTCAGATACCACCGGGATGTAGCGGAAATTCGGCAGCGTGCGCGCCCATTCTTCACAAAGCGCGTGCAGATACAAATCTTGCGGACGGCGGCCGCCCCAGTACAGCACCATAGTCCGCTGGCTTTTCAAATGTACTGCATGCTCGACCAGTGCCTTGATCGGCGCAAAGCCGGTACCGGATGCCAGCAGCACCATAGGCTTGTCGGAATCTTCACGCAGGAAAAAAGTACCGAGCGGGCCTTCAAAGCGCAGGATGTCACGCTCTTTCATGGTGCCAAACACATGGTCGGTAAAGACCCCGCCGGGCATGTGCCGTATATGCAGCGTAGTCTGCGCATCGTCATGCGGTGCATTGGCCAGACTGTAGCTGCGGCGCTTGCCGTCTTTGAGCAAAAACTCGATGTACTGACCAGCCTTGTATTGCATGCGCTCGGTGGCGGGCAGTTGCAAAGACATGATGATGACGTCGTCGCTGACGCGTTCGAGAGTCGTGACGCGCGCCGGAATTTTTTTAACCGGAAATTCACCAACGCCGAGCACTTCGCGTGCTTCAATCGTTACATCCGACTGCGGCTGCGCGCAACAGAACAGCGAACTGCCGGCGGCTTCATCAACGGCCGTCAGCGCCCGTTCCTGATGCTTGCCATGGACGACGGCGCCGCTCAGCAGCTTGCCCTTGCAACTGCCACAGGCGCCGTTCTTGCAACCATACGGCAAACCGACGCCGGCGCGCAGGGCAGCCGCCAGCAGTGTCTCGCCTTCATCGCATGTAAATTGCCGACCACTCGGCTGAACAGTTACCTGGAACGTCATACAATCTCGCCAATGAAAAAAAATTCTGTCAATAAGGTCGGTCTGCCGCGCTTGCTGCTAGTCGGCTGCGGCGATGTCGGCATGCGCTTGCTGCCGCTGCTGCGCCATCGTTTCCGCGTCTTTGCCGTGACCAGCCAGCCTGCCCGGATGGCCGAGCTCAGAGCTGCCGGCGCCATACCCGTCGTCGCCAATCTGGATGAGCCTGACAGCTTGCGCCGTCTGGCCGGACTCGCTGACACCGTCGTGCATCTTGCTCCGCCGCAGACAGAAGGCATGCTGGACCGTCGCACCCGTCATTTGACCGCCATTTTACCCCGACATGGCACGCTCGTTTATGTCAGCACGACCGGTGTTTATGGCGACACAGGCGGCGCCTGTTTTGATGAAAACCGGCCGGTCGCGCCCGTTAATGCGCGTGCACGTCGTCGGGTTGATGCCGAACAGGTATTGCGGCGCTGGGCGCTACGCGCGCAAGCCCGGCTTGCGATCTTGCGCGTACCCGGCATTTACGCGGCCGACCGGCTGCCGGTCGAACGTTTGAAGTCAGGCACGCCGGCACTCAATGCCGCCGACGATGTCTACACCAACCATATCCATGCCGACGATCTGGCACAGATCATCCTGCTGGCGCTGGTTCGCGCCAGGCCGCAGCGGGTTTATCACACGGTGGATGATTCGAATCTGAAGATGGGGCAGTACTTTGATCTGGTGGCCGATGCGTTTGGTCTGCCACACCCGCCACGCATGCCGCGCAGCGAACTGGCAAAGCAGGTCTCGCCGATGCTGTTGTCGTTCATGTCGGAGTCGAGGCAGTTGCAGAACCGGCGTATGAAGCACGAACTGGGTGTGCGTCTGGCCTATCCGACTGTCAGTGACACGCTAGGTGAAATCAGCAATAAAGTCGGCCAGCTACGGCTGCCAGGCTTTGATGCCATATTCCGGTAGTGTGGCTAAAAATCCAGCAGATAATCAGGGCTTTCTTAAAAAAAATTCCAATCACAAGTAAGTTCGTTAACCGTCATTTTTTCTTTCATTCCAAGCGGATTCTGACTACCGCCCGCTATTTTTTTTTGAAATCTGCCGAATCTATTTGTCCGCGTAGATAATCCTCGCGTTGTGTCTGACACGACTGCAGGATGATCAATTGCTTACTTGAGCGTTGTCCCAGGTACTTCCTGATTGAAGCAGATTTTCATCTCTGCTTTTCATTCCCGCTTTTCATGCCAGACAGGTTTGTTCACTAAGGGAGCATCCTTCATGAGCGCTCGCGCTGGCATTGCAGCACCCCATCCCGTTTTCGGCACCGCCGCTTGTGGCTGTCTTTATTTTGTTGTTCTGATTTTTCTGAACCGCAACGGCTCTGCAAGATGAAATCCCTGTTCGCGCTCCTGCGGCGTCCGCTTTACTTCGTCGCCCTGTTTTCTTTCTTCGTCAATCTCCTGCTGCTGGCGCCCGCGCTGTTCATGCTGCAGGTGTTCGACCGCGTGCTCACCAGCCAGAGCAAGGAAACCTTGCTGGTCCTGCTGGTCGGCATGGCCGTTGCGCTCGGTTTATCGCTGCTGCTGGACTACCTGCGTAGCCGGCTGCAAGGTGTCGCCGGGAATATGATCGCCGAACAATTGTCACCAGTGGTGGCGCGCGTCATGCTCGCCCGGGCCGCCGAGGGCACTGGCCAGGCCAGCCCGGAAGGCCTGCGTGACGTCGCGGCGCTGCGCAATCTGCTTTCCACGCAAGGACTGCTGGCCTTGCTCGATACGCCATGGGCCATCGTCTATATCATCGTGATTTGGCTCGCGCATCCGGTATTGGGCATGGCGGCCGTCGCTGCCACGCTGCTCATGCTCGGGCTGGCCGTCCTCAACGACCGCATCACTCGTGGCAATATCGAAGCGCTGCAGCAGGAAGCGGCCAGGACCACCCGCTACCTTGAAACCTCCATGCAGAACGCGGAAGTGGTGCAGTCGCTTGGCATGAGCGGCGCGCTCATTACGCGCTGGCGTGGGCTCAATGCCCGGGTCACCGAGCTGCAGCGGCCAACCATGCACAAGTCGATCGCGATGGCCTCTCTGACCCGCAGCACGCGCCAGGCAGTGCAAGTAATGATGCAGGCGCTGGGCGCCTATCTGGTCATCTCCGGTGAAGGCTCCCCCGGCATCCTGGTGGCCACCACCATCTTGCTCGGACGCGCCCTGGCCCCGGTCGAACAAGTGGTCGGCAGCTGGCGCTTGCTGGCCGAAGGCCGGCTCGCATATACCCGCATTGACGCACTGCTCAAGGCGGTCCACAGCCAGCCCGCACGCATGCAACTGCCGCCCCCCAGCGGCCAGCTGCAAGCCAGCGGCCTTGTGTACCGGCCCCCGAAAAGCGAGCACATGATATTGGCCGGCGTATCGCTCAGCCTGGAGCCCGGCGAGGCGCTCGCCATCATCGGCTCCAGCGGCGCCGGCAAATCCACCCTGGTACGGCTACTGACCGGGCTGTGGCGTCCGAATGCGGGTGTGGTGCGGCTCGACCAGGTCGACCTGGCGCAGTGGGATCGGGCCGAACTCGGGCCGTGGCTCGGGTACGTGCCGCAGGATGTCGAGTTATTCGCCGGCACGGTGGCCGACAACATTGCCCGGCTCGGTGCGATCGACCCGGCCGCTGTGGTGCTCGCCGCGCAACGCGCCGGCGTACACGACATGGTGCTCGGCCTGCCCAACGGCTACGACACCGTCATCAGCAGCACCGGCGTGATGCTCTCGCCTGGCCAGCGGCAACGCATTGCCCTGGCGCGCGCCTTGTATGGCGAGCCCAGGCTGCTGATCCTTGACGAACCCAATTCCAACCTCGACGGCGCTGGCGAACTGGCGCTGGCCGAGGCACTGAAGAGACTCAAGGGTAAGGTCACGGTGGTGGTGGTCACGCATCGCAGCGCGCTGGTGCAGCACATGGACAAGATGCTGGTGCTGGAGGGCGGCCGCGCCCAGCATTACGGCAGCGTAGCCGAGGTCATGCAGGCCATGCGCCATCCAGCGCCCGACAGCCCCGGAGCGCAGGTCGTGACGAAGGCGAGCGAGCAGGCGAGCACCGTATGAGCCACGCACCGAATAACGACACCGCCAACGACTATCTGGCGCCTCATGCCAATGAAGGGCGCCGACTGGCGCGCTGGGGCGGCGCGGTGCTGCTGGCCGGACTGCTGCCGGTGCTGGCCTGGGTTTGCCTCGCGCCGCTCGCTTCGGCAGTGGTGGCGCCGGGGTATGTCAAGGTTGACCTGAACCGGCGCCCGGTACAGCACGCCGAAGGCGGCATCGTGCGCGAGGTGCTGGTGCGCGATGGCCAGCGCGTGCGCCAGGGAGAGCCGCTGCTGGTGCTGGGCGATGTCTCGGTGGCGGCGGACCGGAACCGTCTCGATTACCGGGTCGGCGCGGAACGGGCCAGCCTGGCGCGGTTCGATGCCGAACAGGCGCTGGCGGGCACGATTGAATTTCCTGATGAAGTGTTAAGCGCCGCACGCGCCGATCCGCGCCTCCAGGCACAGATGGCCAAGGAGCAAACGCTATTCCAGACACGGCGCAATACGTTGACCGGACAGGTCGCCCTGCTCGGCTCTCAACGACAAAAAATCACCGAAGAATCCGCGTCCCTGGAAGCGCAGATCCGGCAGGCCGTCGCCTCGCTGGGCTTCCAGCGTAGTGACCTGGAAAACAATCGCAAGCTGCTGGAAAGCGGCTTTGTCTCACCTACCCGCATCGCGCAGCTTGAAGCAACGGTCGCTGACTACGGCGTCAAGCTGGAAGAGCGGCGCTCGGAATTGGCGCGCGCCGGCCAGCGCATGATCGACACCAACTTGCGCATGCGATCGCTCGAAAGCGAATACCGGCAGCAGGCAAGCGACCAGCGCAAGGTCACGGCATCCCGGCTATCGGAGATCGAGCAGGAGCAACGCAAATCGGTCGATGCCTCCGCGCGCCAGGTGATCGTCTCGCCCGCTGACGGCGAAGTGATGGACCTGAAATACGCCACGCCCGGCGCCGTCATCCCGCCGCGCGACACGATACTCGAGATCGTGCCGGAGAGTATCCGGCTGGTGACGGAAGCGCGTATCCGCCCGGAAGACATCAACCGTATTCATCGCGGACAAGCGGCGGATATCCGTTTCACCGCATTCAAATACCGCACCACGCAAATGGTCCACGGCACCCTGATCTACGTGTCTGCCGACCGCATGGTCGACCGGGCCAGCAACCAGGCGTATTACGTCGCGCTGGTGGAAGCCGATGCAGCGTCGCTGGCAAGCGCCGGCAACCTGAAGCTACTGGCCGGGATGCCGGCGGAAGTCTACATAAAAGGCGAGGAACGCACGCCCTTGCAGTACCTGGTTGAGCCGGTGACACAGGTGCTGCTGCACGCGGGACGGGAACGGTAAGCCGGCGAACCACTTTTTCACCAGATACAAACCAACGCAAATTTGCATAAGCAACCGCGGTAGAAGCATGAAGTCATTCATTTAATGATGTTCACTGGAGAAGCATATGGCAACGATCTATGGAACAGATGGAAACGACACCCTGATCGGAAACCCCGGCATCGACGATTTGCTCATCGGCAGCCCCGGTAACGATTACCTGGATGGCCTGGGAGGCACCGATACCCTGCTGGGCGGGGACGGTAATGACACACTGGTCTATCAGCCATCGAGCTTCCTGGATGGCGGATACGGTTACGACACCTTGCTCCTTAACTCCGGAGGCATCGCTTATAACTTCACCTGGAATACCTTCATCACCAGTATCGAGGCGATTGATCTGACCGGAACCGGCGCTAATTCCCTGACGCTCACATGGGATGATGTCAACCGGATTTCGGAAACGGACACCCTGCGCATCATCGGCAACAGCGATGACAGCATCAACCCGGACTCGTACTGGCAATACGTGGGCAGCACCACCGATGGTGGCGTCAACTATGGCAGATATCGACTCAACGGCGCAACGCTCGAAGTGCATCAAGATGTTGTGATGATTGGCTACAGCAATAATGCGACGATCGGCAACCCGACGGTAAGCGGGGTGGTGGAAGACGGCAAGCTGTTGAACGGTTATCTGCAAGCAACCGGCAGCATTTCGATCGGCGACCCGAATATAGGTCAGGCGGGTTTTCAAACCACAGTGGGCACCCTTGGGTCCAACCTTGGTTCGCTGGTATTGGCGCAGAACGGCGGCTATACCTACAGCGCGCTAAACGCAGCAGTCCAGTACCTGGGCGCCGGTAAGATAAAAACTGATACCTTTGACATCAAGGCTATCGATGGCACCAGCAAACAGGTCAGCTTCAACATAACGGGTGTCGACGATGCGGCGGTCTTTGGAGGACTCAGTACCGGTACCATGACCGAGGATAAATATTTTACTGGCGCTGATCTAACCATTAACGATCCGGATCTTGGAGAAAGTAGTTTCTTGCCTAAGATTGCCAGGGGCGGCAATGGCTATGGCACCTTTCAGCTTTGGAGCGACGGCTTCTGGGAATACGACCTGCAGAACAGCCGACCTGACATCCAGGCACTCCGCTCTGGCCAATCGATTACAGATTACTTTTATGCGGACTCCTTTTCTGGTGCAAGCAAAAAACTCGTGGCGGTCACCATCCTCGGCGTTAACGATATTCCCGTCATCGGAGGCGTCAGCACCGGCACGGTGGTCGAGGATGCGGCCAGCCCAAACCTCTCCACGAGCGGCGCGTTGAGCATCGCCGACGTCGATGCCGGCGAGTCCAGTTTCGTTGCGCAAACCAATGTCGCCGGCGGCAATCACTACGGCACGTTTGCCGTCACTAAGACTGGCGCCTGGACCTACACTGCCGTCAATAGCCAGACCGCGATTCAACAACTTGGCGCCGGCCAGTCGGTCACCGACTATTTCACCGCGCGTTCTTTTGATGGCTCGGCCAGCCGGGTCGTGACCGTCACCATCGCGGGCAAGAATGACGTGGCCGTTATCGGGGGCGCCAGCACCGGCGCGGTCGTCGAGGATGCAAGCAGTCCCAACCTCTCCGCCAAGGGAGCACTGACCATTACCGATGTCGATGCCGGTCAGTCCAGCTTTGTGCCCCAAACGAGTGTCGCCGGCAGCAATCGCTACGGCAGCTTTACGCTTGCCAATGACGGCAACTGGACCTACAGTGCTGTCAACAGCCAGACGGCCATCCAGCAGCTGGGCGCGGGGCAGTCGCTCACCGACTCCTTCACCGCAATTTCTAGCGACGGCTCGGCCAGCAAGGTCGTCACCGTCACCATCAACGGCACCAATGACGTACCCATCATCGGGGCCTGGAGCTACGGCACGGTCTTTGAAGATATGGCCAGTCCAAACCTCGTCGCCAATGGCGCACTCACCATTGCCGATGTGGATGCCGGCCAGTCCAGCTTTGTTGCGCAAACGAATGTCGCCGGCAACAATGGCTACGGTAGCTTTACGCTTGCCACGAACGGCAGCTGGACCTACAGCGCGGCCAACAGCCAGACTGCCGTCCAGCAGCTTGGCGTTGGCCAGTATATTACCGACTCTTTCACCGTGCGTTCCAGCGATGGGTCGACCGGCAAGGTCGTTTTCGTTAAGATCGTCGGCGCCAACGACATCGCGGTCATCGGCGGCGTCAGCACCGCTACGGTGGCCGAGGATGCAAGCAGCACCAACCTCTCCGCCAAGGGAGCACTGACCATTGCCGATGTCGATGCCGGCCAGTCCAGCTTCGTTGCGGCTACCAATGTCGCCGGCAGCAGTCACTTCGGCACCTTTGCCGTCACCGCCAACGGCGCCTGGACCTACGCTGCCAGCAATAGCCAGACCGCCATCCAGCAGCTTGGCGCCGGGCAGTCACTCACCGACTCCTTCACAGCGCGCTCTGTTGATGGGTCCGCCAGCAGAGTTGTCACCGTCACCATCGCCGGCACCAACGATGTGCCGGTCATCGGTGGCGTCAGCACCGCTACGGTGGTCGAGGATGCAGCCAGTCCCAACCTCCTCACCAGCGGCGCACTGACCATTGCCGATGTCGATGTCGGCCAGTCCAGCTTCGCTCCGCAAACCAATGTCGCCGGCAGTAACCACTACGGCACGTTTGCCGTCGCCCCCGACGGCGCCTGGACCTACGCCGCTTCCAGCAGCCAGAACGCCGTCCAGCAACTGGGCGCCGGCCAGTCGATCACCGACTCCTTCACCGTGCGTTCCAGCGATGGCTCTGCCAGCAAGGTCGTCACCGTTACCATCGCCGGCACCAATGACGTCCCGGTCATCGGCGGCGTGAGCACCGCTAGCGTGGCTGAAGATTCAGGCGGGGCCAACCTGAGCGCCAAAGGCGCACTGGTCATTGCCGACATCGATGCCGGTCAGTCCAGCTTCGTCGCGCAATCCAATGTCGCTGGCATCAATCACTTTGGCACATTCGGGATTGCCGCCAGCGGCGCCTGGATCTACACTGCCAGCAACAGCCAGACGGCCATCCAGCAGCTTGGCGCCGGCCAGTCGATCACCGACTCCTTCACCGCGCTTTCCAGCGATGGCTCGGCCAGCAGGGTCGTCACCGTCACTATCATCGGCACCAACGACGTGCCCGTCATCGGTGGCGTGAGCACCGCTAAAGTGGTCGAGGATGCAGCGAGTCCAAATCTCTCCACCAGCGGCGCGCTCACCATTACCGATGTCGATGCCGGTCAGTCCAGCTTCGTCGCGCAAACCACTGTCGCCGGCAGCAATCACTACGGCACGTTTGCCCTGACCGCCAGCGGCGCCTGGACCTATACCGCTTCCAACACCCAGACCGCTGTCCAGCAACTTGGCGCGGGCCAGTCGCTCACCGACTCCTTCACCGCGCGTTCCAGCGATGGCTCGGCCAGCAAGGTCGTCACCGTCACCATCGCCGGCACCAACGACATGCCGACAATCGCCGGCGTCAGCACCGCGACGGTCGCCGAGGATGCCGCGGCGCCGAACCTGCTTGCCGGCGGCACGCTGACCATTGCCGACGTCGATGCCGGTCAGTCGGTCTTCAAGCCTGCCACTGTCGCCGGCAGCAGCCAGTACGGCACTTTTACGCTCGTCAAGTCGGGGGCCTGGACCTACACCGCCGTCAACAGCCAGACCACCATCCAGCAGCTTGCCGCCGGCCAGTCGCTTATCGATTCATTCACCGCGGTTTCCAGTGATGGCACGGCCAGCAAGCTCGTCACCGTCACCATCAACGGCACCAACGATGTGGCGGCCATCGGCGGTGTGAGCAGCGCCGGTGTGGTCGAGGACATGAGTTCACCCAATATTTCCGTCAGCGGCGCACTGACCATTGCCGACGCCGATGCCGGCCAGTCCACCTTCACCGCGCAAGCCGGTGTCGCCGGAAGCAACGGCTACGGCAGCTTCACTCTTGCCGCCAATGGCGCGTGGACCTACAGCGCCGACGACAGCCAGAGCGTGATTCAGCAACTGGGCGCCAACCAGTCGCTGACGGACGCTTTCACGTCACGCTCCAGCGACGGCAGCGCCAGCCAGGTGGTGACGGTCACCATCAGTGGCGCCAACGATCAGCCGGTGATCAGCGGTGTCAGCGCTTCCACGGTGATCGAGGATACGGCCGGCCCAATTCTCTCCGCCAGCGGCGCATTAACGATTGTTGACCCCGATGCCGGCCAGTCCAGCTTTGTAGCGCAAGCCAGCACCGCCGGCAGCAACGGCTATGGCAGCTTCACCCTTGCCGCCGATGGCGGCTGGACCTATAGCGCCGCCAATAGCCAGACCGCCATCCAGCAGCTTGGCGCCGGCCAGTCGCTCACCGATTCCTTCACCGCACTCTCCAGCGATGGCGTCGCCACTAAAGTGGTGACGGTCACCATCATGGGCGTCAACGATGCGCCCACCATCGCCGGTGTTGGTACGGCCACCATGGCCGAGGACAGCGCCACGCCTGACCTGTCCGCCAGCGGCACCCTGACGATTGCCGATGTCGATGCCGGGCAGTCCAGCTTTGTAGCCCAAGCCAGTGTCGCCGGCAACAATCAATACGGTAGCTTTACCCTGGCCGCCAACGGCGCCTGGACCTACACTGCCGCCAACAGCCAGTCCGCCGTCCAGCAGCTTGGCGCCGGCCAGTCGCTCACCGATTCCTTCACCGCGCTCTCCCTCGATGGCACGGCCGGTCAGGTCGTGACGGTGACCATCACCGGCACCAACGACGTGCCGGTTATCGGTGGCGTCAGCACTGCCGTGGTAGAGGACCCCAATGCGCTACAGCTCTTTGCTACCGGGCATTTGACCATTGCCGATGTCGATGCCGGCCAGTCCGCCTTCCCCGAGCAAGACTTTGTCGCCGACAACAATGGCTACGGTATTTTTCACCTCGCCGCCGACGGCGAATGGGTATACGCGGCCTCGGCCATCGAGTACGAGGTCCACGCCCTTGGCGCCGGTGAGTCCATCACCGAATCCTTCACCGCAACCTCGATTGACGGCAGCGCCAGCCAGGTCGTGACGGTCACCATCCCCGGCGCCAACGATGCCGTCACCATCGTCGATGCTGCCACCACAGCCGCCCTGTCGGTGACGGAAATCGCGTCCGGCGACAATGGGGAAAATGCGACAACCCATATCGGCACAGGGGCGATCGTGTTCGAAGACCAGGACCTGACCGACACCCACACGGCCACCGTCATGGAAGAAACCAGCGGCTACATCGGCAGCCTCAAGCTGCTCCCGGTCAACCAGGACAGCAAGACGGTGGCATGGCAGTTCGAGGTGGAAGATAGCGCACTCAACTTCCTGCACGCAGGCGACATTCAGGAACAGCACTATCGGGTGAACATCGCTGATGGCCACGGCAGCACGGCCACGCAAACGGTCGTTGTCACCCTGGTCGGCGCGGCCGATCCAAAGACCGGCTTGAATGAAGACCCGATTGCCAACCCGGATAGCGCGGTCGGGTACTACACTGACCTGATCCACATCGACGTGCTGGCAAATGACACCGACGCCAACGGCGACACGCTGTACGTCCCCTACCTGGTCGATAATCCTTCCCATGGCGCTGTCCTTTTCAACGACGACGGCACGCTTTCTTATATCGCCAACAGCGGCTACGTGGGACTGGATTCGTTCACCTATCTGGTCAAGGATGGCCAGGGCGGTTCTGCCATCGGCACGGTTGACCTGACGTTGAACGCGCCCATCCAGCCAGGCCATGACCCGGTCGGCGGCGAAGTATTCCTGCGCAATGAATACATCGAGCTCGGCGTGTCAGCGGCGGGCACCCTGGGCTCGCTCAATGCGGCGCCGTCGAACTATCATCCCCAGGGCGGCTTCACCAACATCGCCAGCGTGGTCGACCTCGACGGCTGGGACACGGGCGACGCACCGCATGCAGGCGATATCACCTTGCCCGAGAGCGCGATCGATATGGTTTCCTTCCAGTACAACGGCGGTAATAACGTTCTGAGCACAACGCTGTCGAAGCTGGACTTCGCCACCACGACCACCGACGTATCGTCCAGCTCCCGGGTTGCCGCTCTGACGGAAGGTATCGTCGACACCATATTCCCCATGAAGCAATTGATCGAACTCGATCCTGGCGCAACCTATTGGAAGACCACCTTTACCCTGGAAAACACGACCGCCGAGACCCTTACCGATGTCAGGATCTTACGCACCATCAATCCGGACCAGGATTATGCCTATGGCACCGAGGATACCAACAACGATGTGCTGTCCAATCCAACGCTCGCGACGGATGTCGCCGTGATACGCGCTTACGGCGCCTATTCGGGCGTGGCAGTCGATCTGGTCGCATTTGACAGCGACGTGCGGGTTTCCGACTGGGGCGATATCAATGAAAACCCCGGCCAATACGGCCTTTGGGAGACTCCCCTGGATTTCAACGGCGCGTTGACTGGGGGATCGCTCAATCTGAACATGCGTTTTGGCGACATCGCTCCCGGGCAGGTGATCACCAAGATGTTTTATACCTCGTTCAATGGCCGCACCGACGGCCATGACATGAGCATCGGGACCGGCTCGGATGACCTCATCGATGCAAAGGGAGGCAATGACATTATCGTGGGCCTGGCCGGCAACGATGTACTGACAGGCGGCACCGGCAATGATCGCTTCGTGTTCACCCCCGACGCCGGGAGCGACACGATTACCGACTTCACTCCTGCGACAGGCGCGGGCGACCACGACGTGATCGAATTAAGGCTTTATGGCGTACCCTTGTTCGACCAGCTTGGCTACGGCGTGACGACGTTTGATGAATTGATGAGCCATGCATCCTACTCGAATGGCGACACTTACCTCGACCTGACGCCTACGAACCAGATCATCCTGAAAAACGTGGCAACGGAACAGTTGCATGCGGAAGACTTCATGTTCGGCTGATCGCTCGCTTGAGCTCAAGCAGCGGCCTTTGAGCAGCGGCCATTCTCAGTGCGAGGACTGGCCGCTTTTTTTGACTTGAGTTTGCAGCGTGTTTGAAACCGGCCTTTATGGTTGCCAGGCTTTGATGCCATCAACCCATGAACGTGCCGGCAGTTTGGTCATGTCCTTGATGACAGCGGCGCGCTGATACAGGTCAGCAAAATCCAGCTCCAGTGGCGCATTAAAAGCCAACGCGACCACATTGCCATCGTGGACTTCAGGCAGGCAGATCAGCGACTCAAACGCATACATCATTGCCTTGAAGTTTTTCGCATAACTGGGATGGTCGCCAAACAGATTAACGGTGGCGACGCCATGTGGTTTCAGGCACGCCGCGCAGGCTTTGTAAAACTCCGGCGTGTCGAGCATAGGGCCGCGCGCGGTGGCGTCGTACAGATCAATTTGCAGCACATCGAGCGTGCCATGGTTTGCGCGGTCATTGACGAAATCCAGCGCATCCATTTCACGCACTGAAAGTCGCTCGTCGTCCTCTGGTAGCTTGAACATGGAGCGGCAGATGTTCACCACGGCCGGATTGAGCTCCACGGCCGTTACCTGCGCTTCCGGGTAGTGCTTGTAACTAAACTTGGTCAGCGCGGCGGCGCCCAGCCCGAGTTGCGCGATATGCGTGGGCTCATCAACGAAGAGCATCCACGCCATCATCTGCTGTGCGTATTCCAGTTCCGGCCAGTCGGGTTTGCGCAGCCGCATTGCGCCTTGCACCCATTCGGTTCCGAAATGCAGATAGCGCACGCCGTCCATCTCGGACAAGGTTACAGCCGAAAATTTCGGCTTCTTGCGGGCCGGACGGGAAGACTCTTCTTGTTCTATTGATTTTCGTTTGATCAGCATGGTAATTCCAGTGGACGCGCCGCATTATCGGGTCAGCTCGCGCCACTGTACAAGCTTTTCCTCGAAACTCAGCTGCATATGAGCCGGCGAAGTCGATGGCAGCACCAAAGTACGGTAGCCCATTTCCGTAAAGCGGGGAGCGGCCTTGCCTGAGGTTTTGCCATTGAAGGCGATGGTGTGCAGCGCCGGATAATGCGTATTCA
Organism: Burkholderiaceae bacterium; assembly: GCA_040399905.1. Taxonomy (GTDB): domain Bacteria; phylum Pseudomonadota; class Gammaproteobacteria; order Burkholderiales; family Burkholderiaceae_D; genus Pernthalerella. Next base: position 308,255 of record JBBARG010000001.1, read on the forward strand.
GCTGTGAAAAATCGACTGCCTGCGCTTCCCGTATAGCAGAATCGAGACTGCCGTTGCGCTTGCAGGCAGCGATCACATCCCACAGACCGACATGGTGCTGCTCAAGTCGCTGCAGTCGTGCCGGATAGGCAAGAGAGTAAAGATCGTCATTCAACACGGCTGAAATCATAGTCCAGAACTGGTTGCGCGGATGCGCATAGTACTGGCTCGCAGCCAGTGAGGCCGCACCGGGGAAGCTGCCAAGAATTAAAATCTGCGTATCGGGAAACAGCACGGGAGGCAAGCCGGTAAGCAAGGAAGTGGAGACTTGGTGCATGGTCGGATAGTCACGCAAAGAGTGTAATTATGTCGTGATTTTCAATCGCCTGAAAATCACAATCAAATTAATAGCTGGCATTTTTCCCGCGGTAAAATCGCAGCATTCCAACAAAAAACAAGAGACACAATCATGCAAGCAGACGTCATTCTGGTTACTGGCGGGAGCCGCGGGATTGGAGCCGCTACGGCACGCCTTGCAGCGGCACGTGGCTATCGCGTAGCCATCAGCTATCTCAGCAATGCAGCAGCGGCGAACGAGGTGGTTGAAGCGATCGAGGCGGCAGGCGGCAGCGCGCTGGCCGTGCAGGCGGATGTCGGTATCGAGGCTGATGTGCTGCGCTTGTTTGAAACTGTAGACCAGAAGCTCGGAGCGATCACGGCATTGGCCAACAACGCCGGCATGCTGGAAAAGCAGATGCGTCTGGATCAGATGGACGTGGCGCGCTGGCAGCGGGTATTAAATGCGAATGTAATCGGCAGTTTTCTGTGCGCGCGCGAAGCAGTGCTGCGCATGTCGACGCGCCATGGCGGCAAGGGCGGCTCCATCGTCAATCTGTCGTCTGCAGCGTCACGCATAGGTTCGCCAAATGAATTCATCGACTACGCAGCAGCCAAAGGCGCAGTGGATTCAATGACGATAGGGCTGGCCAAGGAAGTTGCAACCGAAGGCATACGCGTGAATGCAGTGCGCCCCGGATTGATTTACACCGACATCCACACCAGCGCCGGTGAACCGGGCAGGGTAGATCGTGCCAAGACCGGCGTGCCCATGCAGCGTGGCGGTACTGCAGAAGAAGTCGCTGAAACGGTGTTGTGGCTGCTGTCTGAGCAGGCGTCTTACATTACGGGTACGTTAGTTGACGTGACGGGCGGACGGTAAATTAAGCCGACCTTACAAAGCGATCGCTATGCCCTTGCGCTGTATCAGCGACAGTAGCTTCAATGAGGTGCCGCTCGGCTTCTTGTCGCCGATTTCCCATTTCTGCACTGTCGATACGCTGGTATTGAGTACAGCGGAGAACACGGCTTGGCTTACGTGCGCTTGCTCGCGGAGCTTCTTGATTTCCTTTGGCGAGATTGCAGGCACTTCAACATTGCAAAGAGCGTCAAATTCTTGCATGCGCCGCTTGCTGATCAGGCCCACATTGAGCATATCGCGAGCGGTCTCGTGCACCTCGCTCAGGATGCGACTTTTTCTTTCACTCTTTGCCATAGCCCACCTCCATAGTATTGCCTTCCGCGAGTGCCACTGAAAGCAAGGAATCACTCAGTATCTGCTTAAAAATGCATGGAATTTTCTTTGGGGATGCGATGAAAGCCACTGGATTCCGGCTTTCGCCGGAATGACGGTAGTAGCGTGAATAACATCCCAATATCTACCGTCGCCCCAGCGCAGGCTGGGGCCCAGCGTCTTTCGTCATCCAACACAAGACTTAATTTTTAAAATGACATTCAGATTCGGTCAGTTTAAACAAATCGAATAGCAGGTTGCCTCGCGATCCAGAGTAAATTGTCATTTGACGGGAAGGGAGCGCGGTGAGAGATGGGGCTGAAGCGTTTCTGCTGTTGTTATTCAAGCAGGCTTGCAACCAAGATCACAGCTTGGCTTGGCGGCTCGGCAGTAAGGTAAAACAAAATTTCAATTTAGGAAGCCATCTTAAAGCCATCTGTAGCCTTGAACCTTAAGCGTGCTGAAGTTCGTGAGGTGACTAGTCGTTTTCGCGCAGCGAATCCGCGCGTTTTCGGCTCGGTTCTGCACGGTACAGATATGGACGATAGTGATCTGGATCTATTGGTCGACGCCTTGCCTGGAACGACACTGTTTGATCTCGGAGGATTGCAAGTAGAGCTTCAAGATTTACTTGGTGTATCGGTTGATCTTTTGACGCCCGGAGATTTGCCTGCCAAATTCCGTGAACAGGTTTTGGCAGAGGCTGTTCCGGTATAAGCGAAAAAAAACTGCCTCACATTCCCAGTGAGGCAGCAAATTTTAGTCAGTACAGCGAAAGTTGAGTCTGTAGAAATTACAGTCTCATTTTATTTGCCCGCCATCCCCAACAACATCTCATTAAGTTTTTTAACAAACCCCGCAGGGTCAGCCAGTGCACCGCCTTCAGCCAGCATGGCCTGATCAAACAGGATGCTGGACCAGTCGTCGAACTTGCCGTCTTCGTATTTGAGTCGCTGCACCAGCGGGTGATGCGGGTTGATCTCGAGAATAGGCTTGCTGTCGGGTGCTGCCTGTCCGGCCGCTTTCAGCATGCGCAGCAGATTGGCGGAGAGTTCGTCTTCTCCACTCACCAAACAAGCTGGTGAATCGGTCAGACGGAAAGTCACGCGCACGTCTTTGGCTTTGTCGGCCAGCGCAGTCTTCATCTTCTCAACCAGATCCTTGTACTCGGTCTCTGTTTCTGCTTTCTGTTTTTTCTCGGTCTCGTCTTCGAGTTTGCCGAGGTCCAGATCGCCTTTGGCAACCGATACCAATTCCTTGCCTTCGATCTCGGTCAGGAAAGACAGCATCCATTCGTCAACACGCTCGGTCAGCAGCAAGACTTCAATGCCTTTCTTGCGGAATATCTCCAGATGCGGGCTGTTCTTTGCTGCGCTCCATGCATCGGCAGTCAGGAAATAAATCTTGTCCTGATCTTCCTTCATGCGGGCTATGTAGTCGGCGATGGAGACGTTTTGCACGTCGCTGTCGTTGTGCGTCGAAGCGAAGCGCAGCAGCTTGGCGATGCGGTCTTTGTTGGTCGCGTCTTCGCCTATGCCTTCTTTCAGGACCTGACCGAACTCGGTCCAGAAGCTCGCGTATTTATCTTTCTTTTCCTGCTCGTCGGCGTTCGCCAGTTCTTCCAGCATGCCCAGCACGCGCTTGGTCGAGCCTTCGCGAATGATTTTGACATCGCGTGACTCTTGCAGGATTTCGCGTGACACATTCAACGGCAGGTCATTCGAATCAATCACGCCTTTCACAAAGCGCAGATAGATTGGCATCAGTTGCTCGGCGTCGTCCATGATGAACACGCGCTTCACATACAACTTGATGCCGCCGCGCTTGTTGCGGTCCCACATATCGAACGGGGCTTTGGCTGGAATGTAGAGCAGCTGCGTGTATTCGCTGCGGCCTTCAACGCGGTTATGCGTCCAGGTCAGCGGTTCCGCGAAGTCATGCGAAACATGCTTGTAAAACTCGACGTATTGTTCCGTCGTGATGTCGGACTTGCTGCGTGCCCACAAGGCGCTGGCCTGATTGATGGTTTCCAGCTCGTCGCGGATGACCATCTCTTTTTTCTCGTCGTCCCACTCTTCCTTCTTCATCCGTATCGGCAGCGCGATGTGGTCTGAATATTTACGGATCGTGCTTTTCAGTTTGTGCGGCGACAGGAATTCATCTTCGCCTTCGCGCAAATGCAAAATGATGCGCGTGCCGCGCTGCGCTTTTTCTATGTTCTCGATGCTGTAGTCGCCTTCGCCAGCCGATTCCCAGCGCACGCCTTCGGCAGCCGACAGGCCTGCGCGGCGCGATTCAACGGTGATCTTGTCGGCAACGATAAAGCCGGAATAAAAGCCGACGCCGAACTGGCCGATCAGCGCCGCATCTTTTTGCTGGTCGCCCGACAGTCGTGAGAAAAATTCCTTGGTGCCTGATTTGGCAATCGTACCCAGATGATCAATCGCTTCCGCCTGGCTCATGCCGATGCCATTGTCGCTAATGGTGATGGTGCGGGCTTCTTTGTCGACCTCGACCTGAATGAACAATTCGCTATCGTTTTCGAACAGGGCTGCATTGTTGATCGCTTCAAAGCGCAGCTTGTCGGCGGCGTCCGACGCATTCGAGACCAGTTCGCGCAGGAAGATTTCCTTGTTTGAATACAGCGAATGAATCATCAGCTGCAGCAGCTGTTTGACTTCGGCCTGAAAGCCCAGGGTTTGTTTGCCGGTAGTGGTCATGAGGTCCTCGGAAGTATTTGCTAGGGAAATAAACAGATTTGCGACGAAATTGGGACGATAGTGCTGATTTCAAGAGGGTAGAGCAGGTAAAATTCCGTGCTTCAGCCTTCTCGACCATTTCAGGAGCCCAACATGTCCGTCCAGCAGAAACTGCAAGATCTTCACATCACTTTGCCCGCAGTCGCCACCCCGGCCGCAGCCTATGTGATGTTTGCCCAGACCGGCAATACGGTTTACCTCTCCGGCCATATCGCCAGAAAAGACGGCAAGGTCTGGGTCGGTCAGCTTGGTCGCGACATGACAACCGAGCAGGGCAAAGAGGCGGCGCGCGGCGTGGCGATTGATTTAATGGCGACTCTGCAAGCTGCCTGCGGTGGCGACTTGTCGCGCGTAAAGCGCATCGTCAAACTGGTCTGCCTGGTTAATTCCAGTGCCGACTTTACCGAGCATCATCTGGTGACGAATGGCGCATCGGAACTGCTGGGCGAAGTCTTTGGCGATGCAGGCAAGCATGCGCGTTCGGCGTTTGGCGTTGCGCAGTTACCTATGGGGAGCTGCGTTGAAATCGAGATGGTGGCTGAATTAGTTTCTTAAGCTGACGCGGCATTCCCGCCAAAACGATGGTGATAGTGCGCAGCCAACTCCGGCACGTCTTCTTGTTCTGCTGCCAGTGTCGCCGACACGTGCCGGTCTGCCTGCGCACTGCAGAGTTGGTACAGCGAGCGGCATAAATCATAGGCAGTCGCGCCCGGCCAGTTTTTATTTAACAACTGCGCCGGTAGTTGCGGGTCATGCAATTGCACGCGCCGGAATGCATGAATCAAGAGAGTGCGAATCGCAAAGGCCTGCTGCGCATCAAGTTGGTCTTGTTGCTCATATTGTTCCATCAGCGTTTGCAACGGCGCAAAGTGCGCAATGAACTGCGTGTAGTCATGCATGACCTTGTCGAGATCCCAGCAATGCGCGAGCAGATCCGTCAGCGGTCGGCTGCTGAGCTCCGCAATGCCGCCAGCGTCCATCACAAATACCTTTCCTGCAGTGCCAGTCCGCGAAAGCAGTTCGGCCAGCGCCTCGTCTTTACCGCCTGGGTGTGCATAGACACCGGCCGCAATCTGGCCGAAGCCTTCCCACAGTAATTCCTTTTTCAGCGCAGACCGCTCGCTTCCACTGATGATGTCGGGAGCCGTCATCACCAGTGTCCAGCGGCCATTCCAGTTCGTTGGCTGCGGCGCATAAATACGCTGATGAGCGCGGGTAAAGCGCTTCTCGCCTTGCGCAGTTAGCCGGTACTGACTTCGGCGACCGCTGCGGCTGGCCTCAAGCCAGCCTTCTTCCGCCAGTCTGAAAACACTAGTGCGCACCAGTCTGTCGCTAATACCTAATGGTGCCAATAAGGCAATCAGGCTACCGAGCCAGACCGTGCCGCCGCGCGGTGTGATCGCGTCGCCAAACACCGTCATCACCACCGACTTCGCGCGTGGCGGGTCCTTCTGCAGGAAGCGGATTATCCATTTCTGTATGGCGCTGTCAGTTTTCATAAGGATTCAGTATATGATACAAAATAAAAGCACGCATTGAATTTGTTGTATCATATTAAAAAATGACAATCAGGAGATAGCTTATGTACGCCCAAATGGTTGATACCGGCGCTGCCAAAGTGCATGCGCTGACCGAGATGAGTCCGCAAGAGCGCGCCTTTCAGGAGCGCATTGACGCCGGCATCAAGATCGAACCCAAAGACTGGATGACCGAAGGCTATCGCAAGACCCTGATCCGCCAGATATCGCAGCATGCGCATTCCGAAATCGTCGGCCAGCTACCGGAAGGTAACTGGGTCACTCGCGCGCCCACCCTGAAACGTAAATCCATCTTGCTGGCTAAAATTCAGGACGAAGCAGGTCATGGCCTGTATTTGTACAGCGCAGCTGAGACGCTGGGCATAACGCGTGACCAGATGACGGCCGACCTCTTGTCCGGCAAAGCCAAATATTCCAGTATTTTCAATTACCCGACCCTGTCATGGGCCGACATGGGCGCTATCGGCTGGCTGGTCGATGGCTCGGCCATCATCAATCAGGTGCCGCTGTGCCGTTGTTCCTACGGCCCCTATGCGCGCGCGATGGTGCGCGTCTGCAAGGAAGAATCGTTTCATGCGCGGCAGGGCTACGACATCATGCTCGCACTGTGCAACGGTACGGCTGAACAAAAGCAGATGGCACAAGATGCGTTGAATCGCTGGTGGTGGCCGTCATTGGTGATGTTTGGCCCGCCGGACACCGAGTCGGTCAACAGCGCGCAGTCGGCGCAATGGAAAATCAAACTGTTCTCGAATGACGAACTGCGTCAGCGCATGGTCGACCAGACCGTGCCGCAGGCCGAACACCTCGGGCTGACGGTGCCGGACCCGGATTTGAAATGGAATGCCGAGCGCGGCCATTATGATTTTGGCGACATCGACTTCAGCGAACTCTTCAACGTCGTCAAAGGTAACGGACCCTGCAATCGCGAACGCCTGGCAGCGCGCCGCAAGGCATGGGAAGACGGCACATGGTTTCGCGATGCACTCGTCGAGCATGCCGACAAAGTCCACGAACGCAGCCAGCCTAAAGCAGCCTGAACAGGAAAAATCATGAGCAAAGAATGGCCCCTGTGGGAAGTCTTCATCCGTAGCCAGCACGGTCTGTCGCACAAACATGTCGGCAGCCTGCACGCGCCGGATGCAGCAATGGCCGTCAACAATGCGCGCGACGTCTACACCCGCCGCAACGAAGGTGTATCGATCTGGGTCGTACCCGCCAGTGCCATTGTCGCCAGCAGCCCGAGCGAAAAAGGTGAACTGTTCGAACCGTCGAACAGCAAGGTCTACCGGCATCCGACATTTTTTCCCATGCCGGACGAAGTGAAGAATCTGTAAGCCATGGACAATCAAAAATTTCAATGGCTGCTGCGCTGCGGTGACAACGCGCTGGTACTGTCGCAGCGTCTGTCCGAGTGGTGCGGCAAAGGACCGGCGCTGGAAGAAGACATGGCGGCAACTAACGTTGCGCTCGACTTGCTCGGACAATCAACGCTGTGGCTTGCGTATGCGGGCGAGGTCGAAGGCAAAGAACGCGACGAAGACCAACTGGCCTTCTTGCGTGACGCGCATGATTTCCGCAATGCGCTTTTGGTTGAGCAGCCAAACGGCGACTACGGCGACACGCTGATGCGTCAGTTTTATTTCGACACCTGGCATTACTTCTTTTTGAAAGCCTTGCAACAGTCTACGGATGCACACATCGCCGGCATTGCAGAAAAATCACTCAAGGAAGTCAGCTACCATCTGCGCCGCAGCGGCGACCTGATAGTGCGGCTCGGTGACGGCAGCGCAGAGAGTCATAGACGTATGCAACAGTCGGCAGACCAGCTGTGGATGTATACCGGCGAACTGTTCACGGCTGATGCACTTGATATATCAATGACACAGCAAGGTATCGCGCCAGACCTCGCACAGTTGCGTGAAGACTGGCTCGCGCATGTGCGTGAAATTTTTGCGGAAGCTACATTGACTGTGCCAGACCCAGCAGCCTGGATGCAAAGCGGTGGCAAGACGGGACGTCATACCGAACACCTGGGTTTTTTGCTGGCCGAGATGCAGTTTCTGCAGCGCGCGTATCCGGGGGCGCAGTGGTAAAGCCTTCCTCTGACCAGCTCTGGCAATGGGTGGGTCAGGTCAGTGATCCCGAAATTCCGGTGATCTCGATTGTGGAACTCGGCATCGTGCGCGAGCTCGACGTGCTGGAAGACGGCAGTTGCGAAGTGACCATTACGCCGACCTATTCGGGTTGTCCGGCCATGCAAGTCATTGCGCAAGACATTGAAACGGTGCTGCATAGTCACGGCGTTCATAAAGTACACATTAAAAGCCGCTTGTCGCCAGCGTGGACGACAGACTGGATGAGTGAATCCGGCAAGGCCAAGTTGCAAGGCTACGGCATTGCAGCGCCCGTGCAGCAAGTTGTGGACATCTCCGGTATCAGCCGTCGTCAGTCTGCACTGGTGGTCGCATGTCCGCAGTGCGGCTCTAAGAACACGCGTTTGGTCAGTCAGTTTGGTTCAACTGCGTGCAAGGCTTTGTATCGCTGCGTGGATTGTCTGGAGCCGTTTGATTATTTTAAGGCGCATTAAGGTACACATATGAAGTCACTGGATCCCGGCCTGCGCCGGGATGACGGTAGATAAACAACCGATGTCCATACAGCAGATGACGGTTGTTTATCTACCGTCGTCCTGATGAAAATCAGGACCCAGTGTCTTTCGTATAAAAGCAAAGAAAATTCATGAGTAAATTTCACTCTCTACAAATAGCAGCAGTACACAACGAAACCCGCGACTCAGTAGTCGTGACATTCGCCGTGCCGCCAGCGCTGAAAGAAAGCTTCCACTTCACGCAAGGCCAGCACCTGACGCTTCGCGCAACGATAGACGGCGAAGACGTACGTCGCTCCTATTCAATTTGCTCGGCGGTGCAGGACGACGCTTTACGCGTGGCGATAAAGAAAATTCAGGGTGGGGTTTTTTCCAGCTGGGCCAATACCGAATTAAAAGCAGGCATGTCGCTGGACGTGATGCCGGCGATGGGGCATTTCAATGTGCCGCTATCGTCAGAGCATAAAAAAAATTATCTGGGTTTTGCAGCCGGCAGCGGCATCACGCCGCTGTATTCGATCATCAAAACCACGCTGTTGGCGGAGCCGCACAGTAGCTTCACACTGGTCTATGGCAACCGCGCATCATCAACCGTGATCTTCCGCGAAGCCCTGGCTGACCTGAAAGACCAGTTCATGGGCAGGCTAAGCCTGATCTATGTCATGAGCCGCGAACAACAGGATGCTGATCTGTTCAATGGCCGCATCACGGCTGACAAGTGCAGAGAACTTTGCAAGCAATGGATTAATCTCGATGTTATCGATACTGCATTCATCTGCGGTCCCGAGCAAATGATGCGCGAGGTATCAGGCGCATTGGCTGAGCAGGGGATGGCGAAAGAAAAAATCAAGGTCGAATTGTTCGCCGCCAGTATTCCGGCGCACAGCCACAAGCCGCGTGCTGCGCTGGCCGAAGGCAATCAGCAATGCGAAGTAACGGTCGTGGTCGACGGCAGGCATCTGTCCTTCAGCATGGAAAAAGATAAAGAGTCCGTGCTCGATGCCGGCTTGCGGCAGGGCATAGAAATGCGCTATGCGTGCAAAGGCGGCGTCTGCTCGACTTGCCGCTGCAAAGTTATCGAAGGCAAGGTTGATATGGATGCCAATTATGCACTCGAAGATTATGAAATCGCACGCGGCTTCGTGCTGTCGTGTCAGGCTTATCCATCTAGCGATACGCTGCTGATCGACTTCGATCAAGACAACTAGTCAAGACAACTAATCAGGACAACTAAATGAGCTACACAAATATTCTTTTTAGCGTAGCCGATGGCGTTGCGCGCCTGACCTTGAACCGTCCCGACAAGCTCAACAGCTTTACGTCGGCGATGCATCTGGAAGTGCGTGATGCGTTGCAGAGCATTGCAGCGGATGACAGCGTGCGGGTGCTGGTACTGACCGGTGCCGGTCGTGGCTTTTGTGCCGGACAGGACCTGGCCGATGTCGGTTCCGCCAGCCTGGGTGACATCGTCAAAGAATTTTATACGCCACTTGTTGAGACCTTGCGCAGCTTGCCAATACCAGTGATTGCCGCTGTTAATGGTGTCGCTGCCGGTGCCGGCGCCAATATCGCATTAGCTTGCGACATCGTCATTGCTGCCCGCTCCGCCAGTTTCGTCGAAGCGTTTTGCAGGCTCGGTCTGATACCTGATACCGGTGGCACCTATTTCTTGCCGCGCCTGCTGGGTTCAGCGCGCGCCACAGGACTGGCCATGTTGGGTGACAAGTTAAGCGCAGAACGGGCCGAGAGCTGGGGCCTGATTTGGCAATGCGTGGATGACGACCAGCTTGCAGGTGAGGTCGACAAGCTGGCAAAGCATTTTGCAATGGCACCAACGCTAGGTCTGGCGCGCACCAAACAGGCACTGCAAGCGAGCAGCACCAACACCTTGAGTCAGCAGCTGGCGCTTGAGGGCGAAATGATGCAGGAGCTCGGCCACAGTCACGATTACAACGAAGGGGTTGCCGCTTTTCTCGAAAAACGCGCACCACAGTTCAAAGGGAAATGAGCATGACTGATTATTCCGACCCACAGGCAGTGGCCATGGCCACCGCTGCCGACATGTATGAGCGTGATCATGCAACGCAGGCGCTGGGCATAGAGATCGTCGACATTCAACCCGGCGCGGCGCGCATGCAAATGGTGGTGCGCGAAGATATGTTGAATGGTCACCAGACCTGTCACGGCGGCTTCATCTTCGCGCTCGCCGATTCGACTTTTGCATTTGCCTGCAACAGCTACAACATCCAGACCGTAGCAGCGGGCTGCTCGATTGAATATCTGGCGCCCGGCTATGAAGGTGATGTGCTGCTGGCCGAGGCCAGTGAACAAGCCAGGAGCGGCAAGACCGGCGTCTACGACATCGTCGTCACGAATCAGGACGGCAAAACTATTGCGCTGTTTCGCGGTAAATCGCATCAGCTTAAAGGCGAAGTGATTACATTGAATCAGCAAGACTGATCAAGGCTGGCAGTACAAAAAAAATATAAAAAAGTAATGGAGACAAGCATGCACCCACGCCACCCGAAAGCGGGCGATCTGGAACCAATAGAAACGGCGAGTCGTGACGAACTGCAGGCACTACAGTTACAACGACTGAAAAAGACACTGCAGCACGCGTATCAAAATGTGCCGCACTACCGCGCTGCGTTTGATGCTGCCGGTGTACATCCCGATGACTTGACCTCACTGGCCGACTTGGCGAAATTCCCGTTCACAGGCAAGCAGGATTTGCGCGCCAACTATCCGTTTGGCATGTTTGCCGTGCCACGTGAACAAGTGGCGCGCATTCATGCGTCGTCCGGCACCACGGGCAAGCCGACTGTCGTCGGCTATACGAAAAACGATATCGAGACCTGGGCCAATCTGGTCGCGCGCTCGATACGTGCATCCGGCGGCCGTGCCGGTGACATCGTGCATATTGCGTATGGCTATGGCTTGTTTACCGGTGGACTAGGCGCGCACTATGGTGCTGAAAAACTCGGCTGCACCGTGATTCCGATGTCTGGCGGGCAGACTGAAAAACAGGTGCAGCTGATTAATGACTTCAAGCCTGACATCATCATGGTCACACCGTCATACATGCTCAATATTATTGAAGAGTTTGCGCGTCAGGGAATGGACGCTGCTGCCAGCTCAATCAAAATCGGCATCTTCGGAGCCGAACCGTGGACGGATGCCATGCGGTTTGAAATCGAACAGCGCGGCGGGCTTGATGCGGTCGATATCTATGGTTTGTCCGAAGTCATGGGGCCCGGCGTCGCCAACGAATGTATAGAGAGCAAAGACGGTCCAGTGATCTGGGAAGACCATTTCTATCCAGAGATCGTCGATCCGGTTACAGGCGCTGTGCTGCCTGACGGTGAACTGGGTGAGCTCGTATTTACGTCGCTGACGAAAGAAGCGATGCCGGTGATTCGCTATCGCACCCGTGACCTGACCCGATTGCTGCCGCCGACATCAAGAGCCATGCGCCGCATGGGAAAAATTACCGGGCGCTCGGACGACATGCTGATCATTCGCGGCGTGAACCTGTTCCCGACGCAGGTCGAGGAAATGCTGCTGCAATACACGGCACTGGCGCCGCATTACCAACTGGTGCTCACGCGCGATGGCCATCTGGACAAGCTTGAAGTACTGGTTGAAGCGCGTGACCATGCTTCGTTTGCGCCGGGCCAGCAGTCTGGTAGCGCGCTGGAGCAGCAGATCAAATCTTATATTGGTGTGTCTTGTACGGTGACGGTGTTGCCGCCGGATGGTGTTGAACGTACCTTGACGGGTAAGGCTAAGCGCGTTGTTGATAGGCGCAAATTGGCTTAGTGGTTTTTTGTTGTGCATTTAAAGACGCTGGATTCCCCTTCGGGCCACGGTCTGGCTTGCAAGCCAGACCGCTTCGGCAGGCGTAACGCAGGCGTTACGCAACCCCTGCCTCACCCTGCGCCGGAATGACGGTGGAAATTTTGAGGCCGCCTCAACCACTACCGTCATCCCGATGAAAATCGGGATCCAGCGTCTTTCTCATTCATCCTCGGGCAGGGGAGCATGGATTCGAACCACGCCAACCGGTTTGGACACCGGCCTATCCCCGCTGGACCCTCCCCTGTCTGCGTAGTGTGCGACGACGCGAAGTTCAAGCTTTGCGTCATCGCAGCAGGACTGCTTGGTTATCACTGCTCAAGTCAACGACCTGGCGTCCGTAACACAATACGGCCTGGTCTTGACGAAGGAGTGCTATGGCTCATTTACCTGACGCGCCGGTTCCACCAATGCTGGGCGCGCTGCCGCTGGAAGGCGAGCTGATCAAACAAAAACTCGCAGGTAGTCTGATCACCGCGATTCACGAAAACGATGTGCCGGAATTTGCCATTGCAGCGCTGGATCGTTTGCATGGCAGTCTGTTCGCGTCGGTGCGTCATCTGCAGCTTTGCAATGACTATTACCCGTTGCCGCATACCTGGGTCTGCTATCAACAGGGTGAAATTACCGGCGTGCTGTTGTTTCGCATTGAAGCGTCGCGCGCGCTGGTTCTCACCGAGATGATCATGCTCCCGCAGGTACAAGCTGAAGCATTTGCGCGTTCCGTGTTTGCTCGCTATCCGCTGCTCAAGACTATCAGTTTCAATGCAATCAGCCCGCAATTCACTGCGCTGAATTTTCCTGCGCAGTCCTATGTATTCTCCGAAAACTATATCCTTAATCTGCCGGCCGATGTGGATACCTATAGGGCTGGTCTGGGTAAATCAAGCCGCAAGACCATCAATGGCTATGGCAATCGCTTGCACAAGGATCAACCGGACTTCACATGGGAGGCCAGCAGCTTTGCTGAATTGCCGGCGCTGACACAGCAAATGCTGGTGCAACGTTTGCAGCAATTCAAGCGCGACAGCATGGCAGCTCGTAACAAGGAAGCCGTGGTCGATGCCGAAGAGTCGCGACGCATGGTGCAGCTGGCAAGCGAATGCGGCTTGTTCGGCATGGCCAGGATCAATGGGCAGCTATGCGGCGGTTCACTCAGCTGCCGTATTGGCGACAACTACGTCATGCTGTTGTCGGCCGCTGATCCGCAATTGGAACATTATCGGCTCGGCTTACTGATCTGTTACTGGTCTGTCTGCGATTGCATCGCGCGCGGCGCATCACAGTGCCATTTGCTGTGGGGACGTTATCAATACAAGAGCCAGCTGCTGGCCACGCCGCATGATTTGGTCAGGCTGACTGTATACCGTTCGCGCTGGCAAATGATGCTGATGCCTGCTATTGTTTTACGCATGGCGATGCGTAAAGAATGGTATCGAATGCGGCACTGGCTATTGCATGAAGTACAGCATCGGACTGATTTCTCTTCGAGGCTGATTACGCGGTTGATTACGACTATATTGCGGCGCGTTCGCGCCTTCAAGCGCAGCAGATTGTCCACATAGGGTAAACACCGATGGCTGGTCAACACAACGGCATGGCCACTGGACTCAGCAGCGTAGAAGCAGCACAGCGTTTGCAGAGCGCTGGCCCGAATGAATTACCGGAAACAAATGAACACAGCCTGTTGCGGCTCTTTCTGCAGTTGGCTCGCGAGCCTGTTTTTTTGCTCCTCTTTGCAGCAGGCGCCATTTACCTCGTCATTGGCGATGTGCATGAAGCATTGCTCTTGCTGGCATTTGTCGTGCTGGTCATGCTCATCGTGTTGTCTCGTCAAAGAAAGACCGAGCAAGTGCTGGCCGCCTTGCAAGCGCTGTCCAGCCCGCGCGTGCTGGCGCTACGCGACGGCACAGCGCAGCGCATACCCGGCCGCGATGTGGTCGTCGGTGATGTGCTGATACTGGAAGAGGGCGACCGCATTGCTGCCGATGGCACGCTGCTCGATGCGCATGATTTGATGGTCGATGAGTCCTTGCTGACTGGCGAATCCGTTGCAGTCGACAAGCAGATCAAAGCCACAGTCTTTTCCGGCGCGATGGTCACGCAAGGCAACGGCATGATGCTGGTGACGGCAACCGGCGCAGCGACTGCGTTCGGCAAGATTGGCAGTGACGTGCGACTGGTCGAGTCAGGAAAAAGCCCACTGCAAACCGAGATCGCGCAACTGATCCGGCGCTTTGCCTTCTTCGGACTTTTATTGTCATTGCTCGTTACAGGCTTGTTCGGCTGGCTGCGCAACGACTGGACTGGCGGTCTGCTGGCTGGCATCACGCTGGCGATGTCGATTCTGCCCGAAGAATTTTCAGTCATCCTGGTCGTGTTCATGGCGCTGGGCGCGTGGCGTATTGCGAAAAGCAATGTGCTTACGCGGCATGCGCCTGTGATTGAAACACTGGGCGCTGCGACTGTGCTGTGCGTGGACAAGACCGGTACGCTGACGCAGAACCGCATGTCGGTAGTGCGCGTCGTTGCGGACGGCGAGACTTTCATCTTCGACCAGAATCCGGCAGAGCTGGCATTGACACCGGCAGCGCGAGACGTGATTGCCAATGCAACGCTGGCCAGTGAAATCAAACCATTTGATCCTATGGAGCAGGCATTCGAGCGCTGTTCTGAAGCGATTTTCCCGCAATGGTCAAGCCAGCATCAAGGCTGGCAGCTAGTGCATGAATATGCAAAGTCGCCGACTGTCCTGGCTGTTACCCATTGCTGGCAAGTGCCGGGCAGCGAGCAAGCCGTAGTGGCTGCCAAGGGCGCGCCCGAAACCATGATTCGTCTGTGCCGGCTGGAGCCGGATGAGGCGGCGTTGCAGATGGAGCAGGTCAAGTTATTGGCAGCGCAGGGTCTGCGCGTGTTGGCAGTGGCGCGCTGCAGTCATCAGGGCGCGTGGCCATTGCTGCCAGATGGTTTTGCGTTTACCTGGCTTGGTCTGGTGGGGCTGGCCGATCCCTTGCGACCCGGTGCGGCGGCGGCAGTCGCGCAATGCCGGCGCGCCGGTTTGCGGGTTGTCATGATCACCGGAGATTATCCGGTCACTGCACAAGCCATTGCACAAGACGCAGGGCTGGATGCCAGTCGCATCCTCACCGGTGCGCAAGTCGATGCGGCCACGGACGTGCAGTTGCAGAAAATGGTCGCTGAAGTGCAGGTCTTTGCGCGCACGCTGCCGCATCAAAAACTCAGGCTGGTGCAGGCGTTCAAGGCGCACCGCGACATCGTGGCCATGACGGGCGACGGCGTCAATGATGCGCCTGCTCTCAAGGCGGCGCACATTGGCATCAGCATGGGCCAGCGCGGCTCCGACGTCGCGCGCGAAGCCTCGTCGCTGGTGCTGCTCAATGATGACTTCAGTGCACTGGTCGAGGCAGTGCGGTTGGGTCGGCGCATCGTCGATAATTTGCGCAAGGCTTTGCGTTATGTGATCGGCGTGCATGTGCCGATTGCGGGCGTCGCATTGTTGCCCTTGTTTACGGGCACGCCGTTGATATTGACGCCGGCGGTGGTGATGTTTCTGGAGATGATCATTAATCCGGCTTCGTCCATCGTTTTCGAAAGTGAGCACGGCGAACAGGATCTGATGCAGCGTCCGCCAAGCAAGCCCGGCGCCCCGCTATTTGATTCGCACAATATTATTTATGCGCTGCTGCAAGGCTTGGGATTGTTCATCGCCTGCGTTGCAGTGTTTTTCATCGGCATGCAACATGAGTGGCCGCAAGGACAGTTACGCGCTGCCGTGTTTGTCACTATGGTGACGGGGAATATGGCCATGATTGTCGTGAGCCGTTCGGATCGCGTGCATTTGTTTGCGCTGCTGCAAAGGCCCAACCGCGCGCAATGGGCGCTGTTAGCCGGCACCGTACTGGCGTTGACGCTGGTGCTGAGTGTGCCATGGCTGGCACATGCGTTCTTGTTTGAGTCGCTAACCTGGTCGCAGCTGGCAGTCGCATTGGGCATGGCGGTATTGGCACTGTGCTGGCTGGAGCTGGTCAAAGCATTGTTGCGTCAACGCGTGCAGTCTTGACCATGGAGCCAGTGACCTATGGACATACCCAGCATTCCCCAAACGACGGCCTTGGTATCGCCGTTCGAATCTTTCGCGGCAACCTTGCCGCGCCGTCCGGACACAACCCATTTTGCCGAGCAGGCAGAGCAGGCGCTTGAAGATGCGGAAGATCAACCGACTAGTGCCGACCGCTTGTTTCATGCAGTCATGGGCCGTTTTACTGCCGGCATTTCGCCAGCCAGCTTAGCGATGGCGTATGCCGACTGGCTCATTCATCTGTCGCAGTCGCCGGGCAAGCAGCAAATACTGGTTGAAAAAGCGCAACGCAAATTTATGCGGCTTGCGCTTTATGTGATGCGCAATGCAAGCAGTACGAATTCAGGAACAAAATGCGCTCCCTGTATTGAGCCATTGATTCAAGACCGTCGCTTTCGTGCCGAGCAGTGGCAGCATTTTCCTTTCTGCCTGATCTACCAAAGCTTCTTGCTGAATCAACAGTGGTGGCATAACGCGACCACTGGAATCGGCGGCATGTCACAGCATCATCAGTAAGTCGTTTCATTCACAACGCGGCAGTTGCTCGATATGGTCTCGCCGGTTAATTTCATGGCGACCAATCCAGAAGTGCTCGATGCCAGCATGCGCGAAAACGGACAGAACCTGATTCGCGGCATGCAATACCTGATTGAAGATTGGGAACGATCTGCCGGCGGCAAAGCGCCAGCCGGCGTTGAAAATTTCCGGCCCGGTCATGAGGTCGCCATCACGCCCGGACAAGTTGTCTATCGCAACCGGCTGATTGAATTAATTCAATATGCACCGCAGACGCGCGAGGTCTTCCAGCAGCCGGTGCTGATCGTGCCGGCGTGGATCATGAAGTACTACATACTTGATTTGTCGCCGCATAATTCGCTGGTTAATTATCTGGTGCGGCAAGGCCATACGGTCTACATGATTTCGTGGCGCAATCCCGGTCCGGAAGATCGCGACATGGGTATGGATGATTATCTGCATCGAGGCTTGCTGGATGCCTTGCATCAGGTTTGTCAACGTGAACCGGGTCAGCAAGTCAATGCGGTTGGCTATTGTCTGGGCGGTACGTTGCTGGCGATTGCAGCCGCATGGCTGTCGCAGCAGCACCAGAAAAAACTCGCCTCGCTGACCTTGCTCGCTGCGCAAACAGACTTCACCGAAGCTGGTGAATTGCGGCTCTTTATCGACGACAGCCAGCTCGACTATCTCGATGACATCATGTGGAATCAGGGATATCTGGATAACCGCCAGATGGCCGGTGCCTTTCAACTGCTGCGCTCGCGTGACCTGATCTGGTCGCGCATGGTCAATCAATACCTACTGGGCCAGCGTGAAAAACTGACCGACCTGATGGCATGGAATTCCGACGCAACGCGCATGCCATACCGGATGCAAAGCGAATATCTGCGCAAACTATTTTTGAATAATGACTTGTTTGCCGGTCGTTTCAAAATAAACGGCCGGCCTTTGGCGCTCGGAGATATTCGCATTCCCAGTTTCGTTGTTGCGACCGAAGCCGATCATGTCGCGCCATGGCACTCTGTTTATAAATTGAATCTGGCAATCGGCGCAGACGTAACTTTTTTATTGACCTCCGGCGGACACAATGCCGGCATCACCAGCGAGCCCGGTCATCCGCGCCGTCGCTATCGCGTCGGCTTATGTCCGCATGGAGAAAACTATATCGATCCGGATCGCTGGCTGCAGACTACGCCGGAAAAAGAAGGATCCTGGTGGCCCGCTTGGGCGAGCTGGCTTGCTCACGGACAGAAAAAACGCAGCGCCACAACCATTGCCCCGCCAGAAGCTACTGGCTTGCCGGCAGCACCGGGCGAGTATGTTTTACAGAAATAATTACCTTACAGAAATCAAATAGCCGATTTAAATTTCCTTGGGGGAATTAAGCATCCAAATTAAGGAACTATTAACGGATTTTTGTTCGCAAATGCTTTGTGCTTATGTATCCTATGAGCAATGATAATTTGCCAATGCTGATGAGTTCAGTGTTTCTTGCGCATGGATGCCAGCTTTACTAAAAAATATATTTTTCGAACCAGCACAGCTGCTTCCTTTTTTTGCGCGCTGCTATGCAGTTTTTTCTGCTCTAGTGCTGCAGCTAAAGAGCCGGTGCTGATCGGCATTGACGCCGAGTTCGGATTGCAGGGCAGCACCTCTGCGCAAGCTATAGAGCTTGGTGCGCGTGCAGCTGTCAACGAGATCAATGCCGCAGGTGGCGTGCTCGGCGGCAGGAAATTGCAACTCGTCATACGGGATAACCGGTCTATCCCTGCACGCGGCGTTCAAAATCTGCAAGAGCTTGCTGTCATGCCTGATCTGGTTGCGGTGTTAGGTGGTCGCTTCAGTCCGGTCATTCTGGAGCAGATGCCGTTCATTGAAGCGCTGCATGTTCCGTATCTGGTTACGTGGGCATCAGCTGATCAGATCATCAACAACGCTATGCAGCCGAATTATGTTTTCCGCGTGTCGCTGAGCGACAAGCTTGCCATGCCTTACATGCTCGAATATGCCGCAGGTAGAGGTATTAAAAAGGTCGGCCTGTTATTGATCAACACGTCATGGGGTCGCAGCAATCAAGCCGCCGCTGAAAAATATACGCAAACCGGGCGCTTGCCAAAAATTGTGCGCAGCAGTTGGTATAGCTGGACAGATACCAGTCTCATTGATAAATACAATAATCTGGTCGATGCCGGCGCCAAGGCCATTATTCTGGTTTCCAACGTCGAAGCGGCGGTGCTGGTCAAGGAGCTAGCGGCCTTGCCGGTTGAGCGGCGCGTGCCTTTGATTGCGCACTGGGGCGTAACGGGAGGAGAGTTTGTCGAGCAGGCCGGAAGCGCTCTCAAGCAGGTGGATTTTTCGGTTCTGCAAACCTTCAGTTTCTTTACTGCTGACCCTGCCAGGCGCAAACGTTTCTTGCAATACGCAAGTCCCATCAATGGCGTGACCCGCATTGATGACATCGAATCTCCGGTCGGTAGCGCCCATACTTACGATGCGATCCATATACTGGCCAGAGCCATCAAATTGGCTGGCAGTACCGACCGTGTCCGCATACGCAATGCGCTTGAAAAAGTGCAATCCTATCAAGGCCTGGTAAGAGACTACGCACAGCCCTTCACGCGTGAAAAGCATGAGGCGTTAACTACCAAAGAATTGATGATGATGCGCTATCGCTCAGATGGCGTGCTGGTTCCAAGATGATGAACTATCTGCACGCACTGCTGACACGCCACGGAGGCCAAAACCTCACGCAGCGGTTTGCGCGTGCAACCGCTTTGCTGGCGACCGTTGTCCTGCTGCTGACTGTGATGGCCTCCTGGTGGCTGGCGCAAGCGCAAAACGAAGCAACCGAGCGCGTGTTGCGACAAAAGGAAGCCAACTATACGGCGACCCTGATAGGCACAACCATACGTGGCGTCAGTTCGCGAATGGCAGAGATGGCAGACGGCAGCCTGCTGTCGGCCGCCATTACCGACTCGGCGGGCCGGGAAAGTTACCTGCATCCGTATATTTCAACCATTCATCACGTTAACGGTATTCCGGTCTCTATTATTTTTACCGACTTTCTTGGTCGTGAATTGTCCAGCAATAGCTACGCCAGTTTTAGCCAGCAAGATCGTGTCTGGCTGGCCAGACAGTTAGAGGCAGGCACCGAAGAGGTGAAGATTCAAGAGGTCGAGTCCGGGCCGGAATTGCTTGCCATTGAACTGATCAAGCCGCCACGGACAGGGCAGCCAGAAGGCGCGCTGGCTTACAAGTTTTCGCTCAATAGCGTTTTTCACGCAGACTTGATGAGCTTGAGCTGGAAAGGCAAAGCAGGTAACGAGGTCATTGGCAAAGACAAGCGAATCAGCGCACTGGTAGAACTGCCTCTGGCCTATTCCTATCTGAACTTCCGGGTCGTAACGGATAAGCCTGTTAGTTCTGTGCCTGTCGATAACAAACAGTTGGCGCTGATTATCACGCTCGCGCTGATCATGGCAGCGAGCGTGTTGATGCTTGGCCGCCGGCTGGCGCTAGCGCTTACGCGGCAACTGCGGCAACTCGAATCTTTTTCAAGTGAAGTCGTGCGCGATGGTTTCGGCATTGCCCGAGCCGATGTACATGGCAGCGATGAAGTCAGCAGCCTGGCAATCTCGGTCAACCATATGCTTGATACGCTGCATTCGCAGCACGCGCTGCTGCAGCAGGAAAGCGAGCGGCGCAATCAACTGCTCGCACGCTACCGTTTACTGATCGAAGGCACGAATGCCATTTCGTGGGAAGCGCAGCTGCCGGACTTCAATTACACCTTTGTCTCGCCGCAGGCTGTGCGTTTGTTTGGTTACAGGATAGACGAATGGCAGGTTGCGGGATTTTGGGAACGCCATGTGCACCCGGATGATATGGAGTCGGTACAACTAGATCGCGGAATCGCCAGCGACAGCGCGGAAGATTACCGCTGTGAGTATCGGCTGCGTCACCAGAATGGCGACTACATGTGGATAGAAGAAATCGGCTCGGTCGTTTTCTCGGAAGACAATGTCTCGCTGGCTTTCCGCGGCATTCTGCTGGATGTTGGTCAGCGCAAGTCGGCTGAGAATGAAATTCAGCAACTGGCTTTTTATGACTCATTGACTGGTTTGCCTAATCGTCGTTTATTGCTGGACCGATTACGAGAGATGGTAGAGGCCGGAGCCGGTAGTGAGACCCATGGCGCCATACTTTTCATTGATTTGGATAATTTCAAGACCCTGAACGACACGCTCGGTCATGATATGGGCGATTTGTTATTGCAACAGGTCGCCCAGCGCCTGCAGGCTGCCGTGCGCAAGAACGATATAGTCGCGCGGCTGGGCGGCGATGAGTTTGTCGTCATGTTGCAAAGTGGTGTGGAAGCTATCGAAGCAATTACTGCCAGTGCAAAAATCGTTGCCAATAAAATTTTGCATGCGCTCGACAAGCCTTATTTTTTACACAGTCACGAACATCACAGCAGCGCCAGTATTGGCGTCTATCTGTTCGACCCTACGCAGGATACGGTCACGGAAATGTTGCAGCGAGCAGATCTGGCCATGTATCACGCCAAGGCGGCCGGCCGTAATGACATCCGCTTTTTTGACCCCGGCATGCAGTCCGTACTGACGCGGCGCTCCGGAATGGAAGTCGACTTGCGCCGCGCACTGCGCAAAAATGAATTTGTTTTGTATTACCAGCCGCAGATAAAAGACGACAACAGCTTGCGCAGTTTTGAAGTGCTGGTGCGATGGCAGCATCCGGAACGTGGCCTGGTCTCGCCGGTGGAGTTTATCGGACTCGCAGAAGAAACCGGACTGATTGTACCCATCGGGTTATGGGTGCTGGAACAGACCTGCAAGAAGCTGGTTGAATGGAGTGCAGATCCTGCCACAGCCGACCTGTCTTTGTCAGCCAATGTAAGCGTGCGTCAATTCCGGTATGAGCATTTCGTCGAGCAGGTGCTTGGCGTGCTGGCGAAAACCGGCGCAGATCCGCGCAAGCTCAAGCTGGAATTAACAGAGAGCCTGCTTGTCGAGGACATGGAAAGCACCATACGCAAGATAAAACAGTTAAAGGCTTCGGGGATTTGCTTTTCACTGGATGATTTTGGTACCGGCTATTCTTCGCTTTCTTATTTGCGCCGTCTGCCTCTGGACGAAATCAAGATCGACCAGTCTTTCTTCCGCAATATCCTGCACGACGAAACGGATGCCGCGATCGTACGCACCATCGTCGTACTGGCGCAGAGTCTTCAACTGGAACTCATTGCCGAAGGTGTTGAAAACGAATTGCAGCGTGAATTCCTGATCGAACACGGCTGTTATACGTTTCAGGGATTCCTGTTTGGTCAGCCAATGGATGAACAGCAATTGCGTGTGTATCTGACCGAAAAATTAGCAGATAAAAACAAGACTAGCTACATCACCATTACCTGAGCCTGATAAAAAAATGCCGCAACCCGATTGTTATCGGGGTGCGGCATTTTACTGCCCTGTATTTGCGTCAAATACTTCAGGGTGTAGCGGTAGTAGTAGTAGCTGTTGTGGTGGCCGTTGGCTCTGTGAGGCCCGTGCCGCTCAAGGTTGTAATCGGCGTAACAGTCGTCGTAGGCGGTGGCGTTGTAGGCTCTGTTGTCGTTGTGGTTGCAGGCGTCACTGTAGGCACTGTTGCGGTACCTAATGCTGCGCCACTGATGCCAATTGGTATGGTCGTCGTTCCCGTTGTAGTTCCAGTGCTTGTGCCACTGGTTGTGCCGGTGCCAGTCGTACCTGTTGTCGTGCCTGTGGTGGTTGGCGTCGTGGTACCTGTCGTCGTGCCGGTCGTGGTTGGCGTGGTTGTGCCAGCCGTTGTGCCGGTAGTGGTCGGTGTGGTGGTACCCGTCGTTGTACCGGTGGCGGTCGGCGTAGTGGTACCTGTCGTCGTACCGGTAGCCGTTGGCGAGGTTGTGCCCGTCGTTGTACCGGTGGCCGTCGGCGTTGTGGTACCTGTCGCCGTACCGGTGGCGGTCGGCGAGGTTGTGCCCGTTGTGGTACCCGTGCCGGCACCAGTCATGGTGCTTGTGCCAGTCGTAGCGCCTGTTCCTGCTGTGGTTCCGGATGTTGTTCCCGTTGGCGTGCCTGTGCCTGTCGTGGCTCCAGTCGTGGCGCCAGCCGTGGCACCCGTTGCAGCAGTTTTTTGGGCACCTTGGGAATTAACAATCTGGCCGCGCAGTTCGCCTTCAGGAAATACCGCTGACAGTATTTCGTAATACATCGAGCCAGACTGCAGTGCTTGTACCTGTGTATCAGTCAGGGTTGTTTTGGCCGTCCAGATACCCGAACCTGTAGTGCTTTCGCTCAGGCTTGCAACGAGCGGGCCGTTGGCGCCTGCTTCTCCCTGGCGAATATTTGCGCCTGTTCCTGTAATGCCATTCGACACAACAACTGAAGTCAGCGACTTGTCATTGGGCCGGTATACAGAAAGGCCAACGGCGGTTGCAGTACTGCTGTTGCCTGGCACAACAAGGGAGCCTGATAACAGGTTCGTGTAGAAAACCGGACGGTTCGCGCTGGCTACAGCTGATCCTGTTCCCGGTGTCGGAGCAGCTGCCGTTCCAGAGGAGCCGCCGGTTCCAGCAGTGGATGCACCATACGAACTAAGGCCAGCGTTTGGTGAGGCATTGGCCGCCCCCGTTGGACTGGCGTTGGCACCAGCTTTGGTCGTGCCGGTAGAGCCAGCAGTGGTGCCACCAGTGCTCGTTGTTGCCGATGGTGTGGCAGTTGCCGATACTGCGCCAGTAGCCGAAGGCGTGCCTGTTGTAGTAGTGTCGGTGCTTGTGCTTGTACCTGTGCTTGTGCCTGTACCTGTACCTGCTTTGCCGGTAGTGTCACCAGTTGTCTGACCGCTAGGCAGTATCTGCGCTATTAATTGGCCGCGTATTTCCCCTTCTGGAAAAGCACTGCTATGCACATTGGCATAGTAATTCCCTGCTTTAAGCTCATTTAACTGATCTGTCGTCAGGGTTGCCGTTGTCGTCCAGATTCCGCTGCCGGCAGTCGTTTCCGTCATCGGGAAAACGATGGGGCCAGCGACTCCTTTAGCGCCTACGTGTATGTGAGCGGCGGTGCCATTGATGTCTGACGTCACGATCGTGGCTTTCATTGAAAGCGACTTCGGATCAACCAATACCACGCTCGTTCCGGATGCAGTCGAAGCATTGGGCGGCACTTCTTCGCTGCCGATCAGCTTCGCAGAAAAGAAGTTGTCCGGCACAGTACTGTTAAGCGCAGTAACCTGGTTGACAGAGGCGACAGTGGGACTGGCTGAATCGTTGCTACTGCCGCAGCTTGCGAGCAGCAGTGCAAACAATGCCATCACCCATGGCGTGAAAAGTCGTAAGTAAAATGGTTTCATGAATCTTCCTCTCGGTGAAAAACTCTCCCTGGGTTTGTATGGGGTGTCGCTGCGTAAAACTTCTAGAAGGCTGGCGCTCTAGTGGAGCTTGTGGCCCTGCTTAAAAGAATGTCGCAGTCTGGAATTGCCAGAATTGGCAGTGATAATTCGCGATAGAGTGCTATGCACTGACTGTGCCTGCGATGAGAAGCCGCGCAGACCAGCAGGGTGACGGATGTGGTGCGCTGTGCAGCGCGTAAGAACTACCGAAGTCGATGAAAATATTTCGACAGCTGTCTTTGTTATCATGCACAGTCCAAAGTAACAGTACGCATTGCGCGTTTTTATCATGCATGAAATTCGGCCGGAACAATCCATTGAGTTACTCAAGGCGCTGCACATCCTGACTCGCGATGGCAAGATGAATCAGGACAGCCGCCGCAAGCTCAAGCAGGTGTATCACTTGTTTCAATTCATCGAACCCCTGTTGCTGCAGCTGGAGCAGGAAGGACGGCCCATGCAGCTGGTTGACCATGGCGCCGGCAAGTCTTACCTGGGTTTCATTTTGTATGACTTGTTCTTCAAGAGCCGCAATGATGCATCGCATATTTTCGGTATTGAAACCCGCAACGAACTGGTAGAGAGTTCGCGCGCGCTTGCGCAGCGACTGGCTTTCGAGCGCATGTCATTCCTGCACCTGAGCGTGGCGGAATCCATTGTCTCGCCGCACTTGCCGGCAACGGTCGATATCGTCACTGCCCTGCATGCTTGTGATACCGCGACCGATGATGCGATCAGCTTTGCCTTGCAAAAACAGGCGCGTTTCATTGTGCTGGTGCCCTGCTGTCAGGCAGAGGTCGCATCGGTACTGAAAAAACTCAAAGGGCAGTCACTGGCGCGCGAAGCACTGACCGAGATCTGGCGGCATCCGCTGCATACGCGTGAATTCGGTAGTCAGGTGACGAATGTGCTGCGTTGTCTGCAACTGGAAGCGCATGGCTATCAAGTCAATGTAACGGAACTGGTAGGCTGGGAACATTCAATGAAAAATGAATTGATCATTGCCAGCTTTAAGAATTTGCCGCGCCAGAAGCCGGCGCGACGTTTACAGGAAGTGCTGGCAACACTGGGTCTGGAGCAGATGGGGCAGCGATTTTTTTCTGCGCCCGCTACGTTAGAGAACTAGCCTCTTCGGTGGCTGCGATGCAAAGCTGTTGAAGGCAGCGAATGCGTGGCCACGAATATCTCGTGCAGGAAAAGGCTGAAGCTGGCAATCAGCAACAACATGGCTGCGATAAACAGAAAAGCAATCAGCGAGTCGAGAGGCATGTTGAACACGTCGTCGGTAAACAATGCCACGATGACGGAGCAGATCAGTATCACGCAGCCCGTAGAGAAGCCGATAGCCCGATGGATTGCGTTCATCCGTCGGTAAAGAACCGAGAGCTGATGCATCAGCACTGATTCAATGCCGCGATGCGAGCTGATGCGTGATTCCAGCGTGCGGCAATGGTCGATGATGCGAGCGAGGCGGTTGTGCAGCACCCGCAACTGCATCATAGCGCCGAGCAGCAGAAAAGAAGGCGTAATCGCCAGGCTGATGATGTTGCTGATGTCGCCGAACAGGGGAGTCATGGCACGCGCGCAAGTGATTTATCGGTTTTGACCCATTTTATCGCGAAACAATCCTGCCAGCCGATGCCGGCTACATTGAGAGCCTGTCCCGGTAGGTCGATGGCAAGGCGACAGCATCGAAGACAGTACGAGTAGTACGGCAAGATGCTGTTAACGCAGCTAGCGGCCTACCGGGACAGGCTCCAAGAACAATTGGCATGAACAAACGACTTTCTTTGCTAAACACAAACTTCGAGTGCCACTATTTGTTTATGATGCTGCGTCGGCGGTTGACGCTGCTTGAAGTCAATTGACATAATTCGTATGAAAAGCAATTTTTTTGGTTGAAATAGATTCGTTGCCATATTGATGAGTGGTTCACCGGTAGAGCGAAAGCGTTATCAAAATAAAAATTCAGGAGATACAAAGCATGGACTTCACCATCTCGGCCGCGCACGCCGAACTACAGCAGCGCACCCGTACTTTTATCGCCGAACACGTGATACCGATGGAGGGTGACCCGCGCTGCACGCCGCATGGTCCTACCGACGAATTACGCCTCGAACTGGTCGCCAAAGCGAAAAAAGCCGGCTTACTGTCTTCGCATGTGTCGGAAGAATTCGGCGGGCTGGGCTTGTCGCACATAGGCAAGGCCATCGTGTTTGAAGAATCCGGCTATTCGCCGCTGGGTCCGGTGGCGATGAATATCTTCGCGCCCGACGAAGGCAATATGCACATGATGGAAGAGATCTGTACGCCGGCGCAAAAAGAGCGCTGGTTGCGGCCGCTGGCCGCCGGCACCATCCGTTCCTGCTTTTGCATGACCGAGCCGCCACCGGGTTCCGGTTCCGACCCGACCATGCTGCAGACGATTGCGGTGCGCGACGGTAAAGATTTCATCATCAACGGCGTCAAGTGGCTCATCACGGGCGCCAATGGCGCGAGCTTCGCCATCATCATGGCCAAGCTCGAAGACGGCAGCGCCACCATGTTTTTGTCGGACATGGACGCGCCCGGCATCAAGATCGAGCGCACGATGGATGCGCTCGATACCTGCTTCGTTGGAGGCCATGGCGTCGTCAGCTTCACCAATCTGCGCGTGCCGGAAGAAAACATACTCGGCGCGCTCGGCGAAGGCTTCAAATACGCACAGGTGCGGCTGTCGCCAGCGCGGCTGACGCACTGCATGCGCTGGCTGGGTGCGGCGCGGCGCGCGCATGAGACCGCGCTGCGTTATGCAGCCCAGCGTCAGGCTTTCGGCAAGACGCTTGGCCAGCACGAAGGCGTAGGCTTCATGCTGGCGGATAATGAAATGGACTTGCATGTAACGCGGCTGGCAGTTCAGCACTGCGCATGGGTGCTTGATCAGGGGCATCTGGGTACTCGCGAATCAAGTGCAGCAAAAGTGATTTCGTCCGAAGCAATCTGGCGCGTGATTGACCGTAGTGCGCAAATACTGGGCGGGCAGGGCATGACGCATGAAACCATTGTTGCGCGTATCTTTGCAGACGCCCGTTCGTTCCGTGTCTATGACGGCCCGAACGAGACGCATCGCTGGAGCCTGGCCAAGCATGCAATCAAAAGCATTAAACAATAATGGGACAGCCATGACAGACGCCATCCTCGAAACGAGAAACCTGACGCGCGAATTCAAGGGTTTCATTGCCGTCAATGACGTGAATCTGAAAGTGCAGCGCGGGCATATACACGCACTCATTGGCCCCAACGGCGCCGGCAAGACGACCTGCTTCAATTTGCTGACCAAATTTCTGGAGCCGACTTCGGGTCATATCCTGTTCAACGGTCGCGATATCACCGCAGCACGGCCTGCGCAAATTGCGCGCATGGGCATCATTCGTTCCTTCCAGATTTCGGCTGTGTTCCCACATCTGAGCGTGCTGGAGAATGTACGTATAGGCCTGCAGCGCAATCTGGGCACCTCGTTCTACTTCTGGAAAAGTGAAGCGACGCTTAACCAGCTTAATGAGCGTGCGATGCAGTTACTTGAAGAAGTGGGTTTGGCCGAATTCGCCGACAGCATCACGGTAGACCTGCCGTATGGCCGCAAGCGCGCACTCGAAATCGCGACCACGCTGGCCATGGAGCCGGAGTTGATGCTACTCGACGAGCCGACGCAGGGCATGGGGCATGAAGACGTGAAACGCGTGACGGACCTGATCAGGAAAGTCGCAAAAGGACGCACCATCCTGATGGTTGAACACAATATGAGTGTCGTCTCCGGCATCTGCGACCGCATCTCGGTCTTGCAGCGCGGAGCGATTCTGGCTGAAGGAGATTACCAGACAGTGTCACAAAATCCGCAAGTGCTCGAAGCGTATATGGGCAGCACCGCTGCACTCGAAGGAGCGCACTAATGACGAAGGCTCTCGAAATCAGCAAGCTACAGGCGTGGTACGGTGAGTCGCATATTCTGCATGACGTGAATTTGTCGGTAGAGCAGGGCGAAGTGGTGACGCTGCTGGGCCGTAATGGCGCTGGACGCACCACGACGCTACGCGCCATCATGGGCCTGACCGGCCGCAGCGAAGGCTCGATCAAGATCAATGGTGTTGAATCGATCCGCATGCCAACCTACAAGATTGCGCATCTGGGCGTTGGTTACTGCCCTGAAGAGCGGGCGATTTTTTCTTCGCTGTCCGCTGAAGAAAACCTGCTGCTGCCGCCTGTGGTGTCGAAGACGGCGCAGGGCATGTCGGTCGACGAGATTTACGCAATGTTCCCGAATCTGGCCGAGCGGCGCGACAGTCAGGGCACGCGTCTGTCGGGCGGCGAACAGCAGATGCTGGCTGTGGCGCGCATCTTGCGCACCGGCGCACGCTTGCTGTTGCTTGATGAAATTTCAGAAGGACTAGCGCCGGTGATTGTGCAGGCGCTTGCGCGCATGATCCTGACCTTGAAATCACAGGGTTACACCATCGTGATGGTCGAGCAAAACTTCCGCTTCGCGGCGCCATTGGCCGACCGCTTTTATGTAATGGAACACGGACAGATCGTTGAACAATTCGCCGCACGCGAACTGGACGCGAACATGTCTGTGTTGAACGAATTGCTCGGAGTCTGATGATGGAGATTTTTGGAATGCCTGTATCTGCCTTGCTCGGCCAGCTATTGCTGGGTCTGGTCAACGGCTCGTTCTACGCCATGCTCTCGCTGGGCCTAGCCGTGATTTTCGGCCTGCTCAACGTGATCAACTTCGCGCACGGTGCGCTCTACATGATGGGTGCCTTCCTGGCCTGGATGGGCCTGCAATATTTCGGCATCAGCTATTGGGTCATGCTGCTGGTCGCGCCTTTGCTGGTGGCGCTGTTTGGCATCGTGATTGAAAAAACCATGCTGCGCTGGCTGTACCGGCTTGATCATCTGTACGGCCTGTTGCTGACCTTCGGCATTACGCTCATGCTCGAAGGCGTGTTCCGTTCTTTTTACGGCGTATCGGGGCAGCCGTATGTCGTGCCTGAATTACTGACTGGTGCGACGGATCTGGGTTTCATGATGCTGCCTAACTATCGCGCCTGGGTCGTGGTCGCTTCATTGACTGTGTGTCTGATGACCTGGTTCGTGATTGAAAAAACCCGTCTTGGTGCGTACCTGCGCGCCGGAACCGAAAACCCGAAAATGGTCGAAGCCTTCGGCGTTAATGTACCGCTGATGGTTACGCTCACCTACGGCTTCGGTGTCGCGCTGGCTGGCTTTGCCGGTGTGCTCGCCGCACCCGTATTGCAGGTGTCGCCGCTGATGGGCTCGAATCTGATTATTACCGTTTTTGCAGTCGTCGTCATCGGCGGTATGGGCTCGATACTGGGATCAATCATCACCGGTCTGGGTTTGGGCGTGATCGAAGGACTGACGCGCGTGTTCTATCCGGAGTTATCGGCAACGGTCGTGTTTATCATTATGGCGATCGTGCTGCTGATCCGCCCTGCCGGCCTGTTCGGTCGTGAAAAATAAGGAAGTCGAATGATGAAAAAAGCGGGTTATGCGGCAATTCTGATTGCCGCGCTGGCAGCACCTTACTATCTATATCCGGTGCTGCTGATGAAAATTTTATGTTTCGCGCTGTTTGCCTGCGCGTTCAATTTGCTCATTGGCTTTACAGGCTTGCTGTCGTTTGGTCACGCTGCGTTTTTTGGTGGCGCGTCGTACATCGCTGGTCATGCGCTGAAAGTGTGGGGCGTGCCAACCGAAGTCGGCCTGCTGCTCGGTACTGCGTTTGCTGCGGTGCTTGGCCTGGTGATGGGCAGTCTGGCGATTCGTCGTCAGGGCATTTATTTCACGATGATCACGCTGGCACTCGCGCAGATGCTGTTCTTCGTCTTCTTGCAGATGCCTTTTACCGGTGGCGAAGATGGCTTGCAGTCGATACCGCGCGGCACCCTGCTGGGCAGCATCGACCTGAAGAACGACATGACTATGTACTACTTCGTGCTCGCCATCGTAGTGGCGGCTTTCGTCTTGATCGTGCGTATCGTGCATTCGCCGTTTGGTCAGGTATTGAAAGCTGTGAAAGAAAACGAGCCGCGTGCGATTTCTCTGGGCTACGACGCTGACCGTTATAAATTGCTCGCGTTCGTCTTGTCGGCAGCATTGGCCGGGCTGGCCGGGTCGACCAAGTCGCTGGTGCTGGGTTTCGGTACGCTGACGGATGTGCACTGGTCGATGTCGGGTCTGGTTGTGCTGATGACGCTGGTAGGTGGCATGGGCACGCTGATCGGGCCTGTGATTGGCGCCATCATCATCATCGCGCTGGAAAACAAACTGGGCGATTTTGGTACCTGGCTGGCGGGCGTGACGCAGATCGAATGGTTCAATACGATAGGTGAATCGGTGACGATGGTGACCGGCTTGATTTTCGTGATCTGCGTGCTGGCCTTCAGACGCGGCATTATTGGAGAGCTGGTAGCAGCGGTCGCGCCGAAGAAAACCTGATTTTGCGTTCTTTAGCGAGAAATTTTAGAGTGCGAAGAAAGACACTGGGTCCCAGCTTCCGCTGGGACGACGGAAGTAGTGTGGGGAGCGCCTAAAACTCAACTGTCATCCCAGCGGAAGCTGGGATCCAGTGTCTTCCGATGAACACGGAACCTCTTCCAAATCAGGGCTTGATCGCCCACCGTATCAGCAACGCAACCACGCTTAAAGCAGCAACACTGGCTGCCCAAATCAGCACAAACCACAGCAGCCGCTTCGCCACTCCCTGACTCGGTTTTTTCATCAGTGATACCCACCGCTACTGCCGACCTTGCCGCGAAATACCCAGTACGAATAAGCGGTGTAGGCCAATATCATCGGCAGCAAGACCAGCGAGCCTGCCAGCAAAAAGCGCAGGCTGTTGTCGGGCGCAGCGGCTTCCCAGATCGTGACCGAGGACGGCACGATGTACGGAAAAAAGCTGATGCACAGCCCAACGAAAGACAACACAAACAAACCCAGTGATGCAACGAAGGGCATGAGTTGATAGCCCTTGCGCAAGCCGGCAAACAACGCCGCTGCACAAGCGGCAACGAGTAGCGGCACTGGCAGCACATACAAAGTTTGCGGCCACGCAAACCAGCGGGCCATGAAGCGCGCATTCAGGAATGGCGTCCAAAGACTGACGACCGCAATCAGCAGCAAGGTCGCTACACCGGCACTCCATGCAAAGCGCACTGATTGTTCTTGTACGTCGCCTTCGGTTTTATAGATCAGCCACGTCGCTCCTAGCAGTGCATAACCAATGACGAGCGCTACGCCTGTCAGCAGACTGAATGGCGTGAGCCAGTTCCACCAGCCGCCTGCATACGCGCGTTCGGCAACGGGTATGCCTTGGACGAAAGCGCCGAGTGCAATGCCTTGAAAGAAAGCGGCAAAGCCAGAGCCGGTGGCAAATGCCCAGTCCCACAGGAATTTGCCGCGCCGCGTTTTCCAGCGGAACTCGAATGCCACGCCGCGAAATACCAGCGCCAGTAGCATCGCTGTAATGGGTGCATACAAGGCCGGCATGATGACTGCGTACGCGAGCGGGAAGACTGCAAACAAGCCGCCGCCACCGAGCACCAGCCAGGTCTCGTTGCCATCCCAAACAGGTGCGACGGTATTCATCATCTGGTCGCGTGGCGATTCGCCTTTGACGAACAAGAACAGGATGCCGATGCCGAGATCGAAGCCATCCAGAATTACATAGGCCAATACCGCAAAGGCGATCAGGCCGGCCCAGACCAAAGGCAGATCGGCGCTCATGGGGATTTTCCTTCTGTGTGAATATTCATTGCGGGAGAGGGCATGATGCCGGCTGCGCGTATCGGTTCTGTGGTGGGCAATTCCGGCTCTTGCGTTTCAGGCGCTTTGCGCATCAGGCGCAGGATATAAAAAGTGCCGGCGCCAAACAAGGCAAAGTAGACGACGATGAAGGCGAGCAGGGATGCGCCGACTGCAGCCGCATCAATCGCAGACACTGACTGCGCCGTCGTCAGCAGCCCATAGACGGTATACGGCTGCCGACCGGCTTCGGTAGTAATTCAGCCAGCCAGCACGGCGACAAAGCCTGACGGCCCCATCAGAACTGCAGCGCGGTGCATCCATGGCGTGGCGTACAAAGTCTTTTTTACACGCAGAAGCAGGCTCCACAAGCCCAGCGCAAGCATTGCCATGCCTATGCCGACCATCACGCGAAAACTCCAGAACAAAATCATGACAGAAGGACGTTGATCTGCGGGCCATTCTTTGAGACCGCGAATGACGCCGTTCGCATCATGCGTGAGGATAAGGCTACCGAGCTTTGGAATCGCCAGCTGGTAATCTACCCGCTCTTCGGCCTTGTTCGGAATGCCGAACAAGATCAGCGGTGCACCGGCATGGGTATCGTAATGACCTTCCATTGCGGCGATTTTTGCGGGCTGGTGTTGTAATGTATTCAAACCGTGAAAGTCACCGGCAATAATTTGCAGTGGTGCCGTCGCCACCAGCATCCACATCGCCATGGAGAACATCGTGCGCGCGCCGGCGTTGTCACGCGACTTGAGCAAATGGTATGCGCCGACTGCGCCGACCACCAGGGCCGTGGTCAGGTAGGACGCCAGCAGCATGTGCACCAGCCGGTAAGGAAAGGACGGATTGAAGATGACAGCCCACCAGTCAGTAACGATGAACTGGCCGGCCGCATTGATCGCGTAGCCGGCGGGCGTCTGCATCCAGCTGTTAACTGACAAGATCCAGAATGCCGACATGAAGGTGCCGGCAGCGACCATTAGTGTGGCGAAGAAGTGCAGCTTATGGCCGACTTTTTCACGGCCGAACAGCATCACGCCCAGAAAGCCGGCTTCGAGAAAAAATGCCGACAGCACTTCATAGCCCATCAAGGGGCCGAGCACAGGACCGACTTTGTCAGCGAACACGCTCCAGTTGGTGCCGAACTGATAGCTCATCACGATGCCGGAGACCACGCCCATGCCGAAGGCGACGGCAAAGATTTTTTTCCAGTAGTTGAACAGGCTCAGGAAAACATGCTGGCCAGTTAGCAGCGACAAGCCATTCAAGACCGCCAGATAGCTGGCCAGACCAATTGAAAATACCGGAAAAATAATATGGAAACTGATCGTGAAAGCAAACTGCCAGCGCGCAAGATCGAGGGCACTGATATCCATAAAATTTTGTCCTTGTTATTTCTTTTGAAGAGGGATGACTGAGCGATGACTCTAAGCTGTGCTGCTTACATGAGGCTGATGCGCATAGCCAGAGTTAGAGGGTAACGCGGGGAATTCAGTTTCTATGCGCTGCCGGCAGTCGAAAAAAAAGCCCATGCAGCTTGCGCTGCATGGGCTTTTGATGGACGGAGCAGTATTACAGGCCGCCGTTTTGCTGTGCAACCATCATGTAGAGCATAGGAATCGACAGCAGGGTGTTGATGCGTGAAGTCAGCATGGCAGTGCGTGCAGCGGCAGCTTTTTCAGCAGCTTCGACCACCACAATGCCCAGAGCTTTCTTCTGGTTAGGCCAGATGATGAACCACACGTTGAAGGCCATGACCAGCGCGATCCACATGCCGATACCGATTGCGTGGAAGGGTGTTTGCAGCGACAGCGCAGCAACGATGTAGCCATTGGCAGTCGCTACCAGCAGGCCGGTAACGACAGTTGCCAGTGCAGCCCAGCGGAACCAGAACAGTGCGGTCGGCGCAATGACTTTGCCGATGGCAGGTTTCTGTTCGTCGGGGATTTTTGGCATCGACGGGATTTGCACGAAGTTGAAGTACCAGAGCAAGCCTATCCACATTATGCCTGCGACGACGTGCAGCCAGCGCAGCACGAAGGCGCCCCATGCGTGGTCAAAATGCGGGCTGGTGCCGGTTACGCCGCTGACGATGGCGAGTATCAAGATCAGCAAAATGATGCCGGCAATGATGGTACGTCCAAGAGATTGCAGTATCGCTGCCATAAAATCCTCCGATAAATTTCAAGCTATTGTTTATTTTTGATATGGCACAGGCACATAGCATGCAGCGCCATAGGTAATCCCGTTGAATCCGGCGGAAGTATAGCCTATGTTGCAAGTGTCCATGGCTGCTGCATCAATTCAGGTGAGACCGCTCAATTGACCGGTTTGTCTTTCTGCACGGTCACTGCTGCCACCTCGATCTGCGCGCTGCCGCCCGCCAGAGTCAAGGTCAAGGTCTGCGGTGGGGCAATGGCGGTGGGCTGGCGCAGGATATTGCCTGCCTCGTCACGCAGGATGGCATAGCCGCGTTCGAGCGTGCGCTGCGGGGCGAGCAGGTCAAGCTGGGCTTGCAGTGCAGTCAGCTGTTGACGGCAGGCCCCGTCTTTCAAATGGAATGCCGCCGCCAGCCGACGACTTTGCCCAACTAAATTCGCACTCTGCAAACGCGTCTCCGGCATGCGGTTTTGCAGGCGACGCGCCAATTGTTCAAGCTGGTGACGGGCGGCAGTCAGCGGGGTGGTAGTTGCATGCAGTAAGCGATTATGCACGGCGGCCAGACGTAATTTTTGGTGGCCGATGGCAGCGGCCGGACTTTGCAAGCGGCGCGCAGTCCAGTCCAATGTCTGCGTTTTTTCATTCAGCTGACGACGTAAGGCGTCGGTCAGATCTTCTGCATGCCCGAGCAGTAAAGACAGCCAGTCGGCGCGCGCAGTAGCGGCCAGCTCGGCTGCGGCGGTCGGGGTTGGCGCGCGCAAGTCGGCGACAAAGTCGGCGATGGTGAAATCGGTTTCATGTCCGATGCCGGCAATGACCGGCATGCTGCAATCAGCAATTGCCTGAGCGACGCCTTCGTCATTGAACGACCATAAATCTTCCATGCTGCCGCCGCCACGACATACCAGCAGCACGTCGCATTCTGCTCGGCGCGAAGCGCTCGCAATGGCGGCGGCAATTTTTGCCGCCGAACCGTCGCCCTGTACGGCAGTCGGATACAAAATTATTTGTATGTGTGGCGCACGCCGTTTTAGTGTGGTCAGAATATCGCGCAACGCGGCAGCTTGCGGGCTGGTGACAATGCCTATGGTGCGCGGGAACGCAGGCAGCGTGCGCTTGCGTTCGGGGTCGAACATGCCGGCATCAGCCAGTTTCTGTTTGAGTTTTAAAAAGGCTTCGTACAGATTGCCGACGCCTGCGCGCCGGATGGCTTCGACATTTAACTGAAAGTCACCGCGCGCCGCATAAAGCGTGACGATGGCACGGACTTCTACTTTGTCGCCTTCGCGCGGATTGAAGTCGGCATATTGGGCGCGACCACGGAACATGACGGCGCGTACCTGCGCGCTCTGGTCTTTGAGTGTGAAATACCAATGACCGGAGGCGGCGCGGGTAAAGTTCGAGATTTCGCCGGCAATCCAGCTCAACGGAAAATTCCGCTCAAGCAGACGGCTGACGGCCTGATTCAGCTGCGATACGCTCAGTATTTCAGGGTTGGCAGGGCGTGCAGCGGCGGTGTCATCAAATAGCATCGGGCATTCGGGTAGTTACAGGAGTGAAAACTGTCCACAAAATTGTCCTAGGGTTATTTTGACTTATGGTTAGCCAAATAACCGCAGAGGATTTCAAATAAGTATCTGATTCTTAAAGAGAAACCCGTTTTGCTGCAATCGGGGGCAATCTAAAAAAATCCTTTTTAATCAAGTACTTTGCTGCTTATCGGCTAGCTTGTTCACAAAGTTATCCACATAAATTGTGCAGAACTTTCTGGCTTGCCCGACATGGGGGAAGCAGTTACAGTCAGCATCCAGTGAATTTTGGTGCCGGGAGAAAATTTGTTCGCAATCATTCAAGCAGCGGGTTGGCCGATTTGGTTTTTGCTGATGGCGTCCGTGGTGGCGATGGCCATCATTATCGAGCGCTTATTGTACCTGCGCAGTGCACGCATTTTGCCGCCGACTTTATTGCAGGAAGTGATCACTGTTACGCGCTCCGGCAAGGTCGATGATGCTGTCATCGTGCAGCTA
Organism: Burkholderiaceae bacterium; assembly: GCA_040399905.1. Classification (GTDB taxonomy): domain Bacteria; phylum Pseudomonadota; class Gammaproteobacteria; order Burkholderiales; family Burkholderiaceae_D; genus Pernthalerella. The sequence continues at coordinate 344,612 of JBBARG010000001.1, forward strand.
GAACAAAACTCGCCTCTAGGCCGTGTATTGGCAGCCGGCCTGCGCAATTTGCACGCGCCGCGTGAGGTGATGAAAGAATCGATTGAAGAAGCCGGTCGAGCAACGGCGCATCAGCTCGAACATTATCTGACGGCGCTGGGTACGGTCGCGACATTGGCGCCGCTCTTGGGTTTGTTTGGCACCGTCGTCGGCATGATCGAATTGTTTGGCGCACAGGATGCAGCCGGTGCCAATCCCGGCCAGCTCGCGCACGGCATTTCGGTCGCGCTCTATAACACTGGTTTTGGGCTGGCCGTTGCGATGCCGTCTCTGGTTTTTTACCGTTACTTCCGCGCCTTGGTCGATGGCTTCGTGATTGACATGGAACAGCAGGCGATACGCTTTGTTGATACCGTGCTCGGCGCACGCCGCTAAGCGACTTCACTAATTGCAAAGTAGCCTATGAATTTCCGTAAAGGTCTGCGCCGCGACGAACCTGAAATCAATCTGATCGCCTTTATTGACGTGTTATTGGTGATTCTGATTTTTCTGATGGTGACGACGACTTACAGCAAATATGCGTCGCTGCAGATTACCTTGCCGACTGCCGATGCAGAAAAAACGCAAGCCCCGCCGCGTGTATTGAGCGTAGCAGTTGATGCGCAAGGTCGTTACGCAGTGAATAATCGGCGGCTTGATGTGCGCAGTCCTGAAGCGCTGGCAGAAGAATTGAAGCAGGCGTCGAATGGCGACGTAGAAGCCGTCGTCGAACTGCATGCTGATGCGTTGGCGACGCATCAATCCGTGATTAATGTACTTGAAGCAGCGCGGCTGGCAGGTTTGCCGCGCTTGCGGTTTTCCGCGCAAACCCAAAAGAAAAATTAACAGGGTCCGATGTCGACTTTCTCTTCCTTATTTGCAGGCAGACTAATGCGTGCGTGGCAAGGCCATGGCGTACTGGCCTGCCTGCTGTGGCCGTTGTCGATGTTGTTTCTGTTTGTGCTGACTGTGCGGCGCGCGTTGTATGCGGCTGGGCTGTTGAAGAGCACAAGGCTTGCGGTGCCGGTGATTGTGGTCGGGAATATTTTTGTCGGCGGAACCGGCAAGACGCCATTGGTGATCTGGCTGGTGGCGCAATTGCGCGCGCAGGGTTTTACCCCCGGTGTGATTTCGCGTGGCTATGGCAGTGAAGCTCATCAGGTGCAACCTGTTAGCGCGGGCATGTCGCCACAGCAGGTTGGTGATGAGCCTTTGCTGATTGCGCAAAAGACGGGTGCCCCGATGATGGTTGGGCGCAAACGTGTAGCCGCAGCGCAAGCCTTGCTGGCTGCACATCCCGAAGTTAATGTAATTATTTCCGACGACGGTTTGCAGCACTACGCGCTGGACCGAGCGATAGAAATTCAATTGTCGGATTCGCGTGGACACGGTAATGGCTGGTTATTGCCAGCCGGTCCCTTGCGTGAACCTGCTTCGCGGCGCAGCGATTTTTATGTGGTCAATGGGGGTGTCGCCGGCAAGGAAGGCAGCATCGACGACAGCTATACGATGACGCTGCAAGCAGTGCGCGCCGAACGCCTGGCGCAACGCAGCGAGCAACTTAATTTGTCCGAGCTGGCAAAGCAATCCAGCACGAAGCAAATTGCGGCGGCGGCCGGCATCGGCAATCCTGCCCGCTTCTCTAACATGCTGCGCGCGCAAGGCGTGGCACTGTCAACAGAGCAGGCATTGCCGGACCATTTTGATTTCGCAAGCAATCCATTTGAGGATAATGCTGCCGATATCATTCTGATCACGGAGAAGGATGCAGTAAAATGCGCAAGCAATCCCGCGCTCGTGCAAGACACGAGATTGTGGGTTGTGCCGGTCGAAGCGACCATAGACGGATCGCTTGCCGAGAACATTGTGGAGAAATTGCGTGGACACCCGACTGCTTGATATCCTGGTCTGCCCTCTGTGCAAAGGCCCGCTCAAATATGACAAACAGGCGCAGGAGCTGATTTGCAGCCCTGACCGTTTGGCCTATCCGATACGCGACGGCATTCCTGTCATGTGGGCAGAAGATGCGCGTGACTTGAATGCTGCGACAGCACCTGCTGACAATAAGTAATACGTATTAACTCGCCGCCTGGTTCGGGCGTCCATCTAGCCGGTTTTTCTATGACATTTACCGTTATCATCCCGGCCCGCATGGCCTCGACCCGTTTGCCCGACAAGCCTTTGGCTGATCTCGGTGGCAAACCGATGGTGGTGCGCGTTGCCGAGCGCGCGCGCAAGTCGGATGCGGCGCGTGTGATTGTCGCGACCGACCATCCCGCCATTGCCAGCGCCTGTCATGCGCATGGCATTGAAGTAGTAATGACACGGGCCGATCATCCGTCGGGTACGGACCGTATCGCCGAAGTGGCGCAGGCCATTGGTCTGGCAGCAGATGCCGTCGTGGTAAACGTACAGGGTGACGAACCCTTGATTGATCCGGCATTGATCAATGCCTGCTCAGGCCTCATCAGGCAGGATGTGCCAATGGCGACGGCTGCGCATCAGATTGCCGACGCAGCCGAGCTTTTCAATCCAAACGTGGTTAAGGTGGTGCTGGATGCGGCGGGTCATGCGCTGCTGTTTTCGCGTGCGCCGCTGCCGTGGCATCGCGATGCTTTTGCGCGCAGCACCAGCGAACTGCCGCACGGCTATGCGCCGCTGCGGCATATTGGACTGTATGCGTATAGGCAGGATTTTTTGCAGGCTTATCCGGCTTTGCCCGTGTCGCCTTTGGAACAAATCGAATCGTTGGAGCAGCTGCGGGTGCTGTGGCACGGATTTAAGATCGCCGTATTTCTGGCGGCAGCTGCACCGGCTGCCGGTGTCGACACACCGGAAGATCTGGAACGCGTCAGACAATATTTTGCCGTTTGAGCAAGTTTGCTAAAAGTTTGTGGCATAGCCTGAATTTTTAAACGCATCACAATTTGTGGTAAGTTTCGGGCAAGCTATAGAAGAGACAATAGACAAGCGAAGTACAGGTTTTATGCTTGTGCACCATCAGAAATTAGAAAAATCCTTAAGGAAAAAAGTAATGCGCCTCATCCTGTTGGGAGCGCCTGGTGCCGGAAAGGGCACGCAAGCGGCTTACATAAAAGAACGTTTCAATATTCCGCAGATTTCAACTGGCGACATGCTGCGTGCAGCAGTCAAAGCCGGAACGCCGCTCGGCTTGGCTGCCAAGCAGGTGATGGACGCGGGCGGGCTGGTGTCGGACGACATCATCATCGGCTTGGTGAAAGACCGCCTGAAAGAACCGGATTGCACCAATGGCTATTTGTTCGACGGTTTCCCGCGCACGCTGCCGCAAGCTGACGCCATGAAAGATGCCGGCGTGGCGATTGACTATGTACTCGAAATTGATGTGCCGGACGAAGCCATTATCGAACGCATGAGCGGACGTCGTGTGCATCCTGCTTCTGGCCGTACCTACCATGTGAAATTCAATCCGCCGAAAACTGCGGGTAAGGATGACGCAACGGGCGAAGATTTAATACAGCGCGATGATGATCGCGAAGAGACGGTTAAAAAGCGTCTGCAGATCTATCACGAGCAAACTAAAGTACTGGTTGGCTATTACAACGACTGGGCTGATTCCGGCAAACCGGGCGCACCCAAGTACCGGAAGATTGCTGGCGTTGGACCTGTCGAGGCAATCCGCGATAGTGCATTTGCGGCGCTGGCGGACTAAGAAAAAATAAAGGCGGACAGCTAGTCCGTCTTTTTTTATGGCTTACCAAATAAAATAGATTACAAACGACTTGAAAACTGAATAAGCAATTGGCGACACCCGAAGACAAGGCCGGCGAATAAAAAAAAGTAACGCCGGGTAGTAACGACAAGTTTGTAGCAAACGGCTGTCTGTAGCGGGACGGTTGAAGAAGTTAATAAACTGACGTGAACTTTTGGAGGAGACATATGGCTTCAACAGGCTTGTGGTTTGCCGTAATTTGCGGTTTCATCGCCGTCATTTACGGATTAATTTCCCGAAGCTGGATCTTGAAACAGGACCCCGGCAATCCCCGCATGCAGGAAATCGCAGCGGCCATCCAGCAGGGTGCAGCCGCTTACCTCGCAAGACAATATCGAACGATCGCAATAGTTGGCGTTGTGCTGGCCATCCTGATCGGCATCTTCCTTGACCGAATGACCGCAGTTGGTTTTGTGCTGGGCGCGGTGCTTTCCGGCGCCTGCGGCTTCATCGGCATGAATGTGTCGGTGCGCGCCAATGTGCGAACTGCGCAGGCAGCCACGCATGGCATCGGGCCGGCGCTTGACGTGGCCTTCCGTGGCGGCGCCATCACCGGCATGCTGGTGGTCGGTCTTGGTCTTTTGGGTGTGTCGGTGTTTTTCTTCTTCATAGGCGGGCTGGATTCACCTACTTCCGCGACCTTGAAGCCCTTGCTCGGGTTTGCCTTCGGCTCGTCACTGATCTCGATCTTTGCGCGACTCGGCGGCGGTATCTTCACCAAGGGCGCCGATGTTGGTGCCGATCTGGTCGGCAAGGTGGAAGCCGGCATTCCGGAAGATGATCCGCGTAATCCGGCCGTTATTGCCGACAACGTTGGCGACAACGTCGGTGACTGCGCGGGCATGGCAGCTGACTTATTTGAAACTTATGCGGTAACGCTGATTGCGACCATGGCGCTGGGCGCGTTGATGGTGGTGTCGGCCCCCGGCATGGCGGTGGTTTATCCGCTCATTCTCGGTGGTGTGTCCATCATTGCTTCCATCATTGGCGTGTCCTTCGTCAAGGCCAGCCCAGACATGCGCAACGTGATGCCGGCGTTGTATCGCGGGCTGATCGTCGCCGGTGGCCTGTCGCTGATCGCGTTCTACTTCGTCACCACCAAGCTCTTTCCCGAGCCGCTGATGTTGGCGGGCGACGAGAGCGTGTCGGCCATGGCGCTGTTCGGTTCCTGCGTCGTTGGTCTGGTGCTCACAGCAGCGCTGGTGTGGATCACTGAGTACTACACCGGCACCGACTTCGCACCGGTCAAGCATATTGCGCAAGCGTCCACGACGGGACATGCGACCAATATCATTGCCGGCATAGGTATCTCGATGAAATCCACCGCGTGGCCCGTGCTGTTTGTCTGCGTCGCCATTCTGGTTTCAAACATGATGGCGGGCCTTTACGGCATTGCTGTTGCAGCGACTTCAATGCTGAGCATGGCCGGCATTATCGTTGCGCTCGATGCATACGGCCCGATCACGGACAACGCCGGCGGCATTGCCGAGATGGCGAATTTGCCCGAGAGCGTGCGCAATATTACCGACCCGCTTGATGCAGTCGGCAATACCACCAAAGCAGTCACCAAGGGCTATGCAATCGGTTCTGCCGGTCTGGCAGCGCTGGTTCTTTTTGCAGACTACACGCATGCTTTGAAAGACCGCGGCATCTCGATTAATTTCGATCTGTCCGATCCTATGGTCATCGTGGGTCTGTTTATTGGCGGCTTGATTCCTTTCCTGTTTGGCGCCATGGCGATGGAAGCGGTGGGTCGTGCTGCTGGCGCAGTCGTCGAAGAAGTGCGTCGCCAGTTCCGCGAGATTGCCGGCATCATGGAAGGCACGGCAAAACCGGAATACGGTAGGGCAGTTGACATGCTGACTGCTGCAGCGATCAAGGAAATGATGATTCCATCCTTGCTGCCAGTCGTGGTGCCGATCGTGGTCGGTCTGGTGCTAGGGCCAAAAGCATTGGGCGGCCTGCTGATGGGCACCATCGTCACCGGCCTGTTCGTCGCGATCTCCATGTGTACGGGTGGCGGCGCCTGGGACAATGCGAAGAAATACATTGAAGACGGCCATCACGGCGGCAAGGGCAGCGAAGCGCACAAGGCTGCTGTGACTGGTGATACGGTTGGCGATCCGTACAAGGACACTGCTGGTCCGGCCGTTAATCCGCTCATCAAGATCATTAATATCGTCGCGTTGCTGATCGTGCCGCTGCTGTCGGCGAACGGCATGTTCGGATAGGTTCGTAGTCTTTTTAATTTGAAAAGGGCAGCTTCGGCTGCCTTTTTCATTTACAGAATTGATTGTCAAAATCCACAGCTATTCGTTATGCTTGCCGCTGGTTTTTTATCTACTTATCAATCTGGAGCAAGAATGGAAATCAAGAACAGGGTATTCATCATCACCGGCGGCGCATCCGGACTTGGTGCGGCGACTGCGCGCATGATCGTCGACAATGGCGGCAAGGTAGTGCTGGCCGATGTGCAGGTTGAGGCAGGTGAAAAACTGGCCGCTGAATTGCACGGTAAATTCGTCAAATGCGACGTGACTTCCGAAGCCGATGGACTGGCTGTCGTCGCAGCTGCTGAGTCCATGGGTCAGCTGGCCGGCCTGATCAACTGCGCTGGCGTGGCACCGGCCGTCAAGACCGTCGGCAAGGACGGCCCGCATCCGCTGGAAGTGTTCCAGCGCGTGATTAATATCAATCTGGTTGGCACCTTCAACATGTCGCGTCTGGCGGCTGCTGCAATGGGCAACGGCGAAGCCAATGCAGGCGGCGAGCGTGGCGTAATTATCAATACCGCCTCGGTCGCAGCGTATGACGGGCAGATCGGGCAAGCTGCCTACGGTTCATCGAAGGCTGGTGTTGTCGGCCTGACTTTGCCAATGGCCCGCGACCTTGCGCGCAGCGGCATTCGCGTGATGACCATTGCGCCCGGCATTTTCGAAACCCCAATGTTGCTGACTATGCCGCAAGAAGTGCAGGACGCACTTGGCAGGATGGTGCCTTTCCCATCGCGTCTGGGCAAACCTGCCGAATACGCGCAACTGGCCAAAAGCATCATTGAAAACGCGATGTTGAATGGCGAGACTATCCGTCTGGATGGCGCCATTCGCATGCAGCCGAAGTAAATTTGATCATTCTCACTATTTGCGATCGAAAAGTCGCGCGTGAGAGTTGTGCAGAAGCTTTGCCTGCTGTTAATCTGCAGCTATGACCACGCCGCAGAAAACAGCGCTTTTTCTCACCGGTGGCGGCGCTCGCGCTGCCTACCAGGTGGGCGTGCTGCAGGCGGTTTTTTCCTTGCTGAGCGAGACAGGCTGGCCGGCTGAGAAAAATCCCTTTGATATTGTCTGCGGCACCTCGGCTGGCGCCATCAATGCCACTGCCTTCGCGTGTCGTGCTGATAATTTTGAAGAAAGCGTAACGCACCTGCTCAAAGTGTGGCGCGGGCTTGAAGTCGAGCAGGTCTATCGCGCCGACTCTTTCGGGGTGATCCGGTCCGGTGCCCGCTGGTTGTCGCTGTTTTCATTTGGATGGCTGCTGCGCAAGTGGAAGTCTAATCCCCCCAATTCCCTGCTGGATAATTCTCCGCTGGTTAGTTTGCTGCACCGGATGCTGGATTTGCCGCGCCTTGATGCGGCGCTCGAGAGTGGTGCCTTGCATGCGCTGTCAGTCTCGGCGTCGTCTTACACAGCCGGCCGGCATATGACTTTTTACCAGTCCGCGCGTGATATCCCATCATGGAGCCGCACGCAGCGACAGGCCACGCAGCAGCAAATCGGGGTTGATCATTTGCTGGCTTCGTCAGCGATACCACTGATTTTTCCTGCGATGCCGCTGTACTGCAATGGCCAATGCGAATATTTCGGTGATGGTTCAATGCGTGAAGTCGCACCGATTTCCCCTGCCATCCATCTCGGCGCCAGCAAGGTGCTGGTGATCGGGGCGGGCAGTATTGGCGGGCCGCAGCGCGACATGGCTGAATTTTCCGGTTACCCAAGTCTGGCGCAGGTTGCTGGTCATGCGATGTCGAGTATCTTTCTCGATAGCTTGTCGGTCGATATCGAAAGGCTCTCGCGTATCAACTCAACCCTGTCGCTGCTGACACCCGAGCAGCGCAGCAAAACGGAATTGCGGCCTGTAGAAATGCTGGCCATCACGCCTTCCCAACCGCTGGAGTTAATCGCCAGTCGCCATGTTGGCAGCCTGCCTCTGGCAATCCGTACCTTGCTGTCGGCAATTGGCGCAACTGAGCGGCGCGGCGCTGCATTGGCTTCGTATTTGTTATTTGAATCGAGCTATACGCGGGCACTGATCGAGTTGGGTCAGATCGATACTTTTTCCCGGCGCGAGGAAGTATTAAAGTTTTTTGGCGTTGCTGAGACCGACAAGACTGCGGAAAAAACTGCGGAAAAAACTGCCAATCAAGCTTCAAGCGTATTTTGATTGGCAAATCACTCAAATAGCCGATATTCGAATTTTGTCTGCTAATGACGTGCAGTAGGCTGCTAATTAAACAAAATTACAGTAAATAATGAACAATCATTGATTTTTTGCTACCGAATTCGCCTGTGCTGGCACCCATGTAGGGGTTTTGCCAGAGCCAAAGGGCGGTTATCATTCAAAATTGCCAGTAGAAAATTTGCTTGAGCAGCAGGATTCATGGTTTGATTCCGTCTGCTCGATGCTGGCGTTCGCGAAATTTTGCAAAAAATATAAGACCACGCAGAAAGCATGCGTTTTTGATTGCTTCCATATTATCGTGAATATTTACACGCTCAGCGCACTTCAGTCGCGCGATGAAGAAACTCAGGAATCGAGTGCAGACGGCAGTCTGCTTCGTGCTGTGCCCAGAAATGTGGTGCAGTCGATTCGTGCTTTTCGCGTCAATGATTTGCAGTCCGAGGCAATGCGGCTTGGTCAGCATTTCCTGTATGCGCACTGTGCGCAGGCGACGACACGTCAGCAGGTTCTGGCTGCGATCGCTGAATCTTTTCAAGTGCCGAAACAAGTTGGCAAAAATTATGATGCCTTGTCAGAATGTCTGACCAGCATGTTTCATAAAGCCAGCGACCAGCCCGGTTTTCTCGTCGTGCTCGAGCAATTGCCAAACACGCCAAAATTCGACAAGGAAGCGCGCGAAAACTTGCTGGACGTTTTCCGTGATGCAGCCGATTACTGGAGCGAGAAAAAAGTCGCGTTCCGGGTTTTCTTTTCTTTCCAATAGTCTTTGCCATTTGTTTCAGCAAGCCAGGGCTGAATCGCTACAGTATGCGTGCGGGGCGCTGGTAAAATGCGCGCCATGAAAAGCATTGTGATCCTGATTTCCGGTCGCGGAAGCAACATGCAAGCGATCATGCGCGCAGCAGCGGCAGAAAAATGGCCGGCCCGTATTGCTGCAGTCATCAGCAATCGTCCGCAGGCAGCGGGTCTGCAAGTGGCCGCTGAAGCCGGCATACCCGTCCTCGTCGTCGATCATCAGGAGTATCCGGATCGCGAGGCGTTCGATGCGGCGCTATCGGCAGCGATAGTCCAGTTCGAACCGGATCTGGTTCTTCTGGCAGGTTTCCTGCGCATTTTGACGGCTGATTTTGTTGAGCATTACCGCGGTCGTATGCTCAATATTCATCCGTCGCTGCTACCCAGTTTCCCCGGCCTGGCGACGCACAGGCAGGCATTGGCTGCCGGCGTCAGCGAGCATGGCGCGACTGTGCATTTCGTTACGCCCGATCTTGATCATGGCCCCATTATTGAACAAGCATCGGTGCAAGTACGCAGCGACGATACCGAGGCAATGCTGGCAGCACGCGTGCTCGAGCAAGAACATATTATTTATCCGCGTGCAGTGCGCAATTTTATTGAAGGCAGGCTGCGCATGGAAGATGGCAGGGTAGTGCAAGATCCTGCCGCGCCGATTTGAACCATTCCGGACGCGCCGGCAGCGCGTTTTAATTCGATTACCTGATTACCCATTAAGGACAACGCATGAGATTGCCACCCGCAATCATAGGCAGCACAGAAGAAGTGTTGCGTGAAGTATTACGTTTTACCGCACCAGCGGACAGTACCTTGTCGCGCTATTTCCGCGATCATCCGCGCCTGGGCGCGCGTGAGCGCGGTGTCGTAGCCGAGGCTGTTTACGGCTTGCTGCGCAATAAGGCGACTTACACCAGCTTTGCCGAATCAGGTGCTGGTCCCATGATGCGTCGCATGGCGCTGCTGGGCCTGGCCGATGCAGTCAGCGTCGACGCCTTGGGCGGTCTCTCTGAGCAGGAGCAGCACTGGTTGCAGCGCGTGATGGAAATTGATCGCAGCAACCTGTCGCAACTGCAGCGCACCAATATGCCTGAATGGATATTCGAGCGGCTGCTTGCTCAGTATGGCGAGAGTGGCGCGCTTGAGTTGGCCGATGCCTTGAATACACCTGCGCCGCTGGACTTGCGTGTCAACAGCATCAAATCTACCCGCGAAGACGTTGTGGCCGCATTGACGCACGCCGGTCTTGCACCGCTGCCGACGCCGTATGCGCCACTCGGCCTGCGACTGGTGAAAAAGCCCTCGCTGCAAAACATGCCGCTGTTTAAAGAAGGCGCGATTGAAGTGCAGGACGAAGGCAGTCAGTTGCTCGCGCAAATCGTCGGCGCCAAGCGTGGTGAAATGGTGGTGGACTTCTGTGCCGGTGCAGGCGGCAAGACGCTAGCGCTGGGCGCACTCATGCGCAATACAGGCAGGTTGTATGCGTTTGATATTTCAGAGAAGCGGCTGGCAAAACTCAAGCCGCGTCTGGCGCGCAGCAATCTCTCCAACGTGCATCCGGTCTTGATTGCGCATGAAAACGATGCGAAGGTAAAACGACTCGCCGGTAAAATAGACCGTGTGCTGGTTGATGCGCCGTGTAGCGGTCTGGGCACGCTGCGCCGTAACCCGGACGTCAAGTGGCGGCAGACGCTGGAAGGTGTGGGCGAGCTCAACGTCAAGCAGATTTCGATTTTGAAGGGTGCTGCGCGTCTGGTAAAGCCGGGTGGAAGGCTGGTCTATGCCACTTGCAGTTTGCTGGACGAAGAAAATGATGCAATCGTCAGCCAGTTTCTCGCTGCGCATGAGGACTTTGTGCTGGTGCCTATGCACGACGTGCTGGCTGAACAGAAAATTGAACTGCCAATGGGCGACTACCTGAAGTTGTTGCCGCAACTGCACCAGACCGATGGATTCTTTGCAGCGGTACTGGAACGTAAAAAATAACAGCAGATTTTTTTCGTTTTCTATTCGCCATGAATCTGACCACTCCGCACACCATGCTGCCTGACTTATTGGCTGAATTACTGGCCGACTTGAGTGATCCCGGTCTGCTCGTGCAGATGCTCGCCATTGTTGCGAGCCTGGGAGCCGGCTGGCTGTTGGCGCGCTTGATGGCGGCCATGTTTGTTGTCAAGGGCGAGCGCCTCGTCGCAATGCGCGCACGTGTCGATAGTTTTCTGCACGTGCTGTCGCCGCTCTTGTCGCTGCTGCTGCTCGCGATTGCCATTCCCGTGATCGGTCGCTGGCAGCATGTCGGACTGATTCGGGTGGCATTGCCGATACTGACCTCGTATCTGCTGATTCGATTGGTGTTTTTTCTATTGCGGCGCATCTTCGCAAAGGAAGGCAATGTCGGTACCTTTCTGCGTGCATCCGAAAAAATCTTTTCACTGATCGTGTGGATTTCTGTCGCGCTGTATATCACCGGCATGTGGCCGGCAATCACGCATTTTCTGGAACAGACAACGCTGCCTATCGGACGCCATCAGGAATCGCTGCTAGTGATCATGCAGGCCGCGCTGTCTGTGGCCGTTACCCTCATTCTGGCTTTGTGGGCAGCCGCTACTTTGGAACAGCGCTTGATGAAGCTGGATTCAATTCATTTATCCTTGCGTGCAGTACTGGCCCGGACAGCCAAGGCTGTTCTGATTTTGGTCGCAGTGCTGGTCAGTCTGTCATTAGTGGGACTCGATCTGACAGTGTTGTCGGTTTTCGGCGGCGCATTGGGGGTAGGTATTGGCCTGGGCTTGCAAAAACTGGTGAGCAGCTATGTGTCGGGCTTTGTGATTTTGCTGGAGCGTAGTTTGACTATTGGTGACTTGGTGACAGTTGAAAAATTTACTGGACGCATTCAGCAGATCAAAACGCGCTACACCATACTGCGCAGCGCTGATGGCACCGAGTCAGTGATTCCCAACGAAATGCTGGTGTCGAGTCCAGTGCAGAATTTGTCTCTGACGGATCGTAATTTGCGCCTCTCTGCGCACATCACGGTTTCTTATGAAACCGATATCGATTGGCTGTTTCCCAAACTAGAGCAAGCGGTGACCTTACTTGCTCGCGTACTCGCGAAACCCGCCCCGTCCGCGTTTCTGACTTGCTTTGGTGCTGACGGGCTGGAGCTTGAAGTCAGATTCTGGGTGAGCGACTCTGAAAAGGATAGTTCGCTAATCGCGTCCGAAGTTAATCGAGCGATCTGGAAGCTGTTACAAGAGTTGAAAGTGGAGATCCCTTATCTACAAAGAGAGTTGCGAATTTCTGACGAAATTAAAAAAGTCTTATTAAACAAACATTTAGCTAATTCTGTTGAGAGCAAGTCAGACTCTGCAGCTTAAAATATCGTACAATCTCAGGGTTTGATTGAACTTTTCGCCGGGTTTTCTTTCGCCGCGATAGTCATCCCCGGATCTTTTTGGAGAAAAAATGAATTTGTCTTCAACGCTGGACCTGATTTTAGACTTCCTTTCCAACGGTGTTACGCGTGCCACAGGCTGGCAAGTGTTCATCGCGACGATGGTCATGACCCACATCACCATCGCTGCAGTCACTATCTTCCTGCACCGCTGCCAGGCACACCGTGCCTTGGAGCTGCATGCCATCCCTAGTCATTTTTTCCGTTTCTGGCTGTGGATGACCACCGGCATGGTTACCAAGGAGTGGGCAGCGATTCATCGCAAGCATCACGCCAAATGCGAAACCGAAGAAGACCCGCATAGCCCGGTGACGCGCGGTATCAAGAAAGTGTTGTTCGAAGGTGCAGAGCTGTATCGCGCCGAATCCAAAAATCGTGAGACCGTTGAAAAATACGGCCACGGCACACCAGACGACTGGATCGAACGCAACCTGTACACCAAGCACTCCGCGCTGGGCGTTTCGATGATGCTGGTCATAAATATACTGCTGTTCGGCGTTATCGGTGTGACTGTCTGGGCTGTGCAAATGCTGTGGATTCCAATTACTGCTGCCGGCATCATCAACGGCATTGGTCACTACTGGGGCTACCGCAATTACGATTGCAAGGATGCGTCAACCAACGTGCTGCCTATCGGTATTCTCATCGGTGGCGAAGAACTGCATAACAATCACCACACCTTTGGTACGTCGGCCAAGCTGTCGTCGAAGTGGTATGAGTTCGATATTGGCTGGATGTACATTTCCATTCTGGCCGGGCTCGGTCTGGCAACGGTGAAGAAGGTTGCGCCTGAGCCGAAATTCGACAGGCAAAAGTTGGTGTGCGATTTGAATACTTTGCATTCTGTCGTCGCTAACCGCTACGACGTAATGGCCAAATATGCACGTTCACTCAAGCGCACCTGGCATGATGAAGTTGATCAAATCAAACAGAAGTCGTCGTTTGAAGCGAACTTCCTGAAGTCATCGAAGAAACTGTTGGAGCGTGAGCCGGCTTCGCTGCTGAGCACGCAGCAACAGCAACTGTCGGAGCTGTTCAAGCACAGCAAGGCCTTGAAGACCATGCATGAAATGCGCATTGAATTGTCAGCTATCTGGGAGCGCTCGCATTCAAGCAGCGACCAGCTGCTGCTGCAATTGCGTGACTGGTGTGCTCGTGCCGAAGCGTCGGGCATTCGCTCGCTGCAAGAGTTCTCGCTGCGTCTGCGTAGCTACGCGTAAGACTGAACGAAGCTGCTGCTTAGTACTGAAATAAGCAGCAGCGCAAAAACAAAAGCACAAAACAAAAAGCCCCGCAGTTTGCACTGCGGGGCTTTTTGTTTAACGAAGTATCAATTACTTGATCTTGGTCTCTTTGTAAGCGACATGCTTGCGAGCTTTAGGATCGAACTTCATGATCTCCATTTTCTCGGGCATGGTGCGCTTGTTTTTGGTCGTGGTGTAGAAGTGACCGGTACCTGCGGTCGATTCCAGCTTGATTTTGTCTCGGCCTGATTTAGCCATGATATGTCCTTTACTGAGCGGATTCTGCTATTAGAATTTTTCGCCGCGAGCAGCCAGATCGGCCAGCACGGCATCAAGGCCGAGCTTGTCGATGACGCGCAGACCAGCATTCGATAAACGCAGGGAGACCCAGCGATTTAATGATTCACTAAAAAAACGGCGCTTTTGCAGGTTAGGCAAAAAACGGCGCTTCGTTTTATTGTTAGCGTGGGATACGTTATTGCCGACCATCGGCTTTTTCCCTGTAACTTGGCAAACACGTGCCACGGCGTACTCCTTAAAGATTCCAGAAATTGGAAAAAAAGCGAGTATAGCGAAAAAAATCCAAGTATTCAATGACTTGCGAAAAACAATTGTGTCTCTATGTTGATAATTAATTTAACAATTCGACCCATAAAACATGAATTTCGGACGGAAGCGCTGTAAAAACAGTGGCTTAGCACTCGCCGTTCTCCAGGAATGACCAGATTCTCGCACCGCAAACAATGATGTGGTCGATCATGGTTATTTCTACCGAATCCATAATCTGCTTCAGCTCTTTGGTGAGCGCCTTGTCCAGCGAGCTGGGTTCAGGGTAGCCTGAAGGGTGGTTGTGCGCAAAGACCACCGCGGCAGCATTGTGAAATAGCCCCAGCTTGACGACTTCGCGCGGATAAACGCTGGTACGGGTCAGTGTTCCGTGAAAAAGGGATTCGCAGGCGATCAGCCGGTTTTGCACATCGAAAAAAAGTGCAACGAAGCTTTCTGATTGCTGGCCCGCGAAATGTAATTGCAGATATTGACTGACGGCCTGTGGCGAGTGCATCGCAGGGCCAGCGCGTAATTCTTCAACAAATATCCGACGCGCCAGTTCCAGTACTGCTTGCATTAATGCCAGTTTGGCCGGCCCTATGCCTTTGATGTGCTTCATCTCTTGCTGGCTGGCGGTAAACAGTTTTGCCAATGAACCGAAGTGCGTCAGCATATCTCGCCCGAGATCAATGGCGCTTTTGCCGCTGACGCCTGTGCGTAAAAAAAGAGCCAGCAGTTCGGGGTCTGAAAGGGACTGTGCGCCGGAGGAAAACAGTCGTTCACGCGGTCGCTGGTCTAGCGGCCAGTCAGAAATAGCCATTGCTCACTCCTTATTTAGAGGCTCTTAGCCGTTGTCAGAAAGGATGGCAATGATAAGAACAATCGCCGGCGGCAAGCTGCAATGCGTTCCACGTGGTGGCTTACAATAGCGGCATTCCCAATTAGCTGGAAAATTCATGTTGAATAAACCACAAGCCACCATTACTCAAGGCGCGTTTCTGACTTTACATTACCGTCTGTCGGCGCTGGATGGGCAGGACATCGTCACGACCTTCGATGAAAATCCGGCCACTTTACAACTAGGCGGCGGTCAATTAGCGCCTTTTCTGGAAGACTGCCTGATCGGTCTGACGGAGGGTGAGCACAAAGTCTTCGAATTCACCCCCGAGCAGGCGTTTGGTCCGCGTAACGCTGACTTATTACAACGGGTGTCGCTGTCAACACTGGAGAACAACTCGGAAGAGGGCGCAGATTACAAAATCGGCGACCTGGTTGACTTCGCCGCACCAGGTGGTGGGCGCTTCGCTGGTGTGTTGCGTGAAATGGGCAAACAGGATGCGCTCTTTGATTTCAACCATCCGTTAGCTGGCCAGCACGTAAAATTTGAAGTTCGCATTATTGGTGTCATGTAGCAAAGCAAGCTCTGCAAGCAAGGAAAGAAAATATGGAGAAAGAAATTCTGCTGGCCCAGCCGCGCGGCTTTTGTGCCGGCGTTGACCGTGCCATCGAAATCGTCGAGCGCGCGTTGGCCCAGTTCGGCGCGCCGATTTACGTGCGCCACGAAATCGTGCATAACGCGTATGTGGTCGAAGACTTGCGTCGTAAGGGTGCCATCTTCATTGAGGAGCTTGACGATGTCCCAGCAGGGAATCATCTTGTGTTCTCTGCGCATGGCGTATCGAAGGCGATCAAGGCCGAAGCGGAAACGCGTGGGCTGAAAGTATTTGATGCGACCTGTCCACTGGTGACAAAAGTGCATATCGAAGTGGCGAAGATGCGCAATGAAGGACGCGAAATCATCATGATCGGGCACCACGGCCATCCTGAAGTTGAAGGCACGATGGGGCAGAGCGAAGCCGGCATGTATCTGGTGGAGACCGTCGCAGATGTAAATCATCTGCAAGTAGCAGCACCTGACAGGCTCGCGTATGTATCGCAGACGACGCTGTCGGTGGACGACACGGAAGAAATCATCGCGGCGCTTAAAGCGCGATTCCCGAACATAGCCGAGCCGAAGAAGGGTGATATTTGTTATGCGACTACCAACCGACAGCAGGCAGTGAAATTTATGGCCACGCAAGCCGATCTGGTGATTGTGGTTGGCAGCCCAAGCAGTTCAAACTCAACGCGCTTACGCGAAGTCGCCGAGAAAAAAGGCGCTACAGCCTATATGGTTGATAACGCTGAACAGATCGATCCGGCATGGTTGGAAGGGAAGCAGTGCATCGGTGTGACTGCCGGTGCGTCGGCTCCGGAAATCCTGGTGCAACAAGTCGTTGCGCGTCTGAAGGCGCTCGGTGGTGTACGTGTGCGCGAACTCGATGGCGTAGAAGAGAACGTGACCTTCCCGCTGCCGAAGGGACTCAACCCGCGTCCGGCAGCTGCCTGACCGATGGATATCTTCATACAGCAAGTGATCAATGGCCTGGTGCTTGGCAGTATGTACGCACTGGTCGCGTTGGGCTACACGATGGTTTATGGCGTGCTCAATCTGATCAACTTTGCGCATGGCGAAATTTTGATGATAGGGGCAATGGTAGGCCTGAGCCTGCTGCAACTGCTGCAGCACTATATGCCTGACTTGCCCGGCATCGTGCAGCTTATGCTGGCTATTGCAGGAGCGATACCGGTCTGCGTGCTGGTCAGTATCCTGATAGAGCGCATAGCCTACCGGCCGCTGCGCATTGCACCGCGTCTTGCGCCGCTTATTACTGCGATTGGCATCTCCATTTTGCTGCAGACCTTCGCCATGATGATCTGGGGCCGCAATCCTCTGCCGTTCCCGCAGGTCTTGCCGACTGCTCCTTTACATTTGGCCGGCGCACTAATCACGCCCACGCAAATTCTTCTTTTGGTATTGGCAGTGGTGGCCATGCTGGCTTTAGCGCTGCTGGTACAAAAAACACGTCTGGGCCGTGCAATGCGCGCTGTCGCTGAAAACCCGCGCGTCGCTGCCTTGATGGGTGTGGACGCGAACCGCGTGATTGTCTTTACCTTTGCCATCGGCGCAACGCTGGCAGCGATTGCCGGCGTGATGTGGGCGGCGAACTATGCATCTGCTCAATTTGCAATGGGGTTCACGCCGGGCCTGAAGGCCTTCTCGGCAGCGGTGCTGGGCGGCATTGGCAATATTTATGGCGCTATGCTGGGCGGTATATTGCTCGGGCTGATAGAGAGCTTGGGTGCTGGCTATATCGGCGACCTGACCGGCGGCATCCTTGGTAGCCATTATCAGGACATCTTTGCTTTCATTGTTTTGATTATCGTGTTGACTGTGCGGCCGTCCGGCATCATGGGTGAGCGCGTAGCAGATCGCGCGTGACAGGGGCAACATGAAGCTACCTGTACCTGAATCAAAAATAATATCGGCATTACTGCTGGTCTTGGTGCTTGCGTTTCCGTTTGTCGCTGCGCAGTTCGGCAATTCTTGGGTTCGCATCATCGACATCGCGCTGCTCTACATCATGCTGGCGCTGGGCCTCAACATCGTCGTCGGCTTTGCCGGATTGCTCGATCTTGGTTACATCGCTTTCTTTGCGATCGGTGCTTACATGGCCGGCCTGCTGGCGTCGCCGCAATTCGCCGTGGTGCTGGAGTCGCTGTTGATGGAGTATCCAGTAGTGGGCGAGTATCTGGTTAGCTTATGCGGGCCGGATGTTGTCGCCAACGGCTTGCATTTGTCGGTGTGGCTGATCGTGCCATTGAGCGCGGCAGTTGCCGGCTTGTTTGGCGCCTTGCTCGGCGCGCCGACTTTGAAACTGCGCGGTGATTATCTGGCAATCGTCACGCTGGGGTTCGGCGAAATCATTCGCATATTTATGAACAACCTCAACGGCCCGATCAATATCACCAACGGCCCGCAGGGAATTAACCTGATTGATCCCGTTCGCATTGCGGGCGTCTCGCTGGCAGGTGAGGCCGACTCCGGCGCAATGGTGCATGTCTTCGGTATCACCATGCCTTCGGTGAACGCTTATTATTTTCTCTTTCTTATTTTGTGCTTTGCCACTGTCTTTGTGTCCAGCCGCTTGCAGCATTCGCGGCTGGGTCGCGCCTGGGTCGCGATTCGCGAAGATGAAATCGCTGCCAAGGCAATGGGCATCAATGTCCGAAACATCAAGCTGCTAGCCTTTGCGATGGGCGCGTCATTCGGTGGCGTGGCCGGCGCGATGTTCGCATCGTTTCAGGGTTTTATATCGCCCGAGTCCTTTTCTCTGACCGAGTCCATTGCCGTGCTGGCGATGGTGGTCTTGGGCGGCATCGGTCACATCCCCGGCGTTGTGCTCGGCGCGGTGCTGCTGGCGGCACTGCCGGAAATATTGCGCCATACAGTAGGGCCGCTGCAAATGGCTTTGCTGGGTCAGATATGGATAGAAGCTGAAGTCTTGCGCCAACTGCTGTATGGGCTGGCGCTAGTACTCATCATGCTTAAACGTCCATCAGGAATCTGGCCGTCGCCACGGCAAGAAGACAGGTTAATCGTTGTCGGCAATGGAGCGCGGTCATGAAAGAGACGCCGGTGCTACAGATCGATAATGTCAGCAAACGCTTCGGCGGATTGCAGGCCTTGTCGAATGTCGGCATGACGATAGCGCGCGGCCAGATCGTTGGCTTGATCGGGCCGAACGGTGCAGGTAAAACAACCTTCTTCAATGTCATCACCGGCTTGTATCAGCCTGACAGCGGCAGCTTCAGGCTCGCCGGAAAAACATATTCACCATCAGCGCCACATGAAGTGGCGCGCGCCGGTATCGCTCGTACGTTTCAAAACATTCGATTATTTGGCGACATGACGGCGCTGGAAAATGTGATGGTCGGTCGTCATGTGCGCACGCACCAAGGCGTGTTGGGTGCCGTGTTGCGTCACCGTGCTGCGCGCATGGAAGAAGCCGCGATACAAGCGCATGCGCTGGCTTTACTGGACTTTGTCGGCATTGCACAATTTGCGCAGCGCATTGCACGTCACCTGTCTTATGGTGACCAGCGGCGGCTTGAAATTGCGCGCGCACTGGCCACCGAGCCGCAACTGCTGGCACTTGATGAGCCTGCCGCAGGCATGAACGGTTCTGAAAAAGAAAGCCTGCGGTCACTGCTCTTAAAGATCAAAGAACAAGGAACGACAATTTTGTTGATTGAGCATGACGTCAAACTGGTGATGGGCTTATGTGACCGCATTACCGTGCTCGACTACGGCAAGATCATCGCTGAAGGAACGCCAGCCGACGTGCAGCAAGATCCGGCAGTCATTGCCGCCTATCTTGGTGGAGAACTCGCGTGAGTACAGCGCTGCTTTCAATCAGGGGACTGAGCGTTGCCTATGGTGGCATCGAAGCCGTCAAGGGCATTGACCTTGATGTGGTCGCCGGTGAGTTGGTGACGTTGATCGGCGCCAACGGCGCGGGCAAAACCACGACCTTGAAAGCTATCACCGGCACCTTGCCGTCTGCTAGTGTGAGCGGCAGCATTACGTATGCAGGCGAACGCATTGATGGCAAGCCTGCTTACAGTCTGGTGCAGCGCAAGCTGGCAATGGTGCCGGAAGGACGTGGTGTCTTTGCCCGCATGTCGATACGTGAAAATCTGTTGATGGGTGCTTATTCGCGTGATGATCATGCTGCTATTGATGATGATATCGACAAGTGGTTTGCTATTTTTCCGCGTCTGAAAGAGCGGGCCTCGCAATTGGCCGGCACATTATCTGGTGGCGAACAGCAAATGCTGGCGATGGCGCGTGCGTTGATGAGTCATCCACAATTGCTGTTGCTCGATGAACCATCGATGGGGCTGGCGCCTATCATGGTCGAACATATTTTTGGCGTCATCAAGAGCGTTGCTGCACAAGGCGTGACGATCCTGCTGGTTGAGCAAAATGTCAGGCAAGCGCTGCGCATTGCGCAGCGCGGCTATGTGATGGAAACGGGACGGATAGTATTGACTGATACCGCGGACAAGTTATTGCATGACCCGCGGGTAGTTGAAGCTTATTTAGGTGCTTGACGCAGGTTGCCTGAGACAACTGCTTCATAGTGGCCGGCTTGATCGAAAATAATCACTTCGTTCTTTCCCTCACCCACCGACCAGATTCCCAGCTTGCCGTCGTGGCCCGCGGAGTAAAAATTTACCTTCATATCGCTTTCTTTGTCTTCATTGATCTTATAAACGAGTGCAGTAATTAGCGGTATATCGTGATACAGCGGATCATACTTGCCGATCTGACCTTGACTTGAGTTGACTAGCATGTCTTTGTATCTGCTGGCTTCTTCCGTATGCTCGTTGTCGTAAATGCCTGTCACGTGTTGAAGCAGCGAGATCACTAGACAATTCATGTTTTTCCCTTTATTGGGAACCACGGTCATATTTTTTTCTGCAAACCAGTTTCTGAGGTCACCGGTTATGCGACGTTGCGTATTGAATTCTAAATCCGTGATCGTTCGGCTTGCGGGTTTTTCTGTGTTTTTGGCCTTATCCATCTCATCCAGACTGGCTTGAATTCCCATTGCCAGTGCCGCATCATCAGCAAGCTGTTGTGCTTCGACATCCCCACTGGCCAACGCATGTTGCTGCTCAGCCGTCAGAAAGTCAGCTATGTGGCTCTCTGTTAAACCGCTGTGCTTTGGTTTATCTGGGGTTTCTGGTGCAGGTTGGAACGGGCGAGGCGGGGGTGATCCGATGCGTGACATAACAATCTCCAGTAATACGACATTTGAATGGAGATTCTGTGCCCGAACTTATAAGGAAGTTCGCACGAAGTCTGTAATTTAATGGCGGCGCATGGAAAACCGTGCTCGCACAAGACTAGCTTGGTGTCTGGCCTGATTCATCACTGTGCCGGGCATTAAATTGAGCAAGGCTGGCAATGCAAAGGTCAATAGCACCATATCGTCCAGCCAACCTAGTACAGGAAAAAAATCCGAGATTAAATCGACAGGGCTAACTACATACAGCAGCAAGCCCGGCAATAAAATTTTGCCGTATAAAGGCATCGCAGGATTGCGCCACGCATACCAGCCAACCAGCAAGTTTGGTGCGATAGCCCTGATTCTGCCGAACAAGCTTAGCCGCATGATTGTATCCTCCGCATCAATTCAGATACCGAATGACAGACTAGGTTCAAGGCTGCTTCCTGACCAATGGCATAATTAAGCATTGATTAACAAGCCTGCAATCCGGATGGGTTCCATGAAACTTTATAGCTACTTTCGCAGTTCTGCTGCCTTTCGTGTGCGCATTGCGCTGAACCTGAAAGGTCTGCCGTATGAAGTGGTGCCGGTTCATCTGTTGAAGCAGGGCGGCGAGCAATTAACGTCAGCTTATCGTGCTTTGAATCCAGCTGCGCTTGTGCCAGCGTTGATTGAAGACGAAACCAGCCAGGCGCTGACACAGTCTCTGGCCATCATCGACTATCTGGAAGAAAAACATCCACTTCCTGCGCTCTTGCCGACCGACCTGATAGATCGTGCATGGGTGCGCAGTATTGCGCTATCGATCGCTTGCGATATTCATCCGCTCAATAATTTGCGCGTGCTGCGCTATCTGGTGCAGGAAATGAAACTCACGGAAGAAGACAAGAACCGCTGGTACCGTCATTGGTGCGAGCAGGGACTGGCTTCGATTGAAACCATGCTGTCGCAGGATGCGCGTGTGGGTCGTTACTGTTATGGCGATTCGCCAACGCTGGCTGATTGCTGTTTAATTCCGCAAATCGCCAATGCCGAGCGTATGCAGTGTGATCTGTCGGCCATGCCAACGATCATGCGCATTCATGCGCAATGCATGCAGCTTGATGCCTTCATTAACGCATCACCTGCTCAACAACCGGATGCAGAATAAATTAGCATCCGGTTAGTTTCAATCAGCCTTTGCGATAACGCACCACCTGCTGGTGCTGTTCTCCCAAGCCTTCAATGCCGAGCCGCAGATCATCGCCGTTGGTGAGAAAACGCGGCGGCTTCATACCCAAGCCTACGCCAGGCGGGGTGCCGGTTGCGATGATATCGCCCGGCATCAGCGTCATGAAGCGACTTGCGTAGCTAATGATTTTAGCCACCGAAAAAATCATCGTGCGGGTACTACCAGTCTGCTGTCGCTTGCCGTTCAAGTCCAGCCACAGCGCCAGTCTTTGCGGATTAGGCACTTCATCGCGCGTAACCAGCCACGGTCCAACCGGACCAAAGGTGTCGCACCCTTTGCCCTTGTCCCATTGCGTGCCGCGCTCCATCTGGAATGCGCGCTCGGACAAATCGTTGACCACGCAATAGCCTGCCACATAATCAAGCGCCTGCTTTTCACTTACATACTGCGCCTTGGTGCCGATGATCACGCCTAGCTCTACTTCCCAATCTGATTTTTCAGAGCCCTTCGGTAGCATCACCGTATCATTCGCGCCAGCCAGCGATGTGGTGGCTTTCATGAAAATAATAGGTTCGGCCGGAATGGGTGCGCCGACTTCAGCTGCATGATCGGAATAGTTCATGCCGATGCCGATGAACTTGCCGACTTGTGCCAGCGGCACGCCGTAGCGTGGTTTGCCACGCACCAGCGGCAGACGCGCCGGGTTGATCTTTGCCAGCTTTGCCAGAGATTTGTCTGCGAGTTGCAGCGGCCCGATATCGTCAATGATGGAAGACAAGTCACGCAGCTTGCCATCGGCATCAATCATTCCGGGTTTTTCGCGACCGGGGCGGCCATAACGTACCAGTTTCATTACATGTCCCTTTTTGGTTTGGAATTGTTGTGCCAATTATGCCGGTGATTTGAGGCAACAGGAATAGTAGTGACTATGCTTGTTCGCTCATAAGTTGTGGCATTCCGAAATTTCAAAAGAAAACATCGGCGATTCGGAACGCGTTATTTTTATTTAGCACTGATGAGCTCAATCTATTTTTATGTGAGCCATCATCCCTATGAAAACACCTGTCTCCTCCAGAAAAACCAATCGTGCAGCTTTAATGGAATCGGCATCGTCTTCTGCCAGAAATGCCCAAATTGAGACCAATGAAAAACGGAAGCATTTGCAAAAGACAACTCGGCAAACCGATTTGCCGAGGATGATACAAAAAGACGAAGTTTCGTCAACGTCCTTTTTTGATGAAGACGATTCTTCGGATTTTGTTGTTAAAGATAATTTTTTTGATACATCTCATTTTTCAGTTGCCTTCAAAACTAGCGGGTCAGAGTACACGTTACTGTCGCAGGAGGAAGTTAATCGAATCAGGCAGGCTAATGCTTTGCCCTCAGAGCGGACGAGTAGTCTGGTAAGCAGCAGTACAGAACAATTCGTTGTCTGCATAGACGAACCGGTCGATACGACCAAGCCCTCGGAAATTTTTACGGATACAGTGTTGCCACAGCAGATGCCAGCGCAAGATGCATGGCCTTTCTCGCTTGTGGAAGCTTCTGCTGAAGACAATGAAGTTGATTACAAACTTAATTTGCTGTTCGACACCATAGAACAGAAGGACTTGCGCAGCCTCCGCGCTTTGTGCACAGATCCCTCATTTTTGAGTCAGCTTGATTTGTCAGCCCAAGATACCCATTCCGGACATACGCTTTTGACCCTAGCTGTACAAACAGGTGATCTGTCATTGGTCGCTCAAGTGCTTGCGATGGGTGCAAACGCAGATGTGAAGAATTATCTAGGTCAGAATGCCTTCCAGGTTGCCATTCATTGCAAAAATCTGGACATACTTGAATTCCTGTTTCAGAAAAATCCAAAAATGAGTAATGATCGTGATTTCATGCGGAAACTGGCATCTGATGCAGTAAAGACAAATCAACCCTTTATGCTTGGTTATATGCTGCATATGCTCGAGACAAACTTACGTAATGCGGTCTCTCTTTTAAGGGATGCTAACCAAGGGAAAAAGCAGTTCCGCGAAAAAGAAGCTTATGGTCATTTCAAGGCAGAATATGCGCCGTCGAAGTCAGAAGAGGACGCCATTAAACAGGATGAAGAATTGCTGCTGAAGGGTATATTTGCCTTTGCGGGCCTGAGCCTGGAGCAAGCACTGCGGAAGGCAGTATCTTGCGGTTCAGATCGGGTGATACCACTCTTGTTGGGTTACGGTGCTAATGTGAAGTTAGCTTCAAAATCGTGTTGGGATCCTACGTCGTCGTCGTTTCCTTTGATCTGGGTCGCAGCATCGAAAGGTCACTGGCTCTGTGTAGATGCTTTGTTAAGTCATGGGGTCGCTTTGGAAGAAATGAATCCAACGCCCTCGGGGTGGAACGGTACTGATGCGAACTGGCAGCTATTGCATGCAGCAGTCACTGCGCGTCAGACCTCGTTGATGGATGCCGATGCTGACTGTGCCAAGTCATCCGCCGATGACTGAAATGAGGATTGTGGACTAGCAGATGTGCCCATGTTCAAACGTAAGCCAAACATGATCTGCTTCGCTAGTAATCGACTTGCTGGCGGAAGCAAATCTATTTCACCCAGGTTCAACTCAGAACATCCTGAACCAGTGAATGTTGGGGAGTTCAAAAAAATGCACCATCAGATCATTGGGATGATCTGATGGTGCATGCAATCTATGTCACGTTGCTGAAGTGCTAAATTGTCATACTTATGGCAAGCTGAGTCCTTGTCTCCGTTGCAATCAAGACTTATGAACAAGAACAAACTCCAAGCTGTGCTTTGTATCGTGACCTCGGTCATCATCAGCATCTTGCTCATCCGCTGGCTGCTGACCTGACTTGTGCTATGTTTCAACCTGCGTTTACGATACAAAGCACTGCCTAAAAATATCAATTAAAAAAACGGTGTCCTGATGAAAAATTCCACTTTCATGCTGTCAGCTTTCGCTCTTGCGGCGACCCTTGTTGTATCCCCCAGTTTTTCAGCGCCCAGCGAGAAAGATTTCCAGATCACGAAATCCGAGCAGATCGTCTGGAAAGATGCAGGCAGGGGCGTGAAGGTCGCTGTCATTTATGGCGACCCTTCCAAGCCCGGCCAGTATGTGTTGCGTGCCCACTTTCCGCCGGGCGTGATGAGTTCGCCACATTTTCACGGCGAAGAGCGGCACGTTACCGTCATTCAGGGAACCTGGTTCGCGGGCAAGGATGACAGCTGGGATCCTGCTGCTACCGAAGCCTTGAAAGCTGGCAGCTACATGTATCACCCTGCAGGCGGCGTGCATTACGATGGTGCCGGCGAAGAAGGGGCAATCGTTCAGATCATTGGTATGGGACCTAGCAAGACGACCTTCCTTTTTCCGAAAGAAGGCGACTTCGGCAAGCCACACAAGTTGAACTGAATTCAACATGAAGAAAATTATTTTTGTCTTGCTGTCTTTGCTGGTGAGCTTGCCCGCTTGTGCCGAGTGGGTTTCCTATCAGCGTAATGCGGATGCTGAAGAATTTTTTGATTCCTCTTCGGTCAAGCGCGATCAGGGAAAAATCCAGCTTTGGACACTGACGAATTATGTGGCGCCGATTACGAGTCTTGAAGGGCAAGAGCTTTATTCGGAGAAGTCACTAACTACCATCGACTGCAGCGGCAACAAGATAGGTGTGGAAAAAATGACCAAGCACGCCGAGAAAAACGGGCAGGGTGCATTGGTGGGTGCGATGGAAACGACGCTTCGCATGACAAAAGTGCGCGCTGGCAGTGCGGATCAGGACTTGCTCGCAAAGCTTTGCAAATGAGCGGTGTTTTTTAAAGCCAGGGTTTTGTTGGTCCCGCCGACAGGAATCGAACCTGTATCCCACGCTTAGGAGGCATGTGCACTATCCATTGTGCTACGGCGAGCCACATTGCTCTGAGAGGATTCAGTTAATCAGAATGATACGAAGCTAATTGGCGCGAATTGTATCATCGGGTCAATGCATGCAGGTCGCTGCATAGCCACGCGAATCTCGCTCCAATAAATCAGTGACCAAGCGGATGCTCGGCAATGTATTGACGCAACGCTGAATCAATACGTGTCTGCCAGCCACTACCAGTTGCACGAAACTGCATCACAACGTCATGCGATAGCCGAATCGTAATGCGTTCCTTGGTAACGTCTGATTTTGGACGCCCGATACGAACTAGTGGCTTTACTTGTTCCCATTCCTCATCTGATAGTGACCTCGCATCCGGGTCGGCAGCTATTCCTGCCTGAATGCGTACTTCCTCATCGGCGCTCGGTAGTATCGTTCCTTGTTTAAGTTTGGGCATAGCGTTTCACCTCTCTTTGGTTGGCCTTGCGCAGGCTGATAATACGGCGTTCCTCGCCCCGATCAACAAAAACCATGTTGTACAGGCGATCACCGATATAACCGAGTCCAATTATTCTGAACTCACGGTAGTCATAGCGGATATCTGGCCAAGTCACTGACTCTTCCCATTCGAATTCTTCTGCCATAGCAAGTGAGACGCCGTGCTTATCAATGTTGATAGCATTTTTGGCAGAGTCGAAGGTAATTTTCATACGCACTTATTGTATGTACAAAAACTAGGTGGGTCAATATCGTGGGTGGTTTTTTTTATTTCGTACTGATGTGACATTCACGCATGCGGCATCAGATGGGTAGGTAATGCATACGCCACCCGTTACAATAGCGACCTATTTCATTTACCAGCAGGGCGGCCAACAACAGCCCTCACTATCCAATGGCAGTTATTTCACTCAGCGATGCTCAGCTCGCGTTCGGTCACGTTGCATTACTTGACCATACAGAATTCTCACTTGAAACCGGCGAACGGGTCGGCCTGATCGGCCGCAACGGCACCGGCAAATCCTCCCTGCTCAAAGTCATTTCCGGCTTTATCAAGCTCGACGACGGCTTGTTGACGATGCAGCAGGGGCTGCGGATTGCCTATGTTGATCAGGAACCGGTCTTTGATATGACGCTATCGGTCTTCAATGCCGTGGCCGACGGCATGGGTGACACGCAAGCTTTATTGGCAGAATACGATACCCTGACCAGCCAGTTTGGTAATGGCAACGATGACGAGCTGATGGAGCGCATGCAGCAGATCCAGGCCCTGCTGGATGTCGTCGATGGCTGGAATCTGAATAATCGTGTCGAAACCACGCTGCACAAGCTCAATCTCGAAGCCGACAACATCATGAGCACGCTTTCCGGCGGTATGAAAAAGCGTGTTGCACTGGCGCGCGCGCTGGTATCGGCGCCCGATGTATTGGTGCTCGACGAGCCGACCAACCATCTTGATTTCACCTCAATCAGCTGGCTCGAAGGCCTGCTGCGCGACTTCAAGGGCAGTGTGCTTTTCATTACCCATGACCGTACATTTTTGGATAACGTCGCCACTCGCATCATCGAACTCGATCGCGGCCGCTTGCTGTCTTATCCGGGCAATTTCAGCGCTTATCAGGTTCGCAAAGCAGAACAGCTGGCTATTGAAGATGTCGAGAACGCCAAGTTCGACAAAGTGCTGGCGCAGGAAGAAGTCTGGATTCGCCAAGGGGTAAAAGCGCGGCGCACCCGTAATGAAGGTCGCGTGCGTCAGCTGGAAGCTTTGCGTGAAGAACGCAGCCGCCGTCGCGAACAGCAAGGTCAGGTCAAGATGGATCTTGGCGCTGGTGAGCGTTCCGGCAAAATCGTTGCCGAGCTGCTCAACGTCAGCAAGGCTTATGGCAGCAAGCAGATCGTGCGCGACTTTAGTGCCACGATCATGCGTGGCGATAAAGTCGGCCTGATTGGTGCCAATGGTGCGGGCAAGACCACGCTACTGAAACTCATTCTGGGCGAAGAGACGCCGGATGACGGAACCGTGCGTCAGGGCAGCAAGATGCAGGTGGCGTACTTTGACCAGATGCGCGCGCAATTGAATGAAGAGGCCAGTCTGGCCGAGACCATCGCACCGGGTAGTGACTGGGTTGAAGTCAACGGCCAGCGCAAGCATGTGATGACTTATCTGAGCGACTTCTTGTTTGCAGCCGAGCGCGCACGCTCTCCGGTGAAGTCGCTGTCGGGTGGCGAACGCAATCGCTTGCTGCTTGCGCGTCTGTTTGCCAAGACCGCCAATGTGCTGGTGCTCGATGAGCCGACCAATGACCTCGATATCGACACGCTTGAATTGCTTGAACAACTGCTTGAAGAATATCAGGGCACGGTTTTCCTGGTAAGTCATGACCGCACCTTCCTCGACAACGTCGTTACGCAGGTGATCGTGGCTGAAGGCGAAGGTCATTGGCGTGAATATATCGGCGGCTATGCAGATTGGGAACGGGTACGACACACTGCGCAGCCGCAGGCTAAGGTCTCTGCGAAGCCAGAAGTTAAAGGGCCAGCGGTTACTGCAGCTGCGCCAGCCAAGCAGAAAAAACTCAGCTTCAAGGAGCAGCGCGAGCTTGATGAGTTGCCGAAGTTGATCGCCTCTCTGGAAGCAGAGCAGGCTGCCATTTCGACCAAGCTTGCCGACCCTGATCTCTACCGTAAAGAGCCTGAAGCAATGCAAACGCTGAACAAGCGATTTGCAGAAATTGATGAGCTGTTGATGGAAAGTATGGAAAAGTGGGAAGCGATTGAGGCGCGCACCAAAGCTTAATTTTCGCTTAGTTGAGTTAATTGAGCTTGCGCGTAGCCGCGCGCAATTCCGGCAGCCGGCTGCGCAGTAGCTCGGCGTCAGAGGCGTGCGGACACTGATTGAGATAGGTTTCAAAATCCTGCAGCGCCGCCTGCGGGCAATCCAGATGGGCGTAGGCAAGCCCGCGATCACGTCGCTCTTCGGCTTCGTCTGGCAGTAGTATGACCAGACGCTGCTGCACATTCAAAAACTTCTGCCAGTGCGGATGCTCGGCATATAAAGTCTTCAGGTTGCGCAGCATACGCACAAGAATCGTTCGGGCAGTGGCATCAGCCAGATAGCTGGTCAATGGCGGATCGTTCGGCGGTGGATGCGTGCGGAAATAAGGCTCCAGCCTTTCTTCTAGCTCTTCGCGTGACAAGCTCGCGCCATTGAACGGATCAAGAATAATGTCACCGCTTTGTACCGTCAGCTTCATCAGGAAATGACCGGGAAAAGAAATGCCTTTGATGTCGAGCCCGACTTGCTGTGCCAACTCCATATAAATGACTGCCAGCGAAATCGGTATGCCGCGCCGTGTCGACAAGACTTTGTGCAGATAGCTATTGTCGGGGTCGTAGTAGTCGTTGACGTTGCCGGCAAAGCCCAGCTCTTGATAGAAGAAATTATTCAGCAAGCGTAGCTTGGCAATCTGTGCAACGTCGGCCGGCAGCCGGCGTTTGAGTCGGACGGCAAATTTATCCAGCTCGACCATGCAAGCTGTCAGATCAAGTCGCGGATCAACATCTTGCGCAATGGTCAGCGCGGCTTCAAATAACGGAATATCGTTATCTTGCTGAACCAGTGAAGCGAAATAATCGAGGGACTTGATCATCACAAATAAATGCCTTCAAAAAGCTAATCAGTATTTCGCCTGAAGTGACTAAAACGAAATCCCATTGCCAACAGTGCGCCGAAATAACTGAGAATGCAAGCCATCACTACCAGCAGCAGATCTGCAATCCGGATGAATGGTGTGCTTCTGAGTGCGAACCAGTCAAACTGTGCCGAGAGCCACATGCCTATGCCGGCCAGTAAAAACAGCGCACCGACCAGACGCAACATGAATACACCCCAGCCCGGTTCAGGCTTGAAGATGCCGCGGCTTTTAAGTATGAAGAACAAAAATGCAGCGTTCACGGTAGCAGCCACTCCTATCGATAGCGCAAGTCCTGCATGAGCAATCCAGGGGACAAAGGCCAGGTTCATCAGCTGCGTGGCGATCAGTACGCCAACGCCGATTTTGACAGGCGTCCTGATATCTTGTTTCGCATAAAAACCGGGTGCCAGTATTTTTACCAAAATCAGCCCCATTAAACCTACGCCATAAGCCATTAATGCGCGTGCTGTCATCGTTACCGAATGCGAATCAAATTTACCGTAATGAAAAAGCGTTGTGGTGATAGGTTCTGCCAATACGATCAAGGCTACTGCAGCCGGCATTGCCAGTAAAAACGTCAGTCGCAGTCCCCAATCCAACAGCGAGGAATACTCGTTGTGATCGCTGCAGGCATGAGCTTTGGACAAGCTCGGAAGCAGAATAGTGCCGAGTGCCACACCAAGCAAACCCGTAGGCAGTTCCATGAGCCGGTCTGCATACGAAAGCCATGACACGCTGCCGTCTGCCAGATGCGACGCAATATTGGTGTTGATGATCAGACTGAGCTGCGCCACTGATACCGCAAAAGTCGCCGGCACCATCTGTTTTAAAACGCGGCGCACACCGGCATCACGCAAGGCAATCAGTGGATTCAAACCTATGCGCGGCAGCATGCCGATTTTGCGCAGCGCCGGCACTTGGAAAGCAAGTTGCAGCACGCCGCCGACGAAGACGGCAATCGCCATGCCATATATAGGCTGATCCATATGCGGCGCAAAGAATAGCGAAGTCGCAATGAAGCTCAGGTTTAATAGCACCGGCGTAAAGGCCGGAACGCGGAATTCGCTCCACGTATTCAGAATGCCGCCCGCCAAAGCGACTAGCGACATGAATAAAATGTACGGAAACATAATCCGCGTCATCACTACCGACAAGGCCAAGGCTTGCGGGTCCGACGCAAAACCGCTGGCGACCAGCAGCACAATGGCTGGGGCAGCGATGATGCCGGCTATCGTGGTCGCTAGCAGTACCCACGCCAGTACAGTCGCCACATGGTCGGTCAGCTGGCGGGTTGCTTCCTCGCCTTGTTTGTTTTTATATTCGGCCAGGATAGGCACGAAGGCTTGCGAAAATGCACCTTCTGCAAACAGACGGCGCAACAGGTTGGGAATGCGGAAAGCAACGAAGAAGGCATCGGTATAGATGGATGCGCCAAAGGTGCGAGCAATGAGGAACTCGCGCAGTAGCCCGGTTATGCGGGACAGCATGGTCATGCCAGAAACGGTGGCAAGCGTTTTATGCAAGTTCATGGCGAGCCATTATAGCGGCTGAGCGCGGTTGGCTTTGCCTATGATATTTCTGTATTAATAACAGTCGGATGGATACCAGCCTTAGGCGGCTGATCGACCGCCATATTTGCCGTAGAGTCAAAAACCAGCTATACTCCGCGTTTTTCCCAAATTCCGTCCCCGGGCAAGTGCCCGGCAGGGCACATCACCATCAGGAATCAGTCATGGCAAATACCGCACAAGCGCGCAAGCGCGCTCGTCAAGCAGTCAAATTGAACGCTCACAATTCGAGCCAGCGTTCGACCTTGCGCACTGCTATCAAATCGATCCGTAAAGCGATTGCAACCGGCGACAAAGCCGCTGCTACGCAAGTTTTCCAATCATCGATCTCGATCATTGATCGTATCGCTGACAAGAAAATCATTCACAAAAACAAGGCAGCTCGCCATAAGAGCCGTCTGAATGCAGCGTTGAAAGCACTGGCAGCCTAATTGTTGTTGCCAGTCCGGCGCAAGCCGGCATCGTAATACCTAGCTGAACCCGTCTGGAAATTGTCAGGCGGGTTTTGTTATTTGTGACTCTCGGTTCAGAATCTCACTTCACAATGTCACTTCGGCAGCCCGCTGATCTTGCTGCCGGCTTTGATGTTTTTCTTCTTGAACCAACCTTGGTTCATCTCCAAAGCATAGCGTGCGGGTTTGCTCGCGCAATGCGCATCGAGCGTCTGCGGTTCCATATCTTCGATATTGGTGATGCTGCCGGCTTCGTCAATAAAAGCAACGGATAACGGTAGCAGCGTATTTTTCATCCACATGCAGACCTGGTTCGGCGTGTTGAAGCGAAATACCATCCCTTCGTTCTGGCCCATTTTTTCACGGAACATCAAGCCTTGCGCGCGCTCTGCGTCGTTGATGGCGACCTCTGCCTGTATCAAATGAATACCGACATTCAGCGTCGTCGTTGGCAATCTTTGTTGCGCATGAGTTGGGGCCAGTACTGTCAAAGATGCCGCTATCAGTGCGACGTGCAACAGGTTTTTATTCATCTTTATCTCAGCTCAGAGGTGGATAGCAAATCGATGGGTTAGCAGTGTAAAACAAAGTGAGTCTATGAAATCCCGACGCGCCATTCTGCTTCGCTGACGGCACGCCATTCGCCCGGCAGCAGAGGGTGCGTGATCAGCGAAAAAGGGCCGATTGCAATCCGGATTAACCGCAGCGTGGGCAGGCCGACGGCGGCTGTCATGCGGCGAACCTGACGGTTTTTTCCTTCAGTCAGCGTAATCGCCAGCCAGCTGGTCGGTACTTGCTGACGTACCCGTATCGGCGGCTCGCGCTCCCACAGCCAGTCAGGCGCCGCGACTTGCACCGCCTTGCAAGGGCGGGTCGTGAACTCACCCAGATCAAGAGGTGCGCGCAGTCGGGCCAGCGCAGCTTGGTCGACTTTGCCCTCGACTTGCGCAAGATAAGTTTTTTCTTTCTCGTTGTCGGGGTGACTGATCGCATGCTGCAGCGTCCCGTCATCTGTTAAGAGCATCAGACCTTCGCTGTCGGCATCTAGTCTGCCGGCCGGATAGATGTCGGGAATGTCCAGATAATCCGATAAAGACTGCCGGTCGGGATGAGGCGAAAACTGGCTCATTACCTGAAAGGGCTTATTGAAGAGAATGAGTGACATGAACGCTATGTAAATAAACTGGAGAGCCGTTGAAGGGGCGAATTGTAAGGGCAGCAGAAAAGAAAACGACCAGATTTTAAGTTATCGATGGGCATTTTCCATGGCACTGAGTAAAATTCTAGTGCATAATGTGAAAATTAGTCTTATGTCTTATATAAGAGTTTCGTTCTTGCTGACCTTAAAGCCAGGTATGGCTAGATGAGGCTACTTAAGACTAGTTAAGCAAGCAACGTTAAATGTGTTTTGTCGTTCATGAGACGCAAACTACAATCCTGCTATCCGCCAAACTTCGGAGATAACGATGTACCAACATATTAAAGTACCCGCCGAGGGTAAAAAAATCACTGTCAACGCCGATTTTTCGTTGAATGTGCCAGACAATCCAATCCTGCCGTACATCGAAGGCGATGGAACCGGTGTCGACATTAGCCCGGTAATGATCAAGGTGGTCGATGCTGCCGTTGCCAAGGCTTATGCCGGCAAGCGCAAAATCAGCTGGATGGAAATTTACGCAGGCGAGAAATCGACACAGGTTTACGGCCCCGATGTCTGGTTGCCAGATGAAACTCTGCAGGTATTGAAAGAATATGTGGTCTCGATCAAGGGACCGTTGACGACCCCGGTCGGTGGCGGTATCCGCTCGCTGAACGTAGCGCTGCGTCAAGCTCTGGATTTGTATGTCTGCCTGCGCCCTGTTCGCTATTACAAAGGCGTGCCATCGCCATTGCGCGAGCCAGAGAAAACCGACATGGTGATTTTCCGTGAGAACTCCGAAGACATCTATGCCGGTATTGAATGGCAAGAGGGTTCGGAAGGCGCGAAAAAGATCATCGATTTCCTGATCAAGGAAATGGGCGTCACCAAGATTCGCTTCCCGCAAACTTCCGGTATCGGCGTCAAGCCGGTATCGCGTGAAGGTACTGAGCGTCTGGTACGCAAGGCAATCCAGTATGCGATCGACAATGACAAGCCTTCCGTGACGATTGTCCACAAGGGCAACATCATGAAGTACACCGAAGGTGGCTTCCGTGACTGGGGTTATGCTCTGGCGCAAAAAGAATTCGGCGCGCAGATGATTGATGGCGGCCCTTGGTGCTCATTCAAGAACCCTAGAACCGGCAAAGACATCATCGTCAAGGATTCGATCGCCGATGCGTTCCTGCAGCAGATCCTGTTGCGTCCAAACGAGTACAGTGTCATTGCAACGCTGAACCTGAACGGCGACTACATCTCCGACGCGCTGGCAGCGCAGGTGGGCGGCATCGGCATTGCGCCGGGCGCCAATTTGTCCGACTCAGTGGCCATGTTTGAAGCCACTCATGGCACCGCGCCAAAGTATGCCGGCAAAGACTATGTGAATCCGGGTTCACTGATCTTGTCTGCTGAAATGATGTTGCGTCACATGGGCTGGTTTGAAGCAGCCGATTTGCTGGTGAGCTCAATGGAAAAATCTATCGCGTCCAAGAAAGTTACTTACGACTTTGCGCGACTGATGGAAGGCTCGACCCAGATGTCATGTTCCGCTTTCGGTGATGTGATGATCGCTCACATGTAATTTTAGTAAATATTTAATCAAAGAAAAGCCGGGGATTCCCGGCTTTTCTTTTTCATTCAATTAAATCTGTTTGAACGCAATATTACGTAACAGAATTTGAAATACAAATTAATCTGAACACTGAACTATTGCCATTTATATCGGTCAATAAACTTTATGAAGAAATAGTAATAACGAATGGAAAAATGGAATATAGGACTGCAATAAAAAAACCCCCGATTTTGGCGGGGGTTTTAGCGGGTCCTAATTGATAATCAGGCGTTGTCGATGTTTGAAGCTTGCTTGCCTTTAGGGCCTTGCGTGACTTCGAACGATACTTTTTGCCCTTCTTTGAGGGTTTTGAAGCCATTCATTTGAATCGCGGAGAAATGGGCAAATAAATCTTCGCCACCATCATCCGGAGTGATAAAGCCGAAGCCTTTAGCATCGTTGAACCACTTGACTGTACCAGTTGCCATAAAAGCGTCTTTCCATATTAACTAATCACACGAGCGCTAAAAGCAAGAAGCTCGCGTTACGCTGCCCCCGTTTTTATAATGCTCTCTCCCTATCAATCAGTGCAACCCGCACATATTGATGAATAACATTGTTTGCGTAAAAAATAGAAAAGTCAAGTTAATTGCCAAAAGTGCTAGACTTCGTCAGTGGCAGTAGAAAGTCAGCAGAAAAAATCGCTTATTGCCGCAACTCGCAAAGGCGTCATCTGCGCTCTGTCACGAAAGCGCGTAATATCAGCACAAGGTTTGGAAATTGCTGATTTTGTCGATTACGCATCTTGATGAACGAATTAGAATAGACGCATGGCAACTAAGGATGAGAATGGCACTGTCCTTGTTCGCAAGGAGCAGAAGCAGGCGGTAAAGCCGCCGCCGATGTACCAGGTTCTGCTGCTGAATGATGACTACACACCAATGGAATTTGTGGTGGCTATTATTCAAGAGTATTTCAACAAAGATCGTGAAACTGCTACACAAATCATGCTCAAGGTACATCGCGATGGAAAAGGAATGTGCGGCGTTTATCCGAAAGATATTGCCAGCACGAAAGTTGAACTCGTATTAACCCACGCCAGGAAGGCAGGGCATCCCCTGCAATGCGTGATGGAGGAAGCATGATCGCCCAAGAATTGGAAGTTAGTTTGCATATGGCTTTTGTTGAGGCGAGACAAGCCCGACATGAGTTCATCACCGTCGAGCATCTGTTACTCGCTCTGTTGGATAACCCGTCAGCGGCTGAAGTGCTACGCGCTTGCGCTGTTAATATTGATGACTTGCGCAAGACCCTGACCAACTTCATCAGTGACAACACGCCAACCGTGCCTGGCGCAAGCGAAGTTGACACACAACCGACCTTGGGTTTTCAGCGCGTGATTCAGCGCGCCATCATGCACGTGCAGTCAGCATCCAATGGCAAAAAAGAAGTGACCGGCGCCAACGTGCTGGTAGCCATCTTTGGTGAAAAAGATTCTCATGCTGTTTACTACCTGCATCAGCAGGGTGTGACGCGTCTTGATGTCGTCAACTTCATTTCCCACGGCGTACGCAAGGATCAGCAGTCCGAGCCGCAAAAAGCGTCTGACGGCGTTGAAGAAAACCAGGCCGAAGTGCAGCAGAAAGAAAGCGCACTCGATCAGTTCACACAAAACCTCAATAAGCTCGCCGCCGAAGGCAAGATCGATCCATTGATTGGTCGCGAGTCCGAAGTAGAGCGCGTCATCCAGACCCTGTGCCGTCGTCGCAAGAATAATCCGCTGCTGGTCGGTGAAGCCGGTGTCGGCAAGACTGCCATTGCCGAAGGCCTGGCATGGCGCGTCACGCAAGGCGATGTGCCGGAGATTCTGCAAAACGCAGTGGTCTACTCGCTTGATATGGGTGCGCTGCTGGCAGGTACCAAATATCGCGGCGACTTCGAGCAGCGCCTCAAAGCTGTGCTGAAGCAGTTGAAAGACAATCCGCACGGCATTCTGTTCATTGATGAAATTCACACCATCATCGGTGCTGGTTCAGCCTCGGGCGGAACGCTAGACGCATCGAATCTGCTCAAGCCTGCGCTCTCTAGCGGTCAGCTCAAATGTATCGGTGCGACTACTTACAATGAATATCGTGGTGTGTTTGAAAAAGATCATGCGCTGTCGCGTCGCTTCCAGAAAGTTGAAGTCAACGAGCCTACGGTCGAGCAAACCATTCAGATTTTGCGTGGCTTGAAGTCACGCTTTGAAGAACATCATGGTGTGAAATATTCAGCGTCTGCGCTGACCTCGGCTGCCGAGCTTGCTGCGCGCTTCATCAACGATCGTCACTTGCCTGACAAGGCCATTGATGTGATCGATGAAGCTGGTGCTGCACAGCGCATCCTGCCGAAATCGAAGCAAAAGAAAACAATTGGCAAGAGCGAGATCGAAGACATCATCTCCAAAATCGCGCGCATTCCGCCGCAGTCAGTCAATCAAGATGACCGCAGCAAATTGCAAACGATAGAGCGCGATCTGAAGAACGTCGTCTTTGGTCAGGAACCCGCGATCGAAGCATTGGCAGCCGCCATCAAGATGGCACGTGCCGGTTTGGGCAAGACCGACAAACCGATTGGCTCTTTCCTGTTCTCCGGTCCGACCGGTGTCGGCAAGACTGAAGTGGCGAAGCAGCTGGCCTTCATCATGGGCATCGAGTTGATTCGCTTCGACATGTCGGAATACATGGAGCGTCATGCCGTTAGCCGTCTGATCGGCGCGCCACCGGGCTATGTCGGTTTCGATCAGGGTGGTTTGCTGACTGAGGCCATCACCAAAAAGCCACATGCTGTACTGCTGCTAGATGAAATCGAAAAAGCGCATCCGGATATTTTCAACATCCTGCTGCAGGTCATGGACCATGGCACGCTGACGGACAATAACGGTCGCAAGGCCGACTTCCGTAACGTGATCATCATCATGACTACGAATGCGGGCGCCGAAAGCCTGCAGAAACGTTCGATCGGCTTCACCGATGGCAAACAGGCCGGCGACGAACTGGCCGACATCAAGCGTATGTTCACGCCGGAGTTCCGCAACCGTCTGGATGCAACCATCAGCTTCAAGGCGCTGGACGAAGAAATTATTCTGCGCGTGGTCGATAAATTCCTGATGCAGCTCGAAGAACAGCTGCACGAGAAAAAAGTCGAAGCGATCTTCAGCGACAAGTTGCGTCAGTTCCTCGCGAAGAAAGGATTCGATCCATTGATGGGCGCACGTCCAATGTCACGTCTGATTCAGGACATGATACGCAAGGCGCTGGCGGATGAACTTCTATTCGGCAAGCTAGTCACCGGTGGTCGTGTCACCGTTGATCTTGACGAGAAGGATGCAATCAAGCTCGACTTCCTCGAAGGGGATGCGCCGCCACCGGCTGCGCCACCGCAAGAGGCTGCTGAGGTCGAGTAAAGATTGGCCGCAAAAATGAAAATCCCCCGTTACTTAAAACGGGGGATTTTTTTTACCCTCTTTATTTTTTCGAATCTAGAGCCGAAAGTTGAATTTATTGATGACGTTCCTTCGTTCATGTTCAACCGCTACGATTTGCAGGGTACCGCTTTTGACGAAATAGAAAATACGAAAAGGGAAGCGATCGAACGACCAGCATCGTAAATTTGAGCCTGGGAATAGATGTGAAAAACGGCGGGATCCAATATCAGGCCGATCGGAGATCAGGTCGCAGGCAACATGAAATTCATGGATGAAACGGTCTGCAACTTCGTGCGATGCTACTTGCAGATAATAATCGGTTGTTGTTTCAAGGTCTGAGGCCGCTCGGGGCCGAATAACAATGCGCAGCAAGCCTACGTTTTGGGAGAGAGGCGCGATCGAAGTCGATCAAAGAACGTGTCATCAACAGCAATTGCCGGCCCACTTTCCAATCCATCCTTGATTAGCTTGAATACTCGCTTTTCTTCATCATTACGAGCGCCGTGCTCGTCTGGCACTTCAGGCATAGGAAGTAAACCGGATTGATCAATTGGATGAATTTTCAAAGACATAAAATGAATTTTATACGTCGTTGTCAGCGATTGCAAATGCACTATTTTTGATCATTGATTTTCACGGCACCAGCGGTTTCTTAGCGAGCTGTCTTTGCCGTATCTCTTCCGCAGTCACTTGCAGCAATGCCTGTCTCTCATCCGTCCATGGGTGCAGAGCCGTGTAGCTGTTGGGGGTAGAGTTCTGCGACAAATGCTGCCAGGTAGTGGCTGCGATTGCAGGGCTGTAGCCAGCACGCGCTAGCATGTACAAAGACAGCCGGTCAGCTTCAATATCCATCTGTGATGGCATAGTCTTGATGCCAGCGCTGCCGGCCAGTCCCGTTAAATCAGGCTTGAGTGGCAACAGCTTGTCGATAACGGCAGCGACGGTTGCCTTGATCTGCAACGACTGCGCATGCCGCAGTGTGTTGTGCGCAATTTCTTTCGCAAGCAGCGCAGCCAGTTCGGCATCGGACTGCAAATAATCGAGCATGCCGCGCGTGACCAGTATCCGGCGCCCGTCACTATAGGCATTCACAAAGTCAGCATTTCCGAGGTCGATGCTGTAAGCGCATGCCAGTGTCAGCGGCACTTGTAGCCGCACCGGCTTACCGTCACGCAGTACTGTAATTTGCAGCTCGGACGCATTCTTGACTACAGCTGCCAGCTGACGGGCAGCCTCGGATTCGGCATTCGGGCCTTGCGGCATCGCTTGCTCTTGGACTGATTGCAGAATATCGCCACGCTGTATTCCTGCGCGAGCAGCACCGCTGCCGGTCAGCACGCTCATGACCTGCAGCCGCTCATCCAGCCCCAGCAATTCTTTTGCCGTGTCCATCATGTCAGCCGAATACGAAAACTGGTTCTTGGCGGTGAAGCCCAGCAGCGGACGCGCATTGGTTTTGCAAAGCACTGCATTATTAACCAGCAGTGGTGCGGCAACGCGATACAAACGGTCCTGTCTGTTTGTCAGAGAAGACAGCGCAGCGCGCTGTTGCGCGTGCAATGCGGATTGCTGCGGAGACGGAGGAAGGGAGGGCAGTGCGCATGAAGCCAGTACGGCCACACTTAGCAAGACAGGCAGTAGTCGAACAAGTCTTGATAACTGTGCATCGACCATGCTGCCCATACAACCTCCGATTATTTTTTGCCGGTGCTACCGAAGCCGCCAGCGCCACGCTCGCTGGAATCAAATGAATCTACGACATTGAATCCTACCTGCATTACCGGCACGATGACTAGCTGCGCCAAGCGTTCCATTGGATTCAACACAAAAGCAGTGCTTCCACGATTCCAAGTGGAAACCATCAACTCACCCTGATAGTCCGAATCAATAAGGCCAACCAGATTGCCAAGCACGATGCCATGCTTGTGACCCAAGCCACTGCGCGCCAAAATCATCGCGGCATAGCCCGGGTCGGCCAGATGAATCGCCAGTCCGGTTGGGATCAAATGCGTAGTACCCGGCTCAATCGTAATCGGTTCAGCGATGCAGGCACGCAGGTCCAATCCGGCGCTGCCTGTTGTTGCATAGGCCGGCAATTGTTCCTTCATGCGCGGGTCAAGAATTTTGATGTCTATGGTTTTCATTGTGCAGGAAAAAACAGTTAATAGAATTTAATTAATTTAAACTGAGACGACGCGCGATTTCGGCAATCAGAGTTTGTGCGAGCGAGTTTTTGTCGGCGCGTGGCAAGTGCTGATGACCAGCAGCATCGAACAAAACTAGTTCATTGTCGTCCTTGCCAAAAGTCTGGTGGCCGATATTGCCAACCAGCAGAGGAATGTTTTTCTTCTCGCGTTTCGCACGTCCATGCTCAAGCAGATTTTCCGACTCGGCCGCAAAGCCCACGCAATAAGGTGTAGTCGGCAGCGCCGCAACAGCCGCCAATATGTCGGGATTTTGCGCGAATTTCAGGTCAGGTGCCGCGCCATCTTGCTGCTTTTTGATTTTTTGCGTACTAGCTTCAACGCGCCAATCAGCAACGGCTGCTACAGCTATGAAGATTTGTTGGCCAGCGATATGCGCCATTACCGCGTCGTACATGTCACTCGCAGTCAGCACCGGCAGCATTGTCACACCGGCAGGTACGGCCAATGCAGTCGGGCCGGAGATTAGCGTTACTTGCGCACCGGCTGCACGTGCGGCGCGCGCGAGTGCATAACCCATTTTGCCTGACGATAAATTGGTAATGCCGCGCACCGGATCGATAGGCTCAAACGTCGGTCCTGCGGTAATCAGCACGCGTTTTCCTGAGAGCAGCTTGGGCTGGAAAAACGCCGTCAATTCTTCCAGCAGTTGTTCCGGTTCCAGCATGCGACCCAGTCCGGTTTCGCCACAAGCCTGTTCACCGGCGGCCGGTCCTAATAGCGTGATGCCATCTTGCAGCAGTTGCGCTGCATTGCGTTGCGTTGCC
Organism: Burkholderiaceae bacterium; assembly: GCA_040399905.1. Taxonomy (GTDB): domain Bacteria; phylum Pseudomonadota; class Gammaproteobacteria; order Burkholderiales; family Burkholderiaceae_D; genus Pernthalerella. Next base: position 385,423 of record JBBARG010000001.1, read on the forward strand.
GGGTTCTGCCACATTTCAACATTCATTGCCGGTGCAACCAGCAGCGGCACGCTCGCAGGCCGCGCCAGACACAGGGTCGAGAGTAAATCATCGGCAGCGCCATGCACCAGTTTGCGCATGAAGTCGGCCGAGCAGGGCGCAATCAGAATGGCATCCGCATTGCGCGTCAAATCAATATGCGCCATGTTGTTGGCAATGCGGTTGTCCCACTGGTCAGTGTAGACAGTCTTGCCGGTCAAAGCCTGCATCGTCACCGGCGTAATGAAATGACGCGCAGCTTCTGTCATCACCACTTGCACCGAAGCGCCTGCCTTGATGAGCGCGCGCGCCAGTTCGGCGGCCTTATAACAGGCGACGCCGCCAGTCAGGCCCAGTACGATGCGTTTGCCAGTGATGTTCATGCGGGCTCCGAATTCTTGGCTAATCTTAGCGGTTCACTCTACGGAATTCATCGAAGATGAACAGCATCGCACCGATGGTGATAGCGCTGTCGGCGATATTAAAAGCAGGCCAGTGCCAGCCATGCACATGCACATCAAGAAAATCAATCACATGTCCATACGCGATTCGGTCAATCAGGTTACCGATAGCGCCGCCCAGTATCAACGCGAGTGCCCAGCAGAACAGGCGCTGCGATGCGTGGCGCTTTAACATCCAGATGATCAGCAAAGACGCGGCCACCGAAATGCCGGCGAACAGATAACGCTGCCAACCAAGCTGGTCAGCCAGAAAACTGAAGGCGGCACCTTTGTTGTACACCATCACCAGATTAAAAAACGAGGTGATCTGTTCCGACTGCCCATACATAAGCATCTGGCTCAACGTGATCTTCGTTAGCTGATCCAGCAATACGACTATGGCTGCAATACCCAGCCATAACGTCATTCCTGAAGCACCGTTCGAGCCTGCATTCTTTCTGGCCATTTGATTCTTTCGCAAAGATACGACGTTGTTCAGGCAATATGCCGGCGCTCGCCCTGACCAAACAGGTTCGATACACAACGACCACACAGACCGGCGTGATCTGCATGCGCGCCGACGTCGGCACGATAATGCCAGCAACGCTCGCACTTCTGTTTGTCCGAAGCCGTCACCAGTACCGCTTCCTCACCTGCATCATTGACCTGCACGAGCTTTGCGGAAGATGTAATCAACACAAATTTCAGATCATCACCAAGCCCGTTCAACAACGCAAATTTATCGCCAGCAGCGCGAATTTCCACATCGGCCTGCAAGGACGAACCGATCGCGCCTGATACCCGCAAATCTTCCAGTTGCTTCAATACGCCGGCACGAATCTCACGCAAGCTTGCGAATTTTTCCAGCAACGCAGGTGCGGCATCGACTGTCGGCAGCGTGTAATAATTTTGCGTAAAGATGGTTTCATCCGATGCGGCAAATACCTCTTTGCTGGCAAACATGGACCATGCTTCTTCTGCAGTGAAAGACAGCACCGGCGCCATCAGCGGCAGCAGGGACTGTGTGATGTGCCAGATCGCAGTCTGTGCCGAGCGGCGGGCAGCAGAGCTTGCGCCGCTGGTATAGAGCCGATCTTTCAGAATGTCGAGATAGAAGCCGCCGAGGTCTTCCGAGCAATACATCTGCAGCTTGGCTACGACCGGATGGAATTCATAGACCTGGAAATGCTCGCGTATCTCGGTCTGCAATTGCGTCATGCGCGCAATTGCGTAGCGATCAATCTCCAGCATGTCTGCCACCGCAACGGTATCAGTGGCTGGATTGAAGTCTGATGTGTTGGCTAGCAAAAAACGTAGCGTATTGCGGATGCGTCTATAGCTCTCGACCACGCGTTTTAAAATCTCGTCCGAGATTGACAACTCGCCCGAGTAGTCGGTTGACGCTACCCACAGGCGCAGGATTTCGGCGCCCATTGAGTCCGATACTTTTTGCGGCGCGACCACATTGCCTTTGGACTTGGACATTTTCTTGCCCTCGCCATCGACCACAAAGCCGTGCGTCAGCAAGGCCTTGTAAGGCGCGCAGCCATTCAGCATGGCCGACGTCAGCAACGACGAATGGAACCAGCCGCGATGCTGGTCCGAGCCTTCCAGATACAGGTCAGCAGGGAAGTGCGACTCTGCCTTGTGCGAGCCGCGCAGCACAGTCTGGTGCGTGGTGCCGGAATCGAACCAGACGTCGAGCGTGTCCTTATTTTTTTCGTAGTGTGCTGCGTCAGCGCCGAGAAGGGTCGGCAAGTCCAGCGTATGCCAGGCTTCAATGCCATGCTGCTCAACCAGCAGAGCTACTTTTTCCAGCAGCGCCGGCGTGTCCGGATGCAGCTCGCCGGTTTCTTTGTGCACGAAGAATGCCATCGGCACGCCCCACTGACGCTGACGCGACAGCGTCCAGTCAGGCCGGTTTGCAATCATGCCGTGCAGGCGCGCTTTGCCCCATGCCGGAAAAAACTGCGTCGCTTCGATGGCGTCGAGTGCTGCCTTGCGTAAGGTGGCGCTGCCATCTTTCGGCGCACGGTCCATACCGGCAAACCACTGCGAGGTCGCGCGATAAATAATGGGCGACTTATGACGCCAGCAATGCATGTAGCTGTGGTCAAACATCACCAGCTTGAACAGCGAACCGGCGCTTTCCAGCGCGGCGCAAATCGGCTTCGATGCTTCCCAGATCGTCAAGCCGCCAAACAGCGGCAGCGTGGACGCGTAATGGCCATCGCCCATGACTGGGCTAAGGATCGCATCGTCTTTCATGCCATGCGCCTTGCACGACGCATAGTCTTCCACGCCGTAAGCGGGCGCCGAGTGCACGATGCCGGTACCGGTCTCAAGCGTGACGTACTCGCCCAGATAAACCGGCGACAGGCGGTCGTAGCCAGCATCGACAGTCGCCAGTGGATGATGAAAATTAATCAGCGACAGCGCTTCGCCGCGGCAGGTCGCCACAACTTTACCTTCGAGGCCGAAACGCTGCAGGCAACTGGCCACCAGTTCTTCAGCCAGTATCAGCAGCAGCGGCTCACCATTGCGCACTGTCTCGACTAAGGCATAGCTGAACTCGGGATGCATGTTGAGCGCCTGATTCGACGGAATCGTCCACGGCGTTGTGGTCCAGATCACCGCATAGCCTTTGTCGGTTGGCAGCTTGGGCAAACCGAACGCGGCAGCGATACGTGCAGGTTCTGCAAACGCAAAGCCGACATCAATGGCCGGGTCGCGCTTGTCCTGATATTCAACTTCTGCTTCGGCAAGCGCCGAGCCGCAGTCGAAGCACCAGTTCACCGGCTTTAAGCCACGGTACACAAAACCTTTTTCCAGAATGGTGCCCAAGGCGCGAATCTCGTCAGCCTCATTGCCATAGTTCATGGTCAGGTAAGGGTTTTCCCAATCGGCCAGTACACCGAGCCGGATGAAATCTTTTTTCTGGCGCTCGACTTGTTCGCTTGCATACGCGCGCGACTTGGCCAGCACGTCGGCGGTTGGCAAATGCTTGCCATATTGTTTTTCGATCTGGATCTCGATCGGCATGCCGTGACAATCCCAGCCCGGCACATACTGCGCATCGAAGCCGTCGAACTGACGCGTCTTGACGATCATGTCCTTCAGGATTTTGTTGACGGCGTGGCCGATGTGGATGTCGCCGTTCGCATACGGCGGGCCATCATGCAAAATGAATTTTGGCCGGCCGGCAGAGGCTTTGCGGATACGCTGATAGAGTTTCTTTTCCTGCCATTGCGCCACCCACTGCGGTTCACGCTTGGCCAGATCGCCGCGCATGGGAAACGCCGTTTCGGTCATGTTGACCGGATATTTGCTTTCGGTTTTTTTGGCTTTTTCGGACATGGGATTTCTATCAATTAAAAAGTGGATCAGAGAAGATCACCAGATCTGCTCTGATCAAATTCGATTAGTTGTGTTTAGTTGCGGTAAGCAGCGTGTTGTCTCGCTGCTCAAAATAATCACGCGCCGCACGCGCGTCGGCGTCAATGGCACGCGTTAGTGTGGCTAGGTCGTCGTATTTTTTTTCTTCGTGCAGCTTTTGCAGAAATTCTACGCGTATCAATTTGCCATAGCATTGCGCTGCATAGTCAAAAAGATGCACTTCAAGAAGCACACGTCCATTGTCTTCCACGGTCGGACGCACGCCCAGACTGGCAACGGCCGGCAATGGATGCTCGGACAGTCCATGTACTTGTACGACAAAAATCCCGGACAGGGCAGGGCGCTTATGCGCGATGCGTAAATTGAGCGTCGGAAAACCTATGGTGCGGCCGAGCTTTTTACCGTGCAGAACGCGACCCGAGATCGCATACGGATGGCCGAGCAATTCGGCAGCGTGTTCAAAATCACCGGTGTCGAGCGCACTTCGTACGGCTGAAGAAGAAATACGCGCACCTTCGTGCAGTACCGTCGGCAGCGACACCACTTCGAAACCATACTGTTTGCCAGCTTCTATCAGCATGGCGATATTGCCGGCGCGTTTGGCGCCGAAGCAGAAGTCGTCACCAACGATGAGCCATTTCACGTGCAAGCCGTCGACCAGCACATCCTTGATGAAAGCCTGCGGTGACAACGCCGCGAAGCGTGCATTGAAATGTTCGACGATGACGCGATCAACACCAGCCTCGGCCAAGGCTTGCAATTTGTCGCGCAAGTTGGCGACACGAACAGGTGCACGGCTTTCGTCGCCCGACAGATGCGCAAAAAATTCACGCGGATGCGGCTCAAAGGTCATGACGGCAGTCTCCACGCCCAGCTTTTGCGCAGCCTCTTTCACGCGCGCCAGCAAAGCGCGATGGCCGCGATGCACGCCATCGAAATTGCCGATGGTGAGCGCGCACGGGCGACGTGCATCGTCATGGGGAAGTCCGCGAAATACCTTCATTTTTCTATGGTGTCTTGCAAGCCAGTGGCAAAGCCTTGGATTATAGTTGTTTTCGGCTGCCTTTCCGGTTTGGAACGGGGGTAAGCGCCGCTGGAATCCAGCGGCTTACATTGTCAACCCTGAAACCTTACTCAAAGCTCTCCCCAAACTGCATTGATCGCCGCCAGCGCCGCCAGCCCCGCAGTCTCGGTGCGCAGCACCCGCGACCCCATGGTCAGGCACAGTGCGCCATGGCTGATGGCGGCGGCTTCTTCGGCATCGCTAAAGCCACCTTCAGGCCCGATGATGATCGTTAAAGCCTGCGGCGGATGATGGCGCGCCCAGTCTGAAAGCGACTGCGTGCCGCGCGGCGACAGCAAAATGCGGCGGTGCAGGTCTTGCTGGCTTATCCACTGACTGAAGTCGGCCGGTTCGGCCAGATGCGGCAATCGGTTGCGACCGCATTGCTCGGCTGCGGCCGCTATCACGCCTTGCCAGTGCTCCATTTTCTTTGCCGCCCGCTCTGCGGAGAGCTTAACGACCGAGCGGCTCGCTGCCAGCGGCTGCACGGCAGTCGCGCCCAGTTCTACGGCTTTTTCGATAATCCAGTCCATCTTCGTGCCTTCCGGCAGTCCTTGCGCCAGCGTCAGCCCGTGAGCAAGTTCGGCTTCGCGAGCAGAAAATGCCTTGAGTTCGACCTGCACGCGCTTCTTTTCAATGCTGACCAGCGCGGCGCTGTACTCACCGCCGCTGCCATTGAAAACAGTGATTACATCATTGACGACCAGCCGCAGCACCTGCACATGGCGGGCGACCGTGTCTGGCAATGTCAGCAGCAGGCCGACGCGCATGGGTTCATTGCAATAAAAGCGTGGCATGGTCGGTTTGATAAAAAATAGCGGTGAACGGTCTGGATTTCCGATGGTGAATTGTAAGCGCGCAGTAGCTGTCTGGTAAAATGTTTGGCTTTGCAGAAGCTCAAAAGCCTCAGCGTGCTTTGTCATTCAATCATATCAACATGAATTCCACACACATCACCAGCAAGATGGCCAATGCAATCCGCGCATTGGCAATGGACGCCGTTCAAAAAGCGAATTCAGGCCATCCTGGCATGCCTATGGGCATGGCAGAAATAGCCGTCGCGCTATGGGGTCGGCACCTTCGCCACAATCCGTCCGACCCGAAATGGCTGGATCGTGACCGCTTTGTCGTCTCCAACGGCCATGGCTCCATGCTGCTGTATGCGCTGCTGCATCTGACAGGCTATGACTTGTCCATGGACGAGATTCGTAATTTCCGTCAGTTGCATTCAAAAACGCCAGGTCATCCTGAAGTCGATATTACGCCGGGCGTCGAGACTACGACCGGTCCGCTCGGTCAGGGTGTCACTAATGCCGTCGGTATGGCCTTGGCCGAGTCGCTGTTGGCTGCACAATTCAACAAGCCCGGTCTGGATGTCGTTGACCATCACACCTTTGTTTTCCTCGGCGACGGCTGCCTGATGGAAGGCATCAGCCATGAAGCTTGCTCGCTGGCCGGCACGCTGCGCCTGAATAAGCTGGTTGCGCTGTATGACGATAACGGCATTTCGATTGATGGCAAAGTCGACGGCTGGTTCCGCGACGACACGCCGAAGCGTTTTGAGGCTTATGGCTGGAACGTGATTCCTGCGGTTGATGGTCATGATGTCGAAGCCCTTGATGCAGCCATTGCCGCTGCAAAGAAATCCGACCGTCCAACCCTGATCTGCTGCAAAACCGTGATCGGCAAAGGTTCGCCGAACATGCAGGGCAGCGACAAAGTCCACGGCGCCGCGCTCGGCGACACCGAAATTGCTGCCACCCGCGCTGCCATAGACTGGCCTTATGCGCCGTTCGACATGCCGGACGACGTCTATGCGGCATGGGATGCCAAAGCCAAAGGCGCGCAACTGCAGTCGGCATGGAACGCCAAGTTTGCGTCCTACACCGAAAAATACCCGAGCGAAGCGGCCGAGCTGTTGCGTCGCATGCGCGGCGAATTGCCAGCGCAGTTTGAACAGACCGCTGCTGCTTATATCGAAGCTTGCGTCGCTAAAAAAGAAACTATCGCTACCCGCAAGGCCAGCCAGAACGCCATTCAGGCGCTGGCGCCGGTGCTGCCTGAATTCCTTGGCGGCTCCGCCGACCTCACTGGTTCCAACCTGACTAACTGGAAAGAATGCGTTGCCGTGCGCCCGGGTCAGCCAGGTAACCACATCAACTATGGTGTGCGCGAGTTCGGCATGAGCGCGATCATGAACGGTATTGCGCTGCATGGCGGCTACATACCTTTCGGTGCGACCTTCCTGACCTTTTCAGACTACAGCCGCAATGCCTTGCGCATGGCGGCACTGATGAAAATCCGCTCGATCTTCGTCTTTACCCATGACTCCATCGGTCTCGGCGAAGACGGCCCGACCCACCAGGCGGTTGAGCACGTGTCCAGCCTGCGCCTGATACCGCACCTCGACAACTGGCGCCCATGCGACACCGTTGAATCGGCAGTGGCATGGGAGCAGTCAGTGCGCCGCCAGAACGGCCCGAGCACGCTGATCTTCTCGCGCCAGAATTTGCCTTACATGGAGCGCAGCGCGCAGCAGATCGCTGACATCCGTCGCGGCGGCTACGTATTGCAAGACGTCGCCAATCCGCAAGCGATCCTGATTGCCACCGGCTCCGAAATCGAACTGGCCACCAAGGCAGCAGCCGAGCTGACGGCGCAGGGCGTTGCGGTACGTGTGGTTTCGATGCCAAGCACCGATGTATTCGACCGTCAGGACGCCGCTTACAAGGCCAGCGTCTTGCTCAAAGGCGTGCCGCGCGTAGCAGTCGAAGCTGGCCTCACCGACTTCTGGTTCAAGTACGTAGGACTCGAAGGCGCCGTGATTGGCATCGACAGCTTCGGCGAATCAGCACCGGCCGGCGCCCTGTTCAAACATTTCGGTTTCACGACCGACAAAGTCGTGGCCGCAGTCAAATCAGTGCTGCACTGATCTGGCAGACTTCATTTCAATAGCATCACCATTCAGGAGAACAGCATGACTATCAAAGTTGCCATCAATGGCTATGGCCGCATCGGCCGCAATATTCTGCGCGCTCACTATGAAGGCGGCAAAAAGAATGACATCCAGATCGTTGCCATCAATGACCTCGGCAATGCTGAATCAAATGCGCACCTGACTCGCTACGATACCGCGCACGGCAAATTCCCCGGCACGGTAACGGTCGAAGGCGAGAACATGATCGTCAACGGCGACAAGATTCGCGTCTTCGCACAACGCAACCCTGCCGACATCCCATGGGGCGAGCTGGGTGTGGACGTCGTGCTTGAATGCACAGGCTTTTTCACCACCAAAGAGAAAGCGTCAGCACACATCAAAGGCGGCGCGAAAAAAGTCATCATCTCCGCACCGGGCGGCAAGGATGTCGACGCAACAGTCGTGTTCGGCGTTAATCAAGGTGTACTGAAATCAACCGATACGGTCATCTCGAACGCTTCCTGCACCACCAACTGCCTGGCCCCTCTGGCCAAGCCTTTGAACGACACCATCGGCCTGGTGAATGGCCTGATGACTACCGTTCACGCCTACACTAACGACCAGGTGCTGACCGACGTGATGCACGAAGACCTGCGCCGCGCCCGTTCGGCAACGCAGTCGATGATCCCGACCAAGACCGGCGCTGCTGCTGCGGTCGGTCTGGTGCTGCCGGAGCTGAATGGCCGTCTGGATGGCTACTCGATTCGCGTACCAACCATCAACGTTTCCATCGTTGATCTGTCCTTCATCGCTGCGCGCGACACCACCGTTGAAGAAGTCAACGCTGTGATGAAAGCAGCTGCAGACGGCCCGTTGAAAGGCGTGCTGACCTATAACACCGAGCCGCTGGTATCGGTGGACTACAACCACAACCCGGCATCGAGCAACTTCGATGCAACCCTGACCAAGGTCTCGGGTCGTCTGGTGAAAGTCTCGTCCTGGTACGACAACGAGTGGGGCTTCTCGAACCGCATGCTCGATACGACGATGGCATTGATGTCGGCTAAATAAAGCGAATGCTTTTTGTAATAAAAAAACGCCGCAGTTCACACTGCGGCGTTTTTTTATGTCGTTTTAAAATTTAGAGGGGCTTAATCTTTTTCATACAAAGGCGAACGCGGCCCGTGCAGCAAGCCGCCCCCTTTATGCGCACTCAGCAAGCGTGCGCTGGTAATGCGTGCAATCGGATAACCCTGGTCGCCGATGCTGCCAACAATTTGTTTGATCAATGCCGACACCAGAACGACCAGCAAGCTGCCGCTATTGTTTTGCCCCTCTGCACTCGACGCACTGGCCTGGCCTTCCCACAGCAATTGACCAGTTCGCGTGTCCATCAGTCTGGCTTTGGCAGTGACGATGACAGCGCTGTTCACAATCTGGTAAGTCGAGCCGTATTGATCAACCGTGATGAATAGCGCGGCGTCTGCACCAAAAATTTCTGCCATTTTTGCCAGAGGGGCCTGATGCATTTCGCCCGGGTTCGGCAGTCCGTTTTCCTTGAAAGTCTGGTCAACCAGCGCGACAGGAAAGACGTAATAACCTGACTCTGCCAGAGGCGCGGTCACGGCAGAGAGAAAACTATAAGTCGCCCGTATGTCTGGTGAATTGTTCAACGGAGGCAGCACCAGAATAGACCGTGGCTTACTCTGTTTGAGTGCTGCGTAGTCGTAGCCTTTGGATGTTGCGCAGCCTGTTAGCAGAAGGATCAGCGCCATCAGGCACAGCCTTGAAAAATGATGAGTCATGGATGGCCTTGCTATTGTTTGATTCTTGCCATCAGCCTGTCCATATAGACTGCTGATTCAGGGAATAAAGTTTTTTCTGCTTGCAGCGATTGCAAAGCCTGATCAGTTTTACCGGTCTGAAAATAGAGAAAACCCAAGTGTGCGTGATAGCCGGGCGGCACCGACTTGTTGACCGCCTGTGCTTTTTGATAGTCGCTTTCCAGTTTCAGTATTTGCTCTTCGGCTGATAATTTGTTGGCGTCGCTATAGAGCGCATAGATCTGGCTTTCATAGCTGCCCCACTGGTAGAGGCTTTGATGCTGATTCGCGCAGCCCGTCATCAACAGCAAGGATAGCAATGTAGCCAGCAGTGGCAGGGTGATTTTCGTAAAAGAGGTAACGTCTGTCAGATCTTTCATTATTTGCCCGGCTTCCATGCGCCGCTTTCTATGCCGTCGACCAGACGGTTGACTCCTTCGCGTATGGCCAGATCAAGCACCTTGCCGTTTAATGTGGAGTCGTAGCTTGCGGTGCCGCCAAAGCCGACAATTTCGCGGTTGGACAATGCATATTCTCCTGCGCCCTGCACTGAGTAAACGACTTCCGAGGTCAGCGTGTTGACCACATTCAGGCTGACTTTCGAGTAAGCGATTTGTGTTTTTCCACGCCCTAGAATGCCAAACAACTGATGGTCGCCGGTTTCTTTGCGGCCGAATTCAGTGACGTCGCCGGTGACAACAAATTCAGCGCCCTTGATCGCCTGCTCTTGCTTGTTGAGAGCTGCTTCCTGTTTGATTTCATTCATGTTGTCGCGATCGAGTACGACAAAACGATTCGATTGCTGCAGATGCGTGATCAGAATGGTTTTGGACTGCGAACCAAGCCGGTCTACACCATCGGAAAACATGCCGCGCATGAAGCTGGAGCGGTTATCAAATTTGCCTACAGCCAGTTTGCTTTTGACGCCGCTGTAAGAGGATTTCGCGGAAGTGACTTGCTGTGGCGTGATGGCTTGCGAGCTTTCAGTGGCGCAGCCGGTCAGGCCCAGCAAGATAAAAATAGAAGTCGCCAGCGGCGCAAGAAAGCGGGTCATGAAAATTCCTTAAGGGGTGTCACATAAAAAAATCATTATGAAAATCAGAAACTATTTTGTCAATGCATCATTTGCTTTTCTCGGGTGGTGTCGATGGATGCGACACTTTTATTTTTGATCGAATACCTGTTTCCATAACCGGATTACTGCCTGCGATGCATTTGTCACATTGCTGGCACTGACTCGCGCACGGTCTTCGCCAGTTAGCCTGATCTGATGCTGCAGTTTGCGGAAAAGGCGATAGGCATCTGCCACTGTCAGTGCCAACGGTGAATCAATCAACTGCAATTCGCCTGCCAGTTTCAGTAGCGCGATATTGCCGATATCGGCCACGAATTGCGGCCGCTCTGCTGCATGTCGCAGCACCAGGTATTGGACGATGAATTCAATATCAATCATGCCGCCGGCATCGTGCTTGAGATCAAACAGGCCGGAGCGATTCGGGTGCGCATCATGCATTTTTTTGCGCATCGAGAGGATTTCAGTTTGCAGCTTGACCGTATCACGCGGCTGGCGAAGTACCTGTTCACGCAAGGCTTCAAAGCGCGCACCGATTGCCTTGTCGCCTGCGCAAAAGCGTGCGCGTGTCAGCGCCTGATGCTCCCATAGCCACGCAGACTGCCGCTGGTATTTATCGAACGCGGCAAAAGATGAGACCAGCAGGCCGCTGGCACCATCCGGCCTTAGCGCGATATCAATGTCAAACAAAATGCCGGCTGGCGTATGAGCCGTCATCCAGGTAATGAAACGCTGCGCCAGCTTTGCGTACAGCGCCGGTGCTTCCTGATCATCGTCGTCATACAGAAAAATTACATCGAGATCGGACGCATAGCCAAGCTCCTTGCCACCCAGTTTGCCGTAGGCTATCACGGCAAATTGCGGTACCTCGCGGTGTCTTGTAGCGATCGACTTCCAGACTGCGTCCAGCGTCGCAGCAACCAGCACATCGGCCAGTGCCGACAGGTGGTCGGCCAGTCTCTCAACTGTCAACACGCCGTCCAGGTCTTGCGCCAGCAGCCGGAATAATTGCGCATGATGCAAATCGCGCAGCACATCCATCTGGCGTTCGGTATCGCCATTGAAGGCGGCGAGCTGGCGCTGGCATTCGACGGAAAACTGTGGCCAGTCTGGTGCGGCGTGCAGGCTGCCTGCATCAAGCAATTCGTCCAGCAGCACTGGATGACGCGTCAGGTATTTCGCTGCCCAATCGCTGGCCGCCATCATGCGGATGACGCGCACCATGGCATGCGGATATTCAGTCAGCAAAGCCAGATAGGCGGAGCGACGGGCAATGGTCTCGAAGAAATCCACCAGACGGTTGAGCGTTGTTGCGCGTGATTCGGTTTGCGCGGCAATCATCGGCAGTGCTGTCCGCATCAGAGCATTGAGCTGCGTGCGGCTGGCAGTGGATAATGCCCGTAGCCTTGTTGAATTCCAGCTGGTCAGTAAGCGCTGCGCGCAGGTGGCCGGCTCATCAAAAGCCAGAGTGCGCAGGTATTCAGACAGTTCGTCGGCGCTGACTTCTTCAAGCAGCAGGGTAGGGGCAGGTTCGCCTTCGTCTTCCGCAGTCGTCTGATTCGAATTTTTGTCGACGAAGATCGCATCGAACTGCTGCGCTACAAAATTGCGCTGCGCATCGAGCGCCATCATTAATGCCGCTACATCGTCATAGCCCATCATCTGCGCGACGATCAGTTGGTCTGCTGCGGACGCGGGCAGTACATGCGTTTGTGCGTCATCCAGATATTGCAGCCTGTGCTCCAGATTGCGCAAGAACGCGTAGGCGTCCAGTAGCTGATCAATCACGGGCGGCGTGAGCAGTTTTCTGTCAGCCAGCGTGTGCAGCGTTTTTCGAGTCGAGCGGTCGCGCAGATCAGGTTCGCGGCCACCGCGGATGAGCTGGAATACTTGCGCCAGAAATTCCACTTCACGAATACCGCCACGACCAAGTTTGATATTGACCAGCCGCTCAGGATGACGGGTTTCCTGTCGTATCACTTCGGCTCGTATTTGCGCATGCATATTACGCAGCGCATTGATGGAGCCAAAGTCGAGATAGCGGCGGTAGACGAAAGGCTGCACGATCTGTTCGAGTGCGGCGATGTCGGCTGGCTTGCCGCTCAATGCGCGCGCCTTGACCCATGCATAGCGTTCCCACTCACGCCCCTGTACCAGCAGGTATTGCTCGAGCATGGCGAAGCTCGCAGCCAGCGGTCCTGATCCGCCGTTCGGTCGCAGCGCCATGTCGACGCGAAAGCTAAAGCCGTTGTCGGTGACTTCAGCAATATCGGCAATCAGTCTTTTTCCCAGCCGCACAAAAAATTCGTGATTTGACAGCGGACGCTGCGTGTCAGTCTGGGTCACCGTCTCGCCTTCTTCCGGATACACAAAGATCAGGTCAATATCGGACGAGACATTCAATTCGCGGCCGCCGAGTTTGCCCATGCCGATCACAATCAGCTCTTGTGGCTCGCCCGATTCAGCGCCGACCGGAATGCCATGCAGCGCGCATAATTCGGCATGGAGCGCGTTTTGATGGGTGCGGACGACAAATTCGGCGAAAGCAGAGATGACCGTCAGGACTTCATCCAGATTGCCGGCTCCGGATAGGTCGCGCTGTATCAGCGCGGCCATCAGCAGGTTACGCAAGCGCCGCATCGCGGCCGGCAATGATGGGGCAGTTAATTGTTGCTGTTCCAGAAGCTGGTCAAAATCGACCGTGGCAAGCGATAATCCGGCTAGTTTTTCAAGTTCAGAAGCGCGCTCAGGGCTGGCAGCCAGCCAGCGGCGCACGAAACGGGAAGCTGACATACTGTGTAATGCTGAATTTTCTGGTGGATTCGTGGACATCGGTGGCAGCAATCGTTAGCGGTAATCGTTAAAAGCAGTAAGCGGAACTACGAATTCAGTACGAATATGATAATAAAGAACGTAAATAAAAGCGGCGTAATGATGCGCCGTACTGCCCCTGCAAACTAAGCGACGGATGTCGAACCAATCAAGCACAGCAAATCGTATCAGACACGCCATGATGACTGGCTGGCGTTTTGTCGCCGCCAGCTACCAGTCCGTCAACAAGGTGACGCATCACGCGCTCAGCTGGTTTCTGGTCACGCTGTTGGTTGCGTATTTTGTGTTTTGCGGCATGTTCCTGACTTTGCGCTATGTCGTCCTGCCCAATATCGATAGCTACAAGCCAGAGTTAGAGCGGGTCGCCAGCTATTTCGTTGACCGTCCGGTATCCATTGGCACCCTGCATGCAAGCTGGCGCGGTTTGCGACCGAATCTGGTGCTGCATGATGTGGTCATTCACGACCGCCAGGGCGAGCAGGCGCTGGCCTTGCCGGAAGTCGCAGCCACTTTGTCATGGTGGTCACTGGTCGTCGGTGAACCGCGCCTGTATGCGCTCGAGATAGCGCGCCCGGATCTGGAAATCGAACGCGATGCAGACGGCCGCATTTATATTGCCGGCATCATGGTCGATTCGCAGCAGCAAAGCGAAGGGCGAGGGCTGAACTGGATGCTGGCGCAGCGCGAAATAGTCATCCGCAACGGCTGGGTACGCTGGCGCGACTTACAGCGAGGCGCACCGGAACTGGTGCTGTCGAATGTCGACTTTCTGTTGCAAAACCAGTGGCGCAGTCATCGGCTTGCGTTAAAGGCCACGCCGCCTGCCGGCTTGGCTGCCCCCATTGATCTGCGGGCTGAATTCAGGCATCCGGCCTTTACCAAACAGCGTTCCGACTTCAGTCAGTGGACCGGTGAAGTCTATGCGGACTGGCGCAATACCGATCTACAAGCATGGAAGCAGTACCTCTACTACCCATTTGAACTGACGGGCGGGGCGGGTTCTCTGCGTGCCTGGCTGAAATTTGATCGCGGTGTCGTTGCTAATTTCACCGCAGATATGGCGTTGACGAACCTGACGGTGAAGCTGGCGCCGACTTTAAGTCCGCTAAATCTGGTTGAGGTCAGTGGTCGTATTTCAGCTGGTGAAGTCGCCGCCGGGCTGAAAGAACAGTTGTTATCTTATGGCGACCATGGCCATGCGCTGACGCTGACCAATTTCTCTTTGCGTACAGACCAGGGCGCAGTACTGCCGGCCACAACAGTAAGCCATATTTTTACGGCAGCTGGGCGCGGCACAGCAGAAAAACATGAACTGAAAATTACCGACCTCGACTTGGAATCGCTGGCGCAATTAGCAAGCCACTTGCCCATTTCAGATGCGGAAAGGCAGATGTTGGCTGATTTTGCGCCGCGTGGTCGGCTGCATGATTTTTCCGCCGGCTGGGAAGGCAACGTACCCGGTAAAGCTGGCTATCGGGTCAGCGGCCAGTTCTTCGATCTTGCGTCAAAGGCGCAGTCCGCCAGCACTGTGATGCCGGCTTTGCCAGGATTTCAAGCCTTGTCCGGTAGCGTGGATGCAAATCAGGATGGCGGGGCTATTCATTTGAATGGGAAAAATCTAAGCCTTGACCTGGCGAATTACTTTCCTGACCCCGTGCTGCCGTTTGATGACATCGCCTTGCGTGCCAGCTGGTCGCTAAAAGAGCGCGACAAGCTTACTGTCAAAATCAGCAGCATGGAATTTACCCAAGCGGGCATCAAGGGTTCGCTGGAAGGAACGCACGTTTTACCACTGACTAAAGAAGGTACGCTCGGCAATCTGGATCTGACCGTGCGTTTCCCGACCGTTGACTTAAGTCGCGTTGCCCGTTTTATGCCTTCGCAAACGCCGCCTGAAACCAGAGCCTGGATGGCAGGTGCAATGCTCGAAGGACAAGGGCGCGATGTGAATATCGTCGTCAAAGGCGACCTTGATAAATTTCCGTTCCAGCCGCGTTATGCAGGCGAGAAACCGTCGGGCATTTTCAAAATCAGCGGCAAGATTGAAAACGGCAAGCTGAGTCCGGCGCCGATGGAACTGGCGGCAGACAAGCGCACACAATTATGGCCACGCATTGAAGACATACGCGGCAATCTGTTACTGGATCGCACGCGCCTCGCCATCCATGCCGATACGGCAAAAACACGCGGTGCGACGCTGTCGGCAGTCGATGTCGTCATCCCCGATTACTGGGCTGACAAAATTACGTTAGACGTAAACGGCGGTGCCACGGGTTCGCTGCAAACCATGCTCGGCTACGTGAACAACACGCCGGTGCTGGAATGGATAGGCAACTTTACCGAAGATACGCATGCAACCGGCAACGCCAGACTGGCCCTGAAAATGTCCCTGCCGTTATACGACGGCGGCCAGCCCACGGTGCAAGGTAATCTGCGCTTTCAGGGCAATGAAGTGCAGCTCATGCGCGGCACGCCGGTGCTGCAGCAAGCCAATGGCGAGTTGAGCTTTTCCGATAAAGGCTTTCAGCTGTCCGGTATGCAAGGCAGTTTTTTGGGTGGGCCTTTAAATTTCATTGGCGGCACCCAGCGCGACGGCACTACGCAAATCAAGTTTGATGGCGGCATGACATCCGATGGTCTGGTGCGTGGCCTGCCTGGGCAAACAATACGCAAGCTCGGCAAAAAAATCACGGGCGGCACTCGCTACAGCGCAATACTGCGTATTAAAAATCAGCGTCCCGAACTGACACTGGAATCCACGTTGGCCGGACTGGCAATGGACTTGCCCGCTCCTTTGAAAAAATCGGCCAATGAAGTAATGCCCTTGCGCTTTTCGCTCGCGCCGCAGGCCCTTTATGATGACTTGATACAGTCGGAAGACATCCGCATCACGCTTGGGAAAAACCTCGCTGCGCGCTATGTGCGTCAGCGCTCGGTTGCCAAAAATGCGCCGTGGAAGCTGGTGCGTGGCGGTATTGGCGTCAACGTGCCTGTACCCATGCCCGAAAGCGGACTGGCCATCAACCTCAATGTGCCTTCACTGTCGATTGATGCATGGCGCAATACGGTCGCCGCGCTGTTTACCGAGCCGACTGCAACGGACGCAGCGACTGCAGCCACTGCAACCACAGACGCAGCAGCGATGGATTTTTCTGCCTACGTCTCGCCGGACATGCTTGGCCTGCGTACGTCTGAATTGATCGTCGCAGATAAAAAACTTGACAATGCTGTCGTCGGTGCATCGCGTCAGCGCGGCAACTGGCAAGTGAATATTCATTCCGATCAGGCGGTCGGCTATGCGACCTGGAACGACCCTTCTTCCGAACGTGGCGCCGGCAAGATCAGCGCACGGCTGACTTCATTGGTGATTCCAAAATCAGCGACATCGGATGTGTCTGACCTGTTGAGCGGTAAAACTTCGACGGCACAGTTGCCCGGGCTGGATATCGTCGCCGACAATTTCGAACTGATGGATATCAAGCTCGGCCGTCTTGAACTAGTCGCCAGCAATGCTGGCGTGACTCTCGGTCGCGAGTGGCGCATCAACCGTCTCGCCCTGACTAATTCAGACGCCACCTTGCGTGCCAGCGGCAAGTGGACAACCATGGGCGGCACCAACCAGTCGGGTCTCAGTTACGAACTCGATATTTCCGATGCCGGTCGTTTGCTCGACCGCTTTGGTTTCGAGCGATTGCTCAAAGGCGGCAAGGGCAGAATGGAAGGTGACCTGAGTTGGAAAGGTCCGCCCTATGATTTTGATATTCCTACGCTCTCCGGTAACCTGAGCCTGAGTCTTGCCTCCGGCCAGTTTTTAAAAGTTGATCCGGGTGCCGCCAAATTGCTAGGTGTGATGAGCCTGCAATCCTTGCCGCGTCGGCTGGTGCTCGATTTCCGTGACTTGTTTTCTGAAGGCTTTGCATTTGACGGCATTGCCAGCACCGCGACCATCACGCGCGGCTTGATCAAGACTGATAGCTTCAAGATGCGCGGCGTCAATGCCGTCGTGCTCATGGACGGCACTGTCGATCTGGACGGCGAAACGCAGAACATGAATGTCGTCGTGATACCTGAATTAAACGTCGGTGCTGCATCAGTCGTCTATGGTCTGGCAGTCAACCCCGTCATTGGTCTTGGTACCTTTCTGGCACAGCTGTTCTTGCGTAATCCTTTGTCGCAGGCGCTGACGCAGGAGTATCAGATCACTGGTCCGTGGAAAGTTCCCGCCGTGAAGAAAATTTCGACCAGACGCAAAGTCGCGGCAGAGCAAGCAGACGACAACAAAGCAGACAGCAAACAGAATTGACATGAATACCAAAACCAAGGTCGCTGCCATACAGATGGTTTCAACGCCCGACCCATCAGTTAACCGGCAAGTCGCTGCGCGACTGGTGCGCGATGCGGCGCAGGCGGGCGCGCAGTTGATACTGTTGCCCGAGTACTGGCCGGTGCTGGGCGTACGCGATACCGACAAGCTCGTGCATGCGGAGCAGCCTGGTAGCGGACCACTGCAAGACTTCATGGCGGCTCTGGCTCGTGAATGCGGCGTATGGCTGATTGGCGGCACCGTCCCGCTAGTCGCCAACGAATCCGGCAAGGTCCTGAATACCCTGCTTGCCTATGGACCGGATGGCAAGGCGGTTGCGCGCTACGACAAGATTCATCTGTTTGGTTTTACACGCGGCGAAGAATCCTATGACGAGTCGCGTACCATCGTCGCCGGCGCTGATGTATCCGTGCTCGAGACGCCGTTCGGGCGCGTGGGTCTGTCTATCTGCTACGACCTGCGGTTTCCGGAGTTGTATCGCGCCATGGGTGATTGCGCACTGATCGTCGTGCCCTCGGCCTATACCTACACTACCGGTCGCGCGCACTGGGAAATCCTGCTGCGCGCCCGTGCCATTGAAAACCAGTGCTATGTGCTGGCGGCCGCGCAAGGTGGCCAACATGATAACGGTCGCCGTACCTGGGGACACAGCATGCTGGTTGATCCTTGGGGCGAGATTCTTGCCCAGCAGGCGGAAGGCGAGGGGGTTGTCGCCGGTGAACTTGATGCTGCGCATGTGAGTGCAGTGCGAGTAAGTTTGCCTGCGCTGAAGCACAGGAAGCTCTAAAGTCTGACACCAGTGACTTTTCCTGCAAGCGGGAAGCCCTACATTCCAGTATGATTTTGATTCACGTTATTCCACCCGCCGTATTCCTGCCAAACTGATGCCATGAAGCCATTCGAACCCAACCTGCAAATCCAGACGACTGCCCGCGAAATCCTGCTTACACCCTATGGGCTGGACGAAGGCAAGCTCCTGAAGGTATTGGGTTCCATCTTCACGCACCGCGTCGATTACGCCGACCTGTATTTCCAGTTCACCCGCAGCGAAAGCTGGAGTCTGGAAGAAGGCATCGTCAAAACCGGCAGCTTTTCGATTGATCAGGGCGTAGGCATTCGCGCCGTGTCAGGCGACAAGACCGCTTTTTCCTACTCCGATGAAATCTCCGAGCAGGCGCTGCTCGAAGCCGCCGCAGCGACCCGCACTATTGCGCGTCAGGGTGCCGGCAAAATAAAGGTTGCCTCTACTATTGCCGCCGGCGGTGCGCGCAGCCTGTACCTGCCGCATGACCCGCTGGCTTCCCTTGATGCGACCGCCAAGGTCAAGCTGGTAGAAAAAATGGAGCGCATCGCGCGCGCCAAAGATCCACGTGTGGTGCAAGTCATGGCGGGTCTGTCGGGTGAATATGATGTGGTCTTGGTCGTGCGCAGCGATGGCGTGATCGCGGCCGACATCCGGCCTTTGGTCAGATTATCTTTGACCGTGATCGCAGAACAAAATGGGCGCCGCGAAGTCGGCAGCGCCGGCGGTGGCGGTCGTTATGACTATGCGTATTTCACCGACGAGCTGCTGGAAAAATATGCAAGCGAAGCCGTAGCCTCGGCTCTGGTCAATCTGGAAGCACGTCCTGCACCGGCCGGCCCGATGACGGTCGTTCTCGGACCTGGCTGGCCCGGCATCCTGCTGCACGAAGCCATCGGTCATGGACTTGAAGGTGACTTCAACCGCAAGGGCTCCAGCGCGTTCTCAGGCCGCATAGGCGAGCGCGTCGCTGCCAGGGGTGTGACCGTGGTTGACGACGGCACCATCGCCGATCGTCGTGGCTCATTGAACATTGATGATGAAGGCAATCCGACCCAGTGCACCACACTGATCGAAGACGGCATCCTGAAAGGTTACATACAAGACACGCTGAATGCGCGCCTGATGAACATGCCTGTTACCGGCAATGCGCGGCGCGAGTCGTTTGCGCACCTGCCAATGCCGCGCATGACCAATACCTACATGCTGGCTGGCGACCGCGACCCGGCCGAAATACTGGCATCGGTCAAGAACGGTCTGTATGCCAGCAACTTCGGTGGCGGGCAGGTCGATATTACCAACGGCAAGTTTGTTTTCTCGGCTAGCGAAGCGTGGATGATTGAAGATGGCAAGCTGACCTATCCGGTCAAGGGCGCGACCCTGATCGGCAATGGTCCGGACGTGCTCAACCGCGTCAGCATGATAGGCAATGACCTCAAGCTCGACCCGGGCATTGGCGTTTGCGGCAAGGAAGGACAGAGCGTGCCGGTCGGTGTAGGCCAGCCTACGCTGCGGATTGAAGAGATGATTGTGGGCGGCACTGCCTAGTTAAGAAAATGCTATGGTGCTTAGGCGACTTGCCAAAACCGCTGTTTTATAGCACCATCACAAGCTCGTAGACCTGACAACACGAAAACCATGTCCTGCATACGTTTTTATTTTTATATGCACTTTAGCTATTCCAGCCCAACGGCGGTGGAGAAGCGGTAAGTTCACGTAAATGTAAAACGAACGAGACAAACCGAATTTCTAAAAACCGCCAGGAATGGCGGTTTTTTATTTTTTACGCAAACTGTTCCTGGAGATAGCATGCCCCGCACCGACGACCTGAGGATTAGAGAATTGAAGGAACTGACGCCACCGTCGCATTTGATCCGGGAATTTCCGTGTTCAGAAAAAATCGCGAGCGTGACAGCTAATTCACGCACCGCGCTTCATCGCATCCTGCACGGCCAGGATGACAGAATGATGGTCGTCATCGGCCCTTGCTCGATTCACGATACCAAGGCGGCGATGGAATATGCAGCCCGCCTGATCAAGGAGCGTGAGCGTTTCTCGGATGATCTCGAGATCGTGATGCGCGTCTACTTCGAAAAGCCGCGTACCACAGTCGGCTGGAAGGGCCTGATCAACGATCCATTCTTAGACAACAGCTTCCGCATCAACGACGGTCTGCGCATTGCGCGCGAGCTGCTGATGAAGATTAACGAACTAGGCCTGCCCGCTGGTACCGAATTTCTGGACGTGATCAGCCCGCAGTACATCGCCGACCTGATTAGCTGGGGCGCCATCGGCGCACGTACAACCGAGTCGCAAGTGCATCGCGAACTCGCGTCCGGCCTCTCATGCCCGGTCGGATTCAAGAACGGTACCGACGGCAATATCAAGATCGCCGTTGACGCAATCAAGGCCGCGTCGCAGCCGCATCACTTCCTGTCAGTGACCAAAGGCGGCCACTCCGCGATTGTCTCGACCAACGGCAATGAAGACTGCCATATCATCCTGCGCGGCGGTAAAGCGCCGAACTATGACGCCGCCAGCGTCGAAGCAGCAAGCAAAGATGTTGCCTCTGCTGGCTTGGCAGCGCGCATCATGATCGATGCATCGCATGCGAACAGCTCGAAGAAGCCTGAGAACCAAGTGCCAGTCTGCGCCGACATCGCCAGCCAGGTCGCAGCCGGTGACGACCGCATCGTTGGCGTCATGGTCGAATCGCATCTGGTCGGTGGCCGTCAGGATCTGGTCGTTGGTAAAGAGCTGACCTATGGCCAATCGGTGACGGATGGCTGTATTGATTGGGATAGCAGCTTGCAGGTGCTGGAAGGTTTGGCTGCAGCGGTTCGGCAGCGGCGCTTGAAAAAGAGCTGAAGCGTAAAAAACTGCAAAATGTTCTTACTGAAAAAAAACGCAGCGAGTCTGCGTTTTTTCTTGCCTAGAATAATATTCCACGATTTGTCAGTCAGCGAAATTATGCATAGCAAATACTTCCATGAGACTCTTCAATAGCACACGCGTTTTGAACGGTTTTACAATCGCTTGAATTACGCCCGCCTCTCTAATCGTTTCCAGACAAGATTCTGTACAGTCACCCACTAAAGCAATGACCGGCAAATCAGTCCGGCAGCCGATTTCGCCTCCGCGTATCAGCTGTAGAAAATGCAGGTTCTTCAGCTTATTCAATTCCTGATTACACGGTATGGACAGAACCAGTCCATCAAACACCTGCTGACGCAGCAAGTGTGGAACTTCGCTGATGCTCTCTGCTTGTGCAATGCGTATGCCCAAAAATTCTGAAGCGGTCATTGCTACCGTGCGTCGTATCAAGTCGTTTTCTTCGACAAGAATCAAGCGCCGACCAATCAGAGGTTTTGCTTTCGTAGTCATGGCGCTGAAATGATGTGCTTTGCTGAGAGCTCGATTTCGTCGACAACTATATTCCTGACGGCGCAAAATATGGCCATATCCAGCGCGTCCAGCAAGCGAGGTGTTAAGTCGAGCATGCACAACGTGCCAATAGCGTGACCAGAATTCAAGATCAGAGGTGCGCCCGCATAGAAGCGCACGAAGGGGACGTCAGTCACCAAAGGATTTGCAGAAAAGCGTACATCCTGTTGAGCATCAGGAACGATGAAAAGCTCAGTGCCCAAAATCGCATGGGCACAAAAGGAAATATTACGATCAGTCTCGGTGCAAGCCATGCCCAGCTGCGCTTTGTACCACTGCCGGTTGCTATCGACCAGTGAGATCATCGCGATGGGCATCGTAAATTCATCTGCCAGAAACGTAATAATGCGATCAAAACGCTGCTCAGGCGGGGTATCAAGTATGAGCAGGTTGTGCAGTGCCTTTATTCGGGC
The DNA here is from genome assembly GCA_040399905.1 of Burkholderiaceae bacterium. GTDB lineage: Bacteria > Pseudomonadota > Gammaproteobacteria > Burkholderiales > Burkholderiaceae_D > Pernthalerella. Next base: position 407,967 of record JBBARG010000001.1, read on the forward strand.
CGGCTCATTATCAGGATGCTGTGCAGGGATCATTGAGAATTATCCAAAGGGGATTTATTCTCTTAACGGCATTATCGCGAAAATATTTAGCTGCCTAATTTTCAAACAGGCATTTAAGGATTCAAGAATGGCGCCGCTGCCGCGGAGGCTTGCGCATCAGGATTGGCGACACAATACTTGTTGATTGCGGCAACGACCTTTTCAAGTCCCTGAAGGTCTTTGAATTTTTGCTCTCCAAGTCATCTGCTGGTTTCGTGACCCATGCTAAGGGTAGAAAGAAAGCCGCTGGTCCATGCTAATTTTGATTCAGCCTTCATGTCTGCCCACTCGGAACATTCAGGATTACCAATCAACGTATAGGGCTTGCCAGGCAGCGTCTGGCTTACGGACTGCATGGAGAAACTCAACGTGAATACCATTGTCACGAAAATACCAGTGAATGAAGTGAGTTGACCTTGCGGTTTCTTTTGTTCGTTATTAACTTTAGTTGGCATAGAATTTTTCATGGTTTTATAAATTTTTAAGCAGGCTGGAGATGAACTCGTATTCCAGCATTTTTGGATAATTAATCGCCTGTTTGTGAATGTAAGAACTTGCACGCTTTGTATTACTGTAGGGTACCGGAAAGTATCTGCACGTGCTGCCTATGCCTGAACTGTTCGACTGTACGGGCATGAACAACAAAACTCTGAACAGACTGTCAGTAAAATATATGAAGAAAACAATGTCGAAAGTACTTCCTGTGCTGGTGGCCGGTGGCGGCATTGGCGGACTGGCTGCTGCACTCGCGCTGGTGCGCCGTGGCTTGAAGGTCAAGGTGCTTGAGCAGTCACCGGAAATCGGTGAGATCGGAGCCGGCATTCAGCTTGGACCGAATGCTTTTCATGCGTTTGATGCGCTAGGCATAGGCGGCAAGGCGCGCGACCGCGCCGTCTACACCGATTACATGGTGATGACCGATGCAATCGATGAAGCCGAAGTGGGCCGGATTCCGACTGGTGAAGCTTTTCGTCAGCGCTTCGGCAATCCTTACGCCGTCATTCATAGAGCCGACGTTCATTTGTCCTTGCTGGAAGAAGCGCAGAAAAGCGGCATGGTGGAGTTCCTGACCAGCACCCGTATTGCGCGAGTCGAGCAGGACGCGCAGCACCTCACCGCGTACGACCAGCACGGCCATGCGCACGAAGGCAGTGCACTGATCGCTGCCGACGGTGTGAGATCAGTGGTACGTGCGCAGTACGTGAACGATCCTCATCGCGTGACTGGCCACGTCGTCTATCGTGCCGTGGTCGACCAGAAGGACTTTCCCGATGAATTGAAATGGAATGCTGCCAGTGTCTGGGTCGGGCCGAACTGTCACTTGGTCCACTATCCGCTGCGCGGTGGGGAGCAGTACAACGTCGTCGTGACTTTTCATAGTCGCCGGCAAGAAGAGTGGGGCGTCACGGACGGCAGTGTCGAGGAGGTGCGTAGTTATTTTCAGGGCATCTCGGAAAAGGCACGGCAGCTGATCGACCTGCCGAAAAGCTGGCGACGCTGGGCGACAGCAGATCGCGAACCGATAGGGCAGTGGACCTTTGGTCGGGTGACGCTGCTAGGCGATGCAGCCCATCCGATGACGCAGCACATGGCGCAAGGGGCTTGCATGGCGCTGGAAGATGCGGTGACGCTGGGTGAAGCGTTGCGAGTGCATGGCAATGAATTTGAAATGGCTTTCGACTTGTACCAGCGCTCACGCGTGGCGCGTGCCGCTCGCGTGGTGTTGTCAGCGCGCGAGATGGGGCGCATCTATCATGCCAAAGGGGTAGAGCGGCTGGTGCGCAATGATCTCTGGCGCGGTCGTGCGCCTGAACGTTTTTACGACGCGATGGAATGGCTTTATGGATGGAATGTCGGTAATTGTCTGGCGGATCGCTGAGGCAGTTCGCCTCCTTTGTAAATGAAATATCTGTTTACTCGGCCATCTTGCTAAGAATAAAAGCAACAAGAAATCCGGCAACGGTAATTAAGCCGGCGAAGTCATGTGCGACTGCAAACGCTTCCGGGATCATGGTGTCAACCAGCATGGCGAGAATCGCGCCGGCAGCAATGGCCGTGGTGGTTGCCACCACTTCGGGCGAAAAATTCTTGAATAATGTGAAGCCCGCTAATGATGCCAACGTTAACAGCAAGCATAGGCTGCCCCACACAGTAAAAATATAAGCAGGGCTGCGTCCGGCTTTCTTCATTCCGGCTGCGCTTGATAAACCTTCGGGTACATTGGACAAGGCAATTGCCACGACGGCGACATAACTGACAGTGCCGCCTTTTAATAAACTCAGGCCAATCACAATCGATTCCGGAATGCCGTCAAGCAGCGCACCTAACGCAATGGCAAGGCCGCTCCCTGACACCTCCTGCTCAGAATGTTGCTGTTCGCCAGAGCGCTTTCGATGTTTCGCGCCTTGTCGGGCAAGAATCCAGTTCGCTCCTGTGTAGACAATAGCGCCTGATAAAAAGCCAATTGCCGTTGAATCAAAACCACCTTGACGGTAGGCCTCGTCCATCAGTTCAAACGACAAGGCAGAGATGAGAACGCCGCTGCCAAACGCCATGATCGCTGCAATTATGCGTGAGGGTACGTTCACAAAATAAGCGACCGCAGCCCCAGCCAGCAGTGCCAGGCCCGTAACAAATCCCCATATTGCTGCTTGTATCGAGAGCGGCATCATTGATTTTTTCTATTTGAAAAAATGACAGGATTTGAAAAAATTAATGAAGTGTGACGCCGCTAGCAGAAGCGACGGCAGAAGTAGGTTCCGATCCCGACATCCTGCGGCATTCTGCCGCGCAGCGATTGCAGGCTTCAGCGCATCGCTGGCAATGCTCTACCTGATGCTGCGCACATTCTTCTTCACATGCATCGCAAATTTCTGCGCAGAGATTGCAAATCGCGGTTGCAAACTCGCTGCCGCGTGCCATGGTGCAGGCTGCAAGGCGGCAGATTTGTGCACAGTCCATATCGAGTTTGATGCAACGAACCATCATTTTTATATCGTCTTCGTTAAGACACGCTGCAGAACAATGTTCACATTCGTTCGCGCAATCGTTGCACGCATCTATGCAGGTCTGAAACTGTTCATATGCCATGGAAATCTCCTTGAGTTAATGACTTTGCTACCTCAGGTAGGCAGCAGATCTTTTCACACAAAAGCAAGGATCATTCCGATGGATGTAAGGGTTAGTAGCATTGAGGCTTTGCGCTACTTGGGAATTTTATGGGGGACTAAAATGAATTCACTATTTGGGAAGAGCACGGGTGCGAAAAACATCGCACCCGTGAATAGTGCCTGCTGATTTCTTACAACTTTGCGGAGGAAAGAACCGGAGCCACAAAAATTACCTCTTCTATAGGGGCTGAAGCCACAAAACGTAACTCTTTTTTCTCTTTACCCATATAGATCATTGCCTCTGTCTCTTCCTTTGTGTAGGCGATGCCAGCGTGTACTTGTTTTCCACCTAAAATCAGCATTGCCGGTTTTGTCAGGAATTTAATACTACGGACGCCTTGAGGTAGGGGGATACCTACTTGGTTTGGTGTGAACATAATTTTGTGCTTGCTGGTGCGCGATTGGGCATGCACATCCCATGTCCCAGATAGTCCCCAAATTTCGCCAACGGTCGTGAAGGTATTTACTCTATCGCTAACAGGCTGCTTGGCGATTTCTATGATATCGATTTGTTTCTTATTTACTCCATCAGAAATAGTCACCGTATTAAATTGATCTGGAGGGATGCTCACAAACGGACGCATTGCGATCAGGATATTCGGTAGCAGCGGTGCCTGTGTTGCTACTGCACCAAATAGTCGAGCCAGTACTTTATGTGTGACATTGAAGCAGGTTTCAAATGGCCGCTCAGGAGGCAGCAGACCGCGATTATTATCCATCCAATTGTCGGTTGCACCGTAAGGGTTGGCCTTCTCTTCGCCTGATAATTCCTGAACGGCCTGGACGATGGCTTCCGGATGCGGGCAAGGGAAGACATTCACAGAAGGGAGCCCTGCCAATTTCATCGATTCAACTACGGGTGCATAGCCACCTGGATAGGTACTGGAAGTATCAAATTTGTCGTAAACAACGCCTCTGACGACATCTCTTTGGGGGTCGCTTGGCGGAACGCTCTCTTGATGCGCAATACCCATGCACAGCTTGCCGCCCTCATCACGCCATAAAGATGCCAATGCAACATGAGCGATGGCACCATAGGCACTATCAAAACGAAAAACAAGTGCCATACCTCTGTCACTAGGGAGCTTTTCTTCACCTTTTTTGTTGAGGACATTTTTCAATTCATCGATGAATTTCCTGCCTTCGGGTTTGTCGACAAATCTGGCAAAACCCGGCTCAGTCCGCAGAACATCGTATAGTTCTTGAGTTTCGATCTTTATCCATTTAGTGAGCTGCCCAAATTCTTTTTTGTATGATTCCGGCATTTCGTTAACAAGTTGCATCCATTCGTTCGCTTCGTCTTTTGTAAGCAAACCATCCGCAAAGGCAGTGCGTGCTGCAGATGATGCGGCAGTTTTTGCAGACTTAGTGGACACAAGTGCTAACAAATTATCTACAGCTCTTTTTGTTTCAGGTAAGTAGTTACCTGTTTTTGCCATGAATTCTTGATTAGCAGGGTTTCTTATCGCCGCACGCGCAGCTTCATAGGTCTTTTGAAATGGCTTGGAAAATACTACTTTAGAATAGATGCTTAACTCTTTTCGAGCTTCTTTAACGCGCGGTACGTCAGAGGACTGTTCGGGTGCTGATGGTGCATTAGTGCTTGATATATGTGCAGTTGAAAAAACTTGCTGTGTTGTTGATGTTGTTGTTTGAGTTGAGCTGCTGGTATTTTGCGTCGAGGATGACGCGACTTGTTCTTGCTCAGGGAACGAGGTCTGTCTTGGAGACTGTGGATCGATTCTCATGATTATCCCTTTTAGTTCATTAATGAAGTTTCCAGTCGTGTACGGACTGTATGAACAAGTTGGTTTAATTCCTGCGGCAAGGTCGCCCCATTAGTTTCAGCCGTCAGATGCATGCTGGTGCGGTAAACAATGGAATTTGTTAGCGGATGAATGGCAAAACATCCGTGGTCTTCAGATTCAATCCGGGCGTTTTCTTGCAGCAGGACGCGGTAAAGTTCCGGCAGCTCCAGATGGCCCAGATCTATATAAATATGCAGGTCATCCGGCTCATTTTCTCCACCGTGGATCAGCCCGATCAAGGTGTCATCAATTTCCACATGCATATCATCGTGTTCAGCCCAGACTTGCATGCCTGTGGCGGAGCACCATTCCTGAATAACTCTTGGATAATGTTCATTCAGCATTTGAACCTCCTCGCAGATTAATAATGAATTTCTGCAAGTTGTGTAACAAAAAGGCCGAGATGATTCATTAATCGGACAAATTATCCGAATAGTGGGTTATTCAAAAATTGATTAGTTACGCCAGAAAAATAATGGCGAAAAGGCTGAAAATTTATGTTGAAGAAAGCTGCAAACCCAGACCGCTGGCGCGTAGCGACTGCTGCGTGATTGCTGCGTGCAGCAAGCCGGCCTGCGCTTCTATCAGGGTAAAGTTTGCACTCGCTCTAGTAATGCCGGTATAGACCAGTTCCCGCGTCATGATCTTGGCGCCGCCCGGCGGCAAAACCAGCGCAGTGTGCAGAAATTCCGAGCCCTGACATTTGTGAACCGTCATCGCAAACGCGGTCTCGACATGGGTCAAGCGGCTCACGCCTACAGAACGCAATTTGTCACCCACCAAAAAATAAACGCGTAGCGTGCTGTTGCCGTCAGCAGCGGGCAGCGCTACCCCAACATCGCCATTCGAAATGCCCAGCTGCGCATCGTTGCGGGTGACTATGATGGCTCGGCCTGCAAACCATTCACCGTTCGGTTTCAAAAGACTGGCGTAAGCCAATGCCTGCTGTATGCCCTTGTTTAATTCCTGCGTTCCCCATTCCCCTTCGTGCACAGCACATAAAATACGAAATCTCTCGAAAGCGGTCAGAACACTCTTGGCCCAGATTGCGTGGTTGTCTGCGTCGGTCTTTGCTTCAGGTGGTCGTGCATTCATCAGGCGCAAATAGTCGGCATAACAGGCGCTCGCGCCTTCGCGGCCGCGAACGGCCAAATCCATTACTATCTTGTTGGATTGAGAACTGCTTGCGTGCAGGACTGAGCTTGTGTCGTTTTCAAATAGCGACGCAACGCGCTCAGTGTTGCTGGCGTTGACTGCCAAGGCCAGCTGCCCTATCAGCCCGCCGAAGCGGCGGCTTTCCCGCAGCATGACGGTTTGCTGCGCCAGTGCGGCGGCCGCGGCAACGCCGGTCGTGAATTCAGCAGGTATCGATACACCTGCCACATCCTGCGCATAGCGAACGGTTTCGGCGTCATAACAGCCGTGCAAGGCATCCCGGCACAAATCGCCGAGAACGGCACCCGCTTCTACCGAAGCCAGTTGGTCTTTGTCGCCCAATAAAATAAGCTTGGCGCCAGCGGGCAATGCTTGCAGCAATGCAGACATCATCTCCAGATGAATCATGGACGCTTCATCGACGATCAGGATGTCGACATCAAGCTGATGGTTCGCATTGAAAATGAAGTGACGGGTATCCGGCCGCGCGCCTAACAGCGAATGCAAGGTTTTTGCTGCGCCTATGCGCTTGGTAAAGGCTTCCAGATCCAACTCGTCACCAAGCCGCTTGTTCAGGTCCTGCAAGGAAAAATCAATTGACTGTCGCAACCGTGCCGCCGCTTTACCGGTCGGTGCCGCTAATCCGACGCGCAAGCGCTGCGGCTCTGCATGCATTGCAAAAAGCAGTGCCAGCAAACGCGCTGCCGTATAGGTTTTACCGGTTCCCGGCCCGCCGGTAATTACTGTCAGGTCCGAGCGCAAAGCCACAGCACAAGCCATTTTTTGCCAGTCCATCTGACCGGCTTTTTCTGTTCCAGCCGAATCAGTAAACAGGCGAGTTAACCATTCGCGCGCCAGCGTTTCATCAAGCTGCTGGCTCGTCGCTGTCCGGGTTTTAATCTGTTGCGCAACCTGATGTTCATGCAGCCAGTAACGGCGCAGATACAGCAAGGGCTCTGTAGTGGTGCCGCTGAGTACCAGCGGCTGGCCGTGATCTTCGGCTTCTTCTAAACCGATGACGCGCACCAGACGACTGGCCTGTAAATCGCGCAGCCATTCTTCCAGCGAAGCTGGCAAGCTCTGCCACAACGCGGCTAATTCGCCTTGCGCAGCTGGTGGCCATGTCAGCACTTCATCCGGTTGCGACACTAGCAGCTGCAGAGGCAGGCAGGTATGGCCGCGACCTTCCATCTGCGCCAGCATGGCGGTGCTGACCAGCAGCGCTGCTGATGCGGATGGGTCTAGCTCTTGCATGAAGGACGCCATCGCACTGTCAAGACGGCGCAGCCATCCTGCATCTGCCCATTGATGCAGTAGATCCAGAATTTTGGCGTTGGCAACGGGAGTTGTCGTCATGGTGTTCATACGGATTGCACCTCTTCACCCAGCATGGCGTCTAGCGCATCGAGCAAGGGAATAGATGGCGGCATCAGGCATACGCCGCTTTGCGGACCTTTGACGCCACGTAAATACAGATAGATCGCGCCACCGAGATGCGTGTCCGGCGCGTAGCTGGCACCGAGTCGCGCCTTGAGCAATCGATGCAGCGCCAGCATATAAATGGCAGCCTGCACGTCGTAGCGATGCTCTGCCATCGAGCGCGCCAGGCTGTCGCCGTCATACGCGGCATCATCATTGCCCAGATGATTCGATTTGTAATCAAGTACCCAATATTTTCCCTGATGCTCAAACACCAGATCGGCAAAGCCCATCAGCATGCCATGCAGTTGCAGCTTTGCCAGAGCAGGGCGCTCGACACCGGGTAGCAAATGCAGTCGGCATTGCGCATCGATTTCTGTGGTTTGAATACACTGCGCAGGCAACCAGAATTCCATTTCAGGCAGCACATTCGTCAAGTCAACCAGCGCAGCTTCAGGGCCTGGTAACGTCGTCTGTACGACTTCAGTCATCCAGTCCACGACGCTGTCTGCCAACAAATTTTTACCCGCATACTCGCAGCGCCGCCGCAAGCGATCCGCCAGAGCAGCATTGCCAGGCAATGCAAAATTTTCTTCAGCCAGCCATTCCAGCTGGTCATGCAGGAAGTTGCCGGTCTGTGCGCCGCGTGGAAACTTGTGCCATGCGGCGGCGTCACTTTTTACCGCCACAAGTGCTGTGGCCTGAATCACTTCATCATCGGCCGGTCGCAGAATTTGTAGCGGTGAGAGTTCAGACGTGGTTTGTGGTGGTGCCACATCTTTCAAATCTTTTAAATCTTTAACTAAGCGCGAAAAACTTCCTATCGTCCAATTGCGTTCGAAGTCTGCGTCGTAAAGCGGCGCATCAATCAGCGTTGCCAGAGCCTGTGACTGACGCAGTAAAGTGCGTGCTGGTTCTGATTCTGCCGCTTGTAGCCTTATGTCGGTGCAGGCCGACGAAAATACTTCGAGCGTGCCTAGCCAGTCTTCAGCAGCAATGCCCGTCGCGCCAGCGAGCAGATAACCGGCACCGCTTTTATGCGACATGCATTCTTTTTTATTGCTGTCTTTGACGGCTGAAAATCCTACCCATAACGCATGCTGCGCGCGCGTCAGTGCCACATAGTAAAGCCGCAGGTCTTCCTGCAATCGTGCAAGGTCTGCTGCCGCGAGTTCGGCTTTGCCGAATTGCAGCCGGAATTCAAGCTGCCCGTCTGCATTCGGCAGATTAACGTAGCTGGTATTTTTTAAACTCTGTTCTCGAAAACTGGTAGAGAACGGCAGGCACACAATCGGGTATTCAAGACCCTTGCTTTTATGAATGGTAATAACCTTCACCAGGTCGGCATCGCTTTCCAGTCGCACGATGTGCTCGTCACTTTGTCCGCTGTCTGCATTTATTTCATTTTGCAGCCAGCGTATCAGTGCCTGCTCGCCGTCAAGCGCACTACTAGCTGTCTGCATCAACTCGGCCAGATGCAGAAAATTGGTTAACTTGCGTTCACCGTCCGCTGTAGCCAGCCAGCGTGATGCCAGCCCAAGTTGATGCAGTGTCTGACGCAGCATGGCCAGCACGCCCTGCGTTTGCCAGATGGTGCGCAGTTGCTGTAACTGTTCGCTACGCTCATCAAAAGCGACATCGTCATTGGCCAGCCATCCCAACTCATCCAGGCTCATGGCTATAGTGGCAGTTGCCAAGCCGGCGCGAACCAGCCGCATATCATTGGGTGCTGCAATCGCTCTTAGCCAGTGGACGAGGTCGCTGGCTTCTTCGCTATCGAATACGGAGTCTTTATCTGAAAGGTAGACCGAGGCAACCATGCGGCGCCCAAGTTCTCGTCGCACTGCCGCTGCTTCTTTGCCAGTGCGAACCAGTACGGCGATATCGGCAGGGCGTAGTGGTCTAAATTTCGTTGCACTGTCAGCTGCCTCGCTTCGCTTGTTGAAGCCAGCTTGCGAGTCGTTTAACCAGTTGACAATTTGCTCTGCACAACGCGCTGCAAAAACTTTACGCACACCTTCTGTGCTACGCATTTCGAGATCATGCACCAGCGTCATCGCTGGCACTAACCCCTGCGTAGTGACCAATTCTTCTTTGCGGCCATTCGCTCGAACAATCTCGAACGGTAAGGGATTCGAGTCGGGCTTACGATACAAGAAGGCGCCTTCTGTGTGCTTACTTTCCGCGTTTGCAAAGCAGTGGTTGACGGCATTGACCAACGATTCTGTAGAGCGATAGTTCGTTTGCAATACATAGTGGCGGCCGGCAGTGGCTTCGCGCGCGCGCATGTAACTGTAGATATCAGCGCCACGAAAACCATAAATCGATTGCTTCGGGTCGCCAATCAGCATTAAGGCGGCTTGGCGGTTGTTGGCCTGCGTTTGATACACCTGATCAAAGATCTTATATTGCAGCGGTGACGTATCCTGAAACTCGTCAATCATGATGGCCGGGTACTGCGCAAGAATACGCTCGCGCAAACGCTCACCATTTTGGCCAAGCAAGGCTGTATTAAGCCGGTGCAGCATGTCGGAAAAACCAAAGCTGCCGGACACGCGTTTCAGACGCTGCAGACGCTGCAGCACGCTGGCAGCAGCGTGCAGGCGAACGGCGACGCTCACTTCAGGCAACGTATCGAGTGCCTCCTTGAGTTCGGCAAATTCAGCAAACTCTGGTGGCAGGCTGATCGGTGGCGCCTCTGCACTGCGCAATCCCATCATGCCGTCGGGTGTGAAGCGCTCCCACCCTGTTTTTAAATCCGGCTTGCCATCTGCCTCGGGATCATTGGCCCAGGCCGCGAGATTGGTCAGCCACGCAGTGTAGTAGCGGCTGGCGAGAGACTTCGTGTTCCAGTTTTTCTTGTTACTGGTGGTCTCGTCATCAATCCATGCTTGCATAGCTGCTGCGCGATCGGTCCATCCCGCTTTCAATTTCTTGATCTTTGCTGCGCGCTCTGCAATTGCTTGCGTCAGCACTTCATTGAGTGTTCCGCGCGCTGCCTCTGGCGGAATGTCCTGATCCATCAAGTCGCGCATGTCCTGCTGCAGCGCATCGACATTAGCCCAGACTTGCAGAACTTGTGAAAGCGCCTGCGGCTGCAACGGGTAACAGGCCTGTCGCCAGTAATCCTGAACCGCCTCGGTACGCATCGCGACTTCATCGGCAACCAGTTCTTCGTCAAACAGACAACCACTGTCGAATGCATGCTCTTTTAGCATGCGCTGACACCACGCATCAATGGTAAAGATCGCCGCGTCATCCATGCTCTCTGCTGCCATCGCCAGTGTCCATGCAGCCTGATTGCGTTCAGCACCGGGCGCATAGGCTGACAGAATAGACTTCAGGAATTCGTCTTTGTCATCCGGCGTCTGCTCTCCACGAAAGCATTGCGCGGCATGCAGCAAGCGCTCGCGTATGCGGTCTGATAATTCACGGGTCGCCACACGCGTAAAGGTCATCACCAGGATGTCGGCAGGGCGCAAGGGCTGCCCGAAGCCATTGTCGCCGCCGTGGCCCAGCACCAGGCGCAGGTAGAGCGCTGCAATGGTCCAGGTCTTGCCGGTGCCGGCACTAGCCTCAATCAACCGGCTGCCCCATAGCGGGAAGGTTTCCGGATGCAGGATCTGGCTGCCTGGTTCTGACTGCTCTAGTTTCATGATGGACGTCTCGCTCATACTGGCTGCCCGGATTCCGTCGTTTCATGAAAGCGGGCTGTCAAATGCTGCGCGGCCCACTCTGAGAGCCGGCCATAGACCTGTTCGCTCAATATGGCGAAGCGACCGTCATCACTCAATGCTTCAAAGTCTGGATACACACGGGCCAGATAGGCGTCGTCGACTTCACCGTTTATTCGATAGCCACCTTCGTAATTGGCAGCGGCTTTGTGCTGATCCTCATGCCAGATCAGTGCTGTCTTGGGCGGCAATGGCAGCGGCGTTTGCATGCCGGCGAGCCATAGTTCGAGCAGTATTGTCAGTGTGGTGATGGCTGTTTCTTGCGGCATGGGTGCGATTTCGACAACGCTGTCGCGACCAACCAGCACGCCATACGCTTGCAAGCCGCTGGCAGCGATGGCCATGCTGCGAATCCAGGCAGCAGGTAATTTGTCGAGGCGAGGCGTTGGTTCTTTTTTGTCTTTGACGCACAGCTTACCCGGTTCGAGTTCCAGCCACGCAGGCGCGCCAGCGAATTCCGCACCGCAACGCAACTGGTCTATCCAGTCTTCCAGCACCACCGCGCCCGCCTGCACGCGCACGGACTGCCGCTCTGCTGTTTCCGGAAAGCGTGCCTGCTCATCAAACCAGCTGCGCAGCATGGTCGTTAATGTCTGCTGCAAGTCCTGCTGTTTGAGGTCGCCAAAACCTTTTAAGGGCAGGCCGCCAGCCCTGCGCAATCGCTGCAGGGCCTGTAACGCGAAATCCGCTGCTTCGGCATTGTTTTGCTTGACGGTCGCCGCACTGATTAAATTTTTTATCAGCTTGTACTCATCAAGATTGTCGACGGCAAAGCATTCTTCGTCGTCGTTTTCTTCTTCATGGTTTTCAAACGTCACCAGCAGACGCTGCCTGAAAAAAACTTTGACAGGATTGCGCAAGAACGTAGCCAGTGCGTTGATGGTCAGCGGCACGTCGGGGTCGGGCATAAAGGTGGGCAGGGCTGCGACGACCGACTGGGTTTGTTCGCCATGCGCAGCGCGCCATTCGCGTGCGTACGTCAGCAGCGTGCCGTTCTGTTCAAAGTAGCGTCGGCTGAATGCCTGCAGTGGATGATGCGTGGTCCTGTCTGTCACAACCTGCTTGCCCCAGCCGGCGCTTAAATAATCGCGCAACTGCGAGACCAGCACCGACGGTGGCTGCGTGCTGTTGTCACGCACGTTCTGGCCGCACCAACTAACGTACAGCATTTGCCGGGCCGAGAGTAAAGACTCAAGCATTAGCTGCCGGTCGTCGTCGCGACGCGAGCGGTCGCCGGGTCGGCTGTTGCCGGGCAAGGCCATCAAGTCAAAGTCGCTGCGCATGCTGCGACGTGGATAGTCACCGTCGTTCATGCCGAGCAGGCACACCACTTCAAATGGAATCGCGCGCATTGGCATCAGGGTACAGAAAGTAATGCCGCCGGCCCTGAAGCGTTGTTTCAAGTCAGGTGTGTCCATGCCGGACAACCATGCGGAGCGCGCTACCATCAACGGCACCTCTTCGCTGAAGCCGGCCTGTTCGCAGGCAGCTTGCCAGGCTGCGAGCCCCTCTTCGAGCGCGCTCAAGGCTTGCCGATTGATATCAGTAACAGGCTCGGCGATCGCGCTCATTAAAACGCGGCAGCGCTCAATCCAGACTATGGGCGTGGCAGGTATGACTGCCACCGACCACCACTGAACCAATGCCTGCAGCAGATGCGCGAGAGAGCCGGCCAGCTCCGCTTCGAGTCCGCCGATTTCGTCGTACGGCTCAATGTCCGATACTGCAACGCTCTCTGTTATCACGACTGCGCCGCTCGCATAGCCGAGCAACATGCGCTGCAAGCCAAACCATGCACTGTTCTGGTCGCCGCAGGCCATCAAACCCAGATCGTGTCTATGCCCGGCATTCAGTCCCCAGCGTATGCCGGCACCGGCCATCCAGCGTGTGAGTCTGGGTAAAGACTGCGGAGTGATGCCAAAGCGCGCAGCGACTGCCGGTACTTCCAGCAAGTCCACCAGATCGCTCATGCAACAGCGCTGATCCGGCAAACGCAGCAGCCATTCCACTGCACCTATGAGCGGGCTGCTGACTTTGGCGCTGGTATCGGCAATGTCGAATGGAATGTAGCGACGGTCATGCCGTTTGTATTGGCCGAACACGGCGCGAATGGCGGGCGCTAATTTCTCAATGTCCGGCACCATGACGATGATGTCGCGCGGATTCAGCGGTGCGTCAACAGCAGGCTTGGCCAGTAAATGCAGCAGTTGATCATGCAAGACTTCAAGTTCGCGCACGCTGCTGTGCGCGCTGTGAAAAACAATAGACAAGTCATTATCGGCAACGAGTCTCTGGTCGTGTTCCGACAAAGGACTCAGGTCTCGTATCCTGTTTTGCACTTGCTTGAGCAGCGGGGTTTGCGCGTCATCGGCGGCGTCATCAAACAGGTCTATGCGCGGCAACTCGAAACGACGTCGGCTTTGTTCGGCGTCATCAAACACATCAAGCTGGCGAATGAAGTCACGACTCTGTCGTCCCCAAGCCGCCAGCAACGGATGCGCATGCGCGTGCATGTCTTCCAGCGGTAGCGAAGACAATTCACGGTTCTCGCGCAGCGGCTGGCGACGGCGCACGGCCTGCAATAACTCGCGGCCGTCCATGATATCCCCCCAATAAAACTGGCAAGGGTTAGGAATAGCCAGCATGACCTGGCTATGCGGCGACAGTGCTGCGAGCGATTCAAGCATCGTCCACGGAATATGGCTCATGCCAAACACGATGACGCGCTGCGCGACTTTGCTCGCGAAGGGTTCGCCGGAAGCCATGCGCGCCAGTGCACGCTGATGCAATTTAGGACGGATATTTTGCAGCTCGCGCTCGTTGAGTGTCTTCAATACAGCTCGCCACAGCTGCGCCTGCCAGCGCTGATCAGGCGGCAAAGGCGTTAACGATCCGTCAGCACGAAGCAACTGGTCTTTGGCGTTTTCCCACGCATCTAGCCAGTCGGCGCGATAGATCTGGTACTGGTCAAACAGGTCGGCCAGTTTCGACGCCAGCTGCAGCATGCGGTCGGGCTCGTCTGCTTGCAAAAAGCTGGCGACCGGCGCGAAGTCTGGCTGCTTCATCAGCGTGGGCAGCAGTTGCATGAAGCGCCAGGTCAGCGGCAGCTTGTCGAGCGGCGAATTACCCGGTACGGCTTCGCGTCCTAGTACTTGCCGATAAGTGCGCCACAGAAAACGCGACGGCAATTCCACTCGTGTTGCGGCACAGACGCCGCCCAGGCGAGCCAGCTCCATCTTCACCCATTCGGCCATGCCATTGCTCTGGACGAGAATGACTTCTTCTTCGAGCGGGTTTAACGGATGACGGTGAATCCAGTCGATTAAAACCTGCGCCAATACCTCTGAACGATTGCTATGAAAAGCGATAAAACCGGGCTTCAGGATTTTGGGCGAGGCGGGATTCATAAAGGGGGCATTTGTTTTTATGTTTGCTAGTGCAGCAACTGCTAAATCGGCACAACAAAAGCGGTTATTATGCTTGGAAATTGCCGTCCCGCACCATCTGCCTGTGGGATTAAATGACTAATCCCGCCCGTAGAGATTGACCAACATGACAATAAAGAACGAGATGCTTGAAAACGCTGCAGATTTACTGGAGAGAAGTACCGATTTTCGGGTTTTGCGGCGCGTAGCCATTCGTGACGATCATGTGTTTGCCGAAAATAGCAGCGGCGAGGCGTGCGCCCGTCTGGCCGTGATTGATACGGAAACAACAGGATTAAAAATCGAACTGGGCGCGAAGATCATCGATTTGGGAATCGTGATCTGCGAATACGGGCGCGAGACCGGCACGCTGTACCGCGTCGTCGATAGTTATGAAGGTTTGGAAGATCCGGAAGAGCCCATACCGGCAGAGATTACGCAGCTGACCGGTATTACCGATGAGATGGTGCGAGGCAAACGCATTGACGATGCCGAAGTCGCGCGCGTGATGGATCAGGTCAGTCTGGTTATTTGCCACAACTCTCGTTTTGACCGCGCTTTTCTCGAGCAGCGTTTTCCGGCTTTTATTCAACAGCGCTTCGCTTGTTCATTGCATGAAGTGCCGTGGTCGAAATGGCAGCTCAGAACCAATAAGCTCGATTATTTAGGTTTTCGCTTCGGCTTGTTTCATGACGGCCACAGGGCGCGAGCCGATGTCGACATGCTGACCGCACTGCTGGTGCAAAAAATGGTGGACTCTGAAGAAACGGTGTTGTCGATGCTGCTCGCCTCTGCCCGCGCGCCGTCCTGGCGCATCTATGCGTTCGGTTTGCCCTTCGAGAGCAAGGACCTTGCTTCTGCACGTGGTTATCGCTGGAGTAACGGACAGTCGAATACGCCGAAGGCGTGGTGGATAGAAACCCGCGATGAGCAGGCAGAACTCGATTTTTTGAGTTCGCAAGGCTGTACGAAGCCAGAGGTGACCAAGCTGACGGCTTTGAATCGTTATCGCACGATTTAGATTGCCAATTTCCTAAAAACCACCCACTAACTCGTCACTAGGTTACACTTAGTGAAACTTAGTGAGTAGTCTTTGCGTATGAGCATCCAACCAATTCGTCGTTTAATGCAGAGCTTGGGGCAACTGGCCAGCCCCGAGCATTGCCTCTTTACGCCTGATGATTTGCGGGCGCTATTGCCTGATCTGTCAGATGCAGCTTTCAAGACGCTATTGAGCCGGGCTGTGAAAGAGGGGCATCTGGTGCGCTTGTGCCGCGGTCTTTATCTTTACGAAAAAGTGGCTGTTAACAATGGCATGCTGTTGTTTCATGCAGCAGCGCGGCTGCGGGCAGATGATTTGAATTACATCAGTCTGGAGACGGCACTGAGTGATGCCGGCGTTATTTCGCAGATGCCGATTAACCGCATTACTGTCATGTCGTCGGGACGCAGCAGCGTGATTTCATGTGGACGTTGGGGAACGATTGAGTTTGTCCGCACTCGCCAGCGCCCTGAAGAATTAGCAGGTCAGATTTTTTATGATGCACAGTGCAAGTTGTGGCGAGCAAGCGTGAAACAGGCGTTGCGGGACATGCGCGCAACGCATCGCAATCTGGACCTGATAGATTGGAGCGTAGTCGATGAGCTTGTTTGATCAACTGGTTGACCAAGCATTAAAAAATCGGGAAGACCTCGCTCCGCTGCGCATGGTGGTGGAAAAAGAGTTGCTGCATCATGATATTTTGCGTGTGCTCAGCAAATCTGGGCTATTGGCGGGGCTTACTTTTATAGGCGGTACCTGCTTGCGTGCTTGCTACGGCTCGAATCGTTTGAGTGAAGATCTGGATTTCACTGGCGGTGCGGCGTTCAGCAAAGAAAGCCTGTCGGCAATGGCGCATGTATTAACTGCAAATCTCAAAACAAAATATGGTTTAGCTGTCGAGGTGAGCGAGCCAGTGCGCGAAGAAGGGAATGTAAAAACCTGGAAGCTGAGAATGCAAACGCGACCAGGTCGCAAAGACCTTCCCGCGCAACGAATCAACATCGATGTATGTGCTATCCCCAGCTACCAATTGCGTCCTATGGTTTTGCTCAATCCCTACGGTGTAGAAATGGGAACGAGCGGTTTGATTCTGAATACGGAAAGTCGGGAAGAAATCTTCGCTGACAAATTGGTGGCGTTTGCGATGCGGCCCAATAAAATTAAGAATCGTGATTTATGGGACATGGCTTGGCTGCATCAGCAGGCAGTCAAGCCCGAGCTCGCGTTGATTCCTCAAAAATTAACTGACCACCATATTGAGCAAGAACGCTATTTACAATTATTTCAAGAGCGGTGCGCCATGCTTGGTGCCGATCCCGCTTTAGCGACTGAATTCAGAAAAGAGATGCAGCGCTTCTTACCGTCTGAGCTTGTCAGTCAAACTGTCGAGCAGGACGCGTTTTGGGATTTTTTGTCGCATCTCATGCAGGACTTTTCTGCGCAAATAAAACAGACACTGCATGCAGACAAAGCAGATTCTGGTTTCCGGATGTAGTTCAAGACAGGAGAAAAAATGTTTGCGCTTAACAGCAACTTGAACACGAAGGTTTTTATGAGCCTATTGTTGGCGGTATTGGGTAGTGTCGCAATCACGTCGACTGCCAGTGCGCAAGAAGGCAAAGTAGAGAAACAAGCCATTCGTTGCGCCGCATTTTTTCAGGTTCTATCTGAAAGTGACGAAGCCCGGAATTTTTCAAAACTCTTTGCCGACGCCTATATTAAAGAGCGCAATGACAAGTCCGTAGCAACGACTGGCGCAGAGATGGAGCAGCGGCGCGGGCAGGTTTTGCAGGAGCTGCAAAATAACTTTGAAAGTAATCAGGCCGCGCTGATGGAGGAGGCGATCTTGTGCGGCGCGTGGGCGGAAGGTTATCGGCTGCAGGGAGAGAACCCGACTTATATTCCGATCATCCCTAAAATCATTCCGCAACAAATCAGGGAAACGTATGCTGCGCTGGCAAGCGCTGCGTTTAAAAAATGGCTTTCTTTGAAGCCGGATGCACGGTAGTTTGCTATTCGTTTGCTATTGAAATTTTGCTGCAGACGCAGCTTTTATTGAAGCCTGAATGCTGGTCAATGTAATTTGCGCATTTTCCAGCAGAGGGCCGCCGAGTGCGACTGCCTGCCTTGCGACTGTTAGCGCTTCATCCAGTTTTCCTTGTTCCTGCAATACTGTGGCCAGATTATTCAGTGCCGGTGCATTCTCAGGATGGCGCAGGCTCGCTGCTCTGAACGCCGCTTCTGCTGCGGGCAGATCGCCAAGCAGATAAGCACTATTACCAAGGCCGAGTTGCAGCATCAGATTGTCTGGCCATTGTTTTAGCGCTGCCTGATAGACGCGAATTGATTCTTCTGACGTTGCCGTCTTTTCAAACGTGACGGCAGCAGTAGTGATTCGCTTTTCATTCAGGTCGGCCGGCAATTTGCCTGGCGCGAGCGCAAGCATGGCCCAGTATTGGCTGCGTGCCCACGTATGTTCAAAAGTACGCATCGCCATGCTTTCGCGTTCAGTTACTCCCGAGCGCAGCAGGATTTCTTTGCGTTGCAGATCATAGCCAATGACGACGGCGTAATGCCAGCGTGGCAGCCAGCTTAATCCAAGATTTTGCAGCACGATGACAGGATGGCCTGCTGCGACTTCCGTCAGCAGCGCAGATAGATTGGGTTCTATCGTTAAAGCCAGTGCGCCATGACGTCGTGCAGCCGCCAGCATTTCTGGTTGCAGACTGCCTTCACGGGCGGGAATATAAACTTCAGATTGAAGTTCGTCAGGCGAGACTTGAATGCCTGTTGCGCCAAGCGACATCGCCAACGCAGCAGGGCCGCACTGGAAAAGTTCTTGCGCAAAAAAAGGGGTGGTGGTCAGTTCAATACGGGACGGCAGTTGCGGCTGTGGTTCATGCAGTAATGCGCGAGTCTGCGTCGCACAGCCCGCAGCTAAGCTGACGCAGAGCGTCAACCAAAGCAGGCGGGCTGTGCGCATCATATTTACTTGACGCTACGGGTGAACGGAAAGACTTTGGTAAAGCCCAGAATATCAGTGACAAGCAAGATCACAAAAATGCCGAACAAGATACCAAGAACATCACCACCGGCAGGCATTTTATCCATGTCACTCGACAAGCTTTGCGCTTCGCTGTCGCTCAGTGCAGCGACACGCAGTTGCGCATCCGATGAACTGATGCCCATTGCTTCGAGTCGGGAGACAACGTCAGGACGGGCGACTTCAGCGGCCAACTTTGCGCGAGCTGATTGTGGTGATTCAGTTGCGGCGACTTGTTGAGTTGTAATCAATGTTGCGTGGGCTGATCCCATCATGCCGGTCAGGGTAATGGACGAGATCAAGAGGGAGGCAATAATTTGTCGAGCGATTTTCATTAGTAGATCTCCAGTGTCTTACATTGTGTTTCAGGCAAACTCAGCCCTGACAGTAACACTGAAGATGCAATTTGTATTGATTAATAACAATGTCTTCGCAATAATATACATAACAATTCTGCAGAGTAATATTCAGCGTCTTCACAATAAGATCCATAGCAATTCCGCAGAGGAATATTCCGCGTAAT
This sequence comes from Burkholderiaceae bacterium, assembly GCA_040399905.1. GTDB lineage: Bacteria > Pseudomonadota > Gammaproteobacteria > Burkholderiales > Burkholderiaceae_D > Pernthalerella. Next base: position 427,325 of record JBBARG010000001.1, read on the forward strand.
GCAAAAGGCCCCCGACTATTTTCGGAGGCCTTTTGTTCATTCACAAAATTTTGATTCTGAAGTTAGCTGTTACAGCTGACGGTAAAAAAATTACTCACCAGCCTTTACCTTCAAGCGCCATGCATGCAGCAGAGGCTCGGTGTAGCCGCTAGGTTGCTCAAGACCTTTCATCACCAGATCGCGCGCTGCACGATAAGCGTAAGACGTCTCAAAGTTTCCAGCCATTGGCTTGTATAACGGATCACCGGCGTTCTGACCGTCGACGACTTTCGCCATACGTTGCAGCGTCTCGGTGACTTGCGCTTCGGTGACGACGCCATGCAACAGCCAGTTGGCAATGTGCTGACTCGAGATACGCAGCGTAGCGCGGTCTTCCATCAAACCGACGTTATGAATGTCGAGCACCTTCGAGCAGCCAACGCCCTGGTCAATCCAGCGCACCACATAGCCGAGTATGCCTTGCGCATTGTTGTCGAGTTCTTGCTGAATGTCGGGAGCCGACCAGCTTGGGTTGCTGGCAACTGGAATCTGCAACAAGCCATTGAGCAGCTTGTCGATTTCCTCTGCCGATGCGATTTTTTCCAGCTCTTGCTGAATGCTAGCCACTTTCACTTGATGATAATGCAGCGCATGCAAAGTCGCTGCAGTCGGCGATGGCACCCACGCGGTATTGGCGCCAGATTTTGGATGGCCGATTTTCTGTTCCAGCATTGCTGCCATCAAGTCCGGCATGGCCCACATACCTTTACCAATTTGTGCGCGACCGCGCAGGCCGCATGACAGGCCTACCAGCACATTACTGCGCTCGTAGGAAGTCAACCAGGTCGAGGTCTTCATATCGCCCTTGCGCAGCATCGGACCCGCTTGCATGGCGGTGTGCATTTCGTCGCCAGTGCGGTCGAGGAAGCCGGTGTTGATGAAGGCCACGCGCGCGGCTGCCTGACCAATACAAGCTTTCAGGTTAACGCTGGTGCGACGCTCTTCGTCCATGATGCCGAGCTTGACAGTGTTGGCTGCAAGACCGAGCAGCGCTTCAACGCGGCCGAACAGTTCGCTGGCGAAAGCGACTTCAGCCGGACCGTGCATTTTTGGTTTGACGATATAGACCGAGCCAGTACGCGAGTTGCCGATCTTTTGTTCTTTATCGCGCTTCAAATCATGCAAAGCAATCGTTACTGTAATGACGGCATCCATAATGCCTTCGGGGATCTCGCGACCGTCTTCCAGCAGAATCGCCGGATTCGTCATCAAATGTCCCACGTTGCGCAAGAAAAGCAGCGAGCGGCCGTGCAAAGTGACGATGCCGTTGTTTGCGCCCGCTGCGGTGTACTGACGGTCTGCGTTCAAAGTACGAGTGATAGTCTTGCCGCCTTTGGTCAGCGTTTCAACCAGCGTTGCCTTCAGAATACCGAGCCAGTTTTGATAGGCGAGGACTTTGTCGTCTGCATCGACGCAGGCAACGGAATCTTCCAGATCAAGAATGGTCGACAATGCCGACTCAATGACCAGATCGGCGACGCCGGCTGCATCGTCTTTACCGATGCCTTTGCTGCGGTCGATCTGGATATCAATGTGCAGACCGTTATTCATCAGCAGCACGGAAGTCGGTGATGCTGCGTCGCCCTGATAACCAATAAATTTGCTCGCATCGGCCAGGCCGGTGACGCTGCCATCTTTCAAGGTCACGGCGAGCTTGCCGTCATTGACTTGGTAAGCGGTCGCATCAGCATGCGAGCCATTGGCCAGCGCGGCTGACTGGTCCAGGAAGGCGCGTGCGAACGCGACGACTTTCGCGCCGCGCACTGGATTGTAAGCACCGCCTCTGCTGGCGCCGTCGGTCTCGGGAATGGCATCCGTGCCGTAGAGCGCGTCATACAGTGAGCCCCAGCGCGCATTAGCGGCGTTGAGTGCATAGCGGGCGTTGAGAATAGGCACCACCAGCTGCGGGCCAGCTTGCAGCGCGAGTTCAGCATCGACATTGGCCGTTGTGGCAGCGACTTGCGCAGGCGCCGGCACCAGATAACCAATTGACTTCAGGAAGTCGCGATACGCGTCCATGTTGCCAATCGGGCCCGGGTTGGCGCGGTGCCATGTGTCGAGTTCAGTCTGCAGGCGGTCGCGTTCGGCCAGCAAGGCGGCGTTCTTGGGCGCGAGATCACGCGCAATCGCATCGAAGCCTTTCCAGAAACTGGCGCTGTCTATGCCGGTGCCCGGCAGTACTTGCTCTTCAATGAATGTATGCAGAACAGTGGCGACTTGAAGTCGGTTGCAAGTGGTACGTGCGGTACGTGCAGTCATGCTGAAACCTCGCGGGTGGTAATAGTGAAGGGATAAATAAAAAAATGCGTGTTCGGTATTACGATTACTGCTGGCTCACATAAGCGAGCAAATCATTGAGCGAGCGTCCTTCGCCGTCAGGCTTCACGCTGAGCTCTTCCATTGGTGCGCCGGCGCGGTTGACCCAGAAAGTCTGATAACCAAACCAGCTCGCGCCGCAGATGTCCCAGCCATTACTCGACACAAAAAGAATTTGCTTCGCCGGTATGCCAAACAGATCCGTGCCCAACTGGTACACCTCGGGCGCTGTCTTGAACTTGCGAACGCTATCGGCAGACAGCAAATGCGAGAACATCGTTTCCATATTGGCTGCCTTGACCACAGCGTCCAGCATTTCCAGATTCGCATTCGACAAAATCGCCAGCTTCAAGCCTTGCTCTTTCAGCTTGCTAAGCACCGCAATATTTTCCGGAAAGGCCGGCAGTTTTGCATATTGCGCCATCAATGCATGCTGGGCATTGAGGTCAAGTTCAAGGCCGAGTTTTTTGCAGGCGAAAATCAGCGCATCCTGCGTCACTTCCCAAAATGGCTTGTAGGTCGAGCAAAGCGTACGCAGACGCGTGTATTCAATCTGCTTGTCGCGCCACAGCGCCGCCAGGGTTTCCCCTTTGCCGGGATAAAGCTTCTCGGCCATGGCGCTGATCGAGTACACGTCGAACAAGGTGCCGTAAGCGTCGAAGACGATTGCCTGAAAAGTCATGGTGCGCTTTGAATCAATATTAAAGCGCCATATTAGTTGATTAAAAGTTGGTAGGTAGAGGATTTTAGTGAATTGATTTGTGCGTTTTAGTTATAAGTCGGATGGATTGCTGACTGCTTTATGAGCAGGAATTGCAACGCAAAGAAGGTAAGCACCCCTTCAAATTAATAAATTCTGTGTGCCCGCCAGCCTTTTTTATCTGGCTTTGGTTTCCCTGCGGCCAGTATTGCGCTGCGTCGTCATCTTTCAAATATTCTTTTGACGGCATATTCCATCAAGGGTATTCTATGAACTGGGAAATCGAGTACACGGATGAGTTCGGGGTCTGGTGGGATCAGCTAAGCATAGCTGAGCAGGAATCGCTGGATGCTTCGGTGCGTTTGCTGGAAGCGCGTGGTCCGAATCTGGATTTTCCACATAGCAGCGGGATCAATGGTTCAAGGCATACGCACATGAGAGAACTGCGCACTCAGCATAATGGCAGACCGCTGAGAACGCTCTATGCGTTTGATCCGCGCCGCGTCGCAATCCTGCTGATTGGCGGTGACAAGACTGGGGCTGATCGCTGGTATGACGGTCATATACGGTTAGCAGACCGGCTGTATGACGAGCACATAAAGCAAATTGAAAGGCAGGGCTGAACAATGAGCAATAAATATTCTGACTTGCGTGCGCGAATGTCAGCGGAATCTCAAGTCCGCGCAAAATCGAAGGCTCAAGCGATGCTGGCTGAGATGCCACTGCAAGAATTGCGGCAGGCTCGCGGTCTGTCACAGAAGAAGCTGGCAGAGATACTGCATGTCCAGCAACCTTCTATCGCCAAACTTGAAAAAAGAACAGATATGTATCTGTCGACGCTACGTAATCACATCGAGGCAATGGGTGGCGAACTCGATATCATTGCCCGTTTTCCGGATGGGGCAGTGAAGATAATTAATTTTTCAGAACTGAGTACAGAAGTGCCCGCATGAAAATAAGCAGCCGAGTCCTTATCGGCTGGAATTACGACATGCGGGGCATTTTCAACATTCTAGCGAATCAGGTAGGCTGCATCGAATTGTGATTGCCCGCACATTTCAAGGTATTGAGTTCCAGATTCAGACTTGTCTTTTTATTGCTGTCGATTTCGACCAGCAATTTCGAGTAAGGACCAAGTGCGCCGCCAAAAGCCAGAGGCGAAGACTTCACGAATGAATAGCCAACACCGGCAGTCGCCATCACATCACACTTACCGTCGATATAACCAGCGCGGAAACCTTCGGCCTGCGATTTGGTCAGGCTGTACGTAAACGTCAGGTCAAAGCCAGACACTTTGTCGTTGAGATCGGTCGTCGTTTTTCTAGCGCCGAGCACGAGATTCGGTTTGCTCAGACCGGTCTGATCCCACTGCCAGTTCAAGCCTACGTAGGCGCGTGTTTCTTCATGAATTGTGCCAAAGTTAAACGGAACGGCAAAAGCGCTGGACTGTGACAGCAGCAGACAGATACCAGCGATGGAAAAGAGGGCAGAGCGTTTAATCGACATTTTATGCAGCCTGTGAATTTAAAAAGAAATTTTGAAAGGAGCGTGATGTTAGCAATCAGCTCGATCACATTCAATTCAACACAGGGGCTAAAAGCGCTTTGTCGGCAGTAAATTTGATTCTTGTGTATTCGTCATTGGTAGTGCAGTCTGGGTTGTTAGCTGTGATTTCAGCTGTGATCGCGGTCTGGCCTGTGCCATGGATCGACGTGCGTCATCACGTTGATGACGCGATGTCGCTTCATGATTCGCTGGGTGGCAACCACTGCGATGTCATGACCTGCTTCCACCGTAATGCTCGCGTCGACTTCGATATGCGCATCGACCACAATCATGTCACCCATTTTGCGCGTGCGAATGTCATGGATGCCCTTGACACCGGGCGTGTCGCTCACTGTTTGCCTTATCGCTGCCACTTCTTCTTCGTCGACTGCGCGGTCGACCAGATCATGCAACGCATTCCATCCAAACTGCCAGCCCATTTTTGCCACCATCAAGCCGACGATCAGCGCCGCAATCGGATCAAACATCGGGTAGCCAGCCAGATTGCCGATGATGCCGACGCCAACGACCAGTGATGAAGCCGCGTCCGAGCGCGCATGCCATGCATTGGCAACGAGCATGCTCGACTTGACGCGCTTGGCCACGGACAGCATGTAGCGGAACAAGAGCTCCTTTGCCAGCAGTGCAACGGCGGCGACCCACAATGCAATGCTGTGTATCGTCGGTATGCTCTGCGGGTCTTCCAGTTTCAGGAACGCCGACCAGAGCATACCTATGCCGACGGCCAGCAACAGCGCGCCGAGTGCTAACGAAGCAGCGGTCTCAAAACGCAAATGTCCATATGGGTGATCGGAATCCGCGTCTTTTTTGCTGTGATGGCCTGCGAACAGCACGATGAAGTCGGCCACCAGATCGGACAGCGAATGAATGCCGTCGGCGATCAATGCTTGTGATTTCGAAAACATGCCGATAGAGATTTGCGCGACCGTTAGCACGACATTGACGGCGACACTGGTCCAGGTGCTGCGTGCAGCACTGCGAAGGCGCGCCGCTTTTTCAGCTGCCGTACTAACTGTATCTTCGTCTAGTTCGCTATAGTTCATTGTGATTTTTCATTAATAACGCTTGTTCAGGCCATGTTGGCAGATAAGGATTTCACAATTATTACCGGATAATCCCTGCTGCCGTATTCACGTCGAATGATACCAATTCCTTTTCATACTAAAATGCCCAACAGCTTTTTGCGAAAACAGGCATATGAATCTTGATCAGGCAGTTCTACGACAACCAATGAAGGTTCGGCAGGTTGTGGCCGAGCCCGAATTTTCCGATACGGCTCGCCAGCTGGAAGAAATTGGCTTCATCCCGAACGAACAGGTGACGGTACTGGCACGCGGTTTTCCCGGAGGCGATCCGCTGGTTGTGCGCGTCGGACTTTCAAGCTTCGCACTGCGCCGGCATGAAGCGCAAATGATTTTGCTGCAAGAGACCGATACCCATGAGTGATACACGCGTCTATTTGCATCCGAGTGGCCCTCTGGTGGCGCTGGTCGGCAATCCGAATTGCGGCAAGACGGCGCTGTTCAATCTGCTGACAGGCAGCACGCAGAAAGTGGCGAACTATGCCGGCGTCACTGTCGAGCGCAAGGAAGGGCGATTGCAACTCGCTTCCGGCAAGACCGTGCGCATACTCGATCTGCCTGGTGCTTACAGCCTGTATCCGCGCTCGCTGGACGAGCGCGTCACGTGCAACGTCCTGCTCGGACGCGCACAAGGCGAGAAGCGGCCTGATTATGTAGTCTGCGTCGTTGACGCGACCAACCTGCGGCGCAACTTGCGGCTGGTGCTGGCAGTCAAGCGCATGGGCCTGCCCTGTGTCGTCGCGCTCAACATGGTCGATGTGGCGGCACGCCGCGGCATTCATGTCGATGCGGATGCGCTGGCGCGTGAGTTGGGTATTCCTGTTGTATCGACAGTGGGCGTCAAGGCTGACGGCGATGCCAATTTGCGCGCGCAACTGGAACAACTCGGCAGCTTGCAAAGCAGCGCAATGAATAGTTCGGTCACATCAGAAGTGGATCAGGAATCGATTGATTCCGACCACGAGACCGTCCAGAAAATTTTAATCAAGTTAAAACTCAACACCATCATGCCCGACATGATGAGCGATCGTATCGATCGTATCGTGCTGCATCCATTATTGGGGCCGCTGATTTTGACCGTGCTGCTGTTCCTGATTTTTCAGGCTATGTTCAGTCTGGCGAACGTGCCGATGGAAGCCATCAAGAGCGGCACCGAATGGCTAGGCGAAGCAATCACCGATGTGCTGCCGGACGGCTGGCTGCGCAGTCTGATCGTTAACGGTCTTATAGCTGGTGCCGGTGGCGTGATTGTGTTTTTGCCGCAAATTCTGATTTTGTTCTTTTTCATTTTGCTGCTGGAAGAATCAGGCTACTTGCCGCGCGCCGCATTTCTGCTCGACCGTATCATGGGTTCGGTTGGTCTGTCAGGCCGTTCGTTCATTCCGCTGTTGTCGAGTTTTGCTTGCGCGGTGCCGGGCATCATGGCCACGCGCACCATCGCCAACCCGCGCGACCGTATCGTTACCATGTTGATCGCGCCGTTGATGACTTGTTCCGCGCGGCTGCCTATTTATGCCTTGCTGATCTCGGCCTTCATTCCGCAGCGGCTGGTGTGGGGCGGCATAGAACTGCAGGGTCTGGTGCTGTTCGGCTTGTATGTGTTTGGCGTGGTCGGCGCGATGGCAGTCGCGCTGGTTCTAAAGCATTTCACCAGCGACGGCCGGCAAGTGCGTCCTTTGATGATGGAGCTGCCAAGCTATCACCTGCCGACCTTGCGCAATCTGGCCATCGGTCTGTGGCAACGTGTCGAAATTTTCCTGCGCCGTGTCGGCAGCATCATTCTGATTTTGTCGATTGGCTTGTGGTTCCTGGCCAGCTTCCCCGGTGCGCCGCCGGGTGCGACCGGACAAGCGATTGAATACAGCATTGTCGGCATCATCGGCCATGCACTCGCCGTGGTGTTTGCGCCGATCGGATTTAACTGGCAGATCAGCGTGGCGCTGGTGCCGGGCATGGCCGCGCGTGAAGTCGCCGTCAGCGCGCTAGGCACCGTGTATGCGCTGTCTGCCACCGGCAACGACACCTCGAGCGCGCTGGCGCCGTTGATCTCGCAAAGCTGGAGCCTGGCGACTGCCTTGTCCTTGCTGGCCTGGTATGTGTTTGCGCCGCAGTGCCTGTCAACACTGGCTGCCGTCAAGCGCGAAACCGGCAACTGGAAAATGCCGCTGGTGATAGCGGGTTACCTGTTTGGTCTGGCTTATTTGGCGTCGTTCATTACTTACCGGATTGCGCTTAGCTTGGGTGGTGGTTGAGCGCTTAGCTCACGACCCAATCCACCACAAGCTAAAAGCAAGCGGCCTGTCAGGTATCTGATCAGACACCGCCTGTCCGGCCGACTTGGCCGCCGGGAAAGCCTGCAAGACATCGCTGTCAGTTGCCTGCGTCACCAGCAAAACAGCACCCGCTGGTTTCGTGGGCAAGCGGAAGCGTTGATCAAAATGGTTTTGCGGTTTGGCGCCGCGTTGCCATCCGAGTGCAGAACCTTCAGGCAGCGGCAGATTTGCCTGCAGTTGTGCCAGCACTGCCCGGTCTTCCGATGCAACCGCAAAATTTTCAGCCGCGCCATGCGCGACGGCTGCTTGTCTGACTTGTTCGATAACGCCCGGCCAGTTCCGTAAAGCCCAGTAAGGATCTGTCTTGACACTGCGAGCCAGATGGAAGGGCTGTGCGACGAGAAAATCAAAATGATAGAGCGTCGTTGTTACGGCCAGATTGAAAGCAAAGGACAGTGCCAGCCAGCGTGGGTGACGGGCCGCTAGAAATAGAACGGCTGCCAGCGTCACGGCGACATAAGTGGGCGCGGCCCAGTTCGCATGCGCGCGCGACAACAGCGCCTGCATTGAAATCACCGTCAAAAAAGGCAGTGCGAACGCGAGCAGGTACCAGTCATTTGCAGTCAGCTTGCGCGTGATTTGCTTGAGCCAGATAAGGAAGGCACATAACAAAACCGGACCGGCCATCAGAAACTGCGCGCTCAAAAATGAAGCCAGCGCAGCAGGATGCAGGCCGTAGCCTTTATTTTGCGAAATTTCAGCGGTGTGAGTGAGGGTAGGCGAACCATGCGTCAAATTCCACCAGAGATTAGGGGCAAACACGATAGCCGCAGTTAGCGCAGCCAGATAAGGCCACGGACTGCGTAGCCAATGCCGCCACTGCGGATGCAACAGGCACAGCAAGCCTGACAACGCGAAAACGCCCATCGAATACTTCGACAGCAAGCCTAGTCCTGCTGACAAGCCGACCAGCAACCAGATCGTGCGACCACCTTCGAGTGCGCGACGCAGCAACAGCATTGTGCTGATCCAGAACAGCAGCAACAAGCTGTCTGTTGTAGCTGCAATGCCGTAAAACGCTGTCAACGGCAAGCTGATGAATGCGCAAGCAGCGAGACAAGCTGTCCAAGCCTTTGCGCCAAGCTGGCGCGCCAGCGCAAACATCATCAGCGTTGACAAGGCAAAGGTGCTTAGCGGCACAGTTCGTACGCAAGCGGCACTGTCTCCGCAGACGCTGCGCACCAGACCGATAGCCCACGCAATCAGTGGCGGCTTGGTCCAGTAACCGAAGTCGAGCGTTTTTGACCAAGCGATGTAATACGATTCGTCAACCGACAGCGGCAGCCCGGCGGCAATTGGCATACGCCACAGCGTGAACAGAACCAGAAAGGCAATCGTGACCAGCCACGCGTTGCGCACGCTGTTCGACGAATGGTTTGGCGTGATGACGGGAATAGCGGACATGGAGCGTTATTTTTTTTCGTCGTCAGATGGTGCGCCAAGCTGCCAGCAGTCGCTTTCTTCTATGTCTTGCTGATTGCGGGTCAGATAAGAGCGCACTGCACCTGATTCAAACAACACGCGCGCAAGCACTTCGGCCAACACGCCGGAGGAGATCATCTGCACGGCTGCAATCACGAGAAAGAATCCCAGAAACAGCAAAGGGCGGGTGCCGATTGGCTCATGCAGCACATATTTGACTGCTGCCAGATAAGACAGGATCGTTCCACCAGCTGCACCCAGTATCAAGCCGATGCCGCCAAAGAAATGGCCGGGGCGGCTGCGAAAGCGCATGAAAAAATAAACGAAGATCAGATCGAGTACGACACGCAAGGTGCGCGAGATACCGTATTTGGATTCGCCAAATATGCGCGGGTGATGCGTGACAACTTCCTGCGCAATGCGGCGCGGTGTCGTCACCGTTGCCAGCCATGCAGGAATGAAGCGATGCATCTCGCCATACAGGCGCAGGCTTTTCAATGCCGATGCGCGAAACACTTTCAAGCTGCAGCCATAGTCACGCAGATAAACGCCTGTCATGCGGGCAATGAGCCGGTTTGCGATTAATGAAGGCAGCTTGCGCAATAAAAATCCATCTTTACGATCTTTGCGCCAGCCGGCAACCAGATCAAGATCTTCGCGCAGCAAGCGGCCGACCATGCGTGGAATATCTACCGGATCATTTTGCAGGTCGCCATCCATGGTGACGATGACGTCGCCGCGAGACGCATCAATGCCGGCCTGCGTCGCAGCGGTCTGCTTGAAATTGCGCGACAGTTCAACAATGCGAACATGGCCGCCGCTCTTGGCGGCGACACGGCGCAGTTCGGCAGGTGTTGCATCCGAACTGCCATCGTCAACCAGTATCAACTCCCAAGGGCACGGGTAGCCTGCCAGCGAAGCCTGTACGCGCTCTACCAGCGGCTCTACATTTTCTGCTTCGTTATACATCGGCACGACGATGGACAAGCGATGCGGCGGCAAGTCAGTAGGAATGTCCGGACGGGCTGGGGGGAGGGAAGGAGTATTCATTGGGGTTCAATCTTTAAAATCGTATTTAGAGTTGTATTTCAATCGTTTTGAAAAACAGTCGTCAGCCACGCCAGTGCAGCTGCAGTCAGCGCGCTGGCCAGCACAAACAAGTGAAGTACAAGCGCGGCATGCAAGCCGTTGGCAAACGCTATGCCCGAAGGCAGCATTGCAGCGGCGGCGCCCGCCTCATAGCTGCCAAAACCGGCTACACCCTGAATCGGCAAAATAGCAGCCAGTTCGGCGCCGAGCGCCCCAGCGCCGGCTGCCGCCAGAGGCGCCGGCAGAATTTGCGCCAGCAACCACGCCTGAACGGCAAGCTTGATGCTCCAGTTGGCCAGCGTCCAGAGCCAGCCTATGCGGGCATGGCGGGCCGAATCAGCCAGGGCTAGCCGCATTTTTTCAAGCCGGCTGCGCCATGCCTTGCCTGCAGTCGGTATCTGCCAGCGGCTTGCTAAAAACGGCAAGACCAGCGCCAGCAGTACAAGGCCAGCAACAGCAAGCGACCTGAACCATACCGGTAAATCAGGCCATACCAGCAGCGCGAGACCGAGCAGGATAAACGCATCCTGCAACCGTAACCACAAAAGCGAAGCAATCGCGCGGTCGGTCGCTACGCCCAAACTGCGCCGTAATAATAGCGGGAAAGCCAGTTCTCCCCCACGGAAGGGCACGATGTTGACCAGCGCGTTATGAAACAGCACGATGCGCAGGCAGGTAGCGAAGCGGCCCTGTGCGGCATCGCGAAATTCGTAATAGACACGCAACGCGCGCAGAAAGTACGTCGTAAACAAACCGAGCAGCGCCATGCACAGCACAGCCGGCGTCAAGTCGCCAACGGCGGCAAACAAGCCTGACCAGCGGGTATCGAATGCCAGCCAGGCTAGAAATGCCAGACTCAGGATAGAGGCGAGAAGGAGTTTTGTGCGCACGGTTACGGCGTTGATTTGCTTGAGTTGAGTAGCTACTGGGTTGAATATCTGGCACAAACTAGCAAAAACGCCTGAAGAAAACTCTGACAGGGTTCAGCGCAATACCCGCGATTATATTTCGCCAGAGCAGAAATGGAGGGATAATCGCGTTTTACGTTCTAATATTCATAGAATAAGGCTAAGCCTTTTTTCGTTATGCATCTTATTCAATCGGCATTTACCCGATTTATCCGGCGCGCCGACATTCTTGCTTTTATCGCATGCATACTAATCTTCTGGTTTTATCCACAGATTGATCTGCTGACCAGCGCTCTTTTTTACGAGCCTGAAAAAGGCTTTTTCCTGGCCGGAAATTCGCTGGTTCTGCTTTCTTATCAGATTTTTGCACGCCTGCAGTTTCTGGTACTTGGCGCTCTGCTGCTGGCATGGATCGCAGCGCAATGGATTCCCGCCTTCCGTTCGCCCAGCCAAAGTCGTGCAGCCATCTATCTATTTTTGCTGTTACTGATCGGCCCGGGTTTGCTCGTCAATGGCGCACTGAAAGAAAACTGGGGCCGGGCGCGTCCTCGCGCAGTAGCAGAATTCGGCGGCCAGCAGACATTTACACCGGCGCTGATCCCTGCTGCGCAATGCGACACCAACTGTTCTTTCGTCAGTGGCCACGCCTCGCTTGGTTTTTATCTGATAGGCATCGCATGGGTTACGCGGCAGCGCCGCTGGCTGCTTGCCGGTATTGTGCTCGGCGCGCTGGTTGGCGCAGGCCGCATTATGCAGGGCGGCCATTTTCTGGGTGATATTGTTTTTTCTTTTTGGACGGTGTATTTCACCGCAGACTTATTGGCCTGGCTATGTCGTTTACCAACATTAAGAAATGAGTCAAGAAGTGAATCAGCAAATGGGTCAGGAAGCTAAATGAAAATTGCTATTGCCGGTATCGGCTATGTGGGTCTTGCGAACGCTGTTTTGCTGGCGCAGCACAATGAGGTCACCGTGCTCGATATCGCCGCTGAAAAAGTGGCGCTATTGAACCGCAAAAAATCCCCAATCATTGATCCCGAGATCGAGCACTATCTTGAGACAGCCTCGCTGCAACTGACGGCAACGTTGGACCCGCAGCAAGCCTACGCCGATGCGGAATTCGTCATCATCGCCACACCGACCAATTACGATACGACCAGCAATTACTTCGACACCAGCTCGGTGGAAGCCGTCGTGCGGCAGGTCATGGCGATCAATCCCGCTGCCGTGATGGTCATCAAATCTACCGTGCCAGTGGGCTATACAGAAAAGCTCAAGCAACAGATGCAGTGCCCGAACATTATGTTCTCGCCCGAGTTTTTACGGGAAGGCAAAGCGCTGTACGACAATCTTTATCCATCGCGCATCATCATTGGCGAACAGTCCGAGCGCGCGCGCGTATTCGCCGGCCTGCTGCAACAGGGTGCGTTGAAAAAAGATATCGCCGTATTGTTTACGGACTCCAGCGAAGCGGAAGCAGTCAAACTGTTTTCGAATACCTATCTGGCCATGCGCGTTGCCTTCTTCAACGAACTTGATACCTATGCGCTGTCGCACGGGCTCGACACGCGCCAGATCATTGACGGCGTCGGGCTTGACCCGCGCATTGGCAGCCACTACAACAATCCTTCTTTCGGCTATGGCGGTTATTGCCTGCCGAAAGACACCAAGCAACTGCTGGCAAACTACAGCGAAGTGCCGCAAAACCTGATCCGCGCCGTCGTTGATTCGAATGCCACGCGCAAGGATTTCATTGCCGACAGCGTCTTGAATCTCAAGCCGCGAGTTGTCGGTATTTATAGACTGATCATGAAGAGCGGCTCGGATAATTTCCGCACCTCGTCGATACAAGGCATCATGAAACGCATCAAGGCCAAGGGCGTCGAGGTCATCATTTACGAGCCGGTGCTGACCGAAGCTGAATTTTTTCATTCTGCCGTTGTAAATGATCTGGATGAATTCAAGCGCCGATCGGATGTCATCATTGCCAACCGCATTACTGATTCGCTGCAAGATGTCGCTGCCAAGGTCTACACGCGCGACCTGTTCGGAAGGGATTGATTGTGAAAATACTCGTTACCGGCGCCGCCGGTTTTATCGGCATGCATGTGAGCCAACTACTGCTGGCGCGTGGCGACAGCGTCATTGGCATCGACAATATCAATGATTATTACGATCCAAAGCTCAAGCACGCACGACTGGCGCAGCTGACGCCGCATGCCAACTTCAGATTCGTGCAGGGTGATATCGCCGATGCGAAAATTCTGGAACAGCTATTTGCCGACGAGCGGCCGCAACGCGTCATCAACCTTGCCGCGCAGGCAGGCGTACGTTATTCGCTGAAAAATCCTGCGGCCTACATACAAAGCAACCTGATTGGCTTCGCCAACGTGCTTGAGTGCTGCCGCAATTATGCAGTCGAACATCTGGTCTACGCTAGTTCGTCCAGCGTCTATGGCGCCAACACCCACATGCCTTTTTCCGTGCATGACAATGTCGATCATCCGCTGAGCTTGTATGCCGCAACCAAAAAAGCCAACGAGCTGATGGCGCATTCGTATAGCCATCTCTATCGCTTGCCCACGACCGGATTGCGTTTCTTCACTGTGTATGGCCCATGGGGACGGCCCGACATGTCACCGTGGTTGTTCACGAGCGCGATTCTGGAAGGCCGCCCGATTGATGTGTTCAATCATGGCAAAATGCAGCGTGACTTCACCTTCATTGACGATATTGCCGAAGGCACTGTGCGGGTGCTGGACCATACAGCGCAGGCCAACCCCGACTTCTCAACCGATTCGCCAGATCCCGGTAGCGGCAATGCGCCGTACAAGGTCTACAACATCGGCAATCATCAGCCCATGGAATTGATGCATTTTATTCAGACGATAGAACAGGCTCTGGGCGTAGAAGCGAAAAAGAATTTCCTGCCCATGCAGGCCGGCGACGTAATTGCCACCTATGCCGACGTCGATGCGCTGAAGACCGACATCGGCTTCGAGCCTGCCACGCCGCTGGCCGATGGTATAAAGAAGTGGGCAGACTGGTATAGTGAGTACACAGCATGAACGACGAATTCAACACAAAATTATCAATGCTCGATCTGGTGGCAGTACGCGAAGGCGGCACGGTCGCCGAGGCGCTTGCCATTGCGCTGCGCACCGCGCAGCATGTCGAAGCACTAGGCTTTAGCCGCTACTGGGTTGCGGAACATCACAACATGCCCGGCATTGCGAGCTCGGCGACGGCGGTCATGGTTGGCCATCTGGCCGGTGGCACCAGCCGCATACGCGTTGGCTCGGGCGGCATCATGCTGCCCAATCATGCGCCGCTGGTCGTAGCCGAAGCCTTTGGCACGCTGGCCGAGTTGTATCCGAACCGCATTGACCTTGGCCTGGGCCGCGCGCCGGGCACCGATCAGTTGACGATGCGCGCGTTGCGGCGCGACCGGCCTGAGACCGAAGAAGATTTTCCGCGCGAAGTCGCCGAACTGCAGCGCTTGCTGCGTGAACCCGAAGTCGGCCAGCGTGTGGTTGCCATGCCGGGTGCCGGCACCCATGTGCCGATCTGGCTATTGGGCTCGAGCCTGTTTTCTGCGCGGCTCGCAGCCGAGCGCGGCCTGCCGTATGCGTTCGCGTCGCACTTCGCGCCGCGCATGCTGATGCAGGCGCTCGCGCTCTATCGCAAAGAATTCCGTGCCTCCGACGTGCTGGATCAACCGTATGTGGCCATCGGCGTGCCGATGATAGCGGCGCCTTCCGATGAAGAGGCGCAATACCTTGCCAGCAGTACCTATCAGCGCGTGCTCGGCATCTTGCGCGGCGACCGTCGTCGCTTGCAGGCGCCGCAAGACAATTATCTGGCGCAGTTGCATCCGCAAGAGCGTGATGCGATCGGTGATTTTCTGGGGGCGGCTGTCATCGGCGGACCCGATACGGTGCGTGAAGGATTGCAGGAGCTGGCGCAGGCAACCGGCGCCGATGAACTGATGCTTGTCAGTGATGTGTTCGATCCGGACTTGCGGCTGCGTTCACTCAGTATTGCGGCAGAAGTGCATCAGGCGCTGGCAGCTTAGGGAAATTTCTTTGCACAGCTTTCTTGCAGCAACCTGAATTGACGGTTGGTCTTGGAATTTTTCGATGCCTGCAACACGCAGGAGTCATACGTCTCGACCTCGGATGAACACGCTGATAAATATCCGGAGAGGATAAAAATCATTAGCGCGGGTTTGAAAAGTTTGATTGATGAAGCAATGTTCATAAGAAGCAGACAGCGCGGCGTTGCGCGAAATACTTTGAGTAATTCATTGTAATGTACAAACTGAGTTACGCAGATAAAACTCTGTGTCACATTCAATGCCAGCCCATTAGCGCGCTAGTCTTTTTTGATACGCTGCTGCCCTTGCGGCAAATTACCTGCCCGCACAAATTCGGCGGAGTTAAAAAACGCATCATCCTGCAAATAAGCCAATAGCATATCGGTCGCATCCACACCCCAGAAACATCGCTCGTCGACCACTGCAGTCGGCACGCCGAACACGTTAGCGGCAACAGCCTGCTCACCGTTTTGCCGGAGCGTCGCTTTCACTTCTGCGGCATCCAGCAGGGCAGGGCTTACCTGCAATTCTTGCAGCAAAGCAGACCACGGCGCAGCATCTGTCGGCAGATGAGCTTCCTGCCATACATAGCGGAACAGACGATCCACTATCTGCCGGCTGGAGCCGAGAGCGATACACAGGCGCAGCAGCGGCAGCGGATTGAACGGATGCTGCGCAGGCAGCCTCATCGGAATTTGATGGCGATGCGCCATCCATACGCAATGCTGGTATGTCCAGTTGCGCTTGGGTGCGACTTCGACCGGTCCGGTGTTATCCCAGTGCGTCAGCAGGCCGGCAAACAAGACAGGAACGGGCTGCAGTTCAACTGCCTGTGTCTGCAGCAGTTGCCATTGCAGATAAGAGAAGGGCGAGATGAAATCGAAGTACCAGTCAATCTTCTTCATGATCATTTTTTCAATACTAGAATTTTGCATGCATACGCAGCGAGCCGACCGAGACCGGTCCACGGTCCTTATTGTAGGCAGGGTTGCGGATATGTTGCAGGTCCAGCGTCAGAAAGAAGCCCGGTGTAATACCGAGGCTGTAATAAATTTCAGCGATGCCTTCAGAGCGGTAGTTCAGCCTGCCGTCGCCAATGAAGGCGCCATGACCGCCCTGAGAAAGATAGTCGCGGTGCGCTTGCGACAAACCGTTACGCACGATCGCCATGCCAATTGTGTCTTGCGCACGTTGCCAACTATTGCCGCGGATTGCTGCGCCAGCGGAAATCGAACGTTCGATTTCGGTGAAGGCATAGGTCTCTGACGCACCATCATTCCAGCTGGCGCGCGCAAAGACACCGACATCGTCAGAGAGTGCCTGTTCAATATTGAGTCCTGCACCGACCTTGCGTCTTTGCGTGCGTACCCTGCTGACGTCCGGCACGCCGCCATTGACTGCAGCATAGCCCAGCGCATCACGAAAGCCGCCCATGACAGCCTGGTTCCGGAATGCCAGAACGCGGACCTTGCCCGGCAAATCGCCTAAGCTGTGCGCATGCTCGAGTTCAATCTGGTCGCCGTAGTGACGCATGATGCGGGTGTCAAGGGCCAGTCCGTTTGACTCTACAGGCTGCATGAAGCGGCCGCCACGCAGCACCCAGTCGTCTGCATAATATTCGAGCGCTGCGCCTATGCTGTAGCCGCGCGAGTCTGCGGCGTAGTCGAAAGCACCATGCGTCAGCAATGCCCAATTGATGAACTGTGTTCGTGCGTCATGCGCAATCGCACTGCCGTCAAAAATATCCGAGACAGCCATATTGCCCAGGGAGAGCGTGATGCGACGTTTGTCTTGCGTGCCTGCGAGCTGATTAAAGCCGGATGCGACCTGTTCTTTTTCGCCGCCCAGATTCCAGTTGTGGCGCATGAAAAGCCGTGCGCGATAAAACTTCATTTCGCCGCCGCTGACCTTCTGCTGTTCGCCGTTGGCCATGCCGCCCAAACCAGTCAGTTTGGAAAAGGGCAGACCTTGCGAGGCTTCAGGATTGAAATACAGTTCGGTGTTGTCAGCGATGCGCAAGCCGAAAGCTGCAGTCGCGCTGAAACTATAAGAGCGTTCAGCTTCGGGTCGCAGGCTGAAGTCACCGCTATACGGTGCATTGAACGAGGGTTTCTTTTGCCAGATATACGTAGTCTGCGCATGTATGTTCCAGTTTTCTTGCGCAGCATCTTCAGCAAGTAACGGAGCGCAGTGCAGCGAGCAGGTCAGTGCGGCGAAACAGACAAAGAATAGGCGGTAAGCATGCAAACTAGTGCTCTTTATTGCTTCCACTGTGCTTACTGCGCCGGCAGGCAGTAGCTTGGCATGTCGCAATCCGTGCAGCTGCACTGGTTGCGCACGAAAGCCATGCACTTGGCCGGGCCACGGGTTTCGATCATGCCTTGCGTGATCGGGTTAGTCGGCGCACGACATTCGTTGTTGAGGCGAACTTCGAGTGCGGCGCGCTGTTCGTCAGTCAGTTTGCCATTGCGCACCGCATGCACAAACTCCATTGCGCCGCCTTTGTCGACGGCCATCGGCGGTGTATCAGCGATGGCTAGTCCTGCTATCAACAGCAAGCCAGAGAGGAAGACTGTTAGCAGGGTTTTCATTGTTACTCGAGCGTGTCCGACCAAATGGTCTTGGCCCAGTGATGCGCGTAGCTGCCTTCGAGTTCAGTCGGCGCAGCACTCAAGCCGCCCGAGCCAGTGACGACCTTGAAGGTTTTTTCAGCAGGCACGTATTCATGCACGCTTGCCACGTGAACGACGTTGCGGTCGTCAATGAAACTGTAGCAAGTGTTGGTCAACATGGGCGCCGGATTGACTTCCCAGCTATTGAGTTGCGCGACGATAGCGGCGGCGGCGACTTTGCCGTGGTTGTTGGCCATGTGGCCGCTTTTTGGCATCAGTGGCGCGATCTGTATGGCGTCGCCAATCACGAAGACATCAGCGGCTGCAGTGGATTCGAAGCTTTGGTAGTTGACACCGCACCAGCGGTTGTTTGCCATGTTGTTGAGGCTGGCCTGCTGAGCGATCTTACCTGCTCGCATAGAGGGCAGGGCATTGATGACATCGGCCTTCACATCGGACTGCACATCAAATTTGATCAGGCCGGCTTTGGCGTCAACGGCAATCGTCTTGTGCTGATTGCGGTATTCGATGATGTCCTTGTACTGCTCAGCCCAGACTTTTTTGAACAGGCCGGCTTTGGAGACGATGTCCTGATTCGCGTCCAGCACCAGCACTTTGCTGCGCGGCTTGTTGTTCTTGAAGTACCACGCCACTTGCGATGCGCGCTCATACGGGCCCGGCGGGCAGCGAAACGGCGCTTCCGGAATCGTGATCGCATAGACGCCACCGTCGGGCATGGCTTCAAGCTGCTTGCGCAAGGTGACGGTTTCGGCGCCGGCTTTCCAAGCCTGCACGATCTGGCCTGCATCATGCGCTTCGGCCAGACCTTCTATGCTACCCATGTTGAGTTCAATACCGGGCGACACGACCAGTTTGTCATACGACAGCGTACTGCCTCCGGCGAGGGTGACGATGCGGGCTTTGGTGTCGATGGCGGTAGCGAGATCCTGCGCGATCCGCACGCCATGTTTTTTTGTCAGGGCAGTATAGGGGCGGGTGATGTCGGCCAGCTTGCGGCTGCCACCAATGACCAGATTCGACATAGGGCAGGAAATGAATTCCTTGTTCGGCTCGACCAGCGTGACATCGATCTGGTTATTCGACAGCATGCGTATGTATTTGGCTGCGGTTGCGCCGCCATAGCCACCGCCGATGACAACGACCTTGGCGCCGCGCATCGCAAAAGCGGAAGGGGCACTAGCGGCCAGGCCCAGCGCTGCGCTGGCTTGCAAGAATTTTCTGCGGTCCATGGCGGCGCTCCTTACGGCTGCTGGCTGGCGAAATAGCTGGCCAGCGTTTTGATCTGTTCGTCGGAAAAGCCTTTGGCGATCTGATGCATGATCGTTGCCGGACGCGCGCCGGATTTGAATGCCTGCATCTGCTCAGCCAGATAATCGCTCTTCATGCCCGCCAGCGAAGGCAGCACCGCATCCTTGACGCTTTTGCCATTGGTACCGTGGCAGTTGGCGCAAGTCGCAGCGAGTGATTTAGTATAGAGTTCTTGCTGGTCGTTGGCACTGGCTGTGCCGCAAACAAGCAGCATGGCACACGTTGCCGCGCTAATCAGGACGGATTTCATAGAAGTCATCTGCTGTCTCCTGCGCGGCAAACCGCACAAGCAGGTTGATTGGATTTTATTTTTGGCGCGCATTGCAATGCGACATTGGGTTCGATTGTACCTTCAAAAATTTCCGCTGCTATACTCGCTCCGTGTTTTTGAAAAAATTTTAGCAAAAAATCTGGAGCCCTTTGCAATGAAAAAAATCCTGTTATTACTTACCTTGTTTTGTGCTTCGACTGCCGCGCATGCTGACTGGATCCGACTTGAACATACTGACAAAGCACTGACGCTGTACGCCGATATGGACACACGCAAGGACAGCGGCAATGGCACGGTCACGATCTGGCATCTGGTTGACTATCAATCGACACAAGATTTTGAGGGCAAATCCTTCCGCTCCATCAAAGGTCAGAATGAATACAATTGCGCCAAAGGTGTCAGCCGTGAGCTAATGCACTTGTGGCATCAGGATGCCATGGGCAATAGCCAGATGGTGCAGGCGACGTATGTGCCGACGGCATGGTTGCCGGCCGAAGACGGCGACATCAAGCAGACGCTGATTCAGGCCGCCTGCGGTAAAAAATAAGATTGACAGGCGAGCAGACGTGAACGACGCGCCCAAGAAATACGGACGGCTGCAACACGCGCCCGAAAATTTCATAGCGGATGAACTGATAGAGCAGATCAACGCGCAAGGCATGAATGCCACGCGGCGCGACTTTCTGCGCAAGAGCTTTGTTACAGCCAGTGCCGTGCTTGCCGCCGGTGGTGTGCGGGCGCAGGCAGATCATCCGGGCCCGATCGGCGATGACGCCATTCTGACTTTACCTAAACAAAGTACCAGCCTCGGCAATCCAGTTGCGCATGCCCCTTATGGCATGCCTTCAAAGCATGAAGCTAACCTGCAGCGGCGCGAATCGCCGG
Organism: Burkholderiaceae bacterium; assembly: GCA_040399905.1. Taxonomy (GTDB): domain Bacteria; phylum Pseudomonadota; class Gammaproteobacteria; order Burkholderiales; family Burkholderiaceae_D; genus Pernthalerella. Next base: position 447,973 of record JBBARG010000001.1, read on the forward strand.
GCCTGACCAAGCGACGCGAAAGCGGCGTTGCCTTCACGCCGCTGCAAGGACTGTTCGGCATCATCACACCAAGCGGCTTGCATTTCGAACGGCATCACGCAGGCTGGCATGACATCGACCCGGCCTCGCATAGGTTAATGATCAATGGTCTGGTCGCTACACCCAAGGTCTATACCATTGGCGACTTGATGCGCTTGCCATCGGTGTCGCGCATGCACTTTATTGAATGCGGCGCGAATACGGCGATGGAATGGGCGTCGCCCACAGTGCCGTCTGTGCAGTACACGCATGGCATGCTGTCGTGCAGTGAATTTACCGGCGTACCGTTGTCGCTGCTGCTGGAAGACTGCGGCATCGATCGCAAAAACGCCAAATTTGTACTGGTCGAAGGCAGCGACGGCGCCAGCCTCACACGCACTATTCCGATTGAACGCGCTTTAGATGATGTGCTGGTCGCGTGGGGAATGAACGGCGAAATGCTGCGGCCTGAAAATGGCTACCCGCTGCGGCTGGTGGTGCCGGGCGCGCAGGGCGTGTCGTGGGTCAAGTGGCTGCGCCGTATTGAAGTCGGTGATGCGCCGTACGCAACGCGCGAAGAATCAACGCAATATACCGACCTGATGCCGGACGGCTCTCAGCGTCAATATGGGTTGATACAAGAATGCAAATCAGTGATCACGACGCCATCCGGCGGACAGCGTTTGCTTGATAAAGGTTCTTTCAATATCACCGGCCTGGCCTGGTCGGGCCGCGGCAAAATCGCGCGCGTTGATGTGTCGGTTGATGGTGGTCGCAACTGGCAGACCGCGCGGCTGGAGTCGCCGGTCTTGCCGAAATGTCTGACCCGCTTTAACTTTGACTGGAAATGGGAAGGCAAGCCGGCTATTTTGCAGTCGCGTGCGATCGACGAGACCGGCTATGTACAGCCGAAGATCAATGAATTGCGTGCAGTGCGCGGTACGCGTTCTGTGTATCACAACAATGCGATTCAATCGTGGCGCGTCGAATCTTCGGGCGAGGTCGTCAATGTGCAGATTTCTTAAAGCTGCGCTGTCCATTTGGCTGATGCTATTGAGCCAGTCAGGCTTCGCTGAAACGTTTCCAGAAGTTGGACGTCGCGCAACGACAGCCGAACTCGCCGTATGGGACATTGATGTGCGGCCTGACCTCAAGGGCTTGCCGGCAGGGTCGGGCAGCGTTGCGCAAGGGCAGAAAATATGGGAATCGAAATGCGCGTCCTGTCATGGCGCGTTTGGCGAATCGTCCGAAGTCTTTCCGCTGCTGGTGGGCGGCACCACGCAAGCTGATATCGAGCGCGGTCGCGTTGCCGGTTTGACGGCTGCGACTGAGACGGCGAAAAGCACCCTGATGAAACTGGCGACAGTCTCAACGCTGTGGGATTACATCCGGCGTGCGATGCCTTTCGATGCGCCGAAGAGCCTGACTATTGATGAAGTCTATGCGTCAACCGCTTATCTGTTGCACCTCGCCGATATAATGCCTGCAGGCTTTACCTTGACAGAGCAAAACATGGGACAGGTACAGCAGCGAATGCCCAACCGCAACGGCATGACAACAGCGCATGGCATGAGCGACGTCAGCGGCAAGCCCGATGTCGCCAGCGTCGCCTGCATGAAAGACTGCGCTGTCAATGAAAAATCATTGGCGGTTTTACCGGCAACCGTAAACGGCCGCAATGGTAATCTCGCCAATCAGAACCGGCCTTATGGTTCGGTGCGCGGCATTGATACCAGCCGTCGTTAGACATCCAGCTAGAGAAAAATATGGCAGAGCCAATGCGCGTCAGGGCGACCAGAAATGGCGACCTTGTTGACGTCAAAATACTGATGAAGCATGAAATGACAAGCCGCCTGAAGTGGGACACCGGCGGTCATTTGATACTGCCGCACTTCATACAAACCATACGCGGCACCTGCAATGGCAAGCCGATCTTGTATGTGCACTTTGGTGGCTCAGTCTCCAGAGACCCTTATTTCGCCTTCAAATTCAAAGGCGGCCAGCAGGGCGACAAAATCGTTATTACGTGGGTTGATACCGAAGGCGACACACGCACCGACGAAACGCTCGTCGCTTAGAGCCTCTAACAAAAAGCCGCTAGCGTCGTTGCAGCGCCTTGCCGTACTAGCGTACTGTCTGCGGCGCTGCGCCTAGCCATCGGCTTTTTGTTAGAGGCTCTTAATTCCTTTCATATTGCTGACCGCCCGGTCAGCAATAATGCTGTTTTCAGGCTTTTCCGCCTCTGGATTCTGATTATTAAAAGCATGCCTTTGTGGCACTTAAACAAGCCCTAAAAAAGCCAGGTAATTCTTTAATTTAGGCTATTTTCTTCTTCTCAACTCTATGTATAATCATTTCGCTAATCGCTTACTTAATAAAAAGTAAGGGGTGATTGGAAGAGGGGAATGCATGCAACACATGCCATTCTAAAAAAACAATTGGGAGACAAAATGAAAATTGGAAACAAGTTATTGGGGCTGGCCCTGATTGCTTCGCTCGGAGCAGCATTCTCCGGCACCGCAGTTGCCGGTGGTGTAAGCACCGCCGACCTGGTCAATGATGCAAAGACCGCGGGCGATGTCACCACCTACGGTATGGGCTACGGTCAGCAGCGTTTCAGCAAGCTGACTCAGATCAACCGCAGCAACATTAAAAACCTGGTTCCAAAGTGGAACCTGAGCCTGGATTCGAACCAGCCACAATCGCAGCAGCCGCTGCTGGTTGACGGCATTCTGTATCTGCCAACCGTGAATGCGACTCTCGCAGTTGACGCCATCACTGGCAAGCAACTGTGGAAGACTCCGCTGGAACTGCCAGAAGATGTGTACAACGCCGTCTGCTGCGGTAACCACAACCGTGGTCTGGCTGTTCACGAAGGCCTGCTGTTCCGTACTGTCATTGACGCGACCATCATCGCGCTGGACATGAAGACCGGCAAACAAGTTTGGAAAACCCTCGTCGAAGACTATAAGCAAGGTTACTCGATGACCGCTGCGCCAGTCGTTGCCAATGGCACGCTGCTGGCAGGTATCTCTGGTGGTGAGTACGGTATCCGCGGTTTCATCGACGGCTACGATCCAAAAACTGGTGCTCGTCTGTGGAGAAAATTCACGACGGCAGCTCCTGGCGAGCCAGGCGGCGATTCATGGCCTGGCGACACGTACAAGCGTGGCGGCGGTTCGACCTGGATCACCGGTTCCTACGATCCTGAGCTGGATCTGGTTTACTGGGGCACCGGCAACGGCGGCCCATGGAATCCAGCATTCCGCGGCGGCATGGACAACAAGTACATCGCTTCAGTGCTGGCACTGCGTCCTAAGACCGGCGAACTCGTTTGGCACTATCAGTTCTCGCCAAACGATGCTTATGACTATGACGGCGTGAACGAAAACGTTCTGGCTGACATCAAGGTCAACGGCAAGCAACGCAAAGTCATGATGCATGCTGACCGTAACGGCTTCTTCTACGTCATCGACCGTACTAATGGTCAGTTGATCTCGGCCAACAAGTTTGTTGACCGTGTGGACTGGGCTTCAGCCATTGACTTGAAGACCGGCCGTCCAATCGATAGTGCAATGACGGCCAAGCACCGTAAAACACTCGTGATGGATAAGCCTGACGAAGTCTGGCCATCAGCACTGGGCGGCAAGAACTGGATGCCAATGGCATACAACCCAGAGACCAACACGGCGTTTGCTAACACCCTGAACTTCGGTATGGCTTATCGCACCGTTGAGCAAGAGTGGAAGCGCGGTACCTTCTACATCGGTATGGACTTCACCGGCTTTGTGTATGACAGCAAGCAGCCACGCGGCTACCTGAAAGCAATCGATCCGCTGACCGGTAAAGACAAATGGCGCGTGCCACTGGCTATTCCTCACTTCGCCGGCGTGATGGCGACTAAGGGTGGCCTGGTGTTCACCGGCTCCATGCTCGGCGAATTCATCGCTTACGATGACCAGACCGGCAAAAAGCTGTGGGCATTCCAGACCGGCTCCGGCATGGTCTCGATGCCAATCACCTGGGAAAAAGACGGCAAGCAGTACGTGACCGTCACTTCCGGCACCGGTGGTGTGTATGCGCTGTACTCCGGCGACGAGCGTCTGAAAAATACCCCAACGGGTAGCTCGATCTGGACGTTCGCTCTGTCGAACTAATCTGGTGAGCATGCAATAAACCTGAACAGGCATTGGTGCTGCACCAATGCCTGTTTTTTTAACTCTGAAAATTTAGCATCACTATGACGATTCACCGCACTGCGCTGTCTGTGTCGCGCCTGTTTGTACTAGCTGTATCTTCTTTACTGATTTCTGTCGCGCATGCTGAAGACACCGCGCCTGCCGCGCCCGCTGCCGACAAACCTGCAACCATTACACCCGAGAGCATAGAAAAAGGCCGCGGCCTTTATCGACGCTTGTGCCTGCGCTGCCATGGTCCTGAAATGGTCGGCGGTAACAACGCATTCGATTTGCGTACCTTCCCGGTGGATCAGAATGAGCGTTTTGTCAGCTCAGTCACTAACGGCAAGCGTGCGATGCCGCCATGGAAAGGCATCATTTCCGACGACGAGATTGCCCATCTGTGGTCCTACGTCGGCTCACGCGGCGGCAAACTGTGAAGCGCGCGCTGGCAGGATTTGCTGCGGCACTTGCGCTCTGTAGCAGTGCGCCGCTAATGGCAGCAGAAGATGCCGGCGCCGTGTTGAAGGTGTGCCTGAACAAGGATTACGCTCCGTTCTCTTTCAAAAAAGACGGCGAAGCAGGTGGTTATGATTATCTGATCGCACAAGCGCTGGCCAGGAAACTGGGCAAGACACTTGAAGTGAAATGGTACGAGAAAGAACGCCGCAGCCGCGGACCTGTATCCGTCAAAACCAGTGTGCTGATCAACGCAGGTGTATGCCAGTTGGTTGGTGGTTATCCATTGATACAGTCGTCACTCGACCGGCCTTCCGGCGAAGCGACTACCTTGCCGCCAGTTGAAGGCATGGCACCGGAAGAGCGCAAGCAGAGCATCAGCGGCAGCCAGCTTTTTGCCAGCGTGCCGTATCACTTCGCGGGACTCACCGTCGTGTTCGGCAAAACGGTCAGCTTGCCTGCTTTGCAGACGCTGGATGAATTGAAATCCTACAAAATCGGAAATCGTCCAGCCAGTCTTGGCGACCTGCTTGCCATGGCCTACAAAAAAGGCCTGCTGATGAATAACATTGTGCGTGTTGATATCGGCATTGAACCGATGGATGCTTTAGCGAAATCAGAATTTGATGTGACGATGGTCGAAGCGCACAAGTTCGATATCTACCGTCAGGAAAATCCCGCGACAGAATTACGTTCGTCCGGCATGGTTTTGCCGGTTGGTCTCAATCTGGGTTTTGTGACGACCGCAGAACACAGTGAACTGCTTGCTCAAGTCAATGCAGCACTCGGCACCTTGTTGAAAGAAGGCGAGATTGAAAAAGCAGCCCGTGACAGTGGCTTGACTTTCATTGCGCCGCTGAGTCCGGCAGTGCGCGGTGGTTTGGGTCTGGATAAGTTGATTCAATGATTGATTCAATGAGTTGATCCAATGCGTTGGTCCAATGAGTTAGTGCAATAAGTTGCGAAGTCAATAAGCTTGTAGTTGATTACCCTATAACTCATATGCGTATTCTTGATTTTGCGAAACAACAGTGTTATATAGTTACAGGCGAAAAATTTTTACTTCGAAAAACAAACTTTTTGAAGCTGTAACGGCCAATGCGGGAGTAATAAAAATAGCGCACCTCGATCTGTGCAGACAGATATGAAGGAGGCGCAAAAAAACGAAGCATGATCACAATGCTGGAACGGTTGTAATAATACTAATGAGTCATCATTGGCAAATGTGCAGTGAAACCAAGAAAGAGGAGAGTTAAACATGGCAATCAGTTTTAATCTGAACGGTACGACGGTTTCCGTCCAAGCCGAGCCGGACACCCCACTGCTGTGGGTGATTCGTGATGAAGTCGGCCTGACCGGCACCAAATTTGGTTGCGGCGCAGCTTTGTGTGGTGCTTGCACCGTGCACCTGAACGGCAGCCCTATCCGTTCCTGCCAGACCCCTGTGTCTGCAGTAGCAGGTAAAAAAGTTGCTACGGTCGAGTCGCTCTCCGCAGACAACTCGCATCCGCTGCAAAAAGCCTGGGTCAAGCACCAAGTGCCACAGTGCGGCTATTGCCAGTCTGGTCAGTTGATGAGCGCAACAGCGCTGCTCGCAAAGAACAAGAATCCAAGCGACTCTGACATCGACAACGCAATGAGTGGCAATCTGTGCCGTTGCGGTACCTACAACCGCATCCGCGCTGCCATCAAAGATGCAGCTGCTGAAATGCGCAACGCTTAAGAGGGAGACAATACAAATGACAACGACACGTCGCGATTTTCTGAAATCGTCTGCGCTCGCTTCCGGCGTCGCCGTTCTGGGCATGTACTTGCCTGGTCTGGGTGGCGAAGAAGCCAAAGCTGCCGGCTCCTTGCACACCCCGAATGCGTGGGTTCACATTGCCGATGACAACACCGTCACCCTGATCTCGTATATGTCCGAGATGGGTCAAGGCGTTTTCACTTCCCTGCCGATGTTGATCGCAGAAGAACTGAACGTCGACATCAACAGCGTCAAAATCGCTACCGCACCAGCTAACCCTGCGTACGTAAACGGCTTGCTCGGCGCACAGATCACTGGTGGCTCCACCTCAATCCGTGATGCATGGGAAAAGCTGCGTATCGGTGGCGCACAAGTGCGCATGATGCTGGTTCAAGCTGCAGCCAACAAGTGGGGCGTTGACGCTTCCACCCTGACCGCAGAAAACGGCATCGTCACCGGCGGCGGCAAATCAGCTACCTACGGCGAACTCGCTGCTGCTGCATCCAGCGTTGCAGTGCCAAAAGAAGTCAAGCTGAAAGACGCTTCGCAATTCAAGATCGTTGGTAAATCAATTCAACGTCTGGACACCCCATCCAAAGTCAACGGTACCGCAGAATTCGGTATCGATGCCAAAGTGCCGGGCATGGTCTACGCGTCGATCGAGCAATCGCCAGTTATCGGTGGTTCGCCAAAGAGCTTCGATGCTAGCAAAGCTAAAGCAATGGCCGGCGTCATCGACGTCGTTCAAATCGCTGACGGCGTTGCTGTCGTTGCTGACACTTACTGGCACGCATTCAAGGCTCGCAAGACCTTGAAAGTCGAATGGAATGATGGCCCGGGTGCGAACCTGTCCACCGCTGCTATGTGGGCTGGTATCAAAGATGCAGAAAACAAAATCAAGCCAATCAAGATCCGTCCTGATGTCGGCGATGTTGCTACTGCAATCCGTGGCGCCACCAAAGTTCTGCAAGCTCAATACACGACTCCGCTGTTGGCTCACCAGCCGCTCGAGCCAATGAACATGATTGCTGATGTTAAAGGCGATCGTTGCGACCTGATCGGACCTACCCAGTTCCCACAAGGTGCACAAGGTACTGCTGCTGCTGTATTGGGTATCAAGCCTGAGAACGTCACCGTTCGTACCACCTTCCTCGGTGGCGGTTTCGGTCGTCGCATCGAGCTCGACTTCATTGCCCAAGCAGCTGCCGTTTCAAAAGCGGTTGGCAAGCCAGTCAAGGTGCTGTGGAGCCGTGAAGACGACATGAAGCATGACTTCTATCGTCCACAAGGCCTGCAGCGCATGGAAGCTGGTCTGGACAAAGCTGGCAACCCAGTTGGCGTCAAGTTCCAGATGACTTCGCACTCGATCACCCAACGTGCTTTCGGCCTGCCGAAAAACACCCTGGACCCATTCATGGTCGAAGCTGCAGTTGCGCCATACGACGTGCCAAACACATCGCATGACCTGATCATTCACGATGCTGGCCTGCGTGTTGGTTACCTGCGTGCTGTGTCGCACACGATGAACTTGTTTGCAAACGAATGCTTCATGGACGAACTGGCACACGCTGCCGGCAAAGACCCAGTTGCTTATCGTATGTCGCTGCTGAAAGATGCTCGATATACCAACGTGCTGAAACTGGCAACCGAAAAAGCAGGCTGGGGCAAGAAGATGCCTAAGGGCCGTGCCCTGGGCGTCGCTCTGATGGAAGGCTACGGCACCTACATGGCACAAGTAGCAGAAGTGTCGGTTGTTGGTGGCGAGATCAAAGTCCACAAAGTGACCGTGGCTTGTGATCCGGGCCGTATGGTTAACCCAGAGATCGTTCGTCAGCAGCTCGAGTCTGGCATCATCTTCGGTTTGTCTGGCGCGCTGTACGGCGACATCACGCTGAAAAATGGTCGTGTTGAGCAAAATAACTTCAACGATTTCCGCCTGATCCGTCAAAACGAATCGCCAGTGATCGACGTTATTCTGGTTGACAGCACCGAGAAGCCAGGTGGAGTAGGTGAGCCATCGGTTTCCCTGATCGGCGCTGCAGTCGGCAACGCAGTCTTCACCGCAGCAGGCAAGCGCGTACGTAGCTTCCCGCTGGTTTCGAACCTGAAGTCTGCTTAATGCAGTAATGCAGTAAATTGCTCCCCTCCCGCAAGGGCGGGGAGCTTTTTTTTTGTTGAATATTTATACAGAATTCACACCATGGACAGCATTGATCTCGAAGTCCTGAAAACCTGCGCTGACTGGATCGCCGCAGGCAAGCAATGCGAAATGGTCACCGTCATCAAGACCTGGGGCTCAAGCCCGCGTCCGGAAGGCGCAACACTGGGCATCTGCGAAGATGGCCATGTCGTTGGCTCCGTCTCCGGTGGCTGCATTGAAGACGACCTGATCGATCGCGTGCGCAAGCATGGCATCACGCGCACCAGCCCTGAAGTCGTCACCTATGGCATTACCTCTGACGAGGCGCATCGCTTCGGCCTGCCTTGTGGCGGCACCATACAGCTATCCATTGAGCCGCTGTCGGCAGAGAGTAAGATCGCTGAACTCGTAGAGAGACTGGCGCAGCACGAGCTGGTTGCACGCCGCGTTGACCTGCAAACTGGCGCAGTTACATTGGGGCCGGCAAGTGCCGGCATGAGCCTGCAAATTTCGGAAGCGGCGCTGACCACGATTCACGGTCCGCGCTGGCGTCTGTTGATTATTGGCGCTGGCCAGCTGTCGCGTTTTCTGGCGCAGATTGCCGTTGGTATGGATTACTTCGTTACCGTCTGTGATCCGCGCGAAGAATACCGCGAAGGCTGGCATGTAGACGGTGTGCAGGTCGTGCACGCCATGCCGGATGATCTCGTCGTCGAAATGCGGCTCGATAGCCGCAGTGCTGTAGTGGCCTTGACACATGACCCCAAGCTCGACGATCTAGCCTTGATGGAGGCTTTGAAATCCGAAGCGTTCTACATCGGCGCCATTGGTTCGCGCTCGAACGACAGCAAGCGACGCGAGCGTCTGGTTGAGTTTGATGTCACGCCGGCGCAGCTGGAAAAACTGCACGGTCCTATCGGTCTTTATATCGGCAGCAAGACGCCATCAGAAATCGCGATCTCGATTCTGGCTGAAATGACGGCTGTAAAAAACGGTATTCATTTGCCTGACTCAGTCAAAGTCGGTCATGCCAAAGAAGCGGCGAACATTGAAGCGACGAGCGACGTTTGTTTGTATGATCCTGAGAAGCGCATAGTCTGAAGTAAATTTAATCAAAGACGCTGGGTTCCGGCCTGCGCCGGAACGACGGTTGAGTTTTAGGCGTTGTTCAAATTACTACTGTCGTTCCAGCGCAGGGTGAGGCAGGGGTTTCGTAACGCCTGCGTTACGCCTGCCGAAGCGGACTGGCTTGCAAGCCAGTCCGTGGCCCGAAGGGGAACCCAGCATCTTTACGTGTAGACTGCTGCACATGCAAAACTTACCCCCCGAACGTCCCGATACCCCGTGCGTAGCCGTCTGCTCGACCACCTTCGATGACATCTGCCGCGGTTGCGGCCGCACAGTTGCCGAAGTCGCTGAGTGGGTCTTCATGGACGAAGCGCAAAAAGACCAAGTGTGGATACGCATTACAAAACAAGGCTACCCACGCCGTAATACCTAATTGGCCATCGCAAGTACATCGTAGGCTATGGGCTGCGTAATCTGTTTTGCGTAAAATCGAGCTCTATGTCGGGCGCGACTTGCAAACAATGCGCATCAATGGCACCCTCGTTGGCGAACTGGTCTGTGGCTTGTCGCATGGCTTGCTGTTAATGAATTAGCAAGCGAACTATGGCACGAATATGGTTCGTAACATGCCTGTCATATTTGCAGGTTAGAGTCGCGCCATGAGCTCGGCTAACTCCATTACCCAAATTACCCAAAGCAGGGAATTTCCCCCCATGAGCGTATCAGGCACGCCTGCGCAGGTCTCCCTCCCGGTTAATGCCGGCCCGCGACAACGCGGCATCTCTTCGCAAATGCAGGACTTCCTGTTCCATAAGCTGACCTTCAGTTTTGCGTTGCTGGTTCTGCTGGTTTTGGCCGGCATCGTCGTCTCGCTGATCATTGGCGCATGGCCGGCATTGCAGCACTTTGGTCCCGGCTTCATTACCCGCGTTGAGTGGGACCCGGTTAATGACGAATACGGCGCCTTGATTGCCATCGCCGGTACCCTTACCACTTCTTTCATTGCCTTGCTGATTGCCTTTCCCATCAGTTTCGGTATTGCGTTGTTCCTGACCGAGATCTGCCCGCCATGGCTCAAGCGTCCTCTTGGCACTGCCGTTGAATTGCTGGCCGGTGTGCCAAGCATCATTTACGGCATGTGGGGTCTGTTCGTTTTTGCGCCTTTTTTTGCAGACCATATACAGCCGGTGCTGCAAGATACGCTGGGCAATGTACCTGTGGTCGGCGAGTTGTTTCAAGGCCCGATGATGGGCATCGGCATTCTGACTGCGGGACTTATCCTGTATATCATGATCGTGCCCTTCATTGCCTCCGTCATGCGTGATGTTTTCGACACCTGTCCGGCAGTCTTGAAAGAATCGGCCTATGCACTGGGCTGCACACGCTGGGAAGTCATGCGCAAGGTTGTGCTGCCGTATACGCGCATTGGTGTCGTTGGCGGCGTGATGCTCGGTCTCGGACGCGCGCTTGGTGAGACCATGGCCATTACCTTCGTGATTGGCAACGCACATTCGCTGTCGTGGTCGCTTTTCGCCGCCGGTAATAGTATTGCCTCTACGCTGGCCAATGAATTTGCCGAAGCCGAATCAGGATTGCACATGTCGTCGCTGTATGCACTCGGCTTGATCTTGTTTGTGATTACCTTCTTCGTACTGGGCGCAGCCAAGCTGATGCTCGCGCGCATGTCCAAAGGCGAGGGAGCCAAATAATGCAGCTTAATTTGTCCAGTTCGACCAACCCTGTCTACCGTCGCCGGCTATGGCAGCATCGCGCCGGTATTGCGCTGTCGATTTTTGCGATGGCGATCGGCATTTCATTCCTGCTGTGGATCTTGGCTGTGCTGGTCATTAACGGTGTCGGCGCAATTGATGTCGCGATCTTTAGCCAGACAACACCGGCCCCGGGCAGCGACGGCGGCGGTTTGTTAAACCCCATCATTGGCAGTTTGTTGATGGTCGGTGTGGCGACGTTGATCAGCACGCCAGTCGGCATTTTTGCCGGCGTCTATCTCGCTGAATACGGGCAGGAAAGTCGCTTCGCGCAAATGACCCGCTTCGTCACCGACATCATGCTGTCGGCACCATCCATCGTCATTGGTCTTTTCGTTTATTCGCTCTACGTTGCCAACGTCAAGCACTTCTCCGGTTGGGCCGGCAGCTTCGCCATTGCACTCATTGCCATTCCAGTCGTCGTGCGCACCACCGACAACATGCTTGGACTAGTGCCCACAAGCTTGCGTGAAGCTGCGTTTGCCCTTGGTGCGCCGCGCTGGAAAGTCGCCACGCTGGTGCGCTTGCGTGCCGTCAAGGCTGGTGTTGTGACGGGCATATTGCTGGCAGTTGCGCGCATTGCCGGCGAGACTGCGCCTTTGCTCTTTACTGCATTGAACAACCAGTTCTACAGCGCCGACATGAATCGCCCGATGGCGAATCTGCCGGTCGTGATTTTTCAGTTCGCGATGAGCCCGTATGACAACTGGCGCGAACTGGCATGGGGCGGCGCTTTGCTGATTACCTTTAGCGTACTAGGGCTGAATATTCTGTCGCGACTGCTGGTTAAGACTGGCAAACAATAATCCATCATGATGACAACTGAAACCATGCAGGCCACCATTGCCGTCTCTGAGTTGAATTTTTTTTACGGCAGCTTTCAGGGATTGAAAAATATCAATCTCGATATCTACGAGAAAAAAGTCACTGCCTTCATTGGCCCTTCCGGTTGCGGCAAGTCGACGCTGCTGCGCACGCTTAACCGCATGTACGACCTGTATCCGGGCCAACGCGCCGAAGGCAAGATTATCTACGGCGGCAATAACATTCTCGAACCCGGTGTTGACGTCAATATCCTGCGCGCCAAAGTCGGTATGGTGTTCCAGAAACCCACCCCGTTTCCGATGTCTATCTATGACAACATCGCCTTCGGCGTGAAGCTGTATGAAAATCTGTCTAAGGGCGAGATGGACGAGCGCGTCGAATGGGCGCTGAACAAGGCTGCGCTGTGGACTGAAGTTAAAGACAAGCTCAACAAGAGCGGCTTGTCTTTGTCCGGCGGCCAGCAACAGCGGCTGTGCATTGCACGCGGTGTCGCGGTCAAGCCGGATGTGCTGCTGCTCGACGAGCCGACCTCGGCGCTGGATCCGATTTCGACAGTGAAAATTGAAGAACTGATCAGCGAGCTGAAAGAAGACTACACCATTGCCATCGTCACCCACAACATGCAGCAGGCTGCGCGCTGCTCGGATTACACCGCCTATATGTATCTGGGTGAATTGGTTGAGTTTGGCGAGACAGACAGCATCTTCATCAATCCAGCCAAAAAAGAAACGCAGGATTACATCACTGGCCGTTTCGGTTGATTTTTGGTTGATTATAAAAAAATAAATTCAGGAGAATTGCATGCCGTCTGAACATTCCTCTAAACAGTACGAACTCGATCTCGAAGCGATCCGCTCCAAAGTCTTGCTCATGGGCGGCATGGTGGAAAAACAGTTTCAGGATGCGATGGCGTGTTATCGCAGCCTGAATGTCATTGAAGCCGAGCGCGTGATTGCCGCCGATGTCGAAGTCAATAATCTCGAAGTTGCGCTGGATGACGCTTGCAGCCATTTGATTGTCAAACGGCAGCCGGCAGCGAATGACTTGCGTACCGTGATGGCAACCATCAAGGCAATTACCGACCTTGAGCGTATTGGTGACGAAGCGACCAAGATTGCGCGCGCAGCACGCACGCTGCATCAGCGCGGCCTTGTCACTATCGCGCATGATGAGGCTGTGCGGGTCATGGCTGATTCGGCCGGCCAGCTGCTGCATGACGCGCTTGACTGCTTTGCGCGGCTAGACGTCAAACAGGCAACCCAGCTCATCATTCAGGATGAAATCATCGACCGCGAATTTCGTTCGGTCATGCGCAATGTGATTACCTTCATGATGGAAGATCCCCGCACCATCTCGGCTTCGCTCGATACACTGTGGGTCGCCAAAGCCATCGAGCGCATCGGTGACCACGCAAAGAATATTGCCGAATATGTCGTCTATGTTGTTGAAGGCAAGGATATTCGTCATACGGACTATGCGACCACAAAACAGCTGGGCGACGCTTAATCAAGAACGCTAGGAGCTGTGATGGCAAGTGAAAGTCCGACCATACTCATCGTCGAAGATGAACTGGCCATTGTTGAGTTAGTCAGCTTTGCGCTCAAGGCCGCAGGCTGGGAAGTCGATGCAGTTCACACCACCGCCGACGCCTGGACATATTTGCAGGGCAAGCGCCCGCAACTGATTCTGCTCGACTGGATGCTACCCGACCAGTCTGGCCTGCGCCTGCTGTCGCGACTGCGCGGCGACCGTAATTTCAACAGCATGCCCATCATCATGCTGACGGCAAAGAGTATGGAAGAAGACAAAATCGCCGGCCTTGACCAGGGCGCTGATGACTACATCACCAAGCCTTTCTCGCCGCGCGAACTGGTCTCACGGATTAAAGCCCTGATACGTCGTAAAGCCCCCGAGCATGCAGAAATGACCTTGCATGCCGGTCCACTACAACTTGATCCCGTCAGCTGCCGCGTCAGTGTCAATGACAGTCAGATCGAGATCGGTCACGCCGAATTCAAACTACTGAAGTTTTTGATTGCGCATCCCGAACGTGTTTTTTCGCGCAGCCAGCTGCTTGATAAAGTCTGGGGCGATCATGCGGTGCTTGAAGAAAGAACCGTTGATGTGCACGTGCTGCGCCTGCGCAAGGCATTGGGAACAGCCGAATCCCTCATTCAGACCGTGCGTAGTGTAGGCTACATGCTGTCTGAAAAATAAGCGCATCCTCCTTCATGAATCAACGTTCACTGTTCTGGGTTCCCGTCATGGTGCGGCTGCTGCTGGTGGCTGCCGTCATTGGCAGCGGTTGGTATCTGTGGAATGCCACCATCGGTCTGGCGCTGGGCTTGCTTGTCTTGCTAGTGCTGGTGCTCGTTCAGTTGCACTACATGTACCTGCTGTCAGTCTGGCTCGACAATCCCGATCAGGTGCGGCTCGCTGACGGCTGGGGTTCATGGACTGAAATTTTTGCCAAACTCTACCGGCTGCGTCGTGACGACCAGAAGAGCCGCAATGAACTGGCTGAATGGCTGTCGCGCTTTCGGCAGGCGATGAGTCTGCTGCCGGATGGCGTCGTCATCATGGACGACGTGCTGTTTCTGGAATGGTGCAATCCGGTTGCGGAACAGCATCTGCGGCTGGATCTGGACAAAGACAAGGGCATGCGGGTAACCAACCTCATACGCAGCCCCGACTTCATTGATTACATCATTCTCGGCCACTATGAAGAACCGCTGACCCTGACTCTGGGTGAGCGCAAGCTCATCGTGCACCTGATCCCGTTTGAAAACAGGCGCCAGATTCTGGTTACGCATGATGTCACCGAAGCTGACCGTCTAGAGCAGACAAGGCGCGACTTCATCGCCAACGCTTCGCATGAATTGCGCACGCCACTGACCGTCATTAACGGTTTCCTTGAAA
Source organism: Burkholderiaceae bacterium (assembly GCA_040399905.1). GTDB lineage: Bacteria > Pseudomonadota > Gammaproteobacteria > Burkholderiales > Burkholderiaceae_D > Pernthalerella. Next base: position 463,093 of record JBBARG010000001.1, read on the forward strand.
TCGCCATGAGTGAAGATCTTGCGCCTGCGATTCGAAGCCAGCACAACACCTTGATGGCCGAGCAAGGCAAGCGCATGCAGCATCTGGTTGAAGACATGCTGTCGCTGACACGGCTGGAGTCGATTGACTATCCGGTACGACCGGAGCCAGTTGAAATGCGGGCTTTGCTGCAGCAAGTAAAAAACGAAGGGGAAGCGCTATCTGGCGGCCGCCACACCATCAGTCTCGAATCGGATGGCACAGCGCTTTCAGGCAGTACCGAAGAATTGCGCAGTGCGTTCAGCAACCTCGTCTCGAACGCAGTGCGCTACACGCCGGACGGCGGCAACATTAACATCATCTGGCGTAACAGTGCAGCTGGTCCACAATACGCCGTGCGCGATACCGGCATCGGCATCAAGCCCGAGCACATCGCGCGGCTGACCGAGCGTTTCTATCGCGTTGATAAAGGCCGCTCTCGCGAAACGCAGGGTACGGGTCTTGGATTGGCAATCGTCAAGCATGTGCTGATGCGGCATGACGCGACACTGAGCATTGAATCAGAGCCGGGTAAGGGAAGTGCGTTTATTGTGCAGTTTCCGGCGGTTGTGGCAGCGGAAGATTGATAGCAAGGTTGGTTCTACCAACTCAAGCAAGTGCAGTAGGCGCAAGCGCGGGATTGTCCTTGAACTTCATCGCTACCATCCAGATGTCGAGTGCCTCCTGCATACGCAGCCTACTCTCGGCTGAACCGCCAACAACGGTTGAAACACGCACGGCCATCTCGGCGGTCAATGCGCGTTTTTCATGCAGTAATTCAGAAACAGTTAATCGACTGACGCCTAAATGACTGGCGAGGGTTGCCTGTGTAATACCTAGTTCAGGCAATATGTCTTCACGCAGCACCGCTCCCGGGTGCGTGGGTCGGCGGTTAGGGTTTCTTAAAGAAGCGCCCATCAGTGATAATCCTCCAAGTTAATATTGATTGCATCCTGCCCATCAAATTCAAACGTAATTATGGAGGAACTAGATAGATGAAAACCGATGACACTGTAATAAAAAATTCTCTCTAGCTTTATGCAATTTGAAAGCATAAACGGGGCATGAACTTTCGTTCATGCCCCGTCCGTCCTGCCAAAGTTAAAACTGAATCTAAGACTTACCAGATCGCCTTGCCGCTGGCGTCTTTCAGTTGTGCTTTCCACGCTTCGTTGACCAGCTTCACTACAGGTGCCGGCATCGGCACGTAGTCGAGTTCAGCGGCCATCTTCGCGCCGTTCTTGTAAGACCAGTCGAAGAACTTCAATACGGCGCGACCCGTCAGTGCTTCCGCTTGTGACTTGTGCAGCAGGATGAAGGATGCGCCCGTAATAGGCCAGCTGTCCTTGCCTGGCTGGTTGGTCAGCACCACAGCCATGCCCGGGGTACCAGCCCAGTCGCCATTCGCAGCGGCTGCCTTGAAGGTTTCATCATCTGGCTCGACAAACACGCCGTCACGATTCTTCAGCTGCGTGTGCGCGATTTTATTTTTCTTTGCATACGCGTACTCGATATAACCAAACGCGCCTTTGATGCGCTGCACGTTGGCGGCGACGCCTTCATTACCTTTGCCGCCCACACCGGTTGGCCATTTGACTGCGGTGCCTGAGCCGACGGTTGCTTTGAAGTCTGCATTTGCTTTCGACAGGAAGTCGGTCCACAAGAACGTGGTGCCTGAACCGTCAGCACGGTGAACAACGGTAATAGCTGTTGCAGGCAGGGTCACGCCAGGATTGAGCGCGGTGATTTCCGGTGCATTCCACTTTGTGATTTTGCCAAGGTGAATACCCGTGATTACATCAGCGGTCAGTTTCAACTGGCCAGGTGCGATTCCTTCGAGGTTCACGACCGGCACCACGCCGCCCATGATGGCCGGGAATTGCATCAGGCCTTCTTTTTCTAGTTCGTCAACTTTGAGTGGCATGTCGGATGCGCCAAAGTCCACGGTCTTGGCTTTGATTTGCTTGATGCCGCCGCCGGAGCCGATGGACTGATAGTTCAGGCCAATGCCGGTTGCTGCTTTGTAGGCTTCCGCCCATTTCGAGTAAATAGGGTAGGGGAAGGTCGCGCCAGCACCGGTCAGATCGGCTGCATGGACGGACAGGGACATCAGGATACCGGACGCTGCTACTACAACGCCCTTCAAAATCTGCTTGCTGCGCATGAATGCTCCTTATTGTTGAACGTTTGTTACAAGCGCACTGTAGCGATTGAATATGTCAACTGTATGACACCGTAAAGCACAGAGACCGACATTGTCTTTTGCTGAATAAAATAATATTAAATTTTCTAAATTGACAATTTCCTTGGGGAGTCTGAGTGTTAGCAAGTGCCGCTCAACGATGACATATCGGTACCCGAACAGATTTAAGTTCGAGCTTGATTCTCATCAAGCGCAAACTGGGAAATCCAGACAACTGCAGCTGCTGCGGCTGCACTCAATGCAACCTCGACCGCGAGGTGTCATTAACAATTCTGGAGACCATTACCATGCACGCATTGACCGCACGTTCAAAAACCTTAACTCGCTCGACAACACATAAGCATCCTTCTGGCATCATACAAGCTACTACTCAAACGGCTACTAAACCTAGCCTACAAAGCCGGACACAGAACAGAGAATTGGCGCAGGTTCAGCGCGCCACTTATTACTATGATGCCGCTCATCAGTCTGCACTGACGCTACGCACACTACTGAAGTCCATAGAGTCAGGCAAAAAACTCGGCACAGCGACTACGCATGACTTGACTGTCAATGCAGTACACAGACTGCTCGCATCGCTGTGTCCGCGTGAAGACGATGACAGCGAGCGTCACGCTTACTTCTCCGAGTTACTGGCCATGCACTTGTCTGAATTGACGGCAGCTGAAATAACGACCCTGCAGAGTGTGATGAAGAAGGCCGGATTCGACGGATTGCTAACGTCTAATGTCGTTGATGAAGCACGTTATCGCGAATGGGATTTTTCGAATGGATCGGTGCAGCCTAAAGAGCGCAAGCCGCTGCTGCCGCAGGAGTGGAACAATCTGCTTGATGAACTCGGACGCGCAGCTGCTGCTGCAGAAAAGCAGCCGCTTCCAGGTCCGTCGCTGACACCCGCCGAGGCACGCGACGCACGCAACTGCCTGGCCGAGGCGGCACTATCGTCACAGCAGTCAATATGGCATCTGCGTTCTGTCTGTTCTGCCATGGCGGCCACGCTCGGACTGACGAGAGCGCCGCACACAGTCGCGGCAGTCAAGCTCCCGTCGCGTGGAACTATGGTCGAATGGAATGGAGATCGCCTGCTGATTGATCAGCAAGCCATTCAGTCTCTGGAGGACGCCGATACCAGCAATGACAGGATCGTGTTCAACGAAATCATGCGCGATGTGCTGGAGTTGTGCCTGACACGAAAAATGTTCGGCGAAAATGCGAATCCCTGGCAGCTTTCGGCATCCAATAAAAAGCAATTGCGGCTGGGGATTGACGAAGTCATGTCGCAGCCGCCTGCCGCGCCGTCGGAGTTATTGGTTAAAAGCGCCGCAAAGCTGCTGTCGGGAGCCGGCCAGCTAGGCAAACTGCAGATCATGCCCAGCTCTGGCGGCGCGCTGGGTCACGCGTGGATAGGCGATAGTCTTTCTATCGTTCCGGACAAGACGCAGAAAAAACAGGCCATCGGTACCCGCTACATGCGTACCGCTCTCCGCCTTGAACCGGATGATTGCACCGTCAAACAGTGGCCGGTGCGATGGCTCAGTCCTGAAGAAAACAAAGTGCTGCATCCGGCTGCCTTTGCATGGCAGATTACCGTTCCGGTAGAAGCCGCGCGACTCGAAGACGCTGCTGCACAAGTAGCGAATGAATGGAAGGAAAAGGAAACACCTTTTCGTTTCATTGGCACAACGCCTTCTATGGCCAGTACCTCTTGTCGTGTCAGCGTACTGCGGGCTATTGAATATGGCATGGAGCCGGAAGCTAAAGTGCTCTTCACCTATTTCAATGCCGGTCTTGCAGAGCCAGAATCACCGACCGAGATTGCGAATCGCATGAACCAGTTTATGGGGTGGATGAAGCAGTTGGCGGGAGGGCCGGTGACTGAGGGATAGTTTGTCTTGAAATAGTTTTGTAGGATAGCAGCGAAAGACGCTGGATCCCGGCCTGCGCCGGGATGACGGTTGAGTTTTAAGCGTACTCCACATTACTACCGTCATCCCGGCGCAGGCCGGGATCCAGTGTCGTTGCTTGTGAACCTAAAAAACCCCTTAGTGAAACTGCCGCAAAATCAAATCCGCCGCTTTCTCCGCAATCATAATAGTCGGCGCATTCGTATTGCCGCCCACCAGCGTCGGCATGATAGACGCATCAACCACCCGCAACGCCTGAACACCATGCACCCGTAAGTTTGCATCTACCACCGCCATCGCATCACTGCCCATCTTGCAGGTGCCGACCGGATGGTAAATCGTTTCAGCGCGCTCACGAATCAAATGACGGATCTCGGCATCGCTTTGTGCATCAGCGGTAAATAATTCCTGACCAGCTTGCTGCCTGAATGCAGGCGCATCCAGAATGCGACGCGTGGCTTTATAGCCGCTGACCATCGCCGTCATATCAGCTTCATGACTCAGGTAGCGCGGATCAATCAATGGCGGAACTAGCGGGTCGATACTTTGCAAACTGACTGTGCCGCGGCTCTGTGGACGCAGCTGACACACATGCAGGCTATAGCCTTCGCCGCGCAGCAGGCGCTTGCCATGCTCGACGACCATCGCGATGCAGAAATGCAGCTGCATATCCGGTATCGCTTGTGATGCATCGCTGCGAATAAAACCGCCTGCCTCGGCAAAATTCGTAGTCAGCAAACCGCGCCTATGCTTCGCATAGGACCAGAAACCTGTGAGCGTGCGCCATACGCTGCCAGCCGACATGCCAAACAGAGACTGGCTTGCGCAGCGAAACACAAAGGTAAAGTCAAGATGGTCTTGCAGATTCTTGCCAACGCCGGGCAAGTGATGCCGTAGCGGGATGCCGGCGCTGGCCAGTTCGTCAGCCGCACCTATGCCGGAGAGCAGCAACAAATGGGGCGACTGTATCGCGCCGCCGCACAAAATCACTTCACGGCGTGCCTGCACGGTCTTTGATTGTCCTTGATGGCGGTAGTGAATGCCGGTGGCACGCTTGCCTTCAAACTGTATGCTAGTAGCTTGCGCCTGCGTGATCACCGTCAGGTTAGCGCGTGATTTTGCCGGCTGCAGAAATGCTTTGGCAGTGCTGCAGCGTTCACCGTTGCGATGCGTGACCTGGAACTGGCCGACGCCTTCCTGCTGCGCGCCATTGAAATCTGCGTTGTACGCAAAGCCGGCCTGTACGGCGCTATCAATAAAAATCTTGTCAAATGCACTTTGTGAACGCAACGCAGCGACATTCAATGGTCCGCCCGTGCCATGAAATTCATCAGCGCCGGCTTCACTGTGTTCGGACTTTTTAAAATACGGCAGGACATCCGAATACGACCAGCCTGCATTGCCGAGTGCGGCCCAATGATCGTAATCACTGGCGTGGCCGCGCGTATAAACCATTGCATTGATCGAGCTGCTGCCACCAAGTGTCTTGCCGCGTGGCTGCAGCAGACGACGGCCGTTTAACGCAGCTTGTGCTGTCGTGCGAAACGCCCAGTTGCGTATGCTTGTCGGCACCAGCGCGATCAGGCCGGCCGGCACATGAATCAGTGGCGTGTTGTCGGGCTTGCCGGCTTCGAGCAGACAGACGCGGATGCGCTGGTCAGCCGAGAGCCGGTTGGCCAATACACAACCGGCCGAGCCGCCGCCGACAATCACGTAATCAAATAGTGGGCTCATCAGCGCTTCTCCGGCGTGACAATGGCGAAGGTGCCGGTGGCTTTGTCGAACAAGCCAAAAAAGCGCAGCAAATCCAGTTTGCTGCCGCTGACTTTGACGTCATCCGACAGCAGCGTATCCTTGATGCCGGCAGTACCGGTAATGACTTTCAAGAACACTGCTTTGGTCAGAGTCAGCGTGGCGTCAGCCTTGGCTGCAGGTGCAGATTTTTTATAATGCAGTACTGCATTCTCTATCCAGAGTACGAAAGATTCGCGCGTGTCGGTAAACACCAGATTGATGCACAGGTTCTTGCCAACAGCCGCCGGTCCATTCAGGCTGGCCGCCACTGATTCGAGGAAGCGTTCGGTTGGCGTGTGCGCGAGCATGTCAATCAGATTTGCACGTGGCAGACCGACCTTGGGTGGGCCTTGCTGCAATTCCTGCGCCGCTTTTAAATAGCTATTGCGCCAGGTTGCTGCTTCTGACTGGTAAGCAAGTTGTTCATAGGTACGCACCAACAAATCCAGCGCTTTTTTGTTGGTCGGCGCGCCCATGACAAGCTGATTCAACAGCTCGGACGTCCAGCGGTATTCGCCTTTGTCGAATGCAGCTTGTGCTGCTGCCAGCACGCGGTCAGCGCCGCCCATCAAGCTCACATAACGCGCAGCAGAATCCTGCTGCGGCAGTCTGTCGAGATGCGCGGGGTTGCCGTCATAGTGACCGATGTAATGCTGATAGACCGCGCGTACGTTGTGGCGCAAGTCGCCGTAATAGCCGCGTGCCCCAAAGTAGTTCGCCAGCGACGGCGGCAGCTTGATCTGTTCAGCGATCTCGTCCGGCGTCAATCCAGCATTGATCAGTCTGACTGTCTGGTCATGTGTATAGCGATACACATCACGATGCTTGGTAATAAGTTCAACAATTCGTGCATTGCCCCATACCGGCCAGTTATGCTGGCCGACATAGACGTCGGCATCGACTGCCTGCAGCAGAGCGCTGTCGAGATAGTTCGACCATAGCAGGGCGTCACGCACTTTGGCGCCGCGCACCGGTAGCAGATTGTGCATAGTCTGGCTCAGGATCTCTGCACCTGCATACAGTTTCAGTTGCGGAACTGTGAAGGTCAGCTCGGCGGGCGCTTCCGCACCGGGTACATTATGAAAAATGAAGCGTAGCCCATCGACGTCCACTTCCTGCACAGACTGCGTGATCAGCAGGTTCGGCTCCAGAATACCGAGAGCACCATAGACTAGGTCTTTGCCGAGTCCGGTATCGACGCTACCTATGGCTGAGTGCGGCAAATTTTTTCCGAACTGGTATTCGGAGCGACGGCCCATTGCGGTGCCGACCAATACATTTTCACTGGTCGCTTCCTGTAAAAGCCCCACAGGCGCAATGATAGGTAGTTTGTGCTGTTGAATTTCGGCTTGCGACAGTACGCCGAGCGCGCCACCAAAATGATCGGCATGGCTATGCGTGAAGATCAGTGCCGATACCGGTTGCTGTCCCAAGTGTTGTCGGGCAAACGCCATCGCGGCAGTCGCTGATTCACGCGAAGTCAATGCATCGACCACGATCCAGCCACTATTGCCAATGATGATCGTGATATTGGCAATATCAAAGCCACGTAGTTGATAGACCCGCTCGCTGACTTTGTAAAGTCCGGCGCCGGTATTAAGTTGCGCGTGCCGCCACAGACTAGGATTGACAGTCGATGGTGCAGGTCCCTTGACGAATTGGTAGGCATCGAAATCAATCAGCACCGATTTATCGGCGGCGAGCAGTTTGCCGGTAGGGCGCGCGATCAGTCCGCGTGCGGCATCGTCGAAGTCCTGCCTGTCGTCTAGCGGCAGAGCTTGCGCGACTGCCAGATTGGCTGCAATCGTCGCTGCGCTCGCGGAGTCAGTCTGTACCGGTGCTTTGCTACAGCCGACCAGCGCGATTGTGCAAGCTATCAACAGAGCGGAATGATGTCGCATTTTTTTGTTCTCACTGTTTTAATACTTCGTCAGTGCGTCAGCAGCGTACTGCATCACTGCACAAGCGGCTTCGGTGTTCAGTTTTTGTTCACGCCGTAGTCTGACCCAGGCGTCATTCGATAACGCCAGAACCAGAGCTTCGAAGCGCAGCTTGTCTTGCAAAATGGATTGCGGCAGGATGATTTGCAAAATGGAGCATTCCAGCATGTGCAACTGCTGCATGTATTTTTCGACAAAGGGCGAGTTGTGCCGATGCGTATGTGAAGCAATATGAAACGGCATCAGCCTTTCATACAGTTGCGTACGCACTGTGATGCTTTCGGCCAGCTTACCTTGCCAGTCCGGTGCCTTCAATGGAATTTGCAATACCTCATCAATCAACATACTGACATGGGTGCCAAGCTCACGATACAAAGTCTCCATGTCATCAAAGTGACGGAACACGGTGCGCAATCCAATGCCTGCTCGTACGGCGACTTGCTCTGCTGTCGGCGCGACGCAACCTTCGTTTATCAGGTCAATGAAGCCAGAGACTATACGTTCGCGCGTAATGATGGTGCGGCTATGCCGGCCATCAGCGGAAGATGTAGGGGCTTTCTTTTTTGTTTCGCCTAGTTCGCTGAACATAAATTTTAGCTTGAAGAATTTGCTGTATTCAATTTAATACCCTGGGATGAAGGTAGTAATAGAGATGTCGCCCAAATAGCTACCGTCACCCCAGCACACGCTGGGGCCCAGCGTCTTTTTTAAAACATCCTGAAAAAAATTAAACTCCAAAAATGCGCGCCAACCTCACACCTAGACCCTGTATCCAAGGTGCGACATAACGCAGCTGCGGCCTACGTGATTCAGATGCCTTGACGATTTTCTCTACTACCGATTGCGTCGATTTCGCTTCCAATAAACCGAACACACGTGCTTCCTGCTTTTTCATTTTTTCAGTCTGCTCACTGAAATACGAATCCTGCTGCATCCATGTGTATTTACGATCTGTCATTGACTGATTGAAGCCAGTATGAATCGCGCCCGGCTCGACGACGGCAATCTGTACATTGCGACCGAGCTGATCCATTTCTTCGCGCAGACCGGCAGCTGCAGCCGAGAGCGCAAATTTTGTCATTGAATACGGCATCAGGAAAGGCATGGGAATACGGCCCGCAATTGAGCTGATGAAAATCACGGTGCCGCTCTGTCGCGCAATCATGCTGCGTAAGGCCAGCTGCGTCAGTTCTAAGGTACTAAAGACATTCACTTCGAATGCATTGCGTATGCGCGCCACATCCACTTCTGCCAGTGAACCGGATTCGCCAATAGCTGCGTTATTGATCAGCACATCAGGCTTCAACTCCAGCACGTATTCACGGTCGCTCGCATTGGTGATGTCGAGCTTCATTGTTTGCAGCGGGCAGCCTTTCGCCGTGCTTTCTTCACGCAGCGCATCGGCTTGCTCTTGCGTATAGGTCGCGGCTACGACATGGTGGCCGCGCGCTGCCAACGCATAGGCAGCGTCACGTCCTATGCCGGTGCCAGCGCCAGTGATGAGGATGAGTTTTTTCATTAAATGTTTAAGTTAACAATTTACCGCACAAAAACGCGTGCCAGCTTTCCCATCGACGACCAGTAAAAATCTCGCCCCCAGCCCGGACTCGGAAACACCACGCCCTGCGTGATGCCACCGCTGTTGATGCGTGCTTGCTCCGCTCCGGTCGTGATGTCGAGTACGACTACGTTCTCGCTATGATGGTGATAATCATTGATCACTAGTTCACCCGTATCGGGATACAAAATCATATGGCTGGCGCAGCCGAATGGTGATTTTTCCCAAAGAGGCGTCAAGTCAGCAATTTCGCTACCAAAGCGCCATGCGCGCAATACTGCATTCGCTGAATCATAGGCAACCACGATCTGTCGTTTGCTATCGACCAGCGGCGGATTGGTAATGCTGCCGCCAGCCAGTCCGCTGACTTCAACGCTATGGTGCTCGCTGGCGTCTTTTAGCGATACGCGAATGAGTCGGTTAGCAGTGTTGCTCACACCTGCGCCCAGCATTTTGACAAGGTAACGATGCTGGCCGTTATCCATGAACCACGCATGCTCGCCGGCTATGACCAGATCCCAGCCATAGGTCTGCTTGCTGGTGGCTACATAGTCAAAGCGCCAGTCTGTATCGAACTGTAACCGCTCTGCAGCCGCATTCCAGTGATAACGAAAGAGGGATCGCACACCAACGACATAGACGGTATTGCCTACGGCGCTCAGGCGCGCAACCGAGGGTTCCGGACATTCAAGGTCGGCGCAAGCAGGTTGCAAGTTGTCGGCATCCAGCACTGTCAGGCGCGCATTGGTCTGGTCGGACAAGTTCTTGGTGACGATCAGGCCATTGTCGAGAATGACAAAGGAATTGTAGGGCTGGTTAACCGACAGTTTGCGTGACATAAGCGGCTGACAGGCGCGGTCAAGCTGGTGTGCATAACGACCATAGACCACAAACAGATTGCCATTGCTATGCAGGGCCATTCCACCCGGCCACATCGGTCCACCGCGCAGGCGTGGCGAACGTTTTACTGTTTTCAATGTGACGGAGTCTATCAACTCAACACAAGCCGTCGTTGGCAAGCCTAGCTTCGCTCGCAGGGCCGAATGGGTCAGCAAATACACTTCACCGGGTGCCCCCAGCAGCGTCATGGTCGACAGCAGTGTGTGACGTGTTACGCAGCCGAGTTTTTCTCCGCGTTGCAGCCCGAGTCCGGACCCGCGCTGTGAAATTTGCAGGCGTGCGGGGCCACCATCCTCACCGGGCCATGGCGTGTCGAGATAACCGCTGCCGCTCATGCTCATGCTAATTTGCGCCTACGTCTTATCCATACAGCCGCCCATATCCACAACACAGTCAGCAGTATCAGTGCCGGCACTTTGAAGCGTGGCACATACACATTGATCAGCGCATTCACCAGTACCTGACGTATAGGCTCATAGCCTTCAGGCATGGGCAGTACGCCATTGGCTTTGGTATAGGCTGCGTAGTCGAGCTGCATTTGCGCAAACTGCTGCGGCAGGCTGGTCTGCAGATCAGCAGTCTCGCCGGGGTCTTTGCTGATGTCATAAAGATGCCACTGACCGTCACCGACAGGCGCAATATTTTTCACCAGCTTCAGGTCGCCCTTGAACAGCGCCGCATTGCCAGACAATTCATATCCGATTGCTTCGTTGGCCGGATGTACACGCGTTGCGCTGCCCTGCAGCACCGGCAGCAGGCTGCGGCCAGTCATGCGCTCTATTTTGGTTCCTTTATAGGTGTCGCCCGGCTGCGCCACACCGGCAATGTCGAGCAAGGTTGGCACGATGTCATTGATATGCGTGAAGCCGGTCTGCACTGCGTTCTGTTGCATGCCGCGCACGCCGGAAATAATCAGTGGCGTGCGTATGCCACCTTCGCCCGCGTAAAATTTATACGTGCTAAGTGGCGTGGCTGCTGCATTCGCCCAGCTGGGGCCGATGACGCTATATGCGCCTTTGGCGCCAAGATTTTCTATGTCATGGTTGTAGTGCAGGTTCAGCCACCAGCGGCCGAGTGTGACTGCATACGGGTCGGATGCTTCGGGGCCGTTGTCGGACAAGAAAACAAAGACGGTATTGTCGTACTCGCCGCTCTTTTTTAAATCAGTTATCAGGCGGCCGACATGATGGTCCATCGCATCGGCCATGCCTGCATACACCTGCATGCTGCGAATCTGGAATTGCTTGTCTTTCTCGCTAAGCGCATTCCAGTTTTTGGTCGTAGTCATCGTTCCCATAGGCACGTCTTTGGGAATCAGGCCTAGTGCTACAGCTTTCTTGTGGCGTTCGCGGCGCAGCGCATCCCAGCCATCTTTGTAATAGTCGTTGTATTTGTCGATGAACTGTTTGGGCGCCTGTACCGGAATATGATTGGCCTGAAAACCGACATACGCAAAAAACGGTTTTTTCTCTAAGGCGCCGGCGCGGATGTAGCCGATGGTCTTGTCTATATAAAATTCTGATGAATAAAATTCCGTTGGCATCACCACTGGCTTGCCGTCTTCATACCAATAAACTTTATCGGTCAAATCCAGATAGCGCTTGCCGGTTTCCCAGTTGTCCGAGCCGCTGTCGCCCTGTACGAGTGAATGATCAAAGCCACGCTGGTCGGGCAGGTTATGCGCTTCTTTGCCGACATGCCATTTGCCGGCGACGTAAGTGCGATAACCACTGTCTTTCAACAGTGACGCAATTGTCACTACATTTCTGTTCAGCACACTCAGGTAACCGGCGCGGCCCACGTGCTCTTGCGGAATGGTCTCGCGCATATTGCCGACACCATTCAAATGATTGTCGACGCCAGTCAGCAGCATGGAGCGGGTAGGCGAGCAGGAAGCTGTGACATGAAAGTTTGAGAATTTCATGCCGCGGCGCGCCAGGCTATCCAGATTTGGCGTCTTGATCTCACTGCCGAAAGCACCAACATCGCTGAAGCCCCAATCGTCAGCCAGCAGCACGACAATATTGGGTCGCGTAGTAGCTTTGTCGGCAGCACTTGTGATATGACTTGCAACAGCGAATAAGCTCAGCAGCAAGACAGGTAGAGTTTTATTCATGCTGACTTTCACTTTCATAAATCCTTCAAGGCCCCGGTGCAATTAGTACGGTACGAAACCCGAGATGACTGACAGCCAGATCTTCATCTTGCGGCTGGCGCGCTGCAGAGCGATAGCGTATGCAGTAGTTCGGCGCGCATAAATACGAGCCGCCTTTGATGACACGCTGACCAGCGCCCGTGCGCAGTTCCGGCGGCAGCTGGTCGTGCGATTCGTTTTCACCTTGGTGGTACGGCAGATAAACGTCGCTGGTCAGCTCCCATACATTGCCTATCATGTCGAACAGGCCTAGTGCATTCGACTCATAGCAGCCGGAAGGCGCAAGCCCGATGTAGCCGTCATCAGCGGAATTCGCGACTGGAAATAATCCCTGCCAGGTGTTGGCCTGCAGCGGTTGCGCATGGTCGGCTGCAGCTTGCGACTTGCCGCCGCGTGCCGCCCATTCCCATTGCGCTTCGGTCGGCAGAGTGTGGCCTTTCCATTTCGCATAAGCGAGCGCATCGGCATACGTGACATGCACGACCGGATACGCACCGTGCCCGTCTATGGTTGTTGCAGGGCCACCGGGGTGACGCCAGTTTGCGCCCGGCACATAACGCCACCACTGGCGGATGTCATCATTGTTGCTGATCTTGTCCGGCATGCTGAACACTACCGCGCCGGGTTGCTGCATGTCAGTCGTCAGACCGGTATGCAAGGCAAGGTCAACTGCGCGCTCAGCCACGGTTACATAACCGGTCGCGTTGACGAAGGTAGCGAATGCATCATTGCTGACTTCGCTGCGGTCCATCCAGAAACTGGCAACATGCACCTTGCCTGCCGGCTGTTCTTCCGGATACACGCTATCACCTGCGACGTAACTACCGGCCGGCACCCACACCATGCCGGCATGCGGCGCATCAGCTTTTTCGGCAGACAGGCTGCAGGCGACGCTTGTTGGCTTTGCAGCTGACTTTGTAGCGGCATTGTGCTGTAACCACCACCAGCTTGTTGCGGCCAGCGCAGCAATGATGAGCAGCACCGCAATCAGCGGCAAGCGATAGCGGCGCAGCATCATGTCGACACAACCTTGATCAAATCCTGTTCGAGCAGACACAGACGGTCTTGCCCCCACACAGCGGGATGGTCGTTCATGCGGAAACTCGGTACGCCCCACAGTCCGGCAGCGAGCATGTCTTCGCGGTTGGCTTCGGCGACGACGCGCCATGATTCATCAGCTAGCGCAGCGGCAACGAAAGCAGCATCGAGCCCGGCGCGAGCGGCGATTTTTTGCAGACCTTTGTCAGTGCCTGCATCTATGCCTTCAGACCAGACGCCGCGCATGAACGACGCGAGAAATTCTGCACCCTTGCCGCTTGCGATAGCGTGATTCAACACCGCGAGCCCGCGCTCGGTAGGGCGCCCAACCGGATCCGACATGTCGCCAAAGCGCAGGCCTAGTGTGTCGGCTTCGCGTTTGGTGTCGCGCACAATGTAGAGGCGCTTTTCTATCGGCAGCGGCAACCCGCGCATGACCATAGGCAGCACGAAGCGCAGCTTGAGCTGCACACGATAATGCTGCGCCAGTTCGATAACGCGCGCGACTGCGATATACGTGTAAGGGCTGCGCAACGAGCAAAAGAAATGCAGTTCTGTTGTTTGCTCAGTTGCCGGCGGCGTGCGCCATTGCAGCGCAGGCAGGCGGGCAATGGCCACGCCGGTGTCGGGCCAGGACAGTCCGGCTGCGCTCAGTCGCTGATCCAGATACCAGATGCGGTCTACACCCCAATACCATTCACGTTCGAAATACAGCGTGCCACCCAGATAGTGGCCGAGCTGCTTGCGTGTCGCTGCGCCGTCGGCCAGCACCAGTGAAGCCCGGCCGCTTGGCACGTTTTCAAAATTTTGCAGCGCCGCCATGTCATGCCGCCATAACGCGCGGCCTATCGCCAATGCCTGCCCGACGGCGGTGCGGCTGCCGGCAGCTGAATTAAAAAGTTGTGCAAGGCAGCGGTTCGTCAGCTCTACGGCTTCAGCCGCAGGCTGTTGCTGCAAGTCGGTAAATTCCAGCTGCAGCAATGAAGCGAGCTTGGCTGCATCACGACGCGACCAGTCTTGCAATCGCGCGCGATCAGGCGCAGCGGCATCATGGGGCGGTGGTACCAGATGCAGTACGAGTGTGATGCGGTGCTGTTGCATCAGCACCGGTAGTACTTGCAACATCAGATGCGAATACGGATCATCGGCTTGATGAAAATAGTGCACCAGTGCCGGCGCGCCGGTCAGGTGCCGGCGTGCAGCAGAGAGAGAAAAACCCAGTGCGCGCAGCGCGCGGCTAGTAATCAGTTTTCCGACGGCACGGGCGGGTAATGACATGCGCTTAGTTCCTGACTGAAAAGTCAATCGACTTGCTGCCAGCCGGCAGGCTGATCCAGTCGCCATCCTGCCCTATCTGCAGCTGGCCATTGAAGCGTTTTTTCGCGTCGCCCAGAAATGCGGCATGCAATGTACGCGATGGCAGCGGCGGCACAATGTGGTGAAGTACTAGTGCGCGCACACCAGCCTGCTGTGCAACCTCGGCCGCTTGCTGTGGCGTGGTGTGATAGTCCAGCACGTCATGCATGATCTGGCGCAGGTTGTCGCGTTTGGCTTCTGCAAAACCAGCTTCAATCAAGCCCAGTAACTCAGGTGACAAGGCTTCATGCAGCAACAAATCGGCATTGGCGGCAGCGCGTGCGACGTTATCCGATTTTTTGGTGTCGCCGCTGATGACGACGCTACGATCTTTGTACCGAATCTTGTAGCCGACGGCCGGATGCACGGGGTCATGGTTGGCAGCAAAGGCAGTTATCTCCAGATCGGCATCGGCCAGCACGATGCGTGGCGCAGCGGCATTAGGCATCTCAAAGGCGTGTGCGGTTGCGCCAAAGCCGGAAGGTGGAATAATCTTTTCGCCGTGGTGTTTGATGCGGTAGCCGCTATCTAATGTGTAAGCCTGCCGGAAACCGTCTACGACTTGCTGCAGGCCCGGAGGGCCATACACCGGCAGCGGATCGGTATGGGCGGCAGTGCCCCAGCGTTGCAGCAGCAATTCGCCTACGCCGTCGATATGGTCGGAGTGATAGTGGGTCAGGAACAGTGCATCGATCTGACCATTGTTCAAGCGCATGCGGGCAATGCCGCGCGCGGCGCCGGAACCTGCGTCGAATACGAACATGCGCTTGCCAGCGACGACCACGGTGCATGGGCCGCTGCGCAGCGGGTCAGGGAAGGGCGAGCCGGCGCCGCATAGGCCGACATGCAAGCCGTCTGGCAGCGCAGCGATCGGGTCTTCGCCGAGCTTGAGTGCCGCAATACGGTTTTGCGCCAGACGCATGCCGAGTTTGTCCTGATTTAACCAAAGGACCATGGCGATGATTGCCAGTATGAATGCGCTGGCAATCAGCAATTTTCTTTTCATGATGCGTCCTGATTAATTCGAAATGTACACATACTCATCGTCTGCATTGATCTTGTCGCGCAGGGTTTTATCAAGCGGAATCGGTGCTTCTGCCAGCGACGGCCACAGCGGCTTGGCCTGCTGCTTGTCAAAGTCTCGCAGAAGCGTTTTCAGTTCTTGCACTTTGGCCGGCTCGCTGGCGGCCAGATTGTTTCTCTCGCCCGGATCGCTCTTCAGGTTATAGAGCCAGTCCTTGTTGGGCAGCGCGCTGACTTGCAGCTTCCAGTCGCCGGCGCGCACTGCACGGTAATCACCGCCACGCCAGAACAGCACGTCATGTGGACGGTCGCTGCGCTCGCCACGCACATACGGCACCAGATTGACGCCATCAATCTTGCGGTCTGCAGGCAAGCTTGCACCAGCAGCAGCGGCTGCCGTGGCGAAGATGTCGAAATGACTGACAGCAGCCTGATAAGTCGCACCGCGTGGCAGTACGCCGGGCCAGCGCATAAAAAACGGCACGCGCACGCCGCCATCAAAGTAAGTCGTCTTCCAGCCGCGGTAAGGTTTGTTGAGACCTTCAAGGCCGATGTAATGCGCAGCGCCGTTGTCAGAGGTGAAGATCACCATCGTGTCCTGATCCATGCCCTGGTCTTTCAGCGACTGCAGCACGCGACCAATGTTGCGGTCCAGCGAGCGGATCATTGCTGCATATACGCGCAGCGTCGGGTCTTTGATGTGGCTGAGCGCATCGTAGTCGGCGCGCGTTGCCTGCAGCGGCGTATGCGGTGCGTTGTAGGCCAGGTACATGAAGAACGGACGGTTCTTGTTGGCCGCCACGACCTTCACCGCTTCGTCGGTCAGGTAGTCGGTGAGATAGCCTTTGGGCGCGAAGACGGGGCTGTCATTGAAACGCACGCCGAATGGATGCGCGGCCCAGATGAATTTATCAATCGGGTCGTATTCCTGTTTTGAGTTGACCACGCCCGGGTCATTTGCAGGCATGAACATCGAGCCGCCATGCGGCATGCTGAGTGCTTCGTCAAAGCCACGTGCATAGGGACGGAATTGCGGGCTGTCACCCAGATGCCATTTACCGATATGAACCGTGTGATAGCCCGCCTTCTGCAGCAGGTTGCCGACGGTGACTTCCGAAACCGGAATGCCTTCATCTTCATAGCGCGGTAAATCACGTTCACGATCGGCATGGTAAATCGACTTGTTGACTGCGCCGGGCGCGCTGTGCGTGCCAACCATCTTCATGAACTGCTTTGGCACCGGCGTGAATTCAAAGCCGAAACGGGTTGCATAGCGGCCTGTCATCAACGCGGCACGAGAAGGAGAACAGGTCGCATTGCCGGCATAGCCGGCAGAGAAGTCAACGCCGTCTTGCGCGATTGAATCTATGTTTGGCGTTGGTACGCTGCCGCCAGCCACGCCGCCCTTACGTAAAGTGATGTCGTTGTAGCCGAGGTCGTCGGCAACGATGAGGATGATGTTCGGTTGCTTCTTTTTTGTGGCTGAAGCTTCTGCCGGCCCGTTCTGCCAGATGACATCACGGTTTGGTGCAGGGTCATGGCGCATGATGTATTTCACATACAGGATTGCCACGCCTTCGCGTTTGCCGACGGCGAAAAAAGTGGCGACCAGTAGGGCGGCGAATGCGGCTACGATCCAGAGTAGGCGTTTCATCATTAGAGCTTTTCCTCGTGCTTTTTTGTTTTTTTAATGTTGCATTGAAAATTCGAATATTTTGTTGAGTGACGAAAGACGCTGGGTTCCGGCTTTCGCCGGAACGACGGGAGTAATTGAGATGGCTTCTAAACTTCTACCGTCATCCCAGCGCAGGCTGGGATCCAGCGACTTTCGTCGTTTAACAAAAAACACATTAAGCGACCCAATCTCAAAATCACACGCCTTTCAAAACAAACACTCATTGCTCGCGCTGCCAAATACGCGTCTTACCCATCAACGGCACACCCACATAACCCAGCACTTCCATGGTCTTGCCGTTTTCCGCCGCACTGAGTTTGACTTTATAAACCTTGCCAATTTTTGGATCGAGAATTTCACCACCCGACCACTTACCTGCCGCAGTTCGCTTCAAGCCGCTCAGTATGGTCATGCCCAGAATAGGTTTGTCACGCCGCTCGTCGGTGCAGAGCTTGCAGACCGGATCGGCTGGCACACCCGGTTGCGGAATAATTTTCACTATCGTGCCGCGCAAGACATCATCGATCACTTCGAGCTTTACTACGGCCGACGGTGCATTGGTTTTCTCGTCGGTGGTTTGCCACAAACCTAAAACAGGGTCCGGCGCAGCGTTCGCTAGGCCCGCCAGCAAGGCCAGCAAAGTCATTAATTTTTTCATGCGGCTTCTCCATCAAATTCAACGCGCACGCCAAACCGGCGCAGGCGTGGAAACTTCAACGTCAGTAAACGCTCGCCGCCCACGGACTGCAAGCACTGCCGCACTTTTTCCTGCCCGGCTTCCGGCATCGCATGCAAAACATCAAGCGCACGCTGCGCCATCCACAAGGTGTAAGGCATGGCAGCGCGGCGGAAGACCTTGCCGCCCATTGTGGTCTCGACATCTCGCAAGATACGCGGCACCGGTTTGCCAGCCGGCCAGCCGGCGTGCAGTTGCGTGACTTGCTCCGCGATGCCTTCGAGCTGCGGCACAAATTCAGCGCAAATAATTTTCAGGACTGGCAGCAGTGTGTCGGCAATGGCATCGTCTGCCAGTAACTGCGCAGGCGACGACGATGGGTCGCGTGGTGGCGGTGCTGCCATCCGGTCTATCCAGTTGCGCAGATGCGGACGTGGCGCGATCAGTTCTCGCGCCGGCCATGGGTCACGACCCAAGTGTCCGTACATGGTGCCGACCAGACCGAAGTCAGCTAGCGTCGGATGGTCACCGAGCAGGAAAGCATGCTGCGCAAAATGCGCGTCGAGCAGATCAAGCATGTGCTCGGTCCAGCGGATCATGGTCCCGTATTGTTCGGGCCGGATGCCGACGGCGTGCAGCATGCCGCGCAGTTTCTTTGCGACGTAAGCAGCCGCCTTGCGTTGCAAGAACGCTGGAAAATACGGCAGCAAAGCGGAACCTGCATCACGCTCGAACAGTGCATAGTTTTCGGGGTAATTCCAGCGTGTATGCATCGCGATAGGAATCCACCATTCGTCGCCCCAGGCTTCCATCAGGTAGGCCGTGAAGCGCTGCACGGGCTTGGCAGGTATGACCGGATAGGCCGCAATGCGCTGCTCGAAGTGCTCGATGATGACGCTGGAATCCTGCAGCCATTCGTCATTCTTCAGCTTTATGGTCGGCATCACCACAACGCCGGTTTTGCGTTTACCGCGCACGAGCAGCGTGTACATATCAACCGGCTGGTCTATGAAGGGAATGCGTTTGTAATGCAGGTAGCTACGCACTTTGCCCGCGAAGTAGGACAAGTGCCAGCCGTACATGACCATTTTTTTTGTCATCGTGCGCGCTCTTTATTTTTATCAGGCCAGCTTGCGCCAGAGCGCATCCGGAATAAGCGTGAACAGTGGCCGCAGCCATTTCCACGGATAGCCAGGAACGATGGTAACCGCCTTGCCTTTTTCCATAGCAGTCACGATTTCACGAGCCACCTGAGTGGCGCTGGCAGCGAACGGATATTTGGCGATGTCGGGCATGATGTCAGTGACGACAAAGCCCGGAAGCACAGTGGTGACTTGAATGTTTTTGCGGCGCAGTTCGGCACGTGCCGCATCCAGATAAAGCGAGAATCCAGCCTTGCTGGCGCAGTACGCCGCCTGCTTAGGCATACCCTTGAGTGAAGCCAGCGAAGAGATGCCGACTATTTGACCCTTGCCACGCACCAGAAAATATTCGACTGCTGCATTCACAGTCGCAATCGCGCCGATCAGATTGGTCTGCAAAACCTTTTTCTCTTTGGCGAACTCGCCTCTGCCGACGCGGGTAAAGTCGTTGATGCCGGCGTTGACCACGACTGTGTCGACGCCTCCGAGAGCATCGAATAGCGCATGCAGGGTAGGCGCCACGCTATCATCCTGATCGACATCAAGCGTGGCGATTTCGATTTTGCAGGCAGTGTAAGTGGTTTGCAATTCGGTGCGCAAGGTGTCGAGCGCAGTGAGGCGACGCGCCGTCAATCCCAAATGGTAGCCTCGACGCGCAAATTCAAATGCCAGTGCGCGGCCTATGCCGGCCGAAGCGCCGGTGATGACGACAGTGCGTTGCAAGCTGATTCTCCTTGTTATTTTATTTGTGGCTGGCACTGCAAAGTTCTGCGTGCCGCATCCAGCCGCTCTAGATTTTTTGTGACATCACTGACCAACACACGCATCAACAGCAGCGTGGTATCAGTTGGGCTGACGACTTGTTGCGCGCCAGTTGGTGCCGTGCTGGCTGGCGTTGCAGTGACCCACAAACTGACCGGCTTGCCTGCAGCCGCTTGATCATTCAGTACAAAGTAGTTGTCGCTGTTGCTGGCATAGAGCGCGATGGACCAGTAACTGGCTAGCTGCGGGTTGGCGCTGACCTGCACAGGGCCTTTGCGCAAATCAAGCAGGCACATCGCATAGAGCAAATCGGGATTCGGTGCGACGATGGTGCGCGAGCTCGCATCGGCCAATACTGGAAATGCCGGCACGTTCCAGCCACCGATGGAGGTAGCCATTGGCCCGTGCATGACGCGGTGCATAATTAGGCGCGGCAAGGACCAGACTGCGAGCAGATGAACTGCTGCTGCAAGCAGCACAATCATCAGTACTTTTTTGAGCAGGGTGATATTCATGCGCATGCTCCGACCAGTTCGATATCGGGAGCGCGCAATGATGCCGGTGCAGCTTGCAGCGTTGCATCAGGCTGGTACAGCCGTAATATCAATTCAATTCCGCGGTCGCCGGGCGTCGGCAGCCATTGCATGCCTGCGGTTTCTTGCGGGCCGGTGGTGAAGCTGAATTCACTATCGCTAGTGAAACTGAATTTGCGGTTCGCCGCATCAAACAGAAAATGGTCATCCGCGTAAGCAGTAATACTCCACCAGCGCGCTGCTGGCGCCGATCCCGAGACTTTGTAGGTGCAACGCGAGCGCAATGGGCGCAGTTGATTGTCGGTGCGCGCGACAAAGTAAATGGTTTCGCTGCGGTCTAGTGCCAGCAGACCGGTCAGTGCGACACGTGCGCGGGTGAACATGTCGGCATCGATGCTTCCTGTCAGTATGCTGCCTTGCCAGACGCCAGCTTGAATTGTTGTGTGCGCCGAAGCAGGCGCTTTTTTAACAGACCACCATGCGCTGCCAAGCCCAATTGCAATAGCCGCCAACAGCAGAATGCTATTCTTCGCATTGGCAGCGAGCCGGCTCATGCTTTACCCAGCACCGTGAACTGATGGCCGTTGGCAGTCAGCCATTGCTCCGACAGCTTGGCGTCATGCTGGTTCGGATGGAAATCCGGCGATTGATAGGCAAGCCAGCCACGATAATTCGAGCGCAGCAGACCGTCGCGCGCGAACAGTAATCGCGCACCACTGGCCCAAGTTGACCAACGCAACAGGCTGCGGTCATGCCACAGGTTGAGTGTGGTCTGTAGCGTCAGGTCCAGCAAGAACATGAACGTCACGTACTTGAAAATGAGCAAGCGGTATTTCTCATTGCCGCCTAAAGCGCGATAGACATCGAACGCCACGCTACGGTGCTCGGTCTCTTCAGCACTGTGCCACAGGCAGAAAGTTCTGAGTCTGGGTTCCGTGTCTTGTAAGGCAGACGGCGTGCGCAGCAGCCAGTTCGCAAACAGTGCGGTGATGTGTTCAAGGCCGGCCGTTGCAGCGACGTGTACGCGCACATCCAGATGTGCATTTTTTTTCGTGCGACGCATGGCGCGCCGTTCGATCAGGTTGTCAAAGCCCTGCGCTTCGAGCTGGCGGTTGAAGAGTGCGTGCAGATGACGGTGCGTCGCTTCCTGGCCTATGAATCCCTTGACCTGTTCCGCAAAATCTTCGCGCAGTTCCGGCGCCAGTTTTTGAACGCCGGTTTTTACAGAATCGATAAAGAATTGCTCGCCATGCGGAAAGCTCATCGACAGCGCATTCATGAACGCACTGCGAAATGCATCGTTGCCGTTCCAGCGCTGCGC
Organism: Burkholderiaceae bacterium; assembly: GCA_040399905.1. Taxonomy (GTDB): domain Bacteria; phylum Pseudomonadota; class Gammaproteobacteria; order Burkholderiales; family Burkholderiaceae_D; genus Pernthalerella. The sequence goes on from JBBARG010000001.1 coordinate 485,091, forward strand.
AAACGGCAAGGCCAGATCAATGTGCAGACGACGAACAGGAAGGGTTTGCATGATGTCAGCTTGTCGTTTGTGCTTCGCGCAATTGACGGCGCAGGATTTTACCGACCGGACTTTTCGGCAGTTCGGCAACAAACTGTATGTGGCGCGGTCGCTTGTATCCAGTCAGCTCAGTGCGGCAATGCGCGAGCAAGTCCTGCTCAGTTAATGCCGGGTCCTTGCGAACCACGCATGCCTTAACTGCTTCCCCGGTGTGTTCGTCAGGTACGCCAATGACAGCGACTTCAAGCACGCCTGCATGCATAGCGATTATGTCTTCGATTTCATTTGGATAAACATTGAAACCCGACACAAGAATCATATCCTTGAGGCGGTCGACAATACGCAGGAAACCTTGCGCATCAATCGTGGCAATGTCGCCTGTGCGCAGAAAACCATCGGGTGTCGTGACCTTTGCGGTTTCTTCCGGCTTTTGCCAATAGCCTGACATCACTTGCGGCCCGCGTACGCAGAGTTCACCGGGTTCGCCGATTGCGACTTCCACTCCGTTTTCATCGCGCAGCGACACATCGGTTGATGGAAACGGCAAGCCGATGGAGCCATTGAACTCCCTGAAGTCGACCGGATTCGCTGATACTGTTGGCGAGCACTCGGTCAGGCCGTAGCCTTCGCAGATTGGCGAGCCTGTCGTTTTCTGCCAGCGTTCTGCGACGCTGCGCTGAATAGAAGCGCCGCCGCCGAAGGCGACGCGCAGGGCTGAGAAATCGACTTTCGCAAAGTCGGGGTGATTGAGTAAATCGTTATACAGCGTATTGACTGCAGGCAGTGTCGCGAAGCGATGCTTGGACAGCACTTTGACGAAAGCTTTGGTATTTCGTGGGTCAGAGACCAGTACGGTTGTGCCGCCGAGCGCAAGCGTGTTCATCATCATGCCGAGTGCGAAGATATGGTAAAGCGGAATCGCCGTGATCGAGATCTGCGGCTTCGTCATGTCTAGCGCAGGCATAGTCCAGACCTGACCCTGACGCGAATTCGCCAACACGTTCAGATGCGACAGCATCGCACCTTTCGAGACGCCGGTCGTGCCGCCGGTGTATTGCAGAAAGGCGAGGTCGCTTGCTTGGATATTGACCGGCGAGGGTGCAGGCAGCGAGGTGTCGCGCAGCACCGAACGCAGGCGGGCAGTGACGTTCAGTTTGTAGGGCGGGATCAAACCCTTGGCGCGCATGACTACAGACGCGAGCGTGCGCATCGCAAGCGGCAGCAAGTCGCCTGCGCTGCTGATGATGATGTGCTTGAGGTGGTCCGGTTTGTCGGCTGCAGATAAGACATGCGCAAAGTTTTCGAGAATGACGATGGCTTCTGCACCCGAGTCTTTGAGTTGATAAGCCAACTCGCGTGCGGTGTACATAGGATTGACATTCACGACTACGCAGCCAGCGCGCAAAGCGCCAAACAGGCAGACCGGAAACTGCAGCAGGTTCGGCATCATCAATGCCACGCGCGTGCCGGGTTTCAAGCCCAGCGATTGCAAATACGAAGCGAAACGGGCCGACAGAGTATCAAGCTCGTTGAAAGTAATGGCCGTGCCGGTGGCGCCACTGACGAAGGCATCGCGCGCACCATAAGCCGCGACCGATTGCGCAAGAAATTCACCTAGCGAGTGCAAGTCATCCAGCGGAATTTCCGCAGGCATGCCTGGTGGATAACTGGCCAGCCAGATTTTTTCCATATGAACATTCTAATCGACGACAGTTGGATGGCTTAGGCGTTTCGTAGGGGCGTAAGACACCAAAGGCCAGGGTTGCTGGCCTTTGGGTGTGCTACCAATTACGAATTAAAAGACTTTGGAGAGGCGGGCTTGAATGAACGAGCCCGATAATGCGTTTTTCGATTCCAGCGTCTTCATGTATGACAGGTTCAGGCCGGCGTTTATGCCAGGAACGAGCGTCGTAAAGAATAAGCCCGCGCCAGTTGAAGAGAAACGATTGGTGCCGAGTGTGCCGCCAGTCACGCTGATGGAGCCGACGTCATCCTGATATTGTTCTACGCGAATAACGTGAGGACCGAATGCGCCAATAGGTGTTTTATAAGCTGCAGCCAAGTCGACAACATAGAAATTGCCACTGCGCCAATTGTTATCTTTATTTTTGGTGTTGAATGCAAAGCTGACACGACTGCCAAGTGTCAGATTTTCAGTTGCTTTATAAGCGATTGCGCCGCCAGTACGCAGGGTATAAAACTTGCCGTAGCCAGTGTTGACTGCTGAAGTTCCGAATCATAGGATCCGGTTGGCACGACCAGCGTTGCACCGAAAGCGATTTTTGCTTTTTCAAGTTGACGCGACCACAATGCCGAGATTTCGGTGTCGCCTAGAGCAGCTTCTTTGCCAGACGCGGTATTTGCAAGTGCTGCTAGGCCTGACTGATATTGGGTCGAAAATCCTGCCTGAAGCCCTGTTCCTATTGCGCGTAAAGGGGTAGATGCAGGTCCAAAGGTTCCAGTCATCGAGGCAGAAGTAATGTCGGTGCCAATTGGATTGGCGCCACCGTTTGTTGACGTCGACGTCATCAAACGTGGCGTAGTGCTTGTTGCGGTTACGTTGCGGTCGATGGTGATGTACGGAATATTGACTGCAAATGTCAGATGACCATTCGCATAAGTTTCTTTGGTCGTGACGCCCAGAACGATGTTGTAGATTTCTTGTTTTTGTTTTAAGTCGACCTTGGCAGTGCCGGAATAATTCAACGGCGATCCCATCGCTGTTGCGGCGGCACCTGCCCCAGGACCAAAAGCAGATAGTGCAGTAGATACTTGAGGGGAGCTTAACTGTCCAGCTACGGTACCGGTAATGACATTGCCGTCATTGCCCGTAACTTTATCGACATCGATACTGGTTACCACCACGCTGCCAAACACGCCCGGTGTAATCGGGGCCAGCATTTCGCCACCCAGCGATCCTGATAACGGAAAACGCACTTTAAATCCTTCGGCCGCATAACCCATGCCGCTAGCCAAACTCAATCCCAGCAATGCCGATGCGGTCAGCCCTTTACGTACCGTTCCTTTTTTCATTATGTCTCCAGATTTTTTATAAATATTATTTTTTAAAACCACATCGCCATCTGAGCGTGCTGTTTTATATTGGCATCGTCAGTGTCAATTTATACTAGCAGAATTTATGTATGGAAACATAGCGAAATTTGATTAAATTAAAAGGAGATATGCAAACTGCATGACGTTGTGTCCCGATTTTTATCGGGAGGGCGATGGGGTGGTGATTCAAACTCCGAGTCGCTGGATTGCCGAACTTCTTCGGTACGGCGGTGGATTAGTAGTTTTCAGTCCGGTCCAGAAGCCATCACGCAGTATCGCGTTGCTGTCTGTCTTTCAGCGGCTTGAAATGCAGCAGCCCGAACAACAGTCCCAGCACGATGCTGTCGAAGCGGCTGCCTCGGTACATTGCGAGGTATTTGCGCGCAGCGAAGATTTCAACGACGTGAATCAACAGCATCACGCCAGTGACATTGCGCAGGTTGGTGCTGAGTCCGAAAGGTAGTTCAGTTACGAGGCCGGCAATGGTTAGCGCATACAGAACGACGATATTCAATTTCAAAAAGTTAATCATGTTCTGCCGTCTTAAAGGTGGGGTGATTCGCGGCCTGCTGCGATCGTCCGTCGACCAGCGCTATCAGCCGTGAATCGGCAAGCGCTGCGGTACGGTGCACGGATAGTTCTACGTACTTGCCGGTCGTAGTCATGTTCACGAATGCATCTTTGTCGGGGAAACGCACCAACACCACTTCATCCCAATGCTCATCGCTCGGGGCTATCAAGGTGGTACCCATTTTTCCCAGCCAGGTAATTTCAGCGCCGGCAGCTGCCAGCAAGGGCATCATCAGGCGCGCGTACGTGGCGAAGGCTTCGCTGCCGGTGGTCTCTGGATAGTTGCTGCCTGCTGGGTAGTTGGCGATCTTTAGGAAGCGCAGCAGGTTCAGCAAAGTCACCGGTTGGTCGGCAGGCATGTTGCTCAAATAGGCGGACAAACTTTCACGGGTGGGATGCAGGGCGACTGTCATTGTCTTTGAAAGCTTGAGTCTTTTTGGTGTTGCATATTTTAAAACGGTGGGGCATTGGCGAGTTTCTCTCAAAGCTATCCGCTCAACTTAACTTAACTTTACATTTTAAAAACAGCAGTGTGGATAAAACACAGAAAAAACCCACAATAAAACTAATACTCTAAGCGAAGTTTAATATTTTAAAGACTAAAAGTCTTTGTACTTCAATACTAATGATGCTTGCTTATGGATTGTCATGAACGGTGTTTATAGTTAGAGTGCGCGCATGCTCACTAAAACTAAAAAAGCTGCAAAGCCAGCTTATCGGGCTATGGCGACTTATGCCTTCGACCCGCGTCTAGATCTTAATTTATTCCGCGTGCTTGATGCGATTTATCGTCACGGTGGTATTTCTGGTGCTGCGCATGCGCTGCACCTGACGCAGCCGGCGATCAGCCATTCTCTTGGGCGTCTGCGTGATGTGTTTGATGACCCGCTCTTTACTCGGCAGGGCAACCGCATGATTCCGACTGAGCGTGCGCGCAATATCGTCGGTGACATCCATACGAGTCTTGAAGGTTTGTTTGCGTCGGTGACGCCGCGCGAATTTGTTCCTGAAACACTGGATATGGAACTTCGCATTGCGCTACGCGATGTGCTGGAATCAACTGCGCTGCCGGTGCTGGTGCAGCATCTGCAGGCTTGCGCGCCGAACGTGCGTATAAGCTGCCGTCCTATTACGCGTGAAAATTTCGAGCGTGAATTCGCGTCAGGCAATCTCGATCTGGCCATCGACAGGCGCATTGCCGCCGGGCCGCAAGTCAGCCGTCTGCATCTGGCCGATGATGCAGTTGCTGTTGTCGTCAGAGCCGACCGCTATCCTGCCAGCAAGCAGAGCTTGACCGGCACGGAATATATGAACGCGAACCATGTTGTTGTTAGTCATCTCGAAGGGCGTGATCCTACTGACAGCTTGTTGGCAGATACCGGGCTGACGCGCCGCGTTGGTTTGCGTTGCCTGCATTATTTTTCTGCCTGCCGCATCGTCGCCACCACTGACATGATGCTGACCATGCCGCGCTCTTATGCGCAAGAGCTGTCGCAGGTCTTGCCGATCCGCGTTATTGAGTTGCCGGTCGTGGTGCCGCCGATTCAGGTTTTTATGTATTGGCCGTCTTCGCATGATGACGACCTCGCGCATAGCTGGTTGCGTGAGCAGGTGCAGACGCTGGCTAAAAAACATCGCTGGCTGCCACATACTTGAATGAGTTTGCTTCGATTGTGTATCAATGCCGTCGATGACTTTGCATAAATAACCATCATTTTGCTGCATGGTTTGCAGATATTACCATTTAGCCAGTTGATTTTTAACTTTGGTCTGGATGGTGGGTAGAGCGCAGCGAAACCCAACATCACACAATTACTAACTGCAAATGATCCCTATCTTTCCCTTGCGCGACAGCGTTGCCGTCATCACCGGTGCGGCCTCCGGTATTGGCGCTGCGCTGGCTGAGGCGCTTGCGCAGCACGGCTGTCATCTATCGTTGGCCGACCGCGATCAGGCCGGGCTGGCTTCGGTTGCCGCCAGCGCGCGTAAGCATGGCGTTCAAGTAAGCGAGCACTGGCTTGATGTGGCAGATGCCACCGCGATCGCGGCTTTGCCTGCCGCAGTGCTGGCGCAGCATGCGCGCGTGAACCTGCTGATCAACAACGCTGGCATTGCCACGATGGGCAATTTCGTTGACCAGTCTGAGCAGGATTTCGAAAACCTGATCAACATTAATCTGTGGGGCGTGATCCGTATGACACGTGCCTTCCTGCCGCTGCTGCAGCGTGAACCTGTTGCGCAGTTGGTCAATATCTCCAGTGTGTTCGGCTTGATCGCGCCGGCAGGGCAGGTTGCGTATGCAACGAGCAAATTCGGCGTGCGCGGGTTTTCTGAAGCGCTGCGGCATGAGTTAGAAAAGACATCGGTCGGTGTGTCGTCCGTACACCCCGGCGGCATCCGCACTGCGATTGCCCGCAATGCGCAGCGCGCTTCGACTATTGATGATGCAAAGGCCGCACGCGATATACGGTACTTCGACAAGGTCGCAAAGACTACGCCGCAGCAAGCTGCTGCCGTTATAGTCAACGGCATTGAACAACGCAAGAAACGAATCTTGATAGGGCGCGACGCGACCATTCTGGACCTGATTCAACGCCTGCTACCTGTCAGCTACTGGGCTTTGTTGATGCGCGTGGCAAAACTGTCGGCACGTAAATCTGGAACGTAAAACATAACGGAGAACAGAGCATGGCTAGTTTCAAAGCACATCTATTCAGCTTCATGATGCGGCACACCTTCAAGCGCCGCCTTGCCAAACTCAAAACCCTGCAGGATGCGCGCGCACTGATGGGCTCGGGAGCGAGAACTCGCACGCATCGCGGGCTCGACATTCAGCCCTGGCATGTCAATGGCGTGGCCGGCGAGCGCATCGTCAAAGCGGGCACTACGCCGCGCACGGCTTTGCTGTATTTGCATGGCGGCGGTTTCTTTGCCTGTTCGCCTTTGACGCATCGTCCCATCACGACCACCTTTGCACGAATGGGGTTTGAAGTATTCGTGCCCGATTACAGGAAGTCACCCGAGCATCCGTTTCCGGCTGGCTTGAATGATGCGCAGCAGGCATATCATGCCGTGCGCGCCATCGCCACAGACGAACGGCGCATTGTGGTGGCGGGTGATTCTGCCGGTGGCGGCTTGTCTGCATCTTTACTGCTGGCTTTGAAGAATGAAGGCGCGCCGCAACCGGCTGGCGTAGCGCTATTTTCTCCATTTGTTGATTTGACGCTCAGTGGCGGCTCGATGGCTTCAAATGCCTCGCGTTGTGCCATGTTCCACCCTGAAGGTTTTCAGCGCGTCGTCGATGCGTATCTGGCTGATGCGAGTCCGCATGATCCGCTGGCCTCGCCTTTGTTTGGCGAGCTCGACAACTTGCCGCCGCTGCTGATTCATGTCGGCGCCGATGAAACCCTGCTCGACGATGCGCGGCGCTTTGCGCAACGCGCGCAGGACGCCGGCTCGACCGTGTCCTTGCAGGTGTGGCCGGTGGTGCCGCATGTGTGGCAACTGTTCCGCAAGGCGATACCGGAAGGGCAGCAATCCCTGGAACAGGCTGCGGCCTTTCTTCATAAGCAGGCCGATGCGGCCAGCGCCTCTTGATTCAGGATTCATAAAATGCAAGCAAAGAAGGTGAAGGGTCCCGATTTTGGTGTCGTCATTATCGGCAGCGGCTTTGGCGGACTTGGCATGGCGATACGCCTGATGCAGGAAGGTCGCAAGGATTTTGTCGTGCTCGAAAAAGACGCCGAAGTCGGCGGCACCTGGCGCGACAACACCTATCCGGGCTGTGCGTGCGATGTGCCTTCGCATTTGTATTCTTTTTCTTTCGAGCGCCAGTCCAGCTGGAGCCGCATGTATCCGGTGCAGTCGGAGTTACTTACTTACCTGAAGCGTTGCGCCGACAAATATGATGTGCGTTCGCGCATACGTTTTAACAGTGCCATGTCGGAAGCGCGATTCGACGAGACTAGTAACTGGTGGGAGATAACAACGGTCACTGGCGACAAGCTGACCGCCAGCGTGCTGGTTACCGCAATGGGCGGCCTGAGCCGGCCTGCGATTCCAAAGCTGTCTGGCATTGAACGCTTTGCTGGTGCTGCATTTCATTCAGCGCAGTGGGATCACAGTGTTGATCTGACAGGCAAGCGTATAGCCGTCGTAGGTACCGGTGCCAGTGCGATCCAGTTTGTGCCGGAACTGCAAAAAATAGTCGGTGAGTTGCATCTTTTGCAGAGAACACCACCGTGGATTTTGCCGAAAAATGACCGGCCTATCAGTCGTGCCGAGCACTGGATGATGAAGTGGGTGCCAGGTTATATGCGCCTTTTTCGCAACCTGATCTACTGGCGGCAAGAAATGCTCGCGCTCGGCTTTACCGTTAATCCGAAGCTGATGACCAAGGTTAAAGGCTTTGCGCTCAGTTACTTGAAACGGCGTGTGCCTGATCCTGCGTTGCGCGCAAAGCTCACACCCGACTACGAGCTGGGTTGCAAGCGCATTCTGCTGTCGAATAATTATTTGCCTGCGCTGTCGCAGCCAAACGTCACCATGCATGACAGCCGCCACATGACGGAAGTCACCGAGCGCGGCATTGTTATCAATGGCGTAGAACAGCAGGTCGATGTAATCATTTACGGCACCGGCTTTCGGGCCACGGATGTGTTTTCACCACTGCGTATTATTGGCCGCAATGGCGTTGACATCAATGACGTGTGGACCAGCCGCGGCATTGAAGCCTATTACGGCACTTCGGTTGCAGGCTACCCGAATCTGTTTATGCTGCTGGGGCCGAACACGGGGCTTGGGCATAATTCGATTGTGTTCATGATCGAGTCGCAGATTAATTATGTGATCAAGTGCCTGAAGATTTTGCGCAAGCGCCGCAGCACGACGATGGAATGTCTGCCGCAAGCGCAGCGTGACTTCAACGCCGAGCTTGAAGCGAACATGCGCGGCACGGTGTGGGGTGGTGGCTGCAAGAGCTGGTACTTTGATGCCAATGGGCGCAACGTCACGCTGTGGCCTGGGTTTACGTTTAGCTATTGGTGGAAAATGAAAACGGTGGCGGTGGAGAGTTACCGGTTTGGTTCTTGAATAATTTTGAAGTTAGCTGAAGTTTGATGAAAGACGCTGGATTCCAGCGTCTTTCTTATTAAACCAAAGTCTTTCGTATTAAATCGAAAAATAAGAAATCCAAACCAACCCCAACCCCACCGGCAGAAAAATCCAGTACTCAACCGGTGCGCCAAACACCCAGTTCTTGTGCCAGCTTACATGCAGCTTTGAAAACCGCTGCAGCCCGAACGCAGGGTTCAGTACAAACCACAGAAAGTCTTCCACGACCCAGAACAGCATGTTGGCGCCGAGGGCGCGCCATTCGAGAGACCACGACAGCGTACCGCCAAACACCAGCGGGAAATGGAAGAACAGAGCGACTAGCGAGAACGCCCACGCGTGATAACCCGTCATGGCGCGACCGCCCCAGAACCAGTCCAGCGCCCAATGACTTTCAATGCGCCAGGTCGGCAAGCTAGCGGCCCAGCCGGCATCGCCTTCAATAGCAATTTCGAGTTTCGCAAAAAAGAAACCCAACGCAAAAACAAATAAGAGCGTCAACACTAAAGAAAAGATCATGCAGGGTGCCCGGTTGAAAAGGGAGTGACTTGCTGCAGCAGTGCGCACGCAGCATCTGGTTTGGCTAGTGACAGTGCGCGCTCACGCATGCGCGCCACAGCAGAGGGATCAGCCAGTAAGTTTTGCAAACGATAGCGCAAGGTGACAGGATCATCAGCGCGCATGGCCACGCCTTCTTGCAGCAGAAAATCTGCGTTGCGTTCTTCCTGCCCCGGTATCGGATTGATCAGCAGCATGGGCAGACCCATGACCAGACATTCGGAAGTACTCAAGCCGCCCGGCTTGGTAATGGCAATGTCGGCACAAGCCATGAGCGCCGGCACCTGATCGGTGAAGCCCACCGCCAGCAGCCGTGATGGATAAAGCTGTCGAAGGGAATCCAGCGCAGCGAGCACGGCACGATTTTTTCCGGCCATGACAATCAGCTGCACATGCTGCTCAGACTGCAGCAGCTGTGCAGCCAGCAAGTCCATGCCGCCTATGCCGGCGCCACCGCCCATGATCAGTACAGTCGGGGCTTGCGGCTTCAGGCCAAATTGACGGGCACAGGTTTGCCGGTCCGGATGGTCGCTGAATGCCGGCATGACGGGTATGCCGGTAACGTGGATGCGCGCGGCGTCCACGCCGTAGGCTTGCAAACGAAATGCTAACTCGTCGTTGGCGACAAAATAACCATTGATACCGTCGTGGACCCACATCCTATGCAGGTCAAAGTCGGTGACTTGTACCCAGATAGGGCAGGTGATGCGGCCCTTGTGTTTGGCTGCGCTCAGTAATTCCGCTGGCAGGAAGTGCGTACAGACAATGGCGTCTGGTGCGAAGCGTTCAACCCCCTGCAGCAGCTTGCGCGTGCATAGGTTTTGCACAAGCTTGCGGAGTGCATCCATCCAGCTGCCGTCCGGTTCATGGTCTGTCTTTCGATATAGCCAGCCCCAGGCTTCAGGCAGGCGACTGGCCAGTGTCAGATAGAAGTCTGTGTAGACCTTGCGGAAGGCGCGTGGCACCATGCTCATCAGATCCTGATGCCGCACTTCGAGTTGCGGGAAATCCAGCTCGGCATAAGCGCAGAGCGCTTCGGCAGCGCGCACATGGCCGCTGCCTGCAGACACACTCAAAACCAGAATGCGCGCTTGCTTCAAGCTGGTGCCAGAGCGAGATTGTCAGTTTCAGCAGAAAACTGCGACTGCTCCCACAGCAGCATGATCTCTTGCCAGTACACCAGACGCAGTTCGCCGGAAGCTTCTTCCACCAGCGCCGACAGGCTCTCAACCCAGTCGCCGTCGTTGCAATACATGATGCCGCCTATGGCGCGAATTTCCGGCTTGTGGATATGGCCGCAGATGACGCCGTCCAGATTCAGCTTGCGCGCTTCTGCCGCCAGCGCATCTTCAAACGAGGTGATGTAGCTGACGGCGTTCTTGACTTTGAGTTTCAGGTATTGCGAAAGCGACCAGTACGGCAGACCGGCACGCGCGCGCCATGCGTTGTAAATGTTGTTGAATTTCAGGATCATCGTGTAGGCCGAGTCACCCAGATAGGCCAGCCATTTGGCGCAGGCGATTACGCCATCGAAGCGGTCGCCGTGCAGGACTAGCATGCGCTTACCGTCGGCGGTGGTGTGAACCAGTTCGTCACGAATTTTGATGCCACCAAAGTCAAGCCCAATGAACTGGCGCACGGATTCGTCATGGTTGCCCGGCACGAAAATGACCTTGGTGCCTTTCTTGGCTTTTTTCATCACCAGCTGCACCACGTCGTTGTGGGTCTGGTGCCAGTACCAGCGGCGCTTCAACTGCCAGCCATCGACGATGTCACCGACCAGATAAAGCTTGTCCGATTCAGTCGCTTTCAGAAATTCCAGCAGACGCTTGGCCTGGCAGCCGCTGGTGCCGAGGTGGACATCGGAAATCCAGATGGTGCGAAATCTCAGCGGCTTGTGTTTTTTATGCGCGGGCTTGCTGAGTGATTTGCCGTCAAAGAAAGCGTCGCGTGAATTCATGCTGTCTCCGACTCTTTGAGATAGTGACGGGCGTAGCGGCTTTCCAGACGTGCCAGCGGCAACATCATGAACAAGTCGGCGCTATGAAAATCAGGATCCCATGCCGGTTCGCCGCCTATCCACGCACCGCTACGCAGATAGCCTTTAATGAGAGGTGGCAAAGGGTAGGTGCCGCTAATTGCATCGTCATGCAGTGGGAACGGCAGGTGGGGGGTGACGCGATATTCAGCGGGCGCAAGATGGTCTGTTGCTATTTTCCGATACAGGCTGTTGATGGTGTTGCCGCCGTCAGCCAGACTAACGCTGGCGCAGCCGATCAGGTAGTCGGTTTTTTCTTTGCGCATGCAAGCTGCAATGCCAGCCCACAGCATCATGATGACGCCGCCGCTGCGATAGTTCGGGTGAATGCAGGCACGGCCTGCTTCGGTGATGCGATTGCGCAGATTCGACAGACGGCTCAGGTCGAATTCTTTTTCGGAATAGAAGCCGCCGGTTTTTTCAATCGAGCTCGGTGACAAGATACGGTAAGTGCCGACGACTTTCAGGGTACGCGTGTCGCGCACGATCAGGTGGTCGCAGTAGGCATCGAATTCATCCTGATCAAGACCGTCCGCATTAGCCAATGCCGTTAGCCCCATTGCTTCGACAAAGACTTTATAACGCAAACGCTGGACTTCGCGCACTTCTTTTTGGGTAGTGGCAAGGCTCAGGCTTAGTTTTGAAAAATTCGGAGAATCATCTTCCGCGAAGGTCATCAGGCGCATTTGTCATCCTCGCTGTTGTAATGATGCGAGATTACTTGGCAGATGCTGCAGGAAGATGACGGCTTGGTTTCGGTTTGATGACAGAAGGGGGTGAGTAAATGCAAAGACACTGGACCCCGCGTTCGTTGGGATCCAGTGTCTTTACTCAATGAAGCAAATCCGCCCCGACCAATCCACCATCATCGCGCGTGATCACGATGGTGGCCGAGCGCGGACGCGACATGCTACCTGCTGGCCAGTGACTGAGGTAAGTCGTCGCATCATCAATAGCAAAACCTTTACCCTCGGTCGTCTCACCCGGATGCTGAATGTTGACAAACAATGCGCGACCATCCGGCGATTCAGTCAGGCCAGTGATTTCGCAATCAACCGGCCCTACCATGAAACGACGCAGGTTACTTTCACCAGGTGCGGCGCCAATGTGCGTGATGACTTGGCTCTGCTGCGCGCCGTCAGTGTTGACGATGGTCTTGCTGTTACCATCGCCAACCCGTCCCGGTACTGCTGCCAGCAGCATGCAGTTGCTGACGTCGGTATAAGCATTGTCATCAGTCTCTATCCAGAGCAGGCCGCTGCGTGCGAACCAGAGGCCATCCGGACTGGAAAAATCATTGTCGGCTGTCAGGTTCGACAAGTTGATATTGTCGGCGTCGGCGCTGGAGCGTGCGGCGAACAGAAACACATCCCACTTGAAATGGGTGGCGCCGACTTTTCCATCCTGTTCTGCCCAGCGAATGATGTGCCCGTTCGCATTGCCTTTTTGCGCGACGCCTTCGCGCGGGTCGTTGTAGTAGCGCGGATTGGCCGCATCGACCTTGTCGATCGCACGCGAGGGATTGTAGGTGAGGGTCATGTAGACCTCGCCATTGCGCGGATTGACTGCGCCCCATTCGGGCCTGTCCATTTTGGTGGCGCCGGCTGCATCGGCTGCAAGGCGGGCATGGATCAGGACATCGGCCTGGTCGATAAAGGCATAAGCCGGATTCTCGGGTGTGATGCCGTTTTCACCAAACTGCAACTTGAGCCAGTCGCCGCTACCGTCGGCATTGAAGCGCGCGGCGTACAGCGTGCCGTCATTCAGATATTTGTCGCCGGCTGCTGCGCCGCGCCTGGCATCGGCTGCGTCCCACACAGCGTTGGACACGTATTTATAAATGTATTCATGGCGCGAGTCACAGCCCATGTACCAGACCAGTGGTTGTCCGGCTATGACCGGCCCTGGCCACGCGCCTTCATGCGCGAAGCGGCCCAGCGCTGTTCGTTTGCACGGTATTGAATCCGGATTGAATGGATCGATCTCGACGACCCAGCCATAGGTATTGGCGACGTTACGGTAGTCATCGCTGCCATCAGCCGAAGTGCCGCTTCGCTCTGCGTTCCAGCGGCCGTAGCGGTTGTCGGCTGTATCGGGTTGCACGCTCGCCCACAGATGCTTGCCTTTGCCGGCCACGCCATAGCGCTTGAAGGCAGCCAGTTCGCGTGCGCTACGCTTGCTGTCGTCGGCGCTGTTGCGCCGGAAAAAACCAGCCCAGTTTTCTTCGCACGTCAGGTAAGTACCCCACGGCGTGTGGCCATTGGCGCAATTGGCCAGCGTACCGCGCGTACGGGTGCCGGTCTGTGAATATTTGGTGACCAACTGACTGCTGCGCGCGGCAGGGCCACTGATTTCCATATCGGTGAAGCTGGTAATGCGCCGGTTCCAGCGCGAATCGCGCTGCAGCACATAGCGTTTGCCGATGCGCCGCACTTCCGCAACGCTCACCCCATGGGCGAGCATTTCCTTCACGACTTCATCGGTAGAAGTGCGCTTGCCTTCGGTGATGCTTTGACCACGCGTGTGCAGGAAGGCGGCGGTGATGGATTCATGGTTGATGCAGATGAGGCCACGATCGTAGGCATTGCGATCCCATGTGCCGTTTTTTGCCAGCCCAAAAAAATGCATGCCGTCGTTGTGGTCACCGGCACGTTGTTTGAAGGATTCTGCGCTGTCGCTGCCGTCATTGGCATAGTCGGCAATGCCGGCTGCCAGCGGGTCGCCGGTGCCTAATAGCATTGACCACGAATAGCCGGTAGCCAATGTCAGGGAATCGGCGCGAGTTTTGGCGACTGCTTTGAAATTAAGCCGCAGCGGATGCGTTGCTGCCTCTGCTGCGCTGCCGACATAGAGTGCGGCGGCAGCGGCCAGCGAACCTTTGAGCAACGAACGGCGCGACAGGCGGGCTGTCAGTACGCTGTCGAAGGTGGCGTTTTCTGAAACGTTTTCGGTCTGATCATTCATCTGGCTGCTCCGTTGAATTTGAATGTAGAGCATGAAGCCACATAAATATGAACCCGTGATGACAACGGGTGCTGCATCATTAAATCAGCGCAGCAGCAACCGTTTTTTCTAATTATTTGTGCTTGCTAGGACGACCGGCTTTCAGGGCCGGCAGGGTAGCTTTGGCTTCGCCTATTTTTTTGGCATCCATATTCTTCAAAAGCGCCACGCCTATACGCAGCAGTTCGCTTTTCTTGATTTCGACACCGGCAGCGATACAGGCTTTTTTGACTTGGGCGAGCACATCATATTCTGATTGCGGCATCGTGAAACTGTCACGTACCAGCTTCGGCTTTTTCACCTTGTCGGCCTTGACGGCTTTGACGGTTTCTTTAAGAGCAGGCTTTTTAAAGGCTGGCTTTACCACTTTGACTGGCGCTGCTTTTTTTGCAACAGGCTTTACGGTCGACTTGCTGACTGGCGTTTTTTTGACGGCTTTGGCTGCTTTGACTGCAGGGGAGATTTTTTTAGTGACCATATTATTTGTCCTGATTAAAACGCGATTCACTGCCGCAGGGGCGGCAAGGATGCTGCAGCATTAAATTATGTAAATAATATAAATCATTTATATTCAATTCGCAAGTATCGCAAATTCAAGGCCTATCTCTTGCCAGGCGCCCTGTTCCTTTGTGAGCCAATAAGACAGGGTGGGATGATCCGCCATGGTTTTTTTGTTCATTTCCAGCTCAATGCGGGACTTGATACGTAAGCGCATGCGTTCGGCTACAGGGTCCAGCCGTGCGTGCATGAAAATGATTGCAAGGCGCAGCGAAAGGATGGCCTTGGCCAAGTCGGCTTCGGCCAGTTCCTGCTGCACTTTGCGCAGGTTGCCTTTTTGCGCCAGGATCAGCGTGCTTAAAACTTGTTGTTCATGCGTGGTAAAGCCGGGCAAATCGGCATGCTCGGCCAGATAAGCGCCATGCTTGTGAAAGCCTGTATGAGAAATCACTAGCCCGACTTCATGCAGTTGTGCGCCCCAGCCCAGCAGCCTGTCGTACTGCTCACTTTCCGGCTTCATCTGCTTGTACAGGGCAGTGGCATAGTGCAGGACCTGACTGGCACGTTTTTCATCGACATCAAAGCGGTGCATGCACTCAGATACAGACTGGTCGCGTCTGTCCTGCTGGCTGGCACGCATGTACAAGTCCCACAGCACGCCCATGCGCAAGCCGGCTTCGATCGGCTGCAAGCTGCTCAGACCAAGCTCTTCGCACAGACCCAGCAAAACGGGCAAGCCGCCCAAGGTCACGCCTATGCGTTCCGGCTTCATGCCGATGAGGTCGATCTTGCTGATTTTTCCGCAAGCGATCAGGCGCTCTTTCAAAGCTTTCAGGTTCCAGGCTGACAGCGTGCCATCCCCCAGATTATTTTTCTCTATGAGTTCGGACAGGGTACGCATGGTGCCGGACGAGCCGTACACGACATCAAAATAGCGAGACTGGAAATGCGCGACGCCATCTTCAAAGTGGCTGCGTACCGTCAGGATCGCTGCTTCAAATGCGGTGTCGGTTAGTCTTTCATCTGCAAAAAAAGGAGCGCTGGTGCTGACGGTGCCGATGCTGAAAGATTCAACTCTCTCTATGTTGCTGCCTTTGCCCAGCGCCAGTTCAGTCGAGCCGCCACCTATGTCAACGACTAGTCGCCGCTCGTTTGCCTGATTTAAAAAAAAGGCAACACCCATATAAATAAGACGGCCTTCTTCTTCACCGGAGATGATTTCGATGGGGTGACCGATCGCTTTTTCAGCCAACGGCAAGAACGTGGCAGTGTTACGGGCAATGCGCAGCGTGTTGGTGGCGACCACGCGCACGCTACTAAGAGGTGTAGCTTGCAATACCTCGGCAAAGCGCGACAGGCAGGCCAGTGCATTTTGCATCGCTTGCGCAGTCAGGTTGCCATTGCGGTCAAGGCCTGCTCCTAACCGTATCGGTTCACGTGCGCTTTTGATAATGCGGATGTTCTCGCCATCATGAATACCAATATGAAGGCGAAAACTGTTCGAACCGAGATCAACTGCTGCCAGCATGATGCGTGAATCCCAAGTGAGTGCTGCTTAAAAAAAGGGGGCAATCATAAATACGGAATGTGACTGACTGATGACAATCGTCCCATCGTCGTGTTCATTCATTGTGGGTTGTTGTTTTTTCTCGTCAAAACAGATTATCAACCAATCATTTAATTCATGTCATCAACTTGAAAAATTTCTTCTTAATAATCCAGCCTCAGTGATTAAGCAGATCAGTGCCGGACTTCATGTAGTGCTGAATCTTGATTGCAATCGGACTTATTAACGGAGAGATATCAATGAAAAAATCATCAACCAAAATTATTGCTGCCAAGCGTATCGCTGTTGCAGTCGCTGCAGTTTGCGCCACCATATCTATGCCAGCATTTGCTGCTGACGATATCAAAAATCTGATGGACCTGCTGTTGAAAAAGGGTGTCATTACCCAGCAAGAGTACGACCAGAACATCAAGGCTGCTGAAGATGTCGCTGAAAATAAAGCGTTTAAAGAAAAGCGTCTGGATGATGATGTTGCTAAAGCCAATAAATTCATCGAGAAAAATGCTAAGGCCGGCAGCGTTAAAGAAAATGGTTTCGGTTTCAAATCAGCAGATGGAAAAAGTGAAATCAATCTTACCGGCCGTATGCATGTTGATGCGCGCATGTTCAACAGTGACTTTGCCAATAGCTCAAACGATACCAATGTAAAAACAGCTAAATTTGGCGACCAGTTTGAAATGCGTCGTGCACGTATTGGTTTTAATGGTAAATTCAATAACGACTTTACATTTGAAGTGGTGGCTAACGCAGTGGGTTCGACTGACATCGTTGACACTGCATGGGTTAACTATATGTTTACCCCAGCCTTGCAAGTTCGTGTTGGTAAGTTCAAGCAGCAGTTCAATCTGGAAGAATTGACCAGCTCGAACAACATTGATTTTGTTGAGCGTTCATATATCAATCAATTTGCGCCAGCTAAAAAGATTGGTGCAATGATTCACGGTGTTCCAATGGAAGGCACTACCTACGGTCTGTCATTGTTTCAAGAAGGCAGCTCAAATGTAGCTGCTACTGGCAATGTGCAGACCTCGGCACGTTTGACTGCAAACATTGCCAAACTTGCCGATATCAAGGATTCAGTTATTCACTTGGGTTTAGCAGGCACATCGGGGAAATATGATGTTGCAGCCGCTGCAAGCGGAGATACTTCCGCAACATATATGAATATCCGCAACGAGCAGCGTGGTGCAGATGCTATCTATAAGTTAACTGGCATTGCTGCAAATGGTGTCGCTTCGATAGTTGATAAATCCTTGGTAGGTGTTGAAGCGGCCTACGCGTATGGTCCATTCAAAATGCAGAGTGAATACGCTACGCTTAAACTTAAAGCGGATTACCTCGGAGCGACAGCTGCAGATGCAGAAGCCAAGCTCTGGTATGTTTCGGCGTTGTACAACATCACAGGCGAGAAATGGTCTGATGCATACAAAGATGGTGTATTCGGTTCCATCAAGCCGCTGACTAATTTTGATGCGAAAAATGGCGGCACCGGTGGTTTGCAAATTGGTGCTCGTTATTCGCAATATGACGTGACTAAAACGACAGGTACGGCATCAACAACAGCGACGTCACCAAAAGGTACGACGGCCACTGTGGGTTTGACCTGGTTTGTTAATTCGAATATGCGCTTCATGCTCGATCATTCTATGACCAGACTTGGTAACGACATCACTCTCGTTGCTGGCGCAACCGGTAATAAAGAATCTGTAACAACTCTTCGTACGCAATACAATTTCTAATCTCCAATCCTTGTAGATGCTTTCAAACGCCCTTCGGGGCGTTTTTTTGTTTTAAAGATTTCGACATCAGGATTTCTTCATGTCCTCCATACCCTTCACCTACGGCTCTGACCAATCCGGTCTGGTCTGGGCTTATCAGTTCGCGCCTGAGCGAGTAGCGTTGCCTTTGCAGTCAAACGAGGTCGCTGATTTTTTCAACAAGTCGAATGCGTTGGCGAAGCATGAATTCCTCTGGCTGCATTTCAACCTCAGTCAGTCTTCAACTGAAAATGGTTGCGTGAAAACGCGAGTCTGTCGCCAGAGTTTTTCGAGGCACTGCATCAGGGCTCGCGTTCTACCCGCATCGAGCTGACCGATAATGCACTGATCGGGGTTGTCAATGATATGCTGCACGGTTTTTCGTTCGACCCATCAGAGTTGTCCACGATGTGGATTAGCGTTACGCCGCAGGTCGTTATTAGCGCGCGTAAAAAACCGCTGAAGTCTGTCGACCGCTTGCGTCATTCGGTACAGCAGGGTGCGCGCATACAGAGTCCGACAGAGTTGCTGATTCATTTGCTGCGTGATCAGGCAGATGTATTGATCGGTATCGTGCGCGATGCGGTTGAAAAAGTGGATCAGATTGAAGACGACCTGCTGGCAGAGCGTTTGAATTTCAAGCGCATGAACCTTGGTTTGCTGCGTCGTGTGTTTGTGAGATTGCAGCGCTTAATGGCGCCGGAGCCGACTGCCTTGTTCCGCCTGCTGCAGCGGCCGCCTGCGTGGATCGCCGAAGCTGATGTGTAGGACCTGCGGCAGTCCAGTGAAGAGTTTTCGGCGGTGCTGTTGGATATGGCCTCGCTGCAGGAGCGCATCAAGCTGCTGCAGGAAGAAATCGCGGCAATGATTAACGAGAAAAACAGCCGCAGTCTCTACACGCTGACCATCGTCACCGTATTGGCGCTGCCCATTAACATCATTGCCGGTCTGTTCGGCATGAATGTCGGCGGCATTCCGCTGGCCGCGCATGAACATGGGTTCTGGGTGGTTGTGGCAATTGTGGCGACGTTCACTACAGTGGCGGTGTGGCTGCTGACGCGGCAGCAGGGAGAGCCTTAGACGGTGCTGTTAACTCCCGGGGCAGCTTGCTCTTGGGTGGCGTTAATGACGCGCTGCGCCGAAGACGGCTTCGATCGAGTCAGCCGACAACACAGCCTCCGCCCACACTTCCAGTTCGTCAGCGTTCGCCTTGCCCAAACGCTCCGTGACCCAGAAGGGCAGTTCACCAAAGCGGTGAGTCAGCTGCCGCGCAAGCATGCGGGCCTGACCCTGCTGCGTTCCTTGAGCAAGGCCTTGTTCAAGACCTTTTTCAAGCCCCTTCTCAAGCCCCTTCTCAATTCCGATTTGTTCTACAGAGCAGACGTAAGGCATATTTTTTTCCTCCTCAAGTGTTTCAAGATTTTGCCATAGCTGCGTATTCAGTTCTTTAGGAATACGCATCATCCAGTCCAGTACTTTGAACAGGTCAATTACCTGCTGCTTATCCCAGCCGCGCCGGTACAGTCCCTGCACCAGTTTCCACTTGGCCGCATATCGGGCTGACGCATCGTTTCGTGTCGCACGTGTGGCCAGATGCGCTAGTGTGACAACTGCAAACGGGTTGCTGCTATCAGCTAGCTTCACTTCACTACCAGCCCAGTCCAACAACTTGGCTACCGGAAAACGTAGTCCAAGCTGACAGCCGAACACTTCATAGCCAAATGACTCAGGCTGCCAGTGCACCTGATCATCGGCCAGTACTGCAAGGCTTGCAATGGGCTTGCGGTAACGGTCATACAGCCGGTAATGGTAGACAAACATGCGCTCGGCGAATGCTGCCTGCATGTCGCCCTGTACTTCAAGATGCACGTAGACCCATTCGGACTGGCCGCCTTGCCGGGTAACGCGTACCAATTTATCAACGTAGCGTTTCCCGAGTTCGGCATCCTGAACGACGGCGCGCAATTCCTGATCGAGAAAGTCATGCGGCTGCGACCAGTCGATTTGTGCGTGAGCCTGCGGAAAATAGAACAGTAGAAAGTCGGCGAAATACCGTTCTATCGCTTCCTTCCAAGGGGTGTCGTAATCGTCTGCCATCGCGCGCTCCGTGCCGGCGTGTTACCGGTTGGGTGAGCATGGTGCAATTGCGTCTACATGAACGGTTGGTAGGCGCAGTCAGTGGCGTTCATGGCGTCGTTGCCAGCCCGCAGCGGGTGAAGGTGTTGTATGCGCGCACTTCATCTGCATAGATTGGCATGCATTTAATTTTCAAAAGGCATGGTCAGGGCATTTTGGCTGCTGATCAAGGGCGCGAGGCTGTGTAGCGCAGCCGTCCGCTACAATGGCGCACCTTCGATGCCGCTTTTCAATTTCCTCATGCGCCTTTTTTACGTCCTATTTCTGTCCTTTTTGCTGGCTGCATGCCAGACCGTGCCGCCATCGCAAACCAAGACCACACCCGTCGTTACTGCCCCTGTGGACATTCCCGCGGAGCCGGCAGTCGGAGCGCCTGTTACCGCTCCCTCAGTGCGGCCAATCAAAATCGGCCTGGTCCTCGGCGGTGGTGCCGCACGCGGCTTTGCACATATTGGCGTGATCAAGGTATTGGAAGCGCAGGGCATCGTGCCTGATTTGGTGGTCGGCACCAGTGCTGGCAGCTTGGTTGGTGCGCTTTATGCGGCTGGCAATAATGGCTTCGCGCTGCAAAAGCTTGCACTCGACATGGACGAGGCAGCGATCTCGGATTGGTCGGTGCCGTTCTTTTCGCGCTCAACGGGCGTGTTGAAAGGCGAGGGCGTGCAGCAGTACGTCAATAAGAGCGTCAACAACGTACCGATAGAAAAACTCAAAATGCTCTTCGGTGCAGTCGCTACCGATTTGCATACCGGCCAGCCCATTCTTTTCAGGCGCGGTAATACCGGTTTGGCCGTACGTGCTTCATCGGCCGTGCCCGGCGTTTTTCAGCCAGTACGCATAGGCAGTATTGATTACGTCGATGGCGGGCTGGTGTCGCCGGTGCCGGTCAGTTTTGCACGCAAGATGGGCGCGGACTTCATCATTGCGGTAAACATTTCCGCGCAGCCGGATACGCAACCGTCCAGCAACACCTTTGAGGTACTGCTGCAGACGTTCGCGATCATGGGGCAGACGATTAATCTATATGAATTAAAGCAGGCCGATATCGTGATCCGGCCCGAGTTGGGCACGATGAAGGGTAATGATTTCAACGGCAGGAATGTCGCGATACTGGCAGGGGAAAAAGCGGCGATGGCGGTAATGTCCGAGATCAGGCAAAAACTGAAAGCCAGGCAAAATTAACGATCATTTTTTTGCTTGTTCGTCTTCATTAAGGCGGCGCCCGCCATTGAAGCGCGCCTTCCAGTAAGACAGGTCCATGCTTTCGATGCGCACCACGCCGCCTGCAGACGGCGAATGGATGAATTTATTGTCGCCAAGGTAGATGCCGACGTGCGAGAACGCATGCTTGAGCGTATTGAAGAACACCAGATCGCCCGGTTGCAAATCTTGTCTGGGGATGTTCTCGCCCATCTTGCTGATCTCGGCCGATGTGCGCGGTAACTCGGCGCCCCATGCTTCCTTGAATACATAGCGGACCAGTCCGCTGCAATCGAGCCCGTGCTCTGGTGAGGTGCCGCCGCGCTGATAGTGGATGCCGATCAGGGACATGGCTTCGATCGCCAGCGTGGTCGCACGATTGGTGAAGCTGTTGATTTTGGCGAGTACTTTATTTGGTTCCGGTTCCGCTGTGCCATCACCTGCCGGTGCGGCATGACAAGCGAAGGCGGCGAGAAGGCTCGCGCACAGCAGTGCAGTTCGACAAGTAGTGAAGAGTAACGGCAATCTTTATCTCGTTTTAATTAGATTCGGGGCAATGTAAGCGATGCCACTGGCATTGTCAAAATTTCATCCATGAATGATGATTTCAGTCGCCGCCAAAGAAAAACGAACAGTTGGACTTGTCGTACAATCCAGCCTTTCTAAATAAGGGGAAGAATATGCAGTCGAAACAGTTCATGACACTCGCCGATGTAAAGAAAATCGCCGCCGCCGCTGAAGCCGAAGCGATTGCCAATAAATGGCCAGTGAGCATTGCCATCGTTGATGACGGCGGTCATTTGCTGTGGCAGCAGCGACTTGATGGCGCTGCACCGCTGTCTTCCCACATTGCTCCTGCCAAGGCACGCACCGCGGCACTCGGCCAGCGCGAAACTAAAATTTACGAAGACATCATTAACAACGGCCGCTACTCTTTCCTGTCGGCGCCGGTTGTTGAAGGCATGCTCGAAGGCGGCGTGCCGGTGATGGTGGACGGCCATTGCGTGGGCGCTGTCGGCGTGTCGGGCGTGAAGTCGACTGAAGATGCGCAGATTGCCAAGGCTGGTATTGCTGCATTGGGTCTGTAACTTCAACGGTGGGTTTCGCCAATGGGGAAACCCACCGGAGTTATAGCATTAACAAGAGTCATCGGGTTGCCGCAGAGCGCCTCTTCAGGCTATAATCGCAAGGTTTAGCAATTTACCCTGCCGCCGCGCAATCCACCTCCATTTACGTCCTGCACTGAGTCATTTTGCGTGCGCCGAACACGGCTGCAACAGACTGAAATCGCGTTGGCACGATGGTGCGGCGGTAACGAACCAGGAGTTACCCTTGCCGCCATTTTTTACGGCCAATACTGTGCCGGCCATACTTGCGCTCGCTGATGGCACCATTTTCCATGGCATTTCCATTGGAGCTGCGGGCCATACCAGCGGCGAAGTCGTTTTCAATACGTCAATGACGGGCTATCAGGAAATCCTGACAGACCCCAGCTATAGCAGCCAGATCGTCACTCTCACTTACCCGCATATCGGCAACACCGGCGTTAATCCGGAAGATGTCGAATCGTCAAAGATTCATGCGGCTGGCCTGATCATTCGTGATTTGCCGCTGCTGATGTCGAATTTCCGCGCTACGCAAACTTTGCCGGATTATTTGAAGGCTGAGAACATTGTTGCGATTGCCAATATCGATACCCGCAAACTGACTCGCATTTTGCGCGAGAAGGGTGCGCAAAGTGGTGCGATTGTTGCCGGTGCTGATGCGACTGCCGAAATGGCGCTGGAACGTGCTCGTTCCTTCTCGGGCATCGCCGGCATGGATCTGGCCAAGGTGGTCTCTACTGCCAAGCCATATGAGTGGACCCAGACCGAATGGAAACTGGGCGCAGGTTATGGCGAGCAAACTGCACCAAAATTCCACGTGGTCGCATTCGACTACGGCGTGAAATTCAATATCCTGCGCATGTTGGCCGAGCGCGGCTGCAAAGTGACAGTGCTGCCTGCGCAATCAACTGCTGCGCAAGCGCTTGCATTGAAGCCAGACGGTATTTTTCTGTCGAACGGCCCAGGAGACCCGGAGCCTTGTGACTATGCAATCGCTGCAGCAAAAGAGCTGATCGACGGTGGCATCCCGACTTTTGGTATCTGCTTGGGTCACCAGATCATGGCGCTGGCGTCCGGCGCAAAAACGCTGAAGATGAAGTTCGGTCATCACGGCGCGAATCATCCGGTGCAAGACCTCGATACGCGCCAGGTACATATCACTTCGCAAAATCACGGCTTCGCTGTTGATCAGGCCACGCTGCCTGCCAACTGCCGCGTCACACATGTGTCACTGTTTGATGGTTCGCTGCAGGGCTTTGCCCGCACCGACCGTCCGGCGTTCTGCTTTCAGGGTCACCCTGAAGCCTCGCCGGGCCCGCATGACATCGCCCCCTTGTTCGATCGCTTTGTGGCGATGATGGAGACTCACAAAAATGGCTAAGCGCACCGACATTAAAAGTATTCTCATCATCGGCGCCGGCCCTATCATCATTGGTCAGGCCTGCGAATTCGACTACTCCGGCGCTCAGGCTTGCAAAGCTCTGCGTGAAGAGGGTTACAAAGTCATTCTGGTCAATAGCAATCCGGCCACCATCATGACCGACCCCGAGATGGCCGACGTTACCTACATCGAGCCGATCACGTGGCAAGTTGTCGAGCGCATCATTGAAAAAGAAAAGCCGGACGCAATCCTGCCGACCATGGGTGGTCAGACCGCGCTGAACTGCGCGCTGGACCTGCATCGCCACGGCATTCTGGAAAAATACAAAGTCGAGCTGATCGGTGCGACGCCGGAAGCCATCGACAAGGCAGAAGACCGCTCGAAATTCAAAGACGCAATGACCAAGATTGGTCTCGGTTCAGCCCGCTCGGGCGTGGCGCATACGATGGAAGAATCGTGGGCCGTGCAAAAGACTGTTGGTTTCCCGACCATCATCCGTCCTTCGTTCACGATGGGCGGCAGTGGCGGCGGCATTGCCTACAACGCTGAAGAATTCGAGACCATTTGCAAGCGCGGCCTGGAAGCCTCGCCGACCAACGAGCTGTTGATTGAAGAATCGCTGCTCGGCTGGAAAGAGTACGAGATGGAAGTCGTGCGCGACAAGAACGACAACTGCATCATCGTTTGCTCGATTGAAAATCTGGACCCAATGGGCGTGCATACCGGTGACTCGATTACGGTCGCACCAGCGCAAACGCTGACGGACAAGGAATACCAGATCATGCGTAACGCGTCGCTCGCCGTCTTGCGCGAAATCGGCGTTGATACCGGCGGCTCGAACGTGCAGTTCTCCATCAATCCAAAAGATGGCCGCATGATCGTCATCGAGATGAACCCACGTGTGTCGCGTTCGTCTGCACTGGCATCGAAAGCTACCGGTTTCCCCATCGCGAAAATCGCTGCGAAACTGGCTGTCGGTTACACGCTAGACGAATTGCGAAATGAAATCACTGGTGGCGCAACGCCGGCCTCGTTTGAGCCTAGCATCGACTACGTTGTCACCAAGATTCCACGCTTTGCGTTTGAAAAATTCCCGACTGCCGACAGTCACCTGACCACGCAGATGAAATCGGTCGGTGAAGTCATGGCCATTGGCCGCACCTTCCAGGAATCTTTCCAGAAAGCGCTGCGCGGTCTGGAAGTTGGCGTCGATGGCATGAATGAAAAAACCACCGACCGCGAAGTGATTGAAGAAGAACTCGGCGAGCCGGGTCCGGATCGTATCTGGTATGTCGGCGACGCGTTCGCAATCGGCTTCTCGCTCGAAGAAGTGCATCAACTCACCAGCATCGATCCGTGGTTTCTTGCGCAGATCAAGGAAATTATTGATATCGAACTGTGGCTGGAAACGCAGACGCTGGCCGACATCGACAAAGCTACTTTGCTCAAACTCAAGCAAAAAGGTTTTGCGGACCGTCGTCTGGCCACGCTGTTGAAGACGACCGACAAAATCGTGCGCGAAACGCGTCATGCCATGAATCTGCGTCCGGTCTACAAGCGGGTTGATACCTGCGCAGGCGAATTTGCAACTGATACAGCGTACATGTACTCGACCTATGAGGAAGAGTGCGAGTCCAACCCGACCGACAAGAAAAAAATCATGGTGCTCGGCGGCGGACCAAACCGTATCGGTCAGGGTATCGAGTTTGACTATTGCTGCGTGCATGCAGCGTTTGCAATGCGCGAAGATGGTTACGAGACCATCATGGTCAACTGTAATCCTGAAACCGTCTCGACCGACTACGACACCTCAGACCGCTTGTACTTCGAGCCCCTGACATTGGAAGACGTGCTCGAAATCGTCGCCAAGGAAAAACCGGTTGGCGTCATTGTGCAGTACGGCGGTCAGACACCGCTCAAGCTCGCGCTCGATTTGGAAGCCAATGGCGTGCCCATCATCGGCACTTCGCCAGACATGATTGACGCTGCCGAAGACCGCGAGCGTTTTCAGAAGCTGCTGCAAGAATTGAATCTGCGCCAGCCGCCTAATCGTACAGCGCGCACAGAAGCTGACGCCTTACTGTTGGCACAAGAAATTGGCTATCCGCTGGTGGTGCGTCCGTCGTATGTACTGGGTGGTCGTGCTATGGAAATCGTGCATGAACAACGTGACCTAGAGCGTTATATGCGCGAAGCGGTCAAGGTTTCGCATGATTCGCCGGTGCTGCTGGATCGCTTCTTGAATGACGC
Source organism: Burkholderiaceae bacterium (assembly GCA_040399905.1). Lineage (GTDB taxonomy): Bacteria > Pseudomonadota > Gammaproteobacteria > Burkholderiales > Burkholderiaceae_D > Pernthalerella. The sequence continues at coordinate 511,360 of JBBARG010000001.1, forward strand.
CATTGAAGTCGACGTGGACTGCCTGTCTGACGGTAAACGCACCTTCATCGGCGGCGTGATGGAGCACATTGAACAAGCTGGCGTGCACTCAGGTGACTCAGCCTGCTCGTTGCCGCCGTACTCGTTGTCGGCAGCGACCATAGCCGAGCTCAAGCATCAAACCGCACTCATGGCCAAAGGTTTGAACGTGATCGGCCTGATGAATGTGCAGTTCGCCATTCAGCAAAAAGAAGTCGACGGCAAGATGGAAGATGTCGTCTTCGTGCTGGAAGTGAACCCGCGTGCTTCGCGCACCGTGCCGTATGTATCGAAAGCGACCGGCCTGCAACTGGCCAAGATCGCTGCGCGCTGCATGGCCGGTCAGTCGCTAGACAGTCAGGGCATCAAGGATGAAGTCGTGCCGCCGTATTTCAGCGTCAAAGAAGCTGTGTTCCCGTTTGTGAAATTCCCGGGCGTCGACACCATTCTCGGACCGGAAATGAAATCGACAGGTGAAGTGATGGGCGTGGGCCGCACCTTTGGTGAAGCCTTCGTCAAATCACAACTCGGCGCGAGCATACGTTTGCCGAAGTCCGGCAAAGTATTCTTGTCGGTCAAAGCCAGCGACAAACCGCGTGCGGTGCAAGTGGCAAAAGACTTGATCGAGATCGGTTTCACCATCGTCGCCACCAAGGGCACGGCCGCAGCGATTGCTGCTGCCGGTCTGGCTGTTACCACGGTCAACAAGGTGGTCGAGGGCCGGCCGCATATTGTTGACATGATCAAGAATAACGAGATCGCGCTCGTGGTCAACACGGTAGAAGAAAAGCGCACTGCCATTACCGATTCGCGTGCGATCCGCACGTCGGCATTGGCAGCACGCGTGACAACCTACACCACGATTGCAGGCGCTGAAGCTGCAGTTGAGGGCATGGCCCATCTTGAGCAGTTGCATGTCTACGATTTACAAGGCTTGCACAAATCTTTACACTAAGAGCCAATCTCGGTAGCCCGCTAGCGGCGTTGACAGCACCATGCCGTACTACTCGTACTGTCTGCGGTAATGTCGCCTTGCTAGCTACCTACCGCGACAGGCTCTACCAGTAAATTGATTTTATCTGCCACAGAGGTCGTCATCCGGCGGCCTCTGTGGTTTTCATTTAGGCAAACGAAAAATCCATGAGCTCAGTTCCCCTTACCGTCCACGGTGCGAAGCTGTTGAAAGATGAGTTGCATCGTCTGAAAACTAAAGAACGTCCGGCCGTGATCAATGCGATCTCGGAAGCGCGTGCCCAAGGCGATCTCTCGGAAAACGCCGAGTACGAAGCAGCCAAAGAACGCCAGAGTTTCGTCGAAGGCCGCATCAATGAACTGGAAAGCACCTTGGGTGCAGCGCAGATCATTGATCCGACCTTGCTTGATGCCGAAGGCCGTATTGTGTTTGCGTCCACCGTCAGCCTCGAAGACCTCGAGAGCGGTGATAAAGTCACCTATCAGATCGTGGGCACCGATGAAGCGGATTTGAAAGAGCTGAAAGTTTCTATCACATCGCCGATTGCGCGCGCCCTGATCGGCAAATACGCGGGCGACGTGGTGGCAGTGCAAGCACCCGGCGGCGTGCGTGAATATGAAGTGCTGGAAGTGCGTTACATCTGATGCGATTCACTGCGGCTTTACTGTTGCCGCCTATTCAGACCTTGCGCGTATTGCTCGTCACGATCTGGGCCGGCAGCATCTGGAGCTTGGGCTATCTGGTGGCGCCGGTGTTGTTTGCGACGCTGGCCGATCGCGCACTGGCAGGGACGATTGCAGGCAGCATGTTCAGGGTTGGTGCTTATGTGTCGCTGGCCTGTGCTTTGATGATGCTGGCGCTGCTTTGGTTTGATCGTTCCTATCAGCAGCGTCGCGCTGCTCTGTATCTGGCAGCGGCGATGCTGGCTTGCGTGTTGGTTGGCTATTTTGGTTTGCAGCCACTGATGGCTGCTTTGAAAGAGTCAGCTACGTTGAGCGGCGGCGTGATGGATGAAGCTACCCGCGCACGATTTGGGTTGCTGCATGGCGTGGCGAGTGTGATCTATTTGCTGCAGAGTTTACTAGCTGTGGCTCTGGTGCTGAAGACGCGCTAGCATGAGTAAAGACGCTGGAGTCCGGCGTCTTTATAAAATCACTCACCCAGCGCGCGCTTCTTCTTGCTGGTCTGCCGAACCTTGGCGCGCTTGATATTGCCACCGAACGTAACCCGCTCATTACCCTTAACCATCACTTTAGTAACCGTCGGTTTTTTGATGCCGCTTGGTTTGACGATAGTGACTTCACGCATGCCTTTTCCACGCTTTACGCTGCGACCTTCTTTTTCAGCGTCTTTTTGCGGGCGATACACGACAAGCAGTTTGCCTATATGCTGGACAGGCGCGGCGCGCAGTTCAGAGCAGATCTGTTCATAGAACTGGATTCGTACTTCGCGGTCGTCGCCAAAGACGCGCACTTTAATGAGGCCATGCGAATTTAAGCCAGCATCAATTTCTTTCATGACCGCTGGGGTCAGGCCGGCTTCACCGATCAAGACGATGGGTGACAGTCCGTGTGCTTCCGCGCGCAGTTCGCTGCGCTGCGCTGGTGTGAGATTCAACATAAACATCCTTTAAAAGCAGTATTCTACGTGAATGGCAAAGAAGAAACTCAACAAAAACTGGTTGCATGACCATATCAACGACCCGTATGTGAAGCTGGCGCAGAAAGAAGGCTACCGTGCCCGCGCCGCTTACAAGCTCAAGGAAATCGACGAAGAAGAAAAGCTGATCAAGCCCGGTCAGATCATAGTCGACCTCGGCTGCACCCCCGGCAGCTGGTCCCAATACGTTCGCAGGAAACTGGCCGGCAAGGACGGCGGTGGCATACATGGCAGGATCATTGGCCTGGATATGCTGCCTATGGAGCCTGTAGCGGATGTGCTTTTCATTCAAGGTGACTTCCGCGAGCAGGACGTACTGGAGCAGCTGGAAGCCACGCTGGAGGGGCAAAAAGTCGACCTGGTGCTCTCGGATATGGCACCTAATCTGTCCGGCATTGCTCTGACGGACGCGGCCCGTATGGAAGATATAATCGATTTGGCAATAGAGTTCACGCGGGCACACATGAAACCTTCGGGCAGCCTGCTCGTCAAATGTTTTAATGGCAGTGGTTACACTCAAATCATCGAGAAATTCCGTAAAGAGTTCAAGACTGTCAGCGCTAAAAAGCCCAAGGCCAGCAGAGATAAATCTTCCGAGATTTTCCTGTTAGGGAAGGGCTTGAAAACCCCAAGCTAGAAATTCATGCCGAATCCGATGTGAATTTCCACTTTAAGTGCCCATTAAGGCTTGAAAAATCAGGGATTTAGCCCAACGTACCTGCTGGCAAGGGTTTGGTATTGCGAGTAGAATTTATTACCCAGTTAAAGCCGTTCCGCAATTAAGGAGTCCTCGTGAATAATATGTTTTCCAAAGCAGCTATCTGGGTCGTCATTGCCTTGGTGCTTTTTACTGTTTTCAAGCAGTTTGACGAGCGCGGCGTAGGCAGTGGTGCTACTCCAATTCCTTATTCCGATTTTCTGGATGAGGTCAAAGCCCAGCGCATTCGCGAAGCGACCATTGAAGACCGCACTATTATCGCGGTTACCAATGACGGCAAAAAAATCAAGGCAACTACCACTTCGCTGGATCGCGGGCTGATTGGCGATCTGGTCAACAACGGCGTCAAGTTCGACGTCAAGCAGCCTGAGCCGCCATCATTCCTTTCGCAGGTTTTCATTTCGTGGTTCCCGATGCTGCTCTTGATCGGCGTCTGGATTTTCTTCATGCGCCAGATGCAGGGTGGCGGCAAGGGCGGCGCTTTCTCCTTCGGTAAATCGAAGGCGCGCATGCTCGACGAAAATGCCAATGCGGTGACCTTTGCCGATGTCGCGGGTTGCGATGAAGCGAAAGAAGAAGTCAACGAGCTCGTCGACTTCTTGCGCGACCCGACAAAATTCCAGAAGCTCGGCGGTCGTATTCCGCGCGGCGTTCTGATGGTCGGCCCTCCGGGCACAGGTAAAACTTTGCTGGCGCGCGCCATTGCAGGCGAAGCGAAAGTGCCGTTCTTTACCATCTCCGGTTCCGACTTCGTTGAGATGTTTGTCGGTGTGGGCGCATCGCGTGTGCGTGACATGTTCGAGAACGCGAAAAAACATTCGCCTTGCATTATCTTCATTGACGAGATCGATGCAGTTGGTCGTCACCGTGGCGCCGGCATGGGCGGCGGCAATGACGAGCGCGAGCAAACACTGAACCAGTTGCTGGTCGAAATGGATGGCTTTGAAGCTAACGCCGGCGTGATCGTGATAGCGGCGACCAACCGTGCCGACGTGCTCGACAAGGCGCTGCTGCGTCCGGGTCGTTTTGACCGTCAAGTCATTGTTGGTCTGCCTGACATTCGCGGCCGCGAACAGATCCTGATGGTTCACATGCGCAAGGTACCTATTGGTCCGGATGTGAAGGCCGATATCCTCGCCCGCGGCACGCCTGGTTTCTCGGGTGCCGATCTCGCCAACCTCGTCAATGAAGCCGCTTTGTTTGCAGCCCGACGCAACAAGCGCCTGGTTGAAATGCAAGACTTTGAAGACGCGAAAGACAAGATTGTCATGGGTCCGGAGCGCAAGTCTGCCGTGATGCGTGAAGAAGAGCGTCGCAATACCGCTTTTCACGAGTCCGGTCATGCGGTCGTTGCCAAGCTGTTGCCAAAGGCTGATCCTGTGCATAAAGTCACCATCATGCCGCGTGGTTTTGCGCTGGGCCTGACTTGGCAATTGCCCGAGCATGACCGTGTGAACATGTACAAAGACAAGATGCTTGAAGAAATTGCGATCCTGTTTGCCGGTCGTATTGCGGAAGAAATTTTCATGCATCAGATGTCGACCGGCGCATCGAACGACTTCGAGCGTGCAACCAAGCTGGCGCGCGCGATGGTTACCCGTTACGGCATGTCCGATGCACTCGGCACCATGGTCTATGAAGATACCGAGCAGGATGCGTACTTTGGCCGCATGTCAGCCAAGACGGTATCGGAAGCGACCCAGCAAAAAGTCGATACCGAAATCCGTAGCATCCTTGACCAGCAATATGCGTTGTCGCGCAGTCTGCTGGAACGCAATATGGACAAGGTCGAGTTGATGGCCAAGACGCTGCTGGAATGGGAAACCATTGATGCAGACCAGATCAACGACATCATGGATGGCCGTGCGCCGCGTCCGCCTAAAGCTGGTATACCACCGCCACGTCCTACGGATGGTTCAACCGGCGGCGGCGTTGCCCCTGCGACGGCGCCTGCCTGATGCAATAAAGTGAAGTGTTGGCAATGAGGGTGAGGAGTGATCCTCGCCCTTTTTCTTTGTCTGCGGACTTTGAACTTATGTCTGGAATTTTTTTGACCAATAAAATCGATACCCTGCAATGCGGTCGCTATAGCCTGCCGCTGTCTGGTCCTGACTTCCGTCCGCTGGTCATGGGCATATTAAATGTAACGCCCGATTCATTTTCCGATGGCGGTTTGCATGGCTCGCTGGATCTGGCCATCACGCATGCAGAAAACATGATCGCCGAGGGCGTCGATATTATCGACATTGGCGGCGAATCAACGCGCCCCGGTGCGCCCCCTGTTTCGCTGGAAGAAGAACTGCGCCGCATCATGCCCGTCATTTACGCGCTGCGCGATTGCGGCAAGCCTTTATCGATTGATACGCGCCGGCCTGCGGTCATGCGTGCGGCAGTTGATGCCGGCGCCGACATGATTAACGACATCGAAGGCTTCCGTGCTGAGGGCGCCTTGGCGGCGATCAGTGATACCGATTGCGCACTCTGTATCATGCATATGCAAGGTGAGCCGAAGACGATGCAACACAATCCGCACTACGACGATGTTGTGGTCGAGGTCAGCGCTTTTTTGCATGAACGTGTGCGCGCCGCGCGCGAAGCAGGCTTTGCGCGCAACCGATTGTGCATTGATCCGGGGTTCGGGTTTGGTAAAAATATGACGCACAATTTGCAACTGCTAACGCACATCGCGCAATTACAGGCCGGCTTGCAATTGCCGTTGCTGGCGGGCCTGTCGCGCAAGAGTATGCTGGGCACAATTACGGGCCGACCTGTCGAGCAGCGCATAGTTGCCAGTGTCGCAGCGGCATTGATGGCCACCGTTCACGGTGCGCGTATTTTGCGTGTGCATGATGTGGCTGAAACAATCGATGCACTGAAGGTATGGCAGGCAGTAGAGCAGCAGACAATATAAAAAATTCCGAAAGACGAAGACACATGACACGCAAATATTTTGGAACCGATGGCGTTCGCGGCCGCGTAGGTACTGCGCCGATCACGCCGGAGTTTGTAATGCGGCTCGGCTACGCCGCCGGCAAGGTGCTGGCCCAAACCGAAGCAGGGATCAGCCGTCCTGCCGTACTGATCGGTAAAGATACGCGCATATCCGGCTACATGCTCGAAGCGGCGCTCGAAGCCGGCTTTGCCGCAGCGGGTGTGGACGTCATGCTGGCGGGGCCGGTGCCGACACCGGCAGTCGCCTATCTGACCCGTGCCTTGCGGCTGTCGGCTGGCGTGGTGATCTCTGCGTCGCACAATCCTTACCATGACAATGGCATTAAGTTTTTTTCTGCGCAGGGTAACAAGCTGCCGGATGCCGTCGAAGCCGCCATTGAAGCGGAGCTCGACCATCCTATGGACTGCGTGTCTTCGGAAAAGCTCGGCAAGGCAAAGCGCCTTGATGACGCGCGCGGCCGTTACATTGAATTCTGCAAAAGCACTTTTCCGAGTGAGCTCGATCTGCGTGGCCTGAAGCTGGTGGTCGATTGCGCACACGGCGCGGCCTACCATATTGCGCCCGACGTATTCCATGAACTGGGTGCGGAAGTCATCGCCATTGGTAATAAGCCTAATGGCCTCAACATCAATGACAAGGTTGGCGCGACCGAGCCAGCAGCCTTGTCGGAAGCCGTCAAGCTGCATAAGGCAGACCTCGGCATTGCTCTCGATGGGGATGCCGACCGGCTGTTGATGGTCGATGCGACTGGTCGTATCTACAATGGTGACGAACTGCTCTACATTATGGTCAAGGACAGGATCGCCAACGGCGGTGTGGACGGTGTTGTCGGCACACTGATGACGAATATGGCACTGGAAGTGGCCTTCAAAAAAATGGGCGTAGGTTTCGCGCGCGCCAAAGTAGGCGACCGCTATGTGCTCGAAGTCCTGCAGCAGCACGGCTGGTTACTTGGCGGTGAAGGCTCTGGCCATTTGCTGTTCCTCGATAAGCACACGACCGGTGACGGCATCGTATCGGCGCTACAGGTTTTGTCGGCTTTGCAACGCAGCGGACAAACTCTGGCACAAAGTACCGCCGACATGAGCCTGTGGCCACAGACATTAATCAATGTGAAAGTGCCGCCGGATTTCGACTGGCAAAAGAACAAGGCAGTTATGGCTGAAAAAGAGCGCGCCGAAGCTGAACTGGCCGATGCGGGCCGGGTGCTGATCCGTCCTTCCGGCACCGAGCCTCTGGTCAGAGTCATGGTCGAAGCGCGCGATCACCAGCTGGCACGCAAACTGGCTGAGCAAATTGCCAATCAGGTACGCGGATAAAGATTCCTGCAACAAAGTGCGTGACTCCAACGCATGAGCAGGTATATAATTGCGCTCTTCGGAGTGTGGCGCAGCCCGGTAGCGCACCTGGTTTGGGACCAGGGGGTCCAAGGTTCGAATCCTTGTACTCCGACCAATTATAAAAAGCGGGTTGTCTTAGACAACCCGCTTTTTTGTTTTGCAGTATCCTCTTTTTACCCCGTCAAAAAATTCTGCCCTTAGCTCAGTTGGATAGAGCAACGGCCTTCTAAGCCGTAGGTCACAGGTTCGACTCCTGTAGGGCAGGCCATCTGTTCAGTATGGCATTGATTAATCCGGGATTATTTTGTACCCGCGATCCATTCAGCAAGAATTTTTAATTCATTCCGCTTCAACATCGGATAAGCCGGCATGCTCTTGGCGCTGGTGCTCCAGACGCCCTTGCTGCCAGACAAAATTTTATCTTCCAGATAGCTGACGACATTCGGGTCGTCTTTGTATTTCTCCGCTATCTTTTGCCAGGACGGCACCACCATGCTGTGCTTGTCGACGCTGTGACAACCCATGCAGCTATAGCGCTTTGCTATTTGCTCCGCTTCTTCGCTGTGCGCTGATGCCGCCGTCAGGGCCAATAATAAGGTTAAGAGAGTGCGCATTGGGTCATTTTTCTGTTCGGATTAGCCAACAATAAGACAATTTCCGAATAAGCGCAATTTGCCATAGTCAAGATTCGGTGTAACCATGTAATGACATTGTTTGTACAAGCAGAGGGTGCTTGTTTACATGGGAGGGATACGATGAAAACCGAGATGAAATTACGCCCCCTTGAGAGAGAAGACCTGCGCTTCGTGCACGAACTCGATAATAATGAATCGGTAATGCACTATTGGTTTGAAGAGCCCTACGAGTCATTCATTGAGCTCAGTGATTTATATGAAAAGCATATCCACGACAGGAACGAGCGGCGCTTCGTCGCCGAGCTTGAGCATGCGCGAGTCGGTCTGGCCGAGTTGGTCGAGATTAATCACATTCACCGACGAGCGGAATTCCAGATGATCATTGCACCTGAATTTCAGGGCAAAGGCTATGCAACGGTGGTGACTGAACTGGCGATTGAATATGCGTTTACCGTGCTCAATCTCTACAAATTATTCTTGGTCGTCGATAGCGACAATCTACGTGCGCTTTCCGTATACAAGAAAGTCGGATTCGAGCAAGAAGGCATACTCAGAGATGAATTTTTCGTCGGTGGCGAATATAAGGACGCCATCAGAATGGCTATATTCCAGACGGAGTTTTTGAGGCGCCGTAAATCATCAGTTTGACATGCTGAGTTTTTCAAGGTCTTGGACTGTAGTACTGTAGAAACTCGTACAGGATTCGCCTCGATGCGATTTTAAAAAATCAGGAGATGAAATGAACAAGCTGCTAACGCTGGTAGTTTATATGTCGGGCTTAACCTGGTTTTCCATCATTGCCGCCAGCATGTTGCGCGCAAAGGGTTGGACGCCTAAAGGCTTGCTGTACATGATGGGCAATCGTGATGAACCACTGGAAGCCAGCCCCATGAGCAAAAGGGCGGACCGCGCTGCCAGCAATACCAAAGAAAATTTCATCCTCTTTGCAGCATTGGCGCTGGTTGCACAAGCTTCAGGAGCACATTCACCTTTAGTCGAGCAGGGCGCTGCGCTGTTCTTCCTCGCCCGCGTCATTTACCTGCCTGTTTACTACATAGGCATACCTTATGTGCGGACTCTGGTCTGGACGGCTGGAGTAGTCGGACTAGTGATGATGATTGCAGGCCTTTGCCCATAAAACAGATAGGCGGGGTCAGCATATAGCGCAGCCGTAAATACTACCTGACCCCCAATGCCAGTCAGTTAAGCGCAGACGCTGAATTCGGATTGATTTGCGAATGGATTTTTGCGTTCGCTAACTAAAGTTTTTTCAGTCACACAACGAAAGACGCTGGATCCCGGCTTTCGCCGGGAGCGTAGTGGGGAATTCGGACTGCATGCAGTCCGCCCACGCAGCAGTCATCACCTGCCAGTGATGACGGTGGTAATTTGGAGACCGCCTCAACCACTATCGTCGTTCCGGCGTAGGCCGGAACCTAGTGTCTTTCGTTGCAGACGAAACAATTTCGCCTTAACTGACTGGCATTAATCTGACCCCAGTATATTTTTATTCCAATGTCATCGGCATCGTCAATTCACCGGTAACTGAATCCGGGAAATACCCCAACAAGTAATTTTCGTTTAAAAAATTAAACAAGGCCTTCAGTAAATCGAAGTTAATAATAAAATTTTTGTTAAAACCATCAAGCTTGGTTCTTACAAGGTCGACCGTCGTCATGTAGTCCAGATGTTGCCACAATGCGGAAGCATTAATTCCGGTGACCTCGCTGATTTCCACTTGGGTTAGCCCTGTATTTCCGGCCGCGATCAGGCTGCCAACAATACCTAGCCGAGCTTCCATAGAGATTGCACCAAGTAATCGGGCTACGTCACGATTTTCCATGAGGGGTATGTATTGCGGTTGTTAAATATAACCAGCATGATCAACCGTCAACCGATGGAAATCAATTTCAAATCACTGAAATGACGGATTTGTAATTGATTGGAAAGGCTGAAATTTTTTCGCCCGCCGTGATGTTTTTGTAATAATTATTTATTGGTCATTCGGGTCTGAACATTCGCTCTGATATTTTTCTTCAGCGCGTCGCGCGATGCGTCTGGTTTTGGTTTGCGAGGCAAGTGGAGCGAGATGCGCATCTTCCTGTTTCCACTTGCTCTGCAGTGCCAAGGCTCGGCATTTCTTTTGGCGAGCGACTTGTCCGCGCAAGGCCAGATTTCTGAATTGCTGGTCTTGCCTTTCCTTCTGTTCGCGCGAATTTTGCAGGCGCCTCAATTCATTCTGTGCGCGAGTCATTTCGGCTTCGTGATTTGACGTTACAGAGGCAGACGACGGCATTTCCTTTTGCTGTCCACCGCAGGGGACGTCGCTATACGTGAGTCTTCCGGATTGTTCGCATTTGTAAACAGCGGAGGCGGGGAGGGAATGGAAAACAAGAAGCGCTGGCAAGCATGCCAGCAAATTGGCACGTAACATCGAACGTAACATCAGAACCTCACAAAAAAAGAACTTAGAGCACTTTGCCCGGGTTCATCAGGTTGTGCGGATCGAGTGCCCGCTTGATGGCTGCCATCATGTTGAGTTCTGTCCCGGATTTGTAACGCTTGATTTCATCGCGCTTCAAAGCGCCCAGCCCGTGTTCGGCCGAGATCGATCCACCGTACTGATCCACGCTGTCGTGCACGCACAAGTTTACCGCTGCTTGCTGCTTTAAAAATGCATCGTCTTGCTGACCTGCGGGTGCTGATACGTTGTAATGCAAATTACCGTCACCCAGATGACCGAACGTCACCATGCGGCAGCCCGGGAATTCCTGCTGCAGCAAGGCATCCGTGACGCTGATGAATTCGCCGATTTTTGATATCGGCAGCGCAATGTCATGCTTGATGTTCTTGCCTTCGGCTGCCTGCGCCATCGAAATATGTTCACGCAACTGCCACATTGCATTTGACTGCGCCAGTGAACTGGAGACCACCGCATCGTTAATCAGGTTCTGTTCTAGCGCGCTGCCAACAACGGCTTCCAGCATTGCCATCGCATGCACTTCCGATTCCTGATCCGACAATTCAAGCAATACATACTGCTGGTGGCGGGAAGCAAATGGAAACGGCAGTTGCGGGAAATGCTTCTGAACCAGTTGCAGGCAAAAATCCGACATCAATTCGAAGCCGGTCAGGTTCGCGCCGCAGCGCTGCTGCGCCAGTGACAGCAAGCTCAGCGCCTGTTGTGGCGTGTCGAGTGCGAGCAAGGCGGTCAGTCTAGCGGCTGGCTGCGCAAATAGTTTCAGTACCGCTGCCGTGATGATGCCGAGTGTGCCTTCGGCGCCGATGAACAAATCGCGCAAGTCATAGCCGGTGTTGTCCTTGCGCAGGCCGCGCAATCCATTCCATATCTCACCTTGCGCAGTCACTACTTCGAGCCCGAGTGCCAGTTCGCGCATGGTGCCATAGCGCAGCACGGCGGTGCCACCGGCATTGGTCGATAGATTGCCGCCTATGGTGCAACTGCCTTCGGACGCCAGTGACAACGGAAACAAGCGCGCTTGTTCAGCCGCGCGCTCTTGCACTTGCTGAAGCAAGCAGCCTGCTTCAACGGTAATGGTGTTGTTCAATGCGTCAACGTCGCGCACGCGGTTCAGGCGTGCCAGCGACAGCACAATGGCCTTGCCGCTGGCGTCCGGCACGCTGCCGAGCACTAATCCTGTATTGCCGCCTTGCGGAACTACGGGCACTTTAAATTGATTGCACAGCTTGATGATGGCAGCGACTTCAGCGGTAGAGCCGGGGCGCACCACGGCCAATGCCTGACCAGTGAAGCGGCCGCGCCAGTCGGTCAGGTAGCTCGCCATGTCGGTGCCGGTCAGTACCTGTGCGGCACTGATGGCAGCGCGGCATTGTTCTAGAAACTCAGTCGTCATGAAAATGATCGTCGTTCACAGCAGACGCTTTTTTAATCGTCTCGCGTGCCAGTTTTTTGGCTGCCTTTTTGTAAGGCGACAGAAAGAATATGGCGCAAAAAAAGAACACGGTGGAGAACGCAATTTCTAGCGATGCGAGCAGGGCAGAAGTACCTCTTTCGCTCCATGCGCGCACGACGCCTTCGGTAAAGTAAATGAGCACCAGCATCGACGCCCATTGCAGCGTATAGATATTGCGCCGGATAACACCCATCAATGGCAGCAACAACGGCAGTGCCTTGATGGCCATCCAGGAGCCGCCTGGCCGCAATGGGGCCAGTACCAACTCCCAGGCGGTGCACAGCACAATGAGAGATAGCAAGCTAATGACGGCTAGTAAGTGAAGCAAGCGCTGCATACGTGAGTCCATTAGTTTTCCTGACATTTCAATGCGGTCTGCGCCAGACGCTTGCCCAATGCAATGGCGAGCTGGCGGCTGTCGTCACCCATCTGCTTGTCGCCGGCAATACCGGACCAGTGAGTTGCGCCATACGGCGAGCCACCGCCGGATGTGGTCATCAGGCTGGGTTCGGTATAAGGCAAGCCCATCAGCAGCATGCCGTGGTGCAGCAGCGGTAGCATCATCGTTAGCAAAGTTGATTCCTGTCCGCCATGCAAGCTGCCGGTCGACGTAAATACACAGGCCGGCTTACCTGCCAATGCGCCTGACAACCACTGCGCGCTGGTCCCGTCCAGAAAATATTTTAGCGGTGCAGCCATGTTGCCAAAACGGGTAGGCGAGCCCATCGCCAGTGCGCCGCAGCTTTCCAGATCGCTCAGTTCGACATACGGCGCGCCGGACGGCGGTACCGCGGGTTCCGTAGCTTCGGTCACGGTAGAAATGGCAGGCACCGTACGCAGCCATGCTTCACAGCCGGGCACACTCTCAATGCCTTGGGCAATCAGCTCGGCCAGTTTGCGGGTGGCGCCATGACGCGAGTAGTACAAGACAAGAATAGGGAGCAGGGGCGGGTTCATGCTTGGTATTATAGGTCGCTTTAGTTTTCGAAATAGCGCATGACAAGCATGACTCAGACATCCTCCACCAAAGACAACGGCTGGTCGCGCACGCAGGTGCGGGCTTTGTTGCGTTTTGTGCTGCGCCGGCTTGATGAAGAGCGGCTGCCGCAAGTCGCCGGTAGCCTGACCTTTACCACCGTGCTGGCGCTGGTGCCGGTGCTGACGATTGCGTTTGCGATCTTCACGACCTTCCCGTTGTTTACGACGTTCCGCGATTCGCTCGAAGCGTATTTCGTGCAAAGCCTGATGCCCAAGGGCGTCGCCAATACCATTCTTGATTATTTAAGCCAGTTTGCATCCAAGGCTAACCGTCTGTCTGCGGTCGGCGCCTTCTTTCTGATCCTTACCGCGATCTTGATGTTCGGTACCGTTGATCGCACCTTTAACCAAATATGGCGCATCCAGACACCGCGTCCTTTTGTGCAAAGAATGATCGTCTACTGGGCGATCATGACTCTAGGGCCGTTGCTGATCGGCGCGTCTTTGTCGTTTACCAGCCTGCTGTCACCCGGCACCAATTCGCTCGCACGCGAGTTGCCGCTGTTGGGCACCATGTTGTCAGTCTTCATTTCCGTCAGCCTGACTACGCTCGCGTTTGCGCTGCTGTATCTGACGGTGCCGCACCGACTCATAGACTGGCGCGATGCCGTTGCTGGCGGTCTCGGCGCAGCCATTGCATTTGAAATCACTAAACGGCTGTTTACGTTTTTCATCGCACAATTTCCAAGCTACCGCGTGATCTATGGCGCGCTGGCGGCGGTGCCGATTTTTCTGGTCTGGGTTTATTTGTGCTGGATGATCACGCTCGCCGGTGCGGTATTGGCGGCGGCGCTGCCGGTAGTGAAATACGAACGCTGGTGGCATCAGGCGGTGCCTGGCAGCCGTTTCCTTGATGCGATGGCTGTGCTGCATGTGCTCGTCTTGGCACGCGAGCAAAATGCGGCGATCGATGCATTGCGCTTGCGCGCCGAGACGCGGCTGGGTTTCGAAGAATCAGAAAATCTGCTGCAGCACATGCTGGAAGCCGGCTGGGTCGGACGCATTCGTGCCGAGCGCGGCGCGACGCGCAAATTCAGAAGCCGCGCGCGCTGGCAGCAAGACCGCTGGGCACTACTGGTTAATCCGGACAAGTTGGCGTTGGCCGATGTTTATCGGTTGTTCGCCTTCAGCGCCACTGCCCATTCAGCGCTCGGCCAGCAGGTCCAGCAGATCATCGGGCAGGGCTTGGCTATGTCAATTGCAGATTATTTCGCGCAGCCTTCAGCAAAGCGAAACAGCGTATCCAGCACCTGATCTGGTTGCTCAGCCATCAGCGCATGACCGCAAGCCTCGAGCTGCACGACGCTTGCTTGTGGTAATGCCGCTATCAGCCCAGCTGCTGCTTTAGGCGTGGTCATCATGTCCTTGCGTCCGAGCAGGAATAGCACCGGGCAGGTCACCGCAGCAGCAGCTTGCAAGCCCTGTTCATACGCATTGCACGCGCTGAAGTCGGTGTAGAACACTTGCGCATCCGAGCCGTGTGCGACGTATTGCATCAGCCGGCGGCTGCCGCCCTGCACATAAAACCCCGGACCCGGCGCAGACGGCTTTTGCGCCATGCCCGAATGCGACCAGATGTTGACCATGTCAATCGCGTCTTGTTCGCGCGTGCGTGATGCTTCCAGCAGCAGCGGTGAGACTTTCATGGGATACGCCGTGCCGATGAGCGCAATGGCCTTGACGCGATCCGGCGCGCGCGCCGCAGTTTCCAGCGCAATGAGCGAGCCCATGCTGTGGCCTATTAGCGTGGTGCTGTTGACGCCGGCTGCGTCGAGCACAGCCAGCAGCCAGTCCGACATCGCTTCAACGCTTGATAGTGGTTCGCCCTTGCTGCGGCCATGGCCGGGCAAGTCAACAGCGAGCACCGAAAAACCATGGTGTGCAAAATAGCGCGTCTGCAGAGCCCATACCGAATGGTCGTTTTGCGCGCCGTGAATAAAGACCGCCGTCGGTAAGCTGGCATCAAAATTTTTGCCGCCGGTATAGCAATAGGCTGCGTGGCCATGCACGTTAAGTAACATCGCTTACGCTCCCTTCTGGGCGGCTTTCAGGCCGCGCTTCAAATCGTCGATCAAGTCATCCACATCTTCGAGTCCTATCGACAAGCGCATCGTGCCCTCGCTGATGCCGGACGCAGCGAGCTGTTCAGTAGGTACGCGGAAGTGCGTAGTTGATGCCGGATGAATCACCAGTGATTTGGCGTCACCGACATTGGCCAGATGCGAAAACAGCGTGAGCGCTTCAACGAAGCGCCGGCCCATTGCGCGGTCTCCTTTTAGCGTAAACGTAAACACCGCGCCGCAACCTTTGGGCAGCAGTCGCTTGGCTAATTCATGGTCCGGATGGTCCGGCAGTTCTGGATAAGAAACCGACGCCACGGCCGGATGTGTGACCAGAAATTCTACGACCTTGCGTGCGTTGGCGACATGGCGGTCCATGCGCAAGCCCAATGTCTCTATACCCTGCAAAATGGTGAACGCATTGAAGGGACTCATCACCGCGCCGAAGTCGCGCAAGCCTTCACGGCGCGCGCGCAAGGAAAACGCAGCGACCGAAGATTCTTCGGCAAACACCATGCCGTGAAAACCGTCATACGGCTCGCACAGTTCGGCGAAGCGGCCGGTCTTGTCGTAAGCGGCTTGCCAGTTGAACGTGCCGCCATCGACCAGCAGCCCGCCGACCGCAGTGCCATGTCCGCACAGGAATTTTGTCGCCGAGTGAAACACCAGATCGGCGCCATGCTCGAACGGGCGCAGCAGATACGGCGTGGTGAAGGTTGAGTCCAGCATCAGCGGCAGATGATTGTCGTGCGCGATGGCAGACACGTTTTCTATATCGAGTACGTCCAGTCCCGGATTGCCGAGCGTCTCTGCGAACAGTACTTTGGTATTCGGGCGGATATTGCTGCGCCATGCATTCAGATCGCGCGGGTCGACGAACGTGGTCTCGATACCGAAACGCTTCATCGTATAAGCAAGCAGGTTTTGCGAGCCGCCGTAAAGCGAGCGTGACGCCAGCACATGCGAACCGGCACCGGCGATGGTCGCCAGCCCCAGATGCATCGCCGCCTGACCGCTGGCGACCGCAATGCCGGCGACACCGCCTTCAAGCGCAGCGATGCGCTCTTCCAGCACCGCATTGGTGGGGTTTGAAATGCGCGAATACACATGGCCGGAGCGCTCCATGTTGAACAGTGACGCCGCATGGTCCGAGTCCTTGAAAACAAAGGACGTCGACATATACAGCGGCGTGGCGCGCGCACCAGTGGCGGGGTCGGGGGCGCTGCCGGCGTGCAAGGACAGCGTGTCAAAGCCGGGGTATTTAGGCTCGCTCATTCGGGTTCGGTCTCCTGTGGCGATGCTGGTGTTTTATGGAATTGGGATTATAGGGGATGCAGACAAAGACGCTGGGTCCCGATTTTCATCGTGACGACGGTAGATAAACAACCGTCATTCCAGCGAAAGCTGGAATCCAGCGTCTTTATGCAGTGCCTACTGCACTGGCTTTTTTACAGCGCCTAAGCTACATTGCTTCATCAAGGTAAAAATAAAAATCACGGAGGGCGACACATGAAGGTCTCGGAAATCCTCAAGGTCAAGGGCAACATTCTGTACACGGTGCCGCCCGAGATGCTGTTGCGCGAAGCTATCGATACCATGGCCGAAAAAGACATAGGTTCATTAGTCGTGATGAAAGCCGGTGAGTTGGTCGGCATGCTAACCTTTCGTGAAGTCATGAAAGCGGTGCATGCCAACAAAGGTTCGGTTGGTGGCGATACAGTCGGCCAGCATATGGAGCCTGATGTCTTAACGATCACGCCCGACACGGATGTGCATGAAATCCGCCGCCTGATGCTGGAGCGTCATGCGCGCTATGTGCCAGTAGCCGATGGCAAAATGCTGCTGGGCGTCATGTCCTTCTACGATGTAGCCAAGGCCGTGTTCGAAGCGCAAAGTTTCGAAAACAAAATGCTCAAAGCCTATATCCGCGACTGGCCGGCAGACGGCGACGAATGATGGGCGCCGAATAGTTTGCCGGTATTAAATTAAGTGTCTAATCAATTTGCGTTGCTGACGCAGCGCCGCTTTGCGCCTTTCTTTTGCGCCCAGTTTCTGGGCGCATTCAATGACAACCTGTTCAAGACCGCGCTGGTGACCATCATCACCTATGACGCGTTGGCCTGGACGACAGTCAATGTCGGCCTGCTCAATAACTTGATCGCCGGCCTGTTCATCCTGCCTTTCATGCTGCTGTCGGCCACTGCCGGTCAGATCGCCGACAAATTTGAAAAGTCGCAACTAGTGCGCATGGTCAAGCTGCTTGAAATCGGCATCATGGCCGTCGCTGCTGTTGGCTGGCTTACGCATAACCTATGGCTGCTGGTGGCTGCCATCATCGCCATGGGCGTGCATTCGACCTTGTTCGGGCCGGTCAAGCATGCGTACCTGCCGCAGCATCTGGCTCAACAAGAACTGGTTGGCGGCAATGGCATGGTGCAAATGGGTACGTTCGTTGGCATCCTGACGGGGCAGTTGAGCGGCGCCGTGTTGGTGACGCTGCAGCCTAACGGCATGGCCTTCATTATTGTTGCGACGTTGCTGGTCGCAGTCAGCGGCTGGCTATGCAGTCGCGCCATCCCGATCACACCAGCGGCCGATCCGGCGCTGCAGATCAGTCGCCAGCCTTTGCGCGAGCTTGTGCGCAACCTGCGCTTTGCTGCACAAAGCCGCGAGGTATTCATTGCGATGCTGGCCAATTCCTGGTTCTGGTTTTATGGCGCCATGCTGCTGGCACAATTGCCCGTCTTTACCCGCGACGTATTGCACGGCGAGCCGGCCGTGTTCGTACTGCTGCTGACCGGGTTTTCGCTCGGCATAGGCGCTGGTTCGCTATTGTGCGAGCGTCTGTCCGGCGGGCGCTTGCAGCTGGGTCTGGTACCGGCCGGCGCCATCGGCCTGACTGTGTTTGGCATCGACCTTTATTTCGCCAGCGTGGCTTATTCGAGCTCGCTCACGGTTGGGGCGGCAGGTTTTCTGGGGCAGGGCGCAGGTTTGCGCATACTGGCCGACTGCACATTGCTGGGGGTGGCCGGCGGCATTTATGGCGTGCCCTTGCTGGCGCAGATACAGATGCAGTCGGCGCGAACGCACTTGTCGCGCACCATCGCTGGCATGAACATCCTTAACGCCTTGTTCATGGTGGTTGCCGCGCTGACCGCCATGCTGTTGTTGCAGGCCGGGCTGTCTGTGCCGCAGTTATTCCTCTTTACCGCCTTGCTCAATTTGCTATTGCTGGCGTTGCTGTGCTTACTGCAGCCGTCCTATCCGCGCGCGCTGGTAGAATGCTGTCTTTAATTTGACTGCGTTCCCACCATGTCCGGCAATACATTTGGCAAGCTATTTTGCGTCACCACCTTCGGTGAATCCCACGGCCCCGCTATCGGGTGCGTGATAGACGGTTGCCCGCCCGGCATGGAGCTGTCCGAAGCCGACATCCAGCCTGATCTGGATCGCCGCAAGCCCGGCACCTCGCGCCATGTTACGCAGCGCAAGGAATCCGACACCGTACAAATCTTGTCCGGCGTGTATGAAGGCAAAACCACCGGCACCCCGATTGCGCTGCTGATACGCAACGAAGACCAGCGCAGCCAGGACTACGGCAACATCGTCGACCGCTTCCGTCCCGGTCATGCCGATTTCACTTACTGGCATAAATACGGCATTCGCGACCCGCGTGGCGGCGGCCGTTCGTCGGCTCGCCTGACAGCACCAGTAGTGGGTGCTGCGGCAGTGGCGCGCAAATGGCTGTTCCAGAAATACGGCATCACCTTCAAGGGCTGCATGAGCCAGCTTGGCGAGCTCCCGATTCCGTTTGAGTCGTGGGAGCACGTGCAAAATAATCCGTTCTTTGCGGCCAACGCGAGCATCATTCCCGAACTCGAAACCTACATGGACAGCCTGCGCAAGGCTGGCGACTCCTGCGGCGCGCGCATTGATGTGATCGCGCAAAACGTACCGGTCGGACTGGGCGAGCCGATTTACGACAAGCTCGACGCTGACATCGCCTTTGCGATGATGGGCATCAACGCCGTCAAAGGCGTTGAAATCGGTTCCGGTTTCGGCGTCGTTTCGCAAAAAGGCTCGGAAGGCGATGAACTCACGCCCGAAGGCTTTGTTGGCAACCATTCCGGTGGCGTACTTGGTGGCATTTCATCGGGGCAGGACATCACCGTGTCGATGGCCATCAAGCCAACTTCCAGCATTCGCACACCGCGTCGCTCCATCGACCGCAATGGCGAGCCGGTGATGGTTGAGACGCTGGGACGGCATGACCCCTGCGTCGGCATTCGCGCTACGCCCATTGCCGAAGCCATGCTGGCGCTGGTGCTGATGGACCATGCATTGCGTCATCGGGCGCAGTGTGGTGATGTAGCGTCGCGGGTTTGATGAGCGAAAGACGCTGGGTTCCAGCCTACGCTGGAACGACGGTAGATTTTTGGAATACTCCTCAACCACTACCGTCATCCCAGCGCAGGCTGGGATCCAGTGTCTTTCTTTACGCCTAGTCTCGTGCCCAACCCCTCCCGCCCCGAACAATCGCTGAATTTCGCGTTGTTCTTCTTCGCCTATTACGGTTACATAGGCGTCTTCTCGCCCTATGCGAGCCTGTACTTTGCCGAGCGTGGATTAAGCGCCGCGCAGATCGGCGTGCTGATGTCGCTGCTGCAAGTCATGCGCATTTTCGGCCCTAACCTGTGGGGCTGGGTAGCGGACCGCAGTGGCCAGCGCGTAGCCGTACTGCGGGCGACTTCGGTGGCTGCGTCGCTCGCGTTTTGCGGCATGTTCTATGGCCAGTTATTCATGCACTTTTTTGCAGTGATGGTGCTGGTAAATTTATTCACGAGTGCGCAGGGGCCAATCTCGGAAGCACTAATGCTGTCGGCCATGCGCGGCGATTTGACTCACTACGGCCGCCTGCGGCTGTGGGGCTCGGTCGGTTTCATTGTTTCGGTCATGTGCGCAGGCCAGCTGCTGGACTGGTATGGCATTGACCTGATGCCGTGGATCGCGTTGGGGTTACTGGTGATGGTGGCCGGCGTGGCACTACGTATGCGTGAAGAGCCGGTTCAGTCGCATGCGCAAGACACGCCATCGGTAAGACAACTGCTGCGCAAGCGCGAAGTGCTGGCGTTTTTTGCGTCGACTTTTTTAATGGTCGCCGCGCATGCGTCGTTGTATGTGTATTACTCGCTGTATCTTGCCGAGATCGGTTACAGCAAAACCGTTATCGGACTGATGTGGTCGCTGGGTGTGATCGCTGAAATCGTGTTCTTCTATTATCAGGCGCCGCTGTTTCGCCGCTTCGGTGTGAAAAACCTGATGCTGATGAGTCTGCTGACCGGCGTCGTGCGTTTCCTGATGATAGGCGGCGGCGCGCAATCGCTGCTGGTGCTGCTGGTGGCGCAGGTGCTGCATGCGGCTACTTTCGGTGTCCATCATTCGGCGTCGGTGGCGACCTTGCAACGCTGGTTTTCGGGGCCGCTGCAGGCACGCGGTCAGGCGCTGTTCATCAGTATTTCATACGGGCTCGGCGGCAGTCTGGGTGGCTTGCTGCTGTCTGCCTGCTGGGATACATTTGGCGCCAGACTGGTCTATTTGATAGCTGCATGTCTGGCAATGGCGGGCGCGGGGGCGGCGATGCTGTCTTACCGCTGGCAAAAAACGGATAGTGAAGAGTAAGGGATAAACATGAAAATCAAGTGGCGCAAGACCATGCTGGCTGTTGCGGTGACGGCATCTTTGGTGAGTTGTCAGTCCGTGCAAACGACGCAAAGCGGCGTGGTCGGCGTTGACCGTCAGCAGCGCATGATGATGTCGGCCGACACCATGAATGCGTCAGCGTCGGAGCAGTACACGAAGCTGCTGGCGGATGCGCAGCAAAAAGGCAAGCTCAATACCGATGCTGCCCAGTACAACAGAGTGCGCGCCATTGCAGACCGGTTGATCAAGCAAACGCCGGCCTTCCGTCCGGACGCGCAGACATGGAAATGGGAAGTCAATGTGTTGAGCTCGCCTGAGGTCAATGCATGGTGTATGCCGGGCGGAAAAATCGCTGTCTACACCGGCCTGATCAACAAACTCAAGTTAAGCGACGACGAACTGGCTGCAGTCATGGGCCATGAAATGGCGCATGCCTTGCGCGAGCATTCACGTGAACGGGCGTCCGAACAGGCGATTGCAGGACTTGGCATTTCGATACTATCGACCGTTGCCGGCCTCGGGCAAATCGGACAAAAAGGAATGGAATACGCTTATCAGGGTTTGCTGGGCTTGCCGAATTCACGTGAACACGAGACCGAAGCCGACCGTATCGGCGTCGAGCTCGCCGCCCGTGCCGGCTATGATCCGCGCGCAGCTATTACGCTCTGGGAAAAAATGGGACAGACCGGTGGCAACGAGCCGCCGAAATTCATGTCAACCCACCCGCCGCGTACCGACCGCATGCGTGACCTGACGAATTATTCGGCGCGGGTGCTGCCGCTTTACCAGCAGGCCAAGATTGGTAAATAAATAAACGTCGTCCCGATGAAAATCGGGACCCAGCGTCTTTCTGACTCCCCATTCAGCGTTTATTGCAGCGCACTAATATGGCATAATCCAAGGCTATTTTCCTTGTAAACGCGCCCAGACAAGCGCTATCCCGCCATGGCCCAAACGCTCTACGACAAACTCTGGCAGTCGCATGTGGTTCACACCGCAGACGACGGCACCACCGTTCTTTATATCGACCGCCATCTGGTACATGAAGTCACCAGCCCGCAAGCCTTTGAAGGTTTGAAGCTCGCTGGCCGCCAGCCATGGCGCAATGCCGCCAACCTGGTAGTGGCCGACCATAACGTGCCGACCACGGACCGCGCGTTAGGTATTGCCGACCCCGTCTCGCGGCTGCAGGTCGAAACCCTTGATGCCAACGCCAAGGAATACGGGCTGACTTATTTCAACATGAGCGACAAGCGTCAGGGCATCGTGCATGTGATCGGGCCAGAGCAGGGCGCGACCTTGCCCGGCATGACGGTGGTCTGCGGTGATTCGCACACGTCAACCCACGGCGCTTTCGGCTGTCTGGCGCATGGCATCGGCACGTCCGAAGTCGAGCATGTGCTGGCCACGCAAACGCTGCTGGCAAAAAAATCCAAGGCCATGCTGGTGCAGATTGAAGGCAATGTCGCTGCCGGCATCACTGCCAAAGACATCGTGCTGGCCGTCATCGGCAAAATCGGCACCGCAGGCGGCACTGGCTATGCAATCGAATTCGCCGGTCCTGCCATTCGCGCGCTGTCGATGGAAGGTCGCATGACGGTCTGCAATATGGCGATTGAAGCCGGTGCGCGCGCCGGCATGATCGCTGTTGACGACACCACCATCAACTACGTCAAAGGCCGGCCGTTTTCGCCGGTCGGTCCACACTGGGAACGCGCAGTCGAATACTGGCGTACGCTGCACACCGATGCCGATGCAAAATTCGATGCTGTTGTACTGGTCAATGCAGCCGAGATCAAGCCGCAAGTCACCTGGGGCACGTCGCCCGAGATGGTGGTGGCAATTGATGGCCGCGTGCCGGATCCGGACAAAGAGAAAGATGCCGTCAAGCGCGATGCAATGGAAAAGGCGCTGGTCTATATGGGCCTCAAACCTAATACGCCAATCGAAGACATTCGCATCGACAAAGTTTTTATTGGCTCCTGCACCAACTCGCGCATTGAAGACTTGCGCGCAGCAGCAGCGGTGGTGCGCGGCAAATTCCGCGCGTCGAACGTGATGCTGGCGATGGTGGTGCCGGGCTCCGGCCTGGTCAAAACTCAGGCCGAACACGAAGGCCTCGACAAGATTTTCAAAGATGCCGGTTTCGAATGGCGCGAGCCAGGCTGCTCAATGTGCCTGGCGATGAATGCCGACCGCCTTGAGCCGGGCGAGCGTTGCGCATCGACCTCAAACCGTAATTTTGAAGGCCGTCAGGGTGCCGGTGGTCGTACGCATCTGGTTAGTCCTGCGATGGCAGCTGCAGCTGGTATTGCTGGTCATTTTGTTGATGTGCGTGCTTTATAAAAAAGGAAAACAAATGAAAAAAATCACTTTCGTACTGCTGGCATTGACCGTCCTGCTGACCGGCTGCAACACCATCAATGGTGTGGGCAGAGATTTTGAGAAGCTTGGCGAAAAAGTGCAGGATGCTTCCAAAAAATAAGCAGCATTCTTTCATACGGAAACACAGAGCATGAACAAATTTACTTTACTTGACGGACTGGTGGCGCCGCTGGATCGCGCCAACGTCGATACCGACGCTATCATTCCGAAGCAATTTTTGAAGTCGATCAAGCGCACTGGTTTTGGCCCCAACCTGTTCGACGAATGGCGTTATCTGGATGCCGGCGAGCCGGGCAAGGACAATAGCCAGCGTCCGCTGAATCCGGACTTCGTGCTGAACCAGCCGCGCTATGCAGGCGCCGCCATTCTGCTGACACGCAAAAATTTCGGTTGCGGCTCCTCACGCGAGCATGCGCCGTGGGCGCTGGAACAGTATGGTTTTCGCGCCGTCATTGCGCCGAGCTTTGCCGATATCTTTTTCAATAACTGCTACAAGAATGGCTTGCTGCCTATCGTGTTGCCGGAGTTGGAAATCGATAAACTCTTCGATGAGGTCAAAGCTTTTCCCGGTTTCAAGCTGGTGGTTGATCTGGCGCAGCAGACAGTGACAACATCGAACGGCAGCAAGCAGCTGCATTTCGAGATCGACAGCTTCCGCAAGCATTGCATGTTGAATGGCCTTGATGATATCGGCCTGACCTTGCAGAAAGCCGATGCGATCCATAATTTTGAAGACCGCCACATTGCCAATTTTCCGTGGCTGGCCAATACCATTTAAAACAATCTTAAGCATATCAACATGAAAATCGCAATCTTGCCAGGCGACGGCATTGGCCCTGAAATCGTTGAGCAGGCAGTCAATGTTCTTAACGTGCTGGACCTGAAATTTGAAATGGAAACTGCCGATGTTGGTGGTGCCGGTTATGCTGCGCATGGTCATCCATTGCCGGAACATACGTTGAAACTGGCAAAAGAAGCGGACGCCATTTTGTTCGGTGCCGTTGGTGACTTTCAATATGATTCGCTGGAGCGTTCGCTGCGTCCAGAGCAAGCGATTCTCGGTCTGCGCAAGCATCTGCAACTGTTCGCGAACTTCCGTCCTGCGATTCTGTATCCGGAACTGACCGGTGCCTCGACGCTGAAACCGGAAGTCGTGTCCGGTTTGGACATCCTTATCATTCGTGAACTGAACGGCGACATTTATTTCGGTTCGCCACGCGGCATGCGCGACGCTCCGGACGGCCCGTTCAAGGGTGCGCGTGAAGGCTTCGACACCATGCGTTACTCGGAACCTGAAATCCGTCGCATTGCGCACGTTGCGTTCCAGGCTGCGCAAAAGCGCGACCGTCGCCTGACCAGCGTGGACAAAGCCAACGTACTGGAGACTTTCCAGTTCTGGCGCGACATCATGATCGACGTGCACAAGGAATATCCGGACGTCGAGCTCGACCATATGTATGTCGACAACGCTGCCATGCAGCTGGTGCGCGCGCCGAAAAAATTCGACGTGCTCGTCACCGGCAATATGTTTGGTGACATCCTGTCGGACGCCGCTGCCATGCTGACTGGCTCGATCGGCATGCTGCCTTCGGCCTCACTCGATGCCAACAACAAAGGTCTGTACGAACCGTCGCATGGTTCGGCGCCGGATATCGCAGGCAAGGGCATTGCCAATCCGCTGGCGACTATTTTGTCGGCAGCGATGATGTTGCGCTTCACCTTCAATCTGGCCGCTGAGGCAGATCGTATCGAGACTGCGGTCAAGAAAGTGCTATCGCAGGGACTGCGCACCGCTGATATTTATGAAGCAGGCACGACCAAGGTTGGCACTGCCGAGATGGGTGCTGCCGTGGTGAAGGCTTTGGTTTAAGGACGGAAGACGCTGGGCCCTGACTTTCGTCAGGGCGACGGTAGTAAAACAAACGTCATCCCAGCGCAGGCTGGGATCCAGCGACTTTAAAAAACACATTTAGCAGGAACAAAAAATGAAACTCGTAGGCTTGGTAGGTTGGCGCGGCATGGTGGGCTCGGTGCTGATGCAGCGCATGCAGCTGGAAAATGATTTCGCGCAGTTCGAGCCGGTATTTTTCTCGACTTCGAACGCCGGCGGCAAAGCGCCGTCGGTGGCAAAAAACGAGAGCACGCTGAAAGACGCAAACGATATCGATGCGCTGAAAAAATGCGACATCATCCTGACCTGCCAGGGCGGCGACTATACGTCCGAAGTTTTCCCCAAGCTTCGCGCAGCCGGCTGGAATGGTTACTGGATTGATGCAGCGTCCACGCTGCGCATGAAAGACGACGCCATCATCGTGCTCGACCCGGTCAACCTGAATGTGATCAAAAACGCACTGACTTCCGGCGTAAAGAACTACATAGGCGGCAATTGCACGGTGTCGTGCATGATGATGGGTCTGGGCGGCCTGTTCAAGCATGACCTGATCGACTGGATGACGTCGATGACCTATCAGGCAGCTTCCGGCGGCGGCGCGCAGCACATGCGCGAACTGCTGACGCAATTCGGCAGCATCAATGCCGAAGTCAAGGCACTGCTCGATGATCCGGCTTCCGCGATTCTGGAAATTGATCGCAAGGTATTGGCCAAGCAGCATGCGATGACAGCCGACGAGACCAAACAATTCGGCGTGCCGCTGGGTGGCAATTTGATTCCGTGGATCGACAAGGATCTCGGCAACGGCCAGTCTAAAGAAGAATGGAAGGGCGGCGCTGAAACCAACAAGATTCTTGGTCGTGGTGCAGCTTTCGGCAAGGACGCGAAACCGGCAATTGCCGTCGACGGCCTGTGTGTGCGCATCGGCGCGATGCGCTGCCATTCGCAGGCGCTGACCATCAAGCTGAAAAAAGACGTGCCGCTGGACGAGATCAACGACATCATCGCCAGCGACAACGAATGGGTGAAGTTCGTGCCGAATACGCGCGAAGCATCAATGCAAGACCTGACCCCGGCAGCCACCACCGGCAGCCTGACGATTCCAGTCGGCCGCGTGCGCAAGATGGAAATGGGCGGCGACTACATATCGGCCTTTACGGTCGGTGATCAGTTGTTATGGGGTGCGGCAGAACCGTTGCGCCGTATGCTCCGCATTGTTTTGGACAACTGAGTTTTTAACAAAGAACTCCCGCACACGTTGTCAACTCGCTACGAGACCCCGCGCCTTTTTCCTTAACGGGAGACGGCGCGGGTTTTATCCATTTTGGGCGGTGCGCTTGGCTTGCATGTGCCTATGTCCAATGTTAAGGTCATCAGTTACAGCCTTAAGTCTTATTCTCTAGCTTCATCCCTCAGACCCCATCCGGTTCGCCATGCGTATATCTACTTTGCTGCAGTCGCTTGTTTCCCGAGTTTCGTTACTGACGCTGCTATGCATGTCGTCGGCGCTGCAGGCTGCCGCGCTCGGTGAGGTCACCGTTCATTCTGCGCTGGGGCAGAAGCTTGACGCCGACATCGAGATTGTCGCGCTCACGCAGGCGGAATTCGAAACTCTGGCAGTGCGGCCCGCTTCACAAGAAGCGTTTACTGAAGCGAACCTTGAAATGACGCCAGCGGTTCGTTCGTTGCGTTATGAAATTCAGAGAAAAGGTCCGCGCACGTTCGTGCATCTCACCAGTGATCAGGCAGTCAGCGATCCTTACATTTCTATCCTGTTTGAACTCGAGTCCGACGGCAACAGGATGATGCGGCAATATGCATTGCTGCTCGATCCGCCTGCCGTTGAAGAATCAGCACTTACTGTGACCGACGTGCAGACTGCCGCGACTAAGACTGCCGTAGCTCCTGCAGTTGCTCCAGTAGCTGCGCCTGCCGCTAAAGCACAAGCCGACACTCATACCGTCAAACGTGGCGAGACTCTGGCCAATATTGCCGCTCCACTGCGCGCGGCTGCCAATGCGCAGCTAGAACAGGTGCTCGTTGCCATGCAGCGCGCGAATCCGGATGCCTTTGTCGGCAAGAACATGAACCGCATCAAAACTGGCAGCGTACTGAAGCTGCCGGATGCCTATGCAATCAAGGCCATTGATGCAGACACCGCCCGCAAGATGGTGCTGACGCAAACCGCCGACTTTGAACGTTACCGCAGCAGCCTGGCGCAGCAGGCACGTAGCGAGGCTGCTGCCGAAGCGCAGAACGCAGATGTTACGCACAGCAGCAGCGGCAAAATCGGCGTGCAGGTTGTCGAGCCCGGTACGACAAGTACAGCAAAAGACAAGCTGGTGCTGAGTGCGCCGGGCGCTGCCGGGGAACAAAATGCAGCGGCAGCGAATCTGGACAAAATCGCCAGCGATAAAGCAGCGGCAGAATCAAAAGCGCGCATCGCAGCACTGGAAAAAAACGTCAGCGACATGCAGCAACTGCTGGAGATGAAGAACAAGACACTGGCTGAAATGCAAAGCCAGCAAGCGCAAGCCGTCACACCGGTTGCGCCCGAGGTAAAGCCGGAACCGAAGCCCGAAGCTAAGGCCGAAGCTAAGGTCGAAGTTAAGCCCGAAGCGAAGAAGGCTGCAGCGAAGCCAGTGGACGAAGTATCACTGGCTGACTCGCTCAAATCGCTGCTGCAAAGTCCACTCGTGCGTCCATTAGCCGCTGCGCTCTCAGTATTGTTGCTTGGTTTGCTGATGCTGCGCGCACGCCGCAGGCGGCAAGCGCGCCATACGGCTGGTGATCCTGAGACGACGGAGCCAGCACCAAAAGCAAAGTCCTTGCTGGATATTGCAGGCAGCCGTGATGTCGATACCAGCAATAGCGTGTTTCATTCGAATTTCGTGCCGTCGGTCAGCCAGCTTGATACGAATGAAGTCGATGCCGTTGCAGAAGCCGACGTTTATATCGCTTATGGCCGCGACGAACAGGCTGAAGAGATATTGCAGGACGCGCTGCGTACCCACCCCGAGCGCAATGCCTTGCGTGTGAAGCTGCTTGAAATTTATGCAAGCCGCAAGGACGTGCAGAAATTCGGCAAGCTCGCAGCCGACTTGTACGGCATTACCCATGGAACCGGTGATGAATGGATGCAGGCAGCGCAACTGGGTCAGATGCTGGAGCCGGCCAATTTGCTCTATAGCGCTGCGCGCCGTTCAGAGGCGCCAGACAGCAAGGTAGAACCATCACTCAAGCTTGTTGGTGGAGATTTCGGTTTGTCAGGCATTAGTCTCGAACTGGAGCCGGTTGCTGCCAGCAATGATCCTGCAACGAATGCGCTCAACAACAAGCTGGACCTGGCTCTGGCTTGCAAGGAAATTGGCGACAAGGATGGCGCGCGCGAACTGCTGAGCGAAGTCGCCAGCAGCAGCAACAATGCACTGGCGACCAAGGCAAAGTCGCTGCTGCGGCAACTCGCGTAAAATCCAAGACACGCAGGCCACCAATAAGGCCGCCCCTGACGCCCCGTCAGGGGCGTTTGCATTTCCACTTATGACATCGACCTTGAAACGCATCGCGCTCGGCATTCAGTATGACGGCAGCCAATGGCAAGGCTGGCAGACCCAGCCGCATCGCCAGACGGTGCAAGATACGCTGGAAGCGGCGCTCGCAAAGTTTTGTCTGCAGCCAGTGCCGGTGGTATGCGCCGGCCGTACTGACTCTGGCGTCCATGCGCTCGAACAGGTCGTGCATTTCGATACCGAAGCCAGCCGTGATCTGTTTTCGTGGGTGCGCGGCGTGAATGCGTTCTTGCCATCGTCAATCGCGGTGCAATGGGCCACTGAACTGCCAACAGTAGAAGACGACAACGCCTTTCATGCGCGTTTTTCTGCATTGACCCGCACGTATCATTACCTGATCTACAACCATGCAGTACGCTCGCCGCTGATGCAAGACCGTGCCGGCTGGGTATTTCGGCCCTTGCAGCTCGCAGCGATGCAGGAAGCAGCGCAGGCACTGGTTGGCACGCATGATTTTTCAGCGTTTCGCGCCGCTGAATGTCAGGCCAAGTCACCCGTGCGCACGATGCACAGCATAGAAATCGCGCAGCAGGGTGATCTGATTCTGGTCACGTTGCGCGCCAACGCTTTCCTGCATCATATGGTGCGCAACATCGTCGGCAGCCTGATCCAGGTTGGTAATGGCAATGAAGTGCCGGGCTGGGTGGCGCAGGTGCTGGCCGGGCGCGATCGCAATCAGGCCGCGCCGACCTTTAGCCCGGCAGGTTTGTATCTGGCAAAAATCGACTACGATGCCCGTTGGGCGCTGCCGCAGTCGGCATCGACACTGCCTTTATTCTGGAAGCCTGCAAGATGAATCATCGAACCCGTATCAAACTGTGCGGCCTGACCCGCGTCGAAGACGTGCAGGTCGCCGTCGCAGCTGGTGCCGACGCCATCGGTTTTGTGTTTTATCCGCCTTCGCCACGCAATGTCAGTGCACAGCAGGCTGCTACGTTGCTGGCGGCATTGCCGCCGTTTGTGGCAAGCGTCGGGCTGTTCGTCAACGCCAGCGCCGAAGAGGTAGCACAGGTGCTGGCTGTAGCACCATTAACAACATTGCAATTCCACGGTGATGAGAGTATCGAACAGTGCTGTGCCATTGCCAAAGCCGTCAACCGTCCATTCTTGCGCGCGCTGCGGGTCCGGCCCGATACGACTGCGGTAGATTTGTTAGAATGCGAACTTGCCTACCGGTCGGCCAGCCCGCTGTTTTCTGGGCTGCTGCTTGATACCTGGGTCGACGCTTATGGTGGCAGTGGAAAGGTATTCGATTGGTCTCTCATTCCCGCAGAACTCGCGCATCGGGCCGTTTTAAGTGGTGGCTTGAGCGTACAAAACGTCACTGACGCCGTCGTCCGTGTCCGGCCCTATGCCGTCGATGTCAGCAGTGGCATCGAAGCAGCCAAGGGCGTCAAGGACGCGACCATGATGCACGCATTCGTTTCAGCGGTTCGCCAAGGCGACAGCAACTCCCCTATTTGAAAAGAGATCAGCATGGACTACCAACCTGAACAGCATAGTCATCAGCATAATGATGAAGACCAGAACGGTCACTACAACTTTCCCGACCCATCCGGTCACTTCGGCCAGTACGGCGGCAGCTTCGTTTCCGAGACGCTTACGCATGCGCTCGAAGAACTGAAAGATACCTACGCACGTTACATCGACGACCCGGAATTCCTGCGTGAATACAATCACGAGATGAAGTATTTTGTCGGTCGCCCTAGCCCTATTTATCATGCCCGTCGCTGGTCCGAAGAAATGGGTGGCGCGCAGATTTTCTTCAAGCGTGAAGACCTGAACCACACCGGCGCGCACAAGATCAATAACGTCATCGGTCAAGCCCTGCTCGCCAAGCGCATGGGTAAACCGCGCATCATCGCCGAGACCGGCGCTGGTCAGCATGGCGTTGCTACCGCCACTATCTGTGCACGCTTCGGTTTGGAATGCGTGGTGTACATGGGTAGCGAAGACGTCAAGCGTCAGGTGCAAAACGTATACCGTATGCAGTTGCTGGGTGCGACTGTCGTACCAGTCGAGTCTGGATCCAAGACCTTGAAAGACGCACTTAACGAAGCGATGCGTGACTGGGTAACGAACGTTGAAAATACCTTTTACATCATTGGTACCGTCGCCGGCCCGCATCCTTATCCGATGATGGTGCGCGACTTCCAGTCCATCATTGGCAAAGAATGCATAGAACAGATGCCGGAACTAACCGGACGCCAGCCTGATTATGTGATGGCCTGTATCGGCGGTGGCTCGAATGCGATGGGTATTTTCTACCCGTACCTTGATTATCATGAAGTCAAGCTGATTGGCGTCGAAGCGGCCGGCGAGGGCATTGCTACCGGCAAGCATTCCGCTGCTCTTCTGGGCGGCATACCGGGTGTATTGCATGGCAACCGTACCTATCTGCTGCAAGATGAAAACGGTCAGATCGCAGAAACGCATTCAGTCTCCGCCGGTCTGGATTATCCTGGCGTGGGCCCCGAACATGCCTGGTTGAAGGACTCAAGTCGTGCTGAATATGTGTCGGTAACGGATGCCGATGCCGTCGCCGCCTTTCATCATTGCTGCGAAATCGAAGGCATCATTCCAGCTTTAGAAACGAGTCATGCACTGGCATACGCCGCGCAATTCGCAGCGACTTTGCCCAAAGACAAAACCATTCTGGTGAACCTGTCCGGTCGCGGCGACAAGGACATGCATACCGTGGCCGAGTTCGACAAGCTGTCCCCAACTGCCAAATAAATAAACAGGCCATGTCAAGAATCAAAACCACTTTCGCTGCGCTGGCAGCGAACAAGAAAAAAGCGCTGATTACTTTCATCACAGCCGGTGATCCTTCGCCCGCGTTGACCGTGCCCTTGCTACATGCACTGGTTGCCGGCGGCGCTGACATTCTGGAACTGGGTGTGCCGTTTTCCGACCCGATGGCTGAAGGTCCAGTCATTCAGCGTGCCTGCGAACGGGCACTGACCTTTAACGTCAGCACCCGTGACGTGCTCGGCTATGTGCATGAATTCCGCAAAACCAATCGTGAAACGCCGATTGTGTTGATGGGCTATGCAAACCCGATCGAGCGCATGGGCGTGCAGACCTTTATTGACGCAGCCAAAGAAGCCGGCGTGGACGGCGTAATCGTGGTCGACTACCCGCCGGAAGAGTGCGTGGAATTTGCGAGTGCCTTGCAAGCGCAAGATATGGACCCGATATTCCTGTTGGCGCCGACATCCACCGACGAGCGTATCCGTCAGGTCGCGAAAGTCGGCAGCGGCTTTTCTTATTACGTGTCGCTGCGCGGCGTCACGGGCGCGGGCAATATTGACACCGATGAAGTGTCATCACGCATAGAGAAAATTCGCCAGCACGTGAAACTGCCGATAGGTGTGGGCTTTGGCATTCGCGATGCAGCCACCGCCAAAGCAGTGGCGGCGGTGTCGGATGCGATTGTGATTGGCAGCCGGATTATTCAGGTGCTCGAAGAGACCCCACCGGAAAAAGCGGAAGCGGCGGTTAAGGATTTCCTGAGTGTGATTCGTAAGGCGATAGACGAGTAAGTAGTTTGAATAAAGCCACTGAGAACCAGTGGCTTTATTCTTTAAGCGCCACACATCTAAATCACCCAATCGCCCCAGGCGCTTTCATCCGCTCAAACCGAGCAACTTCTTTTAATGCACTGTTACCGACACGAGCTTGCCCAAGCTCTGTGTTTTCACGTCGCCAAGGTGAGCAAGAATTTTTTCTTTCACGCTCATCGAAAAGGTAACGCATGCAAGTACGATCAAACAATGGCCAGCAACAGCGCGCCAGCATCACACCGCTTCACCCTTGGCAGTTGATCGGCAGTAGTGACAAGGATTACACCGCTCTTGTCGATGTATGGTCGATTAACGAAGCAAATGGCACAGAAGCGGCCAGTCGTATCAAAGCATGGCTGGCGTCGGATCGCAATCAAGACCTCAACCTGTCCAACTTTGAATTAACTAGCCTGCCACCCTTGCATGCGGACCTGAAAAAACTCAATGCCGCCAACAACCTGCTAACCAGCCTGCCGGCGCAATTGCCGCCACTGGTTGAACTCAACGTCCGTGGCAATCAGCTAAAGCGCCTACCCGAGGAGCTGCCGACAGCTTCGCTGCAAATGCTCAATGCCGTGGGAAATAATTTAGAGAGCGTTCCTGCGAATTTTCACTGGTTGCGTCCGGGTTGTGAAATTTACATCGTTGGAAATTTCTTATTGCCAGAAATTCAGGTACCCGTAGGCTGCTTTCTCGACATCGATTTTTTCCACGAACTCATTTTTGGGTCTTCAAAAAAAGTCGCTGCCTTACTGGCTGAATTTCCGAATGCGGCAAGCTGTATCGGAATCAACGGTGATTCGCCTCTACTACATGCCGTCAAAAAACGCGATAGCGAATTGGTCAGGTTATTGACAACTCATCCGTTGACCGATGTAAATCGCGCAGATGAACATGGTGACACACCACTGTTCGCGGCAATTCGCAGCGGCGATGAAAACTTGGCGCTATTGATCTTGCAGCGACCTGATATTGACCTTAATAAAGTTGTATGTCGTGGCTCACCCTGCTTGCATTTTGCTGCGATTTTCGGGCAAAAGAAGGTAGTTCAGTTGATGCTTTCCAATCCGGAGATCGACCTTGACCAGGTTGACGCTAAAGGGCAGACGGCGATTCAATTTGTGATCATAAAAAAGAACTTAGCCATGTTCAGGCTTTTTCTTGATTGTCCGCTGCTCAATGTTGACCATTCATTTACGAAAGACATGTCAATCGCCGCCCTCATAGGAGGTTTAGGCCATGTTGAGATGCTGGAGACGCTTCTTAGCAAGGTCGTCGTTAATCAAGAAAATCAACAGAATGTAATTAACAAGGCGATGTTTAGTGCTGCTCAAAACGGCAAGCTCGAAGTCACTGATCTGCTGCTGAGGAAATATCGCTGTGATCCTGATTACGTGGATCCTGAACTGGGCTTAACTGTCATTGGCATCGCAGCAGAAAATGGGCACATCGACATGGTCAAAATGCTGCTGCGCTTTCATGCTGATCCAATGAAATCGCTCCCGAACGGCAAGCCCGCGTTACTAATGTCGATGAAGGAAAAAGATCGCGAGCTATTTGAATTGCTGCTGGCTTTGCCGCAGATGGATCCGAATGTGCCTGATGCTGCTACTGGTATTACGCCACTCTTTCATGCAGTACAAAATGGCATGACGGATTATATGATGCCATTGTTGCAGCATAAAAAAATTGATGTTAACCGGGCAAGCCAGCGTGGCCTTACACCTTTAATCGAGGCTTGCCGGCTTGGGCGCGTCGCGATGGTGAAGTCTCTGCTAAAGCATCAAGCAATCGATTTCTACGTAAAGATAGAACAGGGTGTATCTGTGCTTGATATTGCAGCCGGATCTGGTCATGCCGATATCGTCGCGCTGCTGCTGGAAGCTATTCAGGCTGACAAGGGAATGGCCAAAGTTGAGAGTTTGAATGCGGTCCTCCATGCAATGGCTGGCGGGTTCGTCAGAGTGGTACAAATTTTGATGAAAAGCCTTGGCATCAAGATGAATGACTCTCTGGCCAATGGCTCGACATTGCTGAATATGTCGAGTCAGTTTGGAGACCCCAAAGTGACGCAATGGCTTCTTGAGCAGGGAGCAGACCCGGGGCAATGCGATCTCAACGGCGTCCTTCCCTTGGAATTAGCTGCTCGAGACATGAAGCGGACTAATAATATGAA
Source organism: Burkholderiaceae bacterium (assembly GCA_040399905.1). GTDB lineage: Bacteria > Pseudomonadota > Gammaproteobacteria > Burkholderiales > Burkholderiaceae_D > Pernthalerella. Next base: position 545,976 of record JBBARG010000001.1, read on the forward strand.
TTTAATTTACTTGCTGATGTATGGTGCAAGCGTGAAAGCCTGTGGTGACATAAGCCAACAACGATATGTACTTTACGCACTTGGCCGCTTCGTGATCAATAAATTGACAACTGTCAGCGAGCACTTGAAGGCTTCAGCAAGCCGCAAGCAGTCGGATGCCAATCCCGAAGCTGACAACATCGCAGAGCAAAGTCTGTCAGATGCGAGGGAATTGATGAATCTACTCTCCCAAACAAAGTCCGATGTTCTATCCATTATTTTTGCTGCGGTAGCGTTGAGCTCGATTGAAGCCTATGACCTGACTCCAAGCGAGCACCCTTTGCTGATACAGGCACTTTCATTTTGCCCTGGCTCAGACCCGGAATCTACGGCGAGTTTTTATGCAGGTATACGCAAGAATATGCAAATATGGGACGGGCAGGGTAATGACGGCGCCGGTCAGGGCACTTTTAGCGTGCTGGGCATCAAAGAGTTGTCAAGGTTGCCGCCTCTGACCAAATACATTCGAGAGACTTGGGGAATTTGACGGCATACGAATGTTGCCAGTCCGGCATTTTTACGGGCTGGCGGCAATGCCATGCTGCGAGTAAAATGCGGGCTTAACCGGCGCTGCGCGCCCGCACAAGAAAGAGAGCCTCCATGAGCTGGCTGGAAAAACTGCTACCCCCCCGTATTCAGCGTTCCGACGCGTCCACCCGCCGCAGCGTGCCGGAAGGCCTGTGGGTCAAATGCCCGTCCTGCGAAGCGGTGCTGTACCGTACCGATCTCGAGTCTAATCAACACGTTTGCCCGAAATGCGATCACCACATGCGCATCCGTGCGCGCGACCGGCTTGATTCCTTGCTTGATGCCGAAGGGCGTTATGACATCGGTCAGGAAACCTTGCCGATTGATACCCTCAAATTCAAAGACAGCAAAAAATACACCGAGCGCCTGAAGTCGGCACTGGATGCCACTGGTGAAACGGACGCCTTGATCGTCATGGGCGGCGCCATTATGGCCTTGCCGGTTGTGGTGGCCTGTTTTGAATTTGAATTCATGGGCGGCTCTATGGGCTCGGTGGTTGGCGAGCGCTTCGTGCGTGGCGCGCAGACTGCGCTGGAGCAAAAAGTGCCGTTCATCTGCATAACCGCCACTGGCGGTGCGCGTATGCAGGAAGGCTTGCTGTCGCTGATGCAAATGGCCAAGACCACTGCCATGCTGACCAAGCTGGCCGAGAAAAAATTGCCGTTCATTTCCGTGCTGACCGACCCGACCATGGGTGGCGTGTCGGCTTCGTTTGCCTTCATGGGTGACGTAGTCATGGCCGAGCCGAAAGCCTTGATCGGCTTTGCCGGTCCGCGCGTGATTGAAAACACGGTGCGCGAGAAACTGCCGGCTGGTTTCCAGCGTTCCGAATTCATTATCCAGAAGGGTGCGATCGACATGATCGTTGACCGTCGCCAAATGCGTGAAGAAATTGCGCGCGTGCTGGCGATATTGCAAAATCAGCCGCCGGAAGTACTTGCTTAATTTTTAGGTGTTCATCGAAAGACACTGGGTCCCGATTTCCATCGGGACGACGGTAAATAAACTACCGTCGTCCCAGCGAAAGCTGGGACCCAGTGTCTTTTTTGTTTTTTTCTAAATACGTCAAAAATAAAAATCGGCCATCCTCAACAGATCTGGCTTTTTAATGTCGAATCATTCCACCTCTAGTGCATGCCATGCTCCCCGCCCCAATTTCGCTTAACGACTGGCTGATCCGCCTTGAATCGCTGCATCCGAAAGTCATCGATATGGGCCTCGAGCGTGTCGCTGCGGTCGGCCGCGATCTGGGACTGCAGTTTGCCTGTCCGGTTATTACCGTTGCCGGCACCAATGGCAAGGGTTCGACCTGCGCAATGCTGGAAGCGATGCTGTTGCAAGGGGGTTATCGGGTTGGTCTGTTTACGTCGCCGCACCTGCTGCACTTCAATGAGCGCGCTCGCATCAATGGTGAAATTGCCACCGACGCCATGCTGTGTGAGAGCTTTGCCATTGTTGAGGCCGCGCGAGGCGAGACTTCGCTAACGTATTTCGAATTCACCACGCTGGCTATTTTGCAACTGTTTGCCGATGCCGGACTCGATGCCGTGATACTTGAAGTCGGCATGGGCGGACGGCTTGATGCGGTTAATATCATTGACGCTGACGTCGCCATCGTCACCAGCGTTGACCTCGACCACATGGAATATCTGGGCGATACGCGCGAGAAAATCGGTTTCGAGAAGGCCGGTATTTTCCGCGCCGGCCGCACTGCTATTTGCAGCGATCCGGTGCCGCCGGCGTCACTGGTTGCGCATGCCGAAGCAATCGGCGCAGATCTCTGGCTGTTCGGGCGCGACTTCAATTATTCAGGCGACAAGCAGCAGTGGAATTTTGGCGGCCGCAACCAGCGCCGCAATGCACTTGCTTATCCAAGCCTGCGCGGTGCCAACCAGTTGTTGAACGCCAGCGCTGCACTGGCAGCGCTCGAAGCCCTGCGGCTGCGCTTGCCATTGGGTGCACAGGAAGTGCGTACCGGTCTGGTGCTGGTGGACTTGCCGGGCCGTTTTCAGGTGCTGCCGGGTCGTCCTTCCGTCATTCTTGACGTTGGCCACAATCCGCATGCAGCGGCGACGCTGGCGCAAAATCTCGACAACATGGGCTTCCATCCGTACACCTATGCCGTGTTCGGCTCTATGGCTGACAAGGACATCGCTGGCGTGCTGGCGCAGTTGGGCGACCGCATAGACCACTGGTGCCTGACAGACTTGCCGCAGCCGCGCGGTGCCAGTGCCGAATCAATTAAACAACTGTTGCTGGCGTCGGGTTTCAAGCCTGGCACCGGAGTAGGGGCCGAATCTTCGGTTGAATCTTTTGCGACCCCTGAAAAAGCGTACTTAAACGCAAGAAGCCGTGCAGGGGAGAATGATAGAATTGCGGTCTTCGGTTCATTTCTGACGGTAGCCGGAGTGATGGCCATCAAAAAGACTGAATTTCATTAATCAACACTAAGTTTCGCGCAGCAATCAACTTAAATCACTTATGGGTTTGTTCTCGTTTCTTCGTAAAAGCAAGCAGGGTGCCGATAGCGATGATGATTTTGACGAACCAGTCAAGGCACGTCGCACGCGTCGCTCGCAAGCTGCAGATTCTCAAGACCCTGTTGATCCTGTGCTGCCGGAAAAGAAGCGTGCGCGTCGGCGCTTGATCGGTGCCACGGCGCTGGTACTGGCGGCCATCATCGGCTTGCCGATGATTTTCGATTCCGAGCCCAAGCCACTGGCTGATGATATTGCGATCCAGATTCCATCCCGTGACAAGCCTGTGCAGTCCATGGCCGCCGCGACGGTTGCGCTGCCGCTGCCGCCTGAGCCAGAGCCCGCAGCTGACGTAGTCAAAGCTGCCGAGCCTGCTCCTGCCATTGCTGCTGCAGCAGTGACCGCAGCCAAGCCAGAGACAAAAGTCGAAAGCAAGCCTGAAGCTAAAGCCGAGACCAAAGCAGTAGCAAAGTCCGATGAAGCTTCAGTACCGACAGCAGTCGCTGCGCCGGTTAAAGAAAAGCCTACTCGCTTTGTCGTGCAAGTCGCTGCGATTGCTACTAAAGAACATGCCAATGATTTGCAGGCGCGGCTGAAAAAAGCCGGCATCAAATCGTATTCGCAAAAAGTCTCCACCAAGGCAGGTGAACGCATCCGTATCCGTGTCGGTCCTTTCAACACCAAAGAAGAGGCGGATAAAATGCGCGCCCGACTGGTGAAGCTGGGTCTGAACGGGTCGCTGCTGCCTGCCTGAGTTTTGCCTGGCTGTGCCAGGTTCGCATTGTTATTGAGGAGTCCACCATGTGTGGCATTGTTGGCGTTGTTTCCCACGGTCCGGCTAACCAGCTGATTTACGATGCGCTACTGCTGCTGCAACATCGCGGTCAGGATGCTGCCGGTATCGCAACCAGTCATGGCAATACCTTCAGCATGCATAAGGCCAACGGCCTTGTGCGTGACGTTTTCCGCACACGTAATATGCGCTCGCTGCCCGGCAATGTCGGCATTGGCCAGTGCCGCTATCCGACTGCAGGCTCGTCGAGCGAAGAAGAAGCGCAACCGTTCTATGTCAATGCGCCGTTCGGCATCACGCTTGCGCACAACGGCAACCTGACCAATGCAGACCAACTCAAGATCGAGCTGTTCAAGAAAGATCGCCGTCATATCAACACCGACTCCGATTCGGAAGTGCTGCTCAATGTGCTCGCGCACGAGATACAGCAGGCCACCATCGGTTTCTCGCTCGATCCTTCGGTCTTGTTCAAGGCCGTTGCCGCGCTGAACAAGCGCGTGCGCGGTTCTTACGCAGTGGTCGCGCAGATCGCCGGATATGGTTTGCTGTCTTTCCGTGATCCGTATGGCATTCGTCCTTTATGCATCGGTTTCAACGACACCGACAAGGGCCCTGAATACATGATCGCCAGCGAATCGGTGGCGCTCGAAGGATTGGGCTTCCGTTTCCTGCGTGATGTATTGCCGGGTGAAGCGATTTTCATCGATAACGACGGCAAGCTCTATAACCAGCAGTGCGCCGATAATCCGGTCTTGAATCCGTGCGCATTCGAATTCGTTTATCTGGCCCGGCCTGACTCCGTCATCGACGGCGCATCAGTCTATGCAACCCGCCTGAAAATGGGGGAGTATCTGGCTGAAAAAATTCGCAGCCAGTTTTCTGCCGGCGATATTGATGTCGTCATGCCGATTCCTGATTCGTCACGTCCGGCTGCCATGGAACTGGCGATGAACCTGAACCTGCATTACCGCGAAGGCTTCATCAAGAACCGTTATATAGGCCGTACCTTTCTGATGCCGGGACAGGCGATACGTCGCAAGTCGGTGCGCCAGAAGCTCAATGCGATCGGCGCTGAATTCAAGGGCAAGAGCGTGCTGCTGGTGGACGATTCCATCGTGCGCGGCACCACCAGCCGTGAAATCGTGCAGATGGCACGTGACTCCGGTGCGCGTCGTGTGATCTTCGCTTCCGCAGCGCCGCCAGTAAAATTTCCTAACGTGTATGGCATTGACATGCCGACCCGTGATGAACTGATCGCCTATGGTCGCACCGAAGAAGAAGTCTGCCGCGAGATTACGGCCGACGCGCTGGTCTATCAGGACATAGCCGCGCTCAAGCGTTCGATCTCGGACGTGAATCCGCTATTGAAAAAATTTGAAGCGTCCTGTTTTGACGGCGAATACATAACCGGCGATATTTCCCGTGACTATCTCGACCGCATTGAGTTCGCGCGTAACAATCCAAAGGCCGTACTCGAAGATGCAGTGCGCACGCAATTGAACCTGAACCTCGCGCAAATTGAATAAAGCCTGATGAAAGAACGAGCAGCCAGCATGCGCAAGCAAACTTTGGTCGCTGCCGTAGTTGGCGGCACCGGGGCAGTCGGGCGTGAATTGCTGAAGGCCTTGTGCGACGATCCGCAATTCACGACTGTGCATAGTCTGGGTCGTCGACCACCTCTTTTCGGAGGTCCTGCGCCCGACAAGCTGCGCCATCATGCAGTCGATTTTGCGCAGCTTGATGCTAGCACCTGGCCGCACGCTGACGTGCTGTTCTGCTGTCTGGGCACCACCATCAGGCAAGCAGGCTCGCAAGCCGGGTTTGAACAAGTTGATCGCGACTTTGTATTGCAGGCTGCGCAGTGCGCACGTCAGGCCCGCACTGCGCAGTTGATGCTGGTTTCGGCGATGGGTGCTGATACGTCATCACGCGTTTTTTACAATCGCGTCAAAGGTCAGGTTGAACAGGCTGTTGTCGGGCTGGGCTTTCAGAGCGTTGGTATTTTCCGGCCTTCGTTATTGCGTACAGTGCGCACCGAATTTCGTCCGGGAGAGAAGCTGGCTTTGCATCTGATGCGGCTGGGTGACTATCTGGTGCCGAAAAAATATCGCTCGGTACAAGCTGGTGCAGTCGCGCGTGCGATGCTGCAGCAAGCCAAAAGCAAAACACGCGGCGTGCAAATTATTGAATCAGACAGTATTCAGGCATTCACCCTCTAAGCCCATGATGAAAGACGGTAAAAAATTCGGTTTCACCACCACCATACTGCATAGCGACCGGCAAAAGCCGATCGAGCATGGTTCGCTGCATAAGCCTATTCATACGTCGGTGGCTTATGGTTACCGCGATGCGCGTGAACTAGCCGCCGTATTTCAGGGCAAAAAGCCGGGCTACCGCTATGGCCGGCAGGGTAACCCTACCGTCACGGCGCTCGAAGAAAAAATCACCCGCATGGAAGACGGCATGGCCACGCTATGCTTCGCAACCGGTATGGCAGCGATTGGCGCCATCGTGCAGGGATTGCTGCGCGCCGGTGATCATGTGGTGTCGAGTTCTTTTTTGTTCGGTAATACGAATAGCCTGTGGCAGACTGTGCAAGCGCAGGGCATGCCAGTGTCTTTCGTTGATGCGACCGATGTGGCCAATGTAGAGAAGGCGATCACGCCGGCCACCCGCATGGTGTTCGTCGAGACCATCGCCAACCCGCGCACGCAAGTTGCTGACCTGGCGCGTATTGGTGCGTTGTGCAAGGCGCGCGGCATCTTGTACGTGGTCGACAATACGATGACGTCGCCGTATCTGTTCCGTCCTAAATCAGTGGAGGCGAGTCTGGTCGTCAACGCGCTGACCAAGGCCATTGCCGGTCATGGCAATGCGCTGGGCGGAAGCCTGACCGACACTGGCCTGTTTGACTGGACCCGCTTCCCGAATATCGCAGAAACCTACAAGCGCTTCGCGCCGCCGCAATGGGGCATGGCGCAATTGCGCGCCAAAGCATTGCGCGACTTTGGCGCATCGTTGGGTCCGGAAGCGGCGCATCACATCGCCGTTGGTTCGGAAACGATGGCCTTGCGTATAGAGCGCGAATCTGCCAGTGCGCTGGCGCTGGCCACGATGTTGTCTGCCGACCCGCGCGTGGCGGCAGTGCATTATCCGGGGCTGGCTTCGCATCCGCAGCATCAGATTGCCAGCGAGCTGTTCAAAGCCTGCGGAGGTCTGTTCAGTTTTGAGCTGCAAGACGGCATTGATTGTTTTGATTATCTGAACCGTTTGCAGCTGGCTGTACCAGCCAGTAACCTCGGCGACACGCGCACGTTGGTCATACCGGTAGCGCACACGATCTTTTTTGAAATGGGTGCCGAGCGTCGTGCCAGTATGGGGATTGCGGAATCGCTGATTCGGGTGTCGGTCGGGATTGAAGATACGGCTGACTTGCTGGAAGATTTTAGTCAGGCGCTTGGCGCTTAGTTCCAGCCGCTTTAATCACAGTCCAAATCACAATCCATCAAGGCCCCAACGTCCGCGCTGCACGCCGGCTCAACCAGCTCACACCCTCTGGCATTTCAAACTGCTGCAGCTTCTGCAGCAGCGCAGCCGGATCTCTATCAGCTAACAACAGAGCGGCGTGCTCCTGCTTCAAAAAGCCTTGACGCACCAGATGTTGTAAAAAATCGACCAGCCCGTCAAAAAAACCGGCTGTGTTGAGCAAGCCGACCGGCTTGTCATGAAAGCCAAGCTGCGCCCAAGTCAACGTCTCGAATAATTCTTCCAGCGTGCCTATGCCGCCCGGCATCGCGATGAAGCCATCAGACAGTTCAGCCATCAGGGCTTTGCGCTCATGCATGTCCTTGACTACAATCTGGCGCGTCAAATTATGGTGGCCGACTTCGGACACCATCAAGGCCTGTGGAATGACGCCGGTGACAGTGCCGCCTGCAGCCAGCATGGCGTCTGCAATAACGCCCATGAGCCCAACCTGGCCGCCGCCATAGACCAGCGCGATTTCGTTTTTCACCATTAGCGTAGCAAGATGCTGCGCAGCTTCCGTATGGGTTGCTGTATGGCCTGCAGATGCGCCGCAGTAGACGCACAGAGACTGGATTTTTTTCTTCACGAGGCGGGTTACCGGAATGACAGACGCGTCGATGATAACCGATGCAAGCATTAACATTAGTCCGGCGGTATCAGCACCTTGTCTATCGCATGGATAACGCCATTTTCGGCAGTGATATCGCTTTCCGTAACCCGCGCGCCATTCACCGTCACCATGCCGTTGTCTGACTTCAGTTTGAGCGGGCTGCCTTCGGCGCTGGCAATCGTGCCCGGCTTGACCTCGCTGACTTTTACTTTGCCCGGCATCATGTGATACGTCAGTACGTGAATCAGCCTGGGCTTGTTTTCCAGCAGTTGCTCCCACTGTCCTGCAGGTAAATTCGAAAACGCGGCGTCAGAAGGCGCGAAGATGGTGTACGGACCGCCTGTCTTTAATTTATCCGTCAGGCCGGCAGTCTTTACTGCGGACAGGTAGGTTTTGAACGTGCTCGAATTATTGGCTGCATCAAACAGATTGACTGCTTGCACGAGCGAGGCACTACCCAACATCCAGAGCAGAGCGAAGAGTGCGATGAGTTTTTTTTGCATGCAGCTTCCTTTAATAAATCTGCTTGGCAGGACTGCAATGATGGTTGCAAAGGTTCGGGTGCCTTATAATCGAAAAAGTTCAAAACCGTCCGGCCTAAAAAGTAACCAATGAGTAAAGAACCTAAATTGTCCTTCAAGCAACAGCAATTGATTGTGCGTGAAAGCGCGATCATTGATGCGACAAACAATCTACTGGCCAAAAAAGGTTTTGATTTGATGACCATGGACGAAGTCGCTGCCGAAGTCGGCATCGCCAAGGCCAGCCTCTACAAACATTTTCCGTCCAAAGAAGTACTGGCCGCCGCCGCAATGATTTGCCTGCTGGAAAACACGCTTGCATACGTGCGCGCTATGCCGCCTCAGCAGCATGCGATTGATCAACTCAAGAGTGTGCTGCACTGGGCACTCGAAATTCGCATGAAGGGTGGGCTGCCAACGCTGCCGGCCGAAAACACCAGCTTGCGTGAAGCGATGATGAACAACACGCGCTACATCAATCGTCTGCTGGACTTGAATGAATTGATGGCAACGCTGATTGAAAAAGCGCGCGAAGAAGGCGCTATCCGCAAAGACTTGCCGACCGACGTGGTGCTCTTTACGATCTATGCGCGCTCTTGCGATCCGACGCTTGATTATTTGCGCATGGGTGGGCAATACACCGATGATCAAGTGATCGCATTTTTGATCACGACCTGCTTTGGCGGGCTGCAGTAATTTCTTTCAGTACCCGCTGCAAGACCTGCGCATTGAAGCCCAGCTCAACATGGCCGATCAGGTCGAAGCTGACATTGCTGGAGCCCGGCAAATGGGCTGATGCTTGCGGTGCGACGATATTGTCGTGTCGCGAATAAATCGAAACACAACGCGCCCGCAGTGCGGGCGTTTCTGTTTGCGCCAGCGCTTGCAGCCAGTTCGCTGCGCTGCCGCAATCACTATCAATATCACTTAACAATTCCCGCTTCATCTGCGATGCATTAACGCCCATCGCATAGTTGGCCAGCGTGCTGCCAAAATGCGGTGTGCCCAGCATGATGAGTTTTGCAGTACGGTCTGTGCCGTGGCCGCGCAGATAAGCGCGCGCCGCCAGTCCACCCATGCTGTGCGCCAGAATGATGATCTCTTTTTTGCCGCTGTTTTTGCATAAAGCTTCGACAGCCAACTTAATAAGCATTGCGTAGTCATCAATGCTTGCCAGTACAGGCTCAAGCTCAATGGCCTGATGACTGATGCCTGCATGGGCAAGTCGTTTGCTGTAGTAACGCCAGAAGCCGCTGTTTGCACCGTAGCCGTGTATGAGCAGCACGGGCAATCTGCTGTCATGCGGCTGCAGTCTGCTCTTGAAAGTGGCGAAGGGCAGCAGCCAGTACCAGCACAACGTACTGGCATAGAATTCGGACAGCAAGAGACGGGCGCAAGTAAGCAGGCCGGGCCGCGTTCCGTCTTGCAGCGGCTGGTTGAGCGCATTGCTGAGGAAAAAATTATTGAAGACGATAGCGGCGCGTGGCAGCGTCAGCAGTACGGCACTGGCTGCGAACGCCAGCACAGGCTGGCTGATCCAGCCCAGCTTCAACAGCACACTTGCAAGACCTGCAATGATAATAATTTGCAGCGCCAGCATGATGCGGGTAAACCTAGCAATCATAACGGCGCATTCATAGCAGCGTGTCAGGCCTGATCAGTGGTCGGCGTTGCTTCTTTTTTTTGCGGCGGTGCCATTTCAATTAGCCGCGTGCCGCTTATCCAGTCATGTGGGAACTGGCGCTCGGCTTGCAAATAAACGGCTGCAGTCCACAGAATAAAATTTAGCGTTGGGATCAGCACCAGCATCCATCCTTGCACTTCCAGAAAACGCGCCAATGCTAAGCCCGGCAAGAACCACATCCAGACCAGTAGATAGCGCAGCAGCGCGCGCGCCCATGAGACAGAGACGCCGTGTTTGTCGACCACGCGTATGCGCCAGGTTTTCATGGCCAGCGTCTGCCCGCCATGCGTCCAGAACCAAACGAAATACACGCCCAGCACGACGAATAACCAGTCCTGCAATGCACTCCGCATATACAGCGCGTGTCGCTGCTGCAGCAATGTGGAGAACAGCCAGGTTGCAATGAACAGCACGCCAAACAGCAGCATGGCTTCGTACACCATGCAGATCAGACGATTTTTTAGAGGCGGGGCGAGGAGAGGTGCAGTGGTCACGGCGGTTTAAAAAACGATAGAAAGAACGAATTGTACGATCATAGGCAATATGCATTGTGTGCGTGACTGCTTTGATAAACAAAGTGTTGAATATTCTAAATTCAATTTTTATTTCAAAGCACAATTTGTTATCCTTTTGAAAAAATTTACCGAAGCTGATCGTTATCGAAGGATGATGCTTTCATGAAGACTGAATTGGTGCACGCGCTTACTTCCACGTTCGAAACCCATGCCAGGCAAACTGAAAGTGGCGTCGAGTTCTGGCTTGCCCGCGATATTCAGAAGCTGCTGGGATATGCGAAGTGGGGAAACTTTCTCAATGTGCTTGCGAAAGCGAAAACAGCTTGTGAAGTTTCGGGGCATGAGGTTCGCGATCATTTTCCTGACGTCGGGAAAACGATCGCCATGCCCAAGGGCGCTGAAAAAGAGGTGCCGGACATCATGCTCACCCGCTACGCCTGTTATCTGATCGCGCAGAACGGCGATCCCAAAAAACAGGAAATAGCGTTTGCGCAGACTTACTTTGCGTTGCAAACACGCAAGGCTGAGCTGATTGAGCAGCGACTGGCAGACGCAGAGCGTGTATCGGCGCGCAAGAAACTCGCCGTCACGGAGAAAGAGTTGTCCGATGTGATCTTCGAGCAGTCAGGCAGCGTGCAGAACTTTGCGCTGATACGCAGCAAGGGCGATCATGCGCTGTTCAGTAAATCAACACAGGCAATGAAATCGCAATGGAGGGTACCGGACAACCGTCCTTTGGCAGACTTTGCGCCCACCATCATTTTGAAAGCGAAGGATTTCGCTGCAGAGATCACTATTTTCAATACACGTTTGCATCATATGGACAGCGAAGCAGCGATCTCGCAAGAGCACATCATCAACAACACCGCTGTCCGTGACACGCTGCTTGAGCGCGGGATTCAACCCGAGCAGTTGATGCCGGCTGAAGATGTGAGGAAAGTGGAGCGTCGTTTACAAACGGAGGATAAAAAAGGCAGCAAAAAGCCGGATGCACTTGAATCATGATTGCCTATTTACTAAGCATCGAACGTGACGCACCGGTTCAGCATCCAAAATCCCGCCAAAAGTCTTGATTTCAAACGCTTTTCCCCAGATTTGGCTTGACCCAGATGGTGCAACGCAGTAACGTATCGTTCCCCTTGTTACAACAAGGGGAACCCTGTGCCTTGCCGCAGGTAGCGCAAGACGCTGCTTGTGTGACAAGGCTCTTTCATTTTGAAAGTTGTTTGCTCTAACCCACGCCACAAGCGTGAGGAATCCTTTGTAGCTGTACCGCCTCGGGCTGAACGAGTCGCGTTGAGCGTCATTTTGAAATACCTTCTACGGAGGTAGGACGGACTGGCGTGACCGCACAAAAAAGGAATGCCCGAAAGTACCGCCGCTGCTGATTCCGTCAGGAGAGAGCATCCGATCAATCTCCAATGGACCTTGAAAGGAAGTGGTATGAGTACTGAAATCTCTGGCGCCGATATTATCGTGCGCTGTCTGGCCGAAGAGGGCGTCGAACACGTGTTCGGCTATCCCGGTGGCGCCGTCTTGTATATTTACGACGCGATTTTCAAGCAGGATAAATTCCAGCACATACTCGTTCGTCACGAGCAGGCTGCGATTCATGCTGCAGACGCGTATTCACGCAGCTCCCAAAAAGTGGGTGTCGCTCTTGTGACCTCTGGTCCCGGCGTTACCAATGCAGTCACTGGTCTGGCGACAGCGTTTATGGATTCAATCCCGATGGTAATCATCTCCGGTCAGGTGCCTTCGCACGCGATCGGACAAGATGCATTCCAGGAATGCGATACCGTCGGTATCACCCGTCCCTGCGTCAAGCACAACTTCCTCGTGAAGGATGTAAAAGACTTGGCAATGACGATGAAAAAAGCCTTCTATATCGCCAGCACCGGCCGTCCAGGCCCTGTGCTGGTTGATATTCCGAAGGACATCACCATGCAGATGGCCGAGTATGCGTATCCGAAAGAAATCGAGATGCGTTCTTACAAGCCCGTCGACAAAGGTCATTCGGGTCAGATTCGCAAAGCCATGCAGTTGTTGCTTGCGGCCGAACGTCCGATGATCTACACCGGCGGCGGCGTGATTCTGGCCAATGCTGCACCAGAGCTTAACAAGCTGGTAGATAAACTTGGTTTCCCCTGCACGAACACGCTCATGGGTCTCGGTGCTTACCGTTCCACCAGTGAGCAGTTCGTCGGCATGCCGGGCATGCACGGCACCTACGAAGCCAACATGGCGATGCAGAACTGCGACGTTCTCATTGCCATTGGCGCGCGCTTCGATGACCGCGTTATCGGCAACCCCAAGCATTTCTCATCCGTGCCGCGCAAGATCATTCATATCGATATCGACCCGTCGTCGATTTCGAAGCGCGTCAAGGTCGACATTCCTATCGTCGGCAACGTCAAGGATGTGCTCGTCGATATGCTGTCGCAACTCGACGCCGCCGAAACCAAGCCGAACGCAACTGCGCTTGCTGCATGGTGGAAGCAGATCAACGAATGGCGCAAGAAGGAATGCCTGAAGTATCCGGCTTCCGATACAGTCATCAAGCCGCAATCGGTCGTGCAGAAGCTGTGGGAAGTCACCAAGGGCGACGCCTTTATCACTTCCGACGTTGGTCAGCACCAGATGTGGGCTGCGCAGTACTACGGCTTTGACAAGCCACGTCGCTGGATCAATTCCGGTGGTCTCGGCACCATGGGTGTGGGCTTGCCGTATGCGATGGGTGTGCAGATGGCGAATCCCGATGCGACCGTCGCCTGCGTGACCGGTGAAGCTTCAATTCAGATGTGTATTCAAGAACTCGCGACCTGCAAACAGTATCACCTGACGCCGAAAATCGTCTTGTTGAATAACCGCTATCTGGGCATGGTGCGTCAGTGGCAGCAGATTGATTACGGCTCGCGTTATTCCGAGTCCTACATGGATTCACTGCCTAACTTTGACAAACTGGTCGAGTCGTATGGTCACGTCGGCATTACGATCGATAAGCCGTCTGACGTTGAAGGCGTGTTGAAAGATGCGTTTGCAATGAAAGACAAGCTGGTGTTCATGAACTTCATTACCGACCGTGACGAAAACGTCTGGCCGATGGTCAAGGCTGGCAAAGGTCTGTCTGAAATGCTGCTCGGTTCGGAGGATCTCTAACATGCGTCATATCATCTCAGCCTTGCTGGAAAACGAAGCCGGCGCACTTTCGCGCGTAGTGGGCTTGTTCTCTGCCCGTGGCTACAACATTGAAACCCTGACGGTAGCGCCGACCGAAGATCCGACGCTATCGCGGATGACGATCGCTACCAGCGGTTCAGACGACGTGATCGAACAGATCACCAAGCACCTGAACCGTCTGATTGAAGTCGTCAAAGTCGTCGACCTGACCGAAGGCGCACACATCGAGCGTGAACTCATGCTCATCAAAGTGCGCGCCGTTGGTAAGGAACGTGAAGAGTTGAAGCGCACCACGGATATTTTCCGTGGCCGCATCATTGATGTCACCGAGAAGACCTACACCATCGAGCTGACGGGTAATAAAACCAAGCTCGACGCCTTCATCGATGCCATCGACCGTGCGTCCATTCTCGAAACCGTCCGCACTGGCGGCTCCGGTATCGGGCGCGGCGAGCGTATTCTCAAAGTTTGATGCAAGCAAAAATAAAACAGACAACCCTCATTTATTTAGGAAAATCATGAAAGTTTTTTACGACAAGGACTGCGACCTCTCCCTCATCAAAGGCAAGAACGTCGCCATCATCGGTTACGGCTCGCAAGGCCATGCGCACGCACAGAACCTGAACGACTCCGGCTGTAAAGTCACCGTCGGTCTGCGCAAAGACGGCGCATCGTGGAACAAAGTAAAAGCTGCCGGCCTGAACGTGGCTGAAGTCAACGACGCAGTCAAAGCTGCTGACGTCATCATGATCTTGCTGCCAGATGAAAACATCGCGCAGGTCTACAACGAAAACGTCGCACCACACGCCAAGCAAGGCGCGGTTCTCGCGTTTGCACACGGCTTCAACGTGCACTACGGTCAAGTCGTGCCACGTGCTGACCTCGACGTCATCATGGTCGCGCCGAAAGCACCAGGTCACACCGTGCGTGCAACCTACACCCAGGGTGGCGGTGTGCCGCATCTGATCGCTGTGTATCAAGACAAATCCGGCAATGCACGTGACATCGCCCTGTCGTATTCGATGGCCAATGGCGGCGGTCGTGCCGGCATCATCGAAACCAACTTCCGCGAAGAGACCGAGACCGACCTGTTCGGCGAACAAGCGGTGCTGTGCGGTGGTGCGGTTGAACTGATCAAGGCCGGTTTCGAGACCCTGGTTGAAGGCGGCTACGCCCCTGAAATGGCGTACTTCGAATGCCTGCACGAACTGAAACTGATCGTTGACCTGATCTATGAAGGCGGCATCGCCAACATGAACTACTCGATTTCGAACAACGCAGAATACGGCGAATACGTCACCGGCCCACGCATCGTGACCGAAGACACCAAGAACGCCATGCGTCAGTGCCTGAAAGACATCCAGACCGGTGAATATGCAAAGAGCTTCATCCTTGAAAACAAGGCTGGCGCACCGACGCTGATCTCACGTCGTCGTCTGAATGCCGAGCATCAGATCGAGCAGGTTGGTAGCAAGCTGCGCGCGATGATGCCTTGGATTGCAAAGAACAAGATGGTTGACCAGTCGAAGAACTAAGTAGTAACTAGTTCGTCGGCATCATGCGGTATGCGCTTGCAAGCGCACACCGCGCTCGGCCTAAAAGCCACTCGAAAGAGTGGCTTTTTTTACGGCCTCCCGTGCCTTGGATTGCTAAAAACAAGATGGTTGATCAATCGAAGAACTAAGCACTAACTAGTTCGTCGGCATCATGCGCGGTATGCGCTTGCAAATGCACACCACGCTCGGCCTAAAAGCCAATCGAAAGAGTGGTTTTTTTTTCGGCTTTACGTGCCTTGGATTGCCAAGAACAAGATGGTTGCCTAATCGAAGAACTAAGCTTCTGATAAGGTCGTCGGCATCATGCGCTTGAAAAATATACTGCGCGAAGGTATGGCTGTTCTATTTTGCCGAGCCTTCTAATTTGGCAAGCCGTTCTTTCAAAAAGTCGAGAATATTCATATTTTTATTTTCTTGAGCCACAGCAATCGCTGCCTTCAGCTCTGCTTTTATCGTTTCTTTAGGATTGTTTTTCTCCAAATGCCTCCATAGCTGATGCATTGTTTCCAGCCTGCCTTTTTTTGCTGCAAAAGACAGCGCAGTCAAACCATTAACTTTGGCTAATAGATCTACATTATGCTTTAGCAAATAAGCTATTACATCAGGCGAATTTCTTTCCACGGCAGTCGTCAGCAAGGTTTGTCTGTAATAATTTTGGGCGTTAAGGTCAATCGCATGTTCGTCTACATAAAAAGCAAGCAGATCTGGATGATTTAGTAGTGCAGCGCTAAAAGGCAGGCTGAGGCCTGTATGTCTTACAGATTCGTTTATTAATTCAGGTCGCTTTTTCAAAAACTCACGAACTTCATTCAAATTTCCATGACTGACTGCGAGCGAAAAGGCCTCATCCTCTTTCAGTTCTGACAAAACTGTCGCAGCACCGGTTTGCAGATGTTTTTCATACTCCGTAAAAATTGCTGCTTCTTCTGTCAACCCGATGGCAGTCGCATTCTCTTTCATCTTTTTAAAGCGAGCCACTATATAGTCTAGGCCGGATTGATCGGGGCCTTTGGTCGCTGGCATCAAAACACGTCCCTTGTCTGATGTTTGCCTGCCGGCGATTACCAGACGCGTTGACACTGCTGACCGGAACGCAGCTTCGGCCAGTTGTACTGCAGGGAGTGGTGCGTAGCCGCCTTCTTTGCATCCGGCCAGATACTCAACTTGAGCCAGCATATCTTCGTGTGCATGCGAAGCTAAAATGCTGTGTTTGGTCGGTGCATGTAGAAGGAAAGGGGTGTCCTGCAAACGGGGAGCAGTACTGGCATGTATACTTTTTTCTCCTGCACCTCCATAGCAGGCGTAAACATGGGTAACATAGTTAGGGCTGGTGCAGTCCGATGCATTTATGGGTTTGATGTCTTGAATCGCTGTGAAAATGCCGCTGGCTTCCCTGGAAGGATTATCGCTCGCGCTGTTTTTTTCTACGCCAATTCGCAATCTCAATCCTCCTTCAGGGGTAACGCCCCCATGTGCCAAAATAAAAAATTGCGTCCACTTGTCAACCTTGTCCTTTAAATCATTATTTATCCCACTTAATGGAATAGGGCTACGGCTATCCCCAATCACTGTTAACTTCAACTTATTTTTTTCGCATTCGTTTCTCAAATTATTAATCAGGCTTCTATCTGTATCAGGGCCAATTACAAGAACCACATCGGCGGCACGCTGGTCGCGACTTGCATAGGCCATATTTTTATCGCGCTGTGCTTGTGAAAGGGTATGTACTGAATCATGCAAATTATTTTTGAAAGCGGCAGTCAGCGTTGCTGGTGTTTTTACACGAGGTGCAGCAAGATTTTGAGGGCTTGGCAAATTGGCTTGTAGTGTGCTGAGCAGAGTCTCCCTTAGCTTTGCTGCGGATATAGACTTATATTCGCCAACAGCCTGCGAAAGCGGCGAAGGATTTATGACACTTTGCTGCTCACTTTCTCTTGAGTCCGGTTGAATCACGGCTTGAAAAGCCTCGAATGCCTGCTGTGCCTGCTCTCGTCGCTGGGGAGCCAGTGTTGTCCCGTGCAATGCATCACTGAATTTTTCCCATAGCCTAGTCACAAAACCGCTGATGCCACTACTCGCGAATGAAAGTTCGCCATTAGTGCCGAGTAAAACTTTTCCGGTTTCGCCAGCTTTTTTGGCTTGATCTACAGCTTTGACAAAATCAAACAAAGTCGGGGCGGTGCGCTGATTTACAGGTGCTGTCATGTGAGCCGCCGCTATCTAGTTTTTTTGGTCAAAACATTTGTGCTTCTGTCAGATAAGGCTACCGATATCAATAACAGGCTCAGGCTTAGAAAAATTAATGCCGTCGGCAGCGTCGTCCTCGCTAATGTGTGCCAGTGCATCACTCCATAGCAGAGCTGCTTGTGTAAAGTGTTCCAGAGCTGATTTCGCATAGGTCAAAGTCAAGCCCGCTGCAGGCAATTCCCGCGTTAAAACGACTGCCTGTGAGCGTGGTTCTACGCTCAGTGTTGCGTCACCCGTCATTTTTTGTGAAAAGTCCGCTTCCAATAAGCTAAGCAGGGCTGATTCGCGATTGGTTTCAGGAAGCGCTCCGAGGAAACTAAACAGCACTAATGCCTCGCTGCTTTCTTCTGTGGCAGTCCGCATACTGATGTTGATTACAATTTTTTCATCAACCGTCAAGAAGACTGGCTGTGCCAGATCGCTACGTTTGTCTGTCAAACCAGCGGCTCTGATCAGTTCAGAGAGAAGTGGGAGATTAAACATATTTTTTTGCCTCCATTACCACCGTTATCAGACCCAGATTGATCTTGTATTCGATTTCTCTTATTAGATTCAGCGGCTTTACGAGAGCGTGATTCAAAGGGTGGGAATCAAGCTACGCTTTGTCATTCTTGTCTTCTGGTCAATTATGATGTCCCAAGTTTCAGTTACTCTTTTCGTTGTGCAATTTGTGTTTCCTGCAGCAAGCTCATCTTCTTCAATCTCACGTATGCATTCCCGCTTCACAGTGCAAGCATGTTCACTTCCTGGATGATTCATGCCTGCATTTGGAATCAAATCAAGTTCAAAATCTGCCATAGGTAAATCATTATCTGGTGTATCAGTAGATAATTGACTTGCCGTGAGCTTGACGGCGTTAACAAATCTAGTTTCATTTAAAGTAAATTTTCTCTTCCCATTTATTTCAGTGCTGTTTATTGCATAAGACATCGGTGACAGATCATTATTGCCGCTCACTTTTACGGCCATGTCACTATTATTTTTTAACTTTATTCCAGTTGAAGTTTCCACATCTCCAAAACTTGATTGAGATAGAAATCGTGATGCAGTACTGGCTATTTTTTCGCTACCAAAATAAGCTATGAAGTCTTGAGCCCAAGATTCTTTATTTGCCTGATTTGAACTCGCAGGATTAAATCGTCTTATTGCTTCGCTGCTTATGAAACTTGCATCTGTATTGCCTGAGTTGGATAGGTGATATTTGAAGCCTCTCACCACATCTTTGACGAATTGATTTTCAAATAGCTGGTATGCGCCCGGCAGCTTTACCTGTACACCGCTGCCGTCAAATAATGGGTATTTAGTTAAGCTCCTTGCTTTTGTGTCCAATTCATTGAGGTCGGATAAGTTCAATTCACTGTGGCCTCGGATATGCGATCCATCATGAATCTGATCAGCGGTGCAGCCTTTAGGCAGAGCATGCTGCAAAATAGGAAGGTCTTTTAATCTCGCCTGAATTTCTTCAAGCGGATTAATTCCCGTGTAGCCCGCGTCTTGAAGTTGCAGATAGCAGAGGGCTGCGCTGATCCGGGTTTTCTCCGAATAATTAATTAGCAAAGGTATTTTTGAATCGAGATATTTGGTGACTTTCTCAACGCTACTAAAAGGCAGGCCAGATTTTTTTAATGGTTCATAAAGGTCAATTGCATACTGTAAAGCATCATTTTCCTTCATGCCGTGTCCATTCACCAGCCTCCCGGATAACTGCAGAATCTCCTTGCCATGTTCCGCTGGAATCCCTCGCTGGCTATGCAGTTTTTCTGCGTTATAGGCAAGTCTATAAGCCTTGTTTTCACTTACATTCAGTGATTTTTTCCATTCACTCGCGTTGTTGGCAACGGCGATAGCAAAATTTATATCCGTTTTTTTTTCGCCATTCTTGCTCTCTTCTTGAATGGCTTTCCATATCAGCTTCAGAGTTGAATCATTGCCTTCGTCTGTGATTGTTTCTATATGCCTTATAACTGTCTGAAACTTAAGATTTCCTAGGGTGCTGTAGATTGTCTTAGTATCCTTTCCATCTCTTATGGCATCTATGGATTGTTCAAAAAATGCAGTTTGAGCAGTTGACGGAGCTTGTCCCAAAAATTTAGATTCAGTAATGAATTTTTCACGTATGGCCTGTTTGGCTTGTTCTCTGCGATGGGTCGGCGAATCGATTTTAAAAAAATCAGTAATTTTATTAATGAATCGGTCAAAAACAGTCGCAATTCTGACGTCGCCTTTGTGAGTTGTTGTTAAATCTTGTCCAATTTTCTCCTGCGACTTCCTGTAAATATCTATTGCGCTCAATGAAGTCTGTGAAGTTATTCTTTCCATGACGATTTTTCCCCTCTTGTTCTATCTGGAATTACATTTTTTCTATACGTTACTAGTAAATATGAAAATATTTTCAAAAGTTCCCCTTGATCCTTTGGAAGCAAGTCTTGCAATAAAGCATATTTATTCTTGAAATTAATCAATCATGATTGCAAATTCTGATCCTGTAGCATTTCGAAATTGCGACTAGTCGGCACTAACAGCAATACAAATGGAATAAGAACCGTTGATATATTCAGGGTTAATAATTCCTTGCTTCAGATCTGCTTTCTTAGCCAGTACGGTCATCGAATATTTTTCTGTATAGTCATTTTCTGAGACTGAATTTTCTGCGGGTTTGCCAGAGCCGATCTTCCATTGTTTGCTGCCATCATCCGAGGCCATGATTTTGGATTTTTTTATGCGCAGAAAATTTACTTCTATGTCTCCATTTAACTTGCGCAGCATCGTAAAGCGTTGAATTTCCGGCGATCTATTGAAAATAGGTGTTTTTCCCGATGGCGTCCCAAGGCTTTTTTCTTTTATTTCCTGTAGCGCGGAAAAGATTACTTGGTTAGTAAATTTGAGTAGCGTGTTTGATGCCAAAGAGTTGCCGGCCAGGTCTTTTGTAGCAGCATTTTTTTCAGCGGCATGATTAGCGCCAAAGATTGCTGTCGTTCTTACTGCTACTTCAGTTTCAGCTACCTGATCTGAAGAGGAGGGCGTTAATTCAACTTCCTCTCGAAAGGTGAATTCATTCCGGTCAATATCACCTCGCGTTTGGCTTGTGAGGCCTGTTGTGGCATCTACCTCATCTGATTGAAAAAGTTTGCAAGCCCCGATTAGCTTTTTCTGATCATCGGTTGAATATTCATAATCAAGTCTTGAAACCGAATTTTCTTCGGCGCCTATTTTTAAACCTTTCGGTAAAAAG
This sequence comes from Burkholderiaceae bacterium, assembly GCA_040399905.1. Classification (GTDB taxonomy): domain Bacteria; phylum Pseudomonadota; class Gammaproteobacteria; order Burkholderiales; family Burkholderiaceae_D; genus Pernthalerella. The sequence continues at coordinate 566,886 of JBBARG010000001.1, forward strand.
TCGTAGGCTTCTGCGATACGCTTTAAGCGCTCTTGTTGTACTTGTTCTTGCGTTTCGACTGCAGCTTCCGCATGCCGAGTTGGGTGATCAAGTTCTTGCCGGTACTGCTGCCATTCTTCGCGCAAGTTACCTACTTGACCTGTCATGACGAAATGATTCAGGCTGGGCAGACGATGGCTCAAAAGGCCCAAGATATTTCGGCCAACAACTGCACTGTTGGCTGCTGCTTCGTTTTGCAGCTTGTTCATGACCGCCTCGACAATTGGACGTGCTGCTGCTCTGGCTGACTGCGCGCTTGTTTGCGAGGTATGTAGAATCCTAATGTTCCCTTTTTCACTCACCATGGCGAGAAGATGGCTGTCCTCAGCCTTTTGCAGTAAATTCAGCGCTTCCAAAGCTGTTTGAGAAAAATTCGGACCTGAAATCATGAAATTTGCCTGTCACTAAATTGGTAATCGGCGACTGATTTGGTTTTGGCTTGCTTAACAAAATTTTCTCTTTTGTTACATTAATCGCACGATTGTTCAAAATAATTGTCTTCGGGACAAATATCCTGTTCCTGACTTCATGAAGTCGAGTACTGATATCATCCTGCGTGGGCAAAAATAGTGATTGCCCTGCGCCTATTTTCTTTAATGAAAGAATCTCGGCTGCATTGCTTAAATTTTTTTCGGAGTTTGTTTGAATAATTACCCGCACCCCATCATTGCCCGCGAAGGCTGGCCTTTCTTGGCGATCGCCTTTGCCGCCGCTCTGCTCGCCAGCCAGTATCTGGGTGGTTGGGCAATTCCGTTCTGGATCATTGCGCTGTTCGTGTTGCAGTTTTTCCGCGATCCGGCACGTGTTATCCCTATCGACCCCAAGGCTGTGCTGTCGCCTGCCGATGGTCGTATCGTGGTGGTCGAAAAAACCATGGACCCGTATGCGAACCGTGAAGCGCTCAAAATCAGTGTGTTCATGAATGTCTTCAACGTCCATTCGAACCGCGCGCCAGTGGATGGCAAGATCGAAAAGGTTGAATACTTCCCCGGTAAGTTCGTCAATGCCGATCTGGACAAAGCGTCGATTGAGAACGAGCGCAATGCGCTGGTGATCACCGCTGCCAATGGTGAGACCGTCACTTGCGTGCAAGTGGCTGGCCTGATTGCGCGTCGCATCCTCTGCTACGTCAATGCACCGGATGTGCTGGTGCGCGGCCAGCGTTACGGTTTTATTCGTTTTGGCTCACGGGTTGACGTGTATCTGCCGCTGACCGCTCGGCCTCTGGTTACGGTGGGCGACAAGGTGTCTGCGACAGAAACTATCCTTGCTGAATTTTGATTACGTTGAGCTTTCGGGTCGGATACCATAGGCGCTATGTCAATATTCAATAATCGCAAGACCAGAGCCAAGTCAGGCTTACCTAAAGCATCGCGGCTGCACAAGTTGTCGATGCGCCGTGCCGAACTCGATGACGGCGTACCGCTGGCGCCTGTTCGCAACCGTGGCATTTATCTGCTGCCGAATGCGTTTACAACTGCTGCATTATTCTGCGGTTTCTACGCCATCGTGATGGCGATGAACCTGCAGTTCTCGAATGCAGCCGTTGCGATTTTTGCGGCCATGGTACTCGATGCGGTCGACGGCCGCGTTGCACGCCTGACTAATACACAGAGCGAATTCGGAGCGCAATATGACAGCCTGTCCGACATGGTGTCGTTTGGTGCAGCACCGGCGCTGATTGTCTATGAGTGGTCGCTCAAGGGCATGGGCAAGCTGGGCTGGCTAGCGGCTTTTGTGTATTGCGCCGGTGCGGCATTGCGACTGGCGCGCTTCAACACCAACATTACGGTGGTCGACAAGCGTTTCTTTCAGGGCTTGCCTAGTCCGGCTGCCGCAGCGCTGGTGGCCGGTTTTATCTGGTTGATGGATGACTTGCGGATTGCCGGCACCGATTTCCGCTGGCTGTCCTGGGCAATTACCTTGACTGCCGGACTTACGATGGTTACCAACGTTCCGTTCTATAGCTTCAAGGATGTGAACTTCCGCAAGTCGGTGCCATTCATCGCGATTTTCCTGATTGTGCTGATTTTTGTTGCCGTCTCGAGTGACCCGCCTAAAGTATTGTTCGGCCTGTTTGTGGCCTATGGTCTATCGGGTTATGTCGTGTTTTTCTGGCGCTGGTTCAAGGGCCGGCCGGTGAGTATTGTGCAGACCAGTGTGGACAGCAACGACGATAAATAAGCCCTGTGCGACGAAGGAAAGGCGATTGGTTGCGCTTTTCCCTGTTTCCGCTTATTCTTTACTTCATGTCAAGCGCATCCCCATTCTTCGCTCATGCATTTCCCGGCGGCCTCTCTGGCCTGCTACTGCTGTATCTACTGCGCTAACGCGCACACTCCATTACCCCACAATTTGTGTTTTCCCCCGCTCATGCTGAAGCCGGCAAGGGCAGGAAGAATATATTCTGACTAAGTTAGCCTTTACCCAAGGAGCACAGCATGGCCGATTCAAACAAGCTCATAATTTTTGACACCACGTTGCGTGATGGCGAACAGTCGCCCGGCGCGTCGATGACTAAGGATGAAAAAATCCGCATTGCGCGTCAACTCGAACGCATGAAAGTCGACGTGATCGAGGCCGGCTTTGCTGCTTCTTCGCAGGGTGACTTTGAATCTATCAAGGCCATCGCCGGCACCATTAAAGACTCGATCATTTGCTCGCTGTCGCGCGCCAATGACAAGGACATTTCTCGCGCCGCCGAAGCGCTGGCACCGGCGCCGCGCAAGCGCATTCACACTTTCATTGCGACGTCGCCGTTGCACATGGAGAAAAAATTGCGCATGTCGCCTGATCAGGTGCTCGAGCAGGCCCGTCAGGCTGTGCGCTTTGCACGCAAGTTCACGGATGATGTTGAATTCAGCCCGGAAGACGGCAGCCGCTCGGAAATGGATTTCCTTTGTCGCGTGCTCGAAGCCGTCATTGACGAAGGCGCCACCACCATCAACTTTGCCGATACCGTCGGCTATGCAGTACCCGAGCTCTACGGCACCATGTTGCGCACGCTGCGCGAACGCATTCCGAATTCCGACAAGGCCGTATGGTCCGTGCACTGCCATAACGACCTTGGCATGGCTGTCGCCAACTCGCTCGCCGGCGTGATGATAGGCGGTGCACGTCAGGTCGAGTGCACCATCAATGGTCTTGGCGAACGCGCTGGCAACACCGCGCTGGAAGAAATCGTCATGGCCGTGCGTACCCGTCGTGATCATTTCAACCTCGAAATTGGCATCGATGCGACGCAAATCGTGCCGACCTCCAAACTCGTTTCGCAGATCACCGGTTTTGCAGTACAGCCGAACAAGGCGGTAGTGGGTGCGAATGCGTTTGCGCATGCGTCAGGCATTCATCAGGACGGCATTTTGAAGGCGCGCGATACCTACGAGATCATGCGCGCCGAAGATGTGGGCTGGGCCGCCAACAAAATCGTGCTCGGCAAGCTATCCGGCCGCAACGCATTCAAACAGCGTCTCGAAGAATTGGGCGTCAAACTTGATTCCGAAGCAGAGGTCAATGCAGCCTTTACCCGCTTCAAAGAACTGGCTGACCGCAAGTCTGAAATCTTCGATGAAGACATCATGGCCTTGGTGTCGGACGAGCAGCAGTCGCATGAAAAGGAGCACTACAACTTCGTCTCGCTGTCCCAGCAGTCCGAGACCGGTGAAAAGCCGCGTGCCAAAATCACCTTCGAAGTCGCCGGCAAGGAAGTCACCTGCGAAGGGCAGGGTAACGGACCCGTTGACGCTATCGTCAACGCCATCGAAACCAACACCCAGAGCGGCGCTGAATTGCTGCTCTTCTCGGTCAATGCCATCACCACCGGCACCGAGTCGCAGGGTGAAGTGACAATGCGGCTGTCGAAAGCAGGACGGATTGTGAATGGCGTAGGGGCGGATCTGGATATTGTGGTGGCGTCGGCCAAGGCTTATCTGTCGGCGCTGAACAAGCTGCATTCGAAGGTCGAGAAGCTTAATCCCCAGCTTTAAAATTAACTTTTAGGTAATTTTGTTTCGAGCCCAGCGACTGGCCTGACATTTCAGGCCAGTTCTGGTTTGTAGCGGCCAGCACTTTCGGCTATACTCGCGGTCTGGTCAAATCTGGCCAGATTTAATAGTCAGTCACGGTACCCGGGGTAATGACTCCAGTTACCGCATGTGAAAGGTGTAATCATGTCAGTTACTAAAGAAAGCAAAGCCGCCGTTATTGCGGACAATGCACGCGGTCAAAACGATACAGGCTCCCCTGAAGTTCAGGTCGCTCTGTTGACTGCTCGTATCAACGAACTCAACGGTCACTTCAAGGCCCACGCCAAGGATCATCATTCACGCCGTGGCCTGATCATGATGGTTAACCGTCGTAAAAGCCTGTTGGCCTACCTGAAGCGTACCGACGCAGGTCGTTATCGCTCACTGATCGAAAAGCTTGGCCTGCGCAAGTAATTCATTGCACAGCTTTAGCCGCTGAGTATCAATGCCTGTGTCAGTTTACTGATGCGGGCATTTCGTTTTTTTGAAGCACGCAATGTGCTGTAGCTGAAGCAAGTAACTGAAGCAACGAAGCAACGAAGCAAATGAAGCAAGTGACGGAAGGATTTATTCCGTTGCCCGTGGTGAGGTGAACGACAGCGCCTGAAAATCTGTCGGCAAAAATAGAAAGGAAACACCCATGTTTAATAAAGTTACCAAATCATTCCAGTACGGCCAGCACACAGTTACCCTCGAGACCGGCGAAATCGCTCGTCAGGCATCCGGCGCCGTTCTGGTTTCGGTGGAAGACACCGTCATTCTGGCTACCGTGGTTGCACGTAAAGATGCCAAGCCAGGCCAGGATTTTTTCCCGCTTACCGTTGATTACGTCGAAAAGACTTACGCAGCCGGCCGTATTCCCGGCGGCTTCTTCAAGCGCGAAGGCCGTCCTTCCGAAAAAGAGACGCTGACTTCGCGTCTGATCGATCGCCCGATTCGCCCGCTGTTCCCAGAAGGTTATTTGAACGAAGTGCAGGTCATCTTGCACGTGCTGTCAGTGAACCCTGATATCGATCCGGACATCCCTGCCATGATCGGCGCATCCGCTGCGCTGTGCGTAGCAGGCATTCCATTCAACGGCCCGGTTGGCGCCGCTCGCGTTGGTTACATCGATGGTCAATACGTATTGAACCCGACCGTGTCGCAGCTGCCGAAGTCGCAGCTTGACCTCGTTGTCGCTGGTACCGAAACCGCCGTGCTGATGGTGGAATCCGAAGCGCAGCAACTGTCCGAAGAAATCATGTTGGGCGCAGTCGTATTCGGCCACGACCACATGAAAGTCGTCATCGACGCAATCCACGAACTGGTGCGTGACGGCGGCAAGCCTGAAGTCCAGTGGAGCCCTGCACCAAAGAACGAGCCGCTTATTGCCCGCGTGACCACTGTGGCCGAAGGCCTGCTGCGTGAAGCGTATCAAATCAAGGAAAAGCAAGCGCGTACTGCCAAGCTCAAAGAAGTCACAGCAGCCGTCAACGCTGCCATGGCCGATGATGCGGATGCACCGGATTCGGCAGAGCTGAACAACATTCTGTTCGATCTCGAAGCCAAGATCGTGCGTTCGCAAATTCTCGAAGGCGAGCCACGTATCGACGGCCGTGACACACGCACCGTGCGTCCGATCTCGATCCGTAACAGCGTGCTGCCACGCACCCACGGTTCTTCGTTGTTCACCCGCGGTGAAACGCAGGCACTGGTCGTCGCTACGCTGGGTACCGCCCGTGACGAGCAGCGCATCGACTCGCTGACCGGCGAGTACAGCGACCGCTTTATGCTTCACTACAATATGCCTCCGTTTGCTACCGGCGAAACCGGCCGCGTTGGTTCGCCAAAGCGCCGCGAAATCGGTCACGGCCGTCTGGCCAAGCGCGCACTGATCGCTGCCATGCCACCTGCTGAAGAATTCAGCTATTCGGTGCGCTTGGTCTCGGAAATCACCGAATCGAACGGTTCGTCGTCGATGGCTTCGGTCTGCGGCGGCTGTCTGGCGCTGATGGATGCTGGCGTGCCGATGAAGGCGCACGTTGCCGGTATTGCGATGGGCCTGATTAAAGAAGGCAATCGTTTTGCTGTGCTGTCCGACATTCTGGGCGACGAAGATCACCTCGGCGACATGGACTTCAAAGTGGCGGGCACTGCCAACGGCATTACCGCACTGCAGATGGACATCAAGATTCAGGGCATCACCAAAGAAATCATGCAAGTCGCGCTGGCGCAAGCACAAGAAGGCCGCATGCACATTCTGGGCAAGATGCAGGAAGCGGTGCCACATGGCCGCACCGAGCTGTCGAACTTTGCACCGCGCCTTATCACCATCAAGATCAATCCGGAAAAAATCCGTGACGTCATCGGCAAGGGCGGCGCAGTCATTCGCGCACTGACCGAAGAAACCGGCACGCAAATCGACATCACCGACGAAGGTCTGGTCACCATTGCTTCTGTTGATGCAGCCGCTGGCCAAGAAGCCAAGCGTCGCATCGAAGAGCTGACCGCTTCGGTTGAAATCGGCAAAATCTATGATGGCGTCGTTCTGAAGCTGCTGGACTTCGGCGCAATCGTGCAAGTCATGCCGGGCAAAGATGGTCTGCTGCACATCAGCCAGATCGCCAATGAGCGCGTCAATGCGGTCGCTGACTACCTGACCGAAGGCCAGCAAGTGCGCGTCAAGGTTCTCGAGACCGACGACCGCGGCCGTCTGAAGCTGTCGATGAAAGCCATCACAGCAGAAGAAGGTGGCGTTGCTGCTGCAGCTGCGGCACCAGCGGCAGAATAAGTCGTCTGTAAGCATTAGAAGCCGCCCGGTGTCAAAGCCAGGCGGCTTTTTTTAATTCATCGGAGATCAATATGCAGGCAATCGAAATCACGCATCCGGGCGCACCCGACGTACTGAAAATTTGTGAACGCCCCAAGCCGGTATTGAAGGCAGGCGAAGTTCTCATCAAGGTTCATGCAGCCGGCGTCAACCGCCCTGACGTTTTGCAGCGCACTGGTAACTACCCCGTGCCGCCGGGTGCCTCTGATATACCGGGTCTGGAAGTGGCCGGTGAAATTATTGACGGTGACGTCAGTGGTAGTAACTTCAAAATAGGCGACATGGTCTGTGCGCTGGTGCAGGGTGGTGGCTATGCCGAATATTGCGCCGCGCCTGCCGCGCAATGCCTGCCGGTGCCGAAAGGCTGGTCGATGCTAGAAGCGGCGTCCTTGCCCGAGACTTTTTTTACCGTCTACAGCAATCTGTTCGAGCGCGCCAAATTAAGCGGCGACGAAGTCTTGCTGGTGCAGGGCGGCAGTTCCGGAATCGGCGTGACCGCCATCCAAATGGCGCGTGCGCTAGGCCATCGCGTCATCGCCACGGCCGGCACCGACGACAAATGCCGCGCCTGTGAAGCACTCGGTGCAGAGCGGGGCATTAACTACCGGACCGAAGACTTTGTAGAAGTCGTCAAGAGCCTCACCGGTGGCAAAGGCGCTGACGTCATACTCGACATGGTCGCCGGCGACTATGTAGCGCGCGAAATTGATTGCATGGCCGACGACGGACGGCTGGTGATTATTGCCTTGCTTGGTGGCGCGAAGGGCACGATAGATTTCGGCCAGATTCTGCGTCGTAGGCTGACTGTTACGGGTTCCACTTTGCGCCCGCGTCCGGTCGCGTTCAAGCAAATGGTTGCTGACAAATTGCGTGCACGCGTCTGGCCATTGCTGGAGTCGGGGCAGATCAAGCCGGTTATTTTTCAGAGCTTTCCGCTGGCAGAGGCTGCGGCAGCGCATACGCTGATGGAGACCAGTACGCATGTTGGGAAGATTATGCTGACGGTTGCTTAGATATTTTGTAAAAGGTCAAAAGCAAAGACACTGGGTTCCGGCTTCCGCCGGAACGACGGTAGTAGTGTGAAGAGAGCCTAAAACTCAACCGTCATCCCAGCGAACGCTGGGATCCAGCATCTTTAGCCGCTCCTCTTGTTTGACCATCATTCCGCGCACAAGCTAAAATGGCGGGTTATTTAAATACAGAACCTTATGCGACGCACACTCATAGCAGGCAACTGGAAAATGAACGGCAGTCTGGCAGCCAATGCCAACCTGCTGGAGGCAATCCGTGCCGGCGCCGCGAGCGTGTCTTGCGAGTTGGCTGTGTGCCCGCCCGCGCCGTATCTGGCGCAAGCGCAGGCCATGCTGTCTGGCTCGCCTGTCGCATGGGGCGCGCAAGATATGTCCGTGCATGAGTCCGGCGCGTTTACCGGTGAAGTATCGTCAGTCATGCTGCAGGATTTTGCTTGCCGCTACGTGATCGTCGGTCATTCCGAGCGGCGTGCCATGCATGGCGAAACTGATGCGCTGGTCGCTGCCAAAGCTACGCGTGCGCTGGCCACTGGTCTGGTACCTATCGTCTGCGTTGGCGAAACGCTGGCCGAACGCGAGGCAGGTCAGACTGATGCAATCGTCATACAGCAATTGCAACCGTTACTGGCTGCCGTTGGCGCGCAACTGGCCGGCATTGTCATTGCCTATGAACCAGTGTGGGCAATCGGCACCGGTAAGACGGCCACACCGGCCATGGCGCAGCAAGTGCATGAACTGATACGCGCGCAGCTTGCCCAAGCTGATACAACTGCCGCAGCGTCAGTAAGAATTTTGTACGGCGGCAGCATGAAGCCGGATAACGCCAAAGAACTGCTGGCCATGCCGGATATTGATGGCGGCCTGATCGGTGGCGCAGCCTTGAAAGCAGTCGATTTTCTGGCAATAGCGCAGGCTGCCTGAGTCATCAACACCAAATACAAAACAGAACCAAACCAAACTGGAAATTAGAAAAATGAATACTTTGCTCGCAATTATTATCGTGGTTCAGGTCGTTACTGCCCTGACCATCATCGGCCTGGTCCTGCTTCAGCACGGTAAAGGCGCTGACATGGGCGCAGCTTTCGGCTCTGGTGCATCGGGCAGCCTGTTCGGTGCCAGCGGTTCGTCGAATTTCCTGTCCAAATCGACCGGCATCGCTGCCGCCGTATTTTTTGTTGCGACGCTCGCATTGTCCTTCTTCGGTAGCCGTCCACCGTCGAGCAGCGGTGGCGTGATGGATCAGATTCCATCCAGCGCACCAGCCAATTCGCAAACCGCACCGGCTGCGCCGGCGGCTCCTGCTACAGAGCCAGCGAAAGTTGCGCCTGGTTCGGCAGGCGAAATTCCAAAATAATGCGAAGAACTAGTGTTCTTAATGCAAACTGCGTTGAACAGCCCAGTCAAATCGGGTTAAAATAGCGTGCTTGGCCGACGTGGTGAAATTGGTAGACACGCTATCTTGAGGGGGTAGTGGCGCAAGCTGTGCGAGTTCGAGTCTCGCCGTCGGCACCAAGTTAAAGAACAAGAATAAATCAGGCCAGCATGGGGTTGCTCCGTGCTGGCTTTTTGTCGAATTGGCAGAGTTGCCTTTTTGGCTCTGCATTGGATTTGCCAACCTGGGTTCGTTGTTTGACTCTTTGGGCTTATCGAATGCGGTCATCTACTCTTTGTACTGCGGATTATCGTGAACCTCGAAAACTATCTGCCTATCCTGCTGTTCATCTGCGTGGGTATTGCTGTCGGTGTCGCGCCCCAGGTGCTGGGCCGTCTGATTGCTCCCTACAGACCGGACGCGCAAAAAACTTCTGCATATGAGTGCGGCTTCGAAGCCTTTGAAGACGCACGCATGAAGTTTGATGTGCGCTACTACCTGGTCGCCATTCTTTTTATTCTGTTTGATCTTGAAGTCGCATTCCTGGTGCCCTGGGCTGTCGCAATGAGCGATGTTGGCCTGTTGGGTTTCTGGGCAATGATGATCTTCCTCGGTATTTTGGTCGTTGGCCTTATTTTCGAATGGAAAAAAGGCGCATTGGATTGGGAATAAGCCATGGCAATTGAAGGCCTGTTGAACGAAGGGTTTGTCACCACCACGGCTGACAAACTGATTAACTGGACCCGTACCGGCTCTATGTGGCCGATGACGTTCGGTCTGGCTTGCTGCGCCGTCGAAATGATGCACGCCGGCGCGTCACGTTACGACCTCGACCGTTTCGGCGTCGTGTTCCGTCCGTCGCCGCGCCAGTCCGACGTCATGATCGTTGCCGGCACGCTGTGCAACAAAATGGCGCCGGCGTTGCGCAAAGTTTATGACCAGATGGCCGAGCCACGCTGGGTGATTTCCATGGGTTCGTGCGCCAACGGCGGTGGCTACTACCACTACTCGTATTCTGTCGTGCGTGGTTGCGACCGCATTGTGCCGGTTGATATTTACGTGCCGGGCTGCCCGCCAACAGCTGAAGCGCTGTTGTACGGAATCATGCAATTGCAAAACAAGATCAAGCGCACCAACACCATCGCCCGCTAACCATGACGACCAAACTCGAAACACTGGAAGCTGCGCTCACTACTGTGCTGGGTGATCAAATACAGAGCCTGACTACGGCGCTGGGTGAGGTAACCGTTGTCGTTAAAGCCGCTGACTATTTGTCTGCGATGCAGACGCTGCGTGACCACGCTGATTTGCGCTTTGAGCAATTGATGGACCTGTGCGGTGCTGATTACTCCGACTATGGCGATGGCGCATGGAATGGTCCGCGCTTCGCCGTCATCTCGCATCTGCTGTCCATCAAGCACAACTGGCGGGTGCGCGTGCGCACCTTCGCTACCGATGACGAACTGCCGCTGGTCGCGTCTGTTTCCGAACTGTGGTCAGCCGCCGACTGGTATGAGCGCGAAGCGTTTGACCTGTATGGCATTTTGTTCGAAGGCCATAACGACCTGCGTCGCATCCTGACTGACTACGGCTTCATTGGTCATCCATTTCGCAAGGATTTCCCTGTCAGTGGCTACGTTGAAATGCGCTATGACCCTGAGCAGAAACGGGTCATCTATCAGCCGGTAACGATAGGGCCGCGCGAGAACGTGCCGCGCGTGATTCGCGAAGAAAATTACGGGGTGAAGTAAGCATGGCTGAAATTAAAAATTACACGCTCAACTTCGGTCCGCAGCATCCGGCCGCGCACGGTGTGCTTCGTCTGGTGCTCGAGCTTGACGGTGAAGTCATTCAGCGAGCCGATCCGCACATTGGTCTCTTGCATCGCGCAACCGAAAAGCTGGCCGAGCAAAAAACTTATTTGCAGTCTGTGCCGTACATGGACCGTCTCGACTATGTTTCGATGATGTGCAACGAGCACGCCTACGTGATGGCAATTGAAAAATTGCTGGGCGTGGAAGTGCCGCTGCGCGCGCAGTACATTCGCGTCATGTTCGACGAAATTACCCGCCTGTTGAACCACCTGCTGTGGCTCGGCGCGCATGCGCTCGACGTTGGCGCCATGGGTGTGTTCCTGTACGCCTTCCGCGAGCGCGAAGATTTGATGGACTGCTATGAAGCCGTGTCCGGTGCGCGTTTGCATGCGGCTTACTATCGGCCGGGCGGCGTCTATCGCGACCTGCCGGACAGCATGCCGCAACACAAAGCTTCACTGATTCGCAACGACAAAGCGATTGCTCGTCTCAACGACAACCGTCAGGGTTCGCTGCTGGACTTCATTGAAGACTTCACCAATCGTTTCCCGACCTATGTCGATGAATACGAAACCCTGCTGACTGACAACCGCATCTGGAAACAGCGACTCGTTGGCATTGGCGTCGTTTCGCCCGAGCGTGCATTGGCGATGGGCTTTACGGGCGCGATGCTGCGCGGTTCAGGTATTGAGTGGGACCTGCGCAAGAAGCAGCCGTATGAAGTTTACGACTTGCTCGACTTCGATATTCCGGTTGGCGTGAATGGCGACTGCTACGACCGTTACTTGGTGCGCGTTGAAGAAATGCGCCAGTCAAACCGCATCATCAAGCAATGCGTTGAGTGGCTGCGCAATAACGCAGGTCCAGTGATGACGGACAACCACAAGGTTGCACCGCCGTCACGCGTGGACATGAAGTCGAACATGGAAGAGCTGATTCATCACTTCAAGCTGTTCACCGAAGGCTTCCACGTGCCGGCTGGTGAAGCGTACTCGGCCATTGAGCATCCTAAGGGCGAGTTCGGCATTTATCTGATCTCCGATGGCGCCAACAAGCCGTACCGCCTGAAGATTCGTGCGCCCGGTTATGCGCACCTTGAAGGACTCAATGAAATGGCGAAGGGCCACATGATCGCTGACGCTGTCACCATCATTGGTACCCAGGACATCGTGTTTGGCGAAATCGATCGCTAAAAAAGCAAAAGGCATAACGATGGTTTTATCAGAACAAGCGTTAAAAAAAATTGATCGCGAAGTCGCGAAATTTCCGGCTGACCAGAAACAGTCAGCGGTAATGGGTGCGCTCGCCATTGCGCAAGACGAGCAAGGCTGGCTGTCGCCGGAAGTCATGAAAGAAGTCGGCGACTATCTGGGCATGCCCGCTATCGCCGTGCAGGAAGTGGCGACGTTCTACAACATGTACAACACCAAGCCAGTCGGCAAGCACAAGATCACCATTTGCACCAACTTGCCGTGTGCATTGTCCGGTGGCGAAAAAGCAGCACATCACTTAAAGCAAAAGCTCGGTATTGATTATCGCGAAACCACTGCAGACGGCCAGTTCACGCTTTTGGAAGGTGAATGCATGGGCGCCTGCGGCGACTCGCCTGTTCTGCTGGTAAACAACAAGCGCATGTGCAGCCTGATGTCGAATGACAAAATCGATGCGCTGGTAGAGGAACTGCAAAAATGACCAGTCTGCATACCCGTCATATCAATCCCGTGATTCTGGCTGGCCTTGATGGTCAGAACTGGCATCTGGCTGACTACGTGAAACGCGGTGGCTATAGCGCGCTGCGCCGTATCCTGACCGAAGGCATCACGCCTGAGCAAGTCATCGCCGAATTGAAGGCATCCTCGCTGCGCGGCCGTGGCGGTGCAGGTTTTCCGACTGGTTTGAAGTGGAGCTTCATGCCGCGTCAATTCCCGGGCCAAAAATACCTGGTCTGTAATTCGGACGAAGGTGAGCCGGGCACGTTCAAAGACCGCGACATCCTTCGTTACAACCCGCATGCACTCATCGAAGGCATGGCTATCGGTGCCTACGCCATGGGCATCACCGTCGGCTACAACTACATCCACGGCGAAATCTGGGATACCTACGCGCGTTTTGAAGACGCGCTCGATGAAGCGCGCGCCGCCGGTTTTCTAGGCGACCGCATCATGGGCACCGACTTCACATTCGAGCTGCATGCGTTCCACGGTTATGGCGCGTACATCTGCGGCGAAGAAACCGCCTTGCTCGAATCCATAGAAGGCAAAAAAGGTCAGCCGCGTTTCAAGCCGCCTTTCCCTGCCAGCTTTGGCCTGTATGGCAAGCCGACCACGATCAACAACACCGAGACCTTTGCAGCGGTGCCGTTCCTGATGAACATGGGTGGCGCAGCTTATGCCGCATTGGGCAAGCCGAACAATGGCGGCACCAAGATTTTCTCGATGTCGGGCGACGTCGCCAAACCGGGTAATTATGAAGTCCCGCTTGGCACGCCGTTTGCGACCTTGCTGGAACTCGCTGGCGGCATGCGTGACGGTAAAAAAATCAAAGCGGTCATACCTGGTGGTTCTTCCATGCCGGTGCTGACTGGCGACGTGATGATGGCTACCGACATGGACTATGACTCAATCGCCAAGGCCGGCTCCATGCTGGGTTCGGGCGCGGTCATCGTGATGGACGAGACGCGCTGCATGGTCAAGTCGCTGCTGCGACTGTCTTATTTTTATTACGAAGAATCCTGCGGCCAATGCACGCCATGCCGCGAAGGCACAGGCTGGTTGTACCGCATGGTGCATCGTATCGAACACGGTCAGGGCAGGGCAGATGACCTCGATATGTTGAACACGATTGCAGACGGCATTCAAGGCCGCACTATCTGCGCACTGGGCGACGCTGCGGCGATGCCAGTACGCGCGATGGTCAAAAATTTCACTGACGAGTTTGCGTATCACATCGAGCATAAGCGGTGTCTGGTACCTGCTTACATCTGACAGGATAAAGCGAAGCCATGGTTGAACTCGAGATAGACGGCAAAAAAGTCGAAGTGCAAGAAGGCACCATGCTGATTGCTGCTGCCAATCAGATTGGCACTTACATTCCGCATTTTTGCTATCACAAGAAATTGTCGATTGCGGCCAACTGCCGCATGTGTCTGGTTGAAGTCGAAAAAGCGCCCAAGCCTTTGCCGGCCTGCGCCACGCCTGTTTCGGCCGGCATGATCGTGCGCACGCACAGCGACAAAGCCATCAAGGCGCAAAAAGATGTGATGCAGTTCTTGCTGATTAATCATCCGCTTGATTGCCCGATTTGCGATCAGGGCGGCGAATGCCAGCTGCAAGATCTGGCGGTCGGTTACGGCCCGTCGGCGTCTACCTACAAAGAAGAAAAGCGCGTGGTCACGCCGAAAGATGCCGGCCCGCTGATCTCCATGCAGGAAATGACCCGCTGTATTCACTGCACCCGCTGCGTGCGCTTCGGGCAGGAGATTGCAGGCGTAATGGAATTCGGCATGCTAGGTCGCGGTGAACACGCCGAGATCACGGCCTTCGTCGGCAACACGGTTGACTCTGAACTGTCGGGCAACATGATCGACCTGTGCCCGGTCGGCGCGCTGACCTCGAAGCCTTTCCGTTACAGCGCCCGTACCTGGGAACTGTCGCGCCGCAAGTCCGTGAGCCCGCATGACAGCCTCGGCACCAACCTGACGGTGCAAGTCAAGGGTGCCAACGTCATGCGCGTGCTGCCGCTGGAAAACGACGCAGTCAATGAATGCTGGATATCAGACAAAGACCGCTTTTCTTATGAGGGCTTGCATGCCGAGCGTTTAACTGCGCCCATGATCAAGCAAGACGGCAAGTGGCAAGAGACCGACTGGCAGACCGCACTCGAATACGTTGCCCACGGCCTGCGCAACATCCGCCATGAACACGGCGCTGATGCGCTGGCGGCACTGGCCACACCGAATTCAACGCTGGAAGAACTCGCGCTGCTGCAGAAAACACTGCGTGGCCTTGGTTCCGAAAATATCGACTTCCGCCTGCGCCAGTCCGACTTTGCGCTCGATGGCAAAGTCCTGCCGTGGCTGGGTATGCCCGTTGCCGACATTGGCAATCTCAAGCGCGTGTTCGTCATTGGTTCTTTCCTGCGCAAGGATCATCCTCTGCTGGCTGCGCGTCTGCGTGACGCGGTGCGTCGCGGCGCCAAGCTGAGCCTGCTGCATGCAACCGATGATGATCTGCTGATGCCGGTTGCGAACAAGATGATCGCTGCGCCATCCGACTGGCTTGCCCAGCTTGGTGAAGTCGTGGTCGCTGTCGCGCAAAGCAAGAATATGGACGTGCCTGCCGCGTTCTCTTCGCTGCAGCCGTCTGCCACTGCCAAGCAAATCGCTGCGAGCTTGTTGTCCGGCGAGCCGCGTGCTGTCCTGCTCGGCAACGCCGCTGCGCAGCATCCGCAAGCGTCGCAATTGCACGCCGCCGCGCAATGGCTTGCTCAGCATACCGATGCGCGTTTCGGTTATTTGACCGAAGCCGCCAACACGGTGGGTGGCTATCTGGCCAATGCCTTGCCAGCCAACGGCGGCAATGCACAAGAATTTTTCGCGAAACCGCGCAAGGCGTATGTGCTGTTCAACGTAGAGCCGGAACTTGACTGCGCCAATCCACAAACGGCACGCTCGGCGCTTGATTTGGCTGACATGGTTGTCGTGATGTCGCCGTTCAAGCACGGCATGGACTACGCCGACGTATTGCTGCCGATTTCGCCCTTCAGCGAAACCGCCGGCACTTACGTCAACGCCGAAGGCCGTGCGCAAGGTTTCAATGGCACCGTCAAGCCGCTCGGTGATACGCGTCCGGGCTGGAAAGTTCTGCGCGTGCTGGGTAACTTGTTGGGTCTTTCCGGTTTTGAATATGAAACTTCGGAAGCTATCCGCACTGAAGTGCTCGGCTCGGCCGACAAGGAACAACAACTTGCTGCGCGCCTGAACAATTTGGCAGAGATCAAGTTGCAGGCACCGGCTGCGTCATCAGGCTTGCAACGCGTGGCCGATGTGCCTATCTACTTTACCGATGCCATCGTGCGCCGTGCCGCGTCGCTGCAATTGACCACTGATGCACGTGCGCCGCAAGCGGTGCTGTCTGCTGCGCTGGCGAAGCAACTCGGCATAGCGGCCGGTGACAATGTGCGTGTGACGCAAGCCAACGCCCGCGCAACTGCCAAACTGGTCGCTGCCATCGACGAGAACTTGCCTGCGAACGTAGTGCGCGTCGCTGCCGGTCATGCAATGACAGCCTCGCTTGGTGCCATGTTCGGCCCAATCACGGTGGAGAAAGTCTGATGGATCAATTACTGACCAACTTCACCACCGCTGGAAGCGGGCTGCTCGGCGCGTACTGGCCGATCGCCTGGAACCTGATGAAGATTCTTGCCGTAACTCTGCCCGTGATGGGCTGCGTTGCCTACCTCACGCTGTGGGAGCGCAAGATGATCGGCTGGATGCACGTGCGCATCGGGCCTAACCGTGTTGGTCCTGCCGGTTTGCTGCAACCTATCGCCGATGCATTGAAACTGCTGCTGAAAGAAATCATTGTGCCGGCCAAGGCCAGCAAGGCACTGTTCGTGATTGCACCGGTCATGACCATCATGCCGGCACTGGCTGCATGGTCGGTCGTGCCTTTCGGTCCTGAAAAGGCACTGGCAAATATCAACGCCGGCCTGCTGTTCGTGATGGCGATCACTTCGCTGGAAGTGTATGGCGTGATCGTCGCCGGTTGGGCGTCGAATTCGAAATACGCGTTCCTCGGTGCGATGCGCGCTTCCGCGCAAATGGTGTCGTATGAAATCGCAATGGGCTTCGTGCTGGTGATTGTGCTGATGGTGTCGGGCAGCCTGAATCTGTCCGCCATTGTCGACAAACAAACGCATGGCGTGTTCGCCGACATGGGCCTGAACTTCTTGTCGTGGAACTGGTTGCCGCTGCTGCCGATGTTTGGCGTCTACATCATCTCCGGCATTGCCGAGACTGCACGTCATCCGTTTGACGTGGTTGAAGGCGAATCCGAAATCGTTGCCGGTCACATGGTTGAATATTCAGGCATGTCGTTTGCAATGTTCTTCCTCGCTGAATACGCGAACATGATCCTTATTTCGATCATGGCCACGCTGATGTTCCTCGGTGGCTGGGATGCACCGCTGGGTATCTTGAGTTTCATACCGGGCTGGATCTGGCTCGGCATCAAAACCTTTTTGGTTGTATCGATTTTTATCTGGGTCCGTGCGTCGTTCCCGCGCTATCGCTTTGACCAGATCATGCGCCTCGGCTGGAAAGTGTTCATCCCGCTGACCGTGGTCTATCTGATCATAGTCGCCGTGTGGATGCAGACGTCGTGGAATATCTGGAAGTAAGACTTAAGCTTAAAGGCTGAATGCAAAATGGAAGCCATCAAAGATTTCTTCGGAAGCCTGATGTTACGCGAGCTGTTCAAGGGCCTGGCCCTGACCGGCCGCTATATGTTCGCGCGCAAAATTACTGTGCAATTCCCGGAAGAGAAGACACCGCAGTCGCCGCGTTTCCGTGGCCTGCATGCGCTGCGTCGCTATCCTAACGGCGAAGAGCGTTGCATCGCCTGCAAACTGTGTGAAGCAGTCTGTCCGGCCATGGCGATCACGATCGAGTCCGAGCAGCGTGACGACGGCTCGCGTCGCACCACACGTTACGATATTGACCTGACCAAATGCATCTTCTGCGGGTTCTGTGAAGAGTCGTGTCCGGTCGACTCCATCGTCGAGACCCACATCCTCGAGTACCACGGTGAAAAGCGCGGCGACCTGTACTACACCAAAGAAATGCTACTGGCCGTCGGCGACCGCTATGAAGGCGAGATCGCTGCCAACCGCGAGGCTGACGCCCGCTACCGCTGAGACCACTATGGAATTTACGACTGCTCTTTTTTACGTCTTTTCGACACTGCTGGTGTTTGCTGCAGTGCGCGTCATCACAGACCGCAACCCCGTGCATGCCGCGCTGTTTTTGATTTTGTCGTTCTGTACCGCCGCCGCAATCTGGATGCTGCTCAAAGCCGAGTTCCTTGCCATCGTGCTGGTGCTGGTTTACGTCGGCGCGGTGATGGTGCTATTCCTGTTCGTCGTGATGATGCTTGATATCGACATGGCCAAACTGCGCGCCGGTTTCTGGAGCCACTTCCCAGTCGCTGCCACCATCGGTGTGATCATTGCGCTTGAAATGTCGGCAGTACTGATTCGCGGTTTCATGGTGCAGGAAGATCAGGTGCCGGCTGCGGCTGCATTGATTGGCGATACGCGTGAACTCGGCAAGCTGATCTATACGCAGTATCTGTACGGCTTTGAAATCGCAGCAATGATTCTGCTGGCCGCCATGGTTGCTGCCGTCGCGCTGACGCTGCGTCGTCGCAAGGACACCAAATATTTTGATCCGGGCGAAGCCGTGAAGGTCAAGAGCACCGACCGCGTGCGCATCGTCAAGATGGCGTCCGAGTCCACCCGTGTTAATGGGGCCGCGAGTGACGCAGCAAGTAGCAACGTCACCCCTGAAAAAGAATAAGGACCAGCGATGACTTTGACACTTGCCCATTTTCTGATCTTAGGCGCGATCCTGTTTGCGATTTCCGTCGTCGGCATTTTCCTGAACCGCAAAAACATCATCGTCTTGCTGATGGCAATCGAGTTGATGCTGTTGGCGGTGAACATGAATTTCATCGCGTTCTCGCATTATCTCGGCGACGCCGCCGGCCAGATTTTCGTCTTCTTCATCCTGACCGTGGCTGCAGCTGAATCCGCCATCGGTCTGGCCATCCTTGTTGTGCTGTTCCGCAATCTCGACACGATCAATGTCGAAGAGCTGGACCGCCTCAAGGGATAACTACAAAACATCGACAAGGTTCATCATGGCGGGGCAACTTAACCCTAATCTGTTGTTGTGCGTACCACTGGCGCCGCTGGTTGGCTCTGCGATTGCGGGCCTGTTCGGCACGCGCTTTTTCGGCAACCTGATCGGCCGCACGGCTTCGCATAGCGTCACCATACTGGGCGTTCTGATCGCTTTTCTGATTTCGCTGCAGACGCTGTCGCAGGTAATGGACGGCGCGACCTACAACGGCATGCTCTATACGTGGATGACGGTCGGCTCCATCAAAATGGAAATCGGCTTTCTGGTCGACAGCCTGACCGCGATGATGATGTGCGTCGTCACTTTCGTTTCGCTGATGGTGCACATCTATACCATCGGCTACATGAAGGATGACGAAGGCTACAACCGCTTCTTCTCTTACATTTCGCTGTTCACCTTCGCGATGCTGATGCTCGTCATGAGCAACAACTTCCTGCAGCTTTTCTTTGGCTGGGAAGCTGTGGGTCTGGTGTCTTACCTGCTGATCGGTTTCTGGTACACGCGACCAACCGCGATTTTCGCGAACATGAAAGCGTTTCTGGTCAACCGTGTTGGTGACTTCGGTTTCATCCTCGGCATTGGCCTGTTGCTGGCCTATGCCGGTTCAATGAATTACGCCGACGTCTTTGCCAAGCGCGAAGAACTGGCGCTATTGACCCTGCCGGGCAGCGACTGGATGTTGCTCACCGTTGCCTGCATCTGTCTGTTCATCGGAGCGATGGGCAAGTCAGCGCAATTTCCGCTGCATGTATGGCTGCCGGATTCCATGGAAGGCCCGACCCCGATCTCGGCGCTGATCCACGCAGCGACCATGGTCACTGCGGGCATCTTCATGGTGGCGCGTATGTCGCCGCTGTTTGAATTGTCGGATACTGCTTTGTCCTTCGTGCTCGTCATTGGCTCGATCACGGCCCTGTTCATGGGCTTTCTCGGCATCATACAAACCGACATCAAGCGCGTGGTCGCTTACTCGACGCTGTCACAGTTGGGCTACATGACCGTGGCACTCGGCTGCTCTGCATATTCAGTCGCAGTGTTCCACCTGATGACACACGCGTTCTTCAAGGCGCTGCTGTTCTTGGGCGCTGGCGCTGTCATCATCGGCATGCATCACGACCAGGACATTCGCAACATGGGCGGCCTGCGCAAGTACATGCCGATTACGTGGATCACGGCCTTGCTCGGGTCACTGGCCCTGATCGGCACGCCGTTCTTCTCTGGCTTCTATTCCAAAGACAGCATCATCGAAGCGGTAGCGGCAACCCATATCTGGGGCGCAGGCTTTGCTAACTTTGCGGTGCTGGCCGGCGTGTTCGTCACCGCCTTCTATTCGTTCCGCATGTATTTCCTGGTGTTCCATGGCGAAGAGCGTTTCGGCAAGGCCCATCATAATGAGCATCATGACCATCACGATGATGCGCACGCTGATGCACATGATGAGCATCACCATGGTCTGGCACCTGGCGAGAAGCCGCATGAGGCGCCGTGGGTAGTGACACTGCCTTTGATTCTGCTGGCCATTCCATCGGTGCTGATCGGATATCTGACCATAGAGTCTATGCTGTTCGGCGACTATTTCAAGGGAGTGATCTTCGTCAGCGAAGCGCACCACGCAATGCAAGAACTAGCGCACGAATTCCATGGTGCTGCCGCAATGGGTCTGCATGCGTTCACCACGCTGCCTTTCCTGCTGGCTGTTGCCGGTGTGGTGTCGGCCTGGTACTGCTATCTGGTCAACCCGAAAGTGCCGGCGTGGTTTTATGCAAAGTTCAGCTTCCTGTACACGCTGCTCGACAACAAGTACTACATGGACAAGTTCAATGACGCCGTCTTTGCAGCCGGCGCGCGCAGTATCGGCGGCGGTCTCTCCAGCGTAGGGGACCGCACACTGATCGACGGCCTGATCGTCAACGGCAGCGCCCGCGCAGTAGGCTGGTTCTCGACCGTGACGAGGACTTTCCAGACCGGCTATATCTATCACTATGCTTTCACGATGATCGTCGCAATAGCGCTGTACCTCGGCTACCTGTTGATGCAGTCCTGAACCTATAACGACACGGCTTAAAAAAATAAACATCATGCAGTCAACAATTCCTTATCTGAGTCTGTCCATCTGGCTGCCAATTTTGTTTGGCGCTCTGGTGCTCGCCGTTGGCACTGACAGCAAGCCCGGACTGACACGCACCCTGTCCTTGTTCGGCGCCATCGTCAGCCTGCTGGTTACGCTGCCGCTGATTTCCGGCTTTGATAATGCGGCGCATGGCATGCAGTTTGTCGAAAAGTCTCTGTGGATTGAGCGCTTCAATATTTTCTACAGTCTGGGCATAGACGGCATCTCGCTGTGGTTTGTGCCGCTTACGGCGTTCATCACCGTCATCGTCGTCATCGCCGGTTGGGAAGTAATCGAAAAGCGCGTGTCGCAATACATGGGCGCTTTCCTGATCTTGTCGGGCGCGATGATAGGTGTGTTCTGCGCCCTCGACGGCATGCTGTTCTATGTGTTTTTCGAAGCGACGCTGATCCCGATGTTCATCATCATCGGCGTCTGGGGCGGACCGAACCGCGTCTATGCAGCGGTCAAGTTCTTCCTCTATACCTTCCTGGGTTCGCTGTTGATGCTGGTGGCGCTGATCTGGCTGTATTTCCAGTCTGGCGGCAGCTTCGACATCCTCTCCTGGCACAAGCTGCCGCTGAGTTTGTCGGCGCAGACTACTATTTTCTTCGCGTTCCTGATGGCGTTTGCCGTCAAGGTGCCAATGTGGCCAGTGCATACCTGGCTGCCGGACGCGCACGTCGAAGCACCAACCGGCGGCTCGGTCGTGCTGGCGGCCATCATGCTGAAACTCGGCGGTTATGGCTTCTTGCGGTTTTCCCTACCGATCGCGCCGGACGCGAGCCACAATCTATCCTGGCTGATCATTGCGCTGTCACTCATTGCAGTGATCTACATTGGCTTGGTCGCGCTGGTGCAGTCGGATATGAAAAAGCTCGTCGCTTATTCTTCGATTGCGCACATGGGCTTCGTCACGCTGGGCTTTTTCATGTTCGGCGAAATGGCAGTGCAGGGCGGCATCATGCAAATGATCTCGCACGGCTTCGTATCGGGCGCGATGTTCCTTTGCATAGGCGTGCTGTATGACCGTATGCATTCACGACAAATCGTTGATTACGGCGGCGTCATCAATACCATGCCGCGCTTTGCTGCCTTGTTCGTACTTTTCTCGCTGGCGAACGCCGGTCTGCCGGCGACCTCCGGTTTCATCGGTGAATTCATGGTGATTCTGGGCGCAGTCAAATTTAACTTTTGGATAGGCATGCTGGCTGCCACCGCGTTGATACTGGGCGCAGCGTATTCGCTGTGGCTGGTCAAGCGGGTTATCTTTGGCGCAGTTGGCAATGCGAACGTCGCAGCATTGCAAGACCTGACCCCACGTGAATTTTTCATGCTCGGCGTATTGGCAATAGCAGTGTTGTGGATGGGCGTATACCCAGCCCCGTTCACTGATGCCATGCAGACTTCAGTCGCTGATCTGCTGCAGCATGTCGCCGCCAGCAAAATCCCGCAATAAGCGTTAAGCGAAGGCTTGAATGATGAATGAATTGAATCTGGTTCCGGCTTCAGCCGAAATTTTTCTGGCAATAGCCATCCTGTTTATTCTGGTGGCGGGCCTGTTCTTCAAGGAAGAAAAAAGTTCAGTCAGCCACATTTTGTCGCTGGCTGCAATTGGTGGTTGTGCGCTGATTACGCTGGCTGACTTCAATGCCGGCAGGACTGCCTACACCTTCAATGACATGTTCGTTGCCGACCCGATGGCGAACATGCTCAAGCTGTTCTCATATCTGGCCACTGCCATGACGCTGATTTATTCGCGTCAGTACACCGCACAGCGCGGCATGCTCGGCGGCACCTTGAGCGGCGAATTCTATGTGCTGGCGTTGATGACCTTGCTCGGTCAGATGGTCATGATCTCCGGGAATAACTTTCTGATTATTTACCTCGGTCTGGAGTTGATGTCCTTGTCGCTGTACGGTCTGGTTGCTTTGCGCCGCGAGCATGCGATCTCAACGGAAGCGGCGATGAAGTACTTCGTTCTCGGCGCGCTCGCTTCCGGCTTCATGTTGTACGGAATTTCTATGCTGTACGGCGCCACCGGTTCGCTTGACCTGACCAAGGTTGCCGTTGCTGCCGCTTCCGGCATGGCGAACAAACCAGTGCTGGTATTCGGGCTGGTGTTCATGGTCGCCGGTCTTGCTTTCAAACTCGGTACCGCGCCTTTCCATATGTGGGTGCCGGACGTTTATCAGGGCGCGCCGACATCGGTCACGCTGCTGCTGGGTGCGGCACCGAAGCTGGCTGCATTTGCGATTACCTTGCGCTTGCTGGTCGAAGGCTTGGGGGCGTTGGCAGCCGACTGGCAGCAAATGCTGATGGTGATGGCGGTCGCCTCGATGGCAATCGGTAATATCACTGCGATTGCGCAGACCAACATCAAGCGCATGCTCGCGTACTCCACCATTTCGCAAATGGGCTTCATGCTGCTGGGCTTGCTGTCTGGCGTGTATGCCGGCAGCGGTGCTGGTGACATGGCCAATGCTTACAGCTCGGCGATGTTTTATGCGGTGACTTATGTGCTGACCACTCTTGGCAGCTTCGGCATGATCATGCTGCTCTCGCGCAGCGGTTTTGAGGCTGATAATCTGGATGACTTCAAAGGTCTCAGCCAGCGCAGCCCGTGGTTTGCCGCGGTCATGATGGTGTTGCTGCTGTCGCTGGCCGGTGTGCCACCAATGGTGGGCTTCTACGCCAAGCTCTCCGTGCTGCAGGCCGTACTGGCAAGCGGGCAGGTGTGGCTGGCGCTGGTTGCTGTGCTGTTCTCGCTTGTTGGTGCGTTCTACTACCTGCGCATCATCAAGCTGATGTACTTCGATGCGCCACTGGATAACAGTCCCATCGTAGTCGGCCGCGACATGCAGATTACGCTGTCGGCAAATGGCATCGCCGTCGTACTGCTCGGTGTATTGCCTGGGCCGTTGATGGCAGCCTGCGCACACGCTATTGCCCAAACTCTGGCAAGCTGAGCGCATGAACCTTTCACTGTCGGGCTGGAGCGTCATTTTGATGATGGCGCTGGCTGCTAATTTCCCCTTCTTTACCGAGACCCTGTTCGGGCTGATTCGCCTGAAGGCTACGCCGAAGTCTTTAGCATGGCGGCTGTTTGAACTGCTCGTGCTTTACGCGCTGGTGATTGTCATTGCCCATTGGCTGGAGTCTCGTCTGGGCAATGCATTTCGTCAGGAGTGGCAATTCTATGCCGTGACTGTCTGCCTCTTCCTCGTGTTTGCGTTTCCTGGTTTCGTGTTGCGTTATCTGCGCCGGGGCCAACACTAATTTAGGAGCCTGCGATGGACTCGCATTTGAAAGAAACGCTAATCCATAGCGACGTCGTCTACGATGGCAATTTTCTGCAAGTGCGTCGCGACACCGTCACTCTGCCGGATGGCAAGCACACCACGCGTGAGTACTTTCGGCACCCCGGCGCTGTCGTCATCCTCCCGGTGTTTGACGATGGAAGGGTGCTGCTTGAGCGCCAGTTCCGCTACCCGTCAGACAAAGTCTTCATCGAATTCCCGGCCGGTAAACTCGAAATAGGCGAAGACCCGCTCTTGTGCGCACAGCGCGAACTGCGTGAAGAAACCGGCTACACGGCGACTGACTGGCAATTCATCTGCACCATTCACAATGCTATTGCGTATTCAGACGAACATCTCGATCTCTATCTGGCGCGTGGTCTGATCGAAGGCGATAGGGATCTTGATGAAGGCGAGTTTCTCGATATCTTCACCATGTCCTTCGACGATCTGATGGAATGGGTAAGGTCAGGCAAAGTCACTGATGTGAAAACCATGATCGGTGCATTTTGGTTAGACAAAATTCGGCGCGGTGAATGGCATGCTGCGTGCGATAAATGATGCGCTGATACGCATGTAGAGTAGGCGCAATTAGTCTGTCGCTGCATAGGAACCATCCCCAGCGTTTCTACACATACGTTCACTTTGCATTGTGAGGTGAACAAAAAATGAGCCGTATTTCTCCAGCCAATTCTCGTATTGATCTTTTGTTTGGTGAAGAGCCTGATCAGGTGACGCAGGTGCAGCAGGCGCTCGATAAGGCAGTGCCGAGTCTTCATAATCGTGCCGCTAGCAGTTCGCCAGTGCCGACGTCCACTGCACAGACTGCCATTAGCCACAGCCTTCCGATTGTATGCGCAGTTAACCAGCCGGTCACTTCACAGAGTTTTGAAAAATCACCAGAGCAGATGCTTGCTTTTATTGCGACTGCATCGGTGTCGGATTTCAATGAATTCATACTCAAGCCCGGCAGCTTGTGGTCGTTGACCACAAAAAATTCAGCGGGCCACAATGTGATGCATTTGGCAGCCGAACAAAATCTCCCCGAAGTCGTTGAAAAATTACTGAAGCTGTCGATTTCCAAAGATCTCGTTCTGATGCCAAATCTGTTTGGATCCATCCCGCTAATAATAGCTGCAGAACTTAGTCATACAGATGTAGCCAGAAGCCTGCTTTCCCGCCGATCGATCAAAGCGCAATTAAGTGCAGCGACGATGCATGGCGATACCGCGCTGATGGCAGCAGCGGCCTCGGGCAATATGGATATAGTCAGGTTGCTGATTGATGCAGGTTCATCTACGAATCAGATAAACGCAGTCAATCACGCAGGCTGCAATGCACTTTCCATCGCTTACCGGCATGGCCATCATGCAATCGCTGCGCTGTTCGAGATGTATGGCTAACTGATAGCTTGACGCTCAGGTAAGCAGCGCAAAGCGCGGCACGCTTTTACCTTCATGTTCGACGTCTTCAAAAAAGACATGCTGCGGTCTGGTCCAGATGGATCCGTCCGCAGCGCGATACACCATCATCGTGACTGTCGGATCGGACTCCAGTTTGGCAGTGCACACCTCTTCATAGAGTCCACCTTTGTAGTGTCTGTATCGATTCATTTTTAATTCGCCATTAATCAGAGAGTTGCGATCTTTTTTATCATCAGAACGCCACCTCTTTCTGATGTCGCACGGCCAGAATCGTGACGGCATCCCGGTCTATGCGGTAGCGCGCTACGTATCCGCTATCGCCGAAATCGATGACCCACTCGCGGAAATCGTCAGGCATGTCTTCGATTGGACGACCGACGCCAGGTTGTTGCTCCAGCCTTTTTACATCATGGCGGAGAACCTTTACCGCCCGCTTGGCGGCATCGATATTCTTCAATGCAAGGAAGCGATAGAGGCGCTGCAAATCGAGCAATGCAGATGGTGACCAGATCAAACGTGACATTCAGGCGGCTCAATGTCGTTTCCTTGTTCGAGCTGTGCCAGCCAAGCATCGGCCTCATCGGCGCTCACATGCAATCCAGTGGCGCGAAACTCCTCCCAAGCCTTGAGCGTGTCTTGGCGAAAAGCTTCCCGCTTCTCCTCGCGTTCCACGTACTGGGTGATCGCTTCACGCATCAGCCAGTGCGGGGTGCGTTGACGACCGTCAGCCAGACGCTTAATGCGGGCTTTAATGTCATCGTCGATCTTGATTGCCACAGGGCGAACGGCAGCAGCATTCATGGCAGCCTCCAGTCGAGTAGTATTAGGTAATACCTTACGATAACCTATTTGCACGAGACTCAGCAAGCAACTAGCTTCAATTTTAAGGTGGCTGTTCACTTACATCTCAGGCCTGAATAATTTTAAGTGCTGTGAATTAGTTGAGATTCGGTGTCCTCCGCACCATTGCAGGGCAAGTTGAGTGCTATGGCCAAAAAACGCATTTATATGGAGCAATAATCGAAGCTAAAGACAAATAAAACCCCGAAACCTCCCTGAACCACTTGGCACCATTGTTGCTGTATTGAATTCAACTAGAGAGGCGCGCCTGATTCGTCAGGCCCAAGCTTCTTGAGCATGGCCGCTAGGGTTCCGGTCGCCGTCATGGCGATGTCTGGTCCGAGAGCAGCCGGTTTCGAATTCCCTTAACCGGGAGTCGAAGCTCCACGGAGGGATAAAAGCCCGGGAGGCCATCGCTTATGTCGCGATTGCTCGCCTCTCTGACTTTATAGACTTCTGGAGCTGTTAGATGAATTCACATCCTGTACCGAACGTCATCCGCAACCGGCGCTCTGCCTGGTCTGTGCGTGGCGATCTGCCCCGCGGCGTCGGACTGGCTCTTGCCGTTTTCGGCTTCCTGCTGCCATTCATTGCCTGGTCCATCCTGTCGACATCAAGCTGGGTCGATCCTGTGTTCATGCCTACGCCATTAAAAGTCGTGCTGCGCACTTTCGACTGGTGGATGAATGACGAGCTCACCGCTGACATCCTCATCAGCATAGAGCGCGTCTTTGGCGGCTTTATCGCATCGGCGATTGTGGCTCTGCCCTTAGGCATCCTGATCGGCACCTTCGCGCCAGCGCGCTCACTGCTCGAACCGCTGACGGATTTCAGCCGCTACCTGCCAGCCGTTGCGTTCATTCCGCTCATCATGCTGTGGGTCGGCATTGACGAGAGCGCAAAGATCACCGTGATTTTTGTCGGTACGTTTTTTCAGATGGTGCTGATGCTGGCCGAAGATGTCGCGCGGGTGCCGAACGCCGCTGTGGAAGCAGCGCGCACGATGGGTGCGACCAACGGCGAAATCGTCAAGCTGGTACTGCTGCCGGCAGCACGGCCAGCCATGCTCGACACGCTGCGCTCCTGCATGGGACTGGCGTGGACGTATCTGGTCGTCGCCGAACTGGTCGCGGCCAATTCAGGACTTGGCTATTCGATTTTGAAGGCGCAGCGCTTTCTACAGACTGACAAAATCTTCGCCGGCATTCTCTTGATCGGCATGGTCGGCTTACTGACGGATCAGGCTTTCCGCTGGCTGCACCGCACCAGCTTCCGCTGGCACTATCTGAGAGGTTAATCAGCATGACCATTAAAATCAGCATACGCGGTCTCGACAAATATTACGGCCAGGGCGAGCGCCGCACACATGCACTGCAGCACATTGATCTCGATATCGCTGCCGGTGAATTCGTCACGCTGGTCGGCGCATCGGGCTGCGGCAAGTCGACACTGCTGCGCACCATAGGTGGCCTCGAAGAATATGCGACCGGCGACATTCTGTGCAATGGCAACATGGTCGACGGCCCCGGCCCGGATCGTGCCATGGTTTTTCAGAGCTATAGCCTTTATCCTTGGCTCACGGTTAGCGAGAACATCCGTTTCTGCCGCCGCTTGAAACACAAGCGCGAGAACCTCACTTCTAACGACGTCGAAATCGCGTCTGGTCGTGCTGATGCACTGATCGGTCTGATGGGACTGTCGCACGTAGTCAATTCATATCCAGCCGAACTCTCTGGCGGCATGCAGCAGCGGGTCGCGATTGCACGCGCATTAATGGTGCGCCCCGATGTGTTGCTGATGGACGAGCCTTTCGGCGCGCTCGACGCACAGACCCGAGAAGTCATGCATGACTTGATACGGCATGTCTATCTGCTGGAAAAAACCACCGTCATCTTTGTCACGCACGATGTGGAAGAAGCCCTATACCTCGGTCAGCGTGTGGTCGTGATGGCGCCGCGTCCGGGCCGTATTGATTCCATCGTTGAGGTGCCATTTGGCATAGAGCGCAATCAGGATCTGAAGCTGGCGCCGGAATTCACTGCCATCAAGCGCCAGATTTTGCAGCGTATACGCGAAACCTCCGGCATCAAGACCGATCTTGAGCAGCTTGAAAAACTTACCCGCACTAACTAAAGACTAATCATGGATAATCATTTCGATACGGGCATCGCGCCCGACCTCGCTCCGAACAAGGTTCTCTGGACCGAGCATTTCCCCGGCGGCGGCCACTGGTCATATCGGCTGCGTCGTGGCACCACACTGCGTTTCATTGACCTCGAAGGCAGCGCGAATGTATCGGTGCTGCTGTATCGCGCTGATGAAAAACTCGAACGCCTGAATTTGCCAGACACGCTCAAAGCGCAGCACACCGCGCACCTGACCACCGGGCATGTGCTGTATTCCGACATGGGCCGCATTCTGGCGTCGATCTCAAATGACACCGTCGGCTGGCACGACCCGCTATGCGGTGTCTCCGATGCCGAGCTGGTGCAGACGCGCTATGGTCAGCATCGCTATCAGGAACATCGCAATGGCATGTACCGCAACGGTAAAGACAGTCTGCTGATCGAGCTGGGCAAGTGGGGGCTTGGCCTGCGCGACTGGGTGCCGAATGTCAATCTGTTCTCCAAAGTTGGTGTCGATGCCGAAGGGCGTTTTGCTTTTGTGCCGGGCAATTCAAAGAAGGGTGACTACGTCGAGTTACGTCTTGAAATGGATGTACTGGTAGCGATCTCCACCGCGCCACATCCGCTTGACCCGCATCCTGAATACGCACCGAAGAAAGTTGCATTGCTTGCGTGGGATTCCGGCGTCGCCGGCCCCGACGATGTGTGCCGCGTGTCCTGCGACGAAAACCGTCGCGGCTTCTATAACACCGAACTTATTTATCGCTAAGAGACCACCATGCAAACCTTGTGCGAAAGCCCGTTAGAGCTGGCCCATGCCGCTGCCGATATTTATCAGCCAGCAGGAGAGCCATGGCTGTACACCATGAAGCGCGGTCAGGTACTGCGCATCATTGACCTCGAAGGCAATCAGGCCGTCGACACGATTTTTTACAACGCTGACGACACTGCCGAGAGTTACAGCATGACCGACACCATGCAAAAGCAGGGTGGCGTTTACATCAGTACCGGCTCGGTGCTGATGTCGAATCGCGGCAAGCCAATGCTGACCATTACCGCCGACACCTGCGGCCGGCATGACACGCTGGGCGGCGCTTGCGCGGCAGAGAGCAATACCGTGCGCTATGCAGCGCAGAAAAAATTCATGCACAGCTGCCGCGACAATTACCTGATCGCACTCGCGCATGCCGACAATGGCATGGGTAAACGGGATCTGGTCCCGAACATTAATTTTTTCATGAACGTGCCGGTAACGGCTGCCGGTGGCCTGAGCTTTGAAGATGGTTTGTCCGCGCCCGGAAAATACGTCGAGATGCGCGCCGAGATGGATGTGCTGGTGCTGGTCTCGAACTGTCCGCAATTGAACAACCCCTGCAATGCCTACAACCCAACGCCGGTGCGCTTTGTCATCTGGAACCCTGAGGCATAAGGAAAACAAGTTCATGTTCAAAAAAATCCTGATCGCCAACCGTGGCGAGATTGCCTGCCGCGTCATTCGCACTGCCCGCAAGATGGGCATACAGAGCGTTGCTATTTATTCCGAAGCCGATGTCGAGTCCTTGCATGTGAGGCTCGCTGACGAAGCCGTCTGCATCGGTCCGGCAGCTGCAACGGAAAGTTATCTGTCAGCTGACAAGGTACTTGCTGCAGCAAGGCAGACTGGTGCCGATGCGATTCATCCCGGTTATGGCTTCATGAGCGAGAACGCCAGCTTTGCCGAAGCCTGCGCGGCTGCCGGTATCGTTTTCATTGGCCCTACGCCGCAGCAAATGCGTGAATTCGGCCTCAAGCACACTGCACGTGCACTGGCGCAAAAAGCTGAAGTGCCGCTGTTGCCGGGCACAGATTTGCTAGCTAGCGTAGAGCACGCACTGACGGCAGCCGAGACGATTGGCTATCCAGTCATGTTGAAAAGCACCGCCGGCGGCGGCGGTATCGGCATGCGCCTGTGCCGTGACGCGCAAGAGCTGCAAAGTGCGTATGTGTCCGTCAAACATCTGTCGGAAAATAACTTCAAGAACAGCGGCATCTATCTAGAGAAGTTCGTCGAACGCGCACGCCACGTTGAAGTGCAACTATTCGGCGATGGCCTCGGCAATGTGGTGTCGCTCGGCGAGCGAGACTGCTCGGTGCAGCGACGCAACCAGAAAGTCATTGAAGAGACACCAGCACCCGGCCTGTCGGACGCCACCCGTGCCGCACTGGCAGACACCGCGGTACGCCTCGGTAAATCGATCAACTATCTGTCAGCCGGCACCGTCGAATATGTATTCGATGCCGATACCGGCGCGTTCTATTTCCTCGAAGTGAATACGCGGCTGCAAGTCGAGCATGGCGTCACCGAAGAAGTCTTCGGCGTTGACTTGGTTGAATGGATGATACGCGCTGCCGCTGGTGGCTTTGCACTGCCTGCGCAAGTAAGCCTGCAGCCGGTAGGGCACGCAATGCAATTGCGTGTCTATGCAGAAGATCCTGCCAAGAACTTCCAGCCTTCGTCCGGCGTGCTGACTGCAGTGGAATTCGCTGCCGGTCTGCGGGTGGATACCTGGGTTGAGCGTGGCGTGACGGTCAGTCCTTACTATGATCCCCTGATCGTGAAGCTGATCATCAAGACAGATTCACGCGCTGAATCAATCGCGGCACTTTCCACAGCTTTGAAGACCAGCCGCCTTGATGGCATTGAAACCAATCTTTCTTATCTGGCCGACATCCTGCGCTATCCGCAATTTATAGAAGGCCGACAGATCACGCAGATGCTGGCTTCGATGCCGCATCAACCACGCACCGTCGATGTAATCGAAGGTGGTATCCAGACCACGGTGCAGGATTACCCAGGTCGTCTGGGTCTGTGGGCCGTCGGCATTCCGCCTTCGGGACCTATGGATTCGTATGCGCATCGCTATGCGAATCATTTGCTCGGCAATGCGGCCGATGCCGCTGCGCTCGAGATGACTCTGCAGGGCGCAACTCTCAGTTTTAACTGCGACACACTCATCGCCATTGCCGGTGCTGATCTGGATGCGGTAGCCAGCGGTCCGGCAGGCAAGCGTAATCTCGCCAACTGGCACGCGCATAAAATCGCAGCCGGCGAGGTCGTCCGTTTCGGTGGCGTTCAGGGTGCTGGCGTGCGTGCCTGTATCGCGTTCGCTGGCGGTATTGATGTGCCGCTGTATCTGGATAGCCGTGCAACTTTCACTCTGGGTCAGTTCGGCGGCCACGGCGGTCGTGCGCTGCGCAGTGGCGATGTGCTCAAACTCCATGCTGCTGATGCCACGCCAAGGGCCTTGCCACCGCAAACCGTGCCAGCGTATGGTCATGCGTGGGAAATCGCTGTGCATTACGGACCGCATGGCGCGCCGGATTTCTTCACGGACGACGACATAAAAATGTTCTTCGGTACCGACTGGCAAGTGCATTTCAATTCCAGTCGCACCGGCGTCAGGCTGATCGGCCCCAAGCCGCGCTGGGCGCGCACTGACGGCGGCGAAGCAGGTCTGCATCCTTCTAACATTCATGACAACGCGTATGCAATCGGGTCGATTGATTTCACCGGCGACATGCCCGTGATACTCGGCCCCGACGGTCCCAGCCTGGGTGGCTTTGTCTGTCCGGCTGTGATTGTGTCAGCGGACTTGTGGAAGATGGGGCAACTGAAACCCGGCGACACAGTGCGCTTTATCCGTGTATCAGTCGAAGAAGCCGCTGCCTTGCGTGAAGCACAGGAAAGCGTTTTCACCAGTCAGGCTACACCCGTGTTCGAGCCAGTTGTTAGTGCAGCTGGTCTTGCGCAGCCAGCGATCATGGGCAGCAGCAGCTTGCCGGATGCAACGCAAGTCGTGTATCGCCGTGCCGGAGATGATTATCTGTTGGTGGAGTTCGGCGAACTTGCACTCGACATTAACCTGCGTTTCCGTGTGCATGCATTGATGTCAGCAATTGAAGCGGCAAAACTGACCGGTGTGATTGACCTCACACCCGGCATACGCTCGCTGCAAGTGCACTTTGATCATCGCCGTTTGTCGGGCAGCGAGCTAACCGCACTGATCGACAAGCTGATCGCCACGATGCCGTCAGTCGAAGATATGGTCGTGCCTTCGCGTATCGTCCATTTGCCGATGGCGTGGAATGACAGCCAGACGCGACTCGCAATACAAAAGTACCAGACCACGGTGCGGCCGGATGCGCCATGGTGTCCTAGCAATATTGAATTCATTCAGCGTATCAACGGACTTGATTCAGTCAAGGACGTGTACGACGTCGTTTTCAATGCCAGTTACATGGTGCTGGGATTGGGCGACGTCTATCTGGGTGCGCCGGTTGCAACACCTATAGATCCGCGTCACCGTCTGGTCACGACCAAATACAATCCGGCCCGTACCTGGACCCCGGAAAACGCCGTTGGCATCGGCGGCGCTTACCTGTGCGTGTATGGCATGGAAGGCCCCGGTGGTTATCAGTTCGTCGGCCGTACAGTGCAGATGTGGAATCGCTACCGCCAGACCAATAGCTTCCGCGATGGCCATCCCTGGCTGTTGCGTTTCTTTGACCAGATCCGTTTTTACGAAGTCAGCGAAGAGCAGTTGCTGGAACACCGGCGCGATTTTCCGCTCGGTCGTTTTGATGTAAAGATTGAAGAAACGACGTTCTCGCTGGCAGACTACAACCGCTTTCTGGAAACGGAGCAGACCTCCATTGCAAGCTTCAAGCAAAAGCAGCAGGCAGCTTTTGATGCCGAGCGCGAGCACTGGCGCAGCACGGGTCAAGCAGAATGGGTCAGTGAAGAAGCCGTAGCGAATACGACGGCTGAGTCAGCATTACCTGCAGGCTGCCATTACATTTCTGCGGTGGTGCCGGGTAGTGTGTGGAAAATCGAAGCGCAGGCTAGTGCGCTTGTAGCAGAAGGAGAGACCGTCGCTGTACTGGAATCCATGAAGATGGAAATTCCGCTGACGGCAACACGTGCCGGCGTGGTGCTTGAATGGCTGGTAGGCGAGGGCACGCCGGTGGCAGCTGGACAGGCTATTGCTATATTGCGGGAAGCGGACTGACTCAAGCGCTGAATCCTAGACTCACCTAATCTGAAGCAGAATAAACGACGAGAAAAATCATGAACTTCATACCAAGCTTGAGCGAAATTCAACAACATTACGCAGACGCCAAGCTGCTTCCGAGTGTCTTAATCTCCCAAACATTAACCCGCATCGCCGAAGTCAACCGCCCTGAAATCTGGATTTCACGAGTTGACGAAGCCACCCTGATGGTACAAGCACAGGCACTCGACAAGCTGCTGCAAACAGAAGGCCCCGCCGTACTAGCGCGCATGCCATTGTTCGGCGTGCCATTCGCCATCAAAGACAACATCGACGCTGCCGGCATGCCAACGACAGCAGCCTGTCCTGCGTTTTCTTACGTGCCGACGCGCTCTGCAACGCTGGTAGAAAAACTGCAGGCAGCGGGCGCAATCCTGATTGGCAAGACTAACCTCGACCAGTTCGCAACCGGACTCGTTGGCGTTCGCTCGCCTTATGGCGCAGTTCGCAATGCGATTGATCCTGCTTATGTTTCAGGTGGCTCGAGTTCGGGTTCAGCGGTAGCAGTGGGTCTTGGGCTGGTTGGATTTTCTTTAGGCACGGACACCGCCGGTTCAGGCCGTGTGCCGGCCGGCTTTAACAACATCGTCGGCTTGAAACCGACGCGTGGCTTGTTCAGCAGCCGCGGCGTCTTTCCGGCTTGCCGCACGATCGACTGCGTGTCGGTGTTTGCGCAGAACGTCGCCGATGCATGGACAGTGACGCAAGTCGCAGCGGGCTACGATGCCGAAGACAGCTATTCGCGCCATGTGCCCATGCTCGGTGTAAAACGCCGCAGCTACAAAATTGCGATTCCGGCCGTACTCGAATTTTATGGCGATACCATCGCCGAGCAGGCATTTCACGCCACTCTGGCCAAGCTGCGCGAATTGCCGCATTGCGAATTCGACACGGTGGATTTCACGCCGTTCAAGGATGCCGCCGCCTTGCTATACCAAGGCCCGTGGGTAGCCGAACGGCTGGCAGCGGTCGGTGATTTTTATGCTGAACATAAAGAGGACATGCATCCGGTTGTAGCCGGCATCATCGGGCAGGGCGCGAACTACACTGCAGTCGACGCCTTTAATGGCCAGTACAAGCTGGCTGAACTGCGCCGCGCAGCAGAGAGCGAACTGGCCGGTTTCGACTTCATGCTGGTGCCCACGACACCGACGATGCCGCGCATTGCAGATGTCGAAGCTGATCCGGTGCGGCTGAATTCCCAGCTCGGTTACTACACCAACTTCGTCAACTTCTTTGACATGGCAGCCTTGTCGGTGCCGACAGTCGCGCGCACGGATGGCTTGCCTGCTGGCGTCACGTTGATTGGTGCCACTGGGGCTGACCACATGCTCGCAGCAGCGGCTGTCGCCTTGCTGGAAAATGAACCCGGCTCGGCGCTTGCTGCTGTACCGCTCGCGTTTCATGAGGCGACCGTGCAGCTGGCGGTGGTCGGTGCGCATCTGGAAGGGCAGCCGTTGAACTGGCAATTGCTCGAGCGCGGCGCACGCAAGCTCGAAACGACAACGACTTCTGAGCACTACAAACTGTTTGCGCTGCCGGACACGACGCCAGCCAAGCCGGGTCTGGCTCGTACGGCACAGAATGGCAGCGCCATCGAAATCGAAATCTGGGAAATGCCGGTGCGCCGCTTCGGTGAGTTTGTCGCCGATGTGCCGGCACCGCTGGCCATCGGCACACTTGAGGTGGCTGATGGTCGCTGGGTCAAGGGATTTGTTTGCGAACCACTGGGTCTGGAGGGGGCGGCAGACATCAGTCACTTTGGTGGCTGGCGCGCTTATCTGGCAGCGCCACAGTAAAACAACCCATTCGGGTGCGTGGCTAAAGCTGCGCGCCCTTTGATGGTGCTTTTATCATCAAATAGAGCGTAAAATTTCTGGCACTGCTCTTGCTAAATGAACTGTGCAGGTAGAACGAATTGCATCATTGATGAATGCAGATCGTCCGACTCAGGCATGCTAGGGTTCCGGTTGTGCTGGCAGTGGCAGCACAATGACTGGTCCGAGAGCATGCCGGCTTTACCCTTGTGGTGAGGCTCCACGGAGGGATAAAAGCCCGGGAGAACAGATGCTGCATCGTTCTTCTTGCGCTTATCCAACCCGATCAGGAGTCTTACATGCGTTTTACCTCCCGCACTGCTTCTACCTGTGCCTCTGCACCATCCACTCTGCTGCGCAAGATAGTTGTCGGCGCGGTGCTGGCAATTTCGACGACGATGTCGTTTGCTGCTACTCCTCTCAAAGTCGGCACCGTGGTCTGGATTGGCTATGGCCCTTTCTACGTAGCTGAAAAACTCGACCTGTACAAAAAATACGGCCTGTCCGTCAAGCTGCAAGTCTTCAGTGACCCGGCTTTGATACCTGCTGCTCTGGCCAGCAATTCCCTGCAAGGCGCGATGCTGACCTATGACCAGGTCATTGGTCAGGTCGCCAAGGGCATGATGCAAAAAGTCGTCATGCCGATTGACTACTCGAACGGCGGTGACGCCATTGTCGCGACCACTGCGATTACCAAGATCAGCGAATTCAAGGGCAAGAAAGTCGGTTTCAATCCGCTGTCGCCATCAGACTTCTTGCTATCGTATGCAATGAAAATCAATGGCCTGACCGACAAGGACATCACGCCTGTGAGCATGACGCCTGAAGCCGTGCCTGCTGCGATGGCTTCCGGCCAGATGCCGGTTGGCGTGACGTATGAGCCTAGCCTGTCTCAAGTAATCAGCCAGGGCGGCGGCAAGAAATTCCACGTTGTGTTTTCGTCGAAAGAAGCGCCCGGCCTGATCGCCGACGTGCTGGTGTTTGATGAAAAATACATCAAGGCACATCCGAAAGATATTGAAGGCATCATGAAGGCCTATCTTGATGGATTGGCTTACATGAAATCGAATCCGGATGAAGCGGCAAAAATCATTGGTAAGTTCATGGGCGTGTCCGCCAAAGAAGCCAAAGAGCAGATGTCCGGCGTCTACAATATTCCATTGAATGAAATGCCAAAAGCTTTTATCAAGGCCAAGGAAACGACCTCGTACTATGCCAGCGGCGAAATCATTGCCGGCATCCTGAAAGCCAAGGCGCAGATCGACAAGATCCCTGCGACGGAAGCGACGATGGATGCGCAGTTTGTCAAAGCATTGCAGCCTAAGTAATGGTGTCAAGGGCAGCGGATTGAGCCGCTGTCCTTGTTTTATTTTGCATCAGGAGGATTGATCCATGTTGTTCCGCAGTTTCCGTTATGCGGATGGCGTTGCGCCTAATCTGGCTGCACTGTCGGCAATTTTGTTTGGCTATCCCCTGGGTATTTTTTTGCTTACCCAGTCAATGTGGCTGTTGCAAGTCATTGGTTTTGTATTGGTCACGATCACGCTAATTTGGTCGGCGTACTTCATTCACGAATTTGCCCATCTGGCTATTTTCAAAAACGCCAACGTCAATCGGCGCTGGGGCACCCTGATGAGCTGGATCAATGGCAGCTGTTATGCGAGTTTCGATGCCATGCGCAAGAAGCATATGCGTCACCATGTCGAGCGCGCGGATGTCATTTCTTTCGATGTGCAAAAATTTTTACGTCATGCGCCGGCCTGGCTGCGACAACTGGTGTTGTCGCTGGAGTGGGCATACTTTCCGGCGGTTGAATTCCTGATGCGCGGCTTCGTCATCGCTTTGCCGTTCACGAGCAATGGCAGTATGCGTGCGCGCCTGCGCATCATCGGCATCTTTGCACTGCGCACGACCGCATTTGCTTTGCTGGCCTGGGTGTCGCCCATGGCGGTCATGTTGTATTTCGCGGCCTATTTAGTCTTTGTTACGGTGCTGCGCTTTGCCGATTGTTTTCAGCATACCTATGACGCGTACCCGATTGTGGATGACACGCCAGTACCAAAAGACAAGCTGCGCGACAAAGCTTATGAACAGGCCAATACCTATTCCGATATCGTCGGCCTCGACAATCGCTGGTTGAATATGCTGTGGCTGAATTTCGGTTTTCATAATGCGCATCATGAAAAACCGGCAATGCCGTGGCATCGCTTGCCGGCTTACCACCGCGAGTTGTATGACGAACGGTATGCGCAAGTCATCACGGTGGGCGAATTGTTAAAAAGCTTTCATCGCAATCGTGTTCGTCGCGTGCTGTCGGCTGATTATGGACAAGTCTTGCCGCCGCAAGCAGCGGGCAGGGCAGACGGCTTTGTCGGAGCGGTAGGCGTGTCTTTCCTGACTGCGGTATAAAGCAGCTTACGCTTAACCTGACAAGCCTCCTATGACTGCTGCAAATCCGGCATTGCCGGCCAAAGAATCGACGGCTGCTTTCTTATCGCTGATGGGCAGTGGCGTCGTCTGGGGCTTGATCTGGTTGCCGCTGAAATATTTTGCTGCCTTTGGCCTGACCGGCCATGTAATCGGACTGACTGCTTATGCCATGGTGGCAATTGCCACCTTGCCCTTGGTCTGGCGAGAGCGCAGCAAGTGGCGGCCAGAATTTGGCTTGCTGGTCTTGATTGGCTTGTTTTTCGGTTTTGCCAACATGGCGTTCACCACGGCACTGATGTCGGGCTCGGTAGTGCGCGCGATGCTGCTGTTTTATTTATTGCCCGCCTGGGGCGCAATCGGCGGCGCAATTTTCCTGCGCGAACGAATCGGCCCGCGCCGGCTTGCTGCCATTATGCTGTCGCTAGCTGGCGTGTTCATCATCATGGGCGGCATTGATGTGTTGCGAGAGCCTTTGTCGGTCGCTGACCTGTGTGCGCTGGCTGCCGGGCTTTTCTATACGGCTGCTGCGATTGTTAACCGCAAGGCGCATGTCATCCCTCTGGTCAGTCGCACGCTGGTATCTTTTATTGGCTGTGCATTAGTCGCTGTCTGCTGGCTGGCAATCTCAGTGCCGGCGATGCCTGATTTGAGTTTGCAAACCTGGGGCCTATTGGCCGCATTTGCTTTTGTATGGCTGCTCGGCGGGACCATGCTGACGACTTTTGGTGTGACCCATATCCAAGCCAGCCGGGCTGCGGTGCTCATGGTCGTCGAGTTGCTCGTTGCTGTCTTGTCCGCCGTCTGGTTGGGAGGCGAACAGCTCACCCTGACAGATTGTCTCGGTGCGGTGCTGATTGTGACGGCGACGCTGATTGAAGCCTTCAGTCAGCGGCAGGAATAATTGACTGCGCTCACCAAAGCCACTACGGCGCTGCTCATCATCGATATGCAGCGCGATTTTTGCAGCCCTGGCGGCTATGCTTCACAAGCCGGTCTCGATACCGGCAGGCTGAGCGGCGTGATCCGGCAGATTGACTTGCTACTGCAGACTGCGCGCGCATCCGGCATTACGGTGCTGCATACGCGTGAAGGACATGTGCCGGATCTGTCTGACTGCCCGCCCGAGAAATTGCGCCGCAGCCGTGAAGCTGGCGCTGAAATAGGCAGCATGGGTCCGTTGGGGCGCCTCTTGATACGCGGTGAAGTCGGGCACGACATTATTGAAGAACTCGCCCCCTTACCGACAGAACAGGTCATCGACAAACCCGGTTATGGCGCGTTTTATTCGACGTCGCTGGAAACACTATTGCAAGCAGCCGGCATAACGACGTTGATTCTGTGTGGCGTGACCACAGAAGTGTGCGTACATTCGACGCTGCGCGAAGCGGTTGATCGAGGCTATCGCTGCATTACTGCTGCAGATAGCTGTGCTGCCAGTAATCCGTCTTTACAGCAACCGGCAATGGCAATGATCGCGGTCGAAGGTGGTATTTTTGGTTCGGTGATGCCGGCAACAAAAATAGCAATCTTAATGAGGGAGGCAGCATGAGCCAGGTAAAAAAACTGTGGCCGTTGCTGACTGCCACGCATCGTTACGACAAATCGCTGTCCACACATGGGCGTGGTGCCGGTGAAATGATAGAGGCGCCTATACTTGCTTATCTGATCGAGACCACGAACGGCCGTATTCTGTATGACGTCGGCTGTGACTACAGCAAGATCAACGAGCCGGCGCAATGCGCGCATTACTACAACCCCGAGACGTTTCATTTTGGCGCACCGCAAATGACGGAGGAGCAGCGCATTCCGTCGTATCTGAAACGCTTGGGTTTGCAGGCTGCAGATATTGATGTGGTCTTCATCGGTCATTTGCATTTCGATCATGCTGGCGGGCTGGGTGAGCTCAAGCGTTGCGGTTGCGGCGCGGAAGTGCATGTGCAACAGAACGAACTAGATGCGGCGATGACGGGCAAAGACGTCGCCTGTTTTCAAGATGATTTCATTGACTATGGTCCGCTGCTGGTCAAGCAGGGTGAATATGATCTGACTGCCGGCGTGCGCGCCATCAGCACACCCGGCCACACGGCCGGTCATATGTCACTGTGGGTAGAATTGCCGAAAGGCCCGCCCGTGCTGCTGGCTGGTGATGCAGCTGACTTGATGGAAAATCTGAACGATGAAGTCGCCCCCGGCGCTTGCTGGCAAGATCAGTACGACGAGGCCGTCGGCAGTATTCGTAAACTGAAGCACATAGCAGAAAGCGAAAACGCGGTGATCTGGCCGAATCATGATTTCGCTTTTTACCGTGGCTTGAATGCGTTTCCGGACTGGCACGAATAGGACTGAGCGATGTTGCTACCTGAATTCCAGACTGCCCCTGTGCCCAAGCGTTATTGGGGTGTGTGGCGGCGCAGTCTGCTGGCGACACCAGACTTGCGCGATACAAGCACGACAGTGTTCTGGATGCAGACTGAACGCTGGCATGCAGATATTCGCCTGCCTGCCGGTCGTCCTGATTTCTCTGGTGTGCGTCAGCTTGCTGACTGCAATTCGCAGCAACTGGCATGGCTGCAACTGCAACAGGGTTTTGCCGGTGTTACTGAAGTTGATACCAGCGCCACGCCTGAAATCTGCCGCTGGCATCGTGTCGCAGATTTTCAGCCGCCTTCCGCCACGGCTGATGCCGGCACGATGGAGTTTGAATCCGATGTGCTGATTGAAAAGGGCGTGCACGCCAGCTATCTGGAGCATTGGCACAAGCTGCCTGATTCGGATAATGCCTTTACCGTTCTACGTCAATCAGCATCATCTGAGCCGCTACAAATGTTGCTGATCGCTGGTGTCTATGTCATGCGGGTGCGGGGACACGGTGGAGTATTGGCATCGATGCTGGATTTTGAAATTTCCTTCGGTGTGCGTGAAGCAGATGGCTGGCGCGTAAAACATTCGACCTTGCCTTGGTTGGAAGGACAGCTCTTCGCGTTGGAATAGCAGCAGGTACAATCGCCACATGCTGATTATCTTTGATGGCGATTGTCCTTTTTGCCGCGCCTATACCCGACTGCTGCGACTGCAACAGGCTAGCACTTCGGTAGAAATGCTGAGCGCGCGCTCGGACGATCCGCGCATCAACGCTTACTGGCAGCAGGGTCATGATCTTAATGCTGGCATGCTCGTCATACTCAACGACCAAGTCTATGCCGGTGCCGATGCGATGCACGTGCTGGCATCCTGTTCTTCTGGTAGCGATTTCTTCAATCGACTGCATCGCACGATTTTTTCCAGCCGCAGGCTGGCTGCAATCTTATATCCGATGTTGAAACTAGGAAGAAAAATCACCCTGTTCGTATTGCGTGTAACGCCGCTGTCTCGTTCAAAGCTGCGTTGAACAATACATAATTGCTGGAAAGCTTGCGACCCACGCCCAGAAAAAACGATTCAGGCCGAAATGCCAGAACACCAGAAAATGAAACACCGCCGCGCACAGGCACCATGCAATTGCCCATACCGGGCCGGCGAGCACCAGCGGAAAACTGCATTCCCACACGATGAAGACCCACGAGCATAAAATCGCAACCTGCTTTTTGCGGAAAATGCTGTCTGCATGCAGTGGACCGTACACTGCGCCATCGAGAAAATAGGGCAGCGCTCGACCATTGCGCCAGTCGCAGCTCAACAGTTTGACTGAGCCGGACAAGAAATAAGACGACATCGTGTGAATCGTGATGTACCAGAGGCCTGCCTTCCATGCCAGCACAGGGCCGACAAACAAGGTGGCGACTTGCGCAATCAGCACACCAGTCAGCATGACCACTGTCATGAAATCACTGCCGCCATTGAAGGCGCCGCGCCAACGGATCAATAGCACTAACGTACTTGCAAACAGTAGAAGGCTGCAAACCAGACTCACGCCATAAAACAGGCTGACTGCCAGTACGACGCGAACGATCAAATGCAAATGATGGACGCGATCGCGATACAACCAGCCAAATAATTTTTGCAGCCAGCCTGCTGCATGCGCAAGCTCGGCTTGTTGTAGTTGCCAATCCCAGACACTACCGTGCCGCTGGTTGCGTTGCATGCGCAAGAACTCGACGCTTTGCACCAGCAGGCTGATCGCCAGCAGACATTCCAACGCCCTGACTGATTGATAGAGACTCAGCATGCGCTTGACCAGCGGATGACTGGTGACGTCAGCAGCGCGGTTTCTTCCGTGGCTTCTTCAAATGGCGGCACTAGCCTGATCTGAAATTGATACTGCGTGAAGGCGTACTTTGCTGATTGCGACTCGAGCAAGTGCCTGGCCAGCCGCATGAGCATTTGATAGGTAACGAATTCCCGCACGTTCTGCCCTTCATCCATCTCGAGGATGTCGGTCGTCAAATGCTCAACCAAATTCTGGTTGGCGAGCGCCAGATTAATGTGCGGATTATGAAATAGCTGTAGTGGATGGCGTTTGGCGCGTGGGGTCATGTCTTGCCAGGGCTGCCATTGTGTATCCTCGCCGGCGACCCGCACGAAGAGCAGCCGAAGATGGCCGACACGATGATAAAAGCGCCAGTTCGGGAAAAAGCTGCGCAGCAAAAATAGCCACGGACCCGAGATCGTGCGGCTGCGCAGCAGTAGCGTTGCCAATAAAAAAATGAAATAGGCGCCAACCAGCAGCAGCGTAAAAAAAGGAGAGGACATCGTACTTTTCAAGGATTCAGCTATTTCGAAAGTAATCGATGTTTTGCATCTGTGCAATAAATTGCTCACGGTTATTGCTAATGCGAACAATTCGCATTAAGATGCTGGTAATTAATAAATTACTTGGAGTCATTGTGAACAGCGCCATGAGCATCCTCAAGCAAGCCGGAAAATCTTCTTTAGCCGCCTCTTTTTTTGCGGCCGCGCTTAGCCTTGCCGTTATGGCATGTCCGTCAGTGGCCACTGCAGGCGAAGGCAGCTTTGGCTGGATTTACACGCTGGACTTGCAGCCACAAGGCAAACTCGAATTCGAGCAGCGCTTGTCGCTGGTACGCAAACAGGCCAATGGCACTTACGATTTCTGGCGTTCCCGCACCGAGATTGAATATGGCCTTACCAATGATTTGCAGATCGCGGCCTATCTAAATTCGCATTCCATCAATGCAGCCAACAATTACACCAATCCGGATGCCTGTGGCGGCTCTGCGCCT
The DNA here is from genome assembly GCA_040399905.1 of Burkholderiaceae bacterium. Classification (GTDB taxonomy): domain Bacteria; phylum Pseudomonadota; class Gammaproteobacteria; order Burkholderiales; family Burkholderiaceae_D; genus Pernthalerella. Next base: position 610,213 of record JBBARG010000001.1, read on the forward strand.
TGCACCAGCGGCTATGGCGTTCCTGAAAATGCCGGCACGCCATATCGCAAAAATGCCGTTGATGGCGTATCGCTGGAAGCAATCTGGCGCCTGTCGAATCCGGTCTTGTCACCGGTGGGTGTGGGCATATATGTAGAGGCCACGTCCGGCAAGCTCGCTGATGAACTCGAAACGCGTCTGCTGCTGCAATCGAATTTTCTGGATGACAGTCTAATCGTCGCGGCAAACATCGTTTATGAAATGGAAAGAATCAAATTCCTCGGTGAGGTCAGCCCCGAATCCATGGTGGACGTGCTGCTCGGCGCGTCCTATCGGTTCGCGCCGCGCTGGACTGCCGGTGTTGAGCATCGTTTTCATAATGACTTCGCAGGCTATCGCCTTGGCCAGCACACGCAGCGCGCTAATTTCTTCGGCCCTAACCTTCACTACGCTACCAAAGACTGGTGGGTGACAGCTGCATGGCGCCATCAGATCGGCGGTAAATGCTGGGCGCCGGGCGATGCAGAGTGCTCCGGCGGCAAAGTCTGGGATAGTCATGGTCGCGATGAATTCATGTTCAAGTACGGCCGTCCGTTCTAGGAGTTGAGAGTGAAGTGGAATCCAGCTCCGTTGTTGCCTTTGGCCTTGTTCGCATTGGCGGCGCCTGCTGTTTATGCTGAAGCGAAAATTTTCATTTCGGTTGAGCAGGCGCAGAAAAAAATGTTCAACGGTCAGGCGCTCAAGCAAACGCCTGTGCTGCTGACCGAGGCGCAGACCGAAAAAATGCGTGTAGCTTCTTCGGTGCGCCAGCAATTCCGCGGCGAACGCGTTTGGCAGGCGGCAGACGGCAGCTGGTTCATTGTTGACGAAGTGCTGGGCAAGCACGAAATGATTACCTATGCGTTGGCGGTGAATGCCGATGGCAGTATCCGGCAAATTGAAATTCTTGAATATCGCGAGTCTTACGGCTATGAAGTCGCGGAAGCTGGCTGGCGCGATCAATTCGTCGGCAAGACTTCGAGTGCCGCTTTCAAGTTGGGCAACGACATCAAGAATATTTCTGGGGCTACGCTGTCTTCCAAGCACATCACCGACGGCGTCAAGCGTTTGATGGTGATGCACGAAATGGTGCTGCGTCCTCTGAATGCCAACAAATAGCATCAGTCGCTGCCGCCCTTTAATGGGCACCTACGTCGAAATCAGGATTCGTGATGCAGGCTGCGTGCAAGCCAGTGCCCTTGAGTCCGTGATCGATGCCGCTTTCGCGGCAATATCGCAATGCGTCACGCTGATGAGTTTTCATGAGGCCGGCAGCGACCTCTCGCGCATTAACCGCAATGCATACCGCCAGCCTGTCCTAGTACACCGCTGGACCTGGCAGGTGCTGGCGCGTGCCAAAGAATTTTTCGATAGCAGCAATGGCCTGTTTGATTGCGGAGTAGGCGCGCAACTGGTGGAGTGGGGCGTGCTGCCTGCACAGCAAACCGGGCCTCGCGACAATACAACATCCAGCATCGCCAGCCTAATTCTGCTGCCTGACGATTATGTGAGTATGCAGCAGCCTTCCTGCATAGACCTGGGCGGAATTGCCAAGGGTTTTGCGGTTGACCGCGCGACCGATGTGCTGCGCAAGTCCGGCATCGTTAGTGCCGTTGTCAATGCCGGCGGCGACTTGCGGGTGCTGGGCGAACTGGATGAAGCGCTGCATGTACGGCACCCGGCAGATCCGCAACAGTTGATGTACATAGGCAGCCTCAGTGATGGTGCCCTTGCGACTTCAGCGCCGTATTTTTCGGCGCAGAAGCATCAGCACTTCGCAGGAAAAAACGTGTGCGCGCTGGTGCATCCTGACTCGCGCGAACCCTTGCTGGCAGCGCATAGTTATTCCGTGATTGCCGCAGACTGCTGTACCGCCGATGCGTTGACCAAGGTGCTGGCCGCTGGCATGCCGCCATCTGCGGCCTGGTTTGTGCAGCATGGCGCGCAAACCTTTATGATCTGACTCTATGACTGCTCATATATCTACCCGTGTCGGCCGCCTGCCTTATTTCCAACGCATTAGTGCCTATGCTGTTTTGATGCTGTGCGCGTTTTCGGGTGCGGCTTATATCCTTGGTCATGAATTGAACATTTTGCATGACTGGCTGGCGGACCGCAGCGTGCTGATCACTCACGGAGTCAGTGCATTTTTAATGCTGATCGTGATTGGGTCGGTATTGCCGACGCATGTGCGCGTTGCATGGCGTGCCCGTAAAAATATTATGACTGGGCTGTTGATGTTTACGGTCATGGCAACGCTGGCCATCTCCGGCCTGATGCTGTACTACGGCGTTGAAGAAAGTCGTGATGCTTCTCTTTGGACGCACTGGCTGGTTGGCTCGGCAGTGTTTCTGATTTTCCCCCTGCATGCGCTGCTTGGGCGGGAAGAAAAGCGCAAGAAAATCTGAGGCAGCTTTTCATGTGTAGTGTCAGCGTGCCGAAGCCGTGATGGATTTTTGCCAAAAGTTTCCGATTTACAACAAATCTGAATATTGGTACATTTCGTCGGTTATCGGCCTTGGCTGCTCTGATGAAATCTCTTTTCATTTATTCGCGCTTGATCGCTGTATTACTGGTTTTGACCGCACTGTGCAGTTGTGCGAGCGAATCCGAATTGACAGCTATTCGTCTCGATACCAGCCACCCGCTCTATGCGTCTGAATCCTGTCAGCAAAGTCTGAATGCGGCCCGGATTCATCAGGATGCAAAGCTGGCGAGGAGCATCACCACACCGGTGTTGGTGCTGCTGAGCGGGGGACTGCTGCTGCCGATGGTTGGCGCGAACGTCGTACTTGATACGGCAGACCGTATAGATGCGTCGAATTTGGCGACCCGTTGCGGCGGCAAAGGCAAAACCGCAAATCAGATCGCTGAAGGTGTGGTGCAAGGTGCAGCTTTCGGGCTGGTTACCGGGCTGCCCGGAAAATAGAAAAATAGTTTTGAAAGTGAATGCATGCTGCGCAAATTAGTAACTCTGATGCTTATGCTTACCTGCGTCAGCGCACAAGCTGAATGGTCTCGCATTAGCTACTTTGATCAGGGAGATTTTTACATTGATCGCGACACTATCAAACGCGAAGGCGACCGGCGTGAAGTCTGGAGTATGCTTGATTACCGCTCGCCGCAAATGGATGTGAGTGGAAAAATCTATCGTTCTACCCGATCCATGCTGCAGTTCGATTGCACGCACAAGATGGCGCGCGCACTGCACATGGCGTTTTTTAGCGGCTTCAAGCTGGGTGGGAATGAGATCAGCAAAATGGGCAGTCTGAAAGAATGGGCAGCCGTGTCGCCCGACACGCCGATTCGCGAGATCCTCAACGTTGTCTGCGCTCGCTGAAGTAACCGGAGGTTTGCGCTGGCATGGGCGGGCGTTGCTCGCGCGGCGCCGCTGGTGTGAAACCACGGCACAGATTGCTGAATGGCTGGCAACGACACGACCTGCTTCACGCCACTTGCTGCTAATCGGCGGCAGTGCAGGCTGGATGATGTCAGCAGCATGGTTGCAGCGCTTTGAGCGGATTGATGTCATTGATCTTGATCCGTTGGCGCCCTTGCTGTTTCGACTCAATCATGGCAGCGCATTGCGGGCTAGTGCTACGCAGCTGAAATTTCATCGTGCTGATGCGATAGCAAGCTTGTCTGCGCTACTGGTCGCCTATCCCGATGCCACCGTTTTTTTTGATAATGTGCTCGGCCAGCATCGTTTCCGGATGGAGGATGACTTGGCACGCGCTGAGGCAGAACTGCGCTCTGTGGCAGGCCTCTTGCACGGTCGTGACTGGGGTAGCGTGCACGATCTTTTTTCGGGGCCCCTGTTAAATCCGGTCAGCCTTAATCAGCCCGCACTGAATGTGGCTGCGGTGCAAAGCCCGACTGGTTTGCTTGCCGAAGGTTTGCAAGGAGATCCCTTGCACCGGCATTTGCTGGCGCAAGTCGATGCCCAAGGCCCTTGGATGGATCATTTAACGTCGGTCGTTTTTCCGGCGGGCACAGCTATATCGCTGATTTCATGGCCTTTTTCGCCCGTCTATACGCACTGGCTGCAAGCCGGCTGGGTCGTCGGCAATTAAAGGTTTGTCTGCTATTGACGATTTATTCCGGTGTGTGCAATTCTAGCCGGTGATCGAATCATCCAGCCAAATGCCGTGCTGGCAGTAACCAAATTTGAGGACTCTAATGAAACGAAAACTCGTAGTTGCATTGGCAAGCTCGCTGCTCGCTTCGTTTGCTATGGCCGCTGGCCCGCATTGGGACTATGAAGGGGAGCATGGCCCGAAACAATGGGGAGCCATGGACCCAGCGTTTAAGTCTTGTGGTGTTGGCAAACGTCAATCCCCCATCAACATAGAAACTGAACAAGCAGAAAAGGGTGGCTTAAAGCCAATTCCATTTTCTTACGTTCCCGGCCCTGCTGAAATAATCAATAACGGCCACACTATTCAAGTCAATTTGCCAGCTTCCGGCACTGCGCGCTTCGATGGCATGGAATATAAATTAGTCCAGTTTCATTTCCATACGCCGAGCGAAGAGAAAATTAACAGCATGGCTTCGCACATGGTCGCGCATCTGGTGCATAAAGCGGGCGATACCAAGCTGGCTGTCGTTGCAGTTTTATTCAAGCTTGGTAAAGAAAACGTTGCATTGAAACCGGTGTTCGATAACTTGCCCGGCAAAGAAGGTCAGACCCGGCCTATCAATGTATTTAATCCGGCCGATATTTTACCTGCTGACCCGACTTATTATGCTTATCTGGGCTCGCTGACTACGCCACCTTGCAGCGAAGAAGTGCGTTGGCATGTCATGAAAACACCGATTGAGGTTTCGTATGCACAATTATCTGCATTCAAAAAACTCTACAAAATGAATGCGCGACCAGTGCAGCCGACAAACGGTCGTCGAGTGCAAATGCTTTATCAGCAAAAATAAGCGGAATAAAAACTATCAAGAAAAAAATGGCCCGCTTAATTAGCGGGCCATTTTTTTAGATTCGATTATTAGATATTATCAAGCGATTGATGTAGTCGCAGAATTTTCTCTTTCAACTCAGGATGCGTTTCCATCATCTCAGCGTTTCCGAGCAGCTGTCTTTTAGTGATGGCATCGTTGGATGGTGAAACTTCTGTAATTTCTGGTTTGCGATTCCAGCAGATAACTGAAAAAAGACAGCCTGCAACAAGCCACAATATCCATAGTGCGCCTGCAGGCACTGGTTTCATCTCTATTATGCCCGCCAAGTCAGCCAACCAACCTGACCAGTTCAAATTACGCCACCACATCAGGCTGTCTTGCAAACGGCTAGTCCACGCAAAACAGAAGGCAAATGAAAGCCAGTTAATAGAAATTAATAGCGCTGCCTTGCGCGTGACTTGATACGAATTCATTCTTTAGTTTTTGAGGGCATTAATCAGCTTGTCGTTCAGAGACTCAGCGATTTGTACGCGCAGCTTCGAAGTGGCATGCACTTCCAGTTCGCTTTGGTACGCGCCCATAACCAGTTCGGAGGCGAGGGTGCGTACACCTTCGATTTCCATTTTCAGCTCATTAATACGATCTTCCAGTGATTTTTTTTCTTGTAGCTTGCCACTAATCAGGCGAATTGCCGCATGCACCTGTGTCCAGGCTTGCAAGCGCGGGTCATTAATTTTGAGGCTATTGAAAACATCCTGAATAGATTCACCGAGATTAACCAGCGCATCGGCAGATAACTGTTCGTCTGAAGACTTTGCTTGCGCATCAGATTTAATGTATCCGCTAATAGATACTACGGGGGCAGAAGCATCGCTCCATCCCGATTTAGGTTCGAATCTTTTCATCGCTGGTTTTTTAACTGTATTGCTCATAATTTAAATTCCCTTGAGAAAGTATTGTGGCTTTATTAAATGCCTTGTCTTATACTCCGTTGTTATATTATGGCAAAATTTCCCCCAAAGCAACGTGAATAAGTAAATATAATTTAAAATCAATGGCTTGCAGGTCAAATCAAGGAATACCATGAGCTCTACACTCAAGATTCTTATTACCAGCCAGAAGGGTGGCGTAGGTAAAAGTACGGTTTCAGCTAATCTGGCTGCGTATTTTTCTTATACATCCGGCAAGAAAACATCGCTGATTGATTTTGACCATCAAGCCACAGCCGGTAAATGGGTTAAAAAAGCCTACCCGATCGGTATTGACTGCAAGACTGTTGATTTACCAAATGCAAAAGGCTCAGGCATTGCTCTGCTAAAGGCAAAAGAAGCTTTGCGTAAAGCAGTTGAAGTTAGTGAAGTGATTATTACCGACCTGACCTGGACTGACGTACTGCCGCCTGATTTTCTGTTTGAATTTGATTTGGTGCTCGTGCCGAGCTCATTGTCTCGTGTTGAACTTGATAGCACTCTGGAGTTTGTTAATCGCTTTTCGTTCATATTTAATTCGCGCATGCGGAATCCTCCAAAACTAGTGATCGTTCCTAGTCGCGTCGATAACTTGCAGACTTATGAAGGTATATTCTCCAAGTCTTTCAATGCAGGGTTTTTCCTGTCGCCGCCTGTTATGTACAGTGCCAGTGCCAACGATTTTTTCGGCACCGAGTTTTTTGTCATGACGACCAACGAAGCGATACGCGAAAACTTTATTGAGTTCGGCCGTTCAATCGAACAGTTAGGTCAGATCGAAACAGATTACAGACAGAATTCTAAGCAAGGAGCGCTTACTCCCAAGGTCAGCGGCTCCATCCTTGATCGTTTCAGGGCAGTGCGTAATTCCAGCCAAAATCCTGCAGTGCGCTCAGCCGCTAACGACAGCGTGAAAGTTAACGCCGGTCCCAATCGCGGTATTAAAGCTGTAATTCCTTCATTTCTTATGATGGGTCGTGACACCTGATCCTGGTCGTTGTTAGCCTGGAAAAGAAAAAGCCCCGCAAAATTTGCGGGGCTTTTTCAATTCTTACTTGCCGAAAACTACTCAACAGCAATCAACGCTGGGTTTCAATCTGAACCAGTGGTTGCTCTGCAATAGTAACGGCCGGCTTGCGCTCGCGGCCTACGGGAGCTGCTGCCGGCATTTCCAGCGTGGCTGCTGCCTGTACTGCGCGCAACTTGTCCGGATTGGTCACAGCCATCATCAGTCCGGCTGCTTTCAGAACTTCATCCAGATTTGCTGCTGGCGGCGCTACTGGAATAACAGGCTTTGCGACTGGAGCAGGCGCAGGTGCTGCAACAACAGGCTCAGCGGCTGCAACTTCAACAACAACTACCGCTGCAATGACCGGAGCTTCAATCACAGGCTCTGCAATGACTGGAGCTTCAATGACTGGAGCTTCAATAACTGTAGTTGCAACTACAGGAGTCTCGACTGCTGGAGCTGTATCCACCGGTTCCGGTGAGGTCGCTACTGGCTCTGCATAGACCGGTACTGGCACATGACCTAGCGCTGAACGTGGCTGCGATGTAACGATTTTATCAGCATGACTTGCTGCTTCGGTGAGCTCTGCCACAGGCACAAACACCGGCACAGGGCTCGTCATTTCTTCATGTGCAGCATCTGCATGTGAAGTGATTTCATCATCAGCGTCGGCGTTCTCGTTACCAGCTGTTTCTGAAGGATCACGATCACGACGGTTACGGTTGCGGCCACCACGACGACGACGACGACGCGGCTGTTCATCCCCTTCAACTGCTGCATCTTCAGAAGGATTAAGCAGCAATTCTTCCTGCGTGCCTTCTGCGGTTTCAGCAGAGATAGTTGGAGCGATAATCAGCTTATCTTCTGCTGGCTCGACCTGTTCCTTGCGTTCTTCACGCTGGCCGCGAGCGGCGCGCTCGCGACGTGGGTCGGTGCCTTCCTTGGCTTCGCGCGGTTCACGAGTTTCGCGTGGCTCACGTGCCTCACGAGGTTCGCGTGCCTCGCGTGGTTCACGTTGCGGTTTCGGTTGACGTTGCGTGGTTTCTTTGGGCTCGCGTGCCTCGACTGCTGGCACAACTGCTTTTTCTTCCGTCTTGTCACGACCGTCGCGGCCGCCACGACCGTTGCGGCCACGGCCGCGCGGGTTGCGTCCTGCACGTTCGCCGCGCTCGCGTTGTGCTGGCTTGGCTGTAACGGCTGGCGCAGCATCGGCTGCCGGCTTCTTGCGGAACAGACCAAACAACTTCGACAGGAAACCTTCCGTTGCAACGTCGGCGACCAACGGTGCGACAGGCACGCTGCGATCAACGATAGGTGCAGGCTGGTCAGGCGTGATGCTCTTGACCATTGCTTCCTGACGCGGCTTTGCATCGTCTTTCTCGCGCTTGTTATAGCCGATGTCTGTCTCTGCATGCTCAGCCAGCGAATAGCTGGCCTGCATGTCTTCGAGGCGTGGATCGTCATGCTTCAGACGTTCGAGTTTGTAGTGCGGTGTTTCCAGGTGCTTGTTCGGGATCAGGATGACATTGACACGATGACGCGTCTCGATCTTCAGGATCTCGCCACGCTTTTCATTCAGCATGAAAGCGGCTACATCAACTGGCGCCTGCACGTGAATTGCAGCGGAGTTTTCCTTCATCGCTTCTTCCTGAATAATCCGCAACACTTGCAGGCCGGAAGATTCGGTATCGCGGATGTGACCGGTGCCGTTGCAGCGCGGGCAGGTCACATGACTGCCTTCGGACAATGATGGGCGCAGACGCTGGCGCGACAATTCCATGAGGCCGAAGCGTGAAATCTTGCCCATCTGGACGCGGGCACGATCATAGTGCAGCGCATCTTTGAGGCGGTTTTCGATTTCGCGCTGGTTTTTCGTGTTCTCCATATCAATGAAGTCGATCACGATCAGGCCACCCAAATCGCGCAAGCGCAATTGACGGGCGACTTCTTCGGCAGCTTCCAGATTGGTGTTGAATGCGGTGGTCTCGATGTCGCTGCCACGGGTGGCGCGCGCCGAGTTGACGTCAACGGATACCAGTGCTTCAGTGTGGTCGATCACGATTGCGCCGCCGGATGGCAGTGGCACGGTGCGCGAGTAAGCGGTCTCGATCTGGTGTTCGATCTGGAAACGCGAGAACAGCGGCACGTCATCACGATAGCGTTTTACGCGATGCACCATGTCCGGCATCACGTGGCTCATGAACTGCTGAGCTTGTTCGTAGATGTCGTCGGTGTCGATCAGGATTTCACCGATATCAGGCTGGAAGTAATCGCGAATTGCGCGGATTACCAACGATGATTCCTGATAAATCAGGAAGGCGCCGGTGGCTGACTTGCTGGCACCTTCAATCGCGCCCCACAGCTGCATCAGGTAGTTCAAATCCCACTGCAACTCGTCCACGTTACGGCCGATACCGGCAGTGCGTGCAATGACGGACATGCCGGTAGGCAGGTCAAGCCTATCCATGGTGTCGCGCAGTTCCTGGCGATCTTCACCTTCAACGCGGCGCGAAACACCACCGCCACGCGGGTTGTTTGGCATCAGCACCAGATAGCGGCCGGCCAAAGATACGAAAGAGGTGAGGGCGGCGCCTTTGTTGCCGCGCTCTTCCTTTTCAACCTGCACCATGATTTCCTGGCCTTCGCGCAGTGCTTCACGGATGCTGACGTTGCGTACATCGACGCCTTCGCGGAAATAGCTGCGGGCGACTTCCTTGAATGGCAGAAAACCATGACGCTCTTCGCCGTAGTTGACGAAGCAGGCTTCTAAGGAAGGCTCGATGCGGGTGATGATGCCTTTGTAGATATTGGATTTGCGTTGTTCGCGACCGGTGGTCTCGATATCGATGTCGATGAGTTTTTGCCCGTCGACGATTGCCACGCGCAATTCTTCTTGTTGCGTGGCGTTGAACAGCATGCGTTTCATTTAATAGCTCCGCGGCCTTTAAGGCCTAATTTTGTCGTGCATGGCGAAACGCCTAAGACACGACAAAGGTAAGGGATGTATGCGCGGGCGATAGCTGGGGGGAGAGAGTTGCCTTGACGTGCGGGCGCAGCGAATAACGCTGGCCGTACTGGGCGCGGATGAAACTGTTCAGTCTGCAGCTTGCGTTCCTGTGGCACGCACGCCGCTGCATACAAGCAGGCTTGCCAGAGGCAGCGCTTGGGGCAGTAGCAGGTGGTGTCTCAGGATAACCATCATAAGTTCAGGTTCAGCAAAATTAGCAAACAGTGTTCAGTACCATCAACCAGCAAGCCTGCCCATCTTTGGGAAGGCTTGCCGGACTTTATCCTTACGTTCCAAGCAATCGGTTCCAACATTCCGGCGCACAGTCCGATTACAACGGAGGCGCAACCTTGACGGCGCAGGAATGATGCATACACGGCTTTTCCATCGAATTTGCAAATTGGGCGAGGCCGATGGAACGCCCCTGTGTAGAATGTATTTTTTATTCTTACACAATCAGCGGATTTAACCCCGCTTCGTTTGATTATATATTCAAAATGAAGGACTTAGCGAGATTTTCTGGGACTCAGGATTCGTCCTCCCCTCACGCCCCAACCATGCAAGTCCAACCCCAGGTTCAAATGCTCACCATTAGCGCTGACGAAGCAGGTCAGCGTATTGATAATTTTTTACTGCGTATTTGTAAAGGCGTGCCAAAAAGTCATGTCTATCAAGTACTGCGCTCCGGACAAGTGCGCGTCAACAAGGGCCGTATCGCGCAGACATACCGGCTAGTTGAAGGCGATATCGTTCGCGTTCCGCCGATCCGGATGGCCGAGCGCGATGAGTCGCATGTGCCTGGCGCTGAATTCAGTATTTTGTTTGAAGACAGTCATTTGTTAATTATTAACAAACCAGCTGGTGTTGCCGTTCATGGTGGCTCCGGCGTCAGCTACGGCGTCATTGAACAACTGCGTGCGGCGCGGCCCGACGCAAAATTTCTCGAGCTCGTGCACAGGCTGGACCGCGATACGTCCGGCATTCTGTTACTTGCCAAAAAACGCACTGCATTAACAAATTTGCACGAGCAGATGCGTGACGGCCATACAGACAAGCGCTATCTGACGCTGGTGAAGGGTGACTGGCAAAACAGTCGTCAGCATGTGAAGCTGGCCTTGCATAAATATACCGGCGCTGATGGCGAACGGCGGGTGCGGGTGCAAGCCGACGGCATGGCGTCGCACACGATCTTTAATTTATTGCGAAAATATGGTCAATTCGTGTTGTTGGAAGCGGAATTGAAGACAGGCCGCACGCATCAAATCCGGGTTCACTTGTCTTCGACAGGTTTTCCGATTGTGGGAGATGACAAGTACGGCGATTTTGCGCTGAACCGCGAGTTGCAAAAAGCAGAAGGTCTGCGTGTGGCTTGCAAGCGCATGTTTTTGCATGCACATCAGATCACGTTCACGCATCCTGAAACCGGCAAGCCAGTCACCATCAAGGCGCCGTTGCCAGTTGAGTGCGAACGCTTTCTGGCTGGACTTCAGGCAGTGAACACGCCAGCATAATAATTAAAAAATTTAAGGAATACGCAGCGCGCTGCCATTGACTATGCCAAGAAAACAATTTGATCTGATCGTGTTCGACTGGGACGGTACATTAATGGACAGCACCGCGACAATCGTCTCGAGCATACAGGCAGCCGCGCGTGACCTTGGCCTGCCGGTGCCGGACAACCGCGCCGCTTCCTATGTCATCGGACTTGGCCTGCAAGACGCCATGGAAGCCGTGCTGCCAGAGCTTGATCCACGCATGTATCCGCGTATGGTCGAGCGTTATCGTTACCACTATCTGTCAAAGGACCAGGAGCTGACATTGTTCGACGGCGCGCGCGAAATGCTGGACGACCTTGCCTCACAAGCGTACTTCCTGGCAGTGGCTACGGGTAAAAGCCGTGTCGGGCTGAACCGTGCGCTCGACACTGTCGGGCTGATGTCCTTGTTCGATGCCACCCGCTGCGCCGATGAAACCTTTTCCAAGCCGCATCCGGCCATGCTGCAAGAACTCACGCGTGAACTGGGGCAGGACATGAAGCGCACCGTCATGATCGGCGACACTACGCATGATTTGCAGATGGCCAGCAACGCAGGTGCTGCGGCGATTGGTGTGCATTATGGCGCCCATCCTGAGCAAGAATTAACCGCGTTGTCGCCACAGTTCGGTGCTAACTCAATTGCAGAACTGCATGCCTGGCTCAATGACAACGCATAGGGTCTATGACCGACACTGAAATTTTTATCTGCGCAGCAGACCAGGTGCAAGAGGGCGGCAAGGGCGTGCGCTTTCCTGTGACAGCCTTTGGCGAAGACTGCACTGCCTTCGTCGTGCGCTTTGCACATCAGCCGCGTGCTTATCTGAATCGCTGTGCGCATGTGCCCATGGAGCTGGACTGGAACGAAGGTGAATTTTTCGAGTCCGGCCGCGAATTTCTGATGTGCGCCACACACGGCGCCTTGTACGAGCCAACGACTGGCCGCTGCGCCGGCGGTCCCTGCCGTGGCGGTAAATTGTACCCAGTCAAAGTAATCGAACACGACAACCAGATTTTCTGGGAGCCGGACGAGACTGTGCGACCAGTGCGGGCCTGAATCATTCAGAATTTGACGTATTAATGGAAGTTCTAAAACGGAAGTTCTAAAACATGAGCAACAACGATTATTCTGATGCTGAATCAGCACCCGCTGCGCCGGCTTCGCCTGCGCTAAGCTCCACTGTGCTGGAAAATCTCGCACTGGAAATGCTGCGCGAGCAGCGTGCCAACCGCCGCTGGCGCATCTTCTTTCGCTTTGCGACACTCGCGGTGGTGCTGGTTGCCGTGTGGGCCGCATTCGACATCACCGGCTCGCCGAAACAAGTCGCCGGCCGTCATACGGCATTGATAGAAATCGATGGCGAAATTGATGTCAACAGCAGCACCGGTTCAGTCAGCTCCATCCTGCCGGCCTTGAATAATGCCTTCACCGATGAAGGTTCGGTCGGCATCATCCTGCGCATGAATAGCCCTGGCGGCAGCCCGGTGCAGGCTGGTATCGTCAACGATGAAATCACCCGGCTGCGCAAGCTGCATCCTAAAAAGCCGGTCTATGTCGTGGTGGAAGATATGTGCGCATCTGGTTGCTATTACATCGCGGCTGCTGCAGACCGTATCTATGTGAATCAGGCCAGCATTGTCGGCTCAATCGGTGTTCTGATGAGCAGCTTCGGTTTTACCGGCCTGATGGAAAAGCTCGGTGTCGAGCGCAGGATGCTGACTGCCGGTGAAAACAAAGGTTTTCTCGACCCGTTTTCGGCGCAGACGTCGAAGCAGAAGCAATTCACGCTCGGGCTACTGACAGAAATTCATCAGCAATTCATCAGTGTGGTGCGCAAAGGCAGGGGCAAGCGCCTGAAAGAAACGCCGGACATGTTCTCCGGACTGTTCTGGACCGGCAGTCGCGCGATTCAACTTGGTCTAGCCGATGGGCTGGGTACGGTTGATAGCGTGGCGCGCGATGTGCTGAAGGCGGAAGATATCATTGACTACACCGCGCATGAAGGTTTGTCGGATCGGGTGCTGAAGAAATTTGGTGCGGCGGCAGGTGAGGGGGCGGTGAAAGCAATTGGCTCAGCGGCGCTTAAGCTGCAATAAGGTACCGATGCAAAGTCGCTGAATCCCAGCGTCTTTCATCGCATCGCAAATCACTCCGCCAACAGCAAAAACACCGTAGGTTTTTTATGAAAGTCAGGCGCCCGTCCTGCCTTCAATTCACGCTGCCATTGTTGCGCAGTCGTTGTCCGTATCGTCTCGTACTCCAGGCTTAAATCGGTAGCCACACAAATCAGGGTTGACCCGCTACAGTGGGTCGCCAAGGCTTCAAGCAGCGCCGCATTGCGATAAGGCGTTTCGATAAAAATCTGCGTCTGCTTGTCTTGCCGCGAGCGTTGCTCAAGTACTTTGATGCGCTTGCCGCGATCTTCTGCATCGGTCGGCAGATAGCCATTGAACGCAAAGCTCTGCCCATTCAAGCCACTCGCCATCAAGGCCAGCAAAATAGACGACGGACCCACCAGGGGTCGCACTTTTATGCCCTTGGCATGCGCAAGCCGGACCAGGTCGGCACCCGGATCAGCAACGGCTGGTACGCCAGCTTCAGACAATAATCCGGCATCCTTGCCAGCCAATAAAGGCGCAAGTAAAGCGGGCAGGGCCGTCGCTGGTGTGTTGACGTTGAGCTCTGCGATTTGCATTTCTTGCAGAGGCTTACAGAGCGGATGGCTGGCGCCAACCAGCTTCAGAAAAGCGCGTGCGGTTTTTGCGTTTTCAGCGACGAAGGTATCGAGACCGGCGGTAATATTACGTACTTGCGCCGGCAATACCGCATCAAGATCACAAGGGCCTAAAGTATTTGGAATCAGATAGAGAGTGCCGGTCATGTTTTAATTTGTTGCGAAAAAAGTCACGCCGGCGCGGCGCAACATAGTAGTGAGGGCAATCAGCGGCAAGCCGGTCAGTGCGGTCGGGTCATCGCTGCGCAGCGAAGCGATCAGCGCAATGCCCAGCCCTTCGTTCTTGGCGCTACCGGCGCAATCATATGGTTGCTCTATGCGCAGATAGGCGTCGAGCTCGGCATCCGGCAGGTCGCGAAACTGCACTGCGGTTTGCACGTTTTCAATTTGAGAACTGCCATCCCGCGAATCCAGCAGGCACAGTGCCGTATGAAAAATCACTTCGCGCCCGCGCATCATTTGCAGTTGGGCCAGCGCACGCGCGTGGTCGCCGGGCTTGCCGATTTGCTGTCCATCTAGCGTAGCGACCTGATCTGAGCCTATGATGAGCGCTGGTCCGCTCAGTCCGGCAATGGCAGCGGCTTTGGCGGTGGCCAGTCGCAGCGCAGTTTGTGGCGGCGATTCCGAGTGCAACGGTGTTTCGTCGAGATCGGGCACCATCACCTCGAAGGGCAAGTGCAATCTTTGCAGCAGTTCTTTTCGATAAATCGAACTCGAACCAAGTATCAGGCGGGCAGGGAGTGTGGGTTGCATGAAAGGCGGGCTAAGGCTTTGACTTGTAAGACAAAACCCTGATATTATCGCAGGTTTTCCGAGGCATACGCCTTCATGAGCGCCAAGTTTATCGACAGCTTTGAGTTTTGCCGCCACAAGCAGCAGCAGTCCGGACAAACCGCTATTGCTGAAATGGCACGTCTTTCTGTCGAGCTGGCAGATAGTCAGGGCGAGCTAAGCTGGTCATTGACCGGCGGTGCGCATCCGACAGGATTGCCGCAACTGAAGCTGGAAGTCACCGGTGAAGTGCGCCTGATGTGCCAGCGTTGCCTGACACCTTACACGTTGCCGATTGCGACCAACACATTGCTGGTACTGGCGCGTGACGATGCGCAAGCAGACGAAACCGAAGCCATGCTCGACGACGATAGTATCGATGTCATAGTCGGCAGCACTACGCTCGATGTGCTGGCGCTGGTAGAAGATGATGCCTTGCTGGCTTTGCCGCTATCGCCGCGACATGATGTTTGTCCGGAAGGAGCGCAGGCAGCAGTCGTGAAAGACAAAAAAGAATCGCCGTTTGCCGTATTAAAAAAATTGAAGTCGTAGCCGTCTTTCGGGGCGCTACAAAGTCCGGTTCGGATTTCATGCAGTTCTGCAATCCGACTATGTTAAAATTTCGCACTTACCGAATCAGGAGTCATCATGGCAGTTCAGCAAAACAAAAAGTCCCCGTCCAAGCGCGGCATGCATCGTTCGCACGATTTTCTGGTTGCCCCAGCTACCGCTGTTGAGCCAACCACCGGCGAAACGCATCTGCGTCACCATATCAGCCCGAACGGCTTTTATCGTGGCCGCAAAGTGTTGAAGACTAAAAACGACGAATAATTCATCGTCGCTGTAGAAAATTAAAAACCGGCGTGAAGAGTCGCAGACTGCTTGGCGCCGTTTTTTTATGCACAGTCAGCATCCTTCCGTCATTTCGCATCATGTCTGATCCGGCAATTCGTAGTGCCGGCAGCAGGGCGTGGTACAGACAATGACAATAAAAATATCCATAGACTGCATGGGTGGAGATCATGGCCCTTCGGTCACTGTTCCTGCTGCCCTGTCCTTCGTCAATCGTGAACCCGATGCCGAATTGATTCTGGTCGGCCGCGAAGAAATCATTCGCGCCGAGCTCGTCAGGCACAAGGCCGCGTCGCATCCACGCTTGTCTGTCGTCAATGCATCAGAAGTCGTCGAGATGGATGACCCGCTCGAGGTGGCATTGCGCCGCAAAAAAGATTCATCGATGCGCGTGGCCATCAACCTGATCAAGGAAGGCAAGGCACAAGCCTGCGTTTCGGCCGGCAATACCGGCGCATTGATGGCTGTGTCGCGCTATGTGTTGAAGACCTTGCCGGGTGTCGACCGGCCTGCGATCTGCACCATTTTGCCCAATCAGAAAAACGGCCCGACCTACATGCTGGATCTCGGCGCGAACGTTGACTGCGAGCCGCTGCATCTGCATCAGTTTGCATTAATGGGTTCCGCGCTGGTCTCCGCTGTCGAAGGTCATGCCAGGCCGACTGTCGGCTTGCTGAACGTGGGCGAAGAAGATATCAAGGGTAACGAACTGGTCAAGCAGACGGCTGAGTTGCTGCGCATCGACCATGAAAAAGGTTTGCTCAATTTTTACGGCAATGTTGAAGGCAACGACATCTTCGAAGGCACGACCGATATCGTGGTTTGCGATGGCTTCGTCGGCAATGTCACGCTGAAATCTGCCGAAGGTCTCGGCCGCCTGATCAAGAGCGTGCTGAAAACCGAACTCAGCAAAGGCTGGATCAATATGCTCGGCGCGCTGATTGCATATCGCGCGCTCAAACAGGTTTCACAACGTCTGAATCCCTCCCGCTACAATGGCGCGAGCCTCTTGGGCTTGCGCGGTCTGGTCTTCAAGAGCCATGGCGGTGAAAATGCCTATGGCTTTGAGTGGGCCATCAAGCGCGCCTGCGATGCAGCGCGCCATGATGTCTTGTCGCGCATAGAAAAATCGATCGCAGAACTGATGCCGCAGGCTCCGGCCGCGCCAGACACAACGATAAAAAAGACTGCATGAACACTTATTCAAAAATAATCGGTACCGGCAGTTTTCTGCCACCGAACCGCGTGACCAACCAGGACCTTACGCAGACGCTGGCGGAAAAAGGGCTGGAGACGTCGGACGAATGGATCGTTTCACGCAGCGGCATCTCCGCACGCCACTACGCCGCTGACGGCGTTTTGTCTAGCGATCTGGCGACGGCTGCAGCGCAGCGCGCTCTCGAGATGGCCGGTCTGACGCCGAACGACATTGACCTGATCATTCTCGCGACTTCTACGCCGGACTTTCTCGGTGGCTTTCCGAGCACAGCCTGCGTCGTGCAGCGCAAGCTCGGCATCACCAACGACTGCGCCGCGCTTGATGTGCAGGCAGTCTGCAGCGGCTTTGTGTATGCGGTATCGGTCGCCGACAGCTTTATCAAGTCTGGCATGCACAAGCGCGTGCTGGTGATTGGCGCTGAAGTATTTTCGCGCATACTCGATTTCAACGACCGCACGACCTGCGTGTTGTTTGGTGATGGCGCTGGCGCTATTGTGCTGTCTGCCTCCGAAGAACCCGGGATTCTGGCGACCAAGCTGCATGCTGATGGCCGCTACACTGATATCTTGTGCGTAAAAGGTAACGTGCAGGAAGGCGCATTGGCAGGCAGCGGCTTTTTGCATATGGATGGTCAGGCAGTGTTCAAGCTGGCAGTCTCGGTGCTGGAAAAAGTCGCCCACGAAGTATTGGCTGCGGCCGGCATGCAATCGTCCGATATTGACTGGCTGATTCCACATCAGGCGAATATCCGCATCATGCAGGGCACTGCCAAAAAGCTCGGCCTGCCGCTGGAAAAAATGGTGGTCACGGTTGACCAGCACGGTAATACATCAGCGGCATCGATTCCTTTGGCGCTCGACGTTGCCATGCGCGACGGTCGCATCAAGCCCGGCCAGACCGTCATGATGGAAGGCGTCGGCGGTGGTTTCACCTGGGGCGCGGTGCTCGCTAAAATCTGATTTTCATTCAAAGACACGCATGACAAATTTCGCATTCGTATTTCCGGGCCAGGGTTCGCAAGCCATCGGCATGTTGAACGGCTTTGCCGACAACGCCGTGGTGCAACAAACCATTGCCGAGGCGTCCGACGCCTTGCAGTTCAATCTGGCCAAGCTGATTGCCGACGGCCCGAAAGAAGATCTGGACCTGACCACCAACACGCAACCGGTGATGCTGGCCTGTGCCGTCGCGTTCTATCGCGCATGGCTGGCCGCAGGCGGTGCCGTGCCGACTATCGTTGCCGGCCATAGCCTCGGTGAATATTCGGCACTGGTTGCCGCCGGCGTAATCCGCTTTGCAGACGCCGTGCCGCTGGTGCGTTTCCGTGCGCAGGCCATGCAGGAAGCAGTGCCGGTCGGGCAGGGCGGCATGGCCGCTATTTTAGGTTTGTCGGACGACGATGTGCGCGCTGCCTGCATTGAAGCCGCGCAGGGCGAAGTGGTTGAGCCAGTCAATTTCAATGCACCGGCGCAGGTGGTGATTGCCGGCCACAAGGCTGCCGTCGAGCGCGCCTGTGAAGCAGCCAAGGCAAAGGGTGCAAAGCGCGCATTGTCGCTGCCGGTATCAGCGCCTTTCCATTCTTCATTATTGAAACCGGCATCAGACCGCTTGCGCGACTATCTGGCTGGCATAGAATTTTCTGCGCCGCAGATTACGCTGATCAATAACGTCGACGTCGCCATCGTCAGTGATCCTGCCGCAATCAAGGACGCGCTGGTGCGTCAGGCAGCCAGTCCGGTGCGTTGGGTCGAGACCGTGCAACAGATCGCAGCCAGCGGCGCGACCCGACTCGTTGAGTGCGGTCCGGGCAAGGTGCTGTCGGGTCTTGTGAAAAGAATTAATGGTGATCTGCAGGCCGACGCCATCTATGATCAGGCAACACTGGACACCGTTTTGGAGAGCTTC
Organism: Burkholderiaceae bacterium; assembly: GCA_040399905.1. Taxonomy (GTDB): domain Bacteria; phylum Pseudomonadota; class Gammaproteobacteria; order Burkholderiales; family Burkholderiaceae_D; genus Pernthalerella. Next base: position 629,142 of record JBBARG010000001.1, read on the forward strand.
AAATGAGCGAGCATAAAATCGGCATGGACAAACAAGTCGCCCTCGTAACTGGCGCCTCACGCGGTATTGGTCGCGCGATTGCGCAGGAACTTGCGCGGCGCGGGGCAATCGTAGTGGGCACGGCAACGTCCGAGTCAGGTGCGGCGGCTATTTCAGAATATTTGACAGCGATCCGTCCCGACGCCGGTCGTGGCGCGATATTGAATGTGGATGATGCGGCGCAATCGACTGCGCTGGTCGACACTATCCAGAAAGAATTTGGCGGACTATCGATTCTGGTCAACAATGCCGGCATCACACAAGATCAATTGGCCATGCGCATGAAGGATGAAGAGTGGGATGCCGTCATCACCACCAACCTGACGGCTGTAGCGCGCCTGTCGCGTGCAGTATTGCGCGGCATGATGAAGGCCAAGCATGGTCGCATCATCAACATTACTTCTGTTGTCGGTTCGGCCGGCAATGCTGGTCAAATGAACTATGCGGCGGCCAAGGCTGGCGTGGCCGGCATGAGCCGCGCACTGGCACGCGAAATTGGCAGCCGCAACATAACTGTCAACTGTGTTGCCCCTGGTTTTATCGACACCGACATGACAAAAGCGCTCAATGAGCAACAAGTTGCTGCCTTATTGCAGCAAATACCCGCAGGACGTTTCGGATTGCCCGAAGATATCGCTGCTGCTGTTGCCTTTCTCGCGTCATCCGAAGCCAGCTACATCACGGGAACCACGCTGCATGTTAATGGCGGTATGTATATGAGTGGCGGTTAAGAACCTATCCCGCTAGGCCGCTGGCAGCGTTGACAGTTCCTTGCCGTACTACTCGTGCTGTCTGCGGTGCTGCCGCCTTGCCATCAGCCTAGCGGGATAGGTTCTAGGTCGTTCAGCCTGACTGTTAATAAAAGCAAAACCCAAAAGTTAAGTTTCATGCCGCAAACCTGATAAAATGCGCGCACTTTCTGTAACCACTCTGGAGGCACAAGATGTCTGATATCGAATCACGCGTTAAAAAAATCGTTGCTGAACAACTCGGCGTAGCTGAAGCTGACATCAAGACCGAATCGTCTTTCGTTGACGACCTCGGCGCTGATTCGCTCGACACCGTTGAACTGGTTATGGCACTCGAAGATGAATTCGAAATGGAAATCCCTGACGAGCAAGCCGAGAAGATCACGACTGTGCAACAGGCGATTGACTACGCAACAGCCCACGTCAAAGCCTAATTCAATATTGATTGTTTTCAGGAGCATCGTTTGAGCCGTTCGAATCAACGTCGTGTTGTCGTCACAGGTCTCGGATGTGTGGCGCCAGTCGGTAATACTGTTACCTCGGCATGGGACGCGCTGATCGCCGGTAAATCCGGCATTGCGACCATTGCCAAATTTGATGCCACTCCTTTCTCCACGCATTTCGCCGGAGAAGTGAAGGGCTTCAATGTCGAGGACTATATGCCCGCCAAAGAAGCGCGCCATATGGACACTTTTATTCACTACGGCATGGCTGCCGGCATCCAGGCGATGCAGGACAGCGGTCTCGAAGTGACTGAAGCCAATGCGGAACGCATCGGCGTCATGGTCGGTTCCGGTATTGGTGGCTTGCCTTTGATTGAAGAGACGCATGCGGAACTGACCAAGCGCGGCCCGCGCCGCATCAGTCCTTTCTTCGTGCCTGCCTCCATCATCAACATGATTTCTGGTCATCTCTCGATCAAATACGGTCTCAAGGGTCCCAATCTCGCGATTGTGACTGCTTGCACCACCGGCCTGCATTGCATAGGCGCAGCCGGCCGCATGATTGAATATGGTGATTGCGATGTCATGATTGCTGGTGGCGCTGAATCCACGATCTCGCCGCTGGGACTGGGCGGTTTCGCTTCGGCTCGCGCACTGTCTTCGCGTAATGACGATCCCGCTACTGCTTCGCGTCCCTGGGACAAGGACCGTGACGGCTTCGTACTGGGCGAAGGCGCAGGCGTGATGGTGCTCGAAGAGTACGAACACGCCAAAGCACGCGGCGCAAAAATTTATGCAGAATTGCTGGGCTTCGGCATGAGTGCCGATGCTCACCACATGACGGCACCGCTGGAAGACGGCGATGGCGCTCGACGTTGCATGATCTCTGCAATGAAAAATGCAGGCATTAATGCGGATCAGGTCGACTATGTGAATGCGCATGGCACCTCGACGCCATTGGGTGATGTGGCCGAGACGGTAGCGATCAAGCGCGCACTGGGCGACCATGCAAAGAAAATCGTCGTCAATTCCACCAAGTCCATGACCGGGCACTTGCTCGGTGGTGCAGGCGGTCTGGAATCGGTTGTCACAGTGCTGGCCATGCATCATCAACTGTCACCACCGACCATCAACATCTTCAACCAGGATCCGAATTGCGATCTTGACTATTGCGCCAACAGCGCACGTGACATGAAGATTGATGTTGCTGTCAAAAACTCGTTCGGCTTTGGTGGTACCAACGGTACCCTGATCTTCGGCAAAGCCTGATCGTCTGCTGCGCGCGCTTCGATGCTTATGCTTCGAACCGTGCGCAGTTTTTCTTCACAGTTTTATTCGCAATTTCCTTCGCAGTTTACTTCCCTTCCTGATTGCCCCGGATGAGCATCGCGGTCTCGGCGGTCATTCGTCCATCACGCCTGATGCAGGTCGTAGTCATCCTGTTCTGCGCTGTGCTGTTTGCAACTGCCGTGCTGCTATGGCTGCGTCTGACTGGCAAGATCCCCGACTCTGTGCTTGGCGTGCTGACACTTGTTTGCGTTGGCGCGGGTTGCGCCGTATTTTTCATCGCCTGCGCACGCAAAAAATTCTATCGCCTTGATATATCCGGTAACGGCCAAATCCGCTTGAGCGAATATAGACCAACAGCTTCTGCCAGCAAGTCAGATCGATGCGAAGACATCGACGGCAGCAGTGAGGTGGTTCAGTTACTGAGAGACTCAACACTTTGGCCAATGCTGCTACTGCTACGTCTGCAGTCGCACACAGGGCGCGTGACAATCGTACCGGTTTTTCCTGACAGTACAGAGCGTCGCGCTTTCCGAGCAGTATGCGTTGCGTGCCATTGGATTGCCGCGCAAAATACTCGCCCTGCAGCCAAAAAAGAGTGACGAAAACTCTTTGGTCGATTGAACTTTTCAAATTTCACTCAGTCAACAGTACGCCGCTTGCATGTTGCACGAGCACGAGGAATTGGGGATTGACGACAGAACGCGATATTGATCAACTGCTAGTTGATCGCGTCCAGCGTGGCGACAAGAAGGCGTTCGAGCTCCTGGTATCCAAATATCAACGGAAGCTGATGCGGCTTGTGTCACGGCTTGTGCGCGACCAGGCCGAAGCCGAAGATGTAGTGCAGGAAGCCTTTATCAAGGCCTATCGCGCTTTACCGCAATTCCGGGGTGATTCGGCGTTCTATACTTGGCTCTACAGGATAGGCATTAACACGGCCAAGAATTATCTTGTCACGCAAGGCAGACGCGCGCCTACATCGACTGAAGCGGATGCTGAAGAAGCAGAAACTTTTGATGACGGTGAGCATCTAAGAGACATCAACACACCCGAATCCATGCTCGCTACTAAGCAGATTGCGGAAACGGTCAATGTGGCGATGGACGCTTTGCCGGAAGAACTCAGGATGGCAATAACTCTGCGAGAGATCGAAGGCTTAAGCTACGATGAAATCGCCGAGGCAATGGGATGTCCGATAGGAACCGTGCGCAGTCGAATATTTCGCGCGCGGGAAGCGATTGCAGAAAAACTGCGACCCTTGCTGGACACAGCAATTGATAAACGCTGGTAAAAACCGGCGAACAAAACAGTTGGAACGGCAGATCGACTATTAGACAGGTAAGGCAGGAGGGGAAATGATGGAAACAGGAAAAACAAACCGAGAGCAGATTTCAATGCTGGCTGACGGTGAAATCGAAGAAGAAGATGTAAACACTGCATTGCAGGCATTGCGTGATCCGGCGCAGCAGGCAACGTGGGACTTGTATCACCAGATTGGCGACGCGATTCGGTCCGACGATATGGCAGCGCCGCTGAGCGCGGATTTTTCTGCGCGTATGGCCGCGAGGCTTGAGGCCGAGCCTACTTTGCTGGCGCCGCGTCCAAAGACACAGGTTCCTGCATCCGGCCTGCTGCGAAGACTGAGCCATTCATCTGGCGCCTGGGCTGCAGTTGCGGCGGCCGCACTCGCTTTCGTACTGGCGCCGCAGATGCTGCCGAGTCAGCAAACTATGCAGCAAGCCACCGAGCTTGCGCACGCTCCCTCTTCGCTAAGCAAGATGCCGCCAGCGGCTATGCTGGCCGAAGCCGCACAGAGCGGCAAGCTGGAAGTGCCAGTGCAGCGCTCGGCCGAAATGGATGAATACATTCTGGCGCACCAGAGCTCTTATCCTTCTTTATACGGCTCGGCCCAGCTTGCGCGGCCTGCGACCTTACATGAAGAGCCTGCGCGCTAACTGAATGGCGAGCTTGCGCGCTAAGCCTTTGATTCACATTGAGGCATCATTTAGGTCGCCACTCAGGTTGCCACTCAGGCCGTCATTCAGAGCAGGGTGTCTGTTGTGTTCGCTCTTTGTTATTACCTTGTTGACGCTGCCTGCTGCGCAAGCGCAGTCCGCTCAATACAGCGAAGCAGAAGACACGCGTGAGTCGTTGGCGTGGCTGGGTAAGGTGCGTTCAGCCGCGCTGCGGCTCGACTATACGGGCGTGTTCGTCTATCAGCAGGGGCCGCAGGTACGTACTTCACGCATCACCCATCTCGGCAAAGCCCGTCCACCCCGCGAAAAACTCGAGATGCTTGATGGTCAGGCACGAGAATGTATCCGTAACGGCGATGAAACCATCTGCTACATGCCGGACGAGAAACGCCTCGTTGTGGAAAATCGGGGCAGTGAAAAAGCGTTTCCACATTTTCCGGCTGCCAGTCAGGATCAGATTACGCCGTACTACCGCGTCCGAAAATCCGTAAGCGCACGCGTGGCGGGGCGCGACGCACAAGCGATCGTGCTCGAACCGAAAGACGGGCTGCGTTATGGCTACCGGCTGTGGGCTGATAAGGCCACTGGCTTGCTGCTGCGGGCGCAGACCATCAGCGAAAAAGGCGAGGTAGTGGAACAGATTGCCTTTACCCAGCTTTTCATCGGAACCGTGCCGCCTTCGCAAGTCAAAGTCAGCTTTAACGACACCCGCGGCTGGCGTACTGAAAATGCCGTAGTCAGCCATCTTGATTTATCGCGCTGGGCCATTAAATGGATGCCAGGCGGTTTCAGCCAGATACAAGCCGTTAAACGATTGTTAACGGATCGCCCCTCTGATTCTTCGCGTCCACGAAGGGAGGTTGCCCAGTTACTTTTTTCGGATGGGCTGGCGGGGATATCGATCTTTATCGAGCCCTGGTCACCGCAGAGAAGCGGGACGCCGGTACATTTGGGGGCGGTAAATATGGTTGGCAAGCGTCATGGAGAATTTTGGCTTATCATTGTTGGTGAAGTACCGATGGTGGCGATTAGACAAGTCGCCGATTCAATTGAATTGACTGTAACCAAATAAAGCTCATGAAAACAAGAATGTTCAAACACAGTTTTTCGGCTGCTGCAATGACGGCGGCTCTGGTCTTTTTTGTGCCTCCTTCGCTGGGGCTGGTTTCTCCTGTCGGTGCAGCAATGGCTGCGAATCTGCCGGACTTTACTGATTTGGTCGATAAAGTCGGGCCGGCAGTTGTCAACATCCGTACAACCGAGCGCAACAAAACTATGCCGCAAGGTCAGGGTATCCCTGGTGGTGCAGCGGGTCCCGAAGATGAAGAAATGCAGGAATTTTTCCGCCGTTTCTTCGGTCAGCCAGCACCGCGCCAGCAGCAACCGACGCCGCGTAGCCGCAAGCCAGTGCCACAGCAGCAGGAAGATCAAGTACCACGCGGCGTTGGCTCCGGCTTCATCATTTCAGCTGATGGTTACGTGCTGACGAACGCTCACGTTGTTGAAGGCGCCGACGAAGTATTCGTGACACTGACCGACAAGCGTGAATTCAAAGCAAAGATCATTGGCTCCGACCGCCGCACAGACGTGGCCGTGGTCAAAATCGACGGCACCAATTTGCCGCGCCTGACCATGGGTGACTCGAGCAAACTGCGAGTTGGCGAATGGGTGATCGCGATCGGTTCGCCTTTCGGTCTCGATAACACCGTGACAGCCGGCATCATCTCTGCCAAGTCGCGTGACACCGGCGACTACCTGCCTCTGATCCAGACCGACGTGGCAGTCAACCCCGGCAATTCGGGCGGCCCGTTAATTAACATGCGCGGTGAAGTCATCGGTATCAACTCGCAAATTTACAGCCGCTCCGGCGGTTATATGGGCATCTCGTTTGCTGTGCCTATCGATGAAGCCATCCGTGTCTCCGAGCAACTTAAGTCTACCGGTCGGGTTGTGCGTGGCCGTATCGGCGTGCAGATCGGAGAAGTCACCAAGGAAGTTGCCGAATCACTGGGCCTGCCTCGCACGCAGGGCGCACTGGTTGCGCGTGTCGAACCAGCCAGCCCGGCCGAAAAAGCCGGTGTTGAAGCCGGTGACATCATTACGCACTTCAATGGCACACCAATTGAAAAATCCGGCGACTTGCCGCGTCAGGTGGGTAATACCAAGCCTGGTTCGCAATCGACTCTGACTGTATGGCGCAAGGGTGCCAAGCGCGATCTGGCTATCACCATCGCTGAAATGGAAACGGAAGTAGTAGTCAAAAAAGAAGAGAAAAAGCCAAAGCAAGAGCAGACACCGAATGCACTGGGTCTGGCTGTCTCTGACTTGAGCGAAGCGCAAAAGCGCGAACTCAAGCTCGAAGGCGGTGTTGTCATTGAACTTGCCGATGGCCCAGCTGCTCGTGCCGGTTTGCAGCCGGGTGACGTGATTGTCCGACTGAACAATACCGATGTTCGGGATGCACGCCAGTTCAACGGACTTGTTGCCAAGCTCGATCCGAAGAAAAATGCATTGTTGCTAGTGCGTCGCGGCGAGTCTTCTCAGTTTGTGCCATTGCGTCCTGCACAGCCTTAAATAAAAATAAGACACTGGATCCCGGCTTTCGCCGGGATGACGGTAGAAGATTGGTACGGCATCTCAAGTACCACCGTCATTCCGGCGAAAGCCGGAATCCAGTGTCTTTTTACCTCCTTCGTTTTGACTCACTTCACCCTCTATTCCCGCAGCTATTGTCATTTATGTGATGACATGCTGGCCGCCTTGCAGGCTTTGCAGCCTGAATTCAGCTTCGATGTCGATGTGGTCGATATCGACGAAGACCCGACGCTGGTGGCCGTTTATGACGAGCTGGTACCTGTCTTGGTAGGTGCGAGGGATGGGAGGCCGCCCCGGCAACTCTGCCATTATTTCCTAAATGAAAACGATGTACGGGAATTCCTGTCCGGATCGACAACTTGAATCCGGCTTTCCGCTGTCAAATCCGGTAAAATGCAGAGCTGACCAAGCTTCCGTAACAAGGCGCTCGCCTGGGGAATTGCCCCGACCGGAGCGCTTTTTTTGTATCTGAATCGTTAATGAACAACATTCGAAATTTTTCCATCATCGCCCACATCGACCATGGCAAGTCCACGCTTGCGGATCGCATCATCCAACTTTGCGGCGGCTTGTCCGACCGCGAGATGGAAGCGCAAGTGCTCGACTCCATGGATCTCGAACGTGAACGTGGTATCACCATCAAGGCACAGACTGCCGCGCTGAGCTACAAGTCGCGCGATGGCAAGGTCTATAACCTGAACCTGATCGACACCCCGGGGCATGTGGACTTCAGCTATGAAGTCAGCCGCTCACTTTCAGCTTGCGAAGGCGCACTGCTGGTGGTCGATGCGTCGCAAGGCGTGGAAGCGCAAACGGTAGCCAACTGCTACACCGCGCTCGACCTCGGCGTTGAAGTGGTGCCAGTACTAAACAAGATTGATTTGCCGTCAGCCGATCCCGATAACGCGATAGCCGAGATCGAAGAAGTCATCGGCATTGAAGCCAGCGACGCCGTGCATTGCTCGGCCAAGACCGGTCTGGGCGTGCAGGATGTATTGGAAGCGCTCATCATCAAAGTGCCGCCGCCAGTGGGTGATCCGGATGCGCCTTTGCAATGCCTGATTGTTGACTCCTGGTTCGACAACTATGTCGGTGTGGTCATGCTGGTGCGCGTTATCAACGGCACGCTGAAACCGAAAGAAAAAATTCTGTTGATGGCAACCGGCTCGCAGCATCTGGTCGAGAGCGTTGGCGTGTTCACACCGAAGTCAGTATCACGGGAAAATTTATCAGCCGGGCAGGTAGGCTTCATCATCGCCGGCATCAAGGAATTGAAAGCAGCCAAAGTTGGCGACACCGTCACACTCGCGTCGCGACCTGCAACGGCAGCGCTGCCGGGCTTCAAGGAAGTGCAGCCGCAAGTGTTTGCCGGTCTGTTTCCGGTCGAAGCAAACCAATATGATGCGCTGCGCGACTCGCTCGAAAAGCTCAAGCTCAATGATGCTGCACTGATGTACGAACCCGAAGTCTCGCAAGCGCTGGGCTTTGGTTTCCGCTGCGGTTTCCTCGGCCTCTTGCACATGGAAATCGTGCAGGAAAGGCTGGAGCGCGAATTCGACATGGACCTGATCACGACGGCACCGACCGTGATCTATGAAGTAATCATGCGCGATGGCACCCTGATCATGGTCGACAACCCGTCGAAGATGCCGGACCCATCGAAGATTGAGGAAGTGCGCGAGCCTATCGTCACCGTCAATCTGTACATGCCGCAAGAATATGTGGGCTCGGTCATTACGCTGTGCACATCCAAGCGTGGTGTGCAGATCAACATGAACTATCACGGCAAGCAAGTGCAGCTGACTTATGAAATACCGATGGCCGAAGTGGTGCTGGATTTCTTTGACAAGCTCAAGTCCATCTCGCGCGGTTATGCGTCGATGGATTACGAGTTCAAGGAATATCGCGCCGCTGACGTGGTGAAAGTCGATATGCTGATCAACGCAGAAAAAGTTGATGCGCTGGCCATTATTGTGCACCGCTCCAACAGCCAGTTCCGTGGCCGTGCAGTGGCTGCAAAAATGCGCGAATTGATTCCGCGCCAGATGTTTGATGTCGCGATTCAGGCGGCTATCGGCTCAAATATCATCTCGCGTGAAAACGTAAAAGCCTTGCGCAAGAACGTGCTGGCCAAATGTTATGGCGGCGATATTTCACGTAAACGAAAATTGCTTGAAAAACAAAAAGCCGGCAAAAAACGCATGAAGCAAGTTGGTTCGGTAGAGATACCGCAAGAGGCCTTCCTGGCCATTTTACAAGTCGATGACAAATAATGACCCTGCAATCCCTACTCGGTAATTTCGCGCTGGTGCTGTTCCTGCTGACCATAGCCACAGGTGTGGTCTGGAGCCTGGACCGTTTTTATCTGGCACCGCAGCGACGCAAGTCCGTCGAGGCCGAGCTGGCCGAATTCGATGCACGCATTGCGCGTCTGTCTGAAGGCGGTATCAAGCCCGACCTGACCGGCCGCGCAGCGCTGACTGACAAACTCGACCGTCAGCCGACCTGGGTTGCTTATACCGGCAGTTTTTTTCCGGTGATCGCAGCGGTGTTCCTGTTTCGCTCTTTTATGTTCGAGCCGTTCAAGATTCCATCGAGCTCCATGGTGCCGACCTTGCAAATCGGCGACCTGATCCTCGTGAATAAATTCACATATGGCATACGGCTGCCGATTGTTAACAAAAAAATTATCCAGATTAACGATCCTTCGCGCGGTGACGTGATGGTGTTCAAATTTCCGAAAGATCCGTCGCTGGATTACATCAAGCGCGTCGTCGGTGTGCCGGGCGATAAAGTTGTTTATAAAAACAAGCGCTTAAGCATTAACGGCAAAGAGCTCGACTATACGAAGTTGCCTGATTATCTGGACGAAGAGCGCTTGAGTTATTACCGCCATTACCAGGAAAATTTGACTGGCGTTTCGCATGGCATTTTGAATGACGACCGCAGTCCAGCTTATGTGCCTAGCCCGGACGCGTTTCCGCAGCATGAATTGTGTAGCTATAACCTCGAAGGTTTTGCCTGCACAGTGCCGGCTGGACATTACTTCATGATGGGGGATAATCGGGACAACAGTCTGGATTCCCGTTATTGGGGTTTTGTTCCTGATAAGAACATTGTCGGAAAAGCCTTTTTTGTATGGATGAATCTTGCTAATCTGAAACGTATTGGTGGTTTCGATTAATTCTCAATTCAGGAGCCATTCAATGAAATTGAGGTCAGACTCAGCGCAGCACGGCTTTTCCCTGATCGGTCTGCTTTGCACATTGGCAATGCTGGGGCTGATTGGTTTGTTGCTGGTGCGTGCCGGTCCCGGCGTCATTGAATACTGGGCGATCAACAAGGCGGTTTCAGCTGCTCGTGTTTTCGCCAAGACCCCGGCCGAAGTAAGGTCAAGTTTCGACAAGCTCGCAGCTGCCGGTTATATCGATACGATCAGCGGCAAGGATTTAGAGATTAGCGGCACGGGTGACGCCATGCAGGTGAACTTTGCCTACCAAAAAACCATACCGCTGGCCGGCCCTGCCAGTTTGTTAATTAATTATCACGGCTCAACGGCAACTGAAGCACCGGAGAAAAAAACCGCGCCCTAAGCGCGGCACTGCAGATGGACAGTACGCACCTGGAAACCCGGCTAGGCCACACGTTTGGGAATGCTGCATTACTGCAGCAGGCCCTGACGCATCGCAGCCATAGCAGCTTGCATAACGAACGGCTGGAATTTCTGGGCGACTCGATACTTAATTGTGTCGTCGCTTCCTTGCTCTTTGACCGCTACGCGAAAATTGACGAAGGCGACCTTTCTCGACTGCGCGCCAATCTGGTCAAGCAACAATCTTTGTATGAAATTGCGCAGCGGCTGGAGTTGTCGCAATTTTTGCGACTGGGTGAAGGCGAATTGAAATCCGGCGGCTTTCGCCGCCCGTCGATTCTGGCCGACACACTCGAAGCACTGTTTGGCGCGATTTTTCTTGATGCCGGCTTTGATGCCGCGCGCGACGTGATTCGCTCACTCTACATACCGATCCTTGAGACGGTCGACCCAAAGACGCTGGGCAAGGACGCGAAAACGCTGCTGCAGGAATACCTGCAAGGTAAAAAAATCGCACTGCCGCAATACAATGTGGTGGCCACCCACGGTGCAGCCCACAACCAGGAATTTGAAATTGAATGTCTGGTGCCCAAGCTTGATATTCAAGTCTTCGGCACCGGCGGCAGCCGCCGTGCAGGTGAGCAGGCCGCCGCCAAGCTGGCGCTCGAAGCAGTGCTAGCCGCGTTTGTAAAAACACCGGCTGCTGCAAAAAAAGCCAAGCCGCGCACGGCACAACTGAAGCTCGCCGGTATTGCGACCATTCAGCCGGATGCGCCGCTTGAGACAGCTAAAGCAGCCAAGGCCGCAAAAACAGAAGCCAAAAAAGCAGACAAGCCGGAGCCAGCAAAAAAAGCGGCACCGGCAGCTATGAAAGAGTTACCCAAAGAGCAAAAAGAACTGCTCGCCGACATTGAAGAAGTTAAAACTGTGACAGCCAACCAAAGTAAAACCGCATGACCCCAGACTTACCCGGCGTACCAGCCGCACCAGCCGCACCAGCCGCATCAGCCACCGATTTTAGATGTGGCTACATAGCCATCGTCGGTCGCCCGAACGTCGGCAAATCTACGCTGATGAATATGCTCATCGGCGCCAATGTCAGCATTACCTCGCGCAAGGCGCAGACCACGCGCCATCGCATCACTGGCATTCAGACACGTTCTGATGCGCAGTACATTTACGTCGACACGCCCGGTTTCCAGACGCGTCACAACAATGCTCTCAACAAGACACTCAACCGTACCGTCACGACTACGCTGACCGCTGCCGATGTCGTGTTGTTTGTCGTTGAGGCTGGTACCTTTGGCGAAGCCGACCAGCAAGTGCTGGCGCTGATGCCGAAGACCGTGCCGGTCATCCTCGTCATTAACAAATCTGATCAGGTCAAAGACAAAGCGCAGTTAATGCCGTTCGCGCAAAAAGTCGCGGCGCTGCATGACTTCACCGCCATAGTGCCGGTCTCGGCACGTCAGCGTTTTCAGCTGGACCGGCTCGAAGTCGAAATCCGGAACCATTTGCCGCAAAACGAAGCCGTATTCGATGAAGATGACATCACCGATCGTAGTGAAAAATTTCTGGCCACGGAAATCATCCGTGAGAAATTATTCCGCTTCGTCGGCGATGAATTACCTTACACGAGTACGGTCGTGTTGGAAAAGTTTGAGCAGGAGGGCGCACTGCGTCGTATCTTCGCCGCTATTCTGGTCGAGCGCGATATGCACAAAGCCATGGTCATCGGTAACAAGGGAGCCCGCCTGAAAGAAATTTCTTCGCAGGCCAGACTCGATATGGAAAAACTCTTCGGCGGTCCTGTCTATCTGGAAGTCTGGGTCAAGGTCAAAACGGGCTGGGCTGATAATCAGGCTGGGTTACGTGCATACGGCTACGAATAACTGTTTCCCATGAACGTGATCGCGCCTGTTGCCGAAGCTGTCGTTGAACTTGCAACTCCCTCTGCAACTGCCCTTGCAACTGCCTCAGCAACTACCCCCCGCGCGCCAGTCGTGCGCAGCAGGCCGGCAGAGCGCGAGCACCGTGTCGCCAACCAGCCGGCCTTCGTGCTGCATAGCTACCCGTACAAAGAAACCAGCCTGATCGTTGATGTCTTTTCACGCGACTACGGCCGTGTGGCGCTGATGGCCAAGGGTGCGAAGCGGCCTCACTCCAAACTGCGCGGTGCGCTACAAACCTTTCAGCCACTGCAAGTCGGCTGGAGCGGTAAATCCGAAATGCGCACGCTGATAGCGGCCGAATGGATAGGAGGCTTATTGCCGCTGGAGCGTTCGGCACTGCTGTGCGGCTTTTATCTGAATGAACTGCTGGTCAAATTGCTGGCGCGCGATGATCCGCATCCGGCACTGTTTGATCACTACGTCGCCGCGCTGAACCAGCTCGCGCATGACGAGCCCGCTGCCATCGTGCTGCGCAAGTTTGAACTGGCCTTGCTGAAGGAAACCGGTGTCGCCGGCAGCCTCATTATCTCGACCACTACACGCCAGACTGTAGAGCCGGATCAGCAATATGTGTTTGACCCTGAGCGCGGACCGCGGGAAGCGCGCATCAGCGATACCGCGCCTGTCGTCAGCGGAAAAACCCTGCTCGATATGTCCAATGAAGATTACAGCGATAATCTGACGCAGACGCAAAGCAAATTTTTAATGCGTTATTTGCTGTCGCATCATCTGGGTGGCGCGCCATTGAATACGCGCCAGATATTAATTGACCTGCTGCAGTTATAAAAACAATCCAACGTACTTTAGCCATGAGCTTCCTGCAACCTGCCCACTCTTCTCTTGACCTTGGCGTCAACATCGACCACGTTGCCACATTGCGCAATGCGCGCGGCACCGTCTACCCTGAACCATTAAAGGCTGCGCTATTGGCCGAGCAGGCCGGTGCCGACGTCATCACTTTGCATTTGCGCGAAGACCGCCGCCATATCAAGGACGCCGACGTCATCGCGATTCGGCCGCAACTGACGACGCGCATGAACCTGGAAGCCGCAGTCACTGCTGAAATGATCGACTTTGCCTGTCACATCAATCCGCAAGACGTCTGCCTCGTTCCGGAGCGGCGCGAAGAAGTCACCACCGAAGGCGGGCTTGATGTGGTGCGTTTTTTTCCGCAGGTGCGTGCGGCCGTGCAGCAATTGCAGCAGCAAGGCATACGCGTGTCCTTGTTCATCGACGCCGATAGCGAACAAATTACGGCAGCGGCAGAAACGGGCGCAACCGTCATTGAATTGCATACCGGTCGCTATGCGGATGCCATCGACGCAGCGGTGCTGCAATCAGAACTCGACAGAATCCGGCAGGGCGTACTAGCAGGCGTGAAGACCGGCCTGAGAGTCAATGCCGGTCACGGTCTGCATTACACCAATGTGCAAGCGATTGCGGCGATTCCTGATATCGCCGAGTTGAACATTGGTCACGCGATTGTGGCGCACGCGGTTTTCGCCGGCTGGGAAAATGCCGTGCGCGACATGAAAGCCATCATGATCAAAGCGCGCCTGGACGCTGCGCGCGCATGATCTTCGGGATTGGCACAGATATTCTCAAAATAGACCGGGTCGCTGCGGCCGTCGCGCGCCACGGCGACCGCTTTGCCGGCAAAATTCTGGGGCCGCAAGAGCTGGAAAAATATCATCGTCGTAAAGACAAAGTCGAGGCGCGCGGCCTGCGATTTCTCGCCACGCGCTTCGCTGCCAAAGAGGCGTTTTCCAAAGCTATTGGATTAGGCATGCGCATGCCGATGACCTGGCGTGCGATGCAAGTTCTCAATGCGCCTTCCGGCAAGCCCGTTGTTGTCACTAGCGGCGTACTTACTGAATTCATGCAGGAACATGGGCTGACGGCACAGGTGACCATCACCGATGAGGCCGAATATGCCGTCGCATTCGTCATTGTGGAGAAAATATGAATCAACAAACAACCGCTGCACCCTTGGGGCCAGTCATGCTCGACGTGGTCGGCACCACCTTGGCAGCAGACGATGTACGCCGCATCCGCCATCCACTGACGGGCGGCGTGATTCTGTTTGCGCGCAATTATAAAGACCGTGCGCAGTTGACAGCGCTGTGTGCTGCGATTCATGCTGCTCGTCCAGGCGTGTTGATTGCAGTGGACCATGAAGGTGGGCGCGTACAGCGTTTCCGTACTGATGGCTTTACCCGTCTGCCCGCCATGCGTCTGCTCGGCCAGCTGTGGGAGCGTGATGTGCTTGCTGCGAGCAAGACCGCAACAGCGCTCGGGTATGTGCTGGCTGCCGAGCTGCGTGCCTGCGGGGTTGATCTGTCGTTTACGCCGGTGCTTGATCTGGACTATGGCGAATCCGGCGTTATTGGCGACCGTGCGTTCCATCGCGACCCACGTGTCGTGACCCTGCTGGCCAAGAGCGTCAACCATGGTCTGGCATTGGCCGGCATGGCCAACTGTGGCAAGCATTTCCCCGGACATGGTTTTGTCAAAGCGGATTCGCATATTGAAATTCCGGTTGATGAACGCGACCCCAAAGAAATCATCAAAGAAGATGCTGCACCCTATGACTGGCTCGGCATGAGCCTCGCGGCTGTCATGCCGGCGCATGTGATTTATCCTGCGTTTGACAAACATCCAGCAGGTTTCTCGAAGAAGTGGCTGAGCTTGCTGCGCAAGGAAATGGGATTCGAAGGCGTGATCTTCAGCGATGATTTGTCAATGGAAGGCGCCAGCGTTGCCGGCAATGTTGTGCAGGGTGCGCATGCGGCACTGAAAGCAGGTTGCGACATGGTGCTGATTTGTAATGCGCCGGATAAGGCTGATCAGTTGCTGGAAGGTCTTGATGCTTCCGTTGCTATTAATGCAGAGCGTTCGGCTTCGAGGCTGGCGGGGTTGGTGCCTGTAGCTTCAGCGATGGGGTGGGATGTGCTGCAAAAAAATGCCGAATACAAGGCAGCCAAAAAACTGGTGCTGTCGCTTGCATAAAAAGTCACTGGATCCCGGCATTCGCCGGGATGACAGTTTTTTTTGGCGGTGCCAAATTTTCTACCGTCGTTCCAGCGAAGGCTGGAACCCAGTGTCGTGTAACGCAACCGTCCAACATTAAATACTAATGTCCGACCAAGATATCAAACCCGACGAAGTAGCTGATCCGCGTCCCGCGCTGCTGGCCGAGGTCGCCAGCCTGCCGCATCTGCCCGGTGTGTATCGCTATTTCGATGCGCAAGACAAGCTACTCTACGTCGGCAAGGCACGCGACCTGAAAAAGCGTGTGACCACGTATTTTCAGAAAAACCTGGCCAGTCCGCGCACGGCAATGATGGTCGAGCGCATCGTGCGGATGGAAACCACCGTCACACGCAGTGAAGCCGAAGCACTGCTACTTGAAAATAATCTCATCAAGACCCAGCAGCCGCGCTTCAATATTCTGTTTCGCGACGATAAGTCTTACCCGTACCTGAAGCTGTCGGGCGGCGAGTATCCGCGCATGGGCTATTACCGTGGCGCAGTCGACAAAAAAAATCAGTACTTCGGTCCGTTCCCTAGCGCATGGGCAGTCAAAGAATCGATGCAGATCCTGCAAAAGATTTTTTTATTGCGCACCTGTGAAGATTCAGTCTTTGCAAACCGTACCCGTCCTTGCCTGCTGCATCAGATCAATCGTTGCAGCGGCCCATGCGTGAACCTGATTTCGAAAGAGGACTACACCATCGATGTGGAAAACGCTGCGCAATTCTTGCGCGGCCGTCAGACTGAACTGATGTCTTCACTTGAGCAGAAAATGCAGGGCTATGCGGCCGAACTCAAATTCGAGCAAGCCGCGTTGGTACGCAACCAGATCACTGCGCTGTCACGCGTGCTGCATCAACAGTCAATGGAGACCGGTGGTGACGCGGACATCGATATCATCGCCGTGCTCGTGCACGGTGGCCGCGCCTGCGTGAATCTGGCGATGGTGCGCGGCGGACGGCATCTGGGTGACCGCGCTTATTTTCCGACGCATGTTGAAAGCGCCGACGACCAGGAAGTGCTGAAAGCTTTTCTCGCGCAGCACTACGTTGATAAATTCATTCCTGGCACTCTGATACTGAACCTTGAGCTCGACGAGCCCGAACTGATGCTGGTGCTGATGGAGCAATGCGGGCACCGCATCAATCTGCTATTTCAGCCGCAGGGTCAGCGCCGCCAGTGGCAAGACATGGCGATCAAGGGTGCCGAACTGGCACTGGCACGTGTGTTGTCCGAGCAGGGTTCGCAGCAGGCGCGCACGCGCGCGCTGGTCGAAACGCTGGGACTGGATGCGGCCGATATGGACGTCTTGCGGATTGAATGCTTTGACGTTAGTCACACGCAGGGTGAAGCGACGCAGGCATCTTGTGTCGTGTTTCATCATCACCAAATGCAAAATGGCGAGTATCGGCGCTACAACATCAATGACATCACCCCCGGTGACGACTATGCAGCGATGCGTCAGGTTCTGATGCGTCGTTATGAAAAAGTTGCTAATGGCGACGGCGTCATGCCTGATATCGTCCTCATCGACGGCGGCAAAGGTCAGGTTGAAATGGCGCGTCAGGTGCTGGTTGAACTCGGGCTTGATATCAGTCTCATTACCGGCGTGGCCAAAGGGGAAGGGCGCAAGGTCGGACTCGAGACGTTGATCTTTGCTGATGGTCGTGCGCCGCTAGAACTAGGCAAAGAATCAGCGGCGCTGATGCTGATTGCGCAAATTCGTGACGAAGCGCATCGCTTTGCCATCACCGGCATGCGTGCCAAGCGCGCCAAAGCCCGCACTACCTCACGGCTGGAAGAGATTGAGGGCATAGGTGCCAAACGTCGCCAGAAGCTGCTGGCACGCTTTGGCAGCTTGCGTGGTGTGGCTGACGCCAGCGTCGATGACCTGGCTTCAGTTGAAGGCATCTCGCGTCAACTGGCAGAAGACATTTACCGCCAATTGCATTAAATTAGCAGTCTAGTACCCGGCACAAAAGCGGGCACCAATAACTTTAAAAATAAAACAGCGATGCCCTTCAACATTCCTATCTTGCTGACCTGGCTGCGGGTAGCGCTCATACCGCTGGTGGTCGGTGTGTTCTATCTGCCGGTTGACTGGCTGGCGCCACCAGACCAGAGCCTTGCAGCGACGTTGATCTTCATCGTTGCTGCCATTACTGACTGGTTCGACGGCTATCTGGCGCGACGCTGGAACCAGACCTCGGCCTTCGGTGCCTTTCTGGACCCGGTTGCCGATAAATTAATGGTGGCTGGCGCGCTGCTGCTTCTGGTGCATCTGGACCGCACCAATGCCGTCATTGCCTTCATCATCATCGGTCGTGAAATCGCCATCAGCGCGCTGCGCGAATGGATGGCGCAAATCGGCGCATCCAAATCGGTGGCAGTCAGCTCGCTCGGCAAAATCAAGACAGCTGCTCAAATGATTGCGATACCGATGCTGCTCTACGCAGACCCACTCTACGGCATTGACACGCTGTATGCAGGACAGCGTTTGCTCGACATCGCCGCAGTGCTGACGATCTGGTCGATGTTCTACTATTTGCGTAAGGCTTGGCCTCTGATAAAAGATCGCGCAGGAATGTAATGAAAATATTGCTCAGACGCTTGACAATATCTGCGGGCGATATATAATCTCGTTTCTGTTTTACGCGGGAGTAGCTCAGTTGGTAGAGCGCAACCTTGCCAAGGTTGAGGTCGAGAG
>JBBARG010000002.1:0-107603 GCA_040399905.1 Burkholderiaceae bacterium
ACCCAGCCCTTGGCTGCCTAGCTTTTTAACCGTCCAACTTGCGGGGGTCAGTTCATCTCTCACAAAGAGACGGGATTTTTCTTTGGGCGAATGCGGCATGAAGTTGATGCTAGCTATTACGAGCCGTATTTAAATTGCGCGCTTCTTCTTTCGATAAAAACAAAAGCATTCAGACAAAGCCCGCTCCACCAGTTTTTGTTCTTCTAGTTTTTGTGTTTAACTTTCAGCCACAGGCAAGATCACCAAACACCCCTCACACACCTTAATCCGTACACGCGACCTTGGTGCAAACCCTGCCTTGAGAAGCCAGTCTCCCTGCAAATGGATTACTGGCTTTTTACTTTGATAGCCAGGGAACAGACCAACCTGCAGAAAGCGTTCTTTGAATACTTCAACGCGTGGAGCAATCTGATTTTGTTTGGGTGGTAAGCGGGGATCAATCGGCATGAGCGGCTCCTTGTAGTATTTGGATTCCGCGTCCTCTCTCTCACAGAGGGTGGCGGAACTGGACAAGGTTGAGAGACCGATCTACAAGGCAATCGGCGAGCCTTTCGGCTCCCCTGTCCAGCCCACCATAGGGATGCTGGTGCATACGAACAAATAATAGCCGTTACGCTAGGGGACGGCTATCTTCTATGTCCATTTCAAGATTCATTTCACCAACCCCTCCACCCACTCCAGTTGCATGGGCAGACACACTGTCTTGAGGTCATAGCTGCGCTGTGCAAAAGTGCGTGCGTTGTGGCCCAACCTCTTTTGCTCTTCGGGCTGGTCCAGCAAATCACTGACTTCTTGAGCCAGTTGGGCAGGGTCAAAGAAGTTCACCAGCCTGCCGGTGTCGTTGTGTTTGATCGCCTCGTGCAAGGGCTGCGTGTCGCTCGCCACAATTGCACACCCCACGCTCATCGCTTCGAGCAGGCTCCAGGAGAGAACAAATGGGTACGTGAGGTACACATGCACCGTAGACAGTTGCAGCAGCGGGATGAAGTGCTGGTAAGGCACGTTGCCCATAAAGTGCACCCGGCTCCAGTCCGCATCGCTAATTAATGGCCTGACTTCGCTGGCAAAGATGTCCTTCCACTTCTGCCCGTTGTCTGGCCGTGCCCCATAACTCACATCGTCCCCGCCCACGATCAGCACCCGCGCCTTAGGCCGGCGCTTGAGTAGTTCGGGCAAAGCCCGCATGAAGACGTGGTAGCCCCGATATGGCTCAAGGTTGCGGTTAACGAAGGTGATGACTTCGTCCTGTCGGGTCAGCGTCAGATTGCCGTTGAGCGTCAGGCTCACATGCGGGTTGGGGGCGACTGCCTCGGTGTCGATACCGTCGTGCACCACCGTGATCTTGGATCTGAACGCTTGCGGAAACGTACTGGCCTGCCAATGCGTTGGGCTAATGCCTGCATCGGCCACTTCAAAGTGCAGCAGGTTGTTCAGGTTCTTCAGACGCAGGCGGCAGGCGTCACCCGCGTCCTTGGCCGGAAACTCCGGGTCGAATCCGACGTCCGCGCCATGCGGATGGTAAAAAAATTCGCAGTAGATACCGAGCTTGGCCTGCGGCCAGACATCTTTGAGAAACAGGCTCTCGCCCCAGCCATGGTGGGCGATGATTACATCGGGTATGAAGCCTTGTTCCTTCATTTGAAGGGCTGCCCTGAAACAGGCCTCACCACGAATGGTTTTGGTCTCGAAATCACTCACCCATGGATGCACGTTCGGCGTTGTTCCACGAGAAGCGCCGTAAGGCACGAGCCTGACGCCTTGCCACTCACTGGCCTCGGTCTTCTGCATGCGCATAGCGACGACCGTGTGGCCGTGCTGCACCAATGCGGGTGCCAGGAATTTGAACTGGCCGGGGAAGTTTTGATGGATGAAGAGGATATTCATGAACACACTTTCAGCACGCCCAGCTTGATCAGCCAGACCAGGCAGCGGAAGACGAAGGGCTGGCGCTCGGCAGGCATGCCGGCGACCAGCTCCACGGCGGCTGTCGGGCCTTTCGCTGCCACACTCAGTACCAGCCGGATTTCCGTCTCGCTCGGTAAGATTACTTTGGCGAAGTCTATCATTGCCAACTGCCGGTAAGCCAACGTTCGCTTTAACGCCGTATCGACATCGGCATCGACCAAAGCCAGCACTGTCTGCGGCGTGAGGGTCTTGGTTGGGTAACTTGAGAAGGCGTGGAAAGGGTCCATGCGTGCCGGCCAGGGGTGCGGCAAAGGCTTCAGATCTTTAGCCTGCGCCTGCCGCATCGCGTTCAATTGCGCCCACAGCGCTTCGTACTGCGGAATGATCACCGACCAGTCGTAAACGGCCTTCGCCCGCTGCCGGCCCGCATCGCCCATTTGATGTCTGCGCTCAGGCGACTCGAAGAGCTGAATGAAAGCTTGGGCTGTCGCTTCGAACTCTACCGCTACCAGCGAGCAGGTGTGGCCGCAGTACATGTCGTAGGTGTCGATCTCCAGTGCATGGCGCAGCGCCAGATCATCCCCCAGCCCGGCGGCTGGCATCATAGTCGGGATGCGGTAACGGAATATTCGTGGTCTGGCCCCTATCTACGAAAACAAAAAACTAGAAGAACAAAAACTGGTAGTGCTGGCTTTGTCTGAATGCTTTTGCTTTTATCGAAGAAGAAGCGCGCAATTTAAATATGGCTCGTAATAGCTAGCATCAACTTCATACAGCGTTCGCCCAAAGAAAAATCCCGCCTCTTTGTGAGAGACGGGATTTCTGAAGTACTGCACCTTCGTGAGGCTGAGGGCTAGGGGACGTCGACGAGTAATCGTGGTCTGTCCCCTATTGTCCAGAGACGGGATTCTGAAAGTACTGCACCTTCGTGAGGCTGAGGTCTAGGGGACGGTGACGAATAATCGTGGTCTGTCCCCTATTGTCCAAAGAAAAATCCCGCCTCTTTGTGAGAGACGGGATTCTGGAAGTACTGCACCTTCGTGAGGCTGAGGGCTAGGGGACGGTGACGAATAATCGTGGTCTGTCCCCTATTGTCTCTATTGTCTGCTATTGCTCGCCCCCTATTGTCCTATTGTCTTCATCAAAATTACGCCACTTGGAGCGTCACGAGACCAGCGGTAGTGGCGTCAAACGTTACCGTACCTGCGACTCCGATCAGCACGACAGAGTGCAGCGTATCTGCCGAAGCATTTTCAGCGTCTTGCGCCTGAATCATGTAATCGTCATCAGCAGATGCCGAGCCGATTGTGAAGATTCCCGTGGAAGTGTTGTACGTTCCTCGAATGATATCGATATTCGAAGTACCGTTCGCAAGAGTGATCAGCGAACCAGCCAGCGCCTCATCAGAGATAGCTGCTCCAAGCGCGGTAGTAAGTGCAAAGTTGAACTTATCTCCGTCCCCGGCACCGTAAACCAGATCAACGCTGCTAGAGATATCGGTAGTGCCGGACACAACGGTACCGGTAGCCGAGTCGTTTGCCGCATCGTGCTTATAAACATCGACGCCTGCACCAAAAGTGATGGTGTCAGCACCGTCGCCACCCGACAGGGTGTCGTCGCCCGCGCCACCGTTGATGGTGTCCTTCCCCGACGATCCGGTAATGCTATCGGCAGCCGAACCGCCAGTAGCCGTTCCGGCCGCACCCAGCGATGCGGTCAGAGCGCCGGTCGATGCGGAAGCATTGATCGTCGTGACCGTTGCAGGCAGTGCGTTGGTGATCGTCAGTGCGGAGTCACCAGTGACGTTGATAGTGGTTAGGGCTGCGCCGGTCACGGTCGTGATGGTACCAGCGTTGTCTGCATCAACTGCCAGCGTGGTCATGCCCGGATCAAGAATCAGATCAGCGAGCGTTGCGGCGGCACCGAATTTAACCGAGGCCGTGGTCGCCGTACTCGAGTTCACGGTCAGGGCATCAAACGTCGCAGCAACGGAAACCACGTCACCACTCAGGTAATTGTTGATGACAAGATCATCGCCTGCTGCAGCGACAGCCGCAATCCTGATGGTGTCAGCAACCACAGAGCGCGTATCGATCACATTCGAACCATCCAACGTCAGGCTCAGCGTTTCCGCATTCACGTTGACGATACCCGCATTTTGGCTAGCAGAGAAGGTGGCGTTGACGGTGTCGTTACCAGCACCACCGGTCACGGTTGCTGTCGTTGTCAATACACCGGCGGCCAGCGTGATGGTGTCATCGCCAGCCCCTGCGTTGATGTTCACGGTGCCTCCGGTGCCCACCGCATTAGCAGTGATCGAATCTGCAACGGCCGAGCCAGTAACCACGAGCGCGCCGGTCTGACCACCAGTGGCGATGATTGCCCCACCCGCAATCGCGGATGCATCGATCTTCGTAACCTTGACGGCGCTTGCGGACGCATTTAGGTTTACCGACTTGCTGCCGCTCAGATTAATCGTCTTCAGGTCACCGGCTGCCGTGAACGAAACGGCGGTGCGGTCTGAAGTGGTCGTTGTATTCGCGACACCCGAATTCGATGTGAAGTTCAGGGTTTCGAAGCCGGTGATGGTAGCGGTTGTCATATCCGCCGAAGTGGCGGCGGTCGTGTTTGCCGAGGTCACCGACAGTACGTCCGCCGTACCAGTTGCGGTCGCGAGGGCAAACGTGCTGCCTGCATCATTACCCAGCAGAGTCACGTTAGCCGCTTGCGTTGCGGTCATGTTCGTCGTGGCTGCGCCACCGGCGGATTTTTCGATTTTGATGATCGTGCTGCCAGTGAACAAGGCCATGTCCACCGCGTCGTTTCCGACTCGCAGAGTTTCGAAATTCAGGAAATCTGCTGCTTCTGTTCCCGTATCCACATCACCCGCAGCGGCAACAACCAATGTATCTGTGCCGGCACCGCCGTCGATGGTTGTACTGTCGCTAGCCAGATCAGCCGTTGTGACCAAATCATCGCCTGCGCCGAAATTAGCCGTCGTCACACCGGTATTCAGAGTAACGGTGTCTGCGCTTGCGCCACCTTTCACATCTGTGGTGCTTGCGCTAAGAGTGGCATTCAGGCCACCAGCGGTCAGACCGGATGCGTCGACAGTCTTGATGGTACCCGCCAGCGTACCCAGCTTAACTTCCTTGGCTGCGCCAGAAATCGTGATGGCTGCGTCCGTTCCAAATTTGTTGGCAAGCGTACCTTCGAGATTTGCCGCTGCGTTAATCGTCAGCGAGGTAATCGTGGTGGTGTTTGCGAGGGTGATCGAGCCGACTTTGTTAGCCGCTCCAGTCGAACTGATGGTGGCCTTTGTTGCACCCAGTGCCGAGTTGGTGATTGCCGGTGCGGTACCGGCCTTACCAACACCATTGGCGATTGCGATCGATACATCGTCAGTGAGGGTAGCCATCGAGAAGGTCACCGCGCCCAGAACCGTCGCATTGTCACCGTTCAGGCCAACGGTTGTGCCCTTTTCGAGACTGCTGAACTCGACATCTTGAGTCGAGCGATCCGACCACACTTGCTGTTCGCCAGTAACGGCCGCAAAGTTGTACGTCGAAGCACCGCCAGTGTTCACATCACGGATGTAGAAATTTTCGACGTTGCGAATGTTGGTACCGGGCATGCTACCAGCATTGCCACCCGCAACAGTCAGCGTCATCACGTCCACACCGGCGCCACCGTCAATGTCATCCGCAGCGGTGAGGGTCGAGTCAACTGCGCCAGTTGTCGTGTTGACGTAGCCTTTCACCGTGTCGGCCTGTGCGGTCAGAACCGGGACATCCACACCAGCAGTGAGCGTGAAAGTCTGGCCACCAGAAGCTGGTGTCGACACCAGACCGGTAACAGCCTCGTCAATCTTAGCTTCTGAAGTAATAGCTTCGTTAATACCTGCTGCGGTCACAGCAGTTGAAGTTCTGGTCAATACCTGATCGCCCAACTTGGCAACTTTGCCGTCGGTTGAATAGGTAGCTGCCAGCGCACCGTCCAGGAACTGCACGCTTGCCGAGTTACCGCGGGCCAGCGAGAAGGTGATTGCCTGTGCAACTGTCTTGCCGTCTGCTTCAAACGAAGTCAGTGTGATTCTGCCGTTGGTAGCCACAACTTTGTAGTCGTTTGCAAAGCCTTCGATAGCGATGGTGTCGCCGTTGAGCTTGCCGCCCAGAGTCACTGCTTTTGCTTCAACGCCGACAACAAAAGTTTCAACTGCTGCTTTAGCAGCGAATGCGAACTTCTTTGCGGAAAGGAATGATTTAGTGATAGCCATGTAGTGCTCCTGAAAAGATTATTGTTTTACTGCCTAGGTAATACATATAGAAGAGAGTTTTTTCTCTTCCTATTTCGAACCATTTGTTAATTTATTGCGTCTTGAATCGGTTGGCATTTAGGTGCATATCTGTTTCCAGATAGCTGTCCAATAAGTTTGCCAACCGCTTCCTTTAATGGACAGGGTGGATTATTGCCGATGAGCATTCCGGGAAGCTGTGACGATCGTCACAGTTTTGATCTCTATTTCGCAAGACAGCATTTCTGCTACCGTTCGAAATAAATTAATTACTATAAATAGAACTTAAGCAGAACTTTTTATTATTTTTTGATTGTTATTTAATAATTCCACACTGCGCCTGCCATGACCTGGCTACTCTTCATCGCAAACAGATCTATTTTATCTTCCCTTTTATAGTCTACCCATTGCAGATAAAAAGTCTGTTTTCTATCCAGCTTAAATTGATAACGTACGCTCATTATGCTGGTGATGGGCTGGCGTATCGTGCTGCCAAACAGCAGCTGGTTATAGGCTTCTGACTCGCGCAGGTTGTAGCGCTGCAAGTAGAGCGTGAGGTGATGTTGTTCTGTCAGTGCCGTTTCCAGGCCCATGCCCAGCATGGTGCCGTTGCGGTCGCCACCCAGTCTGCCGGCGGTGCTTTTGTCTTGCACTGCGCCTGCCAGTAGCGTGAGCAGCATGTTGCGCCGCAGTTGCAGCTGGCTTTTTATGCGCAGCTCGGTGTTTTGTGCATCAAAGGTGGCGTTGCCGGGGTAGTGCAGTGCACTAAACAGGGCGTCTGCACCCCAGCGCACTGGCATTTGCCGGATTGCGCTCAGGCCCAGCCAGGTGGCGGCTTGCAGGTTGACGGCGGTCTCGTACTGCCGGCTACCTATCCAGAGTTGCGAGACGTCGCCCATTACGTCCCAGCTGCGGCTGGTGTTTGTACTACTGCTGCCTCGGTGGCCGGCGCCAAGGCTGACCTGACGGTAGCTGAAGTCTGTCTCGTGCACATACTCGCGCAGGCGTGCTGCGCCTGTGAGGTAGGCGCCGGGCAGTGCCTGCAGGCTGCGCTCTGCAATGACATCGGCGCCAACAAACTGGTCACTGCGCGGCAGGCTCGAAGGCAGCAAGATCAGCTCACGTGCCGGTGCGCTGTCGGCCAGCCGCACGATGGCGCTGCTGGGGCCGGAGTTGATGTTGCTCGAGCTGCCGCCGGCTATGCTTGCGCTGAGTTTAAAAGACTGTGGCTTTACCGGTGCCACGCAGCCGAGTGCGCGGTAGTGGTTTATCAGCTGGCGTATGGCCGGCGGTGGTGCAAAGCGCTCTTGCAGCAACTGAAAAACGCGCTCGGCGTCTTCGGGTTCGCCTGCTTCGCAATACAGTAAGCCAATGTCAAGCCACTCGCCTGCATTGACCGGCGGTGCCATTTCCAGCGAGCGCAAGATTTCTTTGGCGGCGGCGGTGTTGCCCGCAAAGATGTAGGCGGCGGCCTGGTCTGATTGCAGGGTGTTGACGGCGTCATTTTTTACTTGTTGCGCGCTTGCGCTCAGCGCCACAAGAAACAACACCATGACTACGATAGTTTTGAAGTGAACTCTCATAGGTCAGACCTGTGGATCGGGTATGTGGATGGCGTCGCTTTTGCGGCGGCCGCGCATGGCGGCAAATTCATAGAGCTTGAGCGGATGGCGCGTGACTAGCTGTGCGGTGCCGGAGCCTATAAGGGTCGGGTGTTCGGTGGCCTTTGCATAGTCTTGCAGGCGCGAAGCGAGGTTGACGCTGTCGCCAATGGCGGTGAAGGCGCTGCGTTGTGCGGTGCCCAGTTCGCCGACAACGGCTTCGCCGCTGTTGATGCCGATGCAGATTTTTATGGGTTCCATGCCGGGGAAGCGGCGCGGCAGGTCTATGTTGAGCTGGGCAATAGCGCTTAGCATGCCGGCGGCGCAGTCGAGGGCGCGGTCGGCGTGGTCGGGCTGTTCTAATGGCGCCCCCCAAAACGCCATGAGGGCGTCGCCCATGTATTTGTCCAGCGTGCCGCCGCTGCGGTGTACTTCCATGGTGAGTGCGCCTAGTACCCACTGGGTAAATTCTGCGATGCGTTCGGGTGCGATTTCTTCTGCCATGGCGGTGTAGCCGCGCACGTCTACAAACAGTACGGTGATGGTTTTACGGGCAGGCTTCAAGACGTCTGCGCCGCGCTGCTGGCGCACGAGCAGGTCGACCATGACGGGTGGCAGGTATTTTCTGAAACGGGTGATGAACTGGTCGGTGTCGGATTGCGCCCTGCTCCATTCAAACGGCGCCTGCACGGCCAGCAATACGGCGCAGCCAATCAGTGGCAGGGTCAGTGGCAGGGTGTGGCCGGCCAGTAGCAGGCGGTCTGCCAGGAGCAGCCATGCCAGCGGCAGCAGCGCGAGTGCGGCCAGTGCGATGCGGGCGCGGCTGGTGGCAAACAAAATGGCTAGCAGCACGATGCTGACCAGTGCCCATAGCAAAACCAGCCAGCCGAGGTCGTAGCGCTGATGCGGGCTGGCTTGTTCGTCGAGCAGGGCATCGAGTACTTGTGCATGCACCATCACGCCGGGCAGCCACGGGTGCACGGGGGTAGAGACGCGGTCGCCAAGGCCGAGTGCGGATGAGCCCACTAATATGTGCAGGCCCTTGAGTGCTTCGGCCGGCACGCTGTCGGAAAAAATGGCAATGGCCGGTATGACGGTGTAGCCCTGCAGCCCGACTTTGAAAGGTACGTGCAGGTAGCCTTCGCGCGCCATGCTGTTGGCTAGCTGGTTGGCGAAGGGGGGCGTGACGCGGCAGTCGAGCATGGCTGTCGCCAGCATGGGGTAGTGGCGGTTGGCAAACTCTACTTGCGGGGCGATGCGCCTTACCTGGCCGTCAAAGTCTGGCTGCGGGGTGATGTGGCCTACGCAGGCGTGTTGGGTCAGGGCGTTGTGGTTGGCGATGTAGCCGCTGGCTATGGGGCTAAGTTCGGGGCTGAGTTCGGGGCTAAGTTCGGGGCTGAGTTCGGGACTAATTTCGGGACTGGCTGCGGAGGTGGTTTTGGGGTTTAGTGCACCACCCAGTTCACCGATGCGCGGCGCTTCGGCTCGGCCAGAAAAGTCAAAGGCTTGCGCCAGCACCAGCGGGTATTTTTCGGTGAGGGCGCTCAGGGTGGCGTCGCCTTTTCGGTCGGCCGCTTCGGGAAAAACGATGTCGAGGCCTACGGTCTTGACCTGGTAGCGTTCAAAGAGTGTCTGCGCGAGCTGGGCGACGACGGCGCGCGGCCAGGGCCAGGCGCCGATGGCTTCTATGCTGGCTTCGTCGATATCAATAATGGCCAGACGCTGTTCGCCGGCGCTGGCTTGCAGGTGCAGGTTGGCGTGCCAGTCATGCGCGAGCAGTTCGCCGCGCAGGTACCAGCGCGGTTCCCAGCTTTGGGTGCCCAGCATGACGACCAGCGACATCGCGGCTAGGGCGATGCAGATGCGGGTGCGGTGCTGGCGTAGTTGAGCGCTTAGCGCGCCCAAAAAGTGGCTCCGGTCGCCGAGAGTCCGTTGGCGTCTGTGGGTTTTTTAAACAGGTAGCCGGCCTGCGTTGCATCCGGGCCGGCCAGGATGCCGTCTATGCTGGCATTGCTGGCGGCACGGTTTCCCACGAGGATTCCGTAAGAATTGATGCTGCCGCTACCGCTAATGTTGACGCTGTTACTGCCCGCTTTGAGATCCAGCGAGGTGTTGAATTGCTGGCGACTAAAATCGATAGCCAGCACGGCATTGCTGACGCTGGCGAAACTTGCTTTTTTGGTGGCGCTGTCAACGATGTAGGCCTCGTAGGCATGCAGCGCAAAATTGAAGCTACCGTCGGTTGGCATTTTGAATTCGGGATCATACCCGCGGGCCATTGCATACGGGCGGGTGATGAGGGCAGGACGCTGACCGGCACGGGCGATAAAGTCTTCGATCGCTTCGCTCGCTGGCAGGTCAGCCAGGCGTTGCCAGCGACCCCAGTAGATTTTAGGAACAACAGAGCTGGCCGCGTTGTTGATGCTGCCGGCGGCGGCTATTTCTGCCTGGGATAGCGTGGTTGGCGATGGTGATTTGCTTAAGCCTTGTGCGCTGCCCTGGCCACTGCTTTCGCCGGGCAAAGGTGGCGCGATTTTGTCGGGGGTGCGCTCTTGCTGGTTACGTTCAAGCAGTTGCGGCTTGCCCTCACCCTGGTTGATTTGCAAAACCATGTTGGGACGGCCGGCCATGAGGTCGAGCGCATAGTCACCGCCGCAAGGACCGATGCCGGAAGGCTTGCAGGCGCTGTCGAAAGGGGCGGCCACGACGCCACCGCTGCGCACACTGACGAGGGTGGTCTTGTCGTCAGTGAAGGTTGAAAAGTCCGTGCCACGGATGCCGATGGCTGCAACGGGGGTGTTGAGGCGGAATTTGTCGCGCGCGTTTTGTGCGCCAACGCCGGATACGGAGCGCATGACACCTTTGTGCAGCACGAGCTTGATGTTGGTGGCCGAGGGGTTTTGCGGGTCGTAGCGGTACGACTCAAAGCTGAGTGCCGAATTCGGGCGCAGGCTGATGAAGCCCTGGTCAGCTGTCTTGATGTAGACGTAACCGTCGGCTTCTGTTTCGATACGCGCTGCTTCGGCGATGCGGTCGCCGGCCTTTACTGTGCGCCACTGCCCGTCTTGCTGCATGCGGGCTTTGCCGATAACGACGGTGACTTCAGCAATAACGGAAGCGGCCGGCTGCGCGTGGGCCATCACGAATAGTGTGAGTGAAAGCAACGCGAAAGCCAGTGCTACCGGCAGCTGCC
This sequence comes from Burkholderiaceae bacterium, assembly GCA_040399905.1. Taxonomy (GTDB): domain Bacteria; phylum Pseudomonadota; class Gammaproteobacteria; order Burkholderiales; family Burkholderiaceae_D; genus Pernthalerella. The sequence goes on from JBBARG010000002.1 coordinate 10,994, forward strand.
GGATGCGCCTGTTTTTTGTGCGAACTTTTGCAAGCATTTGAAATGCACTTCTCATATGTAGCCCACTACCTTATGCAATAAAGTCTTAGCTCTTTTTATATTACATTTTATAAATCGATTTTAGCTCTTTCAATATAAAATTGTGACCGTCATCACAATTATATTTCTGGTGAAGGTTATCATTTGCTCTCAATTTTTGCGTATTTACTGAGTTAATTCTCACAAAAACTCTCAGTTAATAGCTTTATGTCCGCTTTTTAATTAGCCATTTGAAAATTTATTGGCTTTTTAGAATTCAAACCAGTCGACAGCATGCGTACAATTTTAATTACAAATAATTATATAAGCCTATATAGTAGTTAAATTAATATCTACAAACATTCTGATTAAAGCGCATTTCTTTTAACCCTCTTCCTGATAAAGCCTTCGCCTGCCGATGATCTCGATAGAACTTTTGCGCAAGCAAACTATATTGCAGAGCCTGGAAGAGTCCGTTCTGATTGAACTGGCTAATCAGATCCGTTTCGAGCAATTCCAGCGGCGCGATTATATTTTCCACAAAGGGTCGAGCGGCGATTCACTGGTAATGGTTCTGAGCGGTCGGCTACAGATAGTCACGCTGTCCGAAGATAACCGTGAAGTCGGTTTGAATTTTGTTGAAGCTGGCGATTATTGCGGCGAGTCGTCCATTATTGATGGTCAACCGCGCTCAGCCTCTGCGATTGCAGCGACTGATTGTATGGTCGGATTTTTACCGCAGGCGAAGGCGCGCTGGTTATTTTTCAGTGACCAGCAGGTAATGGAAAATCTGCTGATCAAGATGGCGGCGATGGTGCGCCAAGCGTCGCAGCAGCGCTCGCTGCTGGGCATGAACCGTTCATACTCGCGCATTTATGCGGTGCTGATGCAGACGGCAAACAAACGCAGTAATGATGTGACCACGATCGATAATTTGCCCACGCAGCAAAGCATTGCAACGATGGCCAATGTCAGCCGCGAAACGGTGTCACGCGCGATTCATGCGCTGGTACGGCAAGGCGTGGTGCTGAAAGATGTGAAGCGCCTCATCGTGCGCGACACGAGTTTGCTTGAGCAGCTGTCGCGTGGCGAAGTGGATATTCAGGCGGTTAAGAAAATCGCGTAGTTATCCTTGCCAACGTCGGCAACAACGTTGTCCACAACTTTTGGATGGTCCCATGCATGAAGAATGCCTGAGTGTCTGTTTGAAAATTCTATAAATTTTGTTGGTGATTAACGAAAGACGCTGGGTCCCAGCTTCCGCTGGGACGACGGTAGTAGTTTAGAGGTCGCCACAATTTTCTACCGTCGCCCCAGCGCAGGCTGGGGCCCAGTGGCTTATTCCGGAAAACAAAAAAATGTGGCTGGGGCCAGCCAACAATCACACCATCCTAGAATCAAATAGGAATTTTCAAACAGACACTGACTACCTTGCTCTGCAGCCGATCTGATTGATCTGGCTCGAATTTTTCAAAGAACCAGATCGGCTGCAGTGAGTGTGTTCACGCCGGTCAATTGGATTTCATATTCGGCCGCAGTATCACTATCCGTGTTCAAGAACAGCGTGCCGATGCCATTAACAAGGGCGAAACGAACCTCGCCGGCACTGGCGGTGAAGTTTGTGACCCATCGGAATGGCTGATCGCCATCGCTTGTCGTGACGGCGTCGATGGCTGATAAATCGAGTTTGTCGATGCCGACAGCGAAGTCGGTAATGACGTCGCGTGTCTTGCCTGTGCCCAGTTCTGCAAGTGCTTTAAAGGCAAAAACGTCGGCACCAATGCCACCGGTAAGCGTATCTATGCCGACACCGCCGATGAGCGTGTCGTCACCTCCACCACCGACCAAAATATCGTTGCCCGCGCCGCCATCAAGCGCATTGGCAGCATCGTTCCCGGTGACGGTATTGGCGAGACTGTTGCCAGTTCCGCTTAGGGCGCCAGAGCCGGTGAGGACCAGATCTTCAACAAAGCTACCCAGCTGATAGCTGACACTCGCCCTCACCACGTCTTTACCGGTGGCGTCTTTGGGAGAACCGATGCCCTTGGTCTCGTAAACCATGTCGCCAACAGCATCGACGATGTAGGTGTCGTTGCCGGCCCCACCCAGCATCGTGTCATTGCCAGCGCCGCCATTGAGCACGTTGGCACCATCGTTACCGATCAAAATGTTGGCGAGGCTGTTGCCTGTGATGTTGAGTGCGGCTTTACCAGTTGTTAGCGTCAGGTTCTCGATGAAATCTCCGAGTGCGTAACTCACACTCGACAAGATCAGGTCGGTGCCGCCCGCATCTTGATTGCCATTTACCGTTGTCGTCTCGTATACAACATCGCTAGCGGTATTGATTGTGTAAGTATCATCGCCCGCACCGCCAAGTAAGGTGTCGTTGCCTTTGCCGCTAACGAGCGTGTCGTTTCCCGAACCGCCGAAACAGAGATGATTACCATCGATCAGTGTGATGGTGTCGTTTCCGTCGCCTGCATCCACGTTGAGCAGACTGCCTCCGCCGGCGAGTTTGATGATGTCATTTCCGGTGCCAGAGCGAATGATCAGTTCGGCGGGAAGAACGGCCGGCAGTGCAATGTCCAGTACGTCATCACCTGGCATGTTGGATTCGTCGGAAAGTTGATTCAGGTTGATGCTCTCGCCATTTGACAGGCTGACGGGCGACGCACTGAAGTTTGCAGAGATCAGGCTGCCGTCGTAGTACTTCTCGTTGAATTTAGTGAGTGTGCCGGAGACGTTGGCATATTTTCCGATAACGCCGTTTGAATAAGTGCCGCTTGGCGAGCGCATATTTCCCGAGTTAATTGTGAAGTTGCCGGCGATTTCACTCGACTGGATGATCTTGCTGCCTGTATTCACAAAGCTGGAAATCGTGCCGCTGAGGTTATGGCCTGAATCAAACTGGAGTGAGCCTGAAATCGTGGAGCTTGATTTGCCTATCATGGATAAGCTGGCATCAAGAACCGATACTTTCAGATTATTGATCGTGCCATAGCTGGTGGTATAACTACCATCGTAATTAAAATAAGCTCGGCTAGCTCCTGAAGCCTCGGCCGACAGAATTCCGGGCAGCAGAAAGCTGCTTTTTGTAATCGTGGCATTTCCATAACCGTAAGCAGGATAATCCAGGCCGCCTTTAAGAGTAACCGATGCCCCATCAGCGTAACGGTAGGCGACTTGGGTGGCGCTGGCCTTGACGCTGCTGAAGTAATAGTAATTATCAGCGATCAGGTCGTAGATGGTCAGCGCAGAGTCCAATGCGCCGTTGACTGTGCCTGCAGCTTCGCCGGCCATGATAGTGGCGCTGTTACGGGCGTCGAGTGCCGCTTGCGTCATTTTGACGGTGATGATGGCCATGATTTTCCTGTTAGTTATTGTTGGAGCGCCCACATTTCGTCGGCAGGCATGTCCGGTGCACCGGTATTGGCAAACTTGCCCTTATCGAGCCTGTTATTTTGAATCTGGTATTTTGACAGAGGAGAGACCAACACTGCTAAATTGCTTTAGTTTCAAGGTCAATTACAGCCTATGCTGACAGTCACTACAAGTAAACGTTGTGCTACTGGTCATTGAAATTATTGACTTGCCATGTCATGAATGAATTGACACCGGATGTATCACACTGTCCGCGCTTGCGACACGAACGCACGCTAGCTGACGCTTGCTGCTGGTATCTTCGTCATTCGCAAGAGCTGCCCGGAGATGCTTAAGCGGCCCGAGCGCTGCTGAAGCACTGCCACGCCTACACGGGGCGCTATAATGTTGACCCATTCTGCAGCGTTTCCCCCTGCTATAAGCCAAGGATAGATTTCATGAGTCTTCAATGCGGTATCGTCGGCCTGCCTAACGTGGGCAAGTCCACTCTTTTTAATGCGCTGACCAAAGCGGGCATCCCTGCGGAAAATTATCCGTTTTGTACCATCGAGCCGAATGTCGGCGTCGTTGAAGTGCCGGACCCGCGTCTGGCGCAGTTAGCAGCGATCGTCAGTCCCGAGCGTGTGTTGCCGGCGATTGTGGAGTTTGTTGATATTGCCGGTCTGGTGGCCGGTGCGTCCAAAGGCGAAGGCCTGGGTAATCAGTTTCTCGCGCACATACGCGAAACGGATGCGATCGTGAATGTGGTGCGCTGCTTTGAAGACGCGAACGTGATTCACGTCGCCGGCAAGGTCAGCCCGCTTGACGATATTGCGGTTATCCAGACCGAGCTGGCTTTGGCTGACATGGGTACGGTAGAAAAAGCGATTCATCGCGAACAGAAAAAAGCGCGCTCCGGCGACAAGGATGCGGCTGCGCTGGTGACGCTGCTGGAGCGTATTCAGATAGAACTGAATGACGCCAAGCCAGTGCGCGCGATGGGGCTCGATGCTGACCAGATGGCTATGATCAAGCCGCTGTGCCTGATTACGGCCAAGCCTGCCATGTATGTGGGCAATGTGTCTGACACCGGCTTCACCGACAATCCTTTGCTGGACCAGCTGCAGGATTATGCAAAGTCGCAGAACGCGCCTATGGTCGCAATCTGCGCTGCGCTCGAAGCCGAGATTGCCGATCTGGATGACGCCGACAAGGGCGCTTTTCTGAGCGACATGGGCATGGATGAACCAGGCTTGGACCGGCTGATTCGCGCGGCTTATTCGCTGCTGGGTCTGCAGACTTACTTCACCGCCGGCGTCAAGGAAGTGCGTGCCTGGACTATTCATACCGGCGACTCTGCACCGCAGGCAGCAGGCGTGATTCACACCGACTTTGAGCGCGGCTTCATTCGTGCGCAAACGATTGCCTTTAATGACTTCATTACCTACAAAGGCGAAGCGGGTGCGAAAGAAGCTGGCAAGATGCGCGCCGAGGGCAAGGAATATATTGTCAAGGATGGGGATGTGTTGAACTTCTTGTTCAACGTCTAAGAACCTGCTGGGGGGCGGTGGGTTTTGCTGCGCTCTACGCCACCCTACAATTCTTAGCGCAAATAAGTATGTAGGGTGGGTAGAGCGCAGCGAAACCCGCCATCAAGCCACGAATTCAAACCGCCTAAAAACAGGCTCTAAATTTTTAGGATGCGCTCAGTAAGCGATCTATTTTCTGCAGCACGCCTTTGCGATTCTTGTGTCGCACTTCATGAGCGCGGAGCTTGCGCAAACCAGATGCGGGCAAGGAAGCAAGCTGACGAACGATTTGCTCTGTCGTTAAATGCTGGTATTCATTTAGCGGCAAACCACGGTCGGGTGATTTACCGGCTTTGTCTTTTTCTTTTTCGGCGACAGTCTCGCCGTATTGCGCGCGCTGCTTGTTGACAATACGCGCAGCAACTTCTTCTTCGCGACCTTCATAGCGATGTTCTTTCTTGAAGCGCTGTTCAAGTTGTTTGAACTCACGCTCTCTTTTCGGGCTGGCTTTGGCTGGCATGCACATTCTCCTCACTTTTCCTCAAGCTAAGCTACGACTTTACTCTGCTTTTTTATGCAGACATTAATCATTCGCCAAGGTTCACATCATGGTCATATGCTCTCTGTGCCAATTCACAAACTCTGCCGCCGGCAATGGCTGGCTAAAGAAATTTCCCTGCGCCAGATGACAGCCGTGCAGGCGCAGGTAATCCAGCTCCTGCAAAGATTCAATGCCTTCGCCAACGATATCCAGACTAAGCATTTTTCCCAGTGCAATGATGACTTCCGTAATAGCCTGACTGGATTTGTTGGCGATCAATTGATGGACGATGGACTGATCAACCTTGAGCTTGTCTAGCGGCAGGTGGCTGAGGTAACTAAGGCTGGAGTAACCGGTACCGAAGTCATCGAGCGCAATGCTGATGCCGGCATCACGGATTGCCGTCAAGGTTTCGATAGCATCATCGACGCTCTCCATGACTGCACTTTCATTGATTTCAATTTGCAGGGTGCCGGGCTCGATATTGGCGCTGTGAACAATATCAAGCAGGCGCGATACAAAACCGCGCTGGCGAAATTGCAGCGGCGAGACGTTCATCGCGATGACAACCGGCGGCAATCCAAGCTTTCGCCATTCGCTTTGCTGACGACAGATTTCGGTGGCGACCCAGTCGCCTATTTGCGCAATCATGCCGGCAGATTCGGCCACTGGTATGAAGCGTTCGGGGCTGACTGTTTCAAGATCGTCACCCTCACTGGCAGGCAAACGTAATAGTGCTTCTGCGCCGATCAGTTTGCCGGTATCGACATCAATAACGGGCTGATACAGCAAAACGAAGCGGCTGTTTGTGAGGCCGTCTTTCAGGCGCGCTTCTATTGAAGAAGAAGTGTTGGTGCGGGTGATCAGATCGGGGGTATAGACGTGATAGCTGCCGCGTCCGGTTTCCTTGGCGTGATACATCGCGAGATCAGCAGCATGCAATAAGGCATCGACGTCGCTGCCATGCTGCGGATACAGGCTGATGCCGATGGAGGCCGAGATCGACAGATCAAGCTCACCGATCTGAAACGGCCGCAGCATAGCATCCAGCACATGCTCGGCGACAGTAGGAGCGGAATGGCCTTTGCCCAGATAGGGCAGCACGATGACGAATTCGTCGCCGCCTATACGACCAATGACGTCTTCATGCCGCACACATGCAGTTAGCCGCTTTGAGACTTCACTGAGCAGCCGGTCGCCAATCTCATGGCCATATAAATCATTGACTGGCTTGAAACGGTCCAGATCAATAAACAGCAAAGCACCACGACTGTGCTTGCGATTAGCCGCTGCCAGCAAGTGACCTGCGTATTCGAAAATCAGCGCGCGATTCGGCAGACCTGTCAGTACATCATGCTGCGCAGCTTCGCGCACACGCTGCTCGATCTGCTTTTGCTCGGTCACGTCCAGCATGGTGCCGATCAGACGGGTCACGCGTTTTTTTTCGTCGAGGTTGGCGATGGCCTGCGCAATCATCCAGCGATAGCTGCCGTCACGATGGCGCATGCGGTATTCGAGTTGCAATGTCTCGGCCGGATGTGCGACAAACTGACGAACTGCCCCAAGCACCTGTTCACGTTCGGCGGAATGTAGCCGATTGGTCCATTCGTTCATCTTATTCGGCAATTCATCTTCTTGATAGCCGAGTAGTTTTTTCCATTGCGGTGAAAAATAAACTTCATTTTCTCTGACAGACCACTCCCATGAACCGAGATGAGCAATGTCAACGGCCAGCCGCAATCGCTTCTCGGCATCAGCACGCGCACTCTCGATACGCTTGCTCTCGGTTATGTCGCGCGTCGTCAGCAAACCCATCAGCAACTTGCCTTCAGCATTGCGCACCACGACGCCGCCATAACTTAATACGCGCGTCCATTTATGTTTGACGTTGTACAAAGTTGCTTCATAGCCGTGCAAGCTTCCTTCGCGAAAAAGCCGCTTGATAGGCCACTCTTCAAACGGTATGCGCTTGCCTTCCTGATTGAGTAAAACATAATCATGGCGGACCTCGTCGAGGTTGTTGGCGCGCTGATCCTCGCCTGCATACTGATGCAATGCGAGCGCCTTCCGGTTCCAGTGCAGTGTCTTGCCGTCGGGCTCGATAACAATCAGCCCTTCAGCCAGGTTTTCGATGACGAGCTTCAAGTGCTCTTCGCTTTCCTGCAAGGCTAGCTGTGCTTTTTTCTGGTCGCTAATGTCAGTACATAAGCCTATCCAGTAATTGACGCTACCGTTTGGATTGAAGATAGGTTTTACGCGGGCAGAGAACCAGTAAAGTGCACCGGCTTTGCCTATGATGCGGAATTCAAGGGTGGTTTCTTGCCGGCTCGCTACGGCGCTGTTCCAGGCCGCATGAACTTCGTCGTAGTCGTCTGGATGCACGGCAGACAAGCAACCGTTCCCCAGCAATTCAGACTGAGACAAACCAGTCGCGGTCAGCCATTGCGGGCTGACGAAATCGATTTGACCATTTGCATCGGCTGTCCACAACATGCCGGGCAACGTCACAATCAAGTGGCGCAGCTGGGCTTGTGATTCTGGGGTGATTTCGAATGTGCCTTCGGGCACGGTATCTTCGGAAAGCATGCCTGCATTCATATTTATAGTCGGCAAAAAAAGCTGAATACCGAAATACTATAAAGACCGGAAATGCTGAATTTGGTTCGTTTGGAAGTTACCGCTTGTGACGAAAGAATCAGCCCGCCTGCAGCCGCTCATACTTGACCTGCAATTCTTCCTTGCTCTCGCGCCATGCGGGATCAAGGGGAATGCAGGAAACAGGGCAGACTTGCTGACATTGCGGCTCATTGAAATGGCCGACGCACTCGGTGCATTTATGCGGGTCGATCTGGTAGATCAACGGCCCCATGAAGATCGCATCGTTGGGGCACTCCGGCTCGCATACGTCGCAGTTGATGCAGTCGTCGGTGATGATCAGGGCCACGGTGATTCGCTCAAACTTCTCCGGCCGCTATCTTTTTTTGCAGCCATTGCTCGACGGACGGGAAGACAAATTTCGATACGTCGCCACCCAGTATGGCGATCTCGCGGACGATGGTTCCGGAGATGAACTGGTATTGATCCGACGGGGTCAGGAAGAGTGTTTCGACATCCGGCAGCAGGTAGCGGTTCATGCCGGCCATCTGAAATTCATATTCAAAGTCGGACACGGCGCGCAGGCCGCGCACAATGACGCGAGCATCATGGCGTCGCACGAAATCTTTTAGCAGACCGGAAAAGCTCTCAACCTGCACATTCGGATAGTGACCAAGCACTTCGCCAGCAATGTCGAGCCGTTCTTCTAGCGAGAAGAACGGGCGCTTTGCCTTGCTGTCGGCGACGCCGACGATGAGCTTGTCAAAAAGACCCGATGCGCGACGCACCAAGTCTTCATGGCCGCGCGTGAGCGGGTCAAAGGTTCCGGGGTAGATGGCTGTAACCATGCTGCTGTCCTTGTACGGTTCTTTTACAGGCAAACAAATTGCCAATAAAGATAAAGAACGCGAATTATGCCTTAGTTTTGAGCACTGTCATCTGCTTGTAACATCGGGCTTTACACGGAACGTAATACGGGACGTAACACGGGACGTAATAACGCGTAATGCACCATGCCGGCTTTATCGGCTCGCACAACATCCCAATCTGCCAGCCAGTCGGGCCGGGGTTCGGCATCGAATGGCTGCTCGGCTTCAGCATAAACCAGACCGCCCTCCACTAACAAGCTGCGGCATAGCGGCAGCAAACGCGGCAGTAATTGCAGCTGATAGGGCGGGTCAAGGAAGATGAGATTGAATTTGGCCGCGATGCCGGCCGCCACGGTCAGCGCGTCGCCGCGCTGTACGCTCACTTGCGCGGCCGCGAGTTTGTCGCGGGTGGCTGTCAATTCGTGCAATGCGGCCGGATGCGATTCGACCAGCACGACCTTGCGCGCGCCACGGCTGGCCGCTTCAAATCCCAAAGCGCCGGTGCCGGCAAATAAATCGAGGCAATCAATCTGATGCCAGCCGCCGGGCTGCAAATGGCCAAGCCAGTTGAACACAGTCTCACGTACGCGGTCAGGCGTTGGCCGCAAGCCCTCGACGTCCGGCACCGACAGCGGCGTACGCTTCCACGTGCCACCGATGATGCGAACCTGACGTGGTGCGGCTGCTGACTTGCCTGACTTTTTTTTCATGCTTTAATTGTTATGCTTTATTTTTCGCTGCCACCAACGATGACAGTGACCAGCTTGTCCATGGACAGCTTGCGGTTGAATGCTGCGCGTATGTCGGCCACGCTGACACGGGCGACTTGTGTAGTCCACGTATCGAGATAGTCGAGTGGCATCTTGTAGTAACCGATGACGGCGATGTTGTCGAGAATCTTGCGGTTATTGTCGATGCGCAGCGCAAAGCCACCGATCAGATTATCTTTCGCTGCTTTCAATTCCGCATCTGTTGGCCCGTTTTGCAGATAGCTGGCGATGGTCTCGCGCACGACTTTCAAGGCATCGTCGGACTGGTCTTTACGCGTCTGCAGACCAGCCTGATACGGACCCGGCTGCTCCATAGGGCTGAAGTAGCTGTAGGCACTGTAGGCGAGGCCGCGCTTTTCGCGCACTTCTTTCGTCAGGCGCGATACGAAACCGCCACCGCCCAAAATATAGTTACCAACTGTCAGGGCAAAAAAATCCGGATCGCCGCGCTGCAGCGCCGGCGTGCCGACCAAAATATGCGCCTGCGACGCTGGATGCGGGATGCGTTCTTCCGCAGCTTTCGGTGTGGCGACAGCCGGCAAGGCAGACAGTGGCTTTCCTTGTGGCAGACGCGCCGTCAGTTGGCGCGCAATGGCGTCGGCTTCGTCTTTACTGATGTCACCAATGAGTGAGACGACGGCATGATTGGCGAGATAGTGACGTGCATGAAAAGCAAGCAAATCGTCACGCGTAATGGCCTCCACCGATTCGACTGTCGCTTCATAACCATACGGATGTGTGCCGTAAGTCAGCCGCCAGAATGCTTTCTCTGCAATTGACTCGGGCTTGGTCAGCGCTTCGCGTATCGCCGACAACAGCCGCGCTTTGTCGCGTTGAAAAAACTCGACCGGCATGCTCGGTTGCGCAAGCAAACGCGCTACCAGCAGCACGGCTTGGTCGCGCTCGGCTTTGGAGGACAAGGTGCGCAGTGACATACCGGCACGGTCGGTGCCGGGACCGCTGCCGCGCTGCGCGGCAACGTCGGCGAAGGCATCGGAAATTTCTGCTTCGGACATTGCTGGTTCGAGCGTGCCGTTGGCAAGTTTGGCTTGCGTCAGGCCGCGCGCGAGCATGGTGTTGGTTAGCGCGGCCGTGCCGGATTTGCCGGCTGGATCGCGCTTGGCGCCGGCGTCAAATTCAACGTTGAGGTCCAGCATCGGTATGGTGTGGTTCTCGACGAAATAAACGCGCGCGCCATTGTCCAGCGTCCAGTGCTGGATTTTCAATGCGGCTTGTGCGACGCCCGAGGTCAGTAGTACGCACACGATGAGCAGGTGTTTGAACATGAATCTGGTTCCTAGTGATTAATTACACCAAAGATTAATGACGCAAGCCGGGCACTGCGGCTTTCTTTTCGTTCTGATCCAGCGGCAGCGGCACTAGCGAGGCCACGGTCAGTTGGTCATCCGAAAAATATTTCAGCGCGACTGCCTGTACTTGGGCCGGCGTGACGGCGGCGAGTTTTTCAATGATGCGGTCGATCTGGCGAAATGATATGCCGGCTATTTCCATGCTGCCGATTTCCATTGCCTGACCAAAGATCGAATCGCGTTTATAAATCTGGCTGGCAATCAGCTGGGTCTTGACGCGTTTTAATTCGGTAGCAGAGACGCCGTCATTGGCAATGCGTGTGACTTCAGCGCGCAGCTTTTGCTCGAGCTGTTCAATGGTCGTGCCCTGTGCCGGCACGCCGTCGAGCGTGAAAAGACTCGGGCCGCGCTCAATAGCGCCATAGCTGGCACCCGCCGAGTTGGCAATGCGTTCGGTGCGCACCAGTCGCGCTGGAAGCCTGGCATTGTCATAGCCGTCGAGTACGGCGGCTAATACATCAAGCGCATGCACGTCGTCGTCTTTTTCTACATCGCGCAGCGTGGGCACTTTGAATGCGAGAACGACGTATGGGTTTTCAGCAGGTGCCTTGACGACAACCCGGCGGATTCCATTTTGCGGCGGCTCGTTTTGCGGCTTGGTCGTTGGCAGGGTCTTGACCGGAATCTTGCCGAAATATTTTTCCGCCATTGCACGCACTTGCTTTGCATCGACATCACCGGTGACGACCATGATGGCATTGTTCGGTGCATACCAGCGCTCGTACCAGGCCAGCGCATCGGCGGCTGTCATGTTTTGCAAGTCGTCCATCCAGCCAACGACAGGGTTGTGATATGGACTGGCGACAAAAGCGGTGGCGTTCAATGCTTCGTAAACTTTGGCAATGGGCTGGTCGTCGGTGCGCAGGCGGCGCTCTTCCATGACAACCTTGATTTCCTTGGCAAACTCGTTCTTGTCCATGGTCAGGTTTTGCATGCGGTCGGCTTCCAGCGCCATGACTTCGGCCAGATGCGACTTTTCAATTTGCTGGTGATAGGCTGTGTAATCCTTGCCGGTGAAGGCATTGTCACGACCGCCGAGCGCCGCGACCTTGGCGCTGAAATCGCCGGGTTTGAGTTTTTGCGTGCCTTTGAACATCATGTGCTCGAGCACATGCGCCACACCTGTCGTGCCGCTTAGCTCATCCATGGAGCCGACGCGATACCAAATCATGTGCGTGACTGTCGGTGCGCGTTTATCTTCCTGCACGATGATGCGCAAGCCGTTGGCAAGTCTGAACTCTTGCGCGTTTGCAGCGGCATGCGCGGCGGGTGCAGTAAGGGCAAGACTGAAAAGACAAGCCAGCGCTGTCAATATGTTACGGAATTTCATGGTCTGCGCTCTGATAAAATAGGGTCTATGTCGATGTGGCGTCACTGTATGGCATCACAGCATGACGTCACTGCAGGTGCGCTTGATTGTATCTGCTTGTCTTTTTCCTCGCTGCGCAGCCCCCCGGAACCGATGTTTAGCTTCTTCAAGAAAAAATCGCAAAATACGACGCAAGATGCGCCAACAGCACCAGCGCCCACGCCGGCGCCTGCTTCTGCGCCTGCTTCTGCGCCTGCTTCTGTGCCTGCTTCTGCGCCTGCGCCGGCCGAGGCTGCACCACGCTTGTCGTGGATGGACCGCCTCAAGTCGGGTTTGTCACGCACGTCTTCAAATATCGCAACGCTGTTTGTCGGTGCGAAGATTGATGACGATTTATATGACGAGCTTGAATCTGCTCTGCTCATGGCAGACGCGGGTGTCGATGCCACTGCATCTTTGCTCAACGGTCTCAAGCGCAAAGTCAAAGAAGAAAAGCTCACGGAAGCAACGCAAGTCAAAGCGGCGCTGCGCAGCTTGCTGCTGGATTTGCTCAGGCCTTTGGAAAAACCGTTCGAGCTGGGCCGCGAACAGCCGCTGGTGATGATGATCGCTGGCGTCAATGGCGCGGGCAAGACTACGACCATAGGCAAACTGGCCAAGCATTTGCAGGCACACGGCCAAAAGGTGTTGCTGGCCGCCGGCGACACCTTCCGCGCTGCCGCCCGCGAGCAACTGACAGTTTGGGGCGAGCGCAACGGCGTAGCCGTGATTTCTCAGGCTTCTGGCGACCCGGCTGCGGTCGCGTTCGACGCTGTGCAGGCTGGACGCGCGCGCGGCATGGATGTGGTGATGATTGATACCGCCGGCAGGCTGCCTACGCAGTTGCACCTGATGGACGAACTTAAAAAAATCAAGCGCGTGCTTGGCAAGGGCGTCGATAACGCGCCGCATGAAGTGCTGCTGGTCATAGACGGCAACACCGGCCAGAACGCGCTTACGCAAGTCAAGGCCTTCGATGATGCGCTGACTTTGACCGGCTTAGTCGTGACCAAGCTCGATGGCACTGCCAAAGGCGGGGTGCTGGCGGCGATTGCCAAGCAGCGGCCGGTGCCGGTGTATTTCATCGGCATAGGCGAAGCGATTGATGACTTGCAGCCTTTCGTCGCGTCCGAATTCGTTGATGCTCTCTTAGGCTAAACTGCCGACCTATGGCCATTATTTCTTTTTCTCACGTCTCCAAACACTACCCGGGTGACATCAATGCGATGTCCGATCTGTCGCTGACAATCGAGGAAGGTGAACTGGTGTTTCTGGCCGGCCCTTCCGGCGCCGGTAAATCCACGCTACTGAAACTGATCGCCGGCATTGAGCGCCCCAGCGGCGGCGTGCTGCAGGTGAGCGGTCAGGACATGCGCAGGCTGAACCGCACTACGCTGCCTTATTTGCGCCGCAAGCTCGGCCTGATCATGCAGCAGCATCGCCTGCTCAATGACCGCAGTGTGCTGGCCAATGTGATGCTGCCTTTAATTGTCTGCGGCGACTTGCATGCCGAAGCCGAGCAGCGCGCGCGTGTTGCGCTAGGCCGCGTCGGGCTGGCTGACAAGGCGTTGGCTGCGCCACAGACGCTGTCGGGTGGCGAGCAGCAACGTGCGTCGATTGCGCGCGCCATCGTGCATAGGCCGCGCATCATTCTGGCGGACGAGCCTACGGCCAATCTGGATCGCGACAGCGGTCGTCAGGTGCTCGACATGCTGCAGGCTTTTAATGATGCCGGCGTAACCTGCATTATTTCAACCCATGACGAACGTCTGCTGGAACGCGCCAGCCGCGTGGTGGAACTTGCGCATGGCCGTGTGGCTGCGATTCGCGAAGCCGGCAGCGAGGTGGGCGCATGAAGTCCTGGATACGACAACACGGGCTGGCTCTGCGTGACGCCGCCCTGCGCATTGCCGGCAAGCCCGGCAGCTTTATTTTTAATGTGATCGTGATTGCACTGGCCCTGATGCTGCCGGTCGCTGGCCTGACCTTGCTCGACAACCTGAAACCGGTGTCGCGTGAACTGGCTGTGGAGCCTGAAATCAGTGTGTTTACGACGATAGATTTGTCGCGCGAGCGTGCTCAGGCATTGGCGGCTGACATAAAACGCGTGGCGCAAACCAATGGCGTGACCGTGAAGCTCGATTTCATTGCACGAGAAAATGCGCTCGCTGCCATGAAAGAGCGCGCCGGTTTGTCCGATGTGGTCGCTACGCTCGGCTCCAACCCCTTGCCTGATGCGTATGTCATCAAGCTCGGCAATGCCGAAGACGCCGCCGGCGCACGCCGTATCGACAAGCTGGCCGAAGCGATCTCCCGCCTGCCGGGCGTAGAGACGGTGCAACTGGACTCGGCATGGGTCAAGCGTTTGGCTGCAGTGCTGCAGCTAGCTGCGAATGTGCTGTGGCTGCTGGCTGCTACCTTGTGCGGTGTGGTAGTGGCGGTTGTTTTCAATACGATAAGGCTGCAGGTGGTCACGCAAGCCGAGGAAATTGATGTCGCTCGTCTGCTGGGCGCTACCGACGCTTTTGTCGCCCGTCCTTTCTATTACACCGGCGCCCTGTTGGGTCTTGGGGCCGGCATCGTTGCGCTGCTGGGGGTGATGGCCGCGCTCTCCGTTCTCAACGTCTCGGTCGGCGAACTGGCGCAGCTGTATGGCTCCGCCTTCACGCTGTCGCCACTGGCACCCGACGCGGTTGCCTTACTGCTGGCCGCCAGCACCGGGCTGGGCTTGCTGGGCGCGGCGCTGTCTGTGCGGCGCGCGCTGAGCCGCAGCAACTGAAGCTCCCCCCTCTAAACTTTTACTTACAATCCAGTCAAAGCAGGTATTAGCACTCTCTTTCAGAGAGTGCTAATATTCTATTTAAGGTCAAATTTAGCGGTTTAAACCGCGTTGGCCATGCAAATTAGCTGAATTCACCAAAGGAGAATCAATGACACCATTGTCCGCATCGTCTGCCTTGGCACCGATTGGTCAACAGGGGCTGGCTCTCGGGTTTACCGGCACACTGGGCAATCTTGACGCCTATATCTCTGCCGTAAACCGCCTGCCCATGCTGACGCAGGAAGAAGAAACCTCACTCGCACGCCGTCTGCGCGACGAGAACGATCTGGCTGCCGCACAAGGGCTGATTCTGTCGCACCTGCGGTTGGTCGTGTCGATCGCACGCGGTTACTTGGGCTATGGCTTGCCGCACGCTGATCTGATTCAGGAAGGTAATGTCGGTTTGATGAAAGCGGTCAAGCGCTTCGATCCGGATCAGGGCGTGCGACTGGTGTCCTATGCGATGCACTGGATTAAGGCCGAGATGCACGAGTACATCCTGCGCAATTGGCGCATGGTGAAGCTGGCCACGACCAAGGCACAGCGCAAGCTGTTCTTCAACCTGCGCAGCCACAAGACCGGACTTGATACCATGACACCGGATCAGGTGGATGAGTTGGCAAAGACACTGAACGTGAAGCGCGAAGAAGTCATCGAGATGGAAACGCGGATGACGGGGCGTGATATTGCGCTGGAGTCATCGTCGGATGACGATGATGACAAGTTCTCGCCTATCGCTTATCTGTCTTCAGACAGCACCGAGCCAAGCAAGGTGCTGGCAGCCAGACAGGTTGACAGGCTGCAGTCCGAAGGACTGAAGGCCGCGCTGGAAAGTCTGGACCCGCGCTCTCGCCGCATTGTTGAATCGCGCTGGCTGGCCAATGATGATGGTTCAGGTGCGACGCTGCACGAACTGGCTGCCGAGTATGGCGTGTCGGCTGAACGTATTCGTCAGATTGAAGTCGTGGCGCTTAAGAAGATGAAGGGCGCGCTGGCGGAATACGCCTAGCGGTTTTCAGAGACTGAAATGAAAAGCGTCCTTGCGAGGACGCTTTTTTTTCGCCGGTATTTTGAGGGACTCTGGCGAGCGTATTATTGGGTACGACAATGAGCGCGGCAAAGCTGATCACAAGCATATTTATAACGTAGAAACTCGCTATAAATTCATTGATGTAGAAACAATGATTGCTGACTTTCTTGCGGATATCGAAAGGATTCAGAATGAAAGCAACGAATAAAATTAATGTGAATGTCGGCAGCTTGGCTGACATGGGGAAGCGTTTCAGCAATGTATGGAACCGCGCCGCATCCGGCAAAAAAGTTAACGAAACTAACGTGACGTTTTTGGAGGTGCAAACAATGCTGGAGGCACTGTCACCGCGCCGGCTTGATTTGTTGCGCCATGTCCGGCAACGGGGAGCGGAAAGTATCAAGGAACTTTCGGAAGAGCTTCAACGCGATTACAAAAATGTTTACCAGGATGTAATCGTGCTTGAGACAGCTGGTCTTTTGATACGGGAAGGACGCAAAATTTCAGCTCCTTGGGATGAACTGCAAGCCCATGTTTCCCTTACACAGAACTAATAGGAGACTAGCCCGCTGCCAGCAAAGCCTTGATGTCATGCAGGATAGGCTCCGCACCCTGCCCATGCCGCACGAACAACCGTATGCGACCTTGCGCATCAAACACATAGCTACCCGCCGTATGGTCGATGGTGTAGCTCTTGCCATCTTTGGATGGCACTTTTTGTGCGAACAGTTTGAAGTCTTTGATGACTTTATCGGTCGCGGCACGGTCGCCGGACAAGCCTAAGAAGCTGGGGTCAAAGGCAGGCACATAGCCAGCCAGCAGCGCTGGCGTATCGCGCTCGGGGTCGAGAGTGATGAAGACGACCTGCAGGCGCTCTGCATCCTTGCCCAACTGTTTCATCACGCCTGCCATTTCAGCGAGCGTGGTCGGGCAGACATCCGGGCAATGCGTAAAGCCGAAGAATACGAGGACGACTTTGCCTTTGAAGTCAGCCAGCGTGCGTGGCTTGCCGTTGTGGTCGGTTAGCGCAAAGCCCTTTGCGTAATCGAGTCCGGTGATGTCGGTATTATTGAACGAGACTTTTGGCGTTGACGGTGCTTTGTCACAAGCTGTCAGAGACAACGTCAACAGCAGCAGAACGAGCAACGCGCGCATGGTCAGAGTGGGATGTAGTGGTCTACCAGCAGCGCGGCAAACAGCAGCGACAGGTAGATGATGGAATAGGTAAAGGCCTTGCGCGCTATCTGGTCGGTGTAGTGCTTGTAGATCTGCCACGAGTACCAGAGGAAGATCGCGCCCAGGATCATTGCGCTTGTCAGGTAGATCAGCCCGCTCATGCGCACGGCAAACGGCAGTGTGGTGGTGGCAACCAGCGCTATCGTGTAGAGCCAGATATGGAACTGCGTGAATTTCATGCCATGCGTAATCGGCAGCATGGGCAGACCGGATTTTGCATAGTCATCACGACGGTACATGGCCAGTGCCCAGAAATGCGGCGGGGTCCAGATGAAAATAATCAGCACCAATATCCAAGCCTGCATAGGCACGTCATTGGCAATCGCTGCCCAGCCGAGTGCCGGTGGCATCGCGCCCGACAAGCCACCGATGACGATGTTTTGCGGTGTCGATGGTTTCAGGATGATGGTGTAAATAACGGCATAACCGACGAAGGTCGCAAAGGTCAGCCACATGGTGAGCGGGTTGACCAGATTGTAGAGAACCCACATGCCGAGTCCGCCGATGATGCCGGAAAATACCAGCGTCTGCGGTACAGAGATTTCACCGCTGGCCATGGGGCGGCGCGCGGTGCGTGCCATGCGCGAATCGATCTCGCGTTCAACCAGACAGTTCACCGCAAAGGCCGCACCGGCCAGCAGCCAGATGCCGATGGTCGCGGCAATGACGATGTGCCAGTCAGGCAGTTGAGGTGTGGCCAGGAACATGCCGATGACGGCGCAAAATACGGCCAGCTGCGTGACGCGCGGCTTGGTCAGGGCCCAATACTGGGCGATGCGATTCGGTTGTGCAGTGAGGGTGGTCATTGGCTGAAAGTCATACGGGAGACAAGCTCGACCGAGGTTCTGTGTGAAGCTCGCGAGCAGACAGCGAGATTCGATAGTTTAACACGACGAGCAGCAGCACCAAGAGCGCTGCGCCGCCGTTGTGCAGTACCGCTATTGATAGTGGCCAGTTGAACACTACGGTGGCGATGCCTGTAAAAAGCTGGACAAAAATCAGCGCCAGCAAAGCGCGCGCGGTAGTTTGCAAACCGCTTAGTCGCAATGCGCGATGCGCAAGCCACGCAACCAGCGCAACGACCACATAGGCAAAAGTGCGATGCACCCAGTGTATTGCCACCAGCGCTGAAAACGGCAGGTAGTCACCGGCAGCGGTCATGCCCAGATGCCGCCACAAAGTAAAGCCGTGCTCCATATCAAGCGCCGGCATCAGTTCGCCTTGGCACAGAGGATAGCTACCGCAGGCCAGTGCGGCATAGTTGGTGCTGACCCAGCCGCCGAGTGCAATCTGCATGAACAGCACCAGTAGCGCGAGCGCGGCCGGCAAGCGCAAGCTGGCAGCGGCGGCATCAACCGACACCTGCGTGGTCTGACGCATTGCATGCCACACCAGTAAGGCGAGCAAGCTCATGCCTAGCAGCAGATGCGTGGTGACGATGACAGGTTGCAGTTTCAGTGTGACGGTCCAAGCGCCGAACGCGCCCTGTATGCAGACGAACAGCAACAGTAATGCAGGCACAGCAGGTGCATAGCGCTGCAAGCGCGTCTGCTTCCAGTTGCGCCATGCAAAAAAAAGCATCGCAATAATCAAAACGCCGACGCCCATTGCCAGATAGCGATGGATCATTTCTATCCACGCCTTGAAGACAGTCACAGGGCCGGTAGGCATGGCCGTTTGCGCGGCGCTGATGTCGGCATGCGCTAGGAAGGGATTGGCTTCGCCGTAGCAACCGGGCCAGTCAGGACAGCCGAGGCCGGAATCGGTCAGACGGGTGAAGGCACCGAATACGATCAGGTCGAATGTGAAAAAGACGGTGACCCACGCGAGCTTTTTGAATTTATCTTTGCCGCGTGACAGGTAAACAATAGTGGCTGGAATCAGTGCCACCAGCAAGCCTTTGATTGCCAGCGTTATCAGCATCGTACTCATCCTATGCGTGAGGCTTTCAGCAGTTTTGAAATATCTTTTTTGATTTTGTTGGCATCCGGATTTTTCGGAAAACGCATCATCAGGTTACCCAGCGGGTCGATCATGTAATAGTGGTCGGCGGCACTGGTACCCGCATCGACCGGCAGCCACGCTGCCAGTTTTGCAGGATCAACGCGCAGCATGTGCGTGCCTTCAAATTCACGCATGAGTACGGTTTGCAGCGGTTCTTTATCCGTGATGAGCCAGACGCGCTCTATACGATCCATGTCCTTGCCCTGCGTGAGGCGCAACTGGCGCATGTAATACAACTTGTCGGTGCAGGCTTTCTGGCAATCGCCGCCGTTCACCTGCAGCATGATCCATTTGCCTTTGAAGTCGTTTAACGCGACTGGCTTGCCGTCGAGTGTTGTCGTGCTCAACTCCGGAATCGGATACGCGCGCGGATCAAGCAAGTCACCATAGTTGGTGCGGCCTTGCGGTTTGATCACGTAATAAGTCAGGTATGAAAAAATTAATGGCGCTGCGCACAGCGCTATGACGATGAAGAGAATCCAGCGGCTACCGTTCTTTGCTGGTGGTGTTGCCTGTTTATCTTGCACGACGAAATCCTGTCACCAAAAAAAATACTAGGGCGGTCGCTGCCAGCGCATACCACTGGAAGGCATAACCGCGATGCTTGTCTACGCCGCCAGACGGGCGGGGCCAGTCACGCACCAGGCCGTCGCCGGTGTCGCTGGTTTGTTCAATTATAAAATTTTGTAGCGGTAGCTTGCTGACGCGGGCAAATTCAGCCGGTTCGAGATTCTGAACGATCGCGCCGGGCTGTAACGTTGTTGCCTGCCCCAGTTGCAGCACACGCCCTGCGGAGCGGCGTGCGATGCCTTCTATCTGCACCGGCGCTGCCGGCACTGGTATTACTGGTAGTTTAGTGCGTTCTGCTGCGTCACGTGGAAACCAGCCACGTGCGACGAGTACGACGCTGTCGCTATTGGACAAGCGCAGCGGCATGAGCAAGGTAAAACCGGCCTTGCCCTGGTAAGGACGATTATCAAGATAGACCGGCCAGTCGGCGATGAAGCTGCCCTCTGCACTAATCCTGCGGTATTCGATATCGTTTTGGCTAAATGGCTTGTTCAAATTCAGAGCGGCTTGCTCTGCTCGCTCTACGATTGCGTTTTCGATAGCAATCTTTTCTGCGGCACGGCGGGTTTGCCAATTACCCAGCAGGATACCGACCACCATTACCAATAGAGCAGCCATAAATGGGATCCAGCGGAAACGGAACGGCATTCGCATTACAATGAAGCCTCAATCATTATTTTATTTGCCATGAAAATTCTTGTCGCCATCGCTTTCCTGCTCATCATAGTCAGTCTGGGTTCTGCACTCGTTTTCCTGATGCGCGATAAAGGAAAAAGCAATCGTACTGTTCACGCGCTGGCACTGCGGGTAGGCTTCTCGGTTTTGCTGTTCATCTTCATCTTGATTGCCAACAAAATGGGCTGGATTCAACCAACCGGCATTTCGTATTGAACCACGTTCTGCGCACCCAGTAAAAAAGCCGCACCGAAGTGCGGCTTTTCTTTTAAGCAGTGTCGCTTACAGCCAGTAAACCACAACGTACAGACCGAGCCAGACTACGTCAACGAAGTGCCAGTACCAGGCTGCGCCCTCGAAACCAAAATGATGATCAGCCGTGAAGTGACCTTTCAGTACACGGTAGAGCACAACTGACAGCATGATGGCGCCCATCGTCACGTGGAAACCATGGAAACCGGTCAGCATGAAGAAGGTTGAACCGTAGATGCCTGAAGTCAACTTCAGGTTCAATTCCGAATAAGCGTGCATGTATTCATAGACTTGAAAGCCCATGAAGATCGCGCCCAGCAAAACGGTTGCAAACAGCCACAGCGCGGTCTTGCCACGCTCACCAGCGCGCAGAGCGTGGTGAGAGATGGTCAGCGTCACACCCGAGGTCAGCAGCAGAGCTGTGTTGATGGTCGGGATAGGAAATGGACCCATGGTCTGGAATTTCTCGACCACGCCGGCCGGGCCGGTATTACCCCAGGCGCCGGTAAAGTCAGGCCACAAGACTTTATGATCGAGATCTGCCAGCCAAGGCATGGAGATGCTACGTGCATAGAACAGTGCGCCGAAGAAGGCCGCAAAAAACATGACTTCAGAGAAGATGAACCAGCTCATGCTCCAGCGATACGATACATCGATGCGGGCACTGTAGAGGCCGCCTTCGGATTCAGCGATGGAATCGCCGAACCAGAAATAGAGCACGACGAGGAAGGAGATCAGACCGATCATGTTGACGGTCATACCCCAGCTGACGCCGTTAACCCATGCTGAAGCGCCTGCCATGGTGATAAGCAGGGATAAACCTGCCAGCACTGGCCACTTGGACGAATCTGGTACGAAATAATATGGGACTTTGCCCTGTTGAGAATTCATGTACATCCCCTGATTACATTGTTCAAATAAATTAAGCAGCTACTACAATTTTTACTATCGTCAGCAGGATCAATACAAAGATCGCTGCTGCTATTACGCCGGCGATGATGACATGCACCGGATTGAGCTGGGCCGTATCTTCTTCGTAAGCGCTGTTTTTGCGTACGCCAAAAAACGACCACAGCACCGCTTTGACTGTCGCGCCGAAAGACATCCGGCGTTTGCTTGCTTCTTTCAGATCCTGCATGACTGTCCTGTCTCTTTAGCTAACTTATATAAATTGGCTAGCTGGCTCAGCTCGGCTTTTTGGCTCCAAGGCCCACCTCAAAAAACGTATACGACAAGGTTATAACCTTTACGTTTTTTGGCAATGCCGGATCGATATAAAAACTCACCGGCATTTGTTTGGCTTCGTTCGGCGCTAACGTCTGCTGTTTGAAACAAAAACACTCTAACTTTTTAAAATACGCTGCGGCTTCTTGCGGTGCATAGCTCGGTATTGCCTGCGCGTCTATGCTCCTGCCCTGTGTATTGACGACTTCGTAAACTATTTGCGTCATCTCACCAGGATGCACTTGCATGCTCGAAACCGTAGGGCGAAACCGCCACGGACCCGTGCCGCTTGCATCGAACTCCACCGTGATCGTGCGACTTTTGTCAATCTGGGTGTTGTCAGCAACAGCAGCTGCTTTGGTTTCCTGCACAGCCAGCACGTTAATGCCGGTCAGTTCGCAGATACGCTTGTACATAGGCACCAGCCCATAACCAAAGCCAAACATCAATACAGCAATGAGCATCAACTTGCCCAGCATACGGGCGTTGTTTTTGCCTAAGCGCTGCTTGCGCGCCTGCTGCTTGTCATTCATTTAGCTCAACCATGCTTGTTTGACGATGACGCTGACGAAGAAAACAACAGCGACCGACAACAAAATCAGGGCCATACGCAGATTACTTGGTTTATTTTGCTTGGACATGAGTTCCAGTTGGCCGGCGGCTTGTCACCGCCGGCATGACTTAATTACTTGATTACTTAACGGTCGGTGGCACTTCAAAAGTATGGAAAGGCGCTGGGCTAGGCACAGTCCACTCCAGACCTTCAGCACCATCCCATGGCTTGGCTGCTGCTTTTTCACCACCACGGATGGACGGCAGCACGACTGCGAACAGGAAGTACACCTGCGACAGGCCGAAGCCGAGTGCGCCGATGGAAGCAATCATGTTGAAGTCGGTGAACTGCGCTGCGTAGTCGGCATAGCGACGTGGCATACCGGCCAGACCCAGGAAGTGCATAGGGAAGAACGTCACGTTGAAGGTGATCAGCGAAGCCCAGAAGTGGAACTTGCCGCGGCCTTCGTTGTACATGAAGCCTGTCCACTTTGGCGCCCAGTAGTAGAAGCCGGCAAACAGCGAGAACAGCGAACCGGCAACCAGCACGTAGTGGAAGTGCGCCACAACGTAGTAGGTGTCCTGCATCTGGATGTCGATCGGGGTCACGGCCAGAATCAGGCCGGTGAAACCACCCATGGTGAAGACGAAGATGAAGCCGATAGCAAACAGCATCGGGGTTTCGAACGTCATCGAACCGCGCCACATGGTAGCGATCCAGTTAAACACTTTCACGCCGGTCGGCACAGCGATCAGCATGGTTGCGTACATGAAGAACAGCTGGCTGGTCACTGGCATGCCGGTGGCAAACATGTGATGCGCCCAAACGATGAACGACAGAATCGCGATCGATGCAGTTGCATAGACCATTGATGCGTAACCAAACAGGGTCTTGCGGGCGAACGCAGGGATGATCTGCGAAACGATACCGAAGCCCGGCAGAATCATGATGTACACCTCTGGGTGACCGAAGAACCAGAAAATATGCTGGTACATGACTGGGTCACCGCCGCCGGCGGCGTTAAAGAAGGACGTACCGAAATGACGGTCGGTCAGGGTCATGGTGATCGCGCCAGCCAACACAGGCATAACGGCAATCAGCAGGTAAGACGTGATCAGCCAGGTCCATGCAAACATCGGCATCTTCATCAGGGTCATGCCAGGCGCGCGCATGTTCAGGATGGTGGTGATGATGTTGATGGAACCCATGATCGACGACGCGCCCATGATGTGCATCGCGAAAATACCCATGTCCATGCCGATACCCATCTGGGTCGACAGTGGCGCATACAGCGTCCAGCCTGCAGCAGTCGCGCCGCCTGGAACCAGGAACGACGACACCAGCAAAATAGCAGCCGGTGGCAGCAGCCAGAACGAGAAGTTGTTCATCCGCGCAAAGGCCATATCGGCGGCGCCGATTTGCAGCGGAATCATCCAGTTAGCGAAGCCGACGAATGCCGGCATGATCGCGCCGAACACCATGATCAGACCGTGCATCGTGGTCAGCTGATTAAAGAATTCCGGAACGAACAATTGCAGACCTGGCATGAACAGCTCGGCACGAATGCCCAGTGCCAGCACGCCGCCGGTCAGCAGCATGGTGAACGAGAACCACAGGTACAGGGTACCGATGTCCTTGTGATTTGTTGCAAACAACCAGCGACGCCATCCGTGTGGATGGTGATCGTGCGCGTCGTGGCCGTCAGAGTGATCGTGTGCGTGATCGATTGTTGTGCTCATCTGATTCTCCTGATATTTCAATTACTTGCGCGCAGCCACAACTTCGGCCGGTTGAACGATATTTTGCTGGGCCTTGTTGGACCAGTTGTTACGGGTATAGGTAATGACTGCAGCGATTTCTATGTCCGAAAGTACTGCTTTCCATGCCGGCATCGCGTTCTTGCCATTCAAAAGAATGTCAATTTGTCCGTCTTTAGGACCGTTGACCATTTTCGAGCCGTCCAGAGCAGGGAATGCACCCGGTACGCCCTTACCATTGGCTTGATGACAGGCCACGCAATTTGCCGCATAGACTTTAGCGCCGCGCTCGGAGAGTTCAGCAACAGTCAGCACCTTGGCTGGATCTTCAGCCGAAGCGGACATGCCTTTTTTCTTGTCTGCTACCCACTTTGCGTAGTCTTCATCGCTAACGACGTTGACAACGATAGGCATGAACGCATGTTCTTTGCCGCACAGCTCGTAGCAGTTGCCGCGATAGGTGCCGACTTTTTCAGCTTTGAACCAAGTGTCGCGAACGAAACCTGGAATCGCATCCTGCTTGACACCGAATGCCGGCACGCCCCAGGCGTGGATCACGTCATTGGCGGTGGTAACGATACGGATTTTTTTGTTGACCGGCACAACCAGCGGGTTGTCGACTTCGATCAGGTAGTTGTCGCCCTTGTCGGCCTGGTTGTGCACCTGGTCGCGCGGGGTAGCCAGCGCCGAGTAGAAAGCAATGCCTTCGCCTTCACCCTTGAGATAGTCGTAGCCCCATTTCCACTGCATGCCAGTGGCTTTAACCGTAATGTCGGCGTTCGACGTGTCTTTCATCGCAACGACCGTCTTGGTCGCTGGCAGTGCCATCAGCACGACGATGAGGAAAGGCACGATGGTCCATGCGATTTCAACGGTGGTGCTTTCGTGGAAACTGGCCGATTTGTGACCGACTGATTTCCGGTGTTTCAGAATCGAGTAAAACATCACGCCGAAGACGGCGAGGAAGATCACGAGACAAATACCAAGCATCCAGTTGTGCAGCGTATAGATATCCGATGCAATCGATGTCACTGGCGGCTGAAAATTCAGCTGCCGGACTGCAGGGCCACCGACCATATCATTGACTGCAAACGATGAACCGGCCAACAGCAGACCAGCTGCTGCCATCATCATCGGTAGTAGGCGCTTCGCGTGTTTCATATTGTCCTCAAAAGCCTAAAATTGAAATTCAGTTTTTCGTAAATATTTATATAACAGACCGGTAACTACCCAGCTCCCGACTCAACTCGCGGGCAAATTCACGCCGCCGCCACTCTGTCAGGAACCTGCCTACCTCAACGCGGTCGCCATTGGCTACCAACCCGATCAGGTCTGGCCCCATTACGGGCGCCGCCACATGTGTACGTCTCGGATCCAGCCTGAATTGCTTTGTCTGCTCGGCTCTTACTAACTCGACCAGCAAACAGGTGTCGCTGAGTGCTATGTGCTCGCGGTCAGTAGCATGCCGACCGAAGTATAAAAAAGCAGCCGCTACACAGGACAGTTCAACTACTGCAAACACCATCACCAGCCATGCGCCCTGAAACGTAAAGTAAGTTGCCACCACTAACGAACCCGCGCACAAAGCCGCATAGGCTTTGACTAGCTGCTGCGGCGATATAGAGCAATTTTGCTTCAAAATCCACTCACGCGTTGCCATCGCTCCGTGCCTTTAATCGATGATCGCTTATAAACGCCCTGCGCAAAACCCCGAAAGTATAAATCTAAAGGCAATTACTGGGCAAGAAGAACCAGCGTTTTTTGCCAGAAAACATGCGGCATTCAGTCCGTTAAGCGCAAGCCTCAATTCCTTTTTAAATCAAGCCGGATAATGCTTTCACCGCTTGCTGTTTTTTTGGGCAGCGGCTTGAATGCATGACCGTATATGACCTCAATGGTAAGGGAAATTTTTCCATCCGGCTTGCGCTGGTCTCGCAGTGCCCTTAACACACACTCATAACGATGCCGACCTGATAACGTTGTGCGCTGTGTTGCGAGTGGATTGCCACCGAAAGCTTGCACATCCGCCAACAATTTCTCGGCAGACGAATAGGTGATCTGCAGCTTTTCCATGTCCATCACGGGCGTTGCGAATCCGGCATCGACCAGCATATCGCCGAAGTCGTGCAAATCCACAAATGGCAAAATTGGCAACGTCACGTCAGGCTCGCCAGCGGCAGCAAACGCTGCGCGCAATTCCTGAAAGGTGTCGGGCCCAAAACAGGAAAACATCAACAAGCCATCGACCCGCAATACGCGTCGCCATTCGGCGAACACGCGGTCTGGTTGAGGATGCCAGTGCAAGGCCAGATTCGACCAGACCAAGTCCACGCTGCCTGAAGCCATCGGCAAGTTCGCATAGTCAGCGCATGCCAGCCGCGCATTACCGGAGGGCGTACCGGCTCGACCAAACAAGGCAGTGAACTGCGTTAGCAAGCGCTGCATCGCCGACATGGCTTGCGCGGCGCGTTTGCGTGCAGTCAACAGCATCGCAGCTGACGCATCTAAGCCCAGCAACGCTGATCCAGGAAAGGACTGATGCAGCGCGAGCAAATCGTCACCCTCGCCACAACCGGCATCAAGCAAGGACTGCGGATTAATTTTAATGAGCGTAAGGCGTTCAAACATGCGGCCGGCAATCTCTCGGCGCAAGAATTGCGACTCGGCCACGCGCTCGGGCCGCGCAAACAACTTGCGCACGATAGCTAGTGAAATTGGCGCGCTCTGACGGTTATCGTTGGAAGAATTAGACATGGCACGACTGCAAGCAGGGCTGCGATGGGATAATGCCGCGCAGTGTACAGCCCGAAAGCTTGTTATGCACTTTTACCGGCCCGCGTTGTTGTTGCAAACTGCCCGCACCATGCTGCAAGCCCTGCTGCCGGCTTGCTGCGCGTTGTGCGGCGACAGCGCTTGCAAAGACGTGCTGTGCGACGCGTGCGTTGCGCAATTTATTCACCTCCAGACTACGCGCTGCTCAGTCTGCGCAGTGGCAATGGCAAGCTCTGCGGCGAATCTTATTTGCGGCGCCTGCATGGCCGAGCCACCCGCGTTTGATGCAACGATTGTTGCGTGTGACTATGAGCCGCCGGTCGATCATTTGGTGCAGGATTTGAAATTTCATGCAAAGCTCGCCTTGGCACCGCTGTTTGCGCGACTGCTTGCACGCACTGCACGACAGCATGACGTTAATGATGCTTTGATGACGATCGTGCCGCTGTCAGCAGACAGACTCGCGCAGCGCGGCTTCAATCAGGCCAATGAAATTGCCAGGCCGCTTGCGCGTGAATTAAAGATGCCGCTGGCACCGCAGTTATGTGTGCGGGTGCGCGATACTGCGGCGCAGGCTGGGCTGCCTCTACTTCAGCGGCAGCTTAATATGCGCGATGCTTTTGCGATGACGCTGCAAGGACGCTCAGCCGTATTACACAAGCACATTTTCGTGGTCGATGATGTAATGACGACTGGGCACACGCTGCATGAGCTGGCGGCGTGTTTGAAGCGGCATGGCGCTGCGCGGGTTACTAATCTGGTTTTTGCGCGGACGCAGGGGCGTTGAGTGGGTTTTCTTAGCTGATTGCGTTGGGTGTTTTACGAAAGACGCTGGGTTCCGGCCTGCGCCGGAACGACGGTAGTTTTGCGTAGAGCGCCCCAATATCTACCGTCATCCCAGCGTAGGCTGGGATCCAGCGTCTTCCTTCGCACATAGTCAGCTGCAATCAAGCGCCAAAATAAACTTCAGGAGAAAAGTTTTGTTTCACGTCGTACTGGTAGAACCCGAAATTCCTCCCAACACAGGAAACATCATTCGCTTGTGCGCCAACACCGGCGCGCAGTTGCATCTGATCGAGCCACTCGGCTTTCCACTCGATGACGCCAAGATGCGCCGCGCAGGGCTGGACTATCACGACTACGCAAACATGCAGGTGCACGCCAACTGGCAGGCATTTCTGGATGCAGCACAGCCCGACCCGGCACGTCTGTTTGCGCTTACAACCCACGGCTCAACACCATTTGCCGACTGCGCATTTCTACCTGGCGACGTGTTCGTGTTCGGCTCCGAAACCCGCGGGCTATCGCCCGAATTGCGCGAGAGTTTTCCGGCCTCACAGCGCATACGCTTGCCGATGCGGCCGGATAATCGCAGCCTGAACTTGTCGAATACGGTCGCTGTTGTTGTCTTCGAAGCGTGGCGGCAAAACGGCTTTGCCGGCGGCGCGTAAAATTAAATGAGATTACGTGATATTTTTTACCCAGCCTATAATTCTGTAAGCTTTTTTAAGGAATCGTCATGAACATTCAATCGCTCGTAGCCGTTGCCGCTTTGCTCGTTACTTCATTCGCGCAAGCGCACAGCTATACCGCAGGCAGCTTGAAAATTGATCATCCGGCAGCACGCGCCACGATGGGCAGCCAAAGTAATGGCGGCGCTTATCTGCAAATTGAAAATACCGGCAGCGCCGACGATGCGCTGCTGTCAGCGAGTTCGCCAGCTGCGACCAGTGTTGAAATACACAACATGACGATGGAAGGCGACGTGATGAAAATGCGCTCGGTCGACAAGCTTGATATCAAGGCCGGCAGCAAAGTCGAAATGAAGCCGGGCAGTGGCTATCACCTGATGTTGCTGGGACTGAAAAAGCCGCTAAAGAATGGCGACAAATTTCCGTTGACACTAACGTTCAAGAACGCCGGCAAGGTCAAGGTGTCAGTGAATGTAGAAAAAATAGAGATGCCGGCCAAGCAGATGAATCATGATGATATGCATGAGCATCACCACCATGAGCATTAATTAGCAAACTTGACAGCGCCTGCTTGAAAATTCGCAGGCGTTTTCCATCGAGTAGAAACTTATAGCCGTATGTAAGGCAACCCTCAATACCACGCTCTTGGCGATGCGAAGGAAACGACCAGCTCTTTCGATTGACCGAACTGACTGCTGCTTAGCGAGTTCTGCAATGAATAAAGTGACATATCTGCTGAATTTTTATCGCTGGCAAATTCATTTGCCACATATCCCCCGATAGCATTCCAACTGCTGCCACCGAGTTGGTTGTCTTTCATCGCAGCGACGAGTGCCCAAGCATTCGCCATTTCATTTTCAGCCCGCTTCTGGTCGTAAGCGTTAACTATATTCGAGAAATCAAATTGCTGAACGGGTGCGCTCGATTGAAAGCCATACCCCGTCTCGGCGGGCGTTACGATTTGAAGCGTTTTGATGCTGTGCTTAATAGTGCTTTCATACCAGTCTTTCAGCGTGACTCTACCTTCTATGCCTGTTGACAATACCAAATCATTACCAAATTTTGATAATGTCAAATCTGCAGAGCTAATGCCTTTACCGAGCGAGAGGGTATTGTCCTGACCACTACTATCCACAACCGTATCGTGGCCATGACCACGATTAAAGGCAAGGACGTCGCGACCCTCACCAGTACGGATTTCATCATTGCCGGCACCGCCAAAAATGAAATCGTTGCCATTGCCACCCTCAATAACGTCATTACCGTTGCCGCCGCTTAGCAGATCATTGCCATCGTTCCCTGCTATATGATTGGTAGCGTCAGCGTAGCCAAAAATGACATCATTGTTACTTGTACCGATTGTCATGATGCGCGCTTTAAGCGCTGCCTTATCCCATGTTTCGCCGTCACTGAAAACAAATTTTTCAACTTCGTAAGCCTCGTCGTAAAAGTAACTATTCACAGTAATCTGATCCGACGAGCCATATTGAATGACCAGATTGTTGCCCCTTCTCTGCAAAGCAGTGACTTCATCAGCGCTTATGTCGGTGAATTTGATCGTGTCGCTATTGCTAGTTCTCGAGCCGAATTCGCTGATGGAATCAATGCCATCACCTTTTGCAAAAAGATAGGTGTCATTGCCGCTCGAGCCCGATAAATAGTCGTTGTCTTTGCCGCCATCCAGCACATCATCCAATTCACCACCGTACAAAGCATCATTACCATCCAGACCGGCAATCCGATTAGTGCTCATCGTAAGCCCGCGAATAGCATCGCTTACTGCAGTCCCTATCATCATTAATCTTGCTTTGATAGCGGCGTCGTCCCAGCTTATGCCATCGCTAAAACCAAACTCTTCAATTTGGTAATTTGGGTCAGTAAAATAATTACTGACAGTAAGTTGATCACTTTTGCCGAAGCTGATTACCAAGTCATTATTCAGCTTTTGTAGTGAATTGATTTCCGTAGAAGCCAGGTCGGCAAACAGAACCTTGTCATGGTTACCTGTCGTTGTATCAAAGTCGCTGATAGAGTCCGATCCATCGCCACTGGCGAACAAATACATATCGTTTCCACTACCACCGTCCAGCATATCGTTGCCGGTGCCGCCAGCGAGCACATCACTGTCATTGCCACCGGAAAGAATGTCATCTCCAGTGCCGCCAACCAGCAAATCATGGCCGGCTTTGCCTGACACGTTGTCGTTGCCATCACCACCTTCCATTAAGTCATCCAACAGCGAGCCCACAAGCATATCGCCACCTTCCGAACCTGAAAGAAGATTCATGTCGTCGTGATAACCCCATTGATAGAGATCACTAGTCTTACCTGCCGTGACAATCCTGGAGTTGATTACAGCCCCATCCCAGCTCACGCCGTCGCTGAAATTGAATTGTTCAATCTGGTTGTTTTTGTCTTCGAAATAATTGCTGATGATAAGTTGATCGCTCGTGCCGTAATGAAAGACGAGATCATTGCTCAAGCGCTGCAAGTTGGTGATTTCATTCGAAGACACATTCAGGAACTGCACCATGTCGTGGTTGTCGCTTTTTTCATCAAAGTCATTGATGCGATCAATGCCATCGCCTTTAGTGAAAAAATAGGTATCGTTGCCACTACCGCCAGCCATACGCTCGTCGGCTGTACTGCCAATAAAAACATTGTTGCCTGCATCGCCTACTAAACTATCGTTTCCTTCCATGCCAACTTTCACATCCTTCCAGCGCATGCCATCAGAGAAGGTTAACTGTTGGATGCGGGAATAAGCACCGGCAGCAAAATAATTTTTGACCGTGAGTTGGCCGGACTCTCCATATTTCAATACGAGATCAAATACGTTGCGTTGGATGGCCGTGATGTCATTGGAAGCGACATCGGCAAACTGGATCTTATCGGAATCACTGACGATACTAATTTGATCCTCGCCGGCGGCGTGCAGAATATAGGTGTCGTTACCGCTGCCGCCGTCCATCACATTATTGCCGGCGCCGGCATCAAGCAAGTCATCGCCGTCGCCGCCAAGCAAGCTGTCATTGCCTGCACCGCCGTAAATGCTGTCGTTACCATTACCACCTTCGATACGGTCATCCTTGCTGCCACCATAAAGGATGTCGTTACCATCAAAGCCAAAGATACGGTTGGTGCTATCGTCCAAGCCCGTAATTAAATCAGCATCACCCGTACCTATTGTCATGACCCGGGCTTTGATAGCCGTATCATCCCAGCTCACGCCATCGGCAAAGCTGAACTTTTCAATGCAAAAGGAGGCGTTGCCAAAGTAATTGCTGATAGTGAGTTGCGCCGCTTTGCCGTAAGACAGCTCCAGATCATTGGCACGACGCTCGACCGCGGCAATTTTAGTGGAGGCGACATAACTGAGCTGCACAACGTCAAAGCCACCACCGCTATCAAAGATTCGATCTGTGCCGCCGATGTCCAGCAGATAGGTATCGTTGCCGCTGCCGCCATCCATCACATCATTGCCAATACCGGCATCAAGCAAGTCATCGCCGTCGCCGCCAAGCAAGATGTCATTGCCTGCGCCACCGTAAATGCTGTCGTTACCATTGCCACCTTCGATACTGTCATCCTTGCCGCTACCAAAAAGGATGTCGTTGCCATCAAAGCCAAAGATACGGTTGGTGCCATCGTTATAGCCCACGATGTAATCAGCGCCATCCGTGCCCATCGTCATGACCCGGGCTTTGATAGCCATATCGTCCAAGCTCGCGCCATCGGCGAAGTTGAACTGCTCAATATAATAATCGGCACTGCTGAAATAATTGCTGACGGTGAGCTGGTCAGCGGTGCCGTATTTTAAGACGAGGTCATTACTGATGCGTTGCAATTCGGTGTGATCGGTGGAGGTAACATTCGTAAAATTTACGACGTCGCTGTCTCTAAATCCAAATTGGTAATCGCTGATGCGATCAATGCCGTCACCAATGGAAAAAAGATAAAAATCATCGCCTATACCACCTGACAGAAAATCATTGCCGCTGCCGCCACAAAGAATATCGTTTTCGTTACCACCTTTTATTTTATCTGCGCCATCAAATCCAAAAATCGAATTATCTTTTCTAAGGTCACCGGAAATAATGTCGTCGCCATCGCTGCCTGCAAAATAATTCCATCCAATTGAAGCCAGTGAACAAGCAAATTCAGATCCTTGAAGATCACCCTTCTGGCGTATTGATTCCAGTACGTCCTTTCCGAAATCGCCGAATAATTTTAAGGCGACCGCAAAGTCATTAATTAAATAGAGGCCGTCTGCAGTATTTTTTTCATAGGCTGTTTGACATGCAGTGACAACGGCGTTTACATCGATTTTGAACGTGGCGCTAGGCGAATCCCATGTCAGCCGAATACTGTCACATAAATTTTTATACTGCGTCTGTAGCATCAGCTTCCCAAACAGCATTTGCGACAAGTTTTCAAAGCCAGTCATGAGCGTTTCGGTTGCATTAGGCCCCGGATCATTGGTCCCGGCATTTGTTCCGAACCCCTGAATAAAACGCTCGCCAAGAAATGCTTCCAGCGCGTACAACTTGCGCGCATCGACAAAATAGTCTCCTCTGCTGTTAGCAGCGTAGCCGCTGCTACCGGTCCACTCAATCAAAATATCTTCCAAAATAGCGCGCCTATCGTCGACACTATCTTCTGAGGAAAATGCTTGAACTAGTTCCTTCAGTTTCCCACTTTGATCGCGTGCCATCGCCTGATGCAGGCTATGTACATTGCCGAACCCCTGCAGGTCCGGTAGGGCTGCAATTTCCTCATCAATGTCGATGATGTTCAGATCAATCGCGCGTGCCGTATCAGCAGCAAACCAGACATCCTCCATTGCCCGACTACTGCCATCCGTGCGCGTGTAGCTGCCGACTTGGCGATGGTCATTACCTTGCGCGTCAGAGAGGCGATGCGATGTATAGCTGAGGTTAAAACTTTGCACACCTGACGAGTTCAGCGATACGAGCTCCCCATCGGCTAGCAAGGCATTGCTATCGGCATCCTTCCACAAACGCAGTTGGGAAAATGCGGCGTCACTTGCATCGATTTTATTGTCGTAATTGGAATCGAGTTCAGCTAATGCGCAAAACCCGTTTGCCGCTTTGCTACCGTTATTGAGCAGGGTGTTATTACCAAATAGTTCGCTGCCATCGTCGATGCGGCCATTCCCATTTCTGTCCCACACCAGCAAGCCGTCATCCTTGCCAACCCAGCCGGTGTTTTCGGCAAACTGATTGCCATCATGGTCGAAGTGAATGCCAATCTCCACGCTGAGAGTTTCAATGCCGTCGCCATCAAGGTCGAGGATCAAGGGGCTCATGGTATTTTGAGCCATTCGGTATTGAGCTTGGAGATCAGCGATGAAATTGCCGAGTTGGTCGTAGTCGCCGCTGAGACTAACTTCATTAGCAGAAAATCTTGTATCTAAAAATCCATCAATATTGGTCGCGATATCTTTAACGGTAATTTGCACATTCGGATTGACGGCTACAGCAATTATTCCCATGCCTAAAGCCAATACTCCGACTCCAGCTGCTACCGGCACGCCGGCAACCCCAGCTGCAAGTGCGCCTAATCCGGCGACAAATCCCACCGCTACTGATGTATAGCCCACTATGCCGCTATCGATTCCAGTAGGGCCATAAATTGGTATGTAAATTTCTGAATTTTCACCAACGTTATTTGCTGAGATGATTTCACCAACAACCGCAGCACTAAGCAATGCACTTCCTGCCGTCCCGGGCGCAACAACTAATTTACCAATTTGACTAAGCGTAAATTTGGCGACAGTAAGGGCGATACTCATTTCTAGCTCCAGTGAACCCAACTTCAAATATTTTTAGAAATGTTTTTTTAAACCATCGTATAGAAATTCAAATTTTCCTGATCATGCAATGAGCACTGCTACTGCTAATATTGAAGCCATCAGCAACGTGAAATTTATTGAAAATTTGTAGAGTTTTTCTTTGTTCTCTCTCCTTTTATTTTCGGAGAATGATTGAAAGTCTGTTGATTTGACAGTGATTGAAAAAACAAAAATCAGAAGGATTTCACCCACAAGAAATGAAATTACTGCCGTGGATAAATTCATAAAATTTCCTTTATGCGTTTTGGAAAAATTAAATTATTTTTTGAAGCCAGTTATCTAATAATCTGACTACAGCAGCATCAAGTTCGATTTGATGTGATAGGAGCGATGGAATGGGTCTGTAGGTCTGTATCTTCATAAACGTCGTAGACACCGGACTTACCCAGATCGCGTGCTGAATTTTTATCGGGAGGCATTTTCATCCTCGCTTTAATCGTATTGAGAAATGAATCACTCATACTCATTCTGTTTGGGTCAGAAATTAATTCAATAAAAACCCATACGCCATCTTCATTGGGAGTGTTCAGAATGTATGGCTTTAAATTTGAAAAAAGAAAGCCCACACCTACGCCTTCTTTTGGACGTAATTTTTCATCTTTTACCTCGATATATCCCCCCGGAATCTTCAATATCCTTTGAATTTTTCCGTTATCTAAAACAATCGTGTAAATCCTGTCCGGGTTTTCCTGTGGCCAGCAGCCGCATAGCGCGGCAAACGCACACAAGACGACACTTATTTTTTTGATTCGCGTCATGCTTGCCTTTGTGTGCAATTCACGCGTCATGAACGATGTCCGCACGACTCGTTTCAAACCTTCATTGCTTTCATCAATATCGTTCGATCTTTGAATATTCGTACATAGATGTGCATGCTTTTGCATCGTGGTTCTCCTGTTGTGCCGCAGCGCTGAAGGTCGCGACGTGAAAACCTTAGACGATCATTTTTTCGTCTTGCATGCATTGCAAAATATTAATGAAATTCAGGATTTTTGACGATCCCATATTTATGGGATGTGCCAAATTTTTAAGCAGATTCAGCGCAGCGTGCCTTGAGTCTCTGATCGAGGCTCAGGGCAGTGTGTGGTTGGAGTTTGTTTTGAAGAGAGGAGTTGGAGCCTGTCTCGGCAGGCTCTTATAAAGGCAGAAAATCAGCGAGCAGCATTTTGATAAACGCTCTTCGCTTTACATTGAGTCAGCGTTCAATGCGGGTCACCAGCGTGGCCCCATTCACGCGCTCGGCGATAAAACGCACTTTGTCACCAACGTTCAAACCATCCAGCATGGCTGGATTAGCCACGCGAAACGACATGGTCATGCCCTGCATGTCCAGATTCACGATAGGGCCGTGACGCAAGGTCAGCTTACCTGCTTCGCGATCTATTTTTCTGACTTCGCCATCCGTCATCACCACAGTCGCAGTGGACTTCGCAGGCTCGTCGGCAGCCTGAGCTAGCAACGGCGCTAGCAACGGTGACAGCGCCAGCAGCAGACCACAACACACGTTTGCAAACTTGCTCATCATGATTGCGCCGGGTAGTGACGAAAGACTTTGCGGCTGCCATCTTCAGCAAAGAGGATGACGTCATGCGCATCGCGTCGTGTGCCTTCCACTTCCATACCGGGGGTACCGACCGGCATGCCCGGTACCGACAGGCCGCGCGCCTTTGGCCGCTCGGCCAGCAAGCGCTTGATTTCGGAAGCCGGCACGTGCCCTTCGATTGCATAGCCTTCGATGAATCCGGTATGGCAGGAAGCGAGTTCTTTGGGCACACCGAAGCGGGCACGGAACGGGGCCGTGTCTTTTACGTCGTGTGTTTTGACGGTAAAGCCGTTCTGCTCGAGATGCGTGACCCAGTCCTGGCAGCAGCCGCAGGTCGGAGTTTTGTAGACATCAATTACCTGTGCAGCTTGCGCTTGTGTTACCAACGGCAAGATGCCCGAAGCGAACATCAATTTTAGTAAAGTGCGTCTTTGCATACTCAAGCTCCTGCGGTTGATGTTTTACACGTTCAGGCTGGCTTGACTTCAGCCACCGGCGCGAGCCGTGCAAGCGCTTCCTTGCGATAACGGTTCAGGTCCTGCACGGTTGTAAAGCTACGCTCGAACAGTAGTGACAGGTTGTGCAAAATGCGGTCGACAACTTTCTTTTCCCATTCACCGTCAAACCGGATTTGCGTGTCCAGCCAGGCTTCGAGCCAGTCCGGATCAGGCAAGCGACTCTGCACGGTATCGTTCGGGAACAATGACTGGTTCACGTGCAGGTTGGTCGGGTGCAGCGGTTTTTCAGTGCGACGGGCCGACGCCATCAGTACGCCGATTTTGGCAAACGCAGCACGTGCATTGTCGCCGGTTTCACCGAGTGCTTTTTTCATGTAACGCAGATAAGCGCCGCCGTGGCGCGCTTCATCCTGACTGATGATTTTGTAGATTTGCTTGATGACGGGTTCGGTGTGCCAGTCGGACGCGCAGCGATACCAATGGTTGAGCCTGATTTCGCCGCAAAAGTGCAACATCAGGGTTTCCAGTGGCGGCGCGGGGTCGAATTCAAAACGCACATTGTGGAGCTCTGCTTCGGTCGGCACGAGGTCGGGCCGAAAACGCCGCAGGTATTCCATCAGCACCAGCGAATGCTTTTGCTCTTCAAAAAACCAGACCGACATGAAGGCGCAAAAGTCACTGTCGTTGCGGTTATCACGCAAGAACATTTCGGTGGCAGGCAACGCCGACCACTCGGTGATGGCGTTCATACGTATGGTTTGCGCCTGCTCTTCAGTGAGCTGCGATGCATCGAACTTGTCCCATGGAATATCAGTTTCCATATTCCAGCGGACTTGTTCTAGTGATCGAAATAATTCTGGATACAACATGGCTGTCTTTGCTTGCGGATTAGGATGCATAGATTTTACCAACAAAGAGTGACTGTTATATTTCGTATGTGAGCGCTGCGACTTATTTCAATAAGGTGTCAAATTGTTTCCAAATTTTCTAGAATCGATGCGGCATGGGCACGGATGGCAGTGATCTCTTCGTCGCCGATACGCTGAAGGTTTTTTGCCATCAGCGCCGTGCGCGGGTTAGACGTCAAAGCTGCGGCATGCTTGTCGATGAAATTCCAGTAGAGCGTGGTGTATGGACAGGCTTTCTCGCCAACGCGCACGGCAGGGTCATAGCGGCAGCCGCCGCAGTAATTACTCTGGCGGTTGATATAGGCACCGCTGGACACATACGGCTTGCTGGTGAAACGGCTGCCGCAGGCATGCAGGGCCATGCCGGCTGTGTTGGGCAGCTCTACCCATTCGACGGCATCGACATAAATTGCCAGATACCAGTCGCCGACTTGCTGCGGCGAGAGCTCGGCCAGTAGAGCAAAGTTTCCCATCACCATCAGGCGCTGAATATGGTGCGCATAACCATGGCGCAGGGTTTGACCAAGACTGTCGCGCAGGCAGGCCATGTCGGTTTTGCCGTTCCAGAACCAGTCCGGCAGTTTGCGCGTATGCCCGTAATGATTCGCCTCTTTCAGTCCCGGCATATCCTGCCAGTAAACGCCGCGGATGAATTCGCGCCAGCCCAGAATTTGCCGGATGAATCCTTCAGCACTTTCGAGAGGCACACTGCCTGTGCGATACGCGTCTTCAGCTTGCGCAATCACTTCACGCGGGTCAAGCAGATGCAAATTAAGTGCAGCCGACAGCAGCGCATGCCAGCCAAAAGGCGTGTCGGTCCACATCGCATCCTGATATTGACCAAACTGCGGCAGCCGGTGTTTTATGAAGACGGACAATGCTTCGAGAGCCTGCTCGCGTGTCACCGGCCACGCAAAGCTGTCGAGCTCACCGGGGTGATCTGCGAAGCGTGTGCTTACAAGCTGCATGACTTCGTGCGTAATGGCGTCGGGCGCAAAAGCCGCTGGCGGCGCAATAAGACCGGGGCCGGCTTGTTTGCCACCCTTCGCTGTCTTCGGGTAGGCGCTGCGGTTTTCAGCGTCGAAGTTCCAACTGCCGCCCAGCGGCTCTTTGCCTTCCATCAGGACGTCGAATTTCTTGCGCATCACACGATAGAAAAACTCCATGCGTAATTCTTTTTTGCCACGCGCCCATTCAGCAAACTCAGTGCGGCTGTACAAAAAATGCGTGTCGTCGATGCACATCAGCGGTACTGAGGCCGTTGAACAAACTGCTTCAATCAACTGCTGCATGCGCAGCTCGCCGGGCTCGACGACTTTGACTGCTTGCGGCTGATGGCGTGTGAGTGCTTCTTGCAGACGGCTGGCAAAGTCGGCGCTGCCGGGCTGATTCATGTCGACATAATCAAGCGGCCAGCCGCGCGCAGCAGCCTCGCTGGCGAAATGCCGCATCGCAGACAAAAAAAGTGTAATGCGGGCTTTATGCGACCAGACTGCCTGCGCTTCGCTGGCTGCTTCGATCATTAACAGACCGTCCTGCGCCGGATCGAATTGCGCAAGCGCCGGGCTGGCAAAGCTTAACTGGTCGCCCAAAATCAAGATCAGGTGCCGCATTCACAATCCTCAAAATCAAATAAACCGCCAAAACTCACTATTTACGCGAGTTTTGACAAACACCTAAGTAATAGGAAAATTCTTATAAATTGGGCGATAATCGCTAGAATACGCTAAAATGAACTCATCAGTTTAAATTAAAACCTACCGGTATTGAGACTATGCCAAAATCCTTAAAGCGCTCCCTCGTTCTAATCACCGGCCTGCTCGGTGCTTTGACCTTCCTGCCTACACTGGCATTTGCCGCCGAAGAGTGCCCGGCTCTGTTGAACTACAAGTTCAACCGCCTGCAAGACGATGTGCCGCAAAACCTTTGCCAGTACGCGGGCAAGGTCACGCTGATTGTGAACACGGCCAGTTACTGCGGCTATACCGAACAGTATGACGGGCTAGAAAAGCTGTACGCAAAATATAAGGACAAAGGTCTGGTAGTGCTCGGCTTTCCGTCGAATGACTTCAGTCAGGAACCGGGCGCGAACAAGGAAATCGCCGACTTCTGCACCAATACCTACGGCGTTAAATTTCCGATGTTCGCAAAATCTGCGGTGCGCGGCAAAGACGTGAATCCACTATTCGGCGCACTAATCAAAAGCAGCGGTAAAGCACCGGCCTGGAATTTTTCGAAATATCTGATCGACCGCGACGGAAAAATGGTCAGCAATTTTGGCAGCACCGTCAGGCCGAATGACAAAAATCTGATAGCGGCTATCGAAAAAGCATTGGCGCCGTAATGAAGGTCGCTGTTATCGGGTCCGGCATCTCAGGCCTGTCGTCCGCCTGGCAACTCGCGCTGGGTGGACATGACGTTACTCTGTACGAGGCCAATGATTATTTTGGCGGCCATACGCATACGGTCGACATCGAACTCGAAGGCATACAGCATGGCGTCGATACCGGCTTTCTGGTCTTTAATGAGCGCACCTATCCTAACCTGATCAAGCTGTTCGACGACTTGCATGTCGATACAAGCTCGACCGATATGTCGTTCTCGGTCAAGCTGCCGATCTCGACCAAGCCGGGCGCACGGATGCTGGAATGGGCCGGCGCTGATCTCGATACTGTTTTTTCACAACGCCGCAATTTGGTCAGCCCGGCTTTTTTGCGCATGCTGCGCGACATCCTGCGCTTTAACAAACAGACCACTTCGCTTGCAGAAAAAGGCAGCGCAGCGCAATCCATTGCGCTCGGCGACTTCCTGCAGCAGGAAAAATACAGCAAAGAATTTCGCGACTGGTATTTGCTACCGATGGCAGGCTGCATCTGGTCATGCCCGACCGAACAAATGCTAGCCTTCCCGCTGGCGACCTTCGTGCGCTTCTGCCATAACCACGGCCTGCTGCAAGTTAATGACAGGCCGAAATGGCATACCGTCACCGGCGGTGCGAAACACTATGTAAAAAAAATGCTGGCGGCGATTCCGCACAAGTACTTGAACACACCTGTCACGGCCGTGTCGCGCGTTGACTTCGGCAGCTTGCAGCAAGTGCGCGTAGATGTGCAGGGCTCAAGCCATTTATTTGACCATGTGGTGCTGGCCACGCACAGCGACCAGAGCCTGAACTTGCTGCACGATGCCAGCGATGCAGAAAAAAATATTTTGTCTGCCGTTGCCTACCAGCCGAACAAGGCGGTGCTGCATACGGACGCGAGCTGTCTGCCGGCGAACCCAAAAGCATGGTCGGCGTGGAATTACGAAAGCGCCGGCACAGTAGAGCCGCGTGTCTGCGTGCACTACCTGATCAACAAGCTGCAACCGCTGCCGTTTCAAACACCCGTCATCGTGTCGCTCAATCCCATACACGAGCCCGATCCTGCCACTGTGCTCGGTAGCTACGACTACGCGCATCCGGTGTTTGATGGACCGGCCATTGAGGCGCAACAAGCACTGCCGAGCATTCAGGGGCAACGCAACACCTGGTTTGCCGGCGCTTGGACCGGCTATGGCTTTCATGAAGACGGCCTGAAGTCAGGACTGGCTGTTGCCAATGCCATCGCCGATCAGAACGCCATGCCGCAATGGCGTTCTGCTGCCGCTTAAACCAGAGCTCGCAGCAATGAAACAACTCAGCAAAGAAGTCCTGATCAGTCTGGGCCTGGTGCGCCACCGCCGCCTGCGGCCGTCCGTCAACGCTTTCCAGTATGGCGTCTATACCTTGTTGCTGCCGCTGCGCACGTTAGGCAACGCGCCATTCACCAGCCGCCTTTGTTCGCGCAACCGATTCAATGTTTTGTCGTTCCACGACCGCGACCATGGGGACGGTCAGACGCCGCTGCTGAGCTGGATAGACAAGCTGCTGCAGTCAGAAGGCATTGACGACGCCGACGGTGAAATATGGCTGCAGGCTTTTCCGCGCGTACTGGGCTATGTGTTCAATCCGGTGTCGTTCTGGTTTTGCCATCGTCAGGACGGCACGCTGCGCGCCATCGTCTGCGAAGTCAGCAACACCTTTGGCGAGAAGCATTGTTACCTACTCGACACTGGCGACACCTTGCCGTGGGGCGTAGAACTGACTGCGAATAAAGTTTTTCATGTGTCGCCGTTTTGCGAAGTTGAAGGCAATTACCGTTTCCGCTTCATGCGCACGACGCAAACCATAGACGAGAAAAAGATTGAACGCATGGTCGCGCGTATTGATTACGCCGACGAGCAAGGTCCGTTGCTACTGACCAGCATTTCCGGCACCTTGCAGCCAGCATCCGACAAGCTGCTGGCCTTTGCATTTTTCCGCTATCCGTTCATGACGTTGGGTGTGATCGTCCGCATCCACTGGCAGGCAGCGAAACTGTTTTTCAAGCGCGTGCCTTTTTTCAAAAAACCCGTCCCGCCATCCAGCACCGTAAGCCGATGACTAAAGAACTATCTTCCCCGCTCGCTTTTGTTACC
Source organism: Burkholderiaceae bacterium (assembly GCA_040399905.1). GTDB lineage: Bacteria > Pseudomonadota > Gammaproteobacteria > Burkholderiales > Burkholderiaceae_D > Pernthalerella. Next base: position 53,041 of record JBBARG010000002.1, read on the forward strand.
GATGTGCCCGCTGCCGCCAAAAAAGCGATGCCAGCGCAGGCGCGTTTTATTTTGCAAATGCTGCACAAAATCAAGCATGGTGCGTTGGTGGTCGAATGCCCAGACCAGAACAGCTATCTGTTTGGTGATGCCAGCGAACCCGTGACGCTTACCTTTAAAAACTGGGAGCCGTGCCGCGCTGCGCTCAAGTCCGGTGATATCGGTTTTGCTGAGAGCTATATCAATGGCGACTGGGAGACCGACAATCTGGCCGGCCTGCTTGAACTGTTCATCCATAACCGCAACGCGATCGAAACCGCGATTTACGGCACTTGGTGGGGCAGCCTGCTGTATCGCGTTCGCCATCTGTTCAACCGTAACTCGCGCGCCGGCAGTCGCCGCAACATCCACGCGCACTACGATATCGGGAATAATTTTTACCAGCTGTGGCTGGACCCATCGATGACGTATTCAAGTGCACTGTTTACGCAATCCGATGCAACATTAGAGCAAGCGCAGCAGGCAAAATATGCGCGCATTTACGAGCAGATCAAAGCGGGACCACATAGCAAGATTTTGGAAATCGGCTGCGGCTGGGGCGGCTTCGCCGAACTCGCTGCGCGTGATGGTGCGCATGTCACCGGTCTGACGCTATCGACCGAGCAGCGCGACTTCGCGCAGCAGCGCCTGACCAACGCAGGACTGAATGCGCAGGTTGAATTGCGCCTGCAAGATTACCGCGACACCGAAGGCGAATTCGATGCGATCGCATCGATTGAAATGTTTGAAGCTGTTGGCGAGGCGTATTGGGACAGCTATTTTGAATGCGTCGCAAAACGGCTCAAGCCGCAGGGCCTGGCGTGCATACAGACCATCACGATTGATGACGCACTGTTTGCGCGCTATCGCAAGGGCACTGACTTTATCCAGCAATATATTTTCCCCGGCGGGATGCTGCCTTCACCGGAAGTGTTTCGCGCCTATGCCAGCCGCCATGGGTTGAAGGTGGTCGAAGAACTCGCGTTTGGCACTGACTATGCGCGTACGCTGGCTGAATGGATGCGTGCTTTCCATGCGCAGCAGCCTGCCGTAGAAGCGCTCGGCTTCGATGCACACTTCATTCGCACCTGGGAGTTTTATCTGGCCTACTGCGAAGCGGGTTTCAATGCCGGCAGTATTGACCTGTACCAGTTCACATTGCAAAAACAATGAAGCGACTGACTGCGCTGCTGTGTGGCTTGATGATCTTGCAAGTCAGCTTGCTAATCAGCCTGCTGCCACAAGCAGCATTGGCGCAGCCTGTACCTTCTTCGATCCGTGCCGCGCTGCCGGATGCGCGGCTTGCCGGCAGCGGCGCGTTCCGCTGGTTTGGCCTGAAAATTTACGACGCCGAACTGTGGGTAGTCAAGGACGGCGTGACTGCCGAAAATTTTAGCAGCACAGCGTATGCACTCGACTTGCGCTACGCGCGCCATCTGGTTGGCCAGAAAATTGCCGAGGCCAGCATTGATGAAATCAGCAAGCTCGGCATAGCCACACCGGCACAAAAAAAAGCGTGGCTGGCAAGTATAACGGCCTTGTTTCCTGACGTGGAAAAAGATAGTCGCATTACCGGCGTATATGCACCCGGACAGCCGACCCGCTTTTACTTGAACGACGTGCCGCTGGGCGTGGTTGCCGACCCGGAATTTGGTAAGGCATTTTTTAGTATCTGGTTGCATCCAAAAACTAGTGAGCCCGCATTACGGCGCGCACTGCTGGGCCTGCGGTGACGCATTTTTCACGCTCTGCTCTCTTGGCCTACGGCTTGTTCGGCTTGCCGTTGGCATTGGTCGCATTGCCGATTTATGTCTTGGTGCCGCAATTTTATGCCGCCAGCTTCGGGATCTCGCTGTCTGTCATTGGCAGCCTGTTGCTGGCGGCGCGGGTGCTCGATGCGTTCATTGATCCTGTACTCGGGCTGTGGATAGACCGAACCAAAGTCAGGCAAGGTTATGGCCGCTTTATTTTGCTGGCCTTGCCCTTTTTAATTACTGGTTATCTGGCGCTGTTTCATCCGCCACAACTCGGCACGACGCCTTTGCTGTGGTGGTTTGGTGCGAGCCTGCTGCTGGTGTATGCAGGCTTTAGTCTGGCAACGATTGCGCACAATAGCTGGGGTGCGGCTTTGTCACAGCAACGTGGCGAGCGTGCGCGACTAACTGCAATGCGTGAAGGCTGCGCGCTGGCTGGCGTTGTGCTGGCTGCGGCAGTGCCGGCGCTGGCTGGCCTGAGTTTCTTGTCACTATTGTTTGTTGTAACGCTGGTGCTTGCGGCATTTGTGCTGGTGCGCTTCGCGCCGCGGCCGTTTTTGCAGGAATCCACGGCTCCCGTCGCGCTGGCTGACTGGATGACGCCGTTACGCAATCGCGCATTTCGCTGGCTGCTGGCGGTGTTTGCGGCTAACGGCATTGCTGCGGCAATTCCGGCAACGCTGTTTTTGTTTTTTGCGGCGGACCGCATGCAGCTGGCAAATTACGCTGGCCTGTTTTTGGTGCTGTACTTCGTCGCCGCTGCCTGCGCATTGCCGCTCTGGGTTGCACTGGCTGCGCGCATAGGCGAAGCATGGGCATGGCTCGCTTCGATGTTGCTGGCCGTTGCGGCTTTCATCTGGGTGCTGCAACTGGATGCTGGCGCCCTTGTAGGCTTTGCAGTGATCTGCGTCGTGTCTGGTGCTGCGCTCGGCGCAGATCTGGCCTTGCCACCGGCATTACTCGCTGGCGTGATTGCCGCCGCTGGTCATAGCGGCCAGCGCGAAGGCGCATATTTCGGCGCGTGGAGCTGGATGACGAAAATGAATCTGGCACTGGCCGCCGGCATTGCGCTGCCGCTGCTGGACTACCTGGGCTATACGCCGGGCACTGACAGCGCAGCTGGCATCACGGCTTTGGGCATTGGCTATGCAGTGGTGCCCTGTATTTTGAAATGTCTGGCCGCGCTGTTGCTGTGGCGCGCGCCGCTGAAGAATTTGTAGTGTTGAAAAGGATGAACTGCAATGTTGAAATCAATCTGGCGCACTAGCTGTTTACTTTTTTTTGTTTTGCTGGCCGGCTGCAGCACAACTGTTACCCCTGCTGACTATGCAATGGAGAAACCGATGCTTGATCTGAAAACGTATTTCAACGGCACCGTTGATGCATGGGGCATGTTTCAGGACCGCTCGGGCAAGGTCATCAAACGTTTTACCGTCGTCATGCATTGCCACTGGGAAGGCGACACCGGCACGCTGGATGAAGACTTCACGTACTCGGACGGCACGACGCAGAAACGTATCTGGACGCTGAAAAAAGTCGGACCCGACCGCTATATAGGCACGGCTGCCGATGTGGTCGGTGAAGCCATTGGCACGGTGGGCGGCAACAGCCTGCGCTGGCAGTATGTGCTGGCACTGCCGGTCGATGGCAAGGTCTATAACGTCAACTTCGACGACTGGATGTATTTGATGGATGAACGTGTAATGCTCAATCGCGCCGTAATGAGCAAGTTCGGTTTCAGGCTGGGCGAAGTCACCTTGTCGTTCACGAAACGAGCGCAATGATGTTGCATCCTTTGCAGGCGCCGATGGCAAGCAGGGCTGATCGATGAACCCGCGGATTCACAGCTGGCAGGGCATGCGCGTCTGGGTCATCGGCGCATCGACTGGCATCGGTGCAGAAACGGCGCAGCAATTACTGGCGCAGGGCGCGCGCGTAGCACTCTCTGCGCGCAAGGAAGATGCGTTACAGGCGCTGGCACAGGGATATGAACAGGCGCTGGTGGTGCCGCTGGACATGACGAAGCATGCTGACGTGCTGGCCGCGCGCGACCGTATACTGGCGCAATGGCAGGGTGTGGATCTGGTGTTGATTGTCGCCGGCGCTTATAACGAAATGCGCGTCGACAGTTTTGACATGCGCGTGGTTGACCAACTCATTGATGTAAACCTGCGCGGCGTGTTTCATTGTCTTGATGCGGTGCTGCCAACGCTATTGGCGCAAGGCAGCGGCGGGGTTGGGATTGTGTCTTCTGTGGCAGGTTATAGCGGCCTGCCGAAGGCGCTGATCTACGGACCGACCAAGGCTGCGCTAATCAACTTATGCGAATCACTGTATTTCGATTTGCATCCACGCGGGCATGCCGTGTATCTGATCAACCCCGGCTTCGTGAGCACACCGGCAACTGCGGGCAATGATTTTGCAATGCCAGGCCTGATAAGCGCGTCTTGCGCGGCAAAGGAAATTATCAGCGGAATGGAAAAAGGGCGCTTTCATATTCACTTCCCGAGACGCTTTACTAACTGGATGCGTCTGGCCAGATTGCTGCCTTATCGTTTGTATTTCAAACTGATTCACAAGGTGACAGGGCTATGAGCCAACAAGAAGGATTAGACAATGTCGTACAATTTTTCGAAACGATCAGCCCGGCTACTGTCGCGCAGCTTTCGCAAATTTACACTGACGATGTGTTCTTCAAAGACCCGTTCAATGAAGTACGCGGCATCGCTGCTGCTTCGCATATATTCGAGCACATGTTCGAGCAAGTCGACGCGCCGCGCTTTGTGGTGACGACCAGCGTACTGCAAGGCGATGACGCTTTTCTGACCTGGGATTTTTTATTCAGGATGAAGCGTTTTGCGCGCGATGAGCAATGCATACGTGGCGCTACCCATCTGCGCTTTGCTGCTGACGGACGCGTATGCATGCATCGCGACTATTGGGATGCTGCTGAAGAACTGTATGAAAAACTGCCTCTGTTGGGAGCCATGATGCGCGGACTCAAGCGCATCGCGCGGGGTTAATTTTTAATGCTGGTCAGTTAAAAGGGCAACTTTTCGTCTGCGATAAAAGACGCTGGATTCCGGCCTGCGCCGGAATGACGGTAGTGGTTGAGACGGCCTCAAAATTCCTACCGTCATTCCGGCGCAGGCCGGAATCCAGTGTCTTTCGTTATGCACGAAAAATCTTTGGGGAAAAGCGAGCCCATACCGAGATCACCAACTACGCTTAACTAACTAGCATCAAACCCTAACCAGCTTTCTAAAAAACGCTTTTCTTTTTGCGCGCAGTGCTAGTCGCCGCTTTCTTCTTGGCGGCTGTTGCGCTTGGTTTCTTCGCTGCTGTCGTTGATGATTTCGTCGCTGCTTTCGTCGCTGCTTTCGTCGCTGCTTTTTTACGCACCGTCTTTTTAGCCGGCGGCGTCACAACCTGATTGACCGCTTGGCTGAACTGGTCTTGCACCACGTTCCACCATGCAGCCGGATTAGCGAACTGTGCTGCCATTGCAGACGGATCAGGCAGCTCGGCACCGTTACCGGCAGCTGGCTCATCTACTGGCCTATCTGCCTGCTTGTCCGGTGCGGGATTGAAAGCAGCAAAGGGCGATTCGAACAAGGGTTTGTCACTTGCTTCGCCAGTAGGATTAACCGCCTGCGTGAAACTCTGGCTCATTGACTGTATGGCTGTCAGCGTGGCACTCTGGACTTCAAGCGCCTGTATGGAGCTGCGCAACATGGTCATGTTGAGCTGCAGCCAGGATTCGACCGCTTTTAGATCCGTTATCTGCTTGTTGATTTCATCCGGTGACAGCGACGGCATGGCCATGCCGGGTAATTTCATCGAGCCCCACATGTTGCGGACGAATTCAAGCGTATCTGTCATGGCGTCTGCGCCTGGCAAACCGTTCATGCTGGATGGTGGCATGGCTGTTTCTCCAAATTGGGTAGGGTTAGGTTAGCAGATCGGGCTGCACTGGCAAGCACGTTCAAGATTTGGCGAATAATTCATAGGGCTCATGCTTACCATTTTTTACACTCGCTGCCCCCGCATTGCTATTGATCCATTTACACTATCGCCATGCTATCCCCCTTAATTGTTTCCAAGCCCGGGCTGTCCGCAGTGCGTCTGCGCTGGATAGCGGGCGCCGTCATGCTGCTGTCGCTACTGCTGCATTTGACTGTGCTGGAATTCATAAAGGGCAATTTGATATTGCCGACATTCGAAGACGATACTGATCAAGTTATCAGCATTACGCTGCCGGCACCTCTGGTAGCTAGCCGTGCGCCGCGAGCGACGGTGCGTAAACCAGCCACGCTAGCCACTAAAGCGCCGGCACCCGAAGCAACCGTTCCGGCTGTGGCTGGAGTTGCCCCTGAAGTGACTGCCATCGCTGAACCTTCAGCACCAGCTGCCGATGCGTCGACTACAAAAGTCGAGGCGGGCGAGCAGCATGCGAAGGAGCTTGCGGTTGCGCCATCTGAAGCAGCGGCTGCTGATGACACGCAGCCCCCGCTATTTGATCGCATCAGCTTGCCGCCGGCCGCTGAGCTTGGCTACAAAGTCACCGCCGTCAAGTCAGGCCGCAAGATCGAAGGGCACGGCACTATTACGTGGCAACCCGGACCAACAAACTATGTGATCAGCGGCGAGGCCGGTGTTTTGTTTTTTACCGTATTGACCTACAAAAGCACCGGCAGTGTCGATGCGCTGGGCATCACGCCTGAGCTTTATGTAGAAAAGCGCCTGCGCAAGTCCGAGACGAATACGCATTTTCATCGTGAGCGCAAGGAGATCAGTTTTTCCGCATCGACTAATTCCTATCCGATCAAGGGTGGCGAACAAGACCGTGCCAGTGTGGTCTGGCAGCTTGCTGCGCTCGGCCGCGGCGATGGCGCAAAGTTTGTACCGGGCCTTGCCTTTGAACTGTTCGTTGCCGGCACGCGTACGGGCTCTGACTGGCGCATCTATGTAAACGGCAAGGAAAAGATTGATGTCGCCGGCGGCCCCACTGAAGCCTGGCATTTGACGCTGATGTCGTCCGAGCTTGGCTTTGAAAAACAATTTGAAATATGGCTGGCGCCAGAAAAAGAATGGTACCCGGTCCGACTGCGCTACGCTGACAATGGGGTTGGCTACCTTGACATGGTGCTAACCAAACTCGACATGCGCAAATAGCGCAAATTGCATTAATGATGAATTTCTCTTTACCAAAATGTCTGCAACAACTGTTGCTATGCTCCGCTTTACTTTCCTGCTGCGTGTCGGCTGCACTCGCTCAAGAAAAATATCCGTTCAATCTGCCGCCATCGGCAGATTTGAATTACACAATAAAAGCCAGTGTTCGCGGTCTGATTCTAGATGGTACTGGTTCGATGCAGTGGATAGGTGCGCGCGATAAATATCGTTTGCTGTTTGAAACCCGATCCGCACTAACCGGCACGCTGCTACTGGAAAATAGCGAAGGCAAGATAGACCCTTTTGGTCTTGCGCCGGATGTTTTTTCGATCAAGCGTTTTCGCAAAGAAGCGGTCTCCATTCTGTTTGACCGCAATACCAGTCAAGCCAATTTCCCCGGCAATGTGCCGCCGCATTTACTACAAGGCGGTGAGCAAGATCGTTTGAGCGTGTTGTGGCAATTATTGTCCGTAGCGCGCGCTGCGCCTGCGCGCTTCAAGCCGGGTTCTGCATGGACTTTTTATGTGCTTGGCCAGCGCGATGGTGAGGCATGGACGTTTCAGGTCAGTGAAGCGCAGCGCATGCGCACACCGCTTGGCGAAGTCGATGTGCTGCATGTAGTGCGCATGCCGCCGGAAAATTCCGGCTCGCAGCAGCTCGATATCTGGCTCGCACCTAAGTACGAATGGTTTCCGGTGAAGTTGCGCATCTCCGAAGGAAACGGCGATTACATCGAACAGAATATTGAAAGGATCAACAAAAAATGAGTCAGTCTGCACTGGTACTTTTTTCAGGCGGGCAGGATTCAACCACCTGTCTTGCCTGGGCACTGTCACGTTACGAGCATGTCGAAACCCTAGGCTTTGATTACGGCCAGCGGCATGCTATAGAGCTGACGCTGCGGCCACAACTGCTAAGTAGTGTACGTGCAATGAATGCAGAGTGGCGCTCCAGGCTAGGCGATGATCACATGATTGATCTGTCGATACTGGGCGCGATTTCGGATACCGCACTGACTCGCGACACCGCTATTACGATGCAGGACAACGGCTTGCCGAACACCTTCGTCCCTGGTCGCAATCTGCTGTTTCTGACCGTCGCCGCAGCACTGGCTTACCGACGCGGCATTGATGTGATTGTTGGTGGCATGTGCGAGACCGATTACTCCGGCTATCCGGACTGCCGTGACGAGACATTGCGTGCGCTGCAGACTGCACTGCGTCTGGGCATGGCAACTGAAGTCGAGTTACAGACGCCGCTGATGTGGCTGGACAAAGCGCAGAGCTGGACGCTGGCTGAAGAATTGGGTGGCGCAGCACTAGTCGAATTGATACGCGCTGATACGCATACCTGCTATCTGGGTGAACGCGGCACGCTGCATGTCTGGGGGCATGGTTGCGGCGAATGTCCTGCTTGCGAATTGCGTGCGAAGGGATATCAGGAATATTCACGCGGTTTAGCGCGGTGAATACTTTTATTAGATGTCCCGGGATATTCGACAGAAGACACTGGATCCCGGCCTACGCCGGGATGACGGAAGTAGTTTGGAGAGCGCCTAAAATTCAATCGTCATCCCGGCGTAGGCCGGGATCCAGTGTCTTGCAACAGAATCAAGCCGCATGCCGACCATCCGGCTTGCTGCCGCCAGCGTCCAACGTAGCTACCAAACCTGCCTCTTTTGCCTGCGCTGCAAGCAGGTGTTTCTCTTTCACATGACCATAACCGCGTATCTCTTCCGGGATGCTGGCCACCGCCACCATCTGCGCCAGATTATCTGCTGTCAGTTGCGGCAGCAAACGCAGAATGGTCTGGCGGTATTGCGCAATCAACGCGCGCTCACCCTTACGCTCTTGCGTATGGCCGAACGGGTCAAACACAGTACCTCGCAAGAAACGCAGTGCGGCAAGCACAGGGAAAACTTTGCCGACCCAGCTGCCGAATTCGCGCTTGACCAGATGACCATGTGAATCATGACGCGACAGTAGTGGCGGCGCCAGATGATATTTGACGGTGAAATTACCCTCGAACATGTCGTTGATTTTGGCCTTGAATGCCGGCGCACTGTGCAGACGCGCGACTTCGTATTCATCCTTGTAGGCCATGAGCTTGAACAGGTAACGCGCCACTGCTTCGGTCAGCCGCAGCGTTTTTGATGACGGCGCAAGTTTGCTTTCTGCTGCCTGCACTTGCTCGACAAATTGACGATAGCTATTGGCATAGGCTTCGTTTTGATAGTCACGCAAAAAGCTGGCACGACGCGTGACGAGTTCTTCCAGTGTCGGGCTGCGCTTGAATTCGATGACTTGCGCCGGCGCCATGACTTTCAATTCTTTTTCGACTGCAGTCAGATCATGCGCTGCCAGCCGTCCCCATGCAAAGGACTGCTGGTTGAATTCGACCGACACGCCATTCAAGGCAATCGAGCGCAAGATCGCTGCTTCAGACAGCGGTACCCAGCCGTGCTGCCACGCATAACCGAGCATGAACATGTTGGTGGCGATTGCATCTCCCATCAATGCCGTGGCGATCTTGCCCGCATCAATTGCCGCGACTGCGTCTGCACCACAGGCGGTGCGTATCAAGGCTTCGGCGCCTGCGTCCGGATATTTCCAGTCAGGGTTTTTGACGAAGGCTGCGGTTGGTGCCAGCGTGGAGTTAATCGCTGCATGCGTGCGTCCCTGACCCATGCGCGAGAGCGCATCGCGGCTGCCTGTGACGATGACGTCGCAAGCAATGACGAGATCAGCGGCGCCAGTGCCGACGCGGGTGGCATGCAGATGCTCAGCCGAGTCAGCGAGTCGCACATGCGACATGACCGGTCCGCCTTTTTGCGCCAGACCGCTCATGTCCAGCACCGAGCAGGCCTTGCCTTCGACGTGCGCTGCCATGGCAATGATTTGTCCGACGGTGACGACGCCGGTGCCGCCAATGCCAGTAACGAGCACACCGTAAGGCTGTAGCGTCGATGGCAACACAGGCAGCGGCAATTTGGCCGCGCGTGCGAGTGCCGAGATGGCTACGCCGCTGGCATCTTTCAATGCTGCTTTTTTAGGCTTCTTCAACTGACCGCCTTCAACCGTCACGAAGCTTGGGCAGAATCCGGTCACGCAAGAAAAGTCCTTGTTGCAGCTGGATTGATTGATCTGGCGCTTGCGGCCGAACTCGGTTTCTAACGGCTCGACTGACAGACAATTCGATTTCACACCACAGTCGCCGCAGCCTTCGCAAACGGCCTCATTGATTACAGCGCGCTTGGCCGGATCAGGATAGGCGTTACGTTTGCGACGACGGCGTTTTTCGGAAGCGCAGGTCTGGTCGTAAATCATCGCCGACACACCGACTGCTTCGCGCAACTCGCGCTGCACGGCATCGAGTTCGCTGCGATGACGAATAGTCACGCCCGGTGCCCAATCGGTTGAGCCGGGATATTTTTCCGGCTCATCGGTCACGACCACGATAGGCGTGACGCCTTCAGCTGCAATCTGGCGCGAAATGGTGGCCGGGTCCAGCGGGCCGTCATGCGACTGGCCGCCGGTCATGGCGACAGCATCGTTGAACAAAATCTTGTAGGTCATGTTGACCTTGGATGCCACCGCCGCGCGGATTGCCAGCAGACCCGAGTGGTAATAGGTGCCGTCGCCGATGTTGGCAAACACATGCTTCTCGTTGGTGAACGGTGCATGCCCGATCCAAGTCGTGCCTTCGGCGCCCATGTGCGTAAAGGTCGAGGTTTCTCTATCCATCCACAAGGCCATGTAGTGACAACCAATACCGGCCAGAGCGCGACTGCCTTCCGGCACGCGGGTCGAGGTGTTGTGCGGGCAGCCTGAGCAGAAATGCGGAATGCGATCTGTCTGCGGATTCGGTTTGCTGCTGACAGTCAGCGTAGCTTCGCGCGCTTCCAGAAAAGCGATACGTTCATTAACACGCTGCTCGATAGGATGGCCGGCAAAATACTTGGCGATGCGCGACGCAATCGCGCGCGCGATTTGCGTCGGGTTCAATTCGTACGTGCCCGGCAGCAGCCAGTCACCATGACCGGCGCGATGTTTGTTGCTCCATTCGCCGGTGTCATCGAATTTACCGACCACGCGCGGACGCACATCGTCGCGCCAGTTGTAGAGTTCTTCTTTCAACTGGTATTCAAGCAGCTGGCGTTTTTCTTCAACGACCAGAATTTCTTCGAGGCCTTGCGCGAAGTCGCGCACACCTTCGGCTTCAAGCGGCCAGGTCATGCCGACTTTATAGAGGCGCAGACCGATATCGCGCGCGACGGTTTCGTCAATGCCGAGATCGTCCAGCGCCTGCCGCGTATCCAGATAAGATTTACCGGCCGTCATGATACCGAAGCGTGCCTGCGGACTGTCCCAGATGACGCGGTTAAGTTTGTTGGCGCGCGCATAGGCCAGCGCCGCATACCATTTATGATTGACCAGCCGCGCTTCCTGTTCGAGGATGCCATCGGGCCAGCGAATATTGAGGCCACCGGCAGGCAACTCAAAGTCGTCGGGCATAACGATCTTGACGCGCTGCGGATCAATGTCAACGGTAGCGCCAGACTCCACAACATCGGTCACGCATTTCATCGCGACCCATAAGCCGGTGTAACGGCTCATGGCCCAGCCATGCAAACCATAGTCGAGATATTCCTGCACTGACGACGGATACAGCACCGGTATGCCGCAGGCTTTCAGGATGTGTTCGCTCTGATGCGCATTCGTCGAAGACTTCGCTGCATGGTCGTCACCGGCCAGCACCAGCACGCCACCAAGGGCCGCGGTGCCGGCACCATTGGCATGCTTGAACACGTCGCCGGAGCGGTCCACGCCCGGGCCTTTGCCGTACCACATGGAAAAAACACCTTCGACCTTCGCGTCCGGGAAAAGATTGACCTGCTGCGTGCCCCAGATGCTGGTGGCGGCCAGGTCTTCATTGACGCCCGGTACGAATTTGACCTGATTCGCTTCCAGATATTTTCTGGCCTTGGCGGCGGTCTGGTCGACGCTGCCTAATGGAGAGCCGCGATAACCGGTAATGAAACCCGCCGTATTCAAGCCAGCGGCTTTATCGCGCTGGCGCTGCATCATGGTCAGGCGGATCAGGGCCTGCGTGCCGGTCAGGAAAACCCGACCCTGTTCCAGTGTGTATTTATCGTCAAGGCTAATGGAATCTGCCGGCAAAGCCTGACGATTCTCCAATGGTGCGTTCATGGTGTCTCCACTATTTCTAGAATTTATGTGACCAGTATAGGCAGGCTCCAAGGTATCGTAAAATCACAAATATGCAAGCGCCTTATCTGAATTTCACATACCTTAGAGCGTATTAACTATGCCTTCCAACAACGTCACTTTGCGCCAGCTACGCTACTTTGTCGCTGCCGCGCGCAGCAATCAGTTTTCAATGGCGGCGACCAATGAGCATGTGTCGCAGTCTGCAATTACCAATGCCGTTTTGGCATTGGAAAAAGAACTCGGTGTGCGCCTGTTCGACCGACTCGCGCAGGGCGTGTCTTTGACGGCGGATGGCCAGGATTTTCTTCTGCATGCCAGCCATATTCTCGAATCGGTGCGTGATGCAACGCACAAACCACGTTTTCGCACCAGCAAACTGCGCGGCACAGTAAGGCTGGCTGCGTCGTATACGGTCTTGGGATATTTTTTGCCGGATTTGCTGGCGCGCTTTCGGGCCAGTTATCCGGATGTGGAAATTGATTTGCGCGATATGGACAGAGCCAGCATTGAGCAGGCAGTGCTGCAGCGCGATGTAGATCTGGGCGTCGCGATTCTGTCCAATATCAGCAAGCTGGACCGCTTCGGCCATGCCGTGCTGGTGCGCTCACGCCGCCAGTTGTGGGTCGCACCCGAGCATCCGCTGGCCAAACTGGCGTCGCCTTCACTCAAAGATATAGCGCAACATCCGTACATTATGGTGACGGCCGACGAAGCCGAACGCTCTACACTGGCTTACTGGAAGTCACGCCGCGTTCAACCGAAAGTCGTGTTCCGCACGATGTCGATAGAGGCAGTGCGCGGTTTGGTGGCGCATGGGTTCGGTGTGAGCGCTTTGTCCGACATGGTGTTTCGTCCGTGGTCGCTGGAAGGCAAGCGCATCGAAGCGCGACCCATCCTTGATGGTGTGCCGCCAATGGAAGTGGGCGCGCTGTGGCATCCGGAAGGTTTGATGGATACGCCGGCGGAAGCACTGCAACAGTTTTTACTGCATGTTTACGGGAATTGAAATAACTGTAACAACTGGTAAATCGTCTGCGCGCAGTCAAGCGGGTACACGATGATCACACTCATTAAAGTCTACAACCAAGGAAGGTGACTCATGAAACAGAATAAATTTTTGTTCATCGCTATCGCAGGCTTGCTCTCTAGCGGCGTCGCTTTGGCAAACCACCATGAAGGCGGTACGCATGGCGAGGGAATGCATGAAGGTGGCATGCCACCGATGTTCAGCCAGCTGGATGCGGACAAAGACGGCCGCATCAGCGTTAAAGAATCACAGGACGGCGTAGCACGCATGTTCAAAGAAGCCGACACCAACAAAGACGGCTTTATCAGCAAGGAAGAAATGCAGGCACATCACAAAGCGATGCATGAAAATCGCGGCGAGATGATGCGCGACAAATGGAAGGCTGCTGACAAGGATGGCGATGGTGCGCTCAGCCGTGCCGAAGTCGATGCTGCGAAGATGCCTATGCTGACGCGTGATTTCGACAAGCTAGACAAGAACAAGGATGGCAAGTTGACGCCGGATGAAATGCGTATGGGTCGGCACAAAGAGGGCATGCAGCACTAACTGTAATCCTCAAACTTTTTCTCTCCATGGGCCTTCGGCCCAGTACCGCGCGTCTACCCCTAGACGTGTTGCGGATCCGGTTCTGGCTGGGTCCGCTTTTTTTATTTTAAAGTGGCTTGCTGCTTATCGACGGAAGACGCTGGGTCCCAGCTTTCGCTGGGACGACGGTAGATAAACAAACGTCGTCCTGACGAAAGTCAGGACCCAGCGTCTTTCGTCGCACACCCTACTGCCTTACTAAAGCCACAGCCTCAACCCGCGCCTTGCGTATAGCCTGCTGAATCCGCTCGGCCTGACGATCCGTGTACTGCCCGGTGACGGACTTTGCAATCGCGCCGGCAGGCACTGCCTGTGCCGCTGACAAAGCCGCAGCCAGCAACGGCGCTTGCGGAAAAGGTTTGTCTTCAAATCCGGTGCGGCCCAGATGATCGCACTCGGCAGCCTGCAGCATCGCGAGAAAACGTTCGGGCTTTCTGAGCGCGTCACAGCGCTCCAGCAAATCGACAATGGTGTCGGCGCGCATTTCGAATGCACGCCCAACATTGCCATGTTCGCGCGCCGTCATCACGGCCAGATCACGCACGTCATTTGGAATTTTCAAACGCGCACAGACTTGTTCGACGAGTTTGACGCTGCGCGCTTCATGCGCAATATGCCTTGGCCACTGTTCTGGCGGCGTCGTGCCTTTACCGAGATCATGCATCAGGGCAGCGAAGCGGACTGGCAAACTCAGTTCTTTTTTAGCGGCGGTATCAACTACCAGCATCACATGAACGAAAGTATCGATCTCGGGATGATGCTGCGGTGGCTGCGGCACACCGGCCAGCGCATCAAGCTCGGGCAAGATACGCGCGAGCGCGCCGCAGTCGCGCAGCACCGCAAACATGCGCGAAGGCTGCGCTTCCATCATCCCGCGTGCGAGTTCTTGCCAGACGCGCTCAGGAACCAAGGCATCGACTTCGCCATGCGTGACCATCTGCTGCATAAGTGCGAGCGTCTCTGGCGCAACGCTAAAGCCAGCAAAACGCGCAGCGAAACGTGCAACGCGCAAAATGCGCACCGGATCTTCAGAAAACGCTGGCGCTACATGACGGAATATTTTTTGTTCGAGGTCGGCGCGGCCACCACAGGGGTCGATGACACTGCCGTCTTCATCAAGCGCCATCGCATTGATGGTCAGATCACGCCGCTGCAAGTCCTGCTCAAGCGTGACGTCGGGTGCTGCGTGGAATGCAAAGCCGGTGTAGCCGGGCGCGGTTTTGCGCTCGGTGCGCGCTAGCGCATATTCCTCATGGCTGACGGGATGCAGGAACACCGGAAAATCTTTACCGACTGGCACAAAGCCTTGCGCGAGCATGTGCTCGGGTGTCGCACCAACAACGACATGGTCGCGATCTTTGACCGGCAAGCCTAGCAACGCGTCGCGCACGGCGCCGCCGACGACATAAGTTTTAACATCAGTTTTAATCGCCGCAGCCATCAGGCTAAAGCTGGCCCAGATAATCGGGCGCAACCGCTTCCAGCGGTGTGGCTTGCCAGCCGGCCAGCCACGGGCTGTGGCCGCTGGCGATATTGTCGGCTTTCATGGAGTCGAGATTGTCACGACTCATCAGCGGTCCGCCCGGCATGAATTCAAGCATCAACGCTTGCAAACGCGCCAGTGGTGCGGGCAAGCCCAGCACAGGCCGTGGATGCCCGCTGTAACGACCGGCGAGCTTCACCAGTTCGCGCAAGGTGTAGACATGCGGCCCGACGAGCTCGAACACTTTGCCTATGGTGCTGTGATCTTCGAGCGCGAGCACAAACGCGCGGGCGACGTCTTGCACATAGACCGGCTGGAATTTCGCATCGACGCCGCCAAGCGCGAGCACTGGCATGAAGCGCTGTAGTTTGGCGAACAGGTTGAGGAACGCATCTTCGGCACCGAACACGACGGAAGGTCGAAACACGGTGACGTCCAGTCCTGCTGCCTCGAGCATGATTTTTTCGCCGGCAGCTTTGGAGCGCAGATACATGGACGGCCCATGCGAGTTGGCACCGAGCGCGCTCATGTGCAGGCAACGCCGCACACCGGCGGCCTGACAGGCACGTACCAGCTTGCGCGGCAACTCGACGTGCGCGCGCTCGAACTGCGGCCCCCAGCTAGTGCCAGCCGCGCCCGGCCGTGAATGCAGCACACCGACCAGATTGATGACGGCATCGACTTTGCGCACCAGCCGCTCCAGCACGGCATCATCAAACACATCGGCTTCCACCAGCTCGACCGTCGGCAGCACTAGCAAATGACGCGCACGCGACAAGCGGCGCGTCGGTACCACCACACGCCGTCCGGTCGCAACCAGTTGCGCGACCACATGACTGCCTATGAAACCACTGCCGCCAATGACTAATACCGATTCATGTCGCATCCATACTCTCCAGCCGTTTAGGGCAAGTCGCCCAGTTCAGCGAGATTATCGTCTTTTGGCGTAACGACGCCCAGCCTTTGCTTCAATGATTGCGGTTTGTTCTCGAACAGTGCCGCGTACCAGGTGGCGTTGGCCAATACACTTTTGACGTAACCGCGCGTTTCCGAAAAGGGAATGGTCTCGGCAAAGATCGCGCCTTCTACCGGTTTGGCAAGCGAGGTGCGCCACAGACGCGGGCGGCTTGGGCCAGCGTTATAGGCAGCCGTGGCCAAGGTCTGCGAACCACCCAGCTTTGCCAGCACCATGTTGAGATAATTCGTGCCGAGCAAGATGTTGGTTTGCGTGTCGTTGAGGCTACTGCCGCTGTAACCGGTCATACCGATTTTGGCGGCGACATAACGCGCCGTGGCCGGCATGACTTGCATGAGACCCGACGCACCCACGCTGGAGCGCGCGGCTTTAACGAAGCGAGACTCTTGGCGAATCAGGCCGTAGACCCATGCCTTGTCGAGCCCGAGCGGCGTCACTGCCGCCTGCATAATGACGTTGTGTGGTGCAGGATAACGATGGTTGTAGTCGAGCTCTACGCGTGCGCGATCGGCTGTCGTGACCATGCGGTCGAGCACATCGCTTTGGCGCGCGAATTCAGCTGCGGCCAGCAACTGGCGCTCGCTTAATTTGCGCAGTTGCCAGTTCCATTCGCGGTTGCCTTCAAAGCGCAGTTCCATGTCAAAGAATTTGAACGCATTGCGAAATCCTGGATTGGCGGCAGCTTCGGCAATTTCATCGGGACGCGACGGTTGCGGCGGCGCCGGCACCATGATTTTCTGGCCCAGTTCTTCAGTCGCCAACAGGCCGTAGAAACTCGACAGTGAGCTGATAGCCTTGAAATAATTTTGCGCTTCTTCGGTCTTACCTTCTGCGAGCGAGGCGCGTCCGCGCCAGTAGACCCAGGTTGAATCTTTTTGCAATTCGCGCGGCATTGCTTCTATTGCCTTGGCGACCATAGGCCAATCTTCAATGCGCAGCGCAGCACGCGCGCGCCACTGGTGAGCATCAGCAGACAGCGACGCGCCCCATGTCTTGCGCCAGTAGTTGGCAGCTTCCGAGGAAAGTTGCCGAGAAGCCGGCAAGGCGATCTGCGCCCATGCATTGACCTGTTCGTCTTTGGAAAGACGCGGCAATATTTTGTTCAGCGCTCTGGCAGCTTTTTCATGATCGTCGCGGGCTACACGGCCCAAGGCAATGATGAAGAGTTCACGCGACGCGCGCGGCGCGACGATGCCACGCTCTAGCACCGGACCCGGTTTGTCGATTGCCAGCGCAACCTGCTTTTCATTGGCGTCGGTCTGGCTCGCGAGCCTGCGCGCAAGGGCGCCAAAACCGTATTCACTTGCCAGACGAATCTGGTTCCACACGTCGATGTCGGTGAACTGTTTTTCCTGACTCAGACGTATGATCAGTTCGCTGCAGGCGTCCCCATAATATTTTGGCTGCACCAGTAATTCGCGTGCAGGCTTGGCAATGTTTTCGCCTTTGGCCAGCCGTGATTGCATGGCGTAGCATTTAACTTGCGTATCGTCATTGAGAACATATAACGGGTATTGCTCATCAAAGGCACGCCACAAGTGCGCGCGACCTAATATGAGCAACCAGTCATTGCGAAGTCGGTCTGCAATCGCGGTGCCGTCGTAGCGGTCGAGAAAGCTTCGAATTTCGCCTTCTGGTGCTGAAACCAGCCGTGGATACAGCCGATAATATTCAACGTACGATGGAATAGCGTAATCGGACAGCTTCGCGGCGAGTCTGCCGGACTCTGCAATTTCTCCGCGCAGTGATGCTTCGCGCAGGGCGACGAAATCAGCGTCTGCGCCGCTTGCAAATGCGACATTTTTAGCTGCCAACGCAGGTGCGGGTAGCACAGTCAACGCAGCGCTTGCGCCAAGAAATAAAGCAGCTACCCAAGTGGTGTTTTTCATTGCACGAAGTCCAATTTTTCTACTAATGATTAGTACGTTTAGGATAGCATGCAGTGACTGGCAGCATCTTCTTACTACAGGCAATTTTTATCAATGGAAAATCTGTCAAATTCATCAACGGACAAAAGCACAGACGCAAGCGCAGACAAAGCCGACTTGCGCCGCATGTTGATTGCAGCACGGCGTGCGTTGCCGGCTGCTGCCAAGGCGCAGGCTGATGCGCGCATTGCTGCGCATCTGGCGAGCTGGCTTGCGCTAAATCAAATGCGTCAAACGCGTGTCCTTGGGGTATTTCTGCAGATGCCGGGCGAGCCGGACTTGGCGGGTCTGTATGCGCGGCTACACGACAGCGGCGTGATGCTGGCCATGCCAGTTGTATTAGAAAAAAATACGCCGCTACGCTATGCGCTATGGCAGCCGGGCGATGCTGTAGCTAGAGATGCGAGCGGCACGCTGGCGCCCGTTGTGCGCAACAACTTCATCGAGCCGGATGTGGTGCTTGCGCCCTGTCTGGGCTTTACTGCGTCGCGGCTGCGGCTAGGCTATGGCGGCGGCTATTTCGATCGCACGCTGGCGCAAGTGCCGCGCCCGCTGGCGATCGGCATTGCCTATGCAAGTGCGCAGGTGGAGTTCGCTGCCAGCGCCCATGATGTGGCGCTGGACTTGATCATTACAGACTAATTGGCGAGCTTGAGGCGCTGGCAAATAGTAGTCGTCGGCCCTGCCTGATTGAGCGTGTAGAAGTGCAGGCCGGGTGCGCCGCCGGCAAGCAGGCGCTCGCACAATTGCGTAACCACATCCAGACCAAAGGCCTTGATGGATTCGGTATCGTCGCCAAAGCTGGCGAGCTTCAGACGTATCCAGCGCGGAATTTCTGCGCCACACATATCGGAGAAGCGCATGAGTTGCGTGTAATTATTGATCGGCATGATGCCGGCAACAACGGGCACGTCGATGCCGATTTTTCTGGCTTCATCAACGAAGCGGAAATAAGCATCGGGATTGTAAAAATATTGCGTGATGGCAGAGTTGGCACCAGCCCTGACTTTGCGCGCAAAATTCTCCAGATCATCTTGCGGCGACTTTGCCTGCGGATGCATTTCCGGATAGGCAGCCGCTTCAATGTGAAACCAGTCACCGGTTTCGGCGCGTATAAAAGCGATCAATTCATTTGCATGACTGAATTCGCCTGACGACAAACCGGTAGCGCCGTAGCCGCTGGGCAGGTCGCCGCGCAAAGCCACGACCTGGCGTATGCCATGCTCTTTGTATTCGGTGAGTATGGCGCGCAATTCATCGCGCGAGCGGCCGATGCAGGACAGATGCGGCGCGGCGTTGAGGCCTTCACGCTGAATTTCAAGCACGGTGTCGCGGGTGCCGGCCTGGGTGGAACCACCAGCGCCGAAGGTGACGGAAAAATAAGCAGGCTTAAGCGCGGCCAGTTTGGCGCGTGTGATGCGCAGTTTTTCTGCGCCTTCCGCTGTTTTGGGCGGAAAGAATTCGATACTGAATGTATTTTGTGACATTTATTTATTGATCAAGAGCGCGGACAAAGCCCACGAAATAACGCTATAGAGCAGAGCGCCGAGGACTGCCGACATAAAACCCGCAACGTGGAATCCGGCGACCATTTCCGATGCTGCCCAAAACATCAGGCCGTTGATGACGAAGATGAACAAGCCCAGCGTCAGTACAGTGAACGGCAAGGTCAGCACCAGCAGGATAGGGCGGATCAGCGTATTAACTAGCGCCAGCACCAGCGCTGCAAACAAGGCGGTCGTGAAGCTGTCGATCTGGATTGAGTCCATCAGCCATGGCAGTGCAAACAGGGCGACGGTGTTGATTAGCCAGATGAGCAGGAGACGCATGATTTATTCGGCTTGATGAAAAAGACACTGGGTTCCAGCTTTCGCTGGAACGACGGTTGTTTTATAACCGTCGCCCTAAGAAATCAGGACCCAGTGGCGTTTACTGCTTCTTAATAGCGGTAAGCCTCAGGCTTGAACGGACCAACTTTTTGCACGCCAATGTAGGCAGCTTGCTCATCCGACAGCTCGGTCAGTTGCGCATTGAGTTTCTGCAATTGCAGACGCGCGACTTTTTCATCCAGATGTTTAGGCAGCGTGTAGACGCCGATTGGATAAGCTTTCAGGTTGGTGAACAGTTCGATCTGTGCAATCGTCTGGTTCGCAAACGACGAGCTCATCACGTACGAAGGATGGCCGGTGCCGCAACCCAGATTGACCAGACGACCTTCAGCCAGCAGGATGATGCGTTTGCCGTCCGGGAAAATGACGTGGTCCACTTGCGGCTTGATGTTTTCCCAGGTGTACTGCTTCAGTGCGGCGACTTCGATTTCATTGTCGAAGTGACCGATGTTGCAGACGATGGCCTGGTCTTTCATCTTGGTCATGTGTTCGTGTGTGATCACATGATAGTTGCCGGTAGCGGTGACGAAAATGTCTGCGTGCTCGACTGCGTAATCCATGGTCACGACGCGGTAACCTTCCATTGCTGCCTGCAGTGCGCAGATCGGATCGATTTCAGTGACCCAGACTTGTGCCGACAGGGCGCGCAGTGCTTGTGCGGAGCCTTTGCCCACATCGCCGTAACCGGCAACGACGGCGACTTTACCGGCGATCATGACGTCGGTGGCGCGCTTGATGCCATCGACCAGTGATTCGCGGCAGCCGTACAGGTTGTCGAACTTGGATTTGGTGACGGAGTCGTTAACGTTGATGGCCGGGAAGGCGAGCTTGCCTTCTTTGAACATCTGGTACAGACGATGCACGCCGGTGGTGGTTTCTTCGGTCACACCCATGATTTTCGGCAGACGTGTCGAGTACCAGGTTGGATCGGTCTTCAGTTTTGCTTTGATGGCATTGAACAGGCAAACGGCTTCTTCTGAATCCGGATTGTCGAGCACGCTCAGGTCTTTTTCAGCACGGGTGCCCAGATGCAGCAGCATGGTGGCATCGCCGCCGTCATCGAGAATCATGTTCGAGTAACCGCCGTCGGCCCACTCGAAAATGCGGTGGGTGTAATCCCAGTACTGGTCGAGGGTCTCGCCCTTGAATGCGAACACAGGCGTGCCGGCAGCAGCGATGGCTGCAGCAGCATGGTCTTGTGTTGAATAGATGTTGCAGGAAGCCCAGCGTACTTTTGCACCGAGAGCTTCCAGCGTCTGGATCAGTACGGCGGTCTGGATGGTCATGTGCAGCGAACCGGTAATGCGCGCGCCTTTGAGTGGCTGGCTGGCGGCGAATTCGTCACGAATTCCCAACAGGCTTGGCATTTCCGTTTCGGCAATGCGAATTTCCTTGTTGCCAAATTCAGCTAGGCTAATGTCGGCGACGAGGTAGTCGGTGAAGGTTGAATCTACGGCTTTGAGTACGGCGTTCATCACGCCCTCCTTTTCTGAAAAATTAAAAAGAAAGTAACGTGAGCGCAGTTGCGGTGTTGATTCGCCAAGCCTGGCAGAGTAAGAATCTCTGTCGCAACGCTCCTTGGCAGCCTGCTATTTTAATCGAAAACCTGTCTTGCTTGCTGAAGCTGTCGCAAAGCCAGCCAAACCAGTCCTGACAGCGTGCCATAAAGGTGGGCAACGGGCACGACTGGCATGCCGGTTATGCCGCTGATTTGATTGTTCGATTGATACGCCAGCTTGGCCGCCAGCAGCAGCAAAGCAGCCAGATAAAAAATATTTTTCTTGCGCAGCAAAGCAGCGCCCGCGCAGCCTGCCCACAGGCCGTGCAATACGCCGGACATGCCTGCATACCAGCGTAGCTGTGGCTGGTTTATCCATAGCAGCAGGCTGACGCCTAGCGCGCTGACCAGTAGCAGTGTCAATGCATGTTCCATTGCCATATCGTCCCATAACAATTCGCAAATCAGTAGCAGCCCTAACAGATTGAGCAGCAGATGAAGCACATCCAGATGCACCAGATGCGCCGTCAGCAGCCGCCAGTACTGACCATCTGCGAGCGCCTCGCGCTGCCATTGCAGGCCCATCAATGCTGATGGCAGCCAGAAAAGTAGCAGCGCCGCCAGACTCAACGCGCCACAGAAAAGCCAGCGTTGCATGACTACTTCGTCTGACGTCGGCGAACACGACGATAGGCAGCTACAAAAGCAGCGGCTGCCAGCCACCCGTCCGCAACGATGCTGCCACCGCCACCACCACCGGATGGTGCCGCCGTAGAGACGGCGCTCGTGCTGACGACGATCGTGACAGACAAGTTGCCGGGCGCGCTGGTGCTGTAGGCGTCACTGGCGTAATACGCAATGTTGTAAGTGCCGACTGGCGACGCATTGGGCCAGCTGAACAAGCCGCTGGCAGACAGGGTGGCACCGGTAGGTAGCGACGCGGCATGAAATACTGGCACATCACCATCGATATCTGTTGCCTGCAATTGCAGTTGCAAACCGGTGCCGGCTTCGAGCTGCCGCGCTGACGGAGCTTGCAAGACGGGCGCATTGTTGACTCTGACGCTGGCAGTCGCGCTGCTAATGGTACCGCTGCTGTCGACGGCGTACAAAGTAAACAGATAGGTTCCCGTTACCGGCGCAATGAAACTGGCGTTGGCTGTGTTGGCGTCTGCCAGATTGACTGCTGCCGGATTCGAAGACGCCGCCTGCCATTGATAGCTGACGATGGTGCGCCCTGACACTGCCAGCGCACTGCCGCTTAACGTAACCAGGGCGGCTGGTGTGACAACTTGAATCGGCAGGGTGACCTGCAATGTTGGTACGACGGCAGCAAGCGCCGCTTGCGCATCCAGCAAACCGGCGCCGCACAGGCCGGCATTGGCTTCGAGTGTGCAGGTGCTGGCAGCGGGATGCGGCCGCGCAGACGCACGCAAGGTACCGGTGACTTGCGCGCGCGTGAGCACCGGGTCCAGCGACAGCATGAGCGCGATGGTGCCGCTGACATGCGGTGCCGCCATGCTGGTGCCGCGTTTAATTGCGTAGCTGTCTGCCAGCGGAGTCGACAGTCCGCTATTACCCAACGAGTAGACGGCAAGGCCGTCGCTGCCTGCGCCGGGTGTGCAGCCGTAAGAGAGCGTGCCGCAGCCGCCGCCGGGCGCGCTGACGGTGACGCCGGCGCCGATGTTGGCGTAATCGGCATTGTCACCATTGATGACGTGTGCGGTCACGGCGACCACACCGCTGCAATTGGCGGGCTGGTAGAGCGAGTCGGCACCGCCATTGCCGCCGGCAATGACGACGATGCCGCCGGCCGCATTGACATCATCAATCGCGCTTTGAAAAGCCGCCGAGCAGACGCCGCTGCTGCCAAGACTTAAATTGAGAATACGCGCCGGATAATTATTGCGCGGCACGCCCGGCACCGCAATGCCAACTGCCCAGCGCATGGCATCGACAATATCGGACGTGTAGCCGCCGCATTTTCCGAGTACACGCAGCGGCAGTATGCGCACTTGCGGCGCGATGCCGGTGCCGCCTATGCCGTTGTTCATTAAAGCGGCGATGGTTCCCATCACATGCGTGCCATGCCAGCTGGAGTTGGCAGCAGCCGAGCCGCTGCCGCATTCACCGGCGGCGGTCCAGTCGCCGGGGTCGATGGCGTTGTTGTCGCGTGTATCACCATCGTTGGCCATAGTCGCGCTGCTGACGAAATCATAACCGGGCAACATCGACCCCAAGTCAGCATGTGGACGGAAGCCGGTGTCGATGACAGCAACATCTATGTTTCCGCTGCCCAGACTCAAGTCCCATGCGTCGGGCAAATCAGCACCGCCCACATTGCTGACTGACGGCGTCATGTAGTGCCATTGACTCGACGAGCTTGCATAACCGGGGTCGCTGGGCGTGATGCTGTCGGCTTGCATTATGAGGTCGGGTTCGGCACTTTCGACTTCGTCGCTCATGCGCAGTTGTGCTGCAATGGCTCGCGCTTCCTGCAAGGGCACTGGCCGCTGCAATTTAAGCAAATGCGAGCAACCGGACAGTTTGCGTTCAACAGAAAGCGGTACGTTGGCAATGCTGGCCAATCGGCTTGCATCGCGATTGGCAAGTTGCCCGCTGAGCTTGCCGCCGCTGGTGAGGTGCGGCGTGACGATGAGTTTTTGTATCAGTTGTTCTGGCGGCGCAGGTGGCGCGGCCAAATGCGATCCGGCCTTGCGCTGCGCTGCATGAGCACAAGAAACCATCAAGCCAAGACAGGCTATCAGCAAGCAAAAAAATCGCATGGAACACACTCGCCGTTACAGTTAAAGTGCGCGTAACTGTAGCAGCGGAAAAACTTTTCTCATGCGAACAATCAGGGGTAAAACAGGCCTAATTCAGCAAATTGAAGAAGTACCAATATTTATATTGTTCGTGTTGCATCGCCCAATAAAAAAAGAGCAAGCTGCGGTTTCCGCAGCTTGCTCTTTTTAAACTAAAAAATTACAGACCGGCAGACGCGCGCAGTGCCGCAGCTTTGTCAGTGCGCTCCCACGTGAACTCCGGCTCTTCACGACCAAAGTGACCATACGCTGCTGTCTTTTGATAAATCGGACGCAGCAGATCAAGCATTTGCACAATGCCTTTTGGACGCAGGTCGAAATGTTCACGCACGAGTTCAGCAATTTTTTCATCGCTGATTTTGCCGGTGCCAAAAGTCGTCACCATGACCGAAGTTGGCTTGGCGATGCCAATCGCATAAGAGATCTGGATCTGGCAACGCTCGGCCAGACCAGCAGCGACGATGTTCTTGGCGACGTAGCGGCCTGCATAGGCTGCGGAACGATCGACCTTCGAAGGGTCTTTGCCGGAGAATGCGCCACCGCCATGCGGTGCTGCGCCGCCGTAGGTGTCCACAATGATTTTGCGACCGGTCAGGCCACAATCGCCTTGCGGACCGCCGATGACAAATCGACCAGTAGGGTTGACCAGATAACGGGTGTTTTGCAGCCACTCCTTCGGCACCATAGGCTTGATGATGGATTCGATAACGGCTTCTTCGATCTGCTTGTGCTCCATCTCTGGCGCATGCTGGGTCGACAGCACGATGGTGTCGATGGCAACCGGCTTGCCGTCCACATAGCGCAGTGTGACTTGCGACTTCGCGTCCGGACGCAGCCATGGCAGACGGCCGTCCTTGCGCAATTGCGACTGGCGCTCGACGATGCGGTGCGCGTAGTAAATAGCAGCCGGCATCAGTTCCGGCGTTTCATCGCAGGCATAGCCAAACATCAGGCCCTGGTCGCCCGCGCCCTGGTCGAGGTCCATGCCGGCGCCTTCATCCACGCCTTGCGCGATGTCGGGCGATTGCTTGTCATAGCAAACCATGACGGCACAGCCTTTGTAGTCGATACCGTAGTCGGTGTTGTCGTAGCCGATGCGCTTGATGGTGTCGCGTGCGACTCGAATGTAATCAACATTGGCGTTGGTAGTGATTTCACCGGCAAGCACGACCAGACCGGTGTTGCACAAAGTTTCGGCAGCAACGCGCGCGGTTGGGTCTTGTTCGAGAATGGCGTCGAGGATGGCGTCGGAAATTTGATCCGATACTTTATCCGGATGACCTTCGGAGACGGATTCTGAGGTGAAGAGATATTCGTGCGACATGCAGGCTCCTGTTGGAAAGTTGACATTTGTCGAGGTCAACTTCGTGAGCCTGCGACGCTTTAGCGAGATTTGTATACCGCCTCGCAAGTTGTCTGTATTAACTCGGCGGTTATAACTTTCGTGGTATTTTACGCTCCTTGCTTAAATTCAGCAAAACCCCCTTTTCTCTTCTACGCATGCTGCCGCGCCTGTCCCCGTTCCTGTCTTTTTGTTACTTGTCTGTGCTGTTCGCCGCTGGCGTCGCTGGTGTCGCTGGCATCACTACGGGCTCGATGGCGGATGATCTATCAGGGTTCGCTGCATGAGAATGATGCTAATCCTGATGTGGATATTGCACTGGCTGCCACTGCCGGTGCTGGGCCGCATTGGTGAAAGCGCAGGCGCTATCATTTTCAGGCTGATGCGCAGCCGCCGCCACATCACGCTGACTAATCTGAAGCTGTGCCTGCCGCACCTGACGGAAGCCGAACGCGTGGAAATTGCGCGCGCACATTTTCAAGGCTATGCGCGCAGCATTCTGGAGCGCGGCATTTTATGGTGGGCGTCGCCCGCGCGGTTGCAGCGGCTGATCCAGATTGAACCGGCTGTGCCGATGCAGCAGATTGCGCAACATCCGACGATACTATTGTGTCCGCATTTTGTTTGCCTTGAAGTCGCCGGCGTTGCCATTACGATGGCAGGCCCCGCCTGTTCAATTTACACAAGACAGCGCAACAAGCTTTTTGATGCAGCACTGCGCAAGGGCCGGCTGCGTTTTACACCGGATGAATCGAATTTGTTGGCACGCGATGCCGGCGTCAAACCAATCATGCGCGCGATGAAAAGCGGGCGGCCTTTCCTGATGTTGCCGGACATGGATTTTGGCCCTAAAGAATCCGTCTTCGTTCCTTTCTTTGGCATTCCGGCGGCGACATTAACAGCACCAGCACGGCTTACGTTAGCCACCAAAGGACAAGTAATACCGGTGGTTACGCGCTTCCTGCCAAAGTATCAGGGCTGGAAAGTTATTTTTTATCCGCCGTGGGATGATTATCCCGGCGATGATCTGGAAGCCGCCACGCGGCGCATGAACGCCTTTATCGAGGCGCGCATACTGGAGGCGCCATCCGAATATTTTTGGTCGCATAAACGCTTCAAGACGCGACCGCCCGGCATGCCGGGTTTTTACGATCAGTCATAATCGAGTTATGAAACTGAAATTTACCAAGATGCACGGCGCCGGCAATGACTTCATCGTCATTGACGCGATCAATCAATCCGTCAACCTGACACCTTCGCAATGGCAGGCATTGGCGGACCGTCGCTTTGGCATTGGTGC
This sequence comes from Burkholderiaceae bacterium, assembly GCA_040399905.1. GTDB lineage: Bacteria > Pseudomonadota > Gammaproteobacteria > Burkholderiales > Burkholderiaceae_D > Pernthalerella. Next base: position 80,072 of record JBBARG010000002.1, read on the forward strand.
CGACCAGATACTGGTTGTTGAAAATCCGGAAACTGCGGGCGTCGATTTCCGCTATCGAATTTTTAACTCTGATGGCGGCGAAGTTGAACAGTGTGGCAATGGCGCGCGCGCGTTCGCAAAATTTGTCATCGACAAGGGGCTGACAGACCAGCGTCAAATCCGTGTAGAGACAATGTCCGGCATTATTGCGCCCCGCTTGGAAGATGATGGCCGCATTACGGTCGACATGGGCGCGCCGGTGCTGGCTCCAGAGTTAGTGCCTTTTGATTGCGCCGGCCTCGAAGGCAAGCAGCAGCAACAGGCAATGCTTTGGTCATTGGAAATCAATAACAAAAAAATCTCGCTTGTAGTGGTCTCGATGGGCAATCCGCATGCCGTACAAATCGTCGCTGATGCGGACAGTGCACCCGTATTGCAAGACGGCCCGCTGATTGAAAACCACCCGCGTTTTCCGCGCCGCGTAAACGCCGGCTTCATGCAAATTGTAGATCGCCACCATATCCGCTTGCGCGTCTATGAGCGTGGCGCAGGCGAGACGCTTGCTTGCGGCACCGGCGCCTGCGCTGCAGTAGTTGCCGGCATTCTTCAAGGCTTGCTCGATTCGCCTGTGGCTGTATCCACCCATGGCGGCGACTTGTCGATTGCGTGGAATGGCGGGGAAACTTCAGTGATGCTGACTGGCCCCGCAGTCAGCGTGTTTGAAGGCAGCGTCGAAATTTAACTAGACGCACTCATGCAGCAGTCGCCGCATGGTTCAAGCTTGTTGGCGGGCTTGTGAGCGGCGCGTCGTGACCAGACTACGGAAACGATACAGTCGCTGCCGGTAATTCCCTTCTGGTCCGTTATTGCCTTTATCAACTGAATCGAATACCCGCTGCACACGATCCAGTGCCTGACGTTGCTCGCCTGTCTGTACCTGAATCAGCCGCCTTCGGCTGCGTGGGTGTTCTTCCCTGATATCGACTTCAAGGCAGTGACCGAAATAGGCTGTATCCATATCAATGAGCAGCGCTTCAGCGCGCGACAGTCCGAACCAGTAGGCCAAGTCAATGCGCGCCGCTAAGAACGGATATTGGTTCGTCATGTCTCGCGTGAAAAAAGCTCGCGCTGCCAGTGCCCATTCGGCTTTTTTTACTGGCGGTGCGATTTTTTCCAGCAAGATGCGGGCTTCTTCGTTTCCTTGACCGCTGGCTTTTTGCAGCCAGTAGACTGCGCGGATATCCATACGCGGGTCAAGCCGGCGACCACGCCAGGAAACCAACCCCAGCTCCAACTGCGCTTTCGCATGTCCGGCGACGGCCGCCATTTCGAGATGACGCCGTGCTTCGGTCACACTTCGGCGAGAAAATTCAGGCTTCAAAAAAATGCGGGACATGGCATACCAGGCAGCAGGCACACCCTGCTCACCAGCCATTGCAAGCCAGCGTATGGCTTTCTTGTAATGCGCAACCCCCGGAATGGCACTGACCCGATTACCGCTGGCATCCATGCGCGCAATCCACAAACCCAAAGACACTTGCGCTGCGCTGTCGCCACCTTCGGCAGCGAGCTTCAGGTAGCGCTCTATCAATCTGCTGTTTGGATCGGCTGTCAACAGCAGGGCTTGCGCGCAACGCGACAGCATCTCAAGGTCGGGAGCCGAGTAATTTCTGCGCTTGGCAACGCTGCCGGCACTGCTTCGTTCGATTTCCTGCACCATCGGCAATGCCCAAAACAAGTATTTCAAATAATCCTGATTCACCCATGCGCAGTTGGCGAGTGCGCGTTGTGCTTCCATCACGCCGCCTTTGGCTGCGCGTGCAGCCCAGTCGTGCGCTGCCTCGTGTTTTGGATTTGGCTGGCTTGAAGACTTTCGTTGCGGCTGCGATGCCAGTTCGTTCATGCCAAGCTGCTGGGCAAGCAACCACTGCGCGTCAGCCAGTCCAGCTTCAGCCGCCATTTGCAAAGCACGCATTGCTTTTTGTCGTAACGAAATATCCGAACGTTCCCAGGCAGAGAAAACCAGCATTGCCAGCACCAGGCCCGCCTTGGCGCTACCCGCCTCGAAAGCGCGCTCGTACCACAAGCCTACACGCCTGGTATCCGATGCATGCAATGCGACTTCAAACGGGATGTGTTCGCCGATTAACAGCCAGGCATCTTCCTGATTTTGCTCTGCCGCGCGCTCAAGCCAGTGCAATGCCGTTGCAAAGCTCTGCGGCAAGCCAGCGCCGCCAAACAGATACCGCTTGCCCAGCGCAAGCTGGGCAATAGCCTGTCCAGTGCGAGCCGCCCTGATAATTAATAATTCTTCGCGATTTGCCATATTGCGTTGCTTTACCGCGCAGCCAAATTGACATGTTTCAAATCGAACAGCCTGTTGCGATGCTTTTTTATATGCGCTTAAGTTCACGCTGAACCTGGCGCATAGACGCAACATATTTGATATCGACCATGCCAAAACGCCATGCAGTTATTGTCAAAATAAGAACTTAACTGTGCGCTTTACCCATGCGTTGCGTCAACGGCAAATAGTGCATATAAAACAACACCATTGTTAAAGTCACCCTGTTTTGTCCAAGGTCAAGAGCGAAAGGCAGCCTATCTTCGAGCGTTTTCCTTTTCAGAAATTAATGTTGATTCATCCGACATGCGCGGATTCTCACTAAAACTTCAATCTGAGGATGGAAAAAATGAAGAAATCACTCATCGCGCTGGCTATTGCCGGCACACTCGCCGGCAGCGCTTATGCAGAATCAGCAGTCGCCGTCTACGGTATCGTCGATATGGGTCTCGTTAGCGAGCGCGGCAATGCTGCTGGCAGCGTACAAAAACTGACCAGCGGCGCCCAATCCGGCACCCGTTTGGGCTTCAAAGGCACCGAAGACCTTGGCAACAACATGAAAGCGCTGTTTGTGTTGGAAACTGGCATAGCAGCAGACGCAGGAGGCTTTAACCAAGGTGGTTTAGCATTTGGCCGTCAAAGTTTCGTTGGCTTGCAGAGTGACTTCGGTACCGTCACTCTCGGCCGCCAGTACACCCCTTACTTTTTGACCTTGAATGGCGCTGATCCGTTTGCCAGCGGTATGGCCGGCGCAGCAATCAACCTCATGGCGAATTCCGGCATTCGCATGAACAATACGGTCAAGTATGCATCGCCGAATATTGCGGGCTTTACTGGCGAAGTCGCATATGGTTTTGGTGAAGCTGCCGACACCACTGACAAAGGTCGCCAAATGAGTGCATCGATTGGCTATGCTCTGAATCCCCTAAGTGTTCGCCTTGCTTACAACATCAAGCGCAATTTACTCCCCGCCCCGAGTACAGACTCCGTAAGCTCCAAGAACTTGCTGCTGGGTGCCACTTGGGATTTTCAGGTGGCCAAAGCCTTTGTGGCAATTGCAGAAAACGAAGGGTCTTATAGCTCGCCATTCCCTACGCCAACCAATTCTTTTGGATTTACTCCCACCCTCCCGGGCTCCGCTAAAAGCCGCGACTACTTGATTGGCGCAACGGTTCCATTTGGCAACCATACCTTTATCGCGTCCTACATCCGTAAGGATGACCGTACTGGCGCGAATAACGATGCGAGCCAAGTTGCTCTCGGCTACACCTACGCACTATCCAAGCGTACCAATCTGTATGCCGCTTGGGGCAGCATCAACAACAAGCGTCTGGCCTCTTACACGGTTGGTAACAACTCGGAAGCAGGGACGGGCGACAAGGCAATCAACCTCGGCGTGCGTCATATTTTCTGATCGCGCAGGGCTTGATTGCTTCAGAATTTAGCTGTCATTTCTGGGAAAGTGATGGCTGAATAAAGGCTGATTGCCAGCCTGCAGATTTTTCTGCGAATTTAATCTCCGTCGTATTTTCAGGGCACCTGCGGGTGCCCTTTTTTTGCCTGCCATTTTTCTGGCATTCATACTTATCGATTGCAGAATTATCACTCACCGAACCAATGTACAGAGGTAGAATGCGTGCAAGTAAGAGTTGGCAGAAATCGCTGCCTAACAGTTTTTTATGCGTCCTCCAACTATGCATGCGCTTTCGCTCGAATACCTGCGTACCCATCTGGATGAAGCTGTGGCCTTGGCTGAAATCGGCGAACTGGTCATCACACGCGATCAGGGCTGCAATCTGGTCATGGTCAGTGAATCCGACTGGCGCACGCTGCAAGAAACAGCGCATCTGCTGGCTACGCCATTAAACGCAGAACGGCTGCAACAAAGTTTGTTGTCAGTCCACGCTGAATTTCTGGTAGACGGTAAATCTACATGATGCTGGCATTGAAGTCGCACTTGAAACCGGCTTTGAAGCTATTAATGACACCGCAAGCGCAAGAAGATCTCGCTTACTGGAAACAGCACGATCAAACAATGGCAGGCAGAATCCTGAAGCTGCTGGAAAATCTGCAGCAAGACCATACTTTTCCCGCGCAACAGGCTACCCAGTTAAAATTTGACAAGATAACTTTAATTTCGTTAAAAATCTCTACCGAGCACAGGCTCGTCGTCGAACCGCTGGGTAAGCAGTTCATCGTGCATCAATGCCGTTTTCATTATTGAAATTCAAACTTAAAACCATGACCGCCAAGCTCGATTCGCATTTAGTTGCCCTCTACCTGGAAGACAATCCGCATTTTTTTGAAGAGTATCCCGAATTGATGGCCGGCTTAAGGCTGACCACCCCGCTCGGCGGACGCACCGTGTCGCTGCAGGAAAGACAGCTCGAAGTAATGCGCGAGAAGGTCAAATTGCTCGAGTTAAAACTGGTTAATCTGACCCGCGTTGCGAAAGATAATGACGCGATCATTGAGAAATTCCATCAGTGGGTGCGTGCCTTGTTCTTGTCGCGTGATCAGGCAGATTTACCGGAAGCCTTGTTGCAAGCGATTCGGGAAGCGTTTGGCGTACCAAGCGCCAGCCTGCGTCTTTGGTCTGCACAGCAATCCGATGCGTGGTTTGCAGCGGGTGACCTGACTGCGGCACGCACCCTCGCTGACCAACTGGCGCAGCCTTACTGCGGCACTGGCAAGGGCAAAGCTGGCGTTGAATGGCTTGAAGAATCTTCCAGCATGCAGTCTGTCGCGATGGTGCCGCTGCATAAGCCAGATACCAAAGAAAGCTTTGGCTTGCTGGTGCTGGGCTCCCCGGATCCGCAGCGCTTCTCTTCGGATCTGGCGACTGATTTCCTTGCGCGCATAGGCGCAACAGCAAGCGCCGCGCTGCAGGGGCTGCTGCCTGAGTAAGCTTCTGCAAGTCCTCTATGAGCGACATTCGTGAACAAGCCGGCATTGCCGGCTACCTCCACCACTTGCAGACACAGCGCAAGCTTTCTGTACATACGCTGAGCAATTACGGTCGCGACCTCGAACAACTCAGCGCGCTGGCAGCGGCGCAGTCAAAGCCTGACCTAGCGACGCTATCGCATTTTGACATTCGCCGCTTTACCAGCCAGCTGCACGCGCAAGGATTGTCGTCGAGTTCAATTGCGCGCAAGCTCTCGGCATGGCGCGGATTTTTCGGCTGGCTCTCCGAACAAGTCACGCTCAACAGTAACCCCGCCACCGGCGTCAAGCCGCCCAAACGTGCCAAGTCTTTGCCAAAGGCCCTCGGCGTTGATGATGCTGTCAGGCTCGTTGCCGGCAGGGTCGGTGGTGCCGCCAAAGACGCCATAGAGGCCACAGACGCCAACGAGGCAGAAATGTCAGCAACGCAGCTGTGTAATTCTGCGATGTTTGAATTGCTCTATTCAAGCGGGCTGCGCGTGTCGGAATTGACCGGACTTGATACGCAGTACACGGAGCAGACCGGTCATGTATCTTCAGGGTGGATAGATTTCGATGCAGGCGAAGTCACCGTCACCGGCAAAGGGAATAAACGACGCAGTGTGCCGGTTGGCGCGGCGGCGCTCAGTGCAGTGCGTGCGTGGCTTGCAGCCAGAGAGGTATTGATTCGCGAATTGAAAATTCCTGCGGTGCCGGCCGATGCCTGCGCATTATTTGTAACTGGCCGAGGCAAGCGCATGACGCCGCGCATCGTGCAAACGCGAATCAAGCTGCATGCGCAAGCGCTGGGGATTCCGGTTGATGTGCACCCACATGTGCTGCGTCATTCGTTTGCGTCGCATGTCTTGCAGTCTTCCGGCGACTTGCGGGCAGTGCAGGAAATGCTCGGGCATGCTTCAATCTCTTCTACCCAAATTTATACGGCGCTCGATTTTCAAAGACTGGCGCAGGTTTATGATTCTGCGCACCCGCGCGCAAAAAAACAAAAGAACCCAGCCTGATTTTGGCGACACACCATTACTCTTTTTATTCAAATCACACCATGTCACTGATTCCCACCACTATCCTGACCGGCTTTCTCGGCGCGGGAAAAACCACGCTATTGAATCGTCTGCTGCATGAGCAGCATGGCCACAAAATCGCCGTCATCGAAAACGAATTCGGCGAAGAAAATATTGACAACGAAATTCTGGTGCAGGACAGCCGCGAACAAATCATTGAAATGAACAACGGCTGCATCTGCTGCACGGTGCGCGGCGACCTGATTGCCGCATTGAGCCAGTTGTCGCAAAAAAGACTGGCAGGCGAGCTGCATTTCGACAGAGTCGTCATCGAGACGACCGGGCTGGCCAATCCGGGACCCGTCGCGCAAACTTTCTTCATGGATGAAGAAGTCGCAACCCACTATCTGCTCGACGGCGTCATCACCGTCGTCGATGCCAGCCACGCGATGGCACAACTTGATCGCTTTGAAGAAGCGCAGCGGCAGGTTGGTTTTGCCGACCGCATCCTGCTGTCCAAAACCGATCTGGTCAGTCCGGAACAACTGGCGTCACTGGAGACGCGTTTAAAGCGGATCAATCCGCGCGCGCCGATAGCGAAATCCGATTTTGGCAGCGCGTCAATTGATGCCATTTTTGACATACGCGGCTTCAACCTCAATGACAGGCTAGAAATCGATCCGGACTTTCTGCATGACGAAGAACATGTGCATGACTGCGACGCACCGGATTGCGATCATGACGGCCACAAGCACCATGGTCACGAGCACAGCGGACACGAGCACCATGGCCACGATCATGCAGGTCACGGCCATTCGGACGAAATCGCCGCCTTTGTTTTTCGTAGTTCGCGCGCCTTTGTGCCGTCCCTGCTCGAAGAATTCGTCGGCTCCATCGTGCAGGTCTACGGTCCGCGCATGCTGCGCTATAAAGGCATACTGTGGCTCGAAGGTGCCGAGCGCAAGGTGATTTTTCAGGGCGTACACCAGACCATGGGCAGCGATCTGGGCGCAAAATGGGCTGAAGATGAGGTAAGGGGCAGCAAAATCGTTTTTATTGGTCAAACGCTACCTAAACAAATCATTATTGATGGACTGGAGCAGTGTCTGGTATAAACTATGGCAGCTTTTTCAACAGCTCTGCCAACGTAGCAGTTCAGGAGAACAAGAACAAATGAACGCAAAGCTGACCACGGTTTCTAAAAAAAGTGCCCCTGTTGCAAAAAAGGCCGCTACGTCGGCAGTTCCCAAAGCAGGGGGAGACAAATTGGCAAAAAATAAAACAAAGCCACTCCCGGCGGTTGATAAAGCTATTAAAATAGCCGCCGAAAAAGGGAAGGCCGGCAGCAGCAAAACCGGCGCAGCAGTAGCCCGGGATGACGCGCCCAAGAGCCTGCGCAGCAGCAAGGTAACAGCAGACTCGGCAGGTAAAATTGATAATTCCGTAGTTTCGAAAGCAAGCAACGTGGCAACCACTACCAAAACCCCTACTTCTGCCGCCAGCGATGGCGCTCTGCTCACTGAAGCGCAACTCGTGAAAATGGGCGAGCAGGATTACATGAACCCGGCCCAACTCGCCTTCTTCAGGGCGCGTTTGCAGCAGCTTGAAAAAGATTTGCTGAAAAACGCAGGCGAGACCACCGAGCATCTGCGCGAAACCGTGCTGGTGCCGGATCCGGCCGACCGCGCCACGATCGAAGAAGAGCATGCGCTTGAACTGCGCACGCGTGACCGTGAACGCAAGCTGCTGAAGAAAGTCCAGCAGTCGATCGCTTCCATTGATTCCGGTGACTATGGCTGGTGCGAAGAGACCGGCGAGCCAATTGGCATTCCGCGTCTGCTGGCACGACCGACTGCTACTCTGTCGCTCGAAGCGCAGCAACGCCGCGAATTGAAACAAAAGCTGTACGGCGATTAATATTCCGGCTCCGCATGCGCACACTACAGCAGACAAAACCCTATCAGCAGCGCGTCACGCTGCTGCTGGTATTTTGTTTGCTGTTCTCTTTACTGTTTGCGCAATTCCTTGGTCTCGCACACAGCATCGCGCACACCCAGCGTGATGGTGACAATCGTGTTGCGCAAGTAGCCAGCACGGACAGCAAGGCAGCACGCCAACTGCTGCACGACACCAGCACCTCGTGCGCCGCCTTTGATGAAGCCTGCGTTGGCGCCTCATTGCATACCCCGACTTACTCACCCCCCTTACTACCCGGCGCAGCAGTCTTGTCGCTGTGGAGTGCCTTTGCAAGCTGGGAGCAACCGTTCCAGCGCCTTTTTTCGTCACGAGCGCCACCCGCCTGAATCAACCGGGCCTAGCGCCTGTTGATGAATGCACTTCGCCTATGCAGCCATACCGGCTTGACATACGTTGCGAAGAAAACTGTCCGCTCTACTGCACGAGAAAATTATCATGCCTTTTCAAAAAAGCGCGCTTGCGCTCGCCATTTTGTCGCTAATGGCAACGCTGCCTGCAAGCAGCTTCGCTCAAGAAAAAAAAATGGCCCCCGTTATTGTTACTGCCAATCCGCTCGGCAATGATGAATCGGTACAAATCCTGGCACCCGCCAAAGTCCTGTCGGGTAATGAGCTGCGCGACAAACTCGGCGGCTCGCTGGGCGACACTTTATCGTTAGAACTCGGCGTCTCTGCGTCCAGCTTTGGCGCAGGTGCGTCACGCCCCATCATTCGTGGCCTCGAAGGGCCGCGCATCAAGATTCTGCAAAATGGCATGGCTGCATCAGACTTATCGGCGCTTTCGAATGACCATGCCGTCGCCACCAGCACCTCGAGCGCCACACAAATTGAAATCCTGCGCGGCCCTGCTGCGCTAGCTTATGGTTCCGGTGCCATTGGCGGACTCGTCAATATCGTCAATGGCCGCATTCCAGACACGCTTGTTGGTCGACCTACCGGTGAAATTGAACTGCGCCACAGCAGCGTCGACCAAGGCAATGGATTATCAATCAATGCCGATGGCAGCAGCGGCAAAATCGGTTTGCATGCAGATGGCAACCTACTGCGGGCTGATGATTACCGCGTACCTTCCGGTGTACTGGCCTCATCCTTCAACCGCGAGAACAATGCGGGCTTTGGTGCGTCACACATTGGCAGCTGGGGTCATGCCGGACTGTCGATCGGCACCCTTAACAAACGCTACGGTATTCCGACAGCAGAGCAGGCACAGATAGATCTGTCACAGACCCGCGTTGATTTTGACTCGCTGATCAAAGCGCCTTGGCAAGGCATAGAATCGCTGCGCATCAAACTGGCGCACACTGACTACGCGCACACCGAACTTAACAGTACATCGGTTCCGCAGACACAGTTCAACAGTAACGCACTGGAATCTCGCGCAGAACTCGCCCATCTGCCGCTGGCTGGCTGGCGCGGCAAAGTCGGCCTGCAAAATGAAGGCTCGCGAACCTCCGCGCTGTCAGCCGATGGCAGCGTCAGCATCTTGCCCTTGACCCGCTCTACCTCCATGGCCGCTTTTATCGTTGAAGAAAAGGAATTCGGACCGCTGCTGGTCAACACCGGTTTGCGCTATGAGTCCACACAACGCACGCCGCAAGGCAATCTGGCGCGCAACTTCGGGCTTACCTCATGGTCAGGCGGCGGGCTCTGGCGCCTTGCTTCCGGCTATGGCATCGGTGCGACCTATTCTGTTGCGCAACGCGCTCCGGCGAGCGAAGAACTCTACTCGGCCGGACCGCACGAAGCGACCGGCACGTTTGATATCGGCAATGCGAATTTCAAGAAAGAGACCTCGCACAACATCGAACTGAGTTTGCAAAAAACCGCCGGCATCTGGCGCTGGAAAGGCAACCTCTTCCAGAACAAAGTACGCAACTTCATCTATGGCTCCTATGGCGGCAAGGTTGACGAAAGTGGTGTTAGCTGTTCTCCCTGCGTTGATGAAAGCTTCACCTTGCGCAATTGGGCGCAACAGAATGCCACGCTGGTGGGTGCCGAAGCAGAGATCAGTTACAACGCGGGCAACGACGGACTGTCATGGCGCGGCTTTGCCGACACCATGCGCGGCCGTCTCGATAGCAGCGACAACCTGCCACTGCAACCGGCAGCGCGTCTGGGTCTGAGTGCAGGCTATCAGCAAGGCGCCTGGCGCAGCAACGCCAGCCTTATCCGCGCAGCGACTCACGATCGCATCGCCGTCAGCAGCGGCGAGACACCGACGGCGGGCTATACACGACTTGATGCCGGCCTGACCTACACGCAGCGCTACGGCAGCACCGACGTCAGCTGGTTTGTAATCGGCAAAAATCTGCTGAATCAGGATATTCGTCTTTCTACTTCCATCTTGAAAGACGTCGCACCTACACCGGGGCGTAACATCATCATTGGTGTACGCACCCGCTTTTGATACTGGACTCTGCGCTGGCATAAAGTCTGCGCTGAGTAATTTCTAAATCAGCGATTCATTTGCGACCTATTTGCGACCTATAAGCGGCCACTGCATAGTGCTTACGAACACAGCCCGAATAACAACAGAAGATCGCTTCAGTTTGTTTGACAAACTACTGCCACCTAGTTGTAATTGACGAGCAGGTGCCGGCGCATGTTGTGTCTGGCGAACCCAAGAAAGCCTGCGCAATTCCTTCATGCTGACTCGACAGGCTGCTTGTGAAAATTCTCCAGCTATTCGGCAGAAATGCCAAACGCCACATACACCATGGCAAACATAACATTGCCGACATCCTGCAGCCCAGCCCGGAAGCTCGCAACACGACGCTGAAAATCGATGCGATTGAATCGGCGATGAGCGCTGAATTCAGTGCTAGTCAGGGAACTTCTCATTCAAACACTGCCGAGTTCTCGCTATCGCAATCCGTTGAAGAAGCCGCCGTTCTTTTTGCCAGCGGGCAGCCGGATGCTGCGCTGAATTTGCTGGCAAATGCAACCAACACGGCTGCAGTGACTACGACAACGACTGTATCAACAGCACAAGAGCAGCTCGCATGGTGGATGCAGTTCGACCTGTGTCAGGTCTGCGAGCAGCAGTCACGTTTTGAACAACTCGCAATTGCCTACGCGAAGCGTTTCGAAACCTCCCCGCCGCAGTGGAGCGGCGCGATGCCAAATCTCAACAAGCCTGATCGCGCCGAATCCATCGCCGCGCTCAACTTCAGTGGCAAACTCTGTGGCAGCAGCCAGCCACTGCTTGAGCGGCTGCGCAAACTCGGCGAATCACACGCCAGAGTTTGTCTGGAATTTGGCGCCATCAGCGAGATTGACAGTGACGGTTGCGTGCAATTGCTGCAGATACTGCAAGACTGGCAGAGCCGGCAAACGCAGGTCATTCTGAAAGGTGCGCAAGAACTTGCGGATAAAATTCAGACTCTCATACAAATCGGGCGACGCGATGACAGCGATGCGCCGTGGCTGCTGCTCATTGAACTATTGCGGCTAATGAATGAGCCGGCTGCCCATGAAGAAATGTGCGTCGCCTATTGCATTACATTTGAAGTGTCGCCACCGGCTTTCAATCCACCGATGAACAACGCCGGGATTGCGTCGGCCAAGGTCAGCGCCAATGCAACTTCTGCGTTCAAGCTGCCGGCTCTGATTGATGCACCAGTCGATTCGCTCTTGCAATCCATCGCGCAGGCTACATCTGAGGAGTCGGTGATAGTTCTCGACTGTACGCAACTGGCCTGCGTTCATTTCACCGCTGCCGCGCCGCTGATAGCCGGGCTGTTACGGCTCGCAGAGGGCAAACCGGTAGAATTACAAAATACGAATTTCCTCGTAGCCGTCTTGCTGAGGCTGGTTGGCTGCAAAAGTTTGCAAATCAGTACACGAAAGTTATAAAAAATTTCTTTTGTATGACTGACAGTGGCGCAGGAATTTTTAAGTACCGGTGCGAAATCTGAATTCACTATCATTTTTTAAGCTAGCTCACTGATGAGCGAGCACGAGCGAGCACACATGGAACAATTTCACGGCACTACCATTTTGTCTGTACGACGCGGCAATGTTGTTACCATCGGCGGCGACGGGCAAGTCACGCTTGGCAATGTCGTCATGAAAGGCACAGCGCGCAAAGTACGCAAACTCTTCCACGGTAAAGTACTGGCCGGCTTTGCCGGCGGCACGGCCGATGCGTTTACCTTGCTCGACCGTTTCGAAGCCAAGCTCGAAGCGCATCAGGGCAATCTGATGCGCGCCTCGGTTGAGCTCGCCAAGGACTGGCGTACCGATCGTGTGCTACGCCGGCTCGAAGCCATGCTGCTGGTGGCCGACCGCGAAGCCACGCTGATCATCACCGGCAACGGTGATGTGCTGGAGCCGGAAGACGGCGTCGGCGCCATCGGTTCCGGCGGCAGCTATGCGCAATCTGCCGCCAAGGCATTACAGGAAAACACCGAATTGTCGCCGGCAGAAATTGTCAAAAAATCGTTAACTATTGCCGCGCAACTCTGTATCTACACCAACATGTCGCACACTATAGAAAGCCTGGAGTAACAGGCATAGGCACCAACCATGAACCTCACACCGCAAGAGATCGTCACCGAACTTGATAAACATGTTGTCGGTCAGGCGCGCGCCAAACGTGCCGTTGCCATTGCACTGCGCAATCGCTGGCGCCGCCAGCAAGTACCTGATCCGCTGCGCCATGAAATCACGCCAAAAAATATTTTGATGATAGGGCCGACCGGTGTCGGCAAGACTGAAATCGCGCGCCGCCTCGCCAAGCTGGCCGATGCGCCGTTCATCAAGATCGAAGCGACCAAATTTACCGAAGTAGGTTATGTAGGACGCGATGTCGACACCATCATTCGTGACTTGATCGAGATCGGCATCAAACAGACGCGCGAGCTTGAAATGCGCAAAGTCCGCAGCCGCGCCGAAGACGCTGCCGAAGAGCGCGTGCTCGATATTCTGGTGCCGCCAGCGCGCGATTTCGGTTTCTCCAGCGCTCAACCCGAAGACGAAACCAAGGCCGGCAATACGGCGCGCCAGACTTTTCGCAAACGCTTGCGCGAAGGCGGCTTGAACGATCGCGAAATCGAAATTGAAATTGCCGAGCCACGCGCGCAAATGGAAATCATGGCGCCACCGGGCATGGAAGAAATGACGGAGCAGATCAAGTCCATGTTCTCCGGCATGGGCGCAGGCAAAAAGAAAGTGCGCAAACTGAAAATTGCCGACGCCCTCAAAATGCTCGCTGACGAAGAGGCAGCGCGCTTGGTCAATGAAGACGAGCTCAAGCAAATGGCGATCATCAATGTCGAACAAAACGGCATTGTATTTCTCGACGAAATAGACAAGATCGCTTCGCGCTCGAACGTGAACGGCGCCGACGTATCGCGTGCCGGTGTGCAGCGTGACTTGCTGCCGCTGGTCGAAGGCACCACCGTCAATACCAAATACGGCATGGTCAAGACCGACCATATTCTCTTCATTGCGTCCGGTGCTTTTCATCTGGCCAAGCCATCGGACCTGATTCCTGAATTGCAGGGTCGCTTTCCGATTCGGGTCGAACTCGAATCGCTGGCTATTGCCGATTTCGAACGCATACTGACCGCAACCGACGCCTGCCTGACGGTGCAATATCAGGCGCTGCTGGCAACCGAAAACGTGCAGGTTGAATTCGCTGAAGACGGTATACGCAGGCTGGCTGAAATCGCTTTTTCGGTGAATGAAAAAACCGAGAACATAGGCGCGCGCCGGCTTTACACGGTGATGGAAAAACTGCTTGAAGAAGTATCGTTTGCAGCCGGTACCGAAGCGGAACAAAAAGTGATGATCAACGCGGCGTATGTCGACGACAAACTCGGCGCTCTCGCCGTCAACGAGGATTTGTCGCGCTACGTGCTGTAGATGATGCAGCGCCCGAGGCGCCGGATGCATTCATGCCCGGATTAGTCGGCGGCGCAGGCTGATTCTGCGCAGGCTGCTGTGGCTGTTGCGACTGCTGCGGCTGATCTGGTGGTACTGGCGATGGAGCAGACTGCTGATTCGGTGCTTGTGGATTATTCGGCTGTTGATTCACGGGCTGCGGCGGCTGACCGGCGTTGACGTTGGCATTAAGATTTGCAGCACTGGCTGGCGTCGGCGCAAACGCTGGCAAGCTGACTTCACGACTTACACCGCGGTCATCCAAGATCACATGGCGCGCGTGAATTTCCTTCACTTTCACGCCGTCTATCACCTCTGCAGAGACTTTCACATATTTCGGCGGCTCATTGCCGACGATCAGTATCGCTTCACTGTCTGCCGCCCTGCCGGCATGGATCACGCCGCGCAAGCTCATGTTCGCCATCGTATTGGCCTGCCCCTGAGCGCCAAATAAATTTTCTGCCGCAGTGATCGGCACGACCTTGCGCTCTGCTTGCGGCGGCGCAGCCACGGCACGCGGCGCCGGCGCAAATAACTGCAAGACCCAATACGCCAGCGATGCGCACAAGGCCAAAAACAAAACAAAAGAAACCAGCAACGGAAGTCGCTTCATTGTCAGCGCACCAGCTGATTGATTTCAATAATCGGCATCAGTACCGCCAGCACAATCAGCAACACCACCACACCCATCGCGAGTATCAAAGCCGGCTCCAGCAAGCCAGCGATTGTCATGGCGCGCCGCTCCAGGTCCTGCTCTTGCACATTGGCGGCGCGGTCCAGCATCGCCGGCAATTCGCCGGTGACTTCGCCAGCGCGAATCATGTGAATCAGCATAGGCGGAAAATGTTTGTGCACCGACAAGGCGCGCGCCAGACTCACGCCTTCGCGCACGCTGTTGCTTGCCTCTTCCACTTGCTGGCGCATGGCGACATTCGATAAAGTGTCGCGGCTGGTCTGCAGTGCGCGCAAGATAGGCACACCCGAACTGGTTGTAATCGCCAGCGTGCTGGCGAAACGCGCCGTATTGAGGCTGCGTTCAAAGCGGCCATACAGCGGCGCCGTCAGCAGCCACCTATGCCAGCGCAATTTGGTCGCCGGGTCTTTCAAGGCGCTGTGCCATGCGTAAAACAGCGCTGCCACCAGCAGCGCCACTAGCCAGCCCCAATTGCGCACGAAGCCGGAAAGCGCCAGCATTGCTACCGTCAGGAACGGCAACTGCTGCTTGGTATTGGCAAACACCGACACAATTTGCGGCACCACATACGTCAGCAAAAAAATGACAATGGCAAACGCAACAACGGTGACGATGGCAGGGTAAGTAAACGCCAGCCTGACTTTTTGTACCAGCGCGTTGCGCCGCTCGATATAGTCAGCCAGCCGCCCGAGCACACCGGCAAGCTGGCCGATCTGCTCACCTGAAGCAACTAGCGCGCGATAAATATCGGCGAAATCACGCGGATGCTGCGCCAGCGCGTCCGACAGCGAGACGCCGCCCATCACCTCGGCCCGGATGGATGCGATCAGGTCGCGCATGTAAACGCGCTCGGCTTGCTCCATCAATGCAGAGAACGCCTGCTCCAGCGGCAAGTTCGCTTCCAGCAAAGAAGCGAGCTGGCGCGTGAACAACGCAAGTTCAACGGTCGACAATTTGTCGCCAAAGCGGCGCGTGCGTACCTTGCCGGCGGCATCGATCTGCCCGGTAATAACATCAATGGCCAGCGGCACCAATCCGCGCGCGCGCAAATCCGAGCGCGCAGCGCGCGGACTGTCGGCGTGTACGACGCCTTTGCTGGCTGTGCCGCCAGCGTCAACGGCTTCATAGCGAAATGCAGGCATTCAACAATCCTTTTATTCCCGACACAGCGTTGCTATTCCTTCGTCACCCGCACCAGCTCAGACCGGCTAGTCGTTCCATCAGCCAGCCAACGCTCGCCGTCTTCACGCATTGTTAGCATGCCGTCGTGTTGCGCAGTCGTGCGTATGTCTGCTTCGGAAGCCTGGTTATGAATCTGTGCGCGGATCTGGTCAGTCGTCAGCAGCAATTCATAAATGCCGACGCGGCCGTGGTAACCGGTCTGGCCGCATTTGTCGCAACCAACTTCCTGCCAGCTTTCACCATCCGGCCGACGACAATGCACGCATAGCTTCCGCACCAGCCGCTGCGCCGCCACGCCGAGCAAAGACGACGACAACAGGAACGGCTCTATGCCCATATCGAGCAGCCGCGTCACAGCCGCTGCCGCGTCGTTCGTATGCAAGGTCGCCAGCACCAGATGCCCTGTCAGCGAGGCTTGCACGGCAATTTGCGCAGTTTCCAGATCGCGTATCTCGCCGATCATGATCACGTCCGGGTCCTGTCGCAAAATGGCGCGCAAGGCTTTCGCAAAACTCATCTCTATGCGCGGATTAACTTGCGTCTGGCCGACACCGGCAAGCTCGTATTCAATAGGGTCTTCCACCGTCAGGATATTGGTGCTGGCCGCATTCAGCCGCGACAGCGCTGCGTACAAAGTGGTGGTTTTGCCGGAACCGGTAGGCCCTGTCACCAATACAATCCCATGCGGTTGTGCGATGAGGTGATCAAACTGCGCGAGTGTTTTTTCCTGCATACCGAGCTGCTGCAAGTCGAGCCGGCCGCCTTCCTTGTCGAGCAGCCTGAGCACGGCGCGTTCGCCATGGCCTGTCGGTAAAGTGGAGACGCGCACGTCGACCGGTTTGCCGCCAACGCGCAAGGTAATGCGGCCGTCTTGCGGCAGACGTTTTTCGGCAATGTCGAGTTGCGACATGATCTTGATGCGCGAAATCAGCGACGCATGAATCGCTTTCTTCGGTCGCACGATATCGCGAAGACGGCCGTCAATACGAAAGCGCACCACCGATATCTGCTCGAAAGGCTCTATGTGAATATCGGAAGCGCCTTCGCGCAAGGCCTGCGTCAACAGCGCATTGATCATGCGGATGACAGGCGCATCATCGGCGGATTCGAGTAAGTCTTCAACGGCCGGCATTTCCTGCATCACGCGCGCCAGATCCAGATCGGATTCATATTCGTCTATCACTTGCGCGGCATCGCCGCCGGAGCCTGCATAGGCTTTTGCAATCGCGCTTTCGAGTTCTTCGCGCGGCAACACGGTCAGCCGCACGCGGCCATAGCGGCGGCTGATTTCGGCCACCGCAGTCGGCGCCGTTGCGTCCGACACCCACAAATCAACGGCTTCATCGTCACTGCCGGCAGCCTGCGCGAGCACGGCAAAATCGCGCGCGAAACTGAACGGCAGCAGGCGCGGGTCCAGCATGCGGATTGTATTGAGGCTTGCACCAAAGTTTGTACTCATGATTTCTATTTAACGTGAATTGATGATTGGCGGTTCCGCCGGCAGTTCTTTTGGCAACTCATTCGACATTGGATTCGATGGCATCTGCGGGAGCTCGCTATAGCGCTCACTCTGCGACATTGGACCACCGACAGGCCTGCCGTCTTCCAGCGGCGGCAGTCGCGGCAAATCGATGTTTGGCATTAGTGCGTTGCCTTCAGGCTGTACCGCCAGTTGTGCGCCGCGAATATAGTCATAACGATCGCTCGCCAGCGCTTCGCTCTGCATGTCGGTGCGCACCACGGTCGGCCGCAGGAATACCATCAGGTTGGTCTTGCCGCGTTTCTTGGTCTGGTACTTGAACAGATACCCCAGCACCGGAATATCGCCGAGACCCGGCACTTTTTCGAGACTGTCATTGAGCGTGTCTTCAATCAGGCCGCCAAGCACGATGATCTGGCCGTCATCGACAAGCACATTGGTATCGATAGAACGCTTGCTGGTAATCAGTCCCGACGTAGTCGACTGCTGAATGCTCGAGGTCTCTTGATAGATCGCCATCTTGACGGTGCCGCCTTCCGAAATCTGCGGACGTACGCGCAAGGACAAACCGATGTCGCGCCGCTCTATGGTCTGGAAGGGATTGACGCCGGCGGTGCCGCCGGAAGCCGGCGTGGTGAATTGTCCGGTAATGAAGGGCACGTTCTGGCCGACGATGATGCGCGCTTCTTCATTGTCGAGCGTGATCAGATTCGGCATCGACAATATATTTGCCTTCACATCACTCTCGAGCGCATGCGCGAGAGCACCCAGACTGAGCCGGCCATTTCTTTGCCTGAACAGTCCGGCTGTGAGTCCATTGCTGGGTTGTAGTGGTGTCTGGGTTTTGCTGAGAACAGACCCTACTTGCGAAATCAGATTATTACCTTCGGAAGCAAAACCGGTCAGCACGCCAACACGATAATTGCTGCCGCCATTGCCGGACAGGCTCGCCCACTGAACACCAAATTCAGCGGCCTTGTCTGCCGTGACTTCAACGATCAGGGATTCAACATAGACTTGCGCGCGCCGTGCATCGAGCTGGTCTATGATGCCGCGCAGATTACGGTACACGGTTTCATTTGCGGTGATGATCAACGTGTTGGTAGTCGGGTCGGCCTGTATGTAGCCGACGTTGCCGCCACTTGGCAAAGGACCTTGCGCCGGTGCTGGCGAAGACGGCGGCAGCTGCATGCCGCCCGTTGCTGCCCCAGTTGGAGACTGCTGCGGCGTCGTACTGACCTGTGTCAGACCCGGCGCGCTGCTGCCGGTGTCCGTCGCCATCACGGCGCGCAGCACAATGGCCAGCCTCGCTGCTTCGGCATTTTTCAGATACACAACATGAACGTTGCCGGGCAGCGCAGTGGGCTGGTCCAACTTGGCAATGAGGGTGCGCGCCAGCGTCGCGCGTGCCTGCGTCGGCGCGCGAATGATGATTGCGTTGGTGCGCGTATCTGCCAGCAGCATCAGGCGGCCAGCATCTTGTGCACCCTGTGCACCCTGTGCACCGGGCGCGCCGCCTGCCTGATCAAGCAGGCGGTTAAGAATAGGCACCATGTCGCTGGCAATGGCATGCTGCAAGGGCACGACATCAATTGCACCTATCGCTGGCGTATCAAGCGCCGCGATCAGGCGCGACAGGCGCTTCAGATTGTCGGCATAGTCAGTTATGACGAGCGTGTTGTTGGCCGGGTCGGCATTGATGGTGTTGTTAGGCGAAATAAGCGGCCGCAGCACATTGACCAGGTTGGTAGCAGGTTCGTGATTGAGCCGGAAAATTTGCGTCGCGATCTGGTCGCCGCGCACTTTGCCCGCTTGAACTGTCGACGCCTGTAATTTAGCATCGGCCTCGGGCACTACTTTAATGAAGGATTCCGTTCGCACGACGGCATAACCTTGCAGGCGCAAAACGGAAGTCAACATATTGAAGGCCTGCGCTTTTGTCACCGGCTTTTCCGATACCAGATTGATAGTGCCTTTGACACGCGGATCAATGACAAAGGTATTACCGGTGTAATGCCCGATGGCGCGCACTACCGATTCAATATCAGCGCCGACAAAATTCAGCGTTGCCTGATTATTGCCCGGCTCCTGCGCGCGTGCCGGCGGCAGATTGCTCATCGCCACCAACAAAAGCGTGGCCACATACAAAGGAAAAATTTGATTCCGTAAACGGGTTTCGGTTCGTTTTTTATTCATCATTTGAATTCGAGCGCGATAAAATTTTTATTTCCCACCTGACGCCGCTGACCCAACAAATTCAGCAAAATCGCCAGCCTCTCTTCCTGTCCTTCCTGCGCCTGCGCCTGTCCGGAAAACCGCAGCTTGCCGCCGGCGAACTGACCGGCGCCCTCCAGCATCAAGGGTCCGCTGCGAGTTGCCAGCGTCAATGCCGCTTGTTCGCCATGCCAGTCAAGTTGCAACTGATACGCACCGAGCGGCTTGATCGGCGACAGCATTGAGGCGATATCTGTCATCTCCAACAACATGCGTCCGTCAATTGCCACGCCGGCCATGCCGTTCTTGCTTCGCGTCAGTAATAATTCTTCCCATGACAGCCGCATCTGTCCCGAAGGTTGCAGCGTATTGAGCGGTGCGCCGAGTGCCGCCAGTCTTTCAGCCGGCAACAGAATGGCGGTACTGCCTAGCCGCCACTGCTGCCAACTGCCGGTGATGGGAAGCGGCGCGCTGAGTGCTTCTTTGTTTTGCACCAATGCGTCAACTCTGCCGATCAGCAATAGCGGCGACAGTTGCCAGCTGAAACGCCCCGGCAACAACGGTGCGACTGCGCCGTCACTGACCGCGCCAATCAATGCCGAACCGCGCCAGACACTGCCCTGCGGATCGCCCAGTGTCAGGCGGCCTGCACTTTGCTGCTCGACCGCAGGCGTCAGCCAGGCAGCAGGCAAAAATGCAATGACGGTCAGCAGCACAATCAGTAAGCCGGCGCTGCTCCACAGCGCAAATTTTTTCATCGTTGTTGCCGCAAACTGAGGCTGGCATCGACCCGGTCACTTTGCTCGAGCGCGATCACGTTCGCTTCATTGACGGCGAGCTGCGCACTAGCCTGCATGTCGGACAGCCAACCGATCAATGCAGCGAACGACGCACCGGATAATTTCAATCTGACGAACTCACCATTAACTTCCAGCGTTTGCGGCTTGAGTCCTTTGCGCGCGAGACTGCTCTCGAGCATGGAGCGCGACAGCGGTGCAGTGCTGGAAGCAGTGGCGGGGGTGGCTTCTGACGCAGGCAACGCTGCCGCTTTTTTCGTCAGCGTCTGCAGTTGTGCCAGTTGCGCCTGCATTACGGGCAATGTTTTTTTTAGATGCGCGCGTCCTTGTAAAGCCGGATCGATCAACCACAGCCAGATCACTAGCAGCAGCAACAATGCGCCTGCGATCAGCAGCACGCTGCGTTCACGCGGATTGCGCGCATCCCAGAACGAAACAAACTTAGCGCGGAGTGGGCTCATGGGGCGCTCCTGATCAGCCAGACGGTGCTGCCATTTTCAGCAGGGCCTTCTGTTACGGTCGCATGGCGTGCCGCCAGCGCGCTGCGCGCTGCGTCCAGCGAAGGATGACTATCTGGCTTGAAGCGCACACTCAGCGTTGTATCGCGATAGCCCAGTGCCGCAATGGTCTTGGCGCTGGGACCTGAACCTGCAGGCATTGCCGACCATGCTTCACCCATGCTCGCGGCCAGCGTCACAAAGTCGTCAGGTGCCGCTTGCCCACTGCGGCGCTGCGCAGCCGTGATTTTCTGTTTTGCTTGCGCGAGCGGGTCGACCACCACGCTGTCAGCAGGAAAGGCATTTTTATAAGTGCGCAACATCGCTGCGCGCACATCATTCGCTTCGCTTCTCAAACGCCACCAATCCCAGTTCAGCGCCAGTACATTCACTAACACCAGAAGACCGGCGAGCACCAGCGGCCAGCGCCAGCGTTGCCAGTCAATCGCTTTCGACTCTGTTGTGGCCAGTCCTGTCATCAAGTCGAGCGAGCTGCGGTCTGCTGCCTGCAGCAATTGTCGCCAGTCTTCTTCTTCGACGCTGATGTGCATGCCTTCCTGCGCGAGGCTCTGCGCGGCATGCCGGTATGCATCAAGCCGCGCAGCCGGTACCGACAATGCAATCTGCTGATGCGCTGCCAATCCCAGCAAGGCCAGACACACTTCGACTTCGGGTTCATCACCAGAGACCGGCACCATCGGCAAGCCCATGCCTTCATACGCAGACAACCGCACTGCCAGATCAATCTGCCTGTGCATTTCCGTCACCGTTGCCGCCGCGCCTTGTACAGGCAGCGGCAACGCCAGTTGCAAAGGCAATGCAAGAATCTGTCGCGCACCGAGCGAACGCACACTAGTGACCACTGTTTGCAGCCAGCTGCGTTCAAGCACGGCGATGGTGCGCGTGTTTCCAACTTCCGGCACGGCGACCAGTACGCAGTCGGCGGTATCCGTAATGAGCCGGTCTTCTACCAGCGCTGGCAGCGCCGCTTTCAGGCGCGCGGCCGACAGTGGCGGCACCTGCATGCGCAACAGCGTCACATCACTGGCAGCGAACAGCAACAATACGCGCTGCACTTGTGCGCAGTGCGGCGCAAGTTCGGCCAACGTCGCCGCGCCGCTACGCGAGATGACGCCTTCACGCGAGCGCAGTGCAAAGGCCATTGGCTGTGCACGCCAGTCCGCCATAGCTTTGGCTGCATGCCGCGAAGGCAGGCGCAGTGCGAGTGTGCTGATGGTGTTGGTTTTCATTAGGCTCAGATTTCCCGCACCCACAGCAATTGCGTGTTGGCGCCGTTGCGTTCTACGAGTCCCTGTACTTGCAAGGCCGCCTCCCGAATCGTGATGCGGCCATTGACAAGAAAAAATCGTGTGCTCACATTGATGGCATTGCCATCAACCGACACTTGGGTTCCGGGCAAGCGCGCAGTCAGATCGTTCAAATTACGAAAGCTGCTGTTACGGCGGCTGGCAATGAGGGCGTTAGCATCGCTGATGGATAGTGGCGGCAGTTTTGCCGACAGCACCTCAGCCGATGCGGTATTGGCATTGACAGCAGTAACACGCGGCAAAAAAATAATGTAGTCGCGCAGCGGCCGCAATATTTGTGGCGTAAAACCCGGCACGGCCAGCAAGTCGTCGACTTGCGCAAAGCCGATAGGGCGGCTGGCCAAGCTGTCGGCATTAGCTCTGGTGTCTGTTCCATTTACGCTGCCAGTTGATGACTGCCGCTGGCTTGCAGCCAGTTCTTGTGCGGCTGCGCGTGCGAGTCCAGGGTCTTGCCGCAAGCTGCTGAGCAAGCGTTCGAAATTAGCGACTTCTGTTGCATTGACTTCTCCACCACTTGCCAGCCCCGTCAGGTTCAGTCTGGCCTGCGCGTCCTGTATCGAACCCGATAGCACCGCATTGCCGGTGTCACCTTGCGCGCCGCCTTCTTCCACATATTGATCCAGCTTGGTATCCGACAGCGGCACCGCCCACGGTTCGCTCAGATCATCAATGGCGGAATATTTGGCGTCCTCCCGCAGGATCAGGCGCGCCCAGTCGAGCGCACCACGCAAGATCCATTGCTTTTGCAATTGCAGTCTTTGGTTTTCTATCGAGCGCACCTGCACTTGCTGTTGCCAGAACAGGCTGGCCACAATAGTGATGGCCAGCGTCGTCAGCAGCAAGGCAGTGATGACGGCGACACCGCGCTGACGTGACTGGTGATGATATGGCGCGTGATTCATGCCGCACCCAACAGAAATGTCTTCGACAGGCTCGCGTCACGCCCAGCCAGTTTCAATGCGATCTGCAGGCCGCTCCAGTTGGTTTGCGTGGAGGTGGTGCCGGCTTCAGGGTTCATCATGGCACCGCGCGAAGTCAGCGCATTGCCTGCAAGGTTTTGCCAACCGCGCCAGCCGCGTCCGTCATTTGCCCACACGCGCAGCGTTAATCCATCCACACCGGATTGCAGCGGCACTGCCTGTCCTGTCGCGCCGTTTTCTGCTTGCTGCCAGTACTGATCTAGTTGCTGCAAGTCGCGCGTGGCAGGCGACTCTGCGCGCGACAGCACACCATCGCGCAAACGGTAGGTCACTAATTGCAAACGCGTCGGCTCGGCATCGACATGCACGCTACGCGCAAGCGTGATGCGCTCTGCATTAATAACGACTGGCGCACGACCATCTAGCTGCGCAGCATCGACTGCATTGGCGCAATCACTTTGCATTTGCGCAAAGGCCAGTTGCATGCCGCGCGTCTGTTCCAGTTCCAAATTCAAACTGGCGCGCGCACGGGTAATGCTGTCAAGACCGCGCCAGCCGAGCACGGCGACAAAAGCCAGTATGCTGATGGCGACCAGCAGTTCGACCAGCGTCAGGCCGCGATGGGTGCTTTTTAGGCAATGGCGCTTATAACGCATTCGGCACCACCTGCGTCAGCGTAATGATGCGATGTGAGGGAGTGCGCGCATCAACGACGGCAACCTCAACGCGGCGAAATGCGGGGTTCGGCGTCGGATAAATAGTTTCCTGGCAGCTCAGCGGTAACTCGCCCTGCGCACAAGAAAATTCGCGCTGCCCCAACGGTGGCCATTCATGCGCGAGCCGAATTTGCGTCAATTGATTTTCAGCAGACCAGGTCGCCATCATCGCCGCGCGCAAGCCGCTGCTGTTTTGTGTCAGGCTGCCGATGGCGCGCAAGCTTGCGCCAAGCGCGGTGCCGATAATGACCAGCGCGACTAACACTTCAAGCAACGTAAAACCTGCATGCTTTCTTGATTGCTGCTTTGACCGTGATCGCATTCACTCCACCTGAAAATGTCCTATGCCATCTGCGCGCACAGAGGCGCTTTGTCCATTCAATGCGAGTGTGAGTACAAATGCTTTATCAACAGGCTCGCGGCCGAACACGATACGCACAGGCAATCCTTCTTTCATAACTGGGCTGCTTGGGTTGCTTGGGTTAATACTCAACTCCAGAGGGCCGCGCTTGAAAGCACGCTCACGCAAAATGGCATCTTCCGTCAGCGCCTGCCAGTTGTCGTTCTGCCGGATCAAGAAACGGTATTGACTGGCGTCGGCCTCAAACGCTACCGGCCGGTTGCGCACAATGGCTTCATCGCGTGCCAGTTGCAGCAGCAGGGCAATGCGCTGCGCTTCGTTCTGCACAAGCTGCTTGTCACCCGGCACCGCATTCAATGCAATAGCGCCCAGCATGATGCCGACGATGACCAGCACCACCAACAATTCCAGCAACGTGAATGCTTTTTGTTTTGTCTTGGGCTTACTCCATCCAGGAACCGATATCTGCATCGTTGCCTGTACCTCCGGGCTGTCCGTCTGCGCCATATGAAAATATGTCGACCTCTGCATGCGTGCCGGGCGATAAATATTGATAAGCATTACCCCATGGGTCTTTGTTGAGCTTGTCCAGATAGCCGCCACTCTTCCAGTTCGGCGGCACAGGTCCTGTAGATGGGCGGCTCACCAGCGCCTGCAATCCCTGCTCCGTAGTGGGATAGCGCGCATTGTCGAGACGGTAAAGCTTGAGTCCTTGCATCAACGTCGCGATATCTTGTTTCGCGGCCAGAATGCGTGCGTCATCCGTGCGGCCCATTAATTTGGGCACAACCAGTGCGGCGAGTATGCCCATGATGACGACCACAACCATGATCTCGATCAGTGTAAAGCCGCGTTTTTTTGAGCGAGGAACAGTCCAACAAAAAGGTGGTCGCATGAAGTTATTTCTCTATTTTGCTCAGTTAATGTTGTTCAATTAGTTTTGATCAATGAGTGTTGATCAATGAGTGTTGATCAATCAGCAGCGTTTTGTATTGATATAGTCGTGCTTACACGAATGGAACCTGAGTGGGATTGCAAACACCGGAAAAAGTGCCTGTCGGTTTTTTATATTTAAATTAAAGGCTGGAAATTTATGTCTCTGCCGCATGCGTCATCCGGCGATGTGATTGATCTGCATCCGTATCAGCAGCGATTGCCGGAAGCGACTTCAACTGCGATTGTCCGTACTGAGCACTTGGAATTAATCCGCACTGTGCTGCATGCAGGCAAAAGCGTGCCCGAACACGAAGTGTCGTGCGAGATTACGATTCAATGCATAGAAGGATGTTTGACCGTGCGAGCGCACGGCAAGGACATTACGCTGCGGGCAGGGCAGATGGTATTTCTGGCAGCGCATGTGCCGCATGCGCTGCATGCCGAAGAGGATGCGTCAGCATTAATGACGCTGGTGCGGCATTGTGAAAATTAGTCTCTCAAATTTGATTTTCTTAGAAGACATACTGCAGTGTCGCCCTGGCACTCACTTGCGTTTCCTTGCCGCTTAGTTGACCGTACTCGACATCAGCCACCAGACTGAGCTGCTCGCGTAGCGCCTGCCGCACCCCTAGCCCCACATAGCCGCCGTTGACATTGTTGCTGCCCACGGCACTGAAGCGGAAATCGCTTCCGCCGACGCTGCCCTGCACCGTAGCTTGCGACGTCTGCCGCATCTGCAGGCCGGCGCGCATGTTCACTTCACCCCAGCCGGTCTGGCGCGCCAGCTCCAGCTGCGCACGCCCCGTGAGCGCTTGCACGGTGCGCGCGCCCAGCGTCAGGTTCGCGCTCGTCGTGCCGCTCTCGGTGTAGCCGGCATACCAGCCCACGCTGTAGCCGAGCACGGCCGACGGACGCACCGTCCACACGGGAGCCACGGCATAGCTGCGGCTGATGCTGACCGACGGACTGAGGTAATAACTAGTGGTGGACCCGCGCGCACTCTCGTAACCGTTGAGGTTGTCGAGCACGGTGCGCTGGCTCGTATGCCGCTCGACGCCGGCCACAAGCGAGCCGGTCAGATTAAATTCGTTCAGGCGCGTGTGACGGTAAAGACCGGCAAAGACGCTATCACTGTTCATGCCCGTCGAAGGCGAGTTCGTGTTGCCGTTGGCAACGCCGGCTACCAGCCCCACGCGGTCGCCGTGATAAGTCTGCTCGTAGCCGCCCATCAGGCCGGCATAGCGGTGTGCAAAGCCCAGCATCTGGCCGTCCGCTTCTTTGCGGCTCTGGCTGCCGAAGACCTGTCCCCAGACCAGCGGTGCGGCGTCGAGGTTGAGCAAGCCGGGCGTGAGGTCAAGCGCAGCGACCTTGACGGGGCGCATGGGCGCCACATTTTCCTGGCGCTGTCTAATCACCGTGTGGATGCCGCCGCTCAAAGCGCTCAGGCTCTGTGCCCGTGACGACTCGCCCGAGGGGTCGATGACGACGATGGTGCCGCTGGTGCCGAGGCGCACCGCGTTCGGCGTCAGCACGTTGATGGTGTCGAAGTTGGCCAAGCTCAGCACGGCCGAGCCGTAACTGCCGTACAGGTTGGCGGTATCGCCGCCGCCCAGATCAATGGCGCCGACGATGCGCGAACCGGGCAGGAGGTTGAGGGTCTGGCTGGCGGTGTTAGCGCTAAAAATGGCGTAGGAGCCTCTGCCGGTGGCCGTAATCAGCCCGCTGTTGGTAATTATGCTGCTTGCATTCCTTGAGGCGATGCCGCGTGACGAGATACCCGTCGTGCTGATGCTGCCGTTGTTGGTGATTGTGGCGCTGTCGCCACTGGAGGTGATTCCAACTGCAAAGTACCCCACCGTGCTGATACTGCCGCTGTTGGTGATCATGGCGCTATCGCCGGCGGAACCGATGCCGTGTGAACTGCTCCCCGACGTGCTGATGCGGCCGCTATTGGTGATTGTGGCGCTGGCGCCAAAGGAGCCTATACCTGTCGCAAAGTCCCTATCCGTGCGGATGCTGCCGCTGTTGGTGATCGTGGCGTTGGCGCCAAAGGAGTCAACGCCATACCCACCGCCTCCTCCAATTCTGATGCTGCCGCTGTTGGTTATTGTGGCGCTGGGGCCTAAGGAGTCTATACCTATCGCAGAATTCCCCGCCATGCTGAGGCTGCCGCTGTTGGTGATCGTGGCGCTGTCACCATCGGAGTAGACGCCATACCCCTGCTCCCCCACAGTGCTGATGCTGCCGCTGTTGGTGATCGTGTCGTTGGCGCCAA
>JBBARG010000002.1:107703-520639 GCA_040399905.1 Burkholderiaceae bacterium
AGGTGCGGATGCCAAACGCAGAGTCCCCCGCCGTGCTGATGCTGCCGCTGTTGGTGATCGTGACTCTGTCGCCTTCGGAGTAGATGCCATACCCCCGCTCCCCCACAGTGCCGATGCTGCCCCTGTTAGTAATTGTGTCGTTGGCGCCAAAGGTGCGGATGCCAAACGCAGAGTCCCCCGCCGTGCTGATGCTGCCGCTGTTGGTAATCGTGACTCTGTCGCCTTCGGAGTAGACGCCATACCCATGCTCCCCCATAGAGCTGATGCTGCCGCTGTTGGTTATTGTGGCGTTGGCGCCTCCGGAGCCGATACCAAGAGCAAAGTACCCCGCCATGCTAAGGTTGCCGCTATTGGTAATCACGGCTCTGTCGCCATCGGAGTAGAGGCCATACCCACAGACCCCCCCAGTGCTGATGCTGCCGCTGTTGATGATTGTGGCGTTGGCGCCAACGGAGCGGATACCAATCCCAAAGTCCCCAACCGTGCTGAGGTTGCCGCTATTGGTAATCGTGGCTCTGTCACCATCGGAATAGACGCCATACCCACGCCCACCCACAGTGCTGATGCTGATACTGATACTGCCGCTGTTGGTGATTGTGGCGTTGGGGCCAGAGGAGAAAATGGCAGACTCTGTGATCCCCGCCGTACTGATGCTACCCCCCGCATCGACCGTACCAGTCTCGCCGGCATCGAGGACTTGGGTCTCCGTCACAGTCTGCCCTTTCACAATCACAAACGACGCTGCATGAGCCAGTGGCATCGCGACCATCGACCCCAGGGCCAGCAACAGCGCCAATTCCAGCGGCCGGCAGGGTGACCGTTTTGGAAGCGCGGCTTCGTATTGCGGGTATAGCGCGCCTGATGTCGTTTTTTTTGTTCGGCTTATTCTTGTTGCTGTCCTGAGCATGACTCATTTCCTATGTGAACATAGGATGCAGTATCGGTCATATATTTCCAGTAGGCAACAAATCAGACCTACCGACGTCCTCGGAATACGTACTGCAGTCTCACCTTGGCACCCCTTGCTGTCGGACTGATCGTGCGGCTGTTGATGATGATGGCGCTGACATTGCTCGTATAGATGCCAAGCGCATTGACATTATTCGTTACGATCGAGCCGTTCAATTACAGGCGGGGGGAAATACAGAGGCGTCTAAGGACTAAGCGTTTTCAACCCGCGCTTCTCGCGCCAGGAGAAATTGAATCATTTGTTGTGGCGCTTCACCATCAAACAATACGCGTGCGACGGCATCGACAATCGGCATGTCGATAGCATGACTGCGCGCCAGCTGCCGCACTGCCTGTACGCAGCGCACGCCTTCCGCGACATGGCCGAGTTCATCGACAACAATCTGTAATGATTTGCCAGCTGCGAGCCCGAGACCGACACGGCGGTTGCGTGACAAGTCACCGGTGCAGGTGAGGATCAGGTCGCCCATGCCGGTCAGGCCCATGAAGGTTTCGGCACGTCCACCTAGTGCGGCACCAAGACGCGAAATTTCCGCAAGGCCGCGCGTGATGAGTGCAGCGCGCGCATTCAGGCCCAACCCCAAACCATCGACCACACCGGTGGCAATGGCGAGAATGTTTTTGACAGCGCCGCCGACTTCAACGCCGATCAGGTCATCGGTTGAATACACGCGTATCGAGCCGCCATGCACGGCTGCGACGACGCGCTCAGACAGCGCAGCGTTAGTCGAGCCGATGGTGAGCGCGCATGGCAAGCCGCGCGCGACTTCCTGTGCAAATGACGGGCCGGACAAAGCGCCGCAGATGACGGCGTCACCAAGCTCTTGCTGCACGATTTGATGCGGCAGCAATGCGCTCTGTTCTTCTAGCCCTTTGCATAGCCAGACCAGATTGGGAATGTGATGCGGCTTTAATGATTGCAGCAGTGGCCGCAGGCCGGCGACCGAGGTGGCAATGATGAGCAAACCATTTTCTGCGTGCGCGACTGCCGCAGAAAAATCTGCGCTGGCCTTGAGCGCGGCAGGCAGCGCAAAGCCGGGCAGGTAGGCAGTGTTTTCACGCTGAGCATCCATCGCTGCAACGGCGTCGGCATTGCGCCCCCACAGCACGACCTCATGCCGCTGCGCCAGCGCAATGGCCAGTGCAGTGCCCCAGGCACCGGCGCCGAGTATGCTGATGTTCATGCTGTTGTTTGCTTAATAGAGGATTACTCGCCCCAGACTTCAGCGGCTTTAATAAAGCCGCTGTCGCCGTCACGATGCCTGACCTTGATCCAGCCAGAAGCAATCGGCTCGGCCAGTTCCAGCAAGACGCCTTTGGCAGCCGTAAACGCAACCGCAGCAGTGTCCGAGGCGCTCGCACGCACCGTTGCGACGGGTGCCTCAACGACCAGCATGCGGCGCGGCGTCAGCAAGCGCGACTCCATCCAGCTCAGTTCGCCGGACGCATCACGCACACGCGTCCAGTCGCCATTAACAAGCACGACTTCGACCGGCATGCCGGCAGGCGCGATGAATAACTTACGCGCCTTCTGGCCGGGCGCATCGAACATGACCGCCGGCGCTGCGGCAACGGATTTGAAATCGATCGCCGATGCGGCCACCGGCAGCAATGCCGCAATGACTAGCAGACCGCTCAGACGCCATGCGTTCATGTCAGCTCAGTTCAGTGTGCAACAGAACCGTTGGCTTGCTTGGCCAGTGCTTCCTGACGCTGCTGGAAGAAGACTTCGAAATTGATTTCGGACAGATGCACAGGCGGGAAGCCGGCGCGGGTCACCATGTCGGCAATGTTCGAGCGCAGGTAAGGGTAGAGAATATTCGGGCAAGCGATGCCGAGCAATGGCTCGAGCTGGCCTTCAGGAATGTTGCGCACTTCAAAAATGCCAGCTTGCTTGCCTTCAACCAGAAACGCTACTTTGTCTTTGATCTTGGCGGTAACGGTGACGGTGATGCTGGATTCATAGATGCCTTCGGCCAGCACTTCGCTGCCGATATCAATCGACACTTCGATGCCCGGGCCTTCAGGCTCGAGGAAAATGCCTGGCGAGTTTGGCTGTTCCAGAGACATGTCTTTCAGGTAGACGCGCTGGATATTGAATGTCGGTTGCTGGTTCTGATCTGACATGAAACACTTTCATCAAGAGGGGAAAAAGGACGGCCAGCCGGCCGTCCACTGCTATTTAAATTCAGGCGCCCTGCAATAGCGGCTCAAGCTTGCCGGCACGGTCTAGCGCCGACAGGTCATCAAAGCCGCCTACATGCGTGTCGCCGATGTAGATTTGCGGCACGGTGCGACGGCCGGTCTTTTCCATCATCAACGCCTTCTGCTGTGGCTCAAGATCGATACGGATCTTTTCAATCTCTTCAACACCTTTAGATTTCAACAGCCGCTCTGCCATCGTGCAATACGGGCAAACGCCTGAGCTATACATCAGAACATGGACACTCATTTTTTTGCTCCTGTTATTTAGCTACCGGTAATCCCTGCGCCTGCCAGGCATCGAAGCCGCCATCAAGACTGTATACCTCGGCGAAGCCGGCCTGTGCAAGTTGCACCGCGCCCTTCACGGATTGCACACCCGCCGTGCAGACCACCAGCACCGGCTGCGACTTGTCTAGTTCATTAAGTCGGGCAGCGAGCTCTTTGAGCGGGATATTTTTTGCCGACCGCAGATGGCCGGCCGCAAATTCTTCCGGCGCGCGCACGTCCACGATAACAGTCTTGCCTTTGTTGATCAGCTGGGTCGCCTGCAGAATTGTCAGGTTATGCTTGCTGCGGGTCAGAACAGGCCACGCCAGTGCCGCACCCGAAACGAGGGCGGTCAGGACGAGCCAGATATTATCAATGAAGAATTTCACAAAGGTCCAATCGTTGAAAACAAGCGTGCCATTATAAAATAGAAGCACGAATTCAATTCAAGCTGCTTTTTTTCCTTTTTTACCCCGCAGGGTTTTCAAACAACATGTACAAAATCGTATTGATGCGCCATGGCGAATCTACCTGGAACCTCGAAAATCGCTTCACTGGCTGGACCGATGTCGACCTGACTGATAAAGGCCGGGCCGAAGCCCGCCACGCCGGCAAGCTGCTGCTCGAAGCGGGCTTCACGTTTGACCTGACGTATACCTCGGTCCTGAAGCGCGCCATTCGCACACTCTGGATCACGCTCGACGAGATGGATCTGATGTGGCTGCCCATGGTGCACAGCTGGCGTTTGAACGAGCGCCACTACGGCGCGCTGCAAGGCCTCAACAAGGGCGAGACTGCCGCAAAATATGGTGACGAGCAAGTGATGATCTGGCGTCGCAGCTATGACATTCCGCCATACCCGCTGGAGCCAAACGACCCGCGCACATCCTTCAATGACCCGCGTTACGCTAAATTAAAGCGGGAACAGATCCCGCTCACCGAATGCCTGAAAGACACCGTCGAGCGAGTGCTGCCGATGTGGGAAGAATCGATCGCACCGGCTATTCGCAGCGGAAAACGCATCCTGATTTCGGCGCACGGCAACAGCTTGCGCGCTATGATCAAGTATCTTGACGGCATCAGCGACAAGGACATCGTCGGCGTCAACATCCCGAACGGCCAGCCGCTAGTTTATGAACTCGACGCTGACTTGAAGCCCATCCGCAGCTATTACCTGGGCGACGCTGCCGCCATTGAGGCGGCGCAAAAAGCCGTCGCCAGCCAAGGCAAGGCCAAATAAAACCGATGAGCATTGTCCGCGTTGTTACAGGCTGGTCGCTAGCAGCTGCCCTCGCGGGTTCGCTGCTGGCCGTGCTATCTGCTGCCCACGCAGAGGTCAGCACCAAAGTCACGGAACGCAGCCGCCAGAAGCAGGCTGCCGAAGAAGAGCGTGCCGGCCTGCGCAAGAAACTGTCTGACCTGAAAGAAGACATCAGCAAGACCGAGAAGGAACGCGGCCATGCGGCCGATGCACTGGCTGCGTCGGAAGCGTCGATCTCGAACGCCAACCGCTCGCTGCGCGAACTGGCTGCCGAGCAGGCGCAAACGAAGGCGCGACTGACCGCGTTGTCGATCAGTCAGGATGAACTGGAAATGGCAGTGCGCCAGCAGCGCGCGCAGCTCGAGAAAATGCTGCGTGAGCAGTATGTAGCAGGCCATGATGACCGCATCCGCTTGCTGCTGTCGGGCGACAATCCGAACCGCATGAGCCGCGAGCTGCGCTATCTTGGTTATGTGTCGGCTGCACAGACGCAGGCGATAGAAAAACTGCAGGCCAATCTGGCCGCCATTGAAGCCAACAAGCTGCAGGCCGAAGAAGCACGGCAAGAGCTGGAAGAAATCGCGGCCGAGCAGCGCGAACAGAAAGCGCTGCTGGAAAAAGAAAAGGCCAATCGCAAATCCCTGGTTAGCCAGTTGTCGAGCAAACTCGGCGCGCAGCGCAAAGAAGCTGGCAATCTGGCGCGTGACGAAGAGCGACTGGGCTCGCTGGTTGACCGTTTGACCAGCCTGATTGCGCAGCAGCGCAAAACCGAAGAGGCCGAGGCGAAGAAGCGCGCGCAGGCGGCAGCAAACAAGTTGGCCAGCCAACAAGCCAGAGAACGCGAGCGCAAGCTTGAAAAACCGGCGGATAAGGCCGAGTCAAAAACCGCCGAGAAGTCCGCCGACAAGCCCGCCGACAAGCCCGTCGCCAGAGAAGTGCCAAAACCCGATGCGCCAGTTGAAGCCAGTGTCCCGGTGAATAATGGCAGTGCTTTTGCCAGCCTGCGCGGCAAATTGCATATGCCGGTCAAGGGTGAGCTGTTCGCCAACTTTGGTGCGCGGCGTGCCGAGGGGCCGAGCTGGAAAGGGCTGTTCATCAAGGCCGGCGAGGGCGCCGAGGTGAGGGCAGCAGGTGCCGGTGAAGTGATTTTTGCCGACTGGATGCGCGGCTTTGGCAACTTGATAATCGTCGACCATGGCGGCCAGTACATGACCATCTATGGGAATAATCAGTCATTAATGAAACGACCCGGCGACAGGGTCAAGGCAGGAGACTTGATTGCTACTGCAGGCAACAGCGGCGGCAATGAGCATTCGGGTTTATACTTTGAGTTGCGGTACCAGGGACGGGCGATTGACCCGCTGGCATGGATGAACAGGTGAAGACATGGGTAGCAGACTTAAAAACATCGGCCTGATAGGTTTTGGACTGGTCGCCGGCATCGCAGGTTCGATGCAATTTGATGCGCTGGCACAGAAGAACGTCGGTACGCCTTTACCAGTTGAAGAGCTGCGCCAGCTCGCCGATGTATTCGGCCTGATTAAATCCGACTACGTCGAAAACGTCGAAGACAAGAAGCTGCTGACCGAAGCCATCTCGGGCATGGTTGCTTCGCTTGATCCGCATTCCGCTTACCTCGACAAGAAAGCCTTCAAGGAACTGCGCGAAGGCACGCAGGGCAAGTTCGTTGGCCTCGGCATTGAAGTCGGCATGGAAGACGGCTATGTCAAAGTGATCTCGCCGATCGAAGACTCGCCTGCCTACAAAGCTGGCATCAAAGCCGGTGACCTGATTACCCGCCTCGACACCACGCCGGTGAAAGGCATGACGCTGGACGAAGCAGTCAAGCGTATGCGCGGCGAACCGAACACCAAGATCACGCTGACCGTCGCCCGCAAGGAAGAAGACAAGCCGCTGCTGATTGCGATTACGCGCCAGGAAATTCGCGTGCAAAGCGTCAAGGGCAAAATCGTCGAGCCGGGCTACGGCTGGGTGCGCGTGGCTCAATTCCAGGAGCCGACGGTAGAAGATCTGGCCAAGAAAATCACCGCGCTGTATGCGCAAGAGCCGAACATGAAAGGTCTGATACTCGACCTGCGCAATGACCCGGGCGGCGTGCTGCCGGGCGCCATTGGCGTGTCGGCTGCTTTCATTGCCAAGGACGCGCCGGTTGTGTCTACCAATGGTCAGCTGCCGGATTCGAAGGCTACTTACTATGCGCGCAAGGATTTCTACGCAACGCGCGCCGGCACTGATCCGCTGGCAAAGCTGCCGGAGATGGTCAAGAAAGTGAAAATGGTCGTGCTGGTCAATTCCGGTTCCGCCTCGGCTTCCGAGATCGTCGCCGGCGCGCTGCAGGACTATAAGCGCGCCACCATCATGGGCACGCAAACCTTCGGCAAAGGC
Organism: Burkholderiaceae bacterium; assembly: GCA_040399905.1. Lineage (GTDB taxonomy): Bacteria > Pseudomonadota > Gammaproteobacteria > Burkholderiales > Burkholderiaceae_D > Pernthalerella. Next base: position 114,812 of record JBBARG010000002.1, read on the forward strand.
TCGGTGCAGACGATACGGCAGCTGTCAGCCGACACCGCTGTCAAGCTGACCACGGCACGCTACTACACGCCGCTGGGACGTTCGATTCAGGCACGCGGCATTGTGCCGGACCTGCTGGTGGATGAATACGCGGACGGTGACGGCATCAATAGCATGCGCCTGCGTGAAGCCGACCTGCAAAAGCATCTGACCAACGACCGCGACAAGGAAGCGGCTGCCGCCAATGTGGTCGATGAACTCGAAGAGCAAAAGCGACTGGCTGCGCTGGAGAAAAAACGCAAGCCGCTGGAGTTTGGCAGCAAGGAAGACTTCCAGTTGGCGCAGGCGCTGAATCACCTGAAGGGCCAGCCGGTGCAATTGTCGAAGTCTGCGAAGATCGAAAGCAAGAAAGAGCCAACGATTAATAATCCGGATGGCACGCCTGAAAAATCGCCAGAGAAATCACCAGAGAAGAAATAAGCGCAATCCGCGCTAGAATCGGCCGCAGCAATGCGGCCTTTTTTTTGCCTGTTTTTTTATTTAATGAATATGAACGACCACCAGCTCCTGCGCTACTCGCGCCACATCCTGCTCGACGACATCGGCATTGAGGGCCAGGAAAAATTGCTGGCTGCGCATGCGCTCGTGATCGGCGCCGGCGGGCTCGGCTCTCCGGTTGCGTTGTATCTGGCTTCGGCCGGCATTGGCAAGATCACGCTGGTTGATCATGACAGCGTGGACCTGACCAATCTGCAGCGTCAGATCATGCACACAACAGCGCGCGTCGGCCAAGCCAAGGCAAGTTCGGGCAAGCAGGCGCTGACTGACATTAATCCTGACATCGAGATCGTCGCTGTATGTGAACGCGCCGAAGGCGAGCGACTCGCGCAGTTGGTGGCCAGCGCCAGCGTGGTGCTCGACTGCACCGATAACTTCGCCACCCGTCATGCAATCAACCGCGCCTGTGTCGCAGCAGGCGTGCCGCTGGTGTCGGGCGCGGCTATCCGTATGGATGGCCAGATCGCAGTCTTTGATCCACGCTCGGGCACGACGCCTTGCTACGCGTGCCTGTTCCCGCCGGATCAGCAATTCGAAGAAGTACAGTGCTCGACGATGGGCGTGTTCGCGCCGCTGGTAGGCATCATCGGCACCATGCAGGCTGCCGAGGCGTTGAAAGTGGTGATGGGAATCGGCGAATCGCTGGCGCAGCGCTTGTTGCTGCTCGACGCGCGCCATATGGAATGGACCAGCATACGGACGACGAAAAGTCCGGACTGTGTAGTTTGTGGTTCAGGACACGCTTAAGCCACAATTAAATCAGAGCGCAAACTCAGTCGAGCAACAACGCCAACTGCGCCTGCGCACCCTCCGCAGGCCGCAGCTTGAATCCAGTCTTGGCAAAACGATGCCAGCGCCCCATGACAAACGCCATCAGCAAACCGGCGCATGTCGCCGCGTCAGCCTCCCGCACCAACCCCTGACTGGCAGCGAGTTTTAGCGCTTGCCGCAAAGCCAGCTCCACTCTGTCGACAAACTGATTCATACGCTGCTGCAGCCGTTCGTCTTCATTGACGAGCGCGTCGCCAATGATGACCTTGGTCATGCCGGGATTCTGGTCGGCGAAATCAAGCAGCATACCGACGATGGTGCGCACCTGCTGCAGGCCGCTTTCTTCGTTCCTGTTAATTTGATTGATGAGCCCGAAGACGGATGATTCAATGAATTCGATCAGTCCTTCGAACATCTGCGCTTTGCTGGCGAAGTGCCGGTAAAGCGCCGCCTCGGACACGCTTAGTCTGGCCGCCAGTGCCGCGGTGGTGATTTTTTCACCCTTGGGGTTTTCCAGCATCGCCGCCAGCGTCTGGAGAATTTGCAGCTTGCGTTCGCCTGGTCTCAGAGTTGCCATAGTCTTTTTTTAGTTAAGCCATCGACAGGAGTACAGCGTCATCAACGCAATCGGTGCAGCTGTTTGGGTAATTGCCTGACGGATTTTACTTTGACATTAACATATTGCGGCCGCGATGCCTTGGTCGGCAAATAGCGCGTGATCCAGACGGTGCGCATGCCCAGTGATTTGGCCGCTTTCAAATTTTGCAATGTATCTTCGACCAGCACGCAGCGGCGCGCTACCAATCCTTCTTTGGCCAGCAATTTTTTCAGTAGAAGCCGTGACGGCTTGGGCCGTAGTTGCCGGTGCACGAGCATAGATTCAATCGGTAGGTGCGCCGCGAAATGACGATGCAGCCCGAGGTGTCGCACGACGGCTTTTGAATACGCAGCCGGCGCGTTGGTAAACAGGATTTTTTTGCCCGGCAAACTTTTGAGCAAGCTGCCAACACCGCGCTCGGCGCGGATCATGGTCGACAGATTCTCAAAGCAATGGGCGTCGCGCAAAAAGTCTTCGGCACGAACGGCGTGGTGACGCATCATGCCTAGCAAAGTCGCGCCGTAGCGCTGCCAGTAAGCGAGCCGCATTGCATTGACCACGTCCGGATGCGAAGGCTGCGCTTCTGCCTCCAGCACCCGCGCAATCAGCGCGTTCATGTTGACATTAATGGCCGGAAAAATCGCGTGCGACGCATCATGCAGCGTATTGTCCAGATCAAAAAGCCAGGTCAGCTTGCGCAATGCGTGTTCAATTAGTGTGAACGGATCATGGTACCGAAGGCCTGCTCGGTCAGCACTTCGAGCAGCAGCGAATGTTCGATACGTCCGTCAATGATGTGGACCGTATTAACGCCGGATTTGGCCGCATCAAGCGCAGACGAAATTTTTGGCAGCATGCCGCCGGAGATGGTGCCGTCTTCAAACATTTCGTCGATCTCCCGCGCCGACAGATCGGTCAGCAAGTTGCCCTTCTTGTCGAGCACGCCAGGGATGTTGGTCATGATGATGAGCTTTTCTGCGCGCAGAATTTCTGCGATCTTGCCGGCGACCAGATCGGCGTTGATGTTGTAGGCCTGCCCGTCTTCACCAAAGCCGATCGGCGAAATGATGGGAATGAACGCGTCATCCTGCAACGCCTTCACTACCGCAGGGTTGATGGCGTCGATCTCACCGACAAAGCCGAGGTCGAGGAATTCGCCGGGATGCTCTTTGTCCGGCATCTGCATTTTGCGCGCACGGATCAGGCCGCCGTCTTTGCCGGTCAGACCAACTGCCTGTCCGCCGTAGTGATTGATCAGCATGACGATGTCTTGCTGCACTTCGCCGCCGAGCACCCACTCCACCACTTCCATGGTTTCTTCATCGGTGATGCGCATGCCCTGCACGAAGCTGCCTTCCTTGCCGATTTTTTTCAGCGCGTTGTCAATCTGCGGGCCGCCACCGTGCACCACGACCGGATTCATGCCGACGAGCTTGAGAAGAATCACGTCGCGCGCAAAGCCGTGCTTGAGGCGCTCTTCCGTCATCGCATTACCGCCGTATTTGACAACGATGGTCTTGCCGTGGAACTTGCGAATGTACGGCAAGGCCTCGGCCAGAATCTCGGCTTTGATTTCAGGTGGAACAGTAGCGGTTAGCGTGTCGGTCATGGCCAGTCCAAAAAATTTGCTCAGATTTTACAGCGAAATGTAGTGCTGATCGCGCACAATTTATTCCCTCTTCCGTTATGGTGCTCAGTAGCAGAAGCTCAGTCACAGGCGTGACTGCTGATGCCGGCGAATTCAGCCCTGATGACTTCCAGCGCGACCAGTGTTTTCGGGTCCAGCCCGCGCAACTGATAGGCGGCGCGCGCAAATGTCATTGGGTAGATTTCCACTCGTGCACCAGTCACGCCGGCTTTTTCGGCCAGCGCCAGCTGCGACTGTGCAGCCTCGGCAGTTTTGAACAAGCCCAGCGAAATGCCCCAGCGACGCGGTGACTGATCCTGAATCAAGTGCAAGTCCTGCCAGCCAAGCTGGCGTAACTGGGCCAGCTTGCGGCTTGCACCAACTTGTCCGTCTCGAGGCGGCAGATAAACCATGTACGTGCCCTGCTCGGTGACTTCGCGCTTTTGCGGCAAGACCGGCAAGGTCAGGCGCGACAGGCGCGACTCAAACACCATTGCCATTTGCGGCGTGAAATTGCCGATCTCGACACAGGCCACCGGCTCGGCACTGGCACGCTTTGGCGCGGCTTCAGTCAGGCTGATGCGCTCGGGATTGAGTTGCTGCTGCAACCGCGCCGGCTCGTGCGCTGCACCGCGCCAACGCGAGACAGCACCCGGCTGCAATACGACAAGTACCAGATTGGCAAGCAGCAGCACCCAGAATACGAAGGTCGTCATCAGCTGTTGGACTCCAGTGCACTCGCTGCCAGACCAATCAAGACCAGATTGTCGACCATATCGTAAGGTGAGGTCAGATGCGGCGCAATGTAAGCGGCGGCACCGCCTGAAAGTATGCAGCGCGAAGGCGGCCCGGCACGTTGAGTGAACGCGCGCATAATCGCGCCGGCTTGTGCACTGATGCAGCCGCTGATGATGGCATCCTGCGTGTTGTCGGCAAAGAGCTGATCGGTCGTGACGGCATCTACTGCCGGCAGCTGCGCGGTCTTGACCGCCAGCGACTGCGCCATCGTACCCAACCCCGGTAAGATCAACCCGCCAATAAAAGTGCCGTCGGCTTCGAGTGCATCAATTGTGGTCGCAGTGCCGCAGGTGACGACGAGCAAGGGCTCTTGCGGAAACAAATGACGTGCACCGATGAGCGAAGCGAAGCGGTCGCTGCCTAGCTGTTGCGGCTGACGATAGCCATTGCGCACGCCGGCGCATTCAGGCACGGACTGAAACCACTGCAGCGCAGGTGGCGTAATGCCGCAGGCTGCAAGTTGCTTCGTTAGTTGCGTGGCGACGGAAGCTCCCGCCACATTCGATATCAGCGCGCGGGTAATGGGATGCGCTTGCAATTGCGCTGCCAGCTGATCGAGCTCAGCGTGCAGCAACATGCCAGAAGCCAGCCAGTCGCCCTGCGCATCGTCGACCACAGCCCACTTGACGCGGGTATTGCCGGCGTCAATTAGCAGCATGACTGTCTACTCCAAATTCAGCACCCCGCAGTGACACATCGCCAGCCGAGACGGCGATCCGTCCAGCGGCGGTGTCGAGCAACAGGCAACCGCTGGCATCAATGCCGTGTGCGATGCCTTGCTCGCGGATTTGTCCGCCTTCGAGAATCATGACTGGCAGGCCGGCATGCGCATGCAGCGCTTCCCAGCGCGTAGCAAAGGGCGCCAGCCCGTGGTCGTCGAACTGCGGCAAGGCGGTGCCCAGTGCGGTGGCGATGGAGGCCAGCAAAACATTGCGGTCTACTGGTACGTTATCAAGTGCCGCAATGTCGTTGCCGACAGCCGCAGCCAGTTCGGGATTGCGACGTACATTAATGCCAACACCAATGACGGCCCAGACTTCTGCCGCTTTGTCCGCGTCGCTACGTACTGACGCGGTCTCGATCAAAATACCACCGAGCTTGACACCGTCTTTCAACAAGTCGTTCGGCCATTTCAGCCTGACCGGCCAGCCGGCCGCAGCCAGGGTGTCGGCCAGCACCACGCCGACAGCCAGCGGCAGGCCAGCCAGTTTCGCCATTGGTCCGGTAAAGCGCCAAGCAAGTGAAAAGCACAGGCTGTCGCCGGGGGCAGCCAGCCAGCTGCGGCCGGCGCGACCACGGCCGGCGCTTTGCGCTTCGGCAGCCAGCAACAGAGGACGAGACAGAGGACGAGACAGCGGACGAGACAGAGTAGCCAGCCGCGCGCGCAAGTCGGCATTGGTGGAGCCGGTTGAACCGACGACTTCGATGTCTAGCCCGGGTGCGGGTGCGCTGATTAAATTGGCAATACTGTCGGCGTGCAGGGGGAAATTCATGGTCTGTATTGTATCGGCATGCCGGCCTGTGCGGGTGACGGGTGCGGCAAACTCACTTACACTGAAGCCATGTCTGAATCAGCCACCTTGCCCCTGACAGCCGCGCCACTTCGCAATCAGGCGTCGGCGCTGGCGCGCATCAGCTTACTGTTTTACGGGATGCTGATTGTGTATGCGAGCTGGTACCCGCTGTCTGGCTGGCGTGACAACGGGCTGATGCCGTGGGCGTATCTGACGGAGCACATGCCGCGCTACTGGACCTGGTTTGATCTGTGCGCGAATGTGGTCGGCTACATTCCGCTGGGCGTGCTGATGGTGCTGGCGCTCTACCCGCGATTGCGCGGCCTGCCGGCGCTGCTGCTGACGGTGACCGCCGGCGTTCTGCTGGCCGCACTGATGGAAGCGGTGCAGACCTACCTGCCGTCGCGCGTGCCCAGCAATCTTGACTTGTTTACCAATGCGTTCGGCATCGCACTGGGCGCGGTGCTTGGCACGCTGGTGCACCACCTGTTTCTGGAACACAGCCGCTTGCGCACGCTGCGCCATCAGTGGTTTTCAGATCAGGCCAGCCGCGGCCTGATTGTCGTCGGACTGTGGCCGCTGGCGCAAATTTATCCGCAGGCGTATTTATTCGGTCATGGTCAGCTGTTGCCGGTGCTGTCTGGCTGGCTGTCGGAATGGATGACGATGCCGGTCGACTTGAGCCAGCTGTTCTGGGAAGAGTCGAATCTCAGTGTCGATCAATACTTGCTGGCCGAGGCGATCATCACTGCCTGCAGCCTGACGGGTGCGGTGTTGACGCTCTTGTGCCAGATGCGCAATCTGGCACCAAAAACCGGCATGGCTTTGCTGCTGGTGGCCGCAGCAATTGCGGTCAAGGCAATGGCCAGCGCTATTTTGTTCACGCCTGATAACGCCTTCACCTGGCTCACACCCAGTGCCGGCGGCGGCCTGCTGATCGGCACGGTGATGCTGGTCGGCCTTGCATCGGCACCGGCTGTGGCGCAAAGGCGGGCGGCGATTGCGGCATTGGCGATCAGCTTTCTGGCGGTGAACCTGGCGCCGGCGAATCCGTATTTTTTGTCGACCTTGCAAGAGTGGGTACAGGGGAAGTTCCTGAACTTTAACGGCGCGGCGCAATTCCTGTCGCTATGCTGGCCATTTTTTGCGCTCTGGTTTCTGACGCATCGCACGCATGATACCGACTGAAATAGTCGTATCATGCGAAGCACTTATAGATCACATTTACACTTCAACTTCAGCCTGACGACTCCTGCGATGAGCGATAAACCTTATTTTCAGCATCACGTCTTTTTTTGCACCAACGAACGCACCGACGGCCGTGCCTGCTGTGCCGAGCGCGGCGCGAAAAAAGCGCAAGAGCATGCGAAGCGCCGCCTGAAAGCGCTGGACCTGAATGGTCACGGCAAGGTGCGCATCAACAAGGCCGGCTGCCTCGACCGCTGCGAAGAAGGACCGGTATTGGTCATTTATCCGGAAGGCGTGTGGTACACGTATGTAGACGAACAAGACATTGATGAAATCGTCGATGCCCATCTGGTCGGCGGCAAAGTGGTCGATCGTCTGAAAATCTGAACTGACGCGCCATGAATTCCCAGACCCAGACCTTTTTTATCGATGGCGCAGCCGGCACGCTTGAATGCAAGCTCGACTTGCCAGCGGAAGCCGCGCCGCGCGGCATTGCGCTGATTGCGCATCCGCATCCGCTGTACGGCGGCACGATGGATAACAAGGTCGCGCAAACACTGGCGCGGGCGTTCGTTGCGCTCGGCTATGCCAGCACCCGCATGAATTTTCGCGGTGTTGGCAATTCGGCCGGCACGCACGACGCGGGGCTAGGTGAAACCGACGACATGGCTCTGCTGCTCGCGCATATGCAAGCCGAGCTGCCGGAGTTGCCTGTGGCGCTGGCCGGTTTTTCATTTGGCACTTTCGTGCAGGCGCAATTGCAGCAACGGTTGATGGCGCAGGGACAGCCGGCCGAACGGCTGGCGCTGGTCGGCACGGCTGCCGGCAAGTGGGCCGTGCCGCCGGTTCCGGCCAACACTATCCTGATCCATGGTGAAGAGGACGACACGATTCCGTTAAAGGATGTATTCGACTGGGCGCGGCCGCTGGATTTGCCTGTGATGGTGATACCGGGTGCAGATCATTTTTTTCATCGCAAGCTGCATCACATCAAGCATTTGATTGTAGAGAACTGGCATCGCTAGCAGGGGCTGGCGGCGCTATAATCTGTTGCGCAAATTCTGCCGTTAACCAAAGCCCTCTGCCATTCATGAAGAAATTCCTCGCCGCCTGCGCCGCCTTGTTATTCCATTGCGTCGTCTCCGCGCAAAGCCTGCCGCCGCCATCCATCGCCGCACGTTCCTGGTTGTTGCTGGACGCTAGCAGCAATCAGATTTTGGGTTCGCAAGAACCCGACATGCGCATAGAACCTGCATCGCTGACCAAGATCATGACGGCCTATCTGGCGTTTGCAGCCATCAAGGAAAAACGGCTGGACTTGAACCAGACCATCAATGTGTCGGTGAATGCATGGAAAGTCGATGGCGACAGTTCGAAGATGTTCATAGAGCCGAGTACGCCGGTGCGCGTCAATGATTTGCTATATGGCTTGATCGTCCAATCCGGCAATGATGCCGCTGTTGCGCTGGCGGAAGCGGTGTCTGGCACCGAAGCCGCGTTTGCGGTGCAAATGAACCGCGAAGCGCAGCGCATGGGCTTGAAGGGCACGCGCTTCGCGAATCCGCATGGCTTGCCAAACCCGGACAATTTTTCTACCGCGCGCGACTTGTCAGTGCTGGCCTCTCGGCTGATTATAGATTTTCCCGATCTGTATAAAATCTATTCCACCAAGAGCTTCACCTATAACAAAATTACGCAGCCGAATCGCAATCGTTTGCTGTGGCTGGACCCGACCGTTGACGGCATGAAAACCGGCCACACGCAGGCTGCCGGTTTTTGCCTGATCGCGTCAGCGAAGCGACCGAACGGCAGCGGCGAACGGCGTTTGATTTCGGTAGTGCTGGGCACTGAATCCGATGCAGTGCGCGCACAGGAAAGCCAGAAGCTGCTGAACTGGGGTTTCCTGAACTTTGATTCGGTGAAAATCTATTCCAAAGGCCAGGCCGTGCTGACGCCGTCGGTCTGGAAAGGCTCACAAAGCGATGTCAAACTCGGCTTCAATCACGATGTGTATGTGACACTGCCGCGCGGCATGATGGGCAAACTCAAGCCTGTGGTCGAACGCACGGATCCGCTGGTGGCGCCGATTGCGCAATACAGCCGGGTTGGTACGTTGAAGATGCTCAACGACGGCAAGCTGGTTGCCGAACTGCCGCTGCAGGCACTTGAACAAGTCAATCAGGCCACCATCTTCGGTCGTGCCTTTGACTCGGTGCGGCTGCTGCTACATTGATAGCCTAAGGTACCTAAATACCATGCTTGAAAAGCCTATGACCGCGCCAGCCGAAAGCCTGATTGTTTATCCCAGTGACTTCCCGATCAAGATCATGGGAGCCATGCACGATCGTTTTGCGCAAACTATGGTCGAGGTAGTGCTGCAGTTCGACCCCGGCTTTGATGCCGCCACCATGGAAATGCGCCCCTCCGCCAAGGGCACCTATCTGTCGCTGACGGTGACGGTGCGAGCAACCAGCCGCGAGCAGCTCGACAATTTGTATCGCGCGCTGTCGTCGCATCCGATGGTGAAGGTTGTGCTGTAGTGCAGATCATCCAGCGCGGCATCGAGTCTTACGAGACCACGTTTGCCGCGATGCGCGCCTTTACCGACACCCGTACTGCCGACACACCCGACGAGCTGTGGATCGTTGAACACCCGCCGGTGTTCACGCTAGGTCTCGGCGCCGACCCCTCCCATATTATTGATGCCCACGCCGTGCCGGTCGTGCAAACGGACCGCGGTGGCGAGGTGACGTTTCACGGGCCGGGGCAGGCCGTCATTTACATCCTGTGTGATTTACGGCGACGGCAGGGTGCGCGCCTGTTGCCGCGCGAGTTCGTCCGCGCCATTGAGCAAGCAGTGATCAATACCCTCGCCGCGTATAATCTGCAAGGTGAACGCAAGACCGGCGCACCCGGCATTTATCTGGCAAACGGGCCTTGGCAGGGCGCCAAAATTGCGGCGCTGGGCTTGAAGATTCGCGCCAGCGGCTGCACTTATCATGGCGTGTCGCTGAATGTTGCGATGGACCTGACGCCCTTTGGCTGGATTAATCCCTGCGGCTACGCCGGGCTGGCAACAGTAGACATGCGAACTCTGGATGTGATGGCGCCACTGACTGCCGTGCAGCTGGCGCTGGCCGGCAATTTGACAGAACAACTGAAAGGAACGGCGACTTAGCCGGACAACACGATGGATTCCAAAGATACCGCCGCTCCCGCCTATAACCCATCGGACAAACAAAAAGGCGCCGGCAAGACGTCACGCATTCCGATCAAGATCGTGCCGATGGACAGGCTGCCGAAACCGGACTGGATACGTGTGAAAGCGGCGTCGCCGTCAACCCGTTTCTACGAGATTAAAGACATCCTGCGTGCGAACAAGCTCGTTACCGTTTGTGAAGAAGCATCGTGCCCGAATATCGGCGAATGCTTCGGCAAGGGAACCGCAACCTTCATGATCATGGGCGACAAATGTACGCGCCGCTGCCCATTCTGCGACGTTGGCCACGGCCGTCCGGACCCGCTTGATGTGGACGAGCCGGAAAATCTGGCCAAGACCATCGCTGCGCTGAAACTCAATTACGTTGTTATTACTTCGGTGGATCGCGATGACTTGCGCGATGGTGGCGCCGGCCATTTTGTGGCGTGCATAGAGCGCGTGCGCGCGCTGTCACCAGACACGCGCATTGAAATCCTGACGCCGGATTTTCGCGGCCGCATGGATCGCGCGCTTGAAATTCTTAAAAGCGCGTCACCGGACGTGATGAACCACAACCTTGAAACCGTGCCTCGCCTGTACAAAGAAGCGCGCCCGGGTTCGGATTATGAATATTCACTGAATTTACTAAAACGCTTCAAGGCGCTGCACCCTGATACACCCACCAAATCCGGCATCATGGTCGGACTCGGCGAGACCGATGAAGAAATCCTGCAAGTCATGCGTGACTTGCGTGCACATGATGTAGACATGCTGACCATCGGCCAGTACTTAATGCCGAGTGGCGAGCATTTGCCAGTGCGCCGCTATGTGCATCCGGATACTTTCAAGATGTTTGAAGAAGAAGCCTACAAGATGGGTTTCGTCCATGCTGCCGTCGGTGCGATGGTACGCAGTTCTTATCATGCCGATCAGCAAGCGCATGGGGCAGGCGTAGGCGTATAGCAAGGATTTACTTATACGACTGAGATGTTTATACTTGTTTAAACATTGGAGGTTTTATGAATAAAACAGCGACACTCACCATTCAACAATGGGGCAATAGTCTGGCGGTTCGCATTCCGGCTGCCGTGGCACGCTCAGCGCATTTTGCAGTTGGACAGCCCGTCGAAGTATCAGCGGATGATTTAGGCGTAACTGTTAAACCGGTTGGCACACCTAAGCTGTCGCTAGCACAAAAGCTCGCATTATTTGATCCGGCCAAGCATAGCGGGGAAGCTATGGAGACTGATCGCGTCGGTGCTGAAATATTCTGATGGTCAACAAAGAATGGGCGCCTGATCGTCGTGAGATCATTTGGATAGACTGCAATCCCCAAGCTGGCCGAGAAATGAAAGACGTACATCCATTGCTCGTACTGTCGCCGAAAGCATTTAACATCCGAACCGGGATTGTGATTGGCTTGCCAATGACAACGGCTGTCTATAACGATACCAATCCCTTCGCCGTTAAATTCAAAGGGCCGAAGGACTTGGTCAGTTACGTTCTGAGTCATCAACCCAAAAGCTTTGATTGGCGTATGCGTGGTGCCAAGCTTCACCCATGGAAGCATGTGCCAGATGATGTTTTCAATTTAGCGTGTGAAACGCTGAACCAGATTATTACTATTTCTTAACCCAACCTCACTCAAGCCACCAGTGCTCGTCACACCAAGCCCGCCTACGCGGGCTTATTTTTTGGTATTTACAGAGTCCAAAGGGCGATAAAAGAACTATAGGAAAAGGTATGCCACTCAATGTGTTCGAGAAACGAACGCGTTGCGGCAGCAGCGCAGGAGCACACTGCGATGAGACCTATCCTCACCCACGGAAAGCGACCCCACTCAGAAGGCCAGGAGCCAACAAACCCTTCGTCAAAACGCCAGCGGACAGCGGAAGCAGCCAGCATTTTCCCACCCGGCCAGTCTTTATTAAGCGCCCCTCATCAAGAAATGATGCGCATTCTTCAGCACAACTTCAAACACGACATTTCCAACCTTGACCTGTCAACGCTGGATCCGGCCACGGTTCAGAGCCTGCCCTTATCAATGGCCGGAAATCTCGTCAGTAAAGTCACATCGCTCACTTTGCCGAATGATATGCAGTGTTTGCCGCTACTCTGCAATGCCATGCCGGAACTACAAGTGCTGCATGCGGCGGGCTTCAATGGCACATCACTCGATCTATCATCCATGCACGGGCTGTGCTACCTGACTGGCAGCGCAGGAACCGCGTTGAGAGAAATTCATCTCCCGCTTGCCGCCAATATCGATTTCCGTTCAGACCAAAAATATTACAAAATACGTGTCTGGCGCTATCGGGATGGTAAGGCTATACAACAGCATCCTCTGCCATCACATACCTATTTCAAAACTTTACCGGGCAGGCCTGCGCCAGATTTTTCGACCATAAATTTCATGGCGCAATTTGCAGGCACTACCGACATGATCGTTTGTCGTCACCTGAGCATGTATGTTTTGGAGCAATTCTTGTCGCCGGATTTTGACCTCTTTTCTAACGAAGGCTACCTTGGCATCACCGGTGCGGAAATGCTTCCTCAGAAAATTCCACCAATTTATGAAGAGCTTTATGCAACAACCTTCAGGTCGAGCACGCACTACCATTTCGTTGATGATAAAAACTTTGCCAATTGGGCTAGCGGCCAGTTCAGGGACTTGGAAAGCACCGTCAATTTAAGCGAACTCAATTCGCCCCAATTAACTATCAGGAAAAGTTTTTTAGCGACCACCAGCAATCATGCAATGGTCTGCATGCTAGCCGTCAAACCGGGATTGGTCCGGCAATATGCGATCGTGATATTCGATCCGAACAGCGGCCTTACGCACCAGAGAAAGATTGCTACCAACATAGAAGAACTAACACAGCGTCAGTGGCGCTTTACGAATTTACTTTTTAAGGGCGGTTATAGCTATTTCGCACACGGCCAAGAGCCGCTGTTGTGCCTGATTGAGCCGGAGCAGCGCGCCGCCAACACTTTGCCCACTTTGCATTTCGCAATCGAAACGAACTCTCTGCTGAATAAGGACTTGCTCACTTCCGCACTCGATACCAATCTGACGACAGCGGTTGAACAAATCAGTATTAACTTGTTAGCTCAATTTCGAACTGGCAGCATGTCTGCCAAAGACATATTCGAGGTGCTGAAAGGGCGCAAGGAGAAAAATTTTCCGTGGCACTCAGCCATTAAAATAGCTACTTACTTTACAAATCCGCAGATGGTGACTGTCATGATGGCCGTCTTAAAAGAATTTACGTTGGCCGTAAATGTGAAAGCTGCACAAACTGGCAGCGCATTGGAGAGTTTACCTGCTGATTTTTGCATGCAACTGCTGAAGTCGGCGGCGGGTTGGGATGCGACACCGGACGAGCTTTGCTCGATGAACAGTCTGGCTCTGGAAGAGTTATGCAGCAAGACTCTGGTGTTGCTTGAAGAATCTCTGATCACGGGGGAGCAAGCAGCCGCTCTGCTGTCGCCCATCAATGCAAATGGATTGACGTGTCTGGGTATGGCGACCTCAGGCAATTACAGCGACAATTTACGCATACTTGGCACCTACCTTACTGCGCTGCTCAAAAAAGGGGCAGTTGACTTCGATCGTTGCCTGATATTGCTGGGCCAGCCGACCACAACGCAAACCACGATCGAATCGTTAGTCCTGAATGCATGTAAAAACGGATGGAGCGATACGCTGCAGGTGGTCGCAGATTTGCTGGTCAATCTGGCAAATATCTACAACGAAGAAGCAGAGCTGAATTGGCTATACCTGAATGATCAGATTACTGAGCAGATCATGGGGGCTGTTTCCGTTCAATCTTTGGAGTCGATGCGCGTCATGATGTGGGTCCAAGAAGATGGAGAACGACTCAGGACATCGCTGCAACCGTCCTTACTACAATTGACCGAGGCGGGTTTTTTATATAAGAACAATGTCTTGTCTCACTTATGCGAATCCAATTCGCTCCCTGAGCCAACAGTCCCACCACCGAGCAACAGTGATCAAGATGGCTTATTTCTTGATGAACCTCTGTTTGGCGAAGGACAGTTTCCGTTCTAGCTGAAGTAATCAGGCTGCCAAAGCACTGTCGAGTAATTGGTGCAAGGCTGGGAATTCAGGAATGCCGACATAGCGCTTGATGATATTGCCGTTCTTGTCGATCAGAAAAGTAGTCGGCGTCAGCTTGACGTCACCAAATGACTTGGCCGCCTCTCCATCCACATCGAGTGCAACCTTGAATGGCAGCTGGCGCGTTTGCGAATAATTCAGCACGTAGTTAGCCGGGTCATAGCTCATCGCTACAGCGATGAATTCGAATCCACGATCTTTGTATTTATTGTAAGTCTCGACCATCTGCGGCATTTCCTGCACGCAGGTGCTGCAGCTGGTAGCCCAGAAATTCACCATCACTACTTTGCCGCGCAGCGACTGCAGGCTGATCTGTTCGCCATTGATATTCTTGAAATTGATCGCCGGTGCCGGTTCCTTCTTGTTAAACAGATTGATTGCTGCCAGCAAGGCCAATCCAAGCAGGGCGAGCAATGTCATGCTCTTGATCAGGCTAAGGCCAGTAGGGTAGCGTGCAGATGAGTTGGACATGGCAAGAGACGAAAATGCTGAAAGATGGCGTCATTATAGTGAGTTCGCACCTTTAACGCTAAATCGACGGCCCGAAAAAACGCCCTCTTTGCAAAGAGGGCGTTAAGTTGTCAAGTTATAGCCCGCTTCAGTTAGGCTTTCAGTTAGGCTTTGGTTCCATCTTCGCTGCGTCCGGAGCAGGTTTGGTCACCAGGTCTTTCAGCTCTTCGTCGCTGATGTATTCAAACAGCTTGACGACTTTTTTGATATTGCTCGCCGCGTTGCGGGCGACTTCGGCAGCCAGCTTGCCTTCACGCTGGGTCACGCGACCCATCAGATAGACTACGCCGCGATCGGTTTGCACTTTGATTGCATTGACGTACAAATCTTTGGTATCGATGAATGCAGCCCTGACTTTTCCAGTGATGAGTGCGTCGTTCGAGCGTGCGCCAATGCTGGAGACGGGTGCGACCACCAGATCA
This sequence comes from Burkholderiaceae bacterium, assembly GCA_040399905.1. Taxonomy (GTDB): domain Bacteria; phylum Pseudomonadota; class Gammaproteobacteria; order Burkholderiales; family Burkholderiaceae_D; genus Pernthalerella. The sequence continues at coordinate 130,117 of JBBARG010000002.1, forward strand.
TTTTCAATCGACTGTACGTTATCGATCGTCTTGATTTGCTGAGCGACTTCGTCTTTCATTTGCTGATTTTTGACTTCGCCAGTCAGCAAAACTTTACGATTGAAGCTGGTGACGGCAACGCGACCGAGGTCACCGGTGATCTTGCCGGCACGACCTTCGCCCTTAAGCACGATGGCGGTATCGTCTGTCTGCGCGCCCAGCGAGCGACGGTCGGTTGCTGCCAGCGTGCCCATGACGGCGCCACCGACCACCAGACCGATACAGCCTTGCAGGGTCAGCGCTACGGCTGCGCAAAGTGCCAGTGCTGCCAACGGACGGCGAGCGATGCGAGCGGTGCGGGCGGTAGTTACGGCAGGGGCTTGCGCATTGATTACGGATTTCATTCAGCATCTCCTCCAAAAAGTGCAACGTCTATCCCATCGCAAAGGCAATGAGCTATTAATAAATGGACTTCCTGTATCCGTGCAGGGCGGTCATGCGGCACGCAGATATGCACGTCGGCGTCGGTCAGTTGACGCGCGATAGCGCCGCCGCCTTTACCGGTCATGGCGACTATCCGCATGTCGCGTTCGAGCGCTGCATCGATTGCCGCTTCGACGTTTTCGGCATTGCCGGAAGTGGAAATCACCAGCAGCACATCACCGGCCTGACCAAACGCCTGCACCTGCTTCGCATAGATTTCCTTGAAGCCGTAATCATTGCCCAGCGTTGTCAGGACAGATGAATCTGCCGTCAGCGCCATTGCCGGCAAAGGAAGTCGTTCGCGTTCGAAGCAGCCTACCAGTTTGGCAGCAAAGCGCTGGCTCTCCGCAGCGGAACTGCCATTACCGCAAGCCAGTATGCGGCTGCCATTTGACAGCGCCGCGAACATCAGCGCAACCGCTTGCGAAATTGGTTGCGCCAATTGCGCGGCGGCCTGCATTTTGAGTTCGGCACTTTCGTTGAAATGGCCGAGTATGCGTTGCTTGATCATGATGGGGCAGATTATAGAGGCTATAAGCCGCACGTTGATAGAAAACTGAATAACAGCCCGCACTCTGCCGCTGCTTGCAAAGTTCTCAATGGCTGATGATGTTACGGATCCAGTCCAAGACCCCACCTTGAATGGCGATCAGATCGAATCGACAGCTGGGCGGCTTGCCATAGCGGCGCAAAAAAACTTCGGCAGTTCTCCACAGTTTTCCCTGCTTGGCAGCCGTGACACTGGCAGCCGCACCGCCAAACTGCGCGCTGCTGCGCTGCCTGACTTCGACAAAGACCACGGTCTGCTGCTCGCGCATGATCAAATCAATTTCGCCGAAACGGCAGGTGAAATTTCGCTCGATCAGTTGCATGCCTTGCTGCTGCAAATAAGCCAGTGCGCGCGCCTCCGCCTGCTGACCGCGCAAGGCCGCTTGCTGTCGCCGTGCTGCCGGGTCGGAGTTCATTGGGGTTCTCTTTGGGGGTCTGTGCCAATTTCATGATGAGGCATGGCGATCACCCGCCCGTTCTCGTAGATTGCCGGCTTGAGTTTGCGGTCAAAGCGTGCCGGCTCGCCTGCGCCGAAATCAATTTCGAGCAAGCCGGTATCGCCATCAATTGAAAAATGCTCTTGCCCCGACAGTACAGGCAGCATGATTTCATACGCATCGCGCCCCAGTGCCTGCAAGCGATCCAGGTCGGCGTTGGCTGCTTCTTTACTGATATCCAAGCCTTGCTGCAGCCGACAAGGCAAATCCAGAAGCCGCAGGCCTTCGAGTTGCGGTTGCGACTCGGCTACTTCCCATTGCGCTGCCGTAAACGGATTTAGTTGCGAGGTGCCATACGCGGGCGTCTCGGCACCCAGCGCTTCGCGTAACTGTATGGCCTGCTGATAGTCGAGGGCGAGCATCAACAAAGCCGGTGCGGCTTCATGCGCCTGCTCGCGTAGCTGGCTCAAACGTTCAGGGTCCAGCACGCCATCGGCCACACCAATCTCAAGCAGCTTCACGCGCCGGCCTTGCGCGCGCATTGCTTGCTCAAAGGCGTGTGCTGCGCGCTGCTGCCACAGCGTCTTGGTGGTGATGATCCAGGCGAGACCGGGTGCTTCGCTGGCATGGGCCCATTGCGCCAACTGGCGCGCTTCGTCTTCTATCGACAAGCCGATAGCGAGCAACAAAGGAGAGGCGCTGGCTGCCGTGTCTGCGGGCTTAGGGCTCAGTGCAATAGTCGGCACCGTTGCCGCGCGCGCTAGTGCACTGGTCAGGTTGCGCGACAGCGGTCCGACAACCAGTTGCGTCGCGGCCTGCGCCTTGCGGTACTGGTTCAGATTTTCTTGATTGTCGTCGCCGCTCTCGTACAGGTAGATGCTGACGCCACCATGCTTATCCGCCTGCAGCGCAGCAAGAAAACCGGTTTGCACGGCCGCCGCCGCCTCTGCCAACGCCGCTTTAGGCGAAGGCAGCAGCAGCGCGACGCGCGGCTTCATCTGCGCCACTGCTGCACCATCGACGGCAATGTCGTTCTGTACAATAGCGGCAGGCTTCTGCGCTGTGCTTGTGTTTGCCCAGACGCTCGCGCACAATCCGGCCATCAAGATGGCATGCATCGCAGCCGTCAGCAACAAGGCCGCCAGCGATTTCACATTTCTCTGACCATTCTTCATCTCGCCTCCCGATGACACAGTCTCCGTTACCATCACTTTCTGCAAGCCTCGCAACGCTGGCCGATGAACTGGAGCGGCAAAGCTTCCCGCCAGCAGCATTATATGTAGTGGCCACGCCAATCGGAAACATTGCAGACATCAGCGTGCGCGCACTCAAGATACTCAGCATTGCCGATGGCATTGCTTGCGAAGACACGCGCAATACCGCGCAATTATTGTCGCGTTACGGGCTATCAAAAAGTTTGTTTGCCGCACACCAGCATAATGAGCTAGCAGTCACTACCAAAATTATTCAGCGCCTTCAAGCCGGTGAACGCATAGCGTTAGTGTCGGACGCTGGCACACCGGCCATCTCCGACCCCGGCGCGCGCATCGTAGACGCCGTGCTCGATGCAGGTTTGCGCGTGGTGCCGGTGGCCGGCGCATCCGCAGCGGTCGCGGCTTTGTCGGTGGGTGGACTGGTGTGTGACCAGTTTCATTTTGCCGGCTTCCTACCGGCCAAAGCCAGACAGCGCGAGTCGGTGCTGTCTGGACTCATCGCCATTGCCGCAACACTGGTATTTTATGAAGCGCCCCATCGCATCGTTGAAACCGTGGACGCGCTATTGCAGGTTTTCGGGCCTTCACGTCGCATTGTGTTCGGACGCGAAATCAGCAAGCTGTTTGAGCAGATTCATCGCTGTCCGCTGGCTGAAGCCAGTGCATGGCTGGCCGAGGATATAAACCGGCAGCGCGGTGAATTCGTGTTGCTGGTCGAAGGCGCTACCGCCAACAGCGACGCTGACGCTGCCGAAGCTGAACGCATACTTGGCATTTTGCTTGACGAATGTTCTGTCAGTCAGGCCGCAGCGCTGACTGCGCGCATCACAGGCCAGAAAAAAAATGCGCTGTATGAGCTGGCATTGCGGCTCTCACAAACTGAAAAATAAAACTTTATTTCTGGACGATGGTGGTCCGAATTTGCGCGCGGTCCTGCAACTGGCGCGCTGCCTGACTGGCTGCTTCGCGGCTGGCGAAGGGGCCGCTGTGCAAACGAAACAATCCCTGACTTTGCACTACGGTCGGCGGCGGCAAATCCTGCGGCCAGCCGGACATTAAACGTTCACGCATCGCCAGCGCATTCGGCGACTGTGCGTAGGCGCCGAACTGTAAAAAATATCCCGCTGCTGCAGCCACCACCGGTGATGCATTGTCCGGCTTTGCGATGCTGGCAATCGGGTCGCTTGCATCAGGCTCGGGTGTCTTATTGCGTTCGCTGGACTTTGCATTGATGCGGGCAATTTCATCCGGCAACAAGCGTTCGACTTCAAGTTCGCTGCTGCCGCCATTGACATAGCCAAGCTTGAGCGCAGCGGTATAAGACAGATCAATGATGCGTTCGGAATGGAAGGGGCCGCGGTCATTGACGCGCACGATCACTTGCTTGCCATTGCGCAGATTGGTTACACGCGCATAAGACGGAATCGGCAGCGTAGGATGCGCGGCCGTCATTTTGTACATGTTGTAGATTTCGCCGGACGCAGTGCGCTGGCCATGAAATTTTTTGCCGTACCAGCTGCCTGTACCGCGCTGTACGAATGGTCGAAAGTCCGTGATCGGCGTATAGGTTTTATCGAAGATGGAATACGGGCGGCTTGGCCCTTTCGCAAACGGCTCGACTTTGGGTTCGGCGTCTGGTGTGTCAAGCAGACCGGCTGGCACCTGATCTTCGGGGCCGTCGTCGAGATAGTAGCCGCCGCGCCCTTTGCCTGCAGCGGCAGGAGCGGCGGGCGCTGGAGAGGGCGCAGATGAAGCAGCCGGTGGCGTTGCCGGCAATGTCGTCGGTTTGGCAGCGGGCTTCGCTGGTCTGTCTTCAACACTGCTTTGCAGACTGACGCTGGTGCAGCCACTTAAAAAAAACAATACCAGAATAATGGCTGCGCGCATGTCGGGCATTCTAGGTCTGAACCAGCTTGCGATGGCGTTGAATGCTCATCAGGATGCCAACGCCTACACTCAGTGTGACAAACGCAGTACCGCCATAACTGATGAAGGGCAGCGGTACACCGACGACTGGCAAGATGCCGCTGACCATGCCCATGTTGACGAACGCATAGGTGAAAATCGACATCGTCAGTGCGCCCGCCAGCAGGCGTGAAAACAGCGTGGGCGCATTTGCCGAAATGATCAGGCCGCGCCCAATCAATAACAGGTAGAGCACCAGCAGTACGCCATTGCCGAGCAGACCAAATTCTTCGGAGAAGACGGCAAAGATAAAGTCGGTGGTGCGCTCCGGAATGAACTCAAGGTGCGACTGCGTGCCGTTTAACCAGCCTTTGCCTATCAGTCCGCCGGAGCCGATTGCGATGGTGGACTGAATGATGTGAAAGCCCTTGCCCAGCGGGTCAGAAGTCGGGTCCAGCAATGTCATGACACGATTGCGCTGATAGTCATGCAGCAGAGTCCAGACCAGCGGCAGGCTGGCAAGTCCCGCTGCGCCCAGTCCAATGATCAGGCGCCACGATAGACCGGCAAAAAAGATAACGAAAAAACCGGCCGACGTGACCAGCATCGACGTACCCAAGTCAGGCTGCCGCATGATCAGGCCCACAGGCAGCGCGAGGATGATGCCGGCAACGACAAAGTCGCGCCAGCGAATCATGCCTTCGCGCTTTTGGAAATACCACGCCAGAGTCAGTGGCAATGCCAGCTTCATGATTTCCGACGGCTGAATAATGACGCCGACATTGACCCAGCGTCGCGCGCCATTTTTAATCAGACCGAACACAGCAACCGCAAGCAGCAAGGCCATGCCGACGGCGTACATAGGCACAGCAAAACGCATCAGCTTTTGCGGCGGGATCATGGCCGCTACCCACATGACGAGAATGCCGGCAAGAATATTGCGCAGATGTCCTTCAAAACGGCCGGGGAAATTCATCGCTGCCGACGATACGGCCAGACAACCGAGCAACAGGATCAGTGCCAATATGATCATCAACGGACGATCAAAAATAAACAGATGACGCCGTATCGCTCGCAGCAGGTTGCCGCGGCTATCTTCTATCATCGATATCATTTTGTGCTCCTCGCTGCAGGCTCAGGCGCTTTGCCCGCAGGGGCAGGTGGCGGCGCGATTGCCGGGGCTGGTTTGGGGGCAGGGGCAGGGGCCGGGTTCGGTGCGGAGCTTGAAGCAGAGTTCGGTGCAGTTGCCGCAACTGTATTGACGGTTTTGACTGCCGCCTTCACTTCAGGCTTGGCTGCACCTTTGGCCGGCATTGGCTCAGGCTCTACCGGTCTCTTCCCTAACAAATAGTAATCGATGGCCTGACGTGCAATCGGCGCTGCAGCTGCCGCGCCGAAGCCGGCGTTCTCGACAATGATGGCCAATGCTATGCGCGGTTTATCGGCTGGCGCAAACGCGATATATAACGAGTGGTCGCGCAGGCGTTCTGCGATCTTGCTGGCTTCATACTTGACGCTCTTGCTCATTGCCGCAGCTTGCGCGGTACCAGTCTTGCCGCCTGATTCATAAGCAGCGCCGGCGAAGGAACGCGCTGACGTGCCTTCCTTGGTGACGCCGACCATCGCATTTTTGATGAAGTCGACATTTTCCTGCTTGAGCGAGATGCGAACGCTTTCTTTCGGCACCATCAGTTTGCGTGACTTGTTGGCACCATCTTCAATAATCTTGACCAGATGCGGCTTGACCACCACGCCATTGTTGGCCAGATTGGAAACAGCATGCGCGAGCTGCAGCGGCGTGAACGAGTTGTATCCTTGGCCAATGCCGACCGAGATGGTTTCGCCCGCATACCACTTTTGCTGGTCAGCCCGCTTGTAGGCATTGCGCTTCCATGCCGTAGACGGCAGCACGCCGCGCTTTTCGCTGTCGAGGTCAATGCCGGTGATCTGGCCGAAACCAAACGGCTTCATGAAATCATGGATCGCGTCAATGCCGAGATCATTGGCCAGATTGTAGTAATAGGTATTGCAGGACATGACAATCGATTTGTACATGTCGACGCGACCGTGCCCGCCTTCTTTATCGTCGCGGAATTTGTTATTGCCGAACATGAAGTAGCCAGGGTCGTTAATGGCCATCTCCGGCGTGCGCTTGCCCAGCTCGAGCGCAGCGAGCGCCATGTACGGCTTGAAAGTGGAGCCGGCCGGATAGGTACCAATCAGCGGGCGGTTCAGCAAAGGACGGTCGATTGAGGTGTTGAGCTCGTCCCAGCTTTTGACGTCAATGCCTTCGACAAACAGATTCGGGTCAAACGTCGGCATCGATACATACGCAAGAATTTCACCGGTTGAGGGCTCGATCGCCACTAAGGCGCCGCGCCTGTCGCCAAAAGCTTTTTCAATAATTTTCTGCAGTTCGATATCGACCGACAGCATCAGATTGTTGCCCGGTGTCGGTGCAGTGCGCGACAGCGTGCGAACCGCACGCCCGCCCGCCGAGACCTCGATCTCGTCATAGCCGGTAATGCCATGCAATTCTTTTTCGTAGCTTTTCTCAAGGCCTTCTTTGCCGATGTAATCTGTGCCGCGATAGTTGGCCGCGTCTTCGCTTTCTTCTATGCGTTCTGACTCGCGCTTGTTGACGCGGCCGATGTAGCCAATCATGTGCGATGCGGTTTGCCCGAGCGGATACTGGCGGAAGAGTCGCGCCTGAATGTCTACACCGGGGAAACGGTAACGCTGCGCAGCGAAGCGGGCGACTTCCTCATCCGACAGACGGGTGCGGATAGGCAGGCTCTCGAAAGATTTTGATTCTTCCATCTGGCGCTTGAAGCGCTTGCGGTCCTTGGTCTGTATATCGACGAGCTGCGCGAGCTCGTCGATGACAACATCGAGGCCGCGATCAATTTTGGAGGGCGTGATTTCCAGCGTGTACGCAGAAAAATTTCGTGCAAGGATGACGCCGTTGCGGTCCACGATCAGACCGCGGTTTGGCACCGCAGGCACCACCGAAATACGATTGCTTTCGGCACGCTCTGCGTATTCGCTGTGACGCACGGCCTGCAGCCACAGGAAACGTGCCATCAGCAAACCAAAGCAAACGAACACGACCAGGCCTGCGACAGACAGGCGCAGACGGAATAGCTGAAGTTCGCGTTCAGTATCTTTAATTTCGGTCATGTTCGGGTAAGGCTAGTAGTGCTAAGCAGGTACACATCAGGCATGCAGCAAACCTGCATGAAAAATCAGATCGGACGGGTCTCGTCATGGTCAACCGCGCGCCGCTGCGGCGCCAGCAGTATCCAGCAGACGATAGGCCAGATCAGCGTGGACACGAGGCTCTGCGCGAAATAAAACCAGCTGGGCTGCTTGGCGCTGATGGCGAGTTGAATCAGCATCTGCACGACCTGCATGACGACGAGTAGCGGCAGCACATGCAGCGCCTGTATGACGGGCGTGAACCACAGCACGCGACGATGAATGGTGATGGCGAAATAAGATAACAGCGTATAGGCCAGCGCATTCTCGCCCAGCAGCGATGCGCTATGCACGTCCATGATCAGGCCCATCATGAAGGCAACGCCAATACCGACCCTGCGCGGTTGGTAAATGCTCCAGAAAATCAGCGTCAGCGCCACAAAGTCAGGTACCCATCCCCAGCTGCCCCACGGGCACAGATTGAGAAAGAATGCGCCAGCGAGGCTGGCGGCAATGAACACCGGATTAACCGGCAGCAGTATGTAGTCGCGATCCATCATCGGTTCGTATCCTTGGATTCGCGCTGCCCCGGCCGACCGCTGCGAAACTCGCTAGGCGGATTCGGGTCAACGACAGGCGCTGGCGGCGGCGGCAACGAGCGCGTGTCGGCCAGCAGCACCAGCAATTGCCGATTGCGCGATACGCCGGCACTCGGCAGACAAACAATACGGGCAAACGCATCAGAGGTCTTGCTTTCAACGGAAGCAACCGTTGCCACGGCAAGGCCGGCCGGATACACGCCGTCAATACCGGAGGTCAGCAGCACGTCACCTTTTTGAATGTCGGCGTTCGACGCCATGAAGCGCAACTCCAGCACGCCCGACTGGCCGCGGCCGTAGGCTACGCTGCGCACGCCGCTGCGCAAGACCTGTACCGGAATGGCATGGTCCTTGTCGGTCAGGAGTGTAACTTCGGAAGTAAACGGAAATACGCGCGTGACCTGGCCAACCACACCGAGATCGTCAATTACTGGCTGGCCTGGCTCGATGCCATGGCTGGCGCCACGGTCAATGATGACTTTGCGGGAAAACGGATCGCGTGCGTCATATAGAATTTCACTCATCACCGAGCGCAAGGCGATGCGTTCTGAAGCGGCGAGCAATTTGCGCAAGTGCAGATTCTCGGCCAGCAGCTGTCGCGCCTGCTGCAGCATTTGCGCATTCAGCACTTGCTGTTCGCGCATGCGCTGGTTTTCACCATTGAGACGATTGAGTGAAGAAAAATAATCGGTAACAGCAAAAAATCCGTCGCGCGGCAACATGGCCACAACTTGCAACGGATACAGCGCGGCACCAACTGCCTGCCTCACGGCGGCGAGTGAACGCAGTCGTGAGTCGGCCATCAGCAAAGCCACGGCAATGAGCGCAAAGAACATCATTTTTGCGCGTGCAGATGCACCTTGCTTGAACAGTGGTGGTGGGCTGTATTCCATTAGATGAAGACTGACAGGTCAGGCCCGGATAGTGCGTCGTGCAGTGGAGGCAAAAAGGCTGTCTGCAAAAAGAATGTGCGGACAGCCGGCAAGCTTTTACTCGTAGGAGAAGAGGGAGCCAAGTTTGTCCATCCGCTCCAGCGCCATACCGGAACCGCGCACGACGCAGGTCAGTGGATCTTCTGCCACCAGAACCGGCAAGCCGGTCTCTTCCATGAGCAAGCGGTCGAGGTCGCGCAACAGTGCGCCACCACCGGTCAGCATCATGCCTTTTTCAGCGATGTCTGCACCCAGTTCCGGTGGAGTCTGCTCGAGTGCGTTTTTCACGGCCGAGACGATGTTGTTGAGCGGGTCGGTCAAGGCTTCCAGCACTTCGTTGCTGGAGATGGTAAACGAGCGTGGAATGCCTTCGGACAGGTTACGGCCCTTGACTTCCATCTCGCGCACTTCGGTGCCCGGGAACGCGGAGCCGATTTGTTTTTTGATCATCTCGGCGGTTTGCTCGCCGATCAGCATGCCGTAGTTGCGGCGGATGTAGTTGACGATGGCTTCGTCGAATTTGTCGCCACCGACGCGCACCGAACCTTTGTAGACCATGCCACCGAGCGAGATGATACCGACTTCGGTGGTGCCACCGCCGATGTCAACAACCATGGAGCCGGTTGCTTCCGACACCGGCAGGCCGGCGCCGATGGCCGCAGCCATTGGCTCTTCGATCAGGAACACTTGTGACGCACCGGCGCCCAGAGCCGATTCGCGAATCGCACGGCGCTCAACCTGAGTCGAACCGCACGGCACGCAAATGATGATGCGCGGCGAAGGCTTGAACAGCTTGGTGTCATGCACCATGCGAATGAACTGCTTGAGCATCTGCTCGGTGACGGTGAAGTCGGCAATCACGCCGTCTTTCATAGGGCGAATCGCTTCGATGTTGCCCGGCACTTTGCCCAGCATAGCCTTGGCTTCGCGGCCTACGGCCTGAATATTTTTCTTCGCATTCGGGCCGCCCTGCTGGCGAATGGCGACGACGGAAGGCTCGTCGAGGACGATGCCCAGACCACGGACGTAGATGAGTGTGTTGGCGGTACCAAGATCGATCGCCAGATCGTTCGAAAAATAACTACGTAGAAATCCAAACATGAATCGTGTCCTTATGCGCCAGTTGAAGGCGCGCTGTGGCAAGTAAGTAGCTTATGAATTCTGATTTGCTGCAAAAGCGTGCAGCAGGCCGGCGTTAGTCCGCAGCGGCCATTAACCCGACATTCTACCTTATAATCTGTGTTGAATTGGCTGCTAGAAACGCTAAAAATCTAGCGGGCATGCTGCTTTCTTTGGCGAAAACTCGTAATTACATATCTTTGCCTTTTTTATAATCATTGACCCAGGCACCCAACCGGTGCCAAGACTCCATGTCCCTAGCTCTTACCGACATTGCGCGCCTGTCCAAACTGGCGCAGCTCGAATTGACCGACCAGCAGGCGGCCGACGCACTCGACAAGCTCAACAGCATTTTTGCGCTGGTCGAGCAGATGAAAGCCGTTGACACCACCGGCGTCACACCGCTATCGCACCCGATTGCCGCCTGGCAGGACGACCTCGCGCTGCGCTTGAGGGAAGACCGGGCAACGGAACCCGACCGTCGCGACGACTATCAAAAACCGGCGCCAGCCTTGCAGGATGGCTTGTATCTGGTGCCTAAGGTTATCGAATAAGTGATCGAATAGCGTTTCGTTTTTCATTGACGCGCCGCGCAAACCGCGGCTTCCCAGTTTTTGCGCACTTACCATTCATGCATACCAAGACACTCAAACAACTCTCAGCGATGCTGAAAGCGAAACAACTCTCTGCCACTGAACTGGCGCAGAGTTATTTGGATCGCATTGCCGCCAGCGACCTTAATGCCTTCACCAGCACTGATGCCGCCCTGACGCTGGAGCAGGCGCGCGATGCCGATACGCGCATCGCCAACGGCAACGCCACCGAACTGACCGGCCTGCCGATTGCGCACAAAGATATTTTTGTCACGCGCGGCTGGAAATCGACAGCCGGCTCGAAGATGCTCGCCAACTACAGCAGCCCCTTCGATGCAGCAGTGGTCGAACAGTTCCTCGCAGCAGGCATGGTCACGCTAGGTAAATTGAATTGTGATGAGTTCGCCATGGGTTCATCGAACGAGAATTCCTTCTTCGGCGCAGTCAAAAACCCATGGGATAAAACTGCTGTACCGGGTGGCTCGTCCGGCGGCTCTGCTGCTGCGGTGGCCGCCGGCCTGACCCCTGCTGCGACCGGTACCGACACCGGCGGCTCGATCCGGCAACCGGCGTCATTGTGTGGCGTGACCGGCATTAAACCAACCTACGGCCGCGTTTCGCGCTTCGGCATGATCGCTTTTGCATCGTCGCTGGATCAGGGCGGACCGATTGCTTATACCGCCGAAGATTGCGCAATGCTGCTGTCGGCCATGGCCGGCTTTGACGAGCGCGACTCGACCAGCATTGAACGACCCAAAGAAGATTTTTCGCGCCAGCTGAACGACGGCATCCGCGGTCTGAAGATAGGCGTGCCGCGCGAATATTTCGGTAAAGGTCTGGCGCCGGATGTGGAGCAAGCGGTACGCGCGGCACTCAACGAATATGAAAAACTCGGCGCGACACTGGTTGATATTTCTTTGCCAAAAACCGAGCTGTCGATTCCGGTTTATTACGTGATCGCACCGGCAGAAGCCTCGTCCAATCTGTCGCGTTTTGACGGTGTGCGCTACGGCCATCGCGCTGCTGAATACAGTGACTTGTCCGACATGTATTGCAAGACCCGCGCTGAAGGTTTTGGCGACGAGGTCAAGCGCCGTATTCTGGTCGGCGCCTATGTGCTGTCACATGGTTATTACGATGCGTACTATTTACAGGCGCAAAAAATACGCCGCCTGATCGCGCAGGATTTCCAGCAGGCGTTCAAGCAATGTGACGTCATTATGGGGCCGGTTGCACCGACCGTTGCGTGGGACTTGGGCTCGAAAGCGAATGACCCGCTGGCCAATTATCTGGCTGATATTTTTACCCTCTCGACCAGCCTTGCCGGCTTGCCCGGTATGTCGATTCCGTGCGGCTTTGGTCAGGGCGAGAAAAACGCAAAGCGTCCGGTTGGCCTGCAACTGATCGGCAATTATTTCGAAGAAGCGAAGCTCTTGGGCATCGCGCATCAATTTCAGCTTGCCACCGACTGGCACAACCAGCGGCCTGCTGGCATCTGACAAGGACACAACATGCAATGGGAAGTAGTCATCGGTCTTGAGACGCACACGCAACTCACCACCGAATCTAAAATTTTCAGCGGCGCGCCCATCAAGTTTGGCGCCGAACCGAACACGCAAGCGTGCCCGGTCGATCTGGCCTTGCCCGGCGTTCTGCCAGTCTTGAACAAGGGTGCCGTCGAGCGCGCAATCCAGTTTGGTCTGGCTATTGGCGCGACGATTGCGCCGATGTCGGTGTTTGCGCGCAAAAATTATTTCTATCCTGACCTGCCCAAGGGCTATCAGATCAGCCAGTTTGAATTGCCGGTGGTGCAGGGCGGCACGGTTTCTTTCGTGCTCGAGAAAGACGGCAAGGCAGAAGTAAAAACCGTGCAACTGACGCGCGCGCATCTGGAAGAAGACGCTGGCAAGTCGCTGCATGAAGACTACCAAGGCATGACCGGCATCGATTTGAATCGCGCCGGTACGCCGCTGCTGGAAATTGTTACCGAGCCCGACATGCGCAGCGCTGCCGAAGCGGTTGCTTATGCAAAGGCGCTGCATTCGCTGGTAGTGTGGCTGGGCGTTTGCGACGGCAATATGCAGGAAGGCTCGTTCCGCTGTGACGCCAACGTATCAGTGCGCCCTGCCGGACAAAAAGAATACGGCACCCGTTGCGAGATCAAGAATCTGAATTCATTCCGTTTTCTGGAAGAGGCCATCAATTTTGAGGTGCGTCGCCAGATCGAGCTGATTGATGATGGCGGTCGCGTGGTGCAGGAAACGCGCCTCTATGATCCGGACAAAAAAGAAACGCGCTCGATGCGCAGTAAGGAAGACGCGATGGACTATCGCTACTTCCCTGACCCTGATTTGCCGCCGCTGATGATTTCAGAGGCATGGATAGATCGCGAACGCGCAAGCCTGCCTGAATTGCCGGGTGCGATGCGTGAGCGTTTCATCAATGATTTTCAGTTGTCTGAATATGATGCGATGGTGCTAACGCAATCCAAAGCGATGGCTGCTTATTTTGAGTCCGTGGTGAACGCTGCCGGTCGCGATCAAGCCAAGCCGGCTGCGAATTGGCTGATGGGCGATGTGGCGTCGACACTGAACCGCGAAGGCACTGATATTGCAGACTCGCCGGTAGCAGCGAATCAGCTTGCCTTGCTGCTCACGCGCATTGCCGACGGCACGATCTCGAACAAGATTGCGAAAGAAGTGTTTGCAGCGATGTGGGACGCGAAATCTGCCTCTCCTGCAATGGCTGACGAGATCATTGAATCGAAGGGATTAAAGCAGATTTCCGATTCGGGCGCGCTGGAAAAAATCGTCGATGAAGTGCTGGCCGCGAATGCGAAGTCGGTTGAGGAATTCAGGGCCGGCAAGGAAAAAGCCTTCAATGCGCTGATAGGTCAGGCGATGAAGGCTTCGAAGGGCAAGGCGAATCCGGCGCAGTTGACGGAGCTATTGAAGTTGAAGCTGGGCTGATCAGGCCACACCATAGCGCTGGCGGTAAGCCGCCACCGCTTCCTTGTACTGTCCGAGTTCAGGACTAGCCCCCGGCCCCGACAGGTAAGCAAACAAGTCATTCAGGTTGGCAATCGGGATCACTGGAATGCCGACTGACTGCTCGACTTCCTGCACTGCCGATAGTTGCGACATCGCGCCTTCGGCGCCGCTTTTTTCCATACGGTCGAGCGCGATCAATACGGCGCACGGCTCTGCGCCTTGCGCACGGATCATTTGCACTGACTCACGCACTGAGGTGCCGGCTGAGATCACGTCATCAATAATCACGACACGACCAGCCAGCTTGGCGCCGACGATGGTACCGCCCTCGCCGTGGTCCTTGGCTTCTTTGCGGTTATAGGCAAACGGCACGTTGCGTCCTTTGGTGGCCATCGCCACCGCGGTTGCCGAGGCCAGCGTAATGCCCTTGTAGGCCGGGCCGAACAGCATGTCGAACTCAACACCGGAATCGAGCATGGTCTGCGCATAGAAGCCAGCCAGCTTGCCGAGGGTGGCGCCGTCGTTGAACAGACCGGCGTTGAAGAAGTAAGGCGACAGACGGCCGGCCTTGGTGACAAATTCGCCAAAGCGCAGCACGCCGACGTTGACGGAAAACTCGATGAATTGCTGACGTGTGTTGTTCACGATAAGACCGTAGGTTCAGATTGGGCAGACCGCATTTTATCGCGTGCCGAATCGGTTATGCTGTCGTCCGTAAACATTCCTTTCTGCTCCCATGAAAATCATCTCCGCCAACCTGAACGGCATCCGCTCCGCATCGCGCAAAAATTTCTTTGAATGGATGGCAAAAGAAAACGCCGACTTCGTCTGCGTGCAGGAGTTAAAAGCCCAGCACACTGATATGACACCGGAATTCATTGCGCCACCGGGCTACCACGGCTATTTCCATTACGCGGAAAAGAAAGGCTATTCCGGCACCGGCGTTTACTGCCGCAAGCTGCCCACCACCATACAGCGCGGTTTTGGCAACGCCGAGTTCGATGCCGAGGGCCGCTATGTGCAATGCGACTTCGACAATCTTTCCGTGGTATCCGTCTACTGCCCGTCCGGCTCGTCAAGTGAAGAACGACAAGAAGCGAAATTCCGCTTCATGAAGGATTTCATGCCGCATCTGGCCAGGCTGATTGCCAGCGGCCGTGAAGTGGTGGTCTGTGGCGACTGGAATATCGCGCACAAGGAAATCGACCTGAAGAACTGGAAGAGCAACCAGAAAAATTCCGGCTTCCTGCCGGAAGAGCGCGCATGGATGACGACGCTGTTTGACGAACTGGGCTGGCGCGATGTGTACCGTTTACTGCATCCGGACACCACCGGCGAGGCTTACACCTGGTGGAGCAACCGTGGTCAGGCATGGGCGAACAATGTGGGATGGCGGATTGATTATCACGTTGCGACACCGGGCATTGCGGCGCGGGCGACATCGGCCTCTATCTACAAAGACGAACGCTTCAGTGATCATTCGCCGTTGATTATTGAATATATCTAAGCACAAAAATTTTAAGAAAACCAATATGAAAAGTGCCGCACCTGTATTTACCGACACCGCTGGCGCACCGGTGCATCCGACCTCGCCGTGGCCGATTTTCTGGGTCGCCAGCGTCGCTGTTTTTCTGGTGTCGATGGACAGCACGATGCTGTTTGCGGCCTTTAATGCATTGCGCGCAGGTTTTCCGAATGCGTCGGCTGCTGAAATGTCATGGGTCATCAATGCCTACACGGTGGTTTATGCTGCAATCCTGATTCCTGCTGGCGGACTGGCCGACCGGCATGGCCGCAAAAAAGTCTTCATGCTGGGCGCGGCTACATTCCTGATTGCCTCTGCCGCCTGCGGCCTTGCTCCGACGGTCGCATGGCTGATTGCGGCGCGGGTACTGCAAGCGATAGGCGCGGCACTGTTGACGCCGGCATCGCTATCCATCGTACTGGCCGCCTTTCCGCAATCAAAACGCGCGGTAGCTGTCAGTTTGTGGGGTGCAGTCGGCGCATTGGCTGCGGCAGTGGGCCCGAGTCTGGGTTCGTTCGTGGTCGATACGGTCGGATGGCCTTGGGCGTTCTATCTGAATTTGCCGCTTGGCGCATTTTCTATGTGGCGCGGCAGAACGCTGCTACAAGAAGCGCGTCAGCCGGATACGGTGACGCGACTGGATCTGCCTGGCATGCTGCTCTTAATGGTTGGCGTCGGCGCCATTGCCTTGAGCATTGTGCAGTCCGACTCGCCACTTTGGCAGCGCAGCACACTAGTCAGTGTCGCTGGAGTGGGTTTACTGGCACTGGTTTGCTTTGTGGTCTGGGCGCGCATAGCAAAAGCGCCGCTGGTTGATCTGAGCTTGTTTCGTTATCCGACCTATCGCTTCGCCAATCTGGCGACGCTGACATTTGGCATCGCTTTTTCCATGATGTTCTTTGGCTTTTTCTTTTACATGACAAAAATCTGGCATTACAGCCTGACGCTGGCGGGTCTGGCGGTTACGCCCGGCCCTCTGCTAGTGATGCCAGTGGCGATTGTGACGGGTCGCTTCGCTGCACATCTGGGGCATCGCCCGTTTCTGGTTGGCGGCAGCATTCTTTACGCAGCCAGCGGCATATGGTTCCTGCTGGTGCCGGGCGCCGAGCCGGCCTACCTGAGCCAGTGGCTGCCGGGGCTGCTACTGAGCGGCATTGCCGTTGGCTTGGTACTGCCATCCTTATCTGCCGCCGCCGTGAACAAACTGCCGTCTCATCAATATGCTGTCGGCAGTGCGATCAATCAGGCCACACGCCAGATCGGCTCCGTTCTCGGTGTAGCTATCACGATTGTGTTAATAGGGCATGCGAATTTAGAGCGGGCTGATTTCACGCCCTTCTATGCGTTGCATGTGGGGCTGGCTGTGATCACAGGTCTGCTGTGCTTAGCCGTGAATACACGGCCTTCACATCAGTGATTGTGCAAGGCTCTGCGCCTTGCGCACGACATGGTGGAGCAAGCGCGGACAAGCATGTGCGAACAATGTGAGAGGCGGATTGACTATCACGTTGCCACACCGGGCATCGCGGCGCGGGCGGCATCGGCGTCCATTTACAAGGATGAACGTTTTAGCGATCATGCGCCGTTGATTTTTGAGTACACAGCAAGCTAAACCAACAGCTATCGCCGCCAATGTAGTCGTGCGGCTTCTTGTTTATTCAAGAAGTCTTTTAATTCGGCATACGGTAGAACCACTGGCGCGAAACAAGCTTGAACAACGTGGGCGCCGGAGTATGCGATGTGCAGCCCATCCTGTCCCAACATAACGATGCCATCGTCTGCGAACTTGATCTCATCATTTTTCAGCACTTGCATGCACTCGTCGTCTTTCAAAAAAGTGCCGTGTTTTTCAATCAGGCGCTGACGAATTTTTTCGCGAATTGATGATTTGAATTCATAGCCAAATTGCCCCTTGCGTGCAATTGCATAGAGTTTCAAAGGTTCGTAGAGCTTGCCTATCGTGAGGTCGAATGCTACGCCTGTTTCCAAATGATTTGGATACGTCCCTCCGCAAAATACATTCAGGTTGACTGCTACCGAATAGATGGTGGGCGTTTCCAAAAGTACCTCATAGCTGAGTACAAACTCGGCTTCGATTGGCGATTGTTTGTCCTGCGCCTTGATCAGCGCCACTTCTTTCGCGCACTCCTTGGCTTCAAGCCGCTGTTTTTTATCCCAGGCCGACAGGCTTTGCTTCAGCTCAATGGACATTAATGAGGAATGCGGTCGCGGTATTGCGGGAGGCTGCTGGGTGTTGGCGAGTGCCAGACCTGAACTGAAAAGTGCGTATGCGAAGGCTGTTTTTAGCAGGCTTAACTTATAGCAGGATGCCGACTGTTTAAGGCTGGTTATGTAGGTAGTCATAGCGCGAAAAATTACCAGCATCCTGAACATGTTGATATCGGTTTTTTTATTTTTGACGTTAACGATTTTTTGAAAGCGACGAAGAAAATTTTTCGTGCTTAACGAAAAAGTCTCAGTGGAAAATGTAAAAGATGAAACCTAGAGGTTTTATTTTATAGGCAATACTTGTAGTCATAGGTTTCATTTACTCGCATTTCATGAACTTGAAGGTTTCCTGAAAAGCTTTCGCATTCTGCAGCTGACTTAAATGAATACCTGGCTAGGGTGCAGCCGGGGTTTCAGACAACAACGTTGTCTGCCGGCGGAATAAGACTGGCATGCAGCCCAGTCTGCGCCCTACAAGGGCAGCCTCGCAGACATTACACAAGTTTGGCAAGACGCAGCAACAACGCTAGCGGCTCTTTTTAGGCATGTGTGATTGCAAGACATCAGCTCAATCATAATCAGCAAATATCCAACTTTTAAGTTATAACGGATGTTGTACAATCGAGCCACAAGGAGGAAATCATGATCAGCACTCTTAAACTCACTAACGTGGGAAATTCCGTTGGCGTCATCCTTCCCAAGGAAATTCTAAATAAATTGCGCGTTGAAAAAGGCGACTCGTTGTATGTAGTAGAAACACCTGAAGGAATAGAACTCACGGCCTACCGTCCCGATTTCGCGGCACAGATGGACGCCGCCGAAGAAATCATGCGCAAGAACCGGGATGTTTTAAAGATGCTGGCACGGTAAATGTCTGAACCAGTTTGGGTTTTAATGGAAGCGGTTAAGGCTATACATAACCGGCAGCTTGCCGAACATGGCGGAGGCACCGGCGTTCGCGATCTGGGCCTGCTCGAATCTGCGCTGGCAAAGCCGCAGAATTTGTATCTCTACAAAAAAGAAGAAGCCAGTTTTCCCAACCTGGCTGCCAGCTATGCATTTGGCATTGCGAGAAACCACCCTTTTGTCGATGGCAACAAACGCACTGCCTTTGTTATGAGCTTGCTGTTTCTTAGGTTGAATGGATGGGTAGTCACTGCCACCGCTGAAAATCTGTATGAAACCTTTATGGCCCTGGCAGACGGCAGCATCTCCGAAGAAGAACTGGCGAAATGGTTCGAGTCTGTCGCGGAATATGCAGGCTGATATGAAGCACGCCCATGAGTATTCCATCTTTTCTTTTAGAAAAATGACACAAGCAAATTAATTTCTATGCTTGCTGAAACCCGCCTGATCGCCCACCTCGACATGGACGCGTTTTACGCTTCCGTCGAGCTACTGCGTTATCCGGAATTGAAAGGGCTGCCAGTCGTTATCGGTGGCAGCTCTGCGCATCAACCCGAGCTACAGCCGGATGGCAGCCGTCATTTTTTCCGGCTGCGCGACTACACCGGGCGCGGCGTAATCACCACCTCCACTTACGAAGCGCGTGCCCTTGGTGTTTTTTCTGCGATGGGCATGATGAAGGCCGCCAAGCTTGCGCCCGATGCGATTTTATTACCAGTGAATTTCGATGCGTATCGTCACTACTCACGGCTTTTCAAAAAAGCCGTTGCCAGTGTTTCGCCACTAATTGAGGATCGCGGCATCGATGAAATTTATATCGACCTGAGCGACCATGATGAAGAAATACAGACACTTGCAGTGCGCATCAAACAGGCAGTGCGCGAAGCCACCGGCCTATCCTGTTCGATAGGGATAGCACCTAATAAGCTGTTGGCAAAGATTTGCTCGGATCTGGAAAAGCCCAATGGGCTAACGATTATTACGCACGCCGATATGCCGACGCGTATCTGGCCACTGTCGGTGCGCAAGATTAATGGCATCGGCCCGAAAGCAGGCGAGAAACTTGCTGCGCTCGGCATCAACACCATTGCCGAGTTGGCGCAGCAAGAGCCAGCTTTACTGCAGACGCACTTTGGCCGCAGCTACGCCGAGTGGCTGACCAACGTGGCACAGGGCATTGATGTTCGCCCTGTCACGACCTATTCGGAACCAAAATCGCTGAGCCGCGAAACAACCTTTGAGCGCGACATGCATGCACGACATGATCGCGATGCTTTATCCGAAATCTTTACGCATTTGTGTACGCGCGTCGCAGACGATTTGCAGCGCAAGGCGTATGTTGGTCGTACTGTCGGCATCAAGCTGCGCTACGATGATTTCCAGATCGTCACGCGTGATGTGTCATTGCCAGCGGCTACCGATAACGCGGCAACCATACGCAAGGCCGCCGGCGAATGTCTGAAGCGGGCACCGCTGGATAAACGACTGCGGCTGCTTGGCGTTCGCATCAGTGCGTTGTCCAAAGCCAGCGATATGCCGACTGAAGACAGGGTTGTTCAGACAGAGATGCTGTTCTTTAATGGAGAGGCTGAATGAAACCACGCATCAGCATGATCACCATCACGGTCGAGGATCTTGGTCGTTCACTGCGTTTTTATCGCGATGGACTTGGTCTGGTTACTGCGGGTATTTTTGGCACAGAGTACGAACATGGTGCAGTCGCTTTTTTTGATTTGCAAGCAGGGTTGAAACTGGCGATCTGGCCGCGCCAGAGCCTGGCGCATGACACTGGCCTTGCTGCAGGCCAGCCAGACCCGGCCGGGTTTTCGCTGGGGCACAATGTAGCGTCTCGCGAAGAAGTCGATGCCGTCATGGCGCAGGCTAAGCAGGCGGGTGCCACCATCGTCAAGACTGCGCAAGATACGTTCTGGGGTGGCTATGGCGGATATTTCCAGGACCCTGATGGACATCTGTGGGAGGTAGTATGGAACCCGCAATTGCTGCCTGACGATTCATAACAATAACGGAGAGCCTTCGTGAAAACGCTCGTTGAAAATCTCGGTCAGTACGCTGCCTATCATCGTGACAGCCGCAATATCGTTACGCACTTCGTCGGCATTCCGATGATTGTGCTGGCGGTCACGATGCTGCTGTCGCGTCCGTATGTTGATGTAGCGGGAATTGCTTTATCACCTGCGCTGCTGCTGGCCGTGGTGAGTTCACTCTACTATCTAAGGCTGGACTTGCGATTTGGTGCTGTGATAAGTGTACTGCTGGCCTTGTCTGTTTATGTTTCGGCTCTTGTCGCTACGCAGCCTACGATGTTCTGGCTGGTGTCGGGCATTGGCTTGTTCGTCATCGGCTGGGTCTTCCAGTTCATCGGTCATTTCTACGAAGGCAAGAAACCCGCTTTTGTCGACGACATCATGGGGCTCATCATCGGGCCGCTTTTTGTGGTGGCCGAAGCTGCTTTCCTGCTCGGGCTACGCAAAGAGATACAAGTTCAGGTTGAAAGCTTGTCCGGCGCGGTCAATCGCAAGTGACAAGCGCCGGCTCTCACCCAAAAAACCAATAGCAGACCGCAATCGAAGCCAGCACGCCAGCCAAGTCTGCTATCAGCGCACAAGCAACGGCATGCCGTGCGCGCTGTATGCCAACGGCGCCAAAGTAAACGGCCAGCACATAGAAGGTTGTCTCGGTGCTGCCCTGCATGGTCGCTGCCAGCAAGGCAGGAAAGCTGTCTACGCCATGTATGCTCATGGTCTCGATCAATAGTGCACGCGCTGCACTGCCGGAGAAGGGCTTGACGAGTGCTGTTGGCAGCGCATCGACAAAGCGGCCATCCCAGCCCGCGTATTGCACCAGCCAGCGCATGCCATCAAGTGCAAGGTCGAGCGCACCGGACGCACGCAACACGCCGACGGCGCACAGCATCGCGACCAGATACGGCAGCAGATTCTTCGCGACGTCAAAGCCTTCCTTTGCGCCTTCGATGAATGCTTCATAAACCGGCACGCGCTTGATGGCGCCTGCCAGCAGGAATAGCAGCACCAAACCGAACAGCACCAGATTGCCCATCAAAGAAGACAGTGAAGCCAGCGCGATTGCGGAGAGTGACGCAAGGGTCGCCATCAACCCACCCAGCAGCAGCGCTACTGCACCCAGCCACGCGAGCACGACCGGATCCCATAGTTTTAAACGCTGCATCAGCGCCACGGACAGCAGGCCGGCAATGGTGGACGCGGAGGTGGCCAGCAAGATCGGCAAGAACACCAGTGTGGGGTCGGCTGCGCCCTGCTGCGCGCGGTACATGAAGATGGATACCGGCAGCAGGGTCAGTGACGACGCATTCAAGACCAGAAATAAAATCTGTGCATTGCTGGCGATCGCGGGCAGTGGGTTTAATTCCTGCAAGGCGCGCATCGCTTTCAAGCCTATCGGCGTGGCCGCGTTGTCGAGCCCAAGTACATTCGCAGTGAAATTCAGGGTGATGAGGCCGAGGGCCGGATGACCGGCAGGCACTTCCGGCATCAGCCGCCGGAACAGCGGCGAGAGCAAGCGCGCCAGCAGCTCGACCAGTCCGGCTTTTTCGGCGATGCGCAAAAAACCCAGCCACAAAGTCAGCGTGCCAAACAGCAGCACCATCACTTCAACGGACAGCCGCGCCATGGCAAACAGGCTCTCGACCATCGCCTGAAACACCACAGGATCCGCTTGCATCAGCCAGCGCCAGCCTGCACTGGCAGCTGCGACAACAAAGAACCCCAGCCACAGCGCGTTTAGCATAGTCAACCTTGAATACAAATAAATTGCGCACAGTGTAGCGCGCCGGACAGAAGTTTTCCCTTCGGCAGAAGGGCACTGATAGCATGGGGTTCTGATGCAACCAGATACTGAAACCAAATTCAGGCGCAAGCCTGTCGTCGAAGATACGCCCTGGCAGAAGAAACTCGGGCCGGGGCTGATCACGGGTGCGGCCGATGATGACCCGAGCGGCATTGCCACTTATTCGCAAAGCGGCGCGCAATTTGGCCTGGCGATGTTGTGGACGCTGCTCTTTACCTATCCGCTGATGGCAGGCATACAGATCGTCAGCGCGCGCATTGGCCGTGTCACCGGTGACGGACTGGCCGGTAATTTGCGAAGGCTGCATTCGCCTTATTTACTGTTTTTCATTGTTGGTCTGCTGACGGTTGCCAACACGATCAATATCGGCGCCGACATTGCGGCAATGGCCGATGCAGCGCAGCTAGTCGCCGGTGGCTCGCACACCGCATGGGTCGCAGGCTTCGGGCTGGTGTCGGTGCTGCTGCAGATTTTCATTCCGTATACAAGTTATGTGCGCATTTTGAAATGGCTGACGCTGGCGTTGTTTGCGTATGTGGGTACAGTCTTTGCCGTGTATATCGAATGGACTGATGTTCTGTTTGCGTTGGTGTGGCCGCAAATTACTCTGAGCAAGGATTACCTGACGACGGTGGTGGCGATCTTTGGCACCACGATCAGTCCGTACCTGTTTTTCTGGCAGGCGTCGCAGGAAGTTGAAGAGTTGAAAGCCGATCCACATGCCGAGTCTTTGCGTCATGCGCCGGAGCAGGCGCGCGCGCATCTGCGCCGCATTTCGATTGATACGTGGTTTGGTATGGGCGTGTCGAACCTGATTGCGTTCTTCATCATGTTGACGACGGCGGCGACGCTGTTCCGGCACGGCTTAACTGATATCCAGACCTCGGCTCAGGCTGCGCTCGCGTTGCGGCCGATTGCGGGTGAGTTTGCGTATCTGCTTTTTTCAGCAGGGATTATCGGCACCGGTTTGCTCGCCATACCGGTGCTGGCCGGCTCGGCCGCCTATGCCGTGGCCGGCGCCTTCGGCTGGGAAAAAGGACTCAATCTCGGGCTGGCTTTGGGCTGGCGCTTCTACGGCATCATCGCTACATCCACGCTGATTGGCGCAGCAATTGGCATCAGCAAAATGGATCCGATCAAGGCGCTGTACTGGGCCGCCGTCATCAACGGTGTGGTGTCAGTACCGATCATGGCGGTGATGATGCGCATGGCGCAACGGCGCGATGTGATGGGGCCGTTTGTTGTTACGCACCGACTGAAGTGGCTGGGGTGGGGTGCGACGTTAGTGATGGCGCTGGCGGTGACAGCGATGCTGGTGGCACAAACGACTTAGTGAAAATCGTCTTCGCGCTGATGACGAACCGCGACAATAGTCACGATCTTGGCATCACTGATTTCAAACAGTGCCACATAACCAGCAGATCCGAATGGAATTACCAACTCTCGTAAGAACGGATTATCGGGTATCGCTTTGCGACATGAGAAAGGGAAATCACTCAAAAATTCGATACTTTTTGCAATAGCGCTACGAGCGCGATGGGCTGCCGACACATCCCTTTCGAGTATGAATCCCGTCAGCCGCCGCACATCATCACGTGCCGCTTTTGTGTAGCGTACCTTGAAAGTCATGCGCCAGATTTTGGCGGTGATTTCCGGAGCATCTCATCGATTTCAGCAAGCACCTCTTCAGCTGAATAATATTCTCCAGTCTCTATAGCTTCATCGCGCGACCGTAGACCACGCTCAATAAATTCTTGCTGCATACGGCGCTGATTAATGTTTGCACGAACTGATTGCTCAACGAAGCTAGACAGACTTTCTCCTTCACGCAAAACACTCTGTGCAGCGTCACGCAATTCCGGCTCAACGCGAAGCGGGGGAAATGAAGCAGATTTCATTGGTGACTCCTTTTGCATAGCATTTGCGATGCATTATGCTCTCGCTACAATTTGCTGGCAACTAGGGAGCCGTCGCAGATTTTAGATTCCACGGCGCGATTTTAGGCAGCAGCAGCATGCCGGGTATGGCCAAGCCAAAACAGATCAGGAAGAAGGTAAACCAGCCAGTCTGGTCGACAATAAAACCAGTCAGCGCATTGAAGAAGGTGCGCGGCACGGCGGCCAGACTGGTGAAGAGCGCGAACTGCGTGGCGGTATAGCGCTCGTCGGTGGTGGTGGCGATGTAGGCGGTGAACGCGGCTGTACCCAGGCCGACCGAAAATGCTTCCATGCCGATCACTA
This sequence comes from Burkholderiaceae bacterium, assembly GCA_040399905.1. Lineage (GTDB taxonomy): Bacteria > Pseudomonadota > Gammaproteobacteria > Burkholderiales > Burkholderiaceae_D > Pernthalerella. The sequence goes on from JBBARG010000002.1 coordinate 154,861, forward strand.
GTCCCAGCAATAAGGTGTCGGGCTCGGCGCCCGTTGCGCTGACGCCGGTTTGCGCAAGTACCGCAAAACCGAGTATGGCTAACGCCTGCAAGACACCAAATATCCACAGTCCGCGATTGACGCCGGTCTTCTCCAGCCACACCGCACCGATGATGCCGCCCAACAGGCTCGCCCACAGTCCGGCATTCTTGGCGACAAGCCCGATCTGGGTTCGCGAAAAACCCAAGTCGATGTAAAACGGCGTTGCCAGCGCAGTCGCCATTGAATCACCAAGCTTGTAGAGAAAAATGAAAGCCAGGATTAGCAGCGCATGCGACCAGCCTCTGCGATTGATGAATTCACGGAAGGGCTCGACGACCGCTTCACGCAAGGTGCGTGGCGGCTCACCGTAGATGGCTGGCTCGCTGATTAACAGAGTGGTGAACAGACCGGGCAGCATGAACAGGCTGGTGATCGAAAAGACCATTTGCCAACTCATGAAGTCCGACAAAATCAGCGACAGCGAGCCGGGCACCAGCGTCGACATTTTGTACGCATTGACGAACAAGGCGGTTCCGGAGCCTTGTTCATGGTCATACAATAATTCACGTCGGTACGCATCAATGACGATGTCCTGACTAGCCGACAAAAAAGCAGCCAGCCCGGCGAGGAACACTATCATCGGTAACTCGGTGACTGGCGAATAAAACCCCATGCTGCCGATGACGGCCAGTAGCGCCAGCTGCGTGATGAACATCCAGCCGCGACGCCTGCCCAAGAGAGGAAAATGAAAGCGGTCCATTAACGGCGACCAGATGAATTTCCACGTGTATGGAAAACCGACCAGTGCAAACAGGCCGATCGACTTCAGGTCAACCTGCTCGGCCTTCAGCCACGCTGACATCAGGTTGTAGAGCATGAACAGCGGCAGCCCGGAGGTGAAGCCGAGCATCACGCAGATGAGCATCTTGCGATTGAAGTAGTGACGCCAGCCGGTCTGACGGGGAGTTGCTGCGGAGAGGGGCTGGCTCATGCGATGGTAGTGGGTACGCTTATTTTTTTCGAAGGCGGAAGACAGCGAGGCTGCCGCGCCAGTTGGGCAGGAAGGTCACCGGCGTGCCATCGTCTTTCAGGGCCACGCATTCGAGCACTTCGAGTCCGACTTCGCGCGCAAGTTCCTCAAAATCAGCAATGGTTGCGCAACGCAGGTTGGGTGTATCAAACCAGTCATACGGCAGGCTCTCGGACACTGGCATGCGGCCGCGCAGTAGTGCAAGCCGGTGCGGCCAGTGCGCAAAATTCGGAAACGACACAATCGCTTCTTGTCCTACGCGTGTAATGTCGCGCAATACGGCTTCAACATTTTTCATCATCTGCAGCGCAGACAGACAGAGCACGGTATCAAAAGCGTTATCGGCAAACATTGCAAGGCCCGCCTCCAGATCCTGCTGGATGACGGAGACGCCGCGCTGTATGCAGCGCGGAATTTTGACGTCGTCAATTTCGACGCCATAGCCTGAGCATTGCTTGTCGACTTGCAGGTAGTCGAGCATGGCGCCGTCACCGCAACCGAGATCGAGCACGCGCGAATGGGGGCTGACCCAATGCGCAATGAAGGCAAGGTCGGCGCGCAGGCCGGCGAAGTGGGCGGGGCTCATGCAGCCTCCTTGCATTCAGCCGCGACACTGGCGCCAACTTGTTGCCAGACTTTGTCGTAGTAGGTTTTCACGACAGCCATGTAGCGCGGGTCGTCGAGCAGGAAGGCATCGTGGCCGTGCGGTGCGTCGATTTCTGCGTAGCTGACTTTGCGGTCGTTTTTCACCAGCGCCTGCACGATTTCGCGGCTGCGCTCGGGCGCAAAGCGCCAGTCGGTAGAAAATGAGACCAGCAGGAATTCTGCCTGCGTGTTGGCCAGTGCGGCTGCGAGGTCACCTTCGAAAGCGCGCGCCGGATCAAAATAATCGAGTGCCTTGGTAATGAGCAGGTAGGTATTGGCGTCGAAGTATTCGGAAAATTTGTCGCCTTGGTAGCGCAGGTAGGATTCGATTTCGAAGTCGACGCCGTAGCCGAACTGGTAGTCGCCGTTGCGCAGGTCGCGTCCGAATTTTTCTGCCATGTCGTCGTCCGACAGGTAGGTGATGTGACCGACCATGCGCGCAACGCGCAAGCCGTTTTTCGGCACTACGCCGTGCGCGTAAAAGTCACCGGCATGGTAATCAGGGTCCGTCAGGATGGCTTGCCGCGCTACGTCATTGAAGGCGATGTTCTGCGCAGACAGCTTGGAGGTTGAAGCGATGATCAGGCAATGCCGCACCCGCGTTGGATACAGCGTGCTCCATGCCATGGCCTGCATGCCGCCGAGCGAGCCACCCATCACGGCGGCAAACTGCGTGATGCCCAGTTCGTCAGCCAACCGTGCTTGCGCATGCACCCAGTCTTCGACGGTCACGACCGGAAAGCTCGCGCCGTAGGGTTTGCCGGTCGCCGGGTTGGTGTGCATCGGGCCGGTCGAGCCAAAGCAGGAACCGAGGTTGTTAACGCCAATGACAAAGAAGCGATCGGTATCGAGCGGCTTGCCGGGGCCGACCATGTTGTCCCACCAGCCAGTACTGCGCGGCTGACCTTCGTAAACGCCGGCGACGTGATGCGACGCATTGAGTGCGTGGCAGACCAGCACCGCATTCGAATGGTCGGCATTCAGAGTGCCGTAGGTCTCGTAGACCAGTGTGTAGTCAGCCAGCGACGCGCCGCTTTGCAAAGGCAAGGGCTGCGTGAAGTGCATGGACTGAGGCGCGACGATTCCGATTGATTTCATAAATTATTCTGGATGAAAAAAGCCCGATGGCAGGTCGGGCTGAATTCGGATCGTCGATGAAGGTCGATGAAGCGTCGATTTGAGCTCGCTTTAGCCGTATTTATTCGGGATGGTCCCTTGCGCCCGCAAGCTGGGTTCAAATCGGCGCAATGGGCTAAGGATAGCGAAGTCGTCCGCATGCGTCAAACGACCTCTGGAACTCAGCGTCTTTACAGCGTCCGCAAGCGCTCCATCGCCTCGGCAATCGCAGCCGGTTCATAGTAGCGCAGGATTTTTTTCGCCTGCGGCTCAATCAGACTCAGGTCAGTATTCAGAACTTCCTGTTTGACTGCCAGCAGCTGCGCCGGATGCATGGAAAATTCGCGCAAGCCCATACCCAGCAGCAGCCGCGTAAGCTTGATGTCGCCGGCAGTCTCGCCACAAACTGCTACCGGTATGCCGGCCTTGGCGCCAGCCGCAATAGTGGTCGACAGCAGGTGCAGAATGGCCGGATGCAGCGGGTTATACAGATGCGCGACTTCGTGATCGACGCGGTCAATCGCCAGTGTGTACTGGATCAGGTCATTAGTGCCGATCGACAGGAAATTCAGGCGCTTGATGAACAGCGGCAGCGTTAAGGCGGCCGCAGGGATTTCAATCATCGCGCCGACCGGAATGTTCTCGTCGAATTTCTTTTTGGCGTCGCGCAGTTGAGCTTTGGCCTGCTCGATCATGACGAGCGACTGATCGATCTCGAACGCATGCGAGAGCATCGGTATGAGCAGGTTGATCGGGCCATAGGCCGATGCGCGCAAAATAGCGCGCAGCTGCGTCAAAAACATTTGTGGCTCGGACAGGCAGTAGCGAATAGCGCGCAAACCCAAAGCCGGATTCAAAGCGGTTTCTTCGGCCTTGTCGAGTGGCTTGTCGGCGCCGACGTCGAGCGTTCTGATTGTGACGGGCCGCCCTTTCATGGCGATGACGGCTTTGCGATAGGACTCGAATTGCTCGTCTTCAGACGGCAGTTTACTGGCCTGTCCAGTGCGACCCATAAACAGAAATTCGGAACGGAACAGGCCAACGCCGACGGCGCCGGCTTCGAGCGCACCGCTGCAATCTTCGGGCAGTTCGATATTGGCCAGCAGGTGTATGAGCGTGCCGTCTTTGGTAATGGCCGGCGTTTTTTTCAGCTTGCCGAGTTTTTTTCGTTCGCGCAGCAAGCGGCTCTGCGTTTCGCGATACTGCTCCAGCACGATGGGAGCTGGCGCGACGATGACGATGCCGGCGTCGCCGTCAATGATGACCCAGTCATCCTGATTGATCAGGGTAGATGCATTCGACATGCCGACGGCAGCCGGTATGTCGAGGCTGCGCGCGACGATGGCGGTATGCGAGTTCTGGCCGCCGAGGTCGGTGACGAATCCTACAAACGCGCGGTCACGGAATTGCAGCATGTCAGCCGGCGAAATATCATGCGCGACGACGATCATGTGCGGCGTAGCTTCTTCCGGCGCGAAAACCACCGGCAACGGATTGGCGCTGCCGGTCAATACTTTCAAGATGCGTTCGCCAACTTGACGAATATCATTTTTGCGCTCACGCAGATACGCGTCTTCAATCTCGTCGAACTGCGCGGAGAGTTCATCAATTTGCGTCAGCAGTGCCCACTCGGCATTGTAGTGACGGCTACGTATGATTTCGAGCGGCTGCTCGGAGATGATGGGGTCTGACAAAATCAGCGCATGCACATCAATGAACGCGCCCAGCTCGGACGGTGCGTCAGCTGGCAGGTCTTTCCAGATTGCCTGTAGTTCGCGGTGGACGGTGGCGATTGCCGTTGACAGTCGCAGCACTTCGGCTTCGACCTGTTCTTCGGGCAGCAGATAGTGTTTGACGTCGAGCGCGGCAGCTCTGAGCAGGTGAGCGCGCCCGATGGCGATGCCACGCGAGACGGGTATGCCGTGGAGCGAAAAGGAAGCCATGGCGTCGCTGTCCTGTGCGCGCTTTATTCGCTCTCGCCGAAGCGCGCGTCGATCAGTTGTGAGATCGCGTCAAAGCAGTCTTGCTCATCCGGACCGTCGGTCTCAATCGTCACCAGCGAGCCCTTGCCGGCGGCGAGCATCATCACGCCCATGATGGACTTTGCATTCACGCGCCGCTGGTTGCGCGTCATCCAGACTTCGCTCTGGTATTTGGCGGCAAGCTGCGTCAGCTTGGCAGAAGCGCGCGCATGCAGGCCGAGCTTGTTGATGATTTCGATGTCCCTGGTGATCATGTTTTTCGTTTTTTGTTATCGTTAATTCGGCGAAAGACGTACGCGGTTATCTACTTTGCAGGCGCCGTTCTGGCCACCAGCCAGCGCCATTTCCATTGCCACGTCTAGCGTGTTGTGGCGATAGGTAATGGCACGCAGCAGCATCGGCAAGCTGATGCCGGCGATGACTTCAACCTGACCCGGCGCGCACAAGGACAGCGTGCAATTCGACGGCGTACCGCCCATCACATCGGTAATAACCAATACGCCGGAGCCATCGTTGATGCGCTCGATGGCAGCGACTGCCAGCGCGTGCACCTGATCCGGATCCTGATCAGCGACGACGTCGACCGCTTCGATCTGTCCCGGCGGGCTGCGAAATACATGGGTCGCAGCCTCGATAAAGGCGTGGCCCAGTGGCGCATGCGTCAAAAGCAAAATACCTACCATGATGAGTGTTACCGTTCTTGCAAACTGATGCTGTTCATATCGCCGTGTTCAATTTATTTTTTCGACTGCATCGATGAACATCTTGGCAACATTAAATCCCGTCTGCTGCGTGATCTCCTGAAAGCAGGTCGGGCTGGTTACATTTATTTCGGTCAGATAATGACCGATAACGTCTAATCCTACCAGCAAGAGCCCGCGTTTTTCCAGAATCGGCCCCAGCGCTTCGCCAATCTCGCGCTCACGGGCAGATACCGGCATCGCTACGCCCAGGCCGCCAGCAGCCAGATTGCCGCGCACTTCACCAGCTTGCGGTATGCGCGCCAGACAGTACGGCACGACCTCGCCACCGATGACCAGTACGCGCTTGTCGCCCTGGGCAATCTCTGGAATGAAGCGCTGAACCATGATGGTACGCAGACCATTGTGCGTGAGAGTCTCGATGATGGAGCCGAGGTTGAGGCCGTCGCTGCCGACACGGAAAATACCGGCGCCGCCCATGCCGTCGAGCGGCTTCAAAATAATGTCTTTGTGCTCTTCATGAAAGGCACGCACACGCGCTGCATCACTGGTGACGAGAGTCGGCGCGATGAATTGCGGGAACTGCGTAATCGCGAGTTTCTCGTTATGGCTGCGTATGGCTTCCGGGCGGTTAACTACACGCGCACCATGCGACTCGGCCAGCTCGAGCAGATAAGTCGCATAAATATATTCCATGTTGAACGGCGGATCGGTACGCTCGATGACGACATCAAAGCCTGTCAGCGTTTGCAGCTTGGGCGCTTCTTGCCGGTACCAGTCAGTCGCGTCACCGGTGAGGGTGATGCGCGCTGCATTGGCCTGCACTTCTTTGCCGTCGAAAATCAAATCGCCATGGCCGAACACATGCAGTTCATGTCCGCGCGATGCCGCTTCCACCATCATTGCGTAGGTGGAGTCTTTGTAGATTTTGAAGCCCGATAGCGGATCGGCTGCGAACGCGATTTTCATGCTCAGTACTCTTCCGGATTCGGATCGGTTTTTTCCAGCTCAAGCGACGCTGCCAGCAAGGCTAGTCGCGCTACTACGCCATACATATAAAAACGGTTTGGCGCAGCGGTGCCCGGCTTGGCGGACAGATCCGGCAACGCGTGTTGCTGCGCAAAGGCAAGCGGTACGAAGTGCGCACCCGGCGCATTAAGGTTTTCATCGACGCCGCGCTCGGCGTGGACGCGATAGAAGCCACCAACGACGTAACGATCCATCATGTAAACGACCGGCTCGGCGACGGCGTCATTGATGTGCTCGAAGGTATGCACGCCTTCTTGCAAGATGACGTCGGAGACTTCCATGCCTTCTTTTATGACCGACATTTTGTTACGCTGCTTGCGGTTCAGGTCTTTGACTTCGCTCGCGTCGCGTACGGTCATGATGCCCATGCCATAGGTGCCGGCATCGGCCTTGACGATGACGAACGGCGTTTCCTTGATGCCGTATTCTTTGTATTTCTTGCGTATCTTCGTCAGCAAGATATCGACACTAGTGGCCAGATTTTCTTCGCCTATACGCTCATGGAAATTAATGCCGGTGGCTTTGGCGAAATAGGGATTCAGCATCCACGGATCGACATCAATCAACTTACCAAATTTTTTCGCCACTTCATCGTAGGCGGCGAAGTGGTTGGTCTTGCGGCGCACAGCCCAGCCCGCATGCAGCGGCGGCAGCAGGGTTTGCTCGTGCAGATTTTCCAGTATTGCCGGAATGCCGGATGACAAATCGTTATTGAGAAGAATCGTGCAAGGGTCGAAGTTTTTCAGGCCCAGGCGGCGACCGTTTGCGCTGCGCTCCAGCGGCTCGAGCGTGATGCTGGTGCCGTCCGGCAGTTCGATCTCGGTTGGTTCTTTGACTTCATCCGACAAACTGCCCAGTCGCACATTAAGTCCGGTCTGACGGAAGATCTGCATCAGACGCGCGACGTTTTGCAAATAGAAGGTATTGCGGGTGTGGCGCTCCGGTATCAGCAGCAGATTTTTCGCATCGGGGCAGTATTTTTCAATCGCGGCCATCGCGGCCTGCACAGCCAGCGGCAGCATTTCTGGTGCCAAATTGTTAAAACCACCGGGGTAGAGGTTGGTATCAACCGGCGCGAGCTTGAAGCCGGAATTGCGCAAGTCTACGGAGCAGTAAAACGGCGGCGTGTGCTCTTGCCATTCAAGACGGAACCAGCGTTCGATGGCAGGGGTGGCGGCCAGAATTTTCTTTTCCAGCTCAAGCAGGGGGCCGTTGAGGGCAGTAACTAAATGGGGAACCATGAAAAACCTTATCGGGGACAGCGAAGCACAAACATTGCAAGAGCCAGATTCTAACGGGAATCAGGCTACCCCGCGCCAATCGGCATGTGGCTGCTTGCAGGGAAACTGTGAAATTGGGCTGATATCGCGTATTTAAAGAGCCCACCATACCTGAAAAAAAACGCCTCCCGAGGGAGGCGCTTGTTTGATCCGGTGCGAACGGATCGGGTGCGACGGAGAAATTAAAGCTGGTTTTTACCCGCGATAAGCAGACTCGCCGTGGCTGGAGATGTCCAGACCTTCGCGTTCTTCTTCTTCGGTCACACGCAGTCCAACGATCATGTCAACCAGCTTGAAGACAATGTAAGCAACGACGCCTGACCAGATCACGGTGGTCAGCACAGCCTGGCATTGAATCCAGACTTGGCTAACGATTGAGTAGTCCGGTGCGACTGCGTTGGCAACGTAATCATAGATACCGGTGCCGCCAAGTGAAGGCGAAGCAAAAACGCCAGTCAGGATTGCACCAACGGTGCCACCGACGCCATGCACGCCGAAAACGTCGAGGGAGTCGTCAGCGCCCAGCATGTGCTTGAGGCCGTTGACGCCCCACAGGCAGATCAGACCAGCAGCGAGACCGATGACCACGCCGCCCATGATGCCGACGAATCCGGCAGCAGGGGTAATGGCAACCAGACCAGCAACTGCGCCAGACGCTGCGCCGAGCATGGAAGGCTTGCCCTTGATAACCCACTCACCGAAGGACCATGCCAGCACCGCAGCAGCAGTAGCGAACAGGGTGTTGGCGAAAGCCAGCGCAGCGGAGCCGCCTGCTTCCAGTGCCGAACCGGCATTGAAACCAAACCAACCCACCCACAGCAGTGCAGCGCCCACCATGGTCAGCGTCAGCGAGTGTGGTGCCATCGATTCTCTGCCCAGACCGACACGCTTGCCGATGACGTAGGCGCCAACCAGACCGGCTACGGCTGCATTGATGTGCACGACGGTGCCGCCGGCGAAATCAAGCGCGCCCTTCTGGAACAACCAGCCAGCGACTGCGGTGGCGGCTTCAGCAGCTTTTGCATCGGTGTAGGCATCCGGACCTGGCCAGAACCAGACCATGTGCGCGATCGGCAGATAAGAGAACGTGAACCACAGGGCCGAGAACAGCAGCACAGCGGAGAACTTGATACGTTCTGCGAAGGCACCTACGATCAGGGCGCAGGTAATTGCAGCGAAGGTCGCCTGGAACGCTACGAACACGAACTCGGGCAATACGACGCCTTTGCTGAAGGTCCCCGTCATGGTTTCTGGCGTTATACCTTTCAGGAACAAGCGATCGAACGAGCCGAAGAAGCTGCCACCTTGCGTAAAGGCCAGTGAATAGCCATAGATGACCCACAACACGACGATGAGTGAGAACACCATCATCACTTGCATCAGCACGGAGAGCATGTTTTTCGAACGGACCAGTCCGCCGTAGAACAGGGCCAGACCAGGGATAGCCATCATCAGAACCAGCAGGGTGGAAACCAGCATCCACGCTACGTCGCCCTTGTTGGCGGTTGGTGCCGGTGCAGCGGCAGGGGCTTCAGCGGCGGCCGCTGGTGCTGCTGCGGCTGGCGCTGCGACAGGTGCGGTTGCTGCAGGTGCTGCTGCAGCAGGAGCCGCCGCATCTTCAGCCGATGCCAAATGCGTCATGCCTACTGCAAAGAACAACAGGCCGGCGCTCAAAAGGCTTGCAAAACTTTTTTTCATGTAGATCCCCTTAGAGTGCTTCTTTGCCGGTTTCGCCGGTACGGATCCGCACAACTTGCTGCAGGTCGTAGACGAAAATCTTGCCGTCACCGATCTTGCCGGTGCGAGCTGCGTTTTCAATCGCTTCAATCGCGCGTTCGACGATGGCGTCGTCCACTGCTGCCTCGATCTTGGTCTTCGGCAGGAAGTCGACAACATATTCGGCACCTCGATAGAGTTCGGTGTGACCTTTTTGGCGTCCAAAGCCTTTGACCTCGGTGACGGTAATGCCTTGCACACCGATGGTCGACAGCGCTTCGCGCACTTCATCAAGCTTGAACGGCTTGATGATGGCTGTGATGAGTTTCATGAAGGCCTCTTGTTTTAATTAGAAGGATTTGGTCAGGGAAGCGTAAACACCGGTTTTGCCGATGGACTTTGGTCCAAAGACATAAGTAGCTTTATCCGCATCCGTACCAACGACCGCAACTGATGCGACAGCAAAGCCGTAATCTTTGGTTACGCCGACTTTCCAATCAGTATAGTCAGCAGTAGTGGTCGTACCTTTGACGACTTGTTTACCAACATGTAGATTCAGAATGTAGCCATCTTTGATTTCAGGATTGGCGCTCAGATCAATATAGTTACTGCCTTTGCTATCGCCCCATGCAACAAAATTCGTCAACGCTTGCGAATACTTGACGGTGAAAATGCCATAGCCCAGCTGCGCATAAGCTTCCGTTGTATTAGCGCTTGGGACCAATTTATTGGACGCGTAAAAATAGCGTATTGCACCAACATCGTATGAAATCCCGCCGACCTCACCGCGCTTACCAGCGTAAAAATCTGTTTCGACATTCGCATCGCCGCCAGCATCGGTAATCCATTTGATGGTTGAAGCCCAAGCACCTGCGTATAAACCGGTCGGGTTATTTGTGTAATCAACACCACCAAAAACTGCTGGCATGTAGCGTGATTGGCTCAAGCCACGAAAACGGTAATCAGTAGTCGCGCCAACGTTGTAAGCTACAACATGATCTGGCGCTGGTGCGGCTTCTTCAGCATGAGCAACGTTACCGGCAAAGGCGGCGAGGATAGCGGTGGCAAGAATCAGTTTGTTCATGTTGTTCCTTTGTGAGTGTTGGAAGTGGCCCACGTAATCCGTGTGTGCTAATAGCAACCTAAGCAGGACGCATGCCAGCCAAGCAACACCGAATTGTTTATCATTTCAGCAAATTAACTCCACATCAGCGGCACATGCTTGTGATTGGATTCCTGCCGGCGCACCACTGAAGCGCGCCTGCATCATATTAGTGCATCTATTAAACGGACCGAACCATGACAGACAAACCCAGCTTCCTTCAGGAGCTGCAATCCAAGATCAATCAGGTGATGCAGCAGTCGCCGGCCAAGGATCTTGAAAAGAACATGAAGGCAATGTTGAATCAGGGCTTTACCAAGCTCGACTTGCTAACGCGCGAAGAATTTGACGTGCAGGCCGAGGTGCTGGCCCGCACACGCGCCAAACTCGAAGCCTTGGAAGCACGCGTGGCCGAGCTCGAAAACCGCCTTAAACCCTGAGTCGGATTGATGAGCCTGGCCGTACTGAGGAGCCGGGCACTGGCGGGTATGGACGCGCCAGAGGTAACGGTCGAAGTCCATTTAGCTAATGGACTGCCCACATTTACGATAGTCGGACTTCCCGATGTCGAGGTCCGCGAATCCAAAGACCGCGTTCGGGCCGCGCTGCAAAATGCCGGTTTCGAATTCCCTGCCCGCCGCATCACAGTCAATCTTGCTCCGGCCGACTTGCCGAAAGAATCGGGGCGTTTCGATTTGCCGATCGCCCTCGGCATTCTGGCAGCCTCCGGCCAAATCCCATCAACTGAATTTGACCGCTATGAATTCGCCGGTGAGTTGTCGCTGTCGGGTGACTTGCGGCCTGTTCGCGCAGCGCTGGCAATGAGCTTTGCCATGCATGGCGCCAAGAATTCAACGGGCAAACGGCGCGCGTTTATTCTGCCGCGCGCGAATGCTGATGAAGCCGCGCTGGTGCCGGATGCTGTTATTTATCCGGCCGACTCACTGCTGCAGGTATGCGCCCACTTCGCTTCGGCCTCTGCAGATGCAAGACTGGCACGCCATATTTTGCCGCCAATAAGCTCTAGTGTGTCTTGCGCTGACTTTGCCGAAGTACGCGGCCAGCAGCAGACAAGACGTGCGTTGGAAATCGCTGCGGCCGGCGCGCACAGCATCTTAATGGTCGGCCCGCCGGGTGCGGGCAAGTCGATGCTGGCGACAAGGCTGCCCGGCATTTTGCCGGCGATGACGAATGAAGAAGCACTGGAATCGGCTGCCGTGCAATCGCTGGCCGGCAGCTTTTCTCTGGCGCGCTGGCGTGCGCGCCCGTTTCGCGCGCCACACCATACTGCGTCCGGCGTCGCTCTTGTTGGCGGCAGCAGCGTTCCGCGACCGGGTGAAATTTCACTCGCCCATCACGGCATTCTGTTTCTGGATGAATTACCGGAATTTGATCGCAAGGTACTTGAAGTGCTGCGCGAGCCGCTGGAATCTGGACACATCACTATTTCACGTGCTGCGCGGCAGTCGGATTTTCCTTGCCGCTTTCAATTGGTGGCTGCGATGAATCCTTGTCCGTGCGGTTATCTTGGCCACAAAACGCGTGCCTGCCGTTGCACGCCGGATGCCATCGCGCGCTATCAGGGAAAAATCTCCGGCCCGCTGCTGGACCGTATTGATATCCAGATTCAGGTAGCCGCCTTGACGCAAGACGAACTGGTCTGCGCGCCAGCCGGCGAAGCCTCGGCTGCTATCGCAGCGCGTGTGGGCATCGCGCGTGAACGGCAACAGCAGCGCCAGCACAAGTCCAATGCACGACTGACGGTCGCCGAGATTGATGCGCTATGCCAGCCGGATGCGGCAGCAGAGCAGTTGCTGCGCGCTGCGATGACGCGCCTGAACTGGTCGGCGCGTGCTTATCACCGTGTTTTAAAAGTGGCGCGCACTATCGCCGACTTGTCCGGCTCGTCACAGATCGGCGCATCCGACATTGCAGAGGCGATTCAATACCGGCGCGCGCTTGGCTTGCAAAACCAGCTCTGAAAATTGATGCTCGCTTCGCCCCTGAGCGACGCTGCTGTTACCATCTGGGCTATGGCATTCAATTCAATACTCCACACTAAAGTTCGCTGGCGCGCGCTGGCTGCTGCAGCTTTGCTGCTCACGTCCGCCGCCTGCAATCCAACCTGGAACTGGCGCGAAGTACAGGGCAATGACGCGCCGTATTCGGTGCTATTCCCCGGCAAACCTTCCACTATGGCCCGTCCGGTAAACCTGAACGGCCTGACTGTCAGTATGAGCATGACGGCAGCCGAGACCAATGATGTGACTTTCGCCGTCGGCAGCGCCGTCGTGCCTGACCCGGCGCAGCAGCAAGCCGCGCTGCTGGCGATGCAAGTAGCGATGGTGCGCAATATCGGCGGCGAGATACGCCGCCAGCAAGCGGTAAAGCTGGCCGGCGGCATCGCAGCGACCGAAATTGAAGCCATTGGACATGGCCGCAATGCCGATGATACGGTGCTGCTGGTTGCGCGTTTCGCCAGCAGCGGTGAACGCGTGTATCAAGCTGTGGCTGTCGGCCCGCAAAAGAACCTGCCGCAAGAAGCAGTTGATACTTTTTTTGGCTCGCTGGCATTGCACTGACATGCAAGACAACACACCCTATTTGCATGGCAGGCTGGCCATGCGGGTCGTCCTGATCTTTGCTGCCGCCTATTTGCTGTCGTATGCGTTCCGCGCCATCAATGCCGTGATAGCCCCGGCGCTAATAGCTGACCTGCATTTGTCGAACGCTGACCTGGGCTTGCTGTCGTCGGCTTATTTTGTCGGCTTCGCAACACTGCAGTTGCCGCTTGGCGTGTGGCTTGACAAGTATGGTTCACGCCGCACCGAATCGGCGCTGCTGCTGTTTGCCGCACTCGGTGCTGCCATCTTCGCGATGAGCTCCACATTACTCGGCTTATGGATAGGCCGAGCATTGATAGGCGTCGGCGTATCGTCCTGCCTGATGGCACCGCTGAAAGCGTATCGGCTCTGGTATCCGGCACAACGTCAGAGCCAGCTGGCAAGCTGGATGCTGGTATTTGGCACCTGCGGCGCACTGGCGACAACCGTGCCGGTAGCGACGATGCTGCCCATCATTGGATGGCGTGGCGTGTTCTGGATCATGTCCGGCCTGATCTTGCTGGCGACGGCTCTGCTGTTCTTTTATCTCAAGCCGGTGGAGCAGGAGATCAATGCAAAACAGGCTGCCGCCGACAGCGGCAGCATTGAAGCGCCACAAAGCTATCGCGCGATTTTTGCCAACCCCTATTTCCGGCGCATGGCACTGCTGGGTGCAGTGCATCAGGGCGGGTTCATGGCCATGCAGACGCTATGGGCAGGGCCGTGGATGGTGACTGTGTTAGGGCTGACGGTTGGCCAATCTTCGCAGGTTTTATTTGCGTTTAATTTCGCGCTGATGCTGTCGTATCTTGTTTTGTCATGGTGGGCGCCGCGGCATATTTCGCATGACGGCAGCAAGGGCTTGCCCGTGCTGAAGGTTGTCACAATCGGGCTGACTGGCTCGGTACTGACGCAGCTGCTGATGTTGTTGCTGCCTTATGGCTGGGCATGGATGCTGTGGATTATTTTTGCCGTGATGGTGACGGTAACAACGCTGGCGCAAACGCATGTGAGCCTTTCTTTTCCGCCCAAGCAAGTAGGCCGCGCCAATAGTGCATTCAACCTCACCTTGTTTATCGGCGCTTTTTCGATTCAATGGGGAATAGGACTGGCAATGGATTTGTTCATTGCACTCGGCCACTCGCCCTCCGACGCATTGCGCATGGCTTGCGCTGCCTATCTTGTGCTGCAGATTTTTGCGCTGCTGGCTTTCGTGTCTAACCGCGCCGAGTCTGCAACGACAACTGTGCCGGCGACGACATGAACGCACTGCGGCACTGCATTTGCCGTACTATATTTGGCATACCCATTTACATTGTGAGGTCGCCATGTTGATCACTTTCAAATCAAAAGCTGCAGCCGATGTCGTGATGTACAAAGAGCACGCCAGCCGCATTCTCGAATTGTTCGGCAAATCGCCGGATCAAGGCATCATCACGGCAGAAGAGACTGCCGGCGCGCTGAAAAAACTCGAAGCTGAAATCAGCGACAGCAAGCTGCATCATCCTGCCGAAGATATGCGGCACGATGTTAATGTCCACCACCGCGATACGGAGGAAGACAGCGAACATGAACGTGGCAATACGGTCAGCTTTGCTACCCGAGCTTTTCCTTTGCTTGAAATGCTGCGCGCAGCGCACAAGGACAAGCAATTTATTGTTTGGGGAGTCTGATGGTTAATACCACGCACAGTACGCTGACAACTGCCGATGGCACTACGCTGCATGTAACGGATTATCTTCCCGATACATCTACTGCAGTCAGCATTGTGCTGATGCACGGACTGGGCGAGCACAGCGGCCGTTACCAGCATGTGGCAGCTTTTTTCTGCGCGCGCGGCTTTGCGGTACGCGCCTATGACCATCGCGGTCACGGGCTCTCTGGTGGTGCGCGCGGTGACGTGCCACAAGAAGACACGCTGCTCAATGATGCGGTGCAGGTCATAGAGGACTGGGGTCAAAAGATGGGCCCGACCGCCGCGCCGCCTTTTTTGCTCGGCCACAGCATGGGAGGCTTGTTTGCCGCGCGGTTTGCGGTGGCGCAGCTGCTGCCATTGAGCGGCCTGATTTTGTCGTCGCCGGCATTGGCCTTGCCGTTATCGGCGCCGCAAAAACTGCTGCTGAAAATTCTCAGTACAATTGCGCCCGGCCTTGCTGTCGGCAATGGACTAAAGCAGCGTTATCTGTCGCACGATACTGCCGTTGTTGAAGCTTATCGAACCGATACTCTGGTGCACAATAAAATTACCGCGCGCCTGCTGCTGGCAATGCTCGCCGCCATTTCCGTCGCGCAGCGTGATGCCAAACTGCTGAAGATACCGACCTTGCTGATCTTTGCCGGTGATGATCATCTGGTTGATCCGGCTGGCAGTCCGGCTTTCTTCAAGAGCCTGAAGTCTGGCGTCGGCACGCTGCATTGTTACGAGCACCTGTATCACGAAATTTTTAATGAGCTTGATGCGAAATCGGTTTTTGCCGATGTCGGCAACTGGCTGGAAATGCAAGTACAAATCGCGGCTTAAGCGGCGTAAGCTGCGCAAACTGAACAATTAATGACACCACAACTCCCAACCCTAAAACCCGATTCACTCGCCTTTGCCTTATCAGGAGCAGCCAACGCACTCATGCAAGTTGAAGGCGGCACTGCATTGCCGCGCGCTCTTGCTGAGGTTTTTGAATCCATGCAGGCAACGCCTGCGGCGCGTGGCGCGATTCAGGATCTGTCTTATCGCAGCATGCGCAACTGGGGCAGCAGCCAGGCTTTGCTCGCTGCGTTAACGGAAAAGCAGCCTTATCCAAAACTCAAAACCTTGTTGTGCTGTGCGCTGACGCTGCTGGCCGAGACGACGCCGACCTATGCGCAGCATACGGTGGTTGATCAGGCAGTGGTGGCGGCGGAAGCGGACTTCGACCTCACGCGCGCCAAAGGCATGGTCAACGCGGTATTGCGGCGCTTTCTGCGCGAGCGCGAAACCTTGCTTCCGCAAGTTAGCCAGCGGGCTGAAGCGCGCTGGAATTACCCGCAGTGGTGGATTGATAAATCTAAAGCGGCATGGCCAGCACAGTGGCGTGAAATTCTTGCAGCCGGCAATACACCGGCGCCGCTGACGCTGCGCGTCAATCAGCGCAAGACATCTGTTGAAGATTACCTCGCACTGCTGGCGCAACATGACATGGCGGCGACGCAAATTGGTCCGCATGCAGTACGGCTTGCACAACCGGTGCCGGTTAGCCGTATTCCGCACTTTGCCGAAGGCTGGGTATCCGTGCAGGATGCGGCGGCACAACTGGCTGCGCCGCTGCTTGACGTCGCCGACGGCATGCGCGTGCTGGACGCCTGCGCTGCGCCCGGCGGCAAGACTGGTCATTTGCTGGAAATGGCAACGCTGGATTTGCTCGCGCTGGATCAGGATGCCAAACGGATGGAACGCGTTGCGCAAAATCTCGCGCGTCTGCAGCTGACAGCGCAACTAATTGCAGGCGATGCATTAGGCCGCAACTGGTGGGATGGCAAGCTATTCGACCGCATCCTTGCCGACGTGCCTTGCACGGCTTCGGGCATCGTGCGCCGCCATCCAGACATTCGGTGGTTGCGCCGGCCTTCCGATTCCAGACAGTTGGCAAAGCAATCGTCTGCGATGCTCGACAACCTCTGGAGTATGCTCAAGCCCGATGGCAAATTACTATTAGTGACCTGCTCGTTGTGGCCGGAAGAATCGGCGCAGCAGGCTGATGCGTTTGCAGAACGTCATCAAGCGCTACGTCTCGACGCTCCGGGACAGTTGCTGCCGCTGGCCACACCTGAACAAGACCATGACGGATTGTTTTACGCGCTATTCCAAAAGCCCCCAGTTTGATACTATCCATCAAACTTTTTGACTGCGGAGCTTGCTCCGCTTACCTCGTGTGACTCTTCGAATTTTTCTTGGTTTCTGGCTCTCCATGCTGCTCGCGCTGTCGCCGCTTGCAACACGTGCGGCCGATGGCATTGAGTTCACACAGGCGGATCTTGAATCTACTGAAGATGGCTACCGTCTAACGACTGCGTTTTCATTTGAACTGACACATGCGCTCGAAGATGCATTGATGCGCGGCGTGCCACTCTATTTCACAACGCAAGTTGAAATTTCGCGACCGCGCTGGTATTGGTTTGACCACACCGCTGTCAGTGCGACGCGCACCGTGCGCATTTCTTACAATCTTTTGACGCGCCAGTACCGGGCTTCTATCGATGGCAACCTGCATCGCAACTTCACCCGTCTTGAAGACATGCTCGCCTTGCTGCGGCGTCCCGGACGCTGGACAATTGCCGACCTGTCTGCACTCAACGCTGGCGTCGCCTATACCGTGTCCGTGCAGATGGGTCTCGACATTGCCCAGTTACCCAAGCCTATACAAGTGAGCGCCATTTCCAGCGGTGACTGGAAACTTTCATCTGGCTGGAAGCATTTTTCTTTTAGGGCAGAAGCTAAGTGACACGCGCATTGCGCTATCTGCTGGTTGTCGTTGCGGCAGTTGTCTGCATTCTGCTCTTTTTGCTGGCGTCGGCGTCGGACAATGCAACGCTGTTTGACGAATACTACTCGTGGATTTTAGGTGCCAATGTCGGCATTGCCGGCGCACTGCTCATTTTGGTCTGCGTTTTATTAGGCAGGCTGTACAGCCGTTATCGTCAAGGCCGTTTCGGTTCGCGGTTAATGACCAAGCTGGTTCTGCTATTTGCCATCATCGGCATTCTTCCGGGCAGCGTTATTTATCTGGTATCAGTCCAATTTGTTTCGCGCTCGATTGAATCGTGGTTCAACGTCAAGGTCGAGTCTGCTCTTGAATCCGGACTCAATCTTGGCCGTGTAGCGCTGGATGCGTCGCTCAACGATATCAAAGCCAAAGCGCGTGTTGTGGCAGGTGAGCTTTCTGAAATTTCAGACGTGGCAATTTCCGGCAATCTTCCGCGTCTGCTTGACCAATATAAATTGCACGATGCCGTAGTGGTTTCTGATCACGGCGATTTGATTGCCAGTACCGGTTCTGCACCCGGTCATTTGACGCCTGAGCTGCCTGCACCCTATATGCTTGCACGCGCGCGTACGATGGGCGCTTATGGTGTCATAGAAAGTGAGCCGGAATCTTCGCACTCCGAACCTGCTGTTATTACAGATGAGGCTGACGCCAAGGCATTGCCGGCACTGCTGCGGCTAAGGGTGGTGGTAGCCATTCGCGGAGACGGGTCTTTGCTTTCGCTTCGCAGCCAGACACGCTATTTGCAAATCCTGCAGCCGGTACCGCCGCAACTGGCTGCGAATGCTGAAGCGCTGCGCGTGGCTTATGGCGAATATCAAGAGCGCTCTCTGGCGCGCTCGGGCTTGCGTAAATTTTATCTGGTGACGCTAACGTTAACCTTATTGCTGGCTATTTTTGCCGCGATTGTCAGCGCGTTTTTGTTGGCTACCGACTTGGCGCGGCCGCTGCTCCTGCTTGCCGAAGGCACCAAGGCTGTGGCCGAGGGTAATTTGTCGCCTCGCCCGATTGTTGCCAGCTCGGACGAGCTAGGCACACTCACCCAGTCGTTCAATATGATGACGCACCAGTTGGCCGACGCGCGCGAAGCAGTCGAGCGCAACCGACTGGCGCTCGAAGATGCAAAGGCTTATCTGGAATCGGTGCTGGCAAATATGTCGGCGGGTGTGATGGTGCTAGACAGTCATCTCCGCCTGATTACATTCAATGCGTCGGTTGAACGTATTTTGCACCATGACCTGACGCCTTACTTAGGTCAGCCTTTTTCCATGGCGACTGAGCTTGCTGAATTCAGCCAGCATATTCTTCAGGCATTTTCCGAGCAGAGTGCGCAATCTGCTGCCAGCTCCGCTTCCAGTGAAATTGGCGACGGCGGACAGCACTGGCAGCAGCAAATTGAAATCGGCCGTCGCATGGTTGGCCAAAATGCGGACGGGCAGATCACTCTCTTGGCGCGTGGCTCACGTTTACCTGTTGAATCCGGCATTGGTCATGTGGTGGTGTTTGATGACATCTCCGATATTATTTCCGGCCAGCGTTCGATTGCATGGGCCGAAGTGGCCCGCAGGCTTGCGCATGAAATTAAAAATCCGCTGACTCCGATTCAACTGTCAGCTGAACGGCTGCAAATGAAACTGCATACCAAGCTCGACAGCAGCGATGCTGCCCTGCTGGATCGCAGCACGAATACGATTGTTAATCAAGTCATGGCCATGCAGACCATGGTCGACAATTTTCGCGACTATGCAAAAACGCCAGCGCCGGTACTTGCTTCTCTTGATCTGAACGAACTCATCCTCGAAATACTCGACCTTTACGGGGTTGGGGAAGAATCCGACATCATCCATCCAAAACTTGCCGCTGATTTGCCTAAAATCCTGGGCGATGCAACCCAGTTAAGACAAGTGGTACACAACTTACTGCAGAATGCACAAGACGCGACTGTCGATATGGCCGGCAAAGCTGAAAACACTTACAAAGCGCAAGTTGACCTCGTGACCGAAGCAATTCACTACCCGGATGCAGATGGTGCCATGCGAACAGCTGTACGCCTTTCCATAACGGACAACGGTCCGGGTTTTGACAGCAAGTTGATGGCGAGGGCCTTTGAACCGTATGTCACTTCAAAGCCTCGCGGTACTGGATTAGGGTTGCCTGTAGTTAAGAAAATCATCGAAGAACACGGCGGCCGCATTGAATTACAAAATCGCAAAGAATTACATGGTGCAAAAGTCTTAATTTTGTTACTCAAATTAGCAAACAATTAATTATTTGACATTATTTATTGTTAATTTTACAATGTTTTCAGGTCGGTTCGTTGACATGAAGAGGCGCGCGGATGGCAAATATTCTGGTGGTTGATGATGAAATGGGTATCCGGGAATTACTCTCGGAAATCTTGGGCGACGAAGGGCACGTTGTAACGACTGCCGAGGACGCCAATCAGGCTAGGGAAATGCGCTTATCCGGCGCACCGGATCTGGTACTGCTCGATATCTGGATGCCGGATACCGACGGTGTCACCCTGCTCAAAGAATGGCAGCGCGACGGTTTGCTGACGATGCCCGTCATCATGATGTCGGGGCATGCAACGATTGATACCGCCGTTGAAGCAACCCGTATCGGCGCGATGAATTTCCTGGAAAAGCCGATCTCATTGCAAAAACTGCTCAAGACCGTGCAACAAGGTCTGTCGCGTGGCTATGAAGGCGCGCGGGGTGCAATGCTTGCTACCGTCGGCCGTCCAAATGGCGTCTCGCGCGACGCATCAATGCTGGTTCCGCAAATACAGGCAACAACGTACAGCGTGGGCAATTTTTCTCATGGGCTTGCGCATCAGTCTGCCTTTGTACCCACCGAAGAAGAATTCCGTGTTTCGTTCGAACTGCCTTTGCGTGAAGCGCGTGATGCATTCGAGCGCGCCTATTTTGAACATCATTTGACGCGTGAAGGCGGCAGCATGACACGGGTTGCCGAAAGAACCGGTCTCGAGCGTACGCACCTGTATCGCAAGTTGAAACAACTGGGCGTGGAGTCCGTCAAGGGCGCAAAAAAAGTCGGATGACGCCAACTACGCTCGTCTACGGCGGCAACAGCACTGCACGCGAACTGGCCATCACGACCCGCTTTGACGCAAGCTCTTCTACAGTTGTCATCGCCGAAGGCATGGCAAGCATTAGCGGCACGCTGCAGTCCTTAGAAGCAGAGCACCCATTGCAAGTTTTTCGCATCGCGCCCGGCTGCCCGTGCTGTAGCGGAAACCTCACAATGCGCGTAACACTCAATCGTATCTTGCGCCGGCCACCACAACGGCTGTATCTTAGTCTTGCAAGTGCAGCACATTTGCCGCAGATACGAAGTTTTTTGCAGGAAGCGCAGTATCAATTCTTGTTAAGTCTGTCGGAAGATTTGAATTGCGAAGTTTGAAGTCAAAAATAGGGGCCGGGCTGAAATCAGGCACGGGATTTGCGAAGCTAGTATTGAAAAATCGGGCGACGGCGTCATCTATTGACGCAATAGAAGCAAAATCCTTATCGACTCTTAAGGAGCCAGCATGAACCTGATCTACAACAGCGAGCACTACAGCGTAGTGGAGTTCGGCGCAGAGGCCGGTCTGGAGGCAATGCGTTTCGGTGGCTATGAAATCCTCGACAAAGCCATCAAGCGCGAAATATTCATTGCCGGACCATTGGCCGAAGCATTTCGGCAGCATGTACGTCAACTGATAGCTAGTGAACCGACCATTGAAGAAATAGACGACTTCCTGGGTAATTATGATTTGCTGATGGCGCAACCCGTGATCTTGCACTAACCTGAGCTTGCACTAAACTCAGCGTGCTATCCACCTGAAGCATGGTTCAATGCTGAAAGGCGGTGCATGCTTGCCTTTTCATCATGCACGCCAATTCCCGTATCGTTACCAGCAATCAGTCCGGCATCCATGATCAACTAAGTACGCTGATCAGCCGTCACGCCAACACGCATTTCAAAAAACCCATTGCTGAAGTCAATCAACTGGCTTTTGCTCGCAGCATTGCGGCATGGCGGTCAGCAGGCAGCGCGCCATTGATCATTGATGCCGGTTGCGGTGTTGGCCTTTCTACCTGGCGTCTGGCGCAAGCACACACTGCCTGTTTTGTCATTGGGATTGACCAGTCGGCCGATCGTCTGGGACGTCAAACCGGATGGTCTGGTGATTCTCCGACGAACTGCATATTAGTACGTGCCGATCTGGTGGATTATTGGCGGCTGTTGCTTGCAGCCGGAATTCGTCCGCAACAACATTACCTGCTCTATCCGAATCCATGGCCAAAAAAACCGCAACTGGCGCGGCGCTGGCATGGCCATGCGATCTTCCCGACCATCGTCGCGCTGGGAGGCGTGATCGAATGTCGCAGCAATTGGAAAATATATATTGACGAGTTTGCCGCCGCTTTACAGCAGCTGACAGGCATGCCTGTTACAAGCGAATCTTATCTGCCTGACGACAATGCATTGACCCCCTTCGAGGAAAAATATCGCGCATCAGGCCATGCGCTTTGGCGCTGTCGGATAGCGCTAGCGCCGGAAGCGCAGTCACTTTCGTGATAATGTCATTCCCTCTCTCATTCAACTTCTGGAATCAAACTAATGTGTCAGCTGCTAGGCATGAACTGCAATGTGCCGACAGACATCGTGTTCAGCTTTACCGGATTTGCTAACCGCGGCGGACGCACGGATGAACATAAAGACGGCTGGGGCATCGCTTTTTTTGAAGGTGCCGGCGTCAGGTTGTTTGTCGACCATGAATCGGCCATCACGTCACCGATTGCGGGATTGATCAAGCACTATCCAATCAAGTCAAAAAATGTCATCGCGCACATACGCAAAGCTACGCAAGGACAGATTGCACTCGAAAATTGTCATCCGTTCGTGCGCGAACTGTGGGGACACTACTGGGTGTTTGCACACAATGGCGACTTGAAAAACTTCGCACCCATACTCGACGGCGCGTTTCGTCCCGTCGGCAGCACCGATAGCGAACTGGCTTTCTGTTATTTATTGCAGCAGTTGCGCAAGCGTTTTGGCGATGTGCTGCCGTCAAGGGAGGCATTGACTGACGCGCTGGCAATACTGACTGCCGAGATCGGCTCCTATGGTGTCTTCAACATGATGCTGTCGGATGGCTCAGCACTCTATGCATACTGTTCCACCAAGCTGCATTACATTGTGCGCCAGTACCCGTTTACACAAGCGATATTGTCAGACGAAGATGTGTCTGTCGATTTTTCGGAAGTGACGACGCCGAATGACCGCGTCGCCATCATCGTCACCGAGCCGCTGACTACCAACGAACGCTGGCATCCGTTTGCCAGCGGCGAACTGAAAGTATTCGTCGACGGCCTGCCAACTGCCTGAAATAAGAACAATTACAGGTTAGGCGCGAGCCAGCTCTGCATCTGTTCCACAGTCTCGCAACGGCGAGCGGCCATGTCGTGCAACTGGTCTTCGCCGATTTTGCCAACGGTGAAATACTTTGACTCCGGATGCGCAAAGTAAAAACCGGAAACCGCCGCGCCCGGGAACATCGCATACGATTCGGTCAGACTCATGCCGATATCTTCACACTCCAGAATGCGGAACACGTCGGCTTTGACGGTGTGCTCGGGGCAAGCCGGATAACCGGGCGCAGGGCGAATACCGCTGTAGGCTTCCTTGATCAAGGCCTCGTTAGTCAACGCTTCATCGCTGGCATAACCCCACAAGTCTTTGCGCACACGTTCATGCAAATGCTCGGCAAAGGCTTCGGCCAAACGGTCAGCCAGGGACTTGAGCATGATGGATGAATAATCGTCATTCGCATCTTCAAAACGCTTCTCGTGCTTTTCAATGCCGATACCGGCAGTGACTGCGAACAGCCCGATGTAATCGGTGATGCCGGAAGACTTCGGCGCTATGAAATCTGCGAGGCACTGGTTCGGACGAGCGACGCCATCAATGACAGGCTTTTCGGTTTGCTGACGCAGGCCGTAATACGTGAACGCGACTTCCGTCTTGCTCTCGTCGGTATAGACCTCGATATCGTCATCATTGATGCTATTGGCCGGCAAGATCGCCATGACGCCATTCGCGGTCAACCAACGACCATCTATTAACTTTTTAAGCAGCGCCTGACCTTCTTTGTAGACATTGCTGGCCGCGTCGCCGACGACTTCATCGGTAAGAATCGCAGGGAAGGGACCGGCTAGGTCCCAGGTCTGGAAAAACGGACCCCAGTCTATGTACTGCGCCAGCGTGGCCAGATCGACATTACGGAAATGGCGGCGGCCGATAAACTTGGGTTTGACAGGCGCGTGCTTGCCTTCAAAAGACAGCTGCATCTTGTTTTTGCGCGCGGCGTCAAGCGTCAGCATTGGCACGGCTTTTTTATTCGCATGCTGTTGGCGAATGCGCTCGTAGTCGGTCGCGATATCGGCGATGTACTGATCACGCTGCTCCGGCGTTAACAGCGACTGTGCCACCGACACCGAACGCGAAGCGTCCGCCACATACACGACAGGGCCGTCATAGTTGTGCGCGATCTTTACTGCAGTATGCGCGCGGCTGGTTGTGGCGCCGCCGATCAACAGCGGAATTTTCCGCTCGCGGAAATACGGATCGCGCTGCATCTCTTTGGCTACGTGCGCCATTTCTTCAAGCGACGGCGTGATCAATCCGGACAGACCAATGATGTCGGCGTTCTCGGCCTTGGCGCGCGCCAGAATTTCGGAGCATTGCACCATCACGCCCATGTTCACGACCTCAAAATTATTACATTGCAGGACCACCGAGACGATGTTCTTGCCGATGTCATGCACGTCACCCTTGACAGTCGCAATCACGATCTTGCCTTTGGGCTTGGCAGCAATACCGGTGCGCGCCTCTTCGCGCTGCTTTTCTTCTTCGATATACGGAATCAAATGCGCGACGGCCTGCTTCATCACACGCGCAGACTTCACTACCTGCGGCAAGAACATTTTGCCTTGGCCGAACAGGTCGCCGACGATGTTCATGCCGTCCATCAGCGGACCTTCGATCACATGAATAGGGCGGCCGTTGCTTTGCTCGAACTGCGCGCGCGCTTCTTCGGTGTCTTCGACAATCCATTGCGTAATGCCATGGACGAGCGCATGTGCGAGGCGTTTTTCGACCGGCGTTTCACGCCATTCCAGATTTTGTTCCTGCTTCTTGTCGCCCGCTTTCAGCGTAGACGCGATGTCAATCATGCGCTCGGTCGCATCTTCGCGGCGGTTCAGCACGACGTCTTCGGCACGCTCGCGCAATTCGGCCGGCAAGTCGTCATAGACGCCCACCATACCGGCGTTAACGATGCCCATTGTCATGCCGGCCTGAATCGCGTGATACAGGAACACGGTATGAATGGCTTCGCGCGCCGGGTCATTGCCGCGGAACGAGAAGCTGACGTTGGAGACGCCGCCGCTGATCTTTGCATGCGGCAGGTTCTCGCGTATCCAGCGCGTGGCGTTGATGAAATCGACTGCGTAGTTGTTGTGCTCTTCGATACCGGTCGCAATGGCAAAAATATTCGGATCGAAAATAATATCTTCCGGCGGGAAGCCGATTTCCTGCACCAGCAGCTTGTAGGCGCGCTCGCAAATTTCAGTCTTGCGCGCGAAGGTATCGGCCTGTCCTTGTTCATCAAACGCCATCACGATGACAGCGGCGCCATAGCGGCGGCACAGTCTGGCTTGACGCAGGAATTCTGCTTCACCTTCTTTCATGGAAATCGAATTCACGATCGCCTTGCCCTGTACGCACTTCAGGCCAGCTTCAATGACGGACCATTTCGACGAATCGATCATGATCGGCACGCGCGCGATATCGGGCTCGGATGCAATCAGGTTCAGGAAGCGCGTCATGGCCGCGACTGAATCGAGCATCGCCTCGTCCATGTTGATGTCGATGATCTGCGCGCCGTTCTCGACCTGTTGACGGGCGACCGCCAGTGCTTCGTCGTACTGCTCGTTCAAGATCAAACGCGCAAACGCTTTCGAACCGGTGACGTTGGTACGCTCGCCGACATTGACGAACAAGGAGTCTTCATCAATCGTGAACGGCTCAAGACCCGACAACCGCATCTGATGCAGGTGCGTCGGAATCTGGCGCGGCGCTATATTTGCGACCACATCGGCAATGGCCTTGATATGGTCGGGCGTGGTGCCGCAGCAGCCGCCGGCGATGTTGACGAAGCCGCTCTCGGCGAAGTCTTTCAACAGATTCGACGTGACGTCAGGCGTCTCGTCAAAACCCGTATCAGACATAGGATTGGGCAAGCCGGCATTTGGATAAATGCAGACAAAAGTCTCAGCCAGCTTCGACAGCTCTTCGGCATACGGACGCATGAGCGCCGCACCCAACGCGCAATTGAGGCCGATGGTCAAAGGCTTGGCATGCCGCACTGAATTCCAGAAAGCCGGCACAGTCTGGCCCGACAAAATGCGGCCGGAGGCATCGGTGACGGTACCCGAGATCATGATCGGCAGCCGCAGGCCACTCTCTTCAAAGAACTGGTCAATGGCAAACAGCGCAGCCTTGCAATTCAAGGTGTCGAAAATGGTTTCGACCAACAGCACGTCAGCACCGCCCTCGACCAATGCGCGCGTCTGATCCAGATAGGCGGTGAAGAGTTGATCGAAGCTCACGTTGCGTGCGGCCGGATCGTTGACGTCCGGTGAAATCGACGCAGTCTTGGGCGTAGGGCCGAGAGCGCCAGCGACGAAGCGCGGCTTGTCGGCGCTGGAATATTTGTCGCACGCGGCGCGCGCGAGTCTGGCGGACTGCACGTTCATCTCATAGGCCAGATGCGCCATGTGATAGTCGTCCTGCGCCACGGTGGTCGCACCGAAGGTATTGGTCTCGATCAGATCAGCGCCAGCGGCCAGATATTGCTCGTGAATCTCGCTGATGATGTGCGGCTGCGTCAGCGTCAGCAGTTCGTTATTGCCTTTGACGAAAATCTCTTTGCCGGGCACGGCAAAGTCAGCGAAGCGCTCACCGCGATAGGATTCCTCGGTCAGCTTGTAGCGCTGGATCATGGTGCCCATTGCGCCATCCAGAATCAGGATGCGTTTGGCCAGCAGATCGCGCAGGATGGCTTCGGTAGAGGGCGGAGTATCGCGTTTCATCGGATGAGTCTTTGTATAAGTCTTTGTGTCAGTGCACTGCGCAAAATAAAAAAACCCGGCCTGCAAAAGCTGGGTCGGGTTATCCGCGCGCCGCTTTAGCAGTATTTGTTTGGGGCCACGCTGAAGCAGAAAGCGCCCTGCGCCCGCAAGCTGGTTTTGACTTGTTCAATCAAATCGGCGCAATGAAATTATACGTGAAATCAAGCCGCTAGCTCGAAGCGCTGCCCCGCAGACAGCGCAAAGCCTTGCAAGAATTGTTCGGCTGGCAAGCGCTTGCCACCGGGCTTTTGCAGCTCGGTCAGCAAAAGCGCGCCTTCGCCGCACGCAACAACGACGCCGGCTGCGTCGGCGGCCAGTATGGTACCGGGCTGGCCTTGGCCTACAGCCGGCCTGGCTCGCCAGATCTTGATGGCCGTTGCACCCATATGTGCAAGGGCGCCGGGAAATGGATTAAAAGCACGAATCCGCCGGTCAAGCGTCACCGCAGGCAGGCTGAAATCGAGCGCGGCTTCTTCCTTGGCGATTTTGGCCGCATAGCTGATACCCTCTTGCGGCTGCGGTGCTGCCGGCAATGAGCCTTGCTCAAGCCTGGCGAGTGCTTCGACAATCAAGCGGCCGCCCATCGCTGCCAGCTTGTCGTGCAGGCTGGCCGTGGTGTCATCGGCAGCAATAGTCAGGCTTTCTTTGAGCAGCATCGCGCCGGTATCGAGCCCCTCATCCATTTGCATGATGGTGATGCCGGTCTGTGCATCGCCCGCTTCAATAGCACGGTGTATCGGTGCCGCACCACGCCAGCGCGGCAGCAGCGAACCGTGAATGTTGAGGCAACCAAGCGGCGGTATCTGCAGCACAGACGTCGGCAGGATCAGCCCATAGGCAGCAACTACCATCACGTCATGCGGGGTCGCGGCCAGCAGCGCGTGTGCCTCCTGCGCGACCTCCGGATGTTTGCCGTCTAGCCGCAGCGAGACCGGTTGCGCTACCGGTATCTGGTGCGCCAGTGCGAATTGTTTAACTGCCGACGGCTGCAACTGCATGCCTCGCCCGGCCGGACGGTCTGGCTGAGTCAGCACTAGTGAAATGGTATGGCCGGCCTGTTGCAGCGACTGCAGCGCGATGGCGGCGAATTCCGGGGTGCCTGCAAAGATGACTCTCATGTCAGCGATGTCATCAATCTCAACGAAATGCAGGTGCAGCTTCGCGCTTGTGTTCGCGTTCTTCTTTGAGCATCTTGGCCTTGATGCGGTTGCGCTTCAGCGGCGACAGGTATTCGACGAAGACCTTGCCTTTCAAATGATCCATCTCATGCTGCACACAGACAGCGAGCAAGCCTTCGGCTTCGAATTCGTAAAATTTTCCATCGACATCCTGCGACTTTACGCGCACGCGTGAGGCACGTTCGACGCCGTCATAGATGCCTGGCACCGACAGGCAGCCTTCGTCATAAACCTCACGCTCGGGGCTGGACCAGGTCAGCACCGGATTGATCAGTACGCGCAGTTGATCATGCGTATCAGAGACGTCGATGACGATCAATTGAATGTGCTGGTCAACCTGCGTCGCCGCCAGACCAACGCCGGGCGCGTCATACATCGTCTCGGCCATATCGGCGACGAGTTTTTTGAGGCGTTCATCGAATACCTTGACCGGTTTGGCTATCTTGTGCAAGCGCGAATCGGGGTAACGGAGGATAGATAAGAGTGACATACGGCTTTTGTGCAACAACAGCAAATATTCAGTGAGCAGATGCCCGAAGTGCTTCCAGGTTCATGCAAAATCCACCACGTTTAACGTCGGATAAACAATGCCGGCTAAGCGAAAAATGGAGAGCCCATGAACTGGAAACGATTGAAAATTTTAGCACAGCTACCCTGTTGTCCGCTCTGGCCTGTCAGGCGAGCGCCGCAATAGCCGCCGCCAGCAGTCAGTGCGAATTCAGCGAGCAGGCACCAGATGCGCATTTGGTCGTGACCGGCGACACTTTATGGGATCTCGCCGCGCTATTTTTGAAAGACCCTTGGTGCTGGCCGCAGGTATGGGAACAAAACCATGCGCAAATCCGTGATCCGCACTGGATATATCCGGGCCAAACCATTTATTTCCAGCGTGCGCTGGGGCAGTTGAGACTGTCAAATGAAAAAAACAGCTCCGAAAGTAACAGTTCCGGCAGTTCCAATGGCAGCCAGGGTAACAAGCATTTGTCGCCACGCATACGCAGCGAACAGCTCGCTAGCGCGCCGCTGGCCATGCTCCCATCGTCTCTGCAAACGATCATTGCGCAGGCGCCGCTGCTGCTGGACGACGCTCTGCCCACCAAGCTACGTATTGTCGCGATTGCAGACGAACATCAGATGGCCGGCCGCAATGACACGGTTTTCGTTAGCGGCGAACTGGGGCCGCATAAAGTCTTCAACGTCGTTCGAACGGCCCAGCCCGTGAAAGACCCTGACAGCCAGCGTGTTATCGGCTACAGCGCCGTGCGCAACGGTGCGCTGACGCTGTCGCAGGCGGCTGTGGGCATTGATGAGCCGCATCGCTTTACAGTCACGGCTTCCAGCGCAGAAATCAGACCCGGCGACATGCTGATTGCGTCGAGTGCATCGAGTGCGTCGCTTGCCACCTCCAGCTTGATCGGCGTCCCGCATCCCGCAGCTGGCGCGATCGACGGCCGCATCGCTACGGTTTTGCGCGGCAATCGCTGGGCCAATTTATATGATGTGGTGGCGATTAATCGCGGCCAACAGCACGGGCTAGATGCAGGCAGCGTCTTGTCCGTCATGAAGCACGTTAGAATCGGCGCCCATGACTCTGCTAAAAATCCTGTCGAACTCGCTACGCTACCAGTGCAGCAAATTGGCGCGCTGCTGGTTTTCAGCGTTAGCAGGCAGGCATCGCTGGCACTGGTCATGCGCGCCAGTGACGGCATTGCCGTTGGCGACATGGTTCGCTCTGCCAGCCGGGGTCAACAATGACAACGATGAATAACAACGCCGAGAGCGACGACTTGCATCACTGGCTGCGACTGTCATTGACCGAAGGCGTCGGCTCGCACACCGCTCGCGAATTGCTTGCGTATTTCGGGCTGCCTGAAAATATTTTCAGCGCGGGCTTCCCGGCCTTGCAAAAGCGCGTACCTGAAAAACTCGCTTATGCATTATCCGCGCCGCTGTCCGACGCCATGCAGGCACAGATAGCCACCACATTGGCATGGGCAGCGCAGCCGGGCAATGCGGTCCTGACGCTGGCCGACGCCGCCTATCCGCAAGCACTACTGAGCATTACTGATCCACCATGTTTGCTGTATGCAAAGGGTGAAATTGCTCTGCTAAACAGAACGGCGATTGCCATCGTCGGCAGCCGCAACGCCACCATGCAAGGCATGCAAAACGCCGACCAGTTTGCACAACTGCTGGGGCGGGCAAATCTGACCATCATCTCCGGACAAGCACTCGGTATTGATGCCGCCGCTCATGCTGGCGCATTGAGCACGCCGGGCTCAACCGTGGCCGTGGTTGGCACCGGCCTCGATATTGTCTATCCGGCACGGCATCGCGATCTTGCGCACAAAATTGCGAGCCAAGGTTGCCTGTTGTCGGAATATCCATTGGGGACACCTGCGATCGCGTCAAATTTCCCGCGTCGTAACCGGCTCATCAGCGGGCTCGCGCTCGGCGTGCTGGTCGTTGAAGCGGCCGCACAATCGGGCTCGCTGATTACGGCGCGCAGCGCACTGGAACAGGGGCGCGATGTGTTTGCCATTCCAGGTTCGATTCACTCGCCGCTTTCCAAAGGCTGTCATCAGTTAATCCGGCAGGGCGCGAAGCTGGTGGAGTCTGCGCAAGACATTCTGGAAGAATTGCGCTGGCCGCAGGCAGCGCCAGCGCCGCTTGTAGCGCCTGCAAAACATGCAGAGATCGAACCGGCCTTGCAGGCCGTGCTGGCCGCCGCTGGCCATGACCCTGTGAGCATTGACCAGCTTGTAGCGCGCACCACATTCACGGCGGCGGCGATACAAGCCCATTTATTGAATCTTGAAATGCAAGGACAATTCGAGTTGCTGGCTGGCGGTCTGTATCGACGTTTGTCCTGATTATTTTTATGCTACTACTTAAATGAAAAAAGTTTTCACATACAAAATGAAGTGCAAATAATTATTTGTAATGCGTACCAGCGCTAAAAACGTAAGCGCATGAAACTAAAAGAAAAAATAATGAGCGCTAAATTCTGGCGCAAGTTTTTACAAACCGAAGCTTGTGCCGCGTTCCAGTTCCCGCTACATTACAAATATGTTTGACGTCCTTGTTTATCTTTACGAAACTTATTACCGGCCCGATGCGTGCCCGGATTCGGACGCGCTTGCAAAAAAATTATCGGCTGTCGGTTTCGAGCAAGAAGAAATTTCCAAAGCACTTGGATGGTTGACCGATCTCGCCGAAACCACCAATGAAATGTTCAGCCAACAGGCGCGTCAGACTGCATTTTCATTTGGCTTTCGCGTCTACGCCGACAATGAATATGAAATCCTCGGCACTGCGGCAATTGGTTTCATACAGTTTCTGGAATCTGCTGAGGTCGTCAATGCCTTACAACGTGAAATAGTTATCGAACGCGCATGCGCAGCCAACGAATCGCCGATTTCACTCGATAAACTCAAAGTGATTGTATTGATGGTGCTTTGGAGTCAGGGCAAAGAGCCCGACGGGCTGATGTTTGACGAACTCTTCCTCGACGACGAAGACGTCAAGCCTCCTCTTTATCATTGAATTTCACCAAAATTCTGCCGTTCAGCCTGCCTGTAAAGCGGGTTTTCTCACTAAATTTGCATCCTTCCCCTGTCTCGTCGCTTGCGGATTTTGCGCCAACCCGCTTATCATTGGCCGCAAATGCCTTAGTGTTGCTATAAAACCAGCATCCTCATCCAACGCAGACAAGGCCTGCGTTGTGCATGCTGGTCAGCTAATTTCACGCCTCCAGATTCGAGATTAAATTTATGACCAAGACTCTCATCATTGCCGAGAAGCCTTCTGTCGCCAACGACATAGCGAAGACCCTTGGCGGCTTTACCAAGCACGATGAGTATTTCGAATCCGACCAATATGTATTGTCGTCCGCCGTCGGCCATCTGGTTGAAATCGCAGTGCCGGAAGAATACGACGTCAAACGCGGCAAATGGTCGTTCACGCATCTGCCAATGATTCCGCCGCACTTTGCGCTCAACCCTATCGCCAAGACCGAGTCGCGGCTGAAGGTGCTTAACAAGCTGCTCAAGCGCAAAGACGTCACCTCACTCATCAATGCCTGTGACGCCGGCCGTGAGGGTGAATTGATTTTCCGTTTGATCGTGCAATACGCGAAAGCGAAGCAACCGATCAAGCGGCTGTGGCTGCAGTCGATGACGCCGGGCGCCATCCGTGAAGCCTTTACCCATTTGCGTGAAGATGCCGAGATGTTGCCGCTGGCAGACGCCGCGCGCTGCCGCAGTGAAGCAGACTGGCTGATCGGCATCAACGGCACCCGCGCCATGACCGCCTTCAATTCGAAAGAAGGCGGCTTTTACCTGACGACCGTCGGGCGCGTGCAAACGCCGACACTGTCTATCGTGGTCGAGCGCGAAGAAAAAATTAAGCAATTTGTTTCGCGTGACTTCTGGGAAGTGCGCGGCGAATTCGTCTGTGCAGCCGGCATTTACGAAGGCCGCTGGCTCGATACCAAATTCAAGAAAGACGAAACCGATCCCGAGAAGCGCGCCGAACGCCTGTGGAGCCAGGCTGCCGCCGACTCCATCGTCGCTGCCTGCCGCGGCAAGATTGGCAACGTCACCGAAGAATCGAAGCCGACCACGTCGATAGCACCGGCCCTGTTCGATCTGACCAGCCTGCAGCGCGAAGCGAATGCGCGCTTTGGTTTTTCAGCGAAGAACACGCTTGGTCTGGCGCAGGCACTGTATGAAAAACACAAGGTACTGACTTATCCACGTACCGACTCGCGCCATCTGCCGGAAGATTATCTGGCAACAGTCAAAGAGACACTCAATACGCTGGGCGAGAGCAATAACTATTACCCGTTCGCTGCGCAGATCCTGAACAACAACTGGGTCAAGCCAAACAAGCGCATCTTCGACAATACTAAAATCAGCGATCACTTCGCGATCATTCCGACCACGCAAGCGCCGAAGAACCTGTCCGAGCCTGAGCAAAAACTCTACGACCTCGTCACGCGCCGTTTCATGGCGATCTTCTTCCCGCCTGCCGAATTTTTAGTCACGACACGCTACACCGAAGTCTCCGGCCATCAGTTCAAAACCGAGGGCAAAGTGCTGACCAACCCGGGCTGGCTGGCCGTCTATGGCAAGGAAGTCATTGAGGACAAAGCCAGTAAAGAAGGCGAAGCTGGCGGCAATCTGGTGCCGGTCGCGAAAGATGAAAAAGTCAAAACCGAAAGTGTCGCCGCGCACAGCCTCTTCACCAAGCCACCTGCCCGCTATTCAGAGGCGACCTTGCTGTCGGCCATGGAAGGTGCCGGCAAGCTGATCGACGATGAAGATTTGCGTGATGCGATGGCTGGCAAAGGTCTGGGTACGCCAGCGACGCGCGCCGCGATCATTGAAGGCCTGCTGTATGAAAAATATTTGCTGCGCGAAGGCCGCGAGCTGATTCCAACGGCGAAAGCATCGCAGCTGATGACTTTGCTGCGCGGACTTGATGTGACTGAGCTGACTGCGCCTGAGCTCACCGGCGGATGGGAATACAAACTCTCGCAGATCGAGCGCGGCAAGATCAGCCGTGAAGAATTCATGCGCGAGATTGCGCAAATGACGCAGATCATCGTCAAGCGCGCCAAGGAATACAACAACGACACCATACCGGGTGACTATGCGACGCTGACTACGCCATGCCCTAATTGCGGCGGTGTCGTGAAAGAAAATTACCGCCGCTTCAATTGCACGAAGTGCGAATTTTCGATGAGCAAAATTCCAGGCAGCCGCCAGTTCGAAGTCGCCGAAGTGGAAGAGTTGCTGACGAACCGTACCATCGGTCCGCTGCAAGGTTTCCGATCGAAGATGGGCCGCCCGTTTGCTGCGATCCTGAAAATTTCGCGCGACGAAGAGATCAAAAATTTCAAACTCGAGTTCGACTTTGGCCAGAATGACGCCGACGATGAAAACGCCGAGCCAGTTGATTTCAGCGCACAGACGCCGTTGGGTGCCTGCCCTAAATGCAGCAGTAACGTCTATGAAATGGGCTTGGCCTACGTCTGTGAAAAAACTGTTGCCAAGCCTAAGGCCTGTGATTTCCGCAGCGGTCGCATTATCCTGCAGCAGGAAATCCTGCCCGAGCAAATGGTCAAACTTCTCAATGAAGGAAAAACCGATCTGTTGCCTGGCTTTGTTTCGCAACGCACGCGCCGTCCGTTCAAAGCGTATCTGGCCAAAGGCAAAGACGGCAAGGTGAGCTTCGAGTTCGAACCGCGCAAAGAAAAGCCGGAAGGCGCAGCCAAGGGTCGCACCAA
Source organism: Burkholderiaceae bacterium (assembly GCA_040399905.1). Taxonomy (GTDB): domain Bacteria; phylum Pseudomonadota; class Gammaproteobacteria; order Burkholderiales; family Burkholderiaceae_D; genus Pernthalerella. Next base: position 189,276 of record JBBARG010000002.1, read on the forward strand.
GGCCAAGGCTGATGGTGCTGAGGACGAAACCGTCAGTGCCAAACCAGCCAGCAAGACGGCGGCCAAAACAGTGAAAAAGACAGCGGCTAAAAAAACAGCCGTCAAAAAGTCTGCCACCAAAAAACCTGCCGCCAAAAAGATCGCCACCAAAGCAGCGGCCAAGCCGGCGCTGAAAAAAGCCGTCGCCAAGAAAGCCGCCTGATTTTTTTCAGCGCTGTCTTTCAATCAGCATGAAGTCACGCAAGCATTAAGCTTGCGTGACCTCAACCAACCCCGCATTGCTACGAACTTCTGTCTCTGCTTCGCTTCTACTGAATGCATAAGCATGCATTCCACCGGTACGCCTTTGGTGCGTACTGCCCCCTTATCTTTGCAGGAGCGATTTATGATGAAATGGATGATACCTATGGCATGTGCGATGCTGCTAAGCGCATGTTCGGGCATGTCAGGCAGCGGCAGTTCGGGCGGTACTTCAGGTGGTACCTCAGGCGGCACCTCCAGTGAGAAGTCGAGCGGCACTTCAAGCAAATCGTCCGAATCGCAAGGTGGTTCTTCGATGGGCAGCGGCGGCTCAGGCATGGGTGGCTCCAGCATGGGCGGCACAGGCACCGATACACCAAGCACCACCAGTCCGACGCCAAATAGCTCGCCAGGACCAACCACCAGCCCCAGCACGGGTCAGTAAGACCTGACAGTCACATTCCCAACAAGAGGCGCGGCCAATTAAGCCGCGTTCTCTTCTATGCAGGCTGGCATGCGTTACACTTTATGCCTCAGTAATTTAAAGCCTGCTCCGATGTTCACCACGACCCGCACGCCTCGACTCAATACTGTACTGCTGGCCTGCGGCGTGATCCTGTCGCTGGCGATGGGCGTGCGCCATGGCTTCGGTTTCTGGCTGCAGCCTATCTCGCAGCACCATGACTGGACACGCGAAACCTATTCGATGGCAATGGCCATGCAAAATCTGATGTGGGGCGTGTTCGGTCCGCTGGCAGGCATGGCGGCCGACCGCTACGGTGCAGCGCGCGTAGTAATCGTCGGCGCGTTTCTGTATGTGGCTGGCCTGCTCTGGATGGCCTTGGTCGACCAGTCTTCGCTGTTCGTCATCGGCTCAGGCATCCTGATCGGCGCTGCGTTGTCCTGCACCGCCTTTGGCGCTTTATCGGGCATAGTCGGTCGCACTGCATCGGCCCTGCAGCGTTCGTGGGCATTTGGCATTCTGGGCGCGGCTGGCTCCTTCGGCCAGTTTGCGATGATCCCGGTCGAGCAGCAGTTGATAGGCATGATGGGTTGGCAGCATGCGTTTTACTGGCTGGCTGCACTAGTGTTAGTGGTGATGCTGCCACTGGCTTTTTACCTGCGCGAACCGGTCGTCGAAAGTACCAGGTACACACACCAGCAAAGTATTCTCGAAGCCACGCGCGAAGCTTTTTCGCATCGGCCGTTTCAACTGCTGGTCAGTGGTTATTTTGTTTGCGGCTTTCAGGTTGTCTTCATTGGCGTACATTTGCCGGCCTACCTGAAAGACAAAGGGCTCAATGATCCGCGCGTGGCCGTAATTGCATTAGCGTTGATTGGCCTGTTTAATATTTTTGGTTCGTACTACTCGGGCAAGCTTGGGGGCACAATGCCCAAGCGCTATTTGCTGTCGGCGATTTATTTTTCGCGCGCGGTGTTCATTGCGCTCTTCATGCTGGCGCCCTTATCGCCATTAACGGTCTACCTGTTTGCGGCTGCGATGGGCTTGATGTGGCTGTCAACAGTGCCATTGACAAACGGCGTCGTGGCCGGCATTTTCGGCGTGCGTTATTTATCGATGCTGTCAGGCTTCGTATTTTTCTCGCATCAGCTTGGCAGCTTCCTTGGCGTCTGGCTCGGCGGTTATTTATATACGCTGCAAGGCAACTACAACACAGTATGGATGATCACCATCGCACTCGGATTATTTGCCGCGCTGGTTAACCTGCCAATCGACGAAAAACCAATTGCGCGCACGATGCTGCGACCAGCATGAAGCAGCGGCTTTTGCGCGTATTGCTGGTGGTGAGTGGCGTTACGGTGCTGGCACTGGCCTTCGTCGCCTACCTGCAGCCCGCCTTCATTCTTGATCTGGCCAACCGAATATTTCTCTGCCTGTGAACCAACTGAACCCTTCTCTGTTTTCTGCTGCGCCGCGCGACATTGTTCAATCGCTGGGCGCGTCCCGCATTCGTGAAGTCGCCAATGCCGGTATGGGCCGCGCTGATGTGCTGCCGTTCTGGTTCGGCGAGCCTGACCAAGTCACGCCAGCTTTTATCCGCGACGCCGCCAAGGCTGCGCTGGATGCAGGTGATACTTTTTATACGCACAACCTTGGCATACCTAGCTTGCGCGAAACAATTGCCGCGTATTCTTCGCGACTGCACCGTGCGACCGATATCAACCAGATCGCCGTGACCTCGTCCGGCGTATCGGGCTTGATGCTGGTGGCGCAGTTGCTGCTCAATCCCGGTGACCGCGTCGTCGCCGTCACGCCCTTGTGGCCGAACCTGCTTGAGATACCGAAGATACTGGGTGCCGAAGTCGCCACTGTTGCGCTGCAGTTCAACGTTGAACGTGCGCAGCCTGTGTGGGAACTGGATATCGAACGCCTGCTGGCCGCGCTGACACCAGAGACGAAAGTGCTGCTGTTGAATTCGCCAAATAATCCTACTGGCTGGACCATCACGCGTGCGCAACAAGAGATCCTGCTCGCGCATTGCCGCCAGCACGGTATCTGGCTGCTGGCTGACGATGTCTACGAACGACTCGTCTATGACCAGCCAGCGGGCGCATTGCATTGTGCGCCGTCCTTTCTGGATCTGGCCGAGCCGGATGAGCGGATAGTATCGGTGAACAGTTTCTCGAAAGCGTGGATGATGACGGGCTGGCGACTCGGATGGATGCAAGTGCCGCCGACGCTGATGGTGGGACTCGGCAAGCTGATCGAATACAACACCTCGTGCGCACCGGGATTTGTGCAGCACGCCGGCATCGTCGCTATCGAACGGGGTGAAGAAAACTTGCGACAGACGATTGCACGCTATCAGACAGCGCGTGATTTTTTATATGAACAGCTGGCCAGTCCGCGCTTTCGTGAAGCCGGCATTATTGCGCCGCGCCCGCACGGCGCAATGTATCTGTTCTTCCGTGTCGAAGGCGAAACCGATTCGCTTAAATTATGCAAACGACTGGTGGCCGAAGCTGGCCTGGGACTTGCGCCGGGCAGCGCATTTGGCGCGGAAGGCGAGGGTGCAATTCGCTGGTGCTTTGCGCATTCACTCGACAAACTGCAACAGGGACTCGACCGTCTTGCGCAGTTTTTAGCGCAACGCTAAGTCTTGCAATAGCGCTGCCAATGCATCTGGCGAAGTCAGCATTGCATCATGACCGGCGGCGATCTCTCGCCATTGCCAGTCCGGTTGCGACTTGATCCATTCGCGCAAACCGGCAAACGGTGGATACCAGGGATCGGTAACGGCAATATACGTCTTCGGTAGTCCGTTGCCTAACGAGTGCTGCAGATTCAGCGGCTCGGTATAGCCCTTCAATGGATGCGGCGTCAGTTGGCGTAACAACCACGCCGCCTGTTCAGGCACACTCACACCAAACTTGTCAGGGGTTGGAATAGCCATTCGCAATCCTTCGGCATCAATCGTGTGGCTGCGTTCTTGCTGCACCGCCGGCGGCAAAATTGACAGCGCCGACTGGCCGCTTTGCACGATAAGTGCATCGAGATAAATCAACTGGCGCAAAGCTTGCGGAATGCGGTCTGCAACACCACTAATGACGGTACCGCCAAAGCTGTGGCCAACCAAGACCACATCCGTTAATTCTTCTGCCTGTATGACTGCGCAGATATCGTTAATGAATGTAGCCATGCCGACTTCTGCATTAAGCAGATGCGCGCGTTCACCCAAGCCTGTCAGCGTCGGCGTAAATACCTGATGACCAGCCGCGCGCAATGTTGCCGCTACCGTTCGCCAGCACCAGCCGCCATGCCATGCGCCATGCACCAGAACAAAATTCATGGTTTGCCTTTGTTTATCTGTTTTGCAAAAACGCAATCTTAGCAGCGCGGCCTACGCGGTTAAAATAGGGCCATGGAATTAACACTCACAGAACTGGAACAGGCGATCAACTACTGGCGTGGGCTGAGGCCTTCTACCGGTAACGAGCTCGCGCTGTCTTCCGAGGTCAACACGCTCGCCAGCGTCTATGCACTAATGATTTTCGAGCATGCCAAGGCTGTGCCGCTGGAGTCGCTCGACGGCGCTGCTTTGCAATTGCTGCAAACTTGGCGTTCACGCAATTCCTGATCAGGCTGCAGTTTGACTACGATTAGGCTGCCAGATGCCGCGCCTGCCGCTGTGGCGCGGCAGCTTTGTCAGTCTTGCCGGTCGTTGGTGCGATTTTTCCCGCATAGTCTTGCGTGATGTAAGCCACGATCTCCGTGCGTTCGGCCCCTTGCTCACACAACCAGTCTGTGACGAGCCTTGCCAGCCTATCCAGCGCAATCCTGTGCGTGGCATCGGTCTTTGCATACAGCCAGTCTGAGAGCGCAATAAAGCGCGCAAACGGTGCATCAGCCAATATCAACGGCAAGGTCGTCGCAAAGCGTCCGGAGTTTGCAACCAGATCCCAGTAACGCGCAAAGCGCACCAGACGCTGCATGGTCTGAAAATCGATGCGGTCGGTGGCGAGTATCGAATACGGTGGTGCCGGATCAAACACTAGTTTGTAGGGTTCGGTATGACGGATGATGGGCGTACCGCGCAAGCGCTTCAAAATGCCAAACTGGATTTCATGCGGATTGAGCGCGACGAGTTTGTCAAAACCGCGCGCAAAACTTTGCAGATCTTCACCGGGCAATCCGGCGATGAGGTCGACATGCAAATGCGCATGCGATTCTTCACGTAACCAGCGCAAATTCTCTGCCGCTTTTTCATTGTTCTGTCTACGGCTGACTAGCGCCTGCACTTCGGGATTGAAACTCTGGATGCCAATTTCAAATTGCAAGGCGCCGGGTGGAAATTGCCTGATGCTGTCTTTAAGCGCATCAGGCAAATGGTCGGGCACGAGCTCGAAGTGCGCAAACACCGGGTCGTCCGGATGCGCGGCCAATTTGTCGGCAAAGAACTGCAAGATGCGCAGGCTAGTCTTGACGTTGAGGTTGAAGGTGCGGTCTACAAATTTGAACAAACGCGCGCCGCGCTGATATAAATCTTCAAGCTCGCGCAGGAAATTGTCTAGCTCGAACGGCCACGCGGTCTTGTCCAGCGCAGACAGGCAGAATTCACATTTGAACGGACAGCCACGCGAGGCTTCTACATACAGCGTGCGGTGCGCGAGGTCTTCCGTGCTGTAGAGCGAGTAGGGCAAAGCAATCTGATCGAGCTCGGGCTGCTCGCCTGCATGAATTTTCATGAGCGGCTTGGGGCCATTCAAAATCGCGCGGCATAGTTTTGGGAAGGTGACATCACCCCAGCCTGTAATCAGGTAGTCAGCCAGTTGAAAAATTTCCTGCTGTTGCGGCTCATGCGAGACTTCGGGCCCACCAAGCACGATGACGACTTCGGGTGCTAGTCGCTTGAGCAAGGCGACAATTTTGGTGGTTTCTTCAACGTTCCAGATATAGACGCCAAAGCCAATCACGCGCGGCTTGTCGGCCAACAGTTTTTCGACCACGTCAGCAGTGCGTGCGCCGATGACGAATTCTCGCAGCAGAGTTTGCTCGCGCAACTCACCCATATTGGCGAGCAGATAACGCAGCCCGAGTGATGCATGCGCATAGCGGGCGTTGAGCGTGGACAGCAGTATGGTCATGGATTGCGTTCTTTTTCTTGCAGGGTGCGCCACATTACTTTACCGGTCGCGGATTTCGGCAGGCTATCGACGAACTCGACTTGCTTTGGCACTTTGTAGGCGGCCATCGTATCGTGCGCCCATTGCATTATGGCCTCGGCGCTGATTGTGCTGCCCTCTTTTTTGACAATGACAGCTTTGACTGTTTCACCACGATACGCATCGGTAGCGGCAATGATGCAGCATTCGGCAATATCAGGATGGCCATACATCATCGCTTCGACTTCGGCCGGCCAGACTTTGTAGCCGCTGGCATTGATCATGCGCTTCAAACGGTCGGCAAAAAAGAAAAATCCTTCTTCATCTTTATAGCCCAAATCACCGGAGCGGAAAAAAGATTTGCCGTCTATTTCAACGAAGGCAGCGCGTGTTTTTTCTGCATCCTGCCAATAGCCTTCGAATACTTGTGGTCCGTGAATGATGATTTCGCCGGTTTCGTGCGGCGGCAGCATGCGTAAAGTTTCAGGGTCAATGATGCGCGAATCGACGTCAAAGATCGGTATGCCCAGACATTGTTGCTTGAGTCGCTGCACAGGATTTGAATGCGTAGTGGCGATAGTTTCAGACAAACCATAGCCTTCCATGTATTGCAGGCCAGTCAGTTCAAGCAGCTTTTGCGCTATGGCAGCCGGCATTGCCGCGCCACCGCCAGAGACGCGTTTGAGGCTGGAGATATCGTAATCGGTCAAGTGCGGATTGGACAGGAAATCAATCATCATCGTTGGAATGCTCGTCCAGGTCGTGACCCGATGCCGCGTAATCATGCGACCGGCAGCATCTCTGTCCCAGCGCGGCAGTATCACCAGGGCGGCGCCCGAATAAATGGCGGCGTTCATGCTGACTTGCATGCCGGTTACGTGAAAAAGAGGCAGTACTGCTAGCGTCACATGGTCCGGCGCACCGGTGCCTGACCAGATCGCACCGGTGACGGAAGTGAACATCAACGAACGGTGCGTATGTATGCAGCCTTTCGGTTTGCCGGTAGTGCCTGATGTGTAGGGCATGCACGCGAGATCTGTGGGGCCGGCTAAATGTTCAGACGGTGTGCATTGTTTTTCAAGGGCTTCACTCCACGCGTGAATGCGCTCATCTGCTGGCACCGCTCTTGGTGCACTAACCCAGTCCGGCATGTCTGCGGTAACGTTCGCTATGCAATCTGAATAGCTTGCCATCACCGCATGCTGCAGACCGGCTTCACCCATCAAGGGTTGCAGTCGCGCTATTAATTCCTGGGCTGTGACAGCAACCTGCGCTCCGCTGTCGGCGACGGTATGCCGCAATTCCTCCGTCATCAGCATGGGGTTCACCGGCACCACCATCGCATCGGCGCGCAGGATCGCATAAAAGGCAATCACGAATTGCGGGCTATTTTGCATATGCAGCAGCACGCGGTCGCCGCGCTTTACGTCACACACCTGCTGTAGATAACCGGCCAGTGCATCTACCTGGGCTTTGAGTTGGCTATAACTGATTTGCCAGTTGTAAAAGACCAATGCGGTTTTATTCGGATAACGTAAAGCCGAGATCGCCAGATTCGTATAGACGCTGGTTTCGGGGGCAGTAAGTTGATAGGACAAGCCGGCTGGCCAATGCGGGTAATGATCAGTATTCATACGCGGCTTTGCGAATTAATGGAGGCAGGCAATTATAAGCAGGGTCGGTATAGGGCTGCGTCATCAAATTGTGCAGGCGTATATTTTCTTTTAAGTAACTTCAGATTGATTTAACTCAGTAATTCCGAGGACTCAGTCTTTTATGTTGCGACGCACAAAAATATCTTGACAGGATTTTAAATATGCCTAAAATACGAATTGTTGCAGCGCACAATGCTTATGTTTAATTTATGCCTCTCACCGATTTTTAATAAATTTAAGGAAAAACATCATGTTTACAAACGCAGACCAGTTTTCTACCGCTACTAAAGCCACCATCGACTCGCAGCTGAGCGCCATGAATGACTTCGCCACCAAAGCATTCCAAAGCGTCGCTGAATTAGTCGAACTCAATATCAGCACCGCTAAAGCATCGCTGGAGCACGCTTCTGCTGCTGCGCAACAGCTTATGGCTGCCAAAGACCCACAAGAAATCATTGCCCTGACCTCATCGCAAGCACAGCCTAACGCTGAAAAAGCACTGGCTTACGGTAAGCATCTGGCAAGCATCAGCGCCAAAGCACAAGCTGACTTCAGCAAAGCAACGGAAGCACGTCTGGCAGAAACGACCACGCATGCTCGCAAACTGATCGATGACCTGACCAAGTCGGCACCAGCCGGTTCGGAAAAAGCGATTGAAATGCTGAATGCCGTACTCGCCAGCGCCAGCAGCGGCTACGAGCAAATGAGCAAGGCTACCAAGCAAGCTACTGAATCGATGGAAGAAAAAATCAACGAAGCAGTCAAGCACTTCGTGCCAGCAACTGAAAAGCCATCACGCGCCAAGAAATAATATTCCGCTCGCGTGGATAGCAAAACGGGCCGCAATCGCGGCCCGTTTTTTTTCGTCCTGTTTTTTTTCAGCGGCTATTGTTTATTGCAGATAGCCAGCGCTAACGCTTCCGCAACACGAATACCGTCAATCGCGGCCGACATAATGCCGCCGGCATAACCGGCGCCTTCACCGGCCGGATACAAGCCCTGCGTATTAATGCTCTGAAAATTATCCCCGCGCCGAATGCGCACGGGCGACGAGGTCCGAGTTTCAACGCCGGTCAACACTGCGTCCTGCATCGCAAAGCCGGCAATCTGTTTGTCAAACGCGGGCAAGGCTTCGCGTATGGCTTCAATTGCATAATCCGGCAGCGCCGGATTAAGGCTGCCGAGTTGCACGCCAGGTTTATACGAAGGCTGGACTGCGCCAAATTCGGCAGAGGGGCGATTCGCAATGAAGTCGCCAACCAGCTGGCCGGGCGCATTGTAATTGCCGCCGCCGAGTTCATACGCACGCGACTCCAAATGCCGCTGAAAATCAATGCCCGCCAGCGGCCCACCCGGAAAATCTGCCGGCGTAATGCCGACGACAATACCGGCATTCGCATTGCGCTCTTCGCGTGAATACTGGCTCATACCGTTTGTCACAACGCGTCCCGGCTCGGAGGTCGCGGCCACCACCGTGCCGCCAGGGCACATGCAAAAACTGTAGACCGACCGACCATTACTGGCGTGATACACCAGCTTGTAATCGGCTGCGCCCAAAATTGGATTGCCCGCATTCGGGCCGAAACGGGCGCGGTCTATCAATGACTGCGGATGCTCTATGCGAAAACCTATCGAGAACGGTTTAGCTTCCAGAAATACGCCGCGCTTGTGCAGCATCTGGAACGTGTCGCGCGCGCTATGGCCGACGGCGAGCACAACATGGTCGGCCGCAATGTGCTCGCCGTTGGACAGATGCAGACCTTTGATTTTTCCATCAACAATATCGACATCATCGACTTTTTGCTCGAAGCGGAATTCGCCGCCTAGCGAAATAATCGTCGCGCGCATGTGCTCGATCATTTTTACCAGCCGGAAAGTGCCAATATGCGGTTTGCTGACGTACATGATTTCAGGCGGCGCGTCCGCTTTCACAAACTCTATCAGCACCTTGCGGCTGTAATGTTTGGGATCACTGACTTGTGTCCACAGCTTGCCATCGGAAAAAGTGCCGGCGCCGCCTTCGCCGAATTGCACATTCGATTCCGGATGTAGTTCACGCTTGCGCCACAGGCCAAACGTATCCTTGGTGCGTTCACGCACGACTTTGCCACGCTCGATGATCAAAGGCTTAAAACCCATCTGCGCCAGAATCAGCGAAGCGAACAAGCCGCACGGGCCGAAGCCGATCACAACAGGGCGTAGTGGCGAAGCAGCCGGTGCAGTCGCTACAAATTCATAAGTGATTGCCGGCGCAATCGTGACTTTGCTGCCGGGCTTGCAAGTTGCCAGCACAGCCGCTTCATCACGCAGTTCGACATCCAGCGTGTAGACGAGCAGGATCGCCGATTTTTTTCGCGCGTCGTAACCGCGACGAAAAATAGTCAAGCCAACGAGTTCTTCGGGGGCGATGGCCAGCCGTGTGAGGGCGGCTTCTTTCAATGCCGCTTCGGGATGATTGAGCGGCAGGGTTACATCAGTCAGTCGCAGCATGCGCTTGGTTTCGGTCTTCAGATAGTGCAGATACGCCAGCAAGTAAAGGGTATTACCGTTATTGCCGGCGCAACGGAGAAGACGTCATTTTACCTTACCAGCGAGACCGTAATAAGTAAGTAAACTTCAGCGCAAACGCAGCAGGAAGGAATTGTGCCCGCCTGCTGCGCGCTACTTGTGCCGTTTATTTATTACGGCTGCTGCCGCTACCACTTTCCATGCCGCCGCCGCTTTTGCCTTCGCTAGTCGACTGCAGGTTCTTGCTGGTTTCCTTTGCAAGCTGCTGATGGCTTTCTACGGTTGCCATGACTTGGGTGGCGTAGCTTTTCAGGTCAGGATCAGTGGCCCTGCTGCTTGCACGCTGCAACAAGCGATGCGTATCTTTATGGGCTCTGCTGCCGGATTGATCAACATATTGCGCATCAAATTTTTCACCCGATAGCGCCGACAATTTGTTTTCCATCGCCATCTGCTGACGATCCGGCTCTGTCGGCAAGGTCACCCCTTTCGACGAGGCGATCTGTTTCAGGTCGTCGAGCGCTTTGGTATGGTCGTCCACCATTTTCTTCGCAAAGCTCTTTACCTGATCGTTACTGGATTTTTGCTCAGCCAGTTTGCCGGCATTGATTTCTGCAATATTCGCCTGCGCCAATTGCATCATCAGTCGCTCATCAGCACGACTCACTTTACCACCGGACGACTTGCTGGTTTCGGTGCTCGTTGCACCGCTGCTCTTGGCGCCACTGCTTGTAGCACTCTCACCAGTGCTGGATTGGCCGGCTGATTGGCCAGACGATTCGCGCTGTGTTGCCGATGAGCCTTTACCACCTTCGGCCTGCGCAGTCAGCGCGAACATCAGGCTGGCAATACTGATCATGCCGACCAAGACGCCGGCCTTACCTGATCTGCTAAATGAATTGAGCATTGAATTTCTCCTTTTGCTGAGCGAGCGTCAAAGTGCCCGCGTTGAGGGGACAACTTCAGCATCAATTGCAAAGCACATGCCAGCATTCGCATGCCGCCAGAACGCTTGTTATATCGTTCAAAGTTAGCCTCAACAGGAAGAAAAAACTACCGCTTACAAGAAAAATTTACCGAGGCCGCAAAAGAAGTTAATGGACACCACGAGTGTCGGCTCTTGTGTGAGCCACAAGGGCTGCGCTATCATCAGGCACTTTTGATGTCTGTCGGTTTATTTTCTTTGGTTTGAGTTCGAATGGCCGATGCGGTTTGAGCGATATCACTGTACCGTTGCACGACTAAGGCATCCTGATTAAAGTACTTCAACCACTTCACTGTCCAGGCCAGCATGAAACAAAGCAGCATGTCAGCAGCAGATCAGTTGCCTGAAGATTCTATCGTCGTCAGATTTTCGAAGATCCACGGACGCGGCGTATTCGCCAAGCGAAAAATTGGCACCGGCTCCCGCATCATTGAATATACCGGCAAGCGCATCACGGAAAAGCAAGCGGAGAAACGCACGGGACTGGATCCCGAGAATCCGTTTCACACATTTTTCTTTAGCCTCGAAAGCGGCAAGATGATAGACGGTGGCGACGGCGGCAGCGATGCGCGCTGGATCAACCACTCTTGCGCGCCCAATTGCGAAGCGCAGGAAGAAAAAGGCCACGTCTTTATTCACGCGCTGCGTGATATCAAACGTGGCGAAGAACTGTCTTATGACTATGGTTTGGTCATTGACGAAAGAATGACCAAGACGCTGAAGCAGAATTACGGCTGCCGGTGCGGCGCTGAAGACTGCCGCCACACCATGCTGGCACTAAGCAAAAAGAAAAATAAGAAAGACTGAAAGAAAGACTGCGCTCTGGCTCAGTCTTCGCGGGCCAGTGCCAGAAATTCGGTGCGCATGGCCAGATTAGGCTGCAACTCACCCAGCATTGCCGAGGTAACCGTTTCTTCGCCGGGAGTGCGGATACCACGGCTTTCCATGCACAGATGGCGGCAACGGATGACGACGCCGACGGCTTTGGGTTCGAGAACCTCCATCAACGCATTGGCTACCTGTATGGTCAGCCTTTCTTGTACTTGTAAGCGCTTGGAAAAACAATCCACCAGACGAGTCAGTTTCGACAGACCGACGATTTTCCCGTTCGGCATATAGCCTATCGTCGCCTTGCCAAAAAATGGCGCGAGGTGATGCTCGCAGTGGCTATAGACCGGAATATTCCGGACTACGATCATTTCATTGTATTGCTCGGCACCGTCTTCAAAGGTCTTGAGCAAGTCCTCTGGGTTTTGATTGTAGCCAGAGGCCCAGTGCTTCCAGGCCTTCGTCAGGCGCGCAGGTGTTTCGACCAGACCTGGACGGTCCGGATCTTCACCCAGACTTTTAAGGAAGCGGCGCCAGTCATTTTCAGCAAATTCTGCGGACATGCGAATCTTTCGTTTAAATCGGAATATGTTTTGTTCAATATGTGCGAAGCGGTTGCAACACAGTGAGCTGTGCGACGCTTTTAACGCGGCCATCATCGTACCTGATTTTGACATTTTGATTTGGCGCTACGAAATTAATGACGAATCGTCAGGTTTTCCATATGTCGCGCATCGGGTATTCTTAAGCGCTTTCGTGCAACAACGAAACCTCCTGTTTTGCTTTTTTCAATTGGACACGACCATGAAACAAACGAAGATATTTTCTGCCGCCCTGCTCAGTAGCACACTGCTGATTGTGGCTCTGCATGCTCCTTCGGCAGGGTTTGCCGCGCCATTTGCCTATGTGCCGAATGAAAAATCCGGCACCCTGTCTGTGGTCGATACGGCGACCGATGAAGTGGTCGCCGAAATCAAAGCCGGCGACAAACCGCGCGGACTCGCCGTATCGAAAGACGGTAAGACACTGTATGTAAGCGATCAGCCGAATAATGATTTGGTTATGGTCGATCTCGAGAAGCGAATTGCCGCAGGCACCGTGGATCTCGGCGAGTCGCCCGAAGGCGTATCGATTTCGCCGAATGGTAAATGGGTGGTCGCTGCTTCGGAAGTCAGTAACGCGGTTAACTTTATTTCGACCAGTACTAACAAAAAAGTCTTTGCTGTCAAAACGCGTGGCAAAAATCCCGAGCATGCAGTGTTTAGCCCTGATGGAAAATGGCTTTTTGTTTCAGCCGAAGAAGCTGATAGCGTCGATGTAGTCGATGTAGCAAAGCGCAAACAGGTTTCGTCCATTAAAGTAGGCGACCGTCCTCGCGGCATAGCTTTTACTCCTGACAGCAAGTTCGCCTATGTCGCTTCTGAGGTCGCCAGCATTGTGTATGTTATCGACGTAGCAGGCAAAAAAGTTATCGGTGAAATCAAGGCCGGCACCTTCTGCAATGGCGTAACGATGGCGCCGGACGGTAAACGCGTTTATGTCTCCAATGGCAAGGACGGCACGGTGTCTGTCATTGACACGGCCGACAACTCAGTTGCGGCCACCATTGCAGTCGGCAAGCGTCCCTGGAATATGGCCATCACGCCGGATGGGAAAAAACTATACGTGGCTAATGGCCGTTCCAATTCGGTTTCTGTGATTGATACGGACAAGCTGGCTGTGACTACTGAAGTGAAAGTCGGCGAAATGCCATGGGGTGTCGTCATCCGTTAATGAGCCTGTCAGCAGGCTTGTTGATTTGGCAATCCTGTATTGCTATTGAATGGTGAAAAAAATTCACTTGTATCGCCATAGGGCAACAACCTATATTTCAAAGCCCCACATGCATTTAGGTACGTTTGAATTATTTTTGTTAATTAAATTTTAATAAAAACGTGCTTGGGTTTTTTTTGTTCCATCGTTCGCACTATTAAAAAACCAATCGGAGATTAAATTGGCTCAATCCAATGTATTCGTAAAAGGCGCTCTGGCGTCAGCAATGTTCCTGGCATTCTCGGCATCAGCTTTTGCTGACAACCTGTCGACCCTGCAAGCAATGAAAAACACGTCTACTGATATGAATATCAAGACCGTGGATCAAGCCGGCAAAAATGCTGAACTGATCAAAGCCAATCTGAAGAAAGTCAAACTGCCAGAAGGCTTCAAGATCGAACTGTACGCAGTCGTTCCTGATGCACGTTACATGGCTGTGGCTCCTTCGACCAACATGCTGTTCGTTGGTACCCGCAAGACCACCGTTTGGGCAGTTACTGACCGTAACGGCGACAACGTTGCTGACGAAGTTAAATCCTTCGCACCATCAATCAAATTCAGCAACCCTAACGGCGTTTGCTGGACCAAGGACGGCTTCCTGATCGTTGCTGAATCCAACCGCATCCTGAACTTCCCAGCTGCCGAATACTTCTACGAAGGTCCGGACGTTGCAGTGATCACCGTTGTGCCAGAAGGCGGTCTGATCCCAGTTGAAGAGCAATCTTTCAACCATACCGGCCGTGCTTGCCGCGTTGCTGATGACGGCAAACTGTACGTGACCCTGGGTCAGCCATACAACGTGCAGCCTAAAGACAAGATCGATCTGTACAACAAAACCGGTATCGGCGGTGTTGTGCGTCTGGACCCATTCAATGGTTCAGGCCGTGAAGTCTATGCAATGGGTATGCGTAACCCAGCTGGTATCGACGTGAGCCCGAAAGACAAGACCATCTGGACGACCGACAACCAGGTCGACGGTCTGGGTAATGACGTGCCACCAGGCGAACTGAACCACCTGACCAAAGCTGGTCAGCACTTCGGTTTCCCATACTGGAACGGCAAATTCAAAGTCGCAGGTTCGGGCGCAGCTCCTGACCTGAAAGACATGAAAGAGCCAGCAAACGCTGTGTTCCCACAAGTCGAATTCCCAGCTCACCAAGCGCAACTGGGTCTGACCCATTACACCGGCAAGGCATTTCCTAAGAAATACCAAGGCGGCATTTTCGTTGCATCGCATGGTTCATGGAATCGCACCGAGCCAAGCGGCTACCTGATCAACTACGTGCCAATCAAAGCTGACGGTACTGCAGGTGCTTCAGAAGTGTTCGCAGACGGCTTCCTCGACCCAGTGAGCAAGCGTGCTCTGGGCCGTCCAGTTGACGTTGCCAACCTGCCAGACGGTTCGATCCTGGTTTCCGACGACTATGCTGGCGCGATCTATCGCATCAGCTACGCTGGTAACTAATCGGCTGCCCTGCGCTGTGCTGGTTGCAGCAAAGGGGCAATGAGAATCGCCTGTCACGAGTGATCGTGGCAGGCGATTTTTTTTATAGGTATAGTTCTGTTTCCGCTTTTTTTATTGAACACTTCATCATGAAACTTATCTCCAGCTTATTTACCTCTACCTTATTCGCCGGGCTGCTCACTGCAAGCCTGATGGCGCCGGCGCTTGCCGGCGATGTCAATGCAGGCGCCAGCGTCTCCCAAGGCTGCGTCATGTGCCACGGCCAGAACGGCATCACTACGCTGCCTGGCATTCCTTCACTCGCGGGCCAGTCAGAAATTTATCTGTCCAGCCAGATCAAGCAATTCCGCGATGGCAAACGCCATAACGAAACCATGAACGTGATCGCCAAGCCCATGTCGGATGCGGACATCGACAATGTGGCAGCATGGTTTGCACAGTTCGAGATCACACTGAAAAATCCTTAAGCCGCTTCTACGAAAAAAAGCCTGCACATTTGTGCAGGCTTTTTTGTTTTTGTCGTGCAGTGAATTTATGGTTATGGCGCCTTCAACAACTTGGCTGCATCGAGATGCCCACCGTCCTCGGCCATCTGCAACGCTGTCTTGCCCCGGTTGTCTTGCAGTCTTGCATCGGCCCCTTTTGCGAGCAGCGATTTCACTGTATTGGCATGACCGGCACCTGCCGCCCACATCAATATCGTCAAGTCATTCGGATAGCGTGCGTTGATATCGATCCCGCGCGAAAGTAGCAATTCAACAATCTCTGTATTGCCAATACCTGCCGCATAGACGATCGCTGTTTTCTTTAATTGATCAACTGCGTTGATGTCGGCCTCTTTATCCACCAAAAGCCTCGCAGTCTGCACGTCACCGCTAAATGCAGCTGCCATTAAAGGCGTGACCTTGGACGTGTTAGCGACATTCACATTGACGTCTTTGCTTAGCAGATAAGCAATGATGTCCTTGTGTCCGGCTTTGATCGCCATCATCAGCAAACTCTCGCCGGTACGGTTACGCGAATTCATGTTCGCACCTTGCTGCTCGATCAAATTCTGCAGCTTGACCAAGTTGCCGGCTCTGACTGCTGCCAAAGAAAGGCTGTGAGGATTGTCTGCCTGCTGCGCACTTGTTGTGCCGCTAAACATAAACACTGCCACCATCATTAAAATTTTTGTCATGTCTTTCATGTAAATATTCGTAAAAATACTATGTTTTCGGTTGCCAATTAGCTGAACAAATACTACGATCACCGAGCGCAATAATAGTATGTTTTTTATTGCCGTCAATAAGAAAGTCCAGCGTAAAAAAAGTTCTTTTTATCGAACAAGAAGTTTCGGTAATTTTGAACATATTTGATTGCTCTGATCACCCTAAAAAAGTATCAGCTGGACGAAAGAGACTTTAAACCCATACAAGAGAGGAAGTTACATGGCTCTGAATAAGATGCTTAAAACGCTAGCCGCCACCAGCCTCGTGCTGGCAGGTTCAGCGTTTGCACAAGAACCTATCGCGGGCGCCGGCATCAAGGCTAACCCAATGCCAAATTTTGGTTCGGTTAGCCAATCCATGCTGGATGGCGCTGCCAAAGACGGTAAGAACTGGCTGCACTCAAACGGTAGCTACGAGCAGACCCGCTATTACCCGGCTAACCAGATCAATGCAAGCAATGTTTCGAAATTGCGTCCTGCATTCGTGGTGCAAACCGCGATGCTGGAATCAATGGAAACAGCACCGCTGGTCGTTAACGGCGTGATGTTCCTGACGACGTCTTACAACCACGTGTACGCAGTCAATGCGGTTACTGGTGAGCAGTACTGGCATTACAAGCAAAAGATCGGCCCAGTGTCGACCTATTGCTGCGGCCCGAACAACAAGGGTGTCGCTGTTTCAGAAGGCAAGCTCTTCATGGGTACGCTGGATGCCAAACTGGTCGCGCTTGATGCAAAGACCGGCAAACTGCTGTGGGAAACTCAAATCGCTGATCCAGAACTCGGCTACAGTGAAACGATGGCACCTACCGTTGCTGACGGCAAAGTGCTCATCGGTACCAACGGTGGCGAATATGGTGTGCGCGGCTTTGTGAAGGCATTTGATGCCAACACCGGCAAGCTGGCGTGGACGTTCCACACGATTCCTGAAAAGGGTCACGAAGGGTCGTTTGCAGTCAACGATGCAACCGGTCGCAACATGCACCGTGACATCGCTGCTGAAAAAGCAGCGCTGGCCAAAAACGGCGGCGACTTCTACAAAACCCTCGGTGGTGGTGTCTGGATGACGCCAGCTATCGACAAGAAAACCCGTACGGTCTTCTTCGTCGCCGGCAACCCATCTCCTGACCTGTACGGCGCAGAGCGTCCTGGTGACAACCTGTACACCAACTCGATGATCGCAGTTGATCTCGACAGCGGTAAGTACAAGTGGCACTACCAGTACATCGCGCATGACGTCTGGGATCTGGATGCAGTCTCGCCACCAATCCTGGTCGACATCAAGGACAAGAGCGGCAAGATGATTCCTGGTGTTATCCACGGCGGCAAAACCGGCCACATCTACATGCATGACCGTAGCAATGGCAATCTGGTTCGCTTCTCCGAAGCCATGGTTTCACAAGAAGGTCTGTGGTCCCTGCCAACTCCACAAGGTACCCGTATGTCCCTGGGTGCTAACGGTGGTGTTGAGTGGTCGCCAATGGCTGTGAACCCACCGCTGCGTTTGGCATTCGCTGCCAACCTTGAGCAGCCAATGACCTACCACGTTGAAGCCTCTGCTTATCCAGGCGGCAAACTGTGGCTGGGCGGCGCGTTCAAGAACGTTCCAGGTGAAGAGCAGTTCGGTAACGTCACGGCTGTGAATCTGGACACCGGCAAAGTTGTATGGAAAACCAAAACTGCACAGCCAATGATCGGCGGCGTTCTGGCTACCGCTGGTGATGTCGTGTTTGCAGGCGAAGGCAATGGCTGGTTTAAAGCCTACGATGCAAAAACCGGCAAGGTATTGTGGCAGTACCAGTGCGGCGCAGGTGTGAATGCTCCACCTACTTCGTACACGGTTAACGGCAAGCAGTACATCGCCGTTGCTGCTGGCGGTAACTCACAGATGGACTTCAAGCGCGGCAATAGCGTGTTTGTGTTCGCACTGTAATTAGTTTGTAGTACAAAGAGGCTGCCTTTGGCAGCCTCTTTTTTTCAAACAAGCGTATTAAGGCCTCATCATGAAATTTCGTTTCGCATTCATCGCCCTGTTGGCGCTAAGTTCGTTTTCTTTGAGCGCGCAGGCACAGGATATTGAAGCTGGCAAGAAAAAGGCAGAAGCCTGTGTCGCCTGTCATGGCGTCGGTGGCAATTCACAAGTAGGCATGTTCCCGACACTGGCCGGGCAGAATCCGCGTTATATTTATTTGCAGCTCAAAGATTACAAAGAAGGCCGTCGTTCAAACCCGATGATGACGGCAGTTGCCGGCATGCTCGAAAAAGCAGACATGCAGGATCTGGCTGCATACTTCGGTTCACAGAAGCAGGTTCGCAGCACCTTCAAGTCTGAACCGCAACGCATCAAAGCCGGTGCAGCCAAGGCAGAAGAGTCATTGTGCGCAATGTGCCATATGGGCGGCATGTCGGGTCAAAATGAGATTCCGCGTCTGGCAGGCCAGCATCCGGATTACATTACTACCCAGCTGAAAAACTTCAAGTCGCGTGAACGTCATAATGATGCTGGCAACATGACCAGCCTGGCGCAAACGCTGTCGGAAGACGACATGGAAAATCTGGCACACTGGATCGCCAGTTTGTATTGATTGTCTATAGTCTGATATTGAAAGGGCCGGCATTGTTGTCGGCCCTTTTTTTATGTTGATGGGTACTCTAAAATACGCCGCCGTGCATTGCAGTCAAAATGGCTTCCACCGCTGGATGCTTGATCTTGCGTTCATTCGAGATCGCATAAAACTGTTCACGCACTTCCGGCATCGCACCTACCGGCACGGCATCAAACTGTTCTTCAACATCCTTGGCCAGTACAGAAGGCGCAGGAAACAGGCCCAGGCCATTGCGACCAAACGTGTGTAACAACGCATTGTCATCGAATTCACCGATCACATCCGGGTGCAGGTCATGCGACTCCAGCCAATGATCTATACGACCACGTATCGCGTTGTTCCGGGTCGGCAGCAGCATTGGCGCGCCGTTCAGACTTGCTGGAAAATTGGTATGGTATTTTTCTGCTAGCGAGGCTACGCCATACAATGAAATTTCTGTCTCACCCAACAGATGACTGAAGATACGCATGGGCGTACCGGGTGGGACAGGCCGGTCTGTCAACACAACATCGAGCTTGTGCAGTGAAAGCTCGCCCAGCAAAGATTCAAACTGGTCTTCATAGCAAACCAGCTTGACCCGTTCGGGCAATGCCAGCGCGGCTTCCAACAGACGGGTGGCGATCAGCTTGGGCAGCGAATCGGAAATGCCCACAACCAGCCGCATGGTGTGTTCGATCTCGCTGTCTGCGAGTGCGTCTTGCAGCTGTTCACCGAGCAAAAATATCTGGTCGGCATAGCGCAGTGCAATGCGGCCGGCCTCGGTCAGCACGAGCCGACGGCCTTGCGGCATGAACAAGGATTTGCCGACTGCCTGTTCGAGCAGGCCTAGCTGAGCGCTGACGGTTTGCACTGCCAGCTCTAGCCTCTCGGCAGCGCGCGTTATGCTGCCTTCCTTGGCGACGACCCAAAAATATTGAAGATGGCGAAAATTGATGGCGGTTGTTTTTGACATTCAGGTTTTTCCGATTTGATTATCTTATTATCTTCGTTTTTTCAAACAAGTAGGTGGCAGCTTTTTCGTGGCTGCCTGCTAGAATTGCAGATCAATTTATTTCGGAGCGCGCTTGATGCTTGAATTACTGTCTGACCCGCAGGTATGGCTCGCGTTGGCGACCTTGACAGCGCTGGAACTGGTGCTGGGCATCGACAACATTATTTTTATATCGATACTTGTAGACAAACTACCGGTTCACCAAAGAGAGTTGGCTCGCAAGATAGGATTGTTTGCCGCCATGTTCATGCGTATCGGCCTGTTGCTGATGCTGGCATGGATCGTTGGACTGACTGCGCCGCTGTTCACGGTGCTAGAACAGGACTTCTCGGGCCGTGATCTGGTTCTGCTGTTTGGTGGCCTTTTCCTTTTGTGGAAAAGTGTAGGCGAAATTCATCAGACCCTTGAAGGTGCACATGAGCAGCAGACCAAACTGGCACGTGCAACTTTCACGTCGGTTATTGTGCAAATCATGCTCGTCGATATGGTGTTTTCTCTCGACTCCATCATCACTGCCGTTGGTATGGTCGATCACGTATCGGTAATGATTATTGCGGTAGTGTTGTCAGTGGCACTGATGATGCTGTTTGCCGGTGCGATCGGTCGTTTCGTATCCGGCCATCCGACAATCAAGATGCTGGCGCTGGCATTTCTGGTTGTCATTGGCGTAGTACTGATCGCCGAAGGCTTTGGTCATCATGTACCGAAGGGCTACATTTATAGCGCGATGGCATTCTCGGTCGTCGTCGAAATGCTTAACTTGCGCATGCGCAAGCGCTCATCAAGACCGGTCGATTTGATCTCTTCGATTGCGTCGCACACAGACAAAAACAAAGAGTAAGTCTCCGCGCAACCTTGATGTCAATGCTCAGTCAAATCAGGATATTGCCGATTTGACTGAAGGAGTGCGATGCGATTGGACATTTATCAACGGCCAGAGACAAATGGGAAATTTTCCTACCTGGCCGTGCCGGAGGGACGAACCATTCCCGAAGAAGTAATCAGCACTGATTGGCAAAGTGCCGAGCGAAGTTTGGAAATGCCGGAAGAAGAAAATCTCTTGCCGCAGTTCGCCATCGACGACCCGCTCGAACAGATCAGTTCAAAAGGCTATGCCATCACTAGCATCCGATATCTGGATACACCTGAATAATGCGGCTCAATGCAATTTTTCTTCAGACCAAGCCTGCATTGCTGAGTTCTATTTTCAGATAGGCATAGAAAACAGGTGCAGCGATCACACCGGGTATGCCGAAAAGCGCTTCCATCAGCAGCATAGCGCCTAGCAATTCCCACGCTCTCGCATTGATTTGCATGCCGATGATTTTGGCATTCAAAAAATATTCCAGTTTGTGAATAGTCACCAGGAAAAGTAGCGACAGCATGGCAGTAGTAAGGGAATGCGAAAGACTGATCACGACGATTACCGTGTTCGAAATCAGGTTGCCGATCACGGGCAGCAAACCGGCGATGAAAGTTAGCAAAATCAGCGTTTTTACAAATGGCAGATGGATGCCGGTCATAGGCAATATTACGGCGAGATAAATGCCGGTAAACAGTGCATTGATCGCGGCTATCCGCACCTGCGCAAAGACCATTTGCCTGAACGCTTGATGCAGATTGACCACCCGCTGGTGCAATGCCGCCGACAGCGGCAGGTAGTGATGAACGCGGGTCGTGTCATAGAGAGCAGCCAGCGCGCCAATCACCATGCCTGCAATCAAATGCACCAAGGTGCGGCCGGTTTGCTCACCAAGATGTTTCGCATCAACCGCGTGTTCACGCATCCAGTTCGTCATTAATTGACGCAGGTCTTCCGCGCCTTGTGGCAGGTACACGGCGAGCCAGTCAGGAATTTGCGCACGCGACTCCTCAATCAAGTCTGCCATTTTTTTCAGCAGCACCGTTACGCTGCCGGCATCTGACAGGAAAAACGATATCCCCGACCAGACCATGAAGATCAGCATCAGCACAATCAACGAGCCCAAAATTCCGACGGCAATCATGCGCGCCCGCTGACCGTCTATTTTCTTGCCAAGAGCCGGCGCCAGCAAATGCACGAGCGAATACACGAGCAAGCCGGAATAGAGTGCAGCGAGCAAACCTGCCTGCATGACGACGAGCAGCGCGGCGGTGGCCAGCACAAAGGAGGCGAGGATAGGGCGATCGTATTGAACGGGCTGGGACATGGTTTTTATTCTATTCAACAATGCATAAAAAAGCCGCCCGCATTTTAGTGCGGACGGCTTTCATCAAATCAAACCGGCGGACTTTATCAATCGTATTGATCGATAGTATCAGCTTGGCTGCTTATGCACCGGTCAGGCTTGATGCAAACCTGCGAGCAGCCAACCGCCATTGCCTGATACCGGCTTGGACAACACCCAGATTTCATTGAACGGCTCTGTCGGCGCATGGTCGGCTTCCCGAATCATGCCGGAGAAACGCACGCTGGCCAGATGCTCGGTATCGCCCGATTCAATACCCAGCAATTCAGCTTCAATCGACACCACATCGGTGTGGTTTGGCGAAGCGCCACGCTCCGTCAATTGCATCTTCAACTCTGCATACATTTCAGGCGTCGTGAACTCGCGGATGTCGTTCGTATCGGCTTTGTCCCATGCCGCCTGCATGCGCAGGAAGTTAGTTTTTGCATGACGCAAAAAGCCTGCAGTATCAAAGTCGGTCGGTATACTCGACACGGCTGCAGCTGCGCCAGAATAAGCCACCTGCTGCGATGCGCCTCCTAGATTGGCCCCTATCTCGGGCGTGATATTTTTCTCCGAAACCCCGCCGGCATAAGCTGGACGTGCTTGCTGGCCGCTGTTCTTACGCGACAGCATACGGAACAGGAACATAGCCGCTGCGACGAGCAGACCCACCATCAGCAATGTGCCGATCATGCTGCCGAGTGCGCCGCCCATGCCGAAGTGGGACAGCAACGCGCCCATGCCCAAGCCCAGTAATGCGCCGCCAACGATGCCTTTCCACGGACTCGAAGGTGCTGCCGGTGCAGCTGGCCGTGCAGCGTTGGCCATCTGATTATTTTGCATCGGCGCTTGCCGGCTAAAGCTAGGCGATGACTTGCCAAACGAGCCGCCGCCGCCCATGCGTCGTGCTTCTGCATCCGATACGGCGACCGTGATGCCAATGAATGCCACCATAAGGGCCATCCAGAACTTCTTCATATTTCCTCCAGATTGACTATGGGCGTGAAAAGCGGTCACCCCTGCCGTTACAACTAAACCTGATAGTAATTTCGGCTACGGATTTGAAAAAGCGAAGTTTTCAAGATATTTACTTCGCAAAAACAAGATCGAAACATGCGGCAAGTGATCTTCTTTGCACTTTTGAAGTCTGTGATCTTAGCAAATCCAGCGTTTCCAGTAAATTTCTATCAACTAATATCTCACGATAGGCAAAGCCTATTCCATTAATACAAACTATCAAATAGCCGGACGCATAGCGAACCCCTATCATCCAACCATCGCATCACCAAACCCAAAGGAGAAATGACCATGTCCCTGATTAATACCCAAGTTAAGCCATTTACTGCCAATGCTTTTCACAATGGCAAATTCGTATCAGTTTCAGATGCAGACCTGAAAGGCAAGTGGTCTGTCGTCGTGTTCTACCCAGCTGACTTCACGTTCGTCTGCCCAACCGAACTCGGCGACCTGGCTGATCACTATGCTACGTTCAAGTCACTTGGCGTAGAAGTCTACTCCGTATCGACCGACACCCACTTCACGCACAAAGCATGGCATGACACGTCGGACACCATCGGCAAGATCACCTACCCAATGATTGCTGACCCAACCGGCGCGATCACCCGCAATTTCGACGTGATGATCGAAGAAGAAGGCCTGGCACTGCGCGGCACCTTCGTCATCAATCCAGAAGGTCAGATCAAGCTGTGTGAAATCCATGACAACGGCATCGGCCGTGATGCAACCGAATTGCTGCGCAAAGTACAAGCTGCACAATACGTCGCTGCACACCCAGGCGAAGTTTGCCCAGCCAAGTGGACTCCAGGTGCAGAAACACTGGCACCATCGCTGGACCTGGTTGGCAAGATCTAAGCAGTAAAACTGCGCGGCGCGCGGCTGTTAAAGCTGACGTGCCGCGCAAGCAGTTCTTAAATAATTTTAGATTCGAGGTCATCATGCTGGACGCAACCATTAAAGCTCAATTGCAAGCCTATCTCGGCAATGTCAAAAGCCCCGTCGAGATTACTGCATCGCTGGACAACAGCGAAAAATCAGTTGAAATGCGCGAGATGCTGCAAGAGATTGCGTCAATGTCTAATCTTCTTACGCTCACCGAGCGCAATGACGACGGCCAGCGTATTCCTTCTTTTGCACTGAACCGCAAGGGCAGTGATATGGGCGTGAGGTTTGCCGGCATACCGATGGGTCACGAATTCACGTCGCTGGTATTGGCGCTTCTATGGACAGGCGGTCATCCGCCGAAAGTGGAAGCGGATGTTATCGAGCAGATTCGTCAGCTCGACGGTGACTACCTGTTTGAATCTTATATTTCGCTGTCATGTCATAACTGCCCGGAAGTCGTGCAGGCATTGAACCTGATGGCAATCATTAATCCGCGCATCCGTCACGTGATGATTGATGGCCAGTTGTTTCAAGACGAAGTCAACGAGCGCCAGATCATGGCCGTGCCAACGGTTTTCCTGAATGGCCAGAATTTTGGTCAGGGGCGCATGGATCTTGAAGAGATCATTGCCAAGCTCGACACGGGTGCAGCTGCGCGAGACGCAATCAAACTGTCGAACAAAGAAGTATTCGATCTGCTCGTCGTCGGCGGTGGACCGGCCGGCGCGTCGGCTGCGATTTACGCAGCACGCAAGGGCATTCGTACCGGTGTGCTGGCAGAACGTTTCGGCGGTCAGGTACTCGATACCCTGGGTATTGAAAACTTCATCTCGGTAAAAGAAACCGAAGGACCAAAACTGGTTGCAGCGTTAGAGCAGCACGTTAAGGAATATGACGTTGATGTAATGAATTTGCAGCGCGCGTCGGCCATTATTCCTGGCGACATTATTGAAGTGAAGCTCGAAAACGGCGGCAGCCTGAAAGCGCGAACCGTCGTGCTGGCCACCGGAGCACGCTGGCGCGAATTGAATGTGCCGGGCGAGCTGGAATACCGCAACAAGGGTGTGGCGTATTGCCCGCATTGCGATGGTCCGCTGTTCAAGGGCAAACGCGTGTCTGTTGTTGGCGGCGGCAACTCTGGTGTGGAAGCCGCGATTGATCTCGCCGGCATAGTCGGTCATGTAACGCTGCTTGAGTACGACGCGATTCTGCGCGCCGACGAAGTCTTGCAGCGCAAACTACGCAGCCTGCCGAACGTAACTGTCATTACGCAGGCACAGACGACGGAAGTCACTGGCGACGGCAAGAAGGTCAATGGCATGCACTACATTGATCGTAAAACCGGTGAAACAAAGTCGATTGAACTCGAAGGCATCTTTGTGCAAATCGGTCTGTTGCCTAATACCGATTTCGTTAAAGGTACTGTCGCCTTGTCAAAGCGCGGCGAGATCGAAATCGATGCACGCGGCCAGACTTCGGTACCGGGCGTGTTTGCAGCGGGTGACGTAACGACCGTGCCATACAAGCAGATCATCATCGCAATGGGTGAAGGTTCAAAGGCTGCTCTGAGTGCGTTCGATCATTTGATCAGGTCGTCGGCACCGGTTGAAGAAGTGCAGAAGATCGCTGCCTGATTGCATTGACAGCAGCAATAAAAACGGGGTTCTTGGCTAAGCGATACTGCGATGCATAAGCCAAGGCACCCCGGGTACGTACAAGCTCAGAGCGAACAGTAGATCACGCCACAAGCCATCGCCATCAGCCTGAAAACAGGGCGTCAATGCGCGACTAAGTGCCTGATAGGCTCGCACCGCTGGTAATCTTTTTTTAGAAAATGCCAGCGTTCCTTCCTTTATTCCCATTGCATTAACGTACTGCGACAGTAGCAGAGCATCCTGTATCGCTAATGTGCTCCCCAAGCCAAGCTGTGGACTCATCGCATGTCCTGCATCACCGACAATGCAAATTGGAGGCTTGGATAAGTGGCGCGGCCGCGCATGACGGTAGCTTGCAAAGGTAAGTTGGTCGTGTGCGTAGATTTGACTGACTACAGGTTCTGATTCAGGCCATAGCGCAAGTAGTTGATCTTTCCATGCTTCCAGCGAGGACAGTTTCCAGTCTTGATAAGAACTGCATTGCAAACTCCAAAATAACGACAGCCTTAATTTATCACCGCAACGCTCTGTTGGCATCAAACCGAACATTTGGCGAGTAGTTCGATAACGCTGTAGCAGCACGCGCTCATGCGGCCAGTTATCGACATCAAACATCGCCCAAAGCGCACCCCATTTATATAACGTGGACGGGACTGCAAGCCCAACCTGTGGTGGTAGTACCGACGATGCGCCATCCGCAATCACCACCATGTCGAATTTCATTTTTTGAGAGGCGCTGCAAATGCAGCCGAAGTTTTCCTCTATTTTCACCTGCTCGATATTGACGTTGAACTGTATATCGACGCCGGCAACAAGCGCGGCGCGCAAAAGTAAATTGGCCAGTACCGTGCGAGAAACAGCGTATGCAGGATGGCTCGCATAGTCGAGATCAACTATCCGCCAGTCTCGGTGGCATTTGCCCAGCAGACGATCAATGGGGACACTGACAGATTCAAATTCATCACGGAGACCAAGCTCTGACAACGCACGCACACCTTGTGGCTGTATCAATAGCCCTGCTCCCATTGTCGCGAGCGCACGATGCTTTTCAAATACCTGGACATGATGCCCAGTTTGGGCAAAAGCAATGGCCGTAGCCAAGCCTGCAGTACCCGCCCCAATGATACCGATGCGGAGTTTGTCTGACCCCGATTGCCTCATCATGTTTTTGTCTTTCTTTGGCGAAATCAAAGAATTAAACACACGAAACGAAAAAGCCAACTTTATCAGTTGGCTTTTTCTGGCAAAAGAGACTTGATGATTTGTAGTATGTTTTGGTACTAACTAGCCACACTTTTAACTGGCTGTAGCTCCAATACGATCAGATATCGATATTCCCCGCAGCCAACGCATTAAGCTCAATGAAGGCACGCCGCGGTTCCACATCATCACCCATCAGCGTGGTGAAGATCTGGTCCGCAGCAATCGCGTCTTCAATCTGCACTTTCAGCAAGCGGCGCACGGTCGGGTCCATCGTGGTTTCCCACAACTGCCCCGGATTCATCTCGCCCAGTCCTTTGTAGCGCTGCTTGGAGACGCCGCGCTCGGCTTCTTCACGCAGCCATGCCATGGCATGATGGAAGTCGTTAATGGCTGACTCACGCACCTTCTCGCCAACGCCACGCTTGATCAGTGCACCGCGACCAATCAGACCTTTGAAGGTCGCTGCCGCTTCAGCCAGCACAGCATAGTCGGGGCCATGCACGAAATCGGCATCGATCACGCTGATCTTCATATTGCCGTGAAAGCGACGGGCAATGCGCAGCATATGCTTGTCGGACAGATCATCTGAACTCACTGTGACTTCAACGGCCGGGTCATTGATGGCCAAGGCCAGAGCCTGCGCCGATTGCGTTGCCAGATCCATCGTGTCGAGATCCAAGGTCACGCCTGTCATGATGGCCGTCAGTGCTGCATGATCCACCGCGCGTGTCAGGCGACGGATGATGGCGTTCGCGGTGTTGTACTTGCGAACCAGCTCGGCCAGTGCATCGCCTGAAATAGCGGGAGCATTTTCGCTTGGCACCAGAGCCGCATCATTTAACGCGATCTGCATCATGTAACTGGCTTCTTCGACATCGTCTTTCAGATAACGCTCGTCACGTCCATGCTTGACCTTGTACAGAGGCGGCTGTGCAATATAGATGTGACCGCGCTCAACCAGCAACGGCATCTGGCGATACAGCAGTGTCAGCAGTAGTGTGCGGATGTGAGCGCCGTCGACGTCGGCATCGGTCATGATGATGATGCGGTGGTAACGCAGTTTGTCGATGTTGAATTCATCCGCACCGATACTCGTACCCAGCGTTGCGATCAGGGTTGTGATCTGCTCGGACGACAACATTTTTTCGAAACGCGCTTTTTCCACGTTCAGCACTTTACCGCGCAGCGGCAGAATCGCCTGGAATTTACGATCGCGACCCTGCTTGGCGGAGCCGCCTGCGGAGTCGCCCTCGACGATATACAGTTCGCACAGAGCCGGATCTTTTTCCTGGCAGTCCGCTAATTTAGCCGACAGACCCAGACCATCCATAATCCCTTTGCGACGCGTCAGCTCGCGTGCCTTGCGGGCAGCTTCACGGGCGCGTGCCGCTTCAACGATTTTGCCGCAGATGATCTTGGCGTCGTTCGGTCGTTCCTGCAAATAGTCCGTCAGAGTTTTGGCGACAATTTCTTCAACCGGGCCGCGCACTTCGGACGACACCAGCTTGTCTTTAGTTTGCGAGCTGAATTTTGGCTCCGGCACTTTGACCGACAGCACGCAGGTCAGACCTTCGCGCATGTCGTCACCGGAGATTTCGACTTTAGCTTTCTTGGCGAAGTCATGCTCATCAATATATTTATTGATGACTCGCGTCATTGCCGCGCGCAGACCAGTCAGGTGAGTGCCGCCATCGCGCTGCGGAATGTTATTGGTAAAACACAGCACCTGCTCGTTATACGCATCATTCCATTGCATGGACACATCAACGCTGATCAAGGTATTTTGGTCCGACATTTTTTCGCCAGTCGCCTGGAAAATCGTCGGGTGCAAAACGCTCTTGCTCTTGTTGATGTATTCAACAAAGCCGCGCGTGCCGCCTTCGAAAGCAAACACTTCTTCTTTGCCACTGCGCTGGTCACTCAGCCTGATGCGCACGCCATTATTGAGGAAGGACAGTTCGCGTATGCGCTTGGCCAGAATGTCGTAGTGAAATTCAACATGCGAAAAAATTTCTTCATCTGCCCAGAAATGCACTTCGGTGCCACGCTTATCGGTGTCACCGGTGACTTGAATCGGCGAAAATTCTTTGCCGTCCTGAACTTCAATGATGCGATTTTGCGGCACGCCGCGCACGAATTCCATGTAGTGCTGCTTGCCGTCACGGCGCACTGTCAGCTTCAATAATTTCGACAGGCCATTAACGCAAGACACGCCCACACCATGCAAGCCACCGGAGACTTTATAAGAGTTCTGGTCGAACTTGCCGCCTGCATGCAACTCCGTCATCACGATCTCGGCAGCGCTGCGCTTGGGCTCGTGCTTGTCATCCCACTTGATACCGGTTGGAATACCGCGGCCATTGTCCGTGATCGAGATTGAATTGTCGGAATGGATCGTGACGTGAATCTCGGTACAGTGACCGGCGAGCGATTCATCAATCGAATTGTCCAGCACTTCGAACACCAGATGGTGCAAGCCGGTGCCATCGGAGGTGTCGCCGATGTACATGCCGGGACGTTTACGTACGGCTTCCAGACCTTCAAGAATCTGGATGGACGACGCGCCATACTGGCTCGATGCGCTAGCGTTTTCAGATGGAATTGCTGACATGGCTACCTTCAAAATTACAAATACTAAAAACAGATGAATAAAAAAATACCATCAAGGACCGCTAGGCCCTTGCAGGCTTGCACAATCAGATGCGCATTGGCATGACGACATATTTGAAATCTGCATCGTCCGGAATCGTGATCAACGCCGATGAGTTTGCATCGCCCAGTGCGACATTGATGCTGTCGCATTTCAGGTTGTTGAGCACATCAAGCAGATAGCTGACATTGAATCCGATATCGACGCTGTCTCCGCCGTAATCGATTTCGAGTTCTTCAACAGCCTCTTCCTGATCCGCATTAGTCGAACTGATCTTCAGGCTGCCCGGTGCAATGATGCAGCGCACGCCCTTGAATTTATCCGACGTCATGATGGCGGCGCGTTGCAGCGAGCGCAGCAGCAAATCGCGGCTCAGCGTGAAATTGTTCTTGTAACCTTTTGGCACGACGCGGGTGTAGTCAGGGAATTTGCCCTCGACCAGTTTCGAAATCAATTCGATATCGCCAAAAGTAAACTTGACCTGATTCGTCGCGATGTGCAGATCGACCAGTTCATCGCCATCTTCCAGCAGCTTCTGCAGTTCGATGATGGTCTTGCGTGGAATGATGACTTCCTGACGCGTGAATTCCTGATCGGTCTCAACCTGGCAGAACGCCAGTCTATGGCCGTCAGTGGCAACGCCAATAACGTTCTTGCCATCGACGACCAGCAGCAGGCCATTGAGGTAATAACGAATATCCTGTTGCGCCATCGAGAAGTGCACCATGTTGAACAGGTGCTTCAGGGTTTTCTGCGGCAAGCTGACATGCGTGTTGTATTGCTCGGCTTGGGCAACAGTCGGAAACTCTTCGGCCGCCAGCGTCTGCAAAGCAAAACGCGATTTACCAGACTGCACCGTCAAGCGTTTGTTTGACAAAGACAACGACACGTCATTCGAGTCGGGCAGCGCGCGCAAGATGTCGAGCAGCTTGCGGGCTGCAACGGTGGTCGCGGCAACATCGCTGCCGGAGCCGATCGCTGCATGCGTGCTGATCTGTACTTCAATGTCGGTCGACAAAAAAGACACGTTCTCGCCATCCTTGCGTATGAGGATATTGGCCAGAATCGGCAACGTGTGCCGACGCTCGACAATACCACTCACAATTTGCAGTGGCCGCAACAATGCGTCTCTATGGGTTTTTACCAATTGCATAGTAATGTCCTTTCGCAAAACACTCTCTGACTGAAAATTTCGGATTACTGCTTTTGTTATTTTGCTGTGCTTGCCGCTCAGCCTTTCAAAGTCTGTTCCAACACATGCAACTCATGATTACATTCCGGACTCTTGCTGCGGTCTGCCGCAATTTTGCGCACTGCATGCAAAACAGTGGTGTGATCGCGGCCGCCAAACAACTCGCCAATTTCCGGCAAGCTTTTCTGCGTTAATTCTTTAGCCAGATACATCGCAATCTGGCGCGGCCGCGCGATATTTGCCGGCCGCTTTTTTGAATACATGTCGGCGATCTTCATATTGAAGAAATCAGCCACAGTCTTCTGGATGTTCTCAACCGAGATCTGTCGGTTTTGCACGGACAGCAAATCCTTCAGCGCATCCTTGACGACATCAATCGTGATGTCTTTGCCGTGAAAACGCGAATAAGCAAGTATCTTGCGCAGCGCACCTTCGAGTTCACGCACGTTAGAGCGCAAATGTTTGGCAACGAAAAACGCCACGTCGTCCGACAGCACCGCGCCTTCCTGCACCGCTTTTTTCAACAGAATCGCCACCCGCATTTCCAGCTCCGGCGGCTCGACAGCCACCGTCAAGCCCGAATCAAAGCGCGAGATCAAACGGTCATCCATGCCGGTGATTTCTTTCGGATACGTGTCGCTGGTGATGATGATCTGCTTCTTGGCCGCGATCAGCGCTTCAAACGCATAGAAAAACTCTTCCTGCGTGCGGCACTTCCCGCCAAAAAACTGAATATCGTCTATCAGCAGCAAATCAAGCGAATGGTAATACCGCTTGAAATCATCAAAGCCCTTGCGCTGATAAGCAGTCACGACATCGCGTACATATTGCTCGGCATGGATATAGCGAATCTTGACCGCGGGATTTTCCGCCAGCACCTGATTGCCAATGGCGTGAATCAAGTGCGTCTTGCCCAAGCCCACGCCACCATACAGAAACAGCGGGTTGTACGAGCTGCCAGGGTTGCTGGCAACCTGAATCGCCGCCGCTCGTGCGAGCTGGTTGGCCTTGCCGGTGACGAAGCTGTCAAACGTCAGCGCCGGATTGATCCGGCTCTGGTCGCGACGCGCATTATTTTCTTCTGCAAGATCAGGCAAGGAGATCGGCGCATCCGACGACGATGACGATGCCATATTTGCAACCGGCAGCGAACTTGGCATCGGCTTTTTGACGTTCCCGCGCGGATCCAGCACGAACTGCACATCGACCGGCGCTTCCCAGAAATCGGCTGCGATACTGGTAATGCGCGCAGCGAACTGGGTCTTGACCCAATCGAGCTTGAAGCGATTGGGCGCGGCAATGCGCAAGCGGCCGTCCTCGAAATCGAGCGGCAGCAGTGGCTTGATCCAGGCACTGAATTGTTGGGGCGTCAGCTCCTGCTCCAGCTTTGCGGAGCAGGTCTGCCAGAATTCTTCCATTCGTTTTTTTCAGGTTTGGAGCGTCAAGCCGAGGCGCGCTCCGTATTCTTCTGTTGGTGTCATGGCAGAGCGATAAGGCTTGCCGCAGTGACCTCTATTTTACTCTGGCCAGCCGAAGTTATCCACAGGCAGGACACTAAATTGCATGCCGCGCCAACTAGTCGCTTTCCTTGTTAAATGCGGTAAGTGATTGACAGGGAAACAGAAAATGCTGTCTAATTCAGGGTTCGCCGCACCCCGCGCCCGCCATCTGCATGAATATGCCGTAGCGACGCACCCGACGTACTATCCGAACCAACTGAATTTTTTGCTGACAGATTAGCGAGACTTATAATGAAACGTACTTACCAACCCTCAGTCGTACGCCGCAAGCGCACCCATGGCTTCCGCGCCCGTATGGCAACCCGTGGTGGCCGCGCAGTGCTTAACGCACGTCGCGCCAAAGGCCGCAAGCGTCTCGCAGCCTAACCGGCAGCGCGTCTTGCCTGCTGGCTTGACCGGCTTACGTTCTGAAGACTACGACAGAAGCCGGCGCATCGTAAAAACGGATGAATTTTCATCCGTTTTTCGTTTGCGGCCTGCCTTCCGGACTGCTAACTTCACGCTGTATGTACGTGCCAATGATTTGCCGCATGCTCGTATTGGCGTTGTTGTCGCCAAGCGGCTTGCGCCGCGCGCCGTAACACGCAACATGATCAAGCGCATTGCCCGCGAACTATTCCGCAAAGCCGACCTGCAGGCAGTCGACTGCATTGTCAGACTCAGCAAGCCTGTTGCCAAGCGTCCGCAAACGGCGTCATCACAGGCCATGCGAGTCAGCCTTGCTGCAGAACTTGGCCGCTTGCTGCAATCTCAACAAGCGCAAGAAGGCGTGCAATGAAATCCTTGCTGCTTCTGCTGCTGCGCGCCTACAAGCTCGGCATCAGCCCGCTGCTCGGGCAGAACTGCCGCTTTTATCCTAGCTGCTCGGACTATGCGCGCGAAGCAATTGTTTCGCATGGTGCCGTCAAAGGCAGTTTGTTGGCAGGACGCCGGCTTTGTAAGTGCCATCCGTGGCATGCCGGTGGTTTTGACCCCGTACCTGACATATCATCTGCCGTTGCGCGCCACGATCCTGCGGCGCATCAACCTCATCCCCGAATTACTGATCACTGAGCAAAACACTTATGGATATCAAACGTACCGTGCTGTGGGTTGTGTTTTCACTGTCCCTGCTGATGTTGTGGGATGGCTGGATGCGCCACAATGGCAACCCATCCATGTTCTCGCCGGAAGCAAGCAAGCCGGCAGCACCAGCCGTTGACGCCGGCAAAGAAGCCGCTGTGCCGCAAGCTACGCAGACCAACGCTGCAACGCCCGTTGCCGAAGTCCCGGCCGGCATCGCTGCAGCGCCGACACAGGCCGAGCGCATCACCATCACAACCGATCTGGTGAAGGCTGAAATCAGCACCGTTGGCGGCGAACTATCCCGCCTCGAACTGCTGCAGCACAAAGATGCGCAAGACCCGACCAAAAATGTCGTGCTGATGGAATCCGATGCCAGCCACACCTACGTCGCGCAGAGCGGCCTGATTGGCGGCCCGTTCCCGAATCACAAAACCCTGTTCAGCGCTCGGCCCGGCGCACGCTCGCTGGACGGTGGCAATACCGTGCAGTTGCTGCTCGATGCCGTGCAAGACGGCGTCAAGCTGACCAAGACGTACACCTTCACGCGCGGCGACTATGCAATCGACGTCAAGCACACCGTCAGCAACACAGGCGCAGCGGCGATTACACCATCACTGTATCTGCAATTGGTGCGCGATGATGGCAAGCTCGAAGGCGACTCAAAGTTCTACAGCACCTTCAATGGGCCGGCGCTGTACACCGATGCGGAAAAATTCCGCAAGGTGAGCTTCGACGACATTGCTAAAGAAAAGAACCCGCCGCCAGCACTGGCCGACAACGGCTGGATCGCGATGGTGCAACATTATTTTGTGTCGGCCTATCTGCCGCAAGACAAAGCACCGCGCGAATTGTTCACGAAAAAACTCAACGCGAACCTGTTCGCTGTTGGCGCGATCATGAAGCTCGGCAGCATTGCACCGGGTGCATCGGCCACGCTGGACGCGAAGATGTTTGCCGGCCCGCAGGAATCGAAAAAGCTCGAGCAATTCGCGACCGACTTTGACCTGGTCAAAGACTATGGCTGGTTGACCATCATCGCCAAACCGATTTTCTGGCTGATGGAACAGATACACAAAGTCCTCGGCAACTGGGGCTGGACCATCATCGTGCTGACCATCCTGATCAAGCTAGCCTTCTTCCCGCTGTCGGCTGCAAGCTATCGCAGCATGGCCAAGATGAAGCTGGTCACGCCGAAGATGACCGCCATTCGTGAGCGCCACAAAGACGATTCGCAAAAAATGAATGCGGCAATGATGGAGCTCTACAAAACCGAGAAAATCAATCCGCTCGGTGGCTGCCTGCCCATCGTCGTGCAGATTCCGGTTTTCATCTCGCTGTACTGGGTACTGCTGGCCAGCGTAGAAATGCGCAACGCACCATGGCTGGGCTGGATCCATGACTTGTCGGCGCCGGACACCTTGTTTGGCGTCCTTCACTTTGGTGATTTCAGCGTGCCGATTGGTTTACTGCCTATCTTGATGGCCATCTCGATGTTCATCCAGACCAAGCTCAATCCAACGCCACCCGATCCGATTCAGGCAAAAGTGATGTTGTTCATGCCGCTGATCTTCTCGCTGATGTTCTTCTTCTTCCCGGCTGGCCTCGTGCTGTACTGGGTCGTAAACAACGTGCTGTCGATTGGCCAGCAATGGTTTATCACCAAGCAGTCCGAGCAAGCGAAAGCCTAAACGGCACGTTCTGCTCATTCCAATAAAAAGTCCGTGGCCTTGGTCACGGACTTTTTTTTATTCCAGCTAAAATTGCGACATGAAACTTGATACCTCACCCATCGCAGCCATCGCCACCGCACCCGGACGCGGCGGCATCGGCGTCGTTCGCGTCTCCGGCAAAAACCTGATGCCGCTGGCGCAAGCAGTTTGCCGCATGAAGGACAAGGCCATACTCAAGCCACGCCATGCTACCTATCTCGATTTTATTCGTGCCGATGGCAGCGTGATCGACAGCGGACTGGCAATTTATTTCAATGCGCCACATTCCTACACTGGCGAAGAAGTGCTTGAATTACAAGGACATGGCGGGCCGGTGGTCTTGCAAATGCTGTTGAATCGCTGTCTCGAGGCCGGGCAGGAGATAGGCCTACGACTCGCCAACCCCGGCGAATTTACTTATCGTGCATTTCAAAATGACAAACTCGATCTGGCGCAAGCCGAGGCCGTCTCCGACCTGATTGAAGCCTCGACCGAAGCCGCCGCCAAGCTGGCGACGCAGTCCTTGTCTGGCCTGTTTTCACAGACGATTAATAAGCTCGTCGCAGAAGTCATTCAGTTGCGCATGCTGGTCGAGGCGACGCTGGATTTTCCGGAAGAAGAAATCGAATTCCTCGAAAAATCGAATGCCCGCGGTCAGCTGCATACCATTCGCACCTCTCTTGAACTGGTGTTTTCGCAAGCCTCGCAAGGCGCGCTGCTGCGCGATGGGCTCAAGGTCGTACTCGCTGGCCAACCGAACGTAGGCAAAAGCTCGCTACTCAATGCACTGGCCGGCTCCGATATCGCCATCGTCACGCCCATCGCCGGCACCACCCGCGACAAAATCACTGAAACGATTCAGGTCGAAGGCATACCGATCAACATCATCGACACCGCCGGCATTCGCGATGAAGAAGATGCCGACGGCGAAGTCGAACGCATCGGCATTTCACGCACCTGGGCAGCCGTTGCCGACGCCGATGTCGTGTTGCACATACTCGACGCCAGCCGCGGACCAACGCGTGCCGATGAAGACATCGTCGCACGCTTCCCCGACAAGGTGCCAGTACTGCGCATCTGGAACAAGATTGATTTGTCAGGCCATAAGCCAGCCGTAGAAGAACTGACAGACGCCACGCATATTTATCTGTCTGCCGCCGAACAACTGGGCATGAATTTACTGCGGGCAGAATTGCTGCGCATCGCCGGGTGGCAGCAAACAGGTGAATCAATTTATCTCGCGCGCGAGCGTCATCTGCTTGCGCTGCAAGCGGCACGTGCACATTTACAAGTGGCAGCCGAACTCGCCGCGCAAAGCGATCAGGCGCTGGATTTGTTTGCTGAAGAATTAAGGCTCGCGCAAGAGCGGCTCAACAGCATCACCGGCAGCTTTACGTCGGACGATTTGCTCGGCGTGATTTTCAGCCGCTTCTGTATAGGCAAGTAATATCGCGCAATGCATTAGTTCGTCGCATATAGCCGCAGAAAATTCGCAACTAACGCCGGAATTGTCAGTCTTCTAAGACAGGCCCTCGTACGACAGGCATACCAGATTCAAGTCGGCTACGTTGCGTCTTACGTTGTGAAGCGATGAATGCTATGCCGAACTATGACTTGATCGACTCTGCCGCTTTAATTAAAGAAATTTATAGCAGTGCGCATGACTACGGCATTTTCACGATGGACCTCGACGGGTTGATAACGACCTGGAATGTCGGGGCAGAACGCATCATCGGTTTTTCTTCTGAAGAAATTATTGGCGTAAATAGCTCGGTGATTTTCAGCACGGAAGATCGTTCGCACGAGAAGCCGGAAGAGGAAATGCGTATTGCAAACGTCATAGGTCGCGCAGAAGATTATCGTTGGCACAAGCGCAAAGATGGTTCGCTGTTTTGGGCGGACGGTGTGCTCACACAACTTCACGATACAAAAGAGCAGCACATCGGTTATCTGAAAATCTTCCGTGACATAACCGACCGCAAGCTCGCCGAAACAGAAATGTACAAGATGGCGAATTCAGACCGGCTTACAGGTCTTGCGAACCGCTATGCATTTGAGTCGCATGCCGGTGAACTGCTCTCGCTAAACAGCCGAACCAGACAGGCGCTCGCGCTGCTTCTGATCGATCTCGACCGCTTCAAGGAAGTCAACGACAGCCTCGGCCATCATGCCGGCGACTTGCTGCTGCAGCAGACGGCGCAGCGTATGCGCGAGATTCTGCGCGGGAGCGATTATCTGGCGCGCCTGGGTGGCGATGAATTCGCGCTGCTCCAGCCAGACATTCACTCCATGCATGCAGGAGCAGAGCTTGCCAGCAAACTGTTACACGTATTGTCCGAGCCTTTTTATATTGAAGAGCGGGCCGTTACCATCAGCGCCAGCATTGGCATCGCCGTCAGCCCGCATGACGCAGGCGACCTTGACCAGCTTTTGAAGAAGGCAGACCTCGCGCTGTACCGTGCAAAAAAAGACGGCAAGGCGAGGTATCACTACTTTACGAATAACCTCGACATGGCCGCCTATAAAAAAGTACAGGATATAGCTGCATTAAGGCTTGCGACTGAACAGCATAATTTTTATCTTGAGTACCAACCTAAGGTGGCACTACCAAGCGGAGAAATCATCGGCATCGAAGCGCTATTGCGCTGTACAAATCCCGCGCTCATGCAGAGCCCGATTGAAGAGTTGATTGACCTTGCGCAGGAAACCGGGCTGATGAAAGGGCTCAGTTACTGGGTAATGGGTGAAGCATGCAAACAGTTGGTGAACTGGAAAAATCTTGGATTGCTGTCGGCAAAAATATGCATCAATCTGTGCGCATCGGATCTGACCGACCCTGAATTTCCGAACATTTTTGATGGTGTGCTTGCCGAGGCCGGCGTCCATCCTTCCGAGTTAGAAATAGAGATTACGGAACGCGAAGCCCTTGATATTGAAAAACGTGGCATTGGTGTACTGACGGCATTGCGTAGCCGCGGCACCGAACTGGTTCTTGATGATTTCGGCACCGGTTATTCAGCGCTCAGTTATCTGCGCGATTTGCCGGTGACTTGCGTGAAAATAGACAAGAGTTTTTTTACTGACATTCCCAGCAATCTGCAGAGCTGCGCTGTCGTCAGCGCCGTCATGGATTTATCTTCCGCGCTTGGTTTAGTGGTGGTAGCAGAAGGCATCGAAACCGAAGAGCAGGCGGCTTTTCTTACCTCGATAGAATGCGACGCGATGCAAGGATTCCTGGTGTCGCCGCCGCTGCCGGCTGCCGCAATGACGACATGGCTTGAAAGCCGCGTCCACGTTACCAGCTAAAATTCCGGCTTAATTCCGACGTATAAATGGTGGTGGCAAATCCAGTATCATAAGCGCCGCATCTGCATTTTATTCTCGGAGAAAATTACCGTGCTTCAGACCACCACACCACGCCTCGCCCTTAAATTGGCCGCTCTTTTTGCGCTGACTGTCAGTACCGTTTCCAGCTTCGCTGTCGACGCCAGCAAACTCGAAAACCTCAACATCACCAACACCTGCAAATACTGCGACCTGACCGATGCAGCACTGGCTGGCCGTGACCTGCGCGGCGCGGATTTTCAGAATGCTAATCTGGCCGGCGCCAACATGGCCAAGGCAGACTTGTCACAACGGCCGCTGGAAAAGCGCACGCTGTCGACCAATTTTGAAAGCGCCAATATGCGCAAGACAAATCTGGCCGGCGCCAACCTGACGCGCGCGAATTTCTCCAACGCTTATTTGCGTGAAACGATACTGACGGATGCAAACCTGACCGGTGTGATTTTGACCGGCGCGAATCTTAAGGGTGCCAACCTGAAAGGCGCGAACCTCGCCGACGTCAAACTCGACGAAGGGAAGTTCTGCAACACCACCATGCCGGATGGCAGCGTTAACGATTCTGGTTGTTAAGTTCTTAATCTAGCTCCCACAGCGAGCGCGGCTCGCTGTGCGGCAGCGCCTTCACCCGTGAAGGCTTTGCTTTACTCATCGCTACCCTAGGTGCGGGCTCGGCCTTGAGCAGGTCTGCAGGGAAGGGCTGCAAGTAGTTGGATACCTCAGCAGGCGTGGCATGCAGCCAGTCGTCAAACTGCGCGGGATGCAGCAACACCACCATGCGTTTTTCATCTTCCGGCCTATGGAAGCGCTGCATCAGCGGATGCGCATCGGCATTAATCGTCAACATGGAAAACGACACCAGCGGCTGGTCTTCGGGCCCGCCGTTTGGTCGCCATTCCCAGATGCCAGCCAGTCCCAGCGGCTGTTCGTCAACGCGCGTGATTTTCCAACGCACGGCCTTCCCGCTTTCATAGCTCGGCTCAAAATAAGACTCGGCTGGAATAATGCAGAACTGGCGTTTGGCAAACGCATGCCGAAACGTGGGCTTGCTGTTGACGGTCTCACTGCGTGCGTTATATGTATGGCGCGCAAGCTTCAGATCGGCCCAGTGCGGCACCATGCCAAAGCAGGCGGCGAGACACTCGACTGTATCCGACCCATCCTCAGCCAGGCGAATGACAGGCGCCAGATAGCCCGGGTACGCTTCCGGTTTTAAGTCAGTCGCGGCACATTGCACGCCGAAATATTCGCGTAGGCGTTGTGGTTTGGGTGGCGTGTAGTTCGAGCACATACCGGTTGAAATTGCCTCAGTGCTTTTCCAGGGATTTTTTCCGAAATTTATTTGAAGTTTTTTCCCAGGATTTTTTCACTTTGTTGAAATCAGACTTACGTATCATCGCGTGTATGCCCTTGGTCCGGTCCACCACTTGCGACACCTGATAGTCTGTCGCTGCAGACAAATAGGCATAGGCGACCGCTGGCTCCATGCCGAGTTTACCGACCAGAAAGCGCAGCGATTCGCGCACGGCATCTTTCATCGCCTCGTCGAGATCGGCATTCATGCCGATTGCAATCCAGTGACGATCCGTCTCGCCAAAAGGCTGGGTCAAAGAACCGGATGCTGACGGTATACGCAGATCTCCTTTTTTCAACAAGGTCAGACGAAAGCTTGCCCGCATTGAATGCTCAAGCGCCGTCAACGCCACTTCACCATCGCCTTGCGCCATATGCGGGTCACCGGTATAAAACTGCGCGCCCTTCACAAATACCGGCAAATAGAGGGTGCTGCCAGCGCCCAGATCGTTGATATCAATATTGCCACCGTAGACACCCGGAGGCACCGAATGCACAGGCTCTTCCGTTGCAGCAGCCACACCCATCACACCCATGAACGGCGCAGCTGGAAACGTCACCTCGACCCCATCGGCATTTTTCATCACTGCTTCCCATTGCCCGCGCCCGTTTTTGCGCACCGGCGTAAAGACCGATACGTTATGAAACTTCTCTGGCGCAGCTGCACTGGCATCGGGTTGTGGCCTTGCACCTTGCGGAAATTCGCCGGGCAAGCTGCCTTTGCCGTGCCGGCTTGAAATAACGCCATACGGCACCCGCGGCACAACAGCCAATACTTCGACCTTCAGTACATCGCCCGGTTCTGCGCCGTCGACCGCAACCGGGCCGGTAATGATATGCGGACCGTCTTTGGCAAAGTCATGCGGAATGACCGAGCCCGTGATCGCTATCGCGTCTGTCAGCACCATAGACTTGGGTACGCCGTGCGCCATAAAGTAAGCGAGTGGATCGCGGCCCTGATCTTCCAGCAAGCCTTCGTGCGACAGCGTATCGAAAACGACCGTTGCGCCGGAAGGCACCGTCAACAATGGTGCATCAGTCGCATTCGGCAAATAGCCCCACTTGATGGTCTCAAGTGTGGACGGCACGTAATAGACCTTACCAGGCAGGCCCTTGATGGCCAGCCGTACGGGTTTGTCTGCCAATGGTTGCAGCGGCAGCTTGGGCGAAACGGACAATTTTTCGGCGGCGAGTGCCGTTGACATGGCTGCGCTCGCCAGTAAAAAGGCGAACAAATAGTTTGCATGTGACATGTAAAGATCCCGGATGTGTGAAGTATTTTTTTAATGCAAGTAACTTGCCAGCATTTGGAAAACTTCACAAGCAGGAATCTCGATTACAAATTTTGTTTCACGCTATTTGACGCGAGGTGGCGTCTCGAACGTATGAAACGGCGCCGGACTTGGCACCGTCCACTCCAAGCCTTCAGCGCCTTCCCATGGCTTGGCTGCCGCCTTATCACCTTTGCGTAAAACCGGCAGTACGATGGCAAATAAAAAATAAACCTGAGACAGCCCGAACAGCAAAGCGCTAATAGAAATGAAAGCCTGAAAGTCTGCAAATTGCGGCGCGTAATCGGCATAGCGGCGCGGCATGCCGGCGAGCCCGAGAAAGTGCATGGGGAAAAACGTCATGTTGAGTGACACCAGCGACGTCCAGAAATGAACCTTACCGCGCATGTCGCTGACCATGTGGCCAGTCCATTTCGGCACCCAGAAATAGAAGCCGGAAAATAGCGCAAACAAGGAGCCGGCGACCAGCACATAATGAAAATGGGCGACGACATAGTGCGTGTCATGGACTTCGACATCAATCGGCGTTACCGCCAGAATCAGTCCGGTGAAGCCGCCAATGGTAAAGACGAAGATAAAGCCGATTGCAAACAGCATTGCCGGTTCGAAGCTCATCGAACCGCGCCACATCGTTGCCACCCAGTTAAAAACTTTTACGCCGGTTGGTACCGCCACCAGCATGGTCGCGTACATAAAAAACAATTGGGCCGTGACGGGCATGCCGGTAGTGAACATATGATGTGCCCACACAATGAACGACAGGATCGCAATCGACGCCGTTGCATAGACCATGGACGCATAACCAAACAAGGGCTTGCGCGCGAACGCCGGCACCACATGCGAGATGATGCCGAAACCGGGCAAGATCATGATGTAGACCTCCGGATGCCCGAAGAACCAGAACAGGTGCTGATAGAGGACCGGATCACCGCCACCGGCGGCGTTGAAAAAAGTAGTGCCAAAATGGCGGTCGGTAAAAACCATGGTAACCGTGCCGGCCAGCACCGGCATCACGGCCAGCAACAGGTAAGCCGTGATTAGCCAGGTCCAGCAAAACATGGGCATCTTCATCAAGGTCATGCCGGGCGCGCGCATGTTGAGGATGGTAGTGATGATGTTGATGGCGCCCAGTATCGACGAGACGCCCATGAGGTGAATCGCGAAGATAGCCATGTCCATGCCAGCGCCCATCTGCGTCGACAGCGGTGGGTACAGTGTCCAGCCGGCGGCTGTCGCGCCACCACCGGTCAGGAACGAACCCATTAACAGCAGCGCAGCCGGCGGCAGCAACCAGAATGAAAAATTATTCATGCGTGCAAACGCCATGTCGGAGGCGCCGATCTGCAGCGGAATCATCCAGTTCGCAAAGCCGACGAAGGCCGGCATGATCGCACCAAACACCATCACGAGACCGTGCAGGCTGACGAACTGGTTATAGAGTTCAGGCGCAAACAGTTGCAGGCCGGGCTGAAACAGTTCGGCACGAATCAACAGCGCCAGCACGCCGCCG
Source organism: Burkholderiaceae bacterium (assembly GCA_040399905.1). Classification (GTDB taxonomy): domain Bacteria; phylum Pseudomonadota; class Gammaproteobacteria; order Burkholderiales; family Burkholderiaceae_D; genus Pernthalerella. Next base: position 231,804 of record JBBARG010000002.1, read on the forward strand.
ACCATGAGCATCGTTAACGCAAACCACAGATACAACGTGCCTATGTCCTTGTGATTGGTGGCGTACAACCAGCGACGCCAACCATGAACGGCAGCGTGAGTCGCAGGATGCCCTGGCAAAGCGGGATGTGCGGCGTCCATAGAATCCTTTGTGCAATGTCGGCGAAACGCGCACTGGCGTTTCGCCGCTAACAGTTCAGGCTACTATGGATTTTTTTAACGATCTCTGCGCTGGCGCGAAAGTCATGCTCGGCCGACGAAATTTCGCCCCCGATCAAATCAAAAATAATTGACTAGTGGCTGATCATCCACGGTCGTTTCGACGGAAACATCTTGTTGCCGTTCTTTCCCGTCACGGTCGTGGTTTTCTTCGAGGACGAACAGCAGCCGCAACCAGCCGGATGCTTGTGGCTCACGTAGTTCTTCGAGCTTTTCGGCTCGTGTCGTGAGCGCTCGTTCGCGTCCATCGCTCGCAGCGTCGAACCATCCAGGTAAGCAAGGCCGGCGCTGGAAACCATCACCCGGGCTGCGGGAAATCCACAATCCGGACAAGCCGCCGGCTCGTTGCGAAGCGAGATGCTGCGTATCGCTTCGAAGCCGCCGCATTCCTTACAGTCATAATCGTAAGTAGGCATAACTTTCCTTTAGCTGAGTTACAGATCCAGCGACAGCGGCATGTCGATCGAACCATCCAGATGCTTGATCGGACCAGCAGCATTCGGGTTAATGTCGAAGTCGAAAATCTGCGTCGGCAGCCACAAGGTTGCGCACGCATTCGGAATATCAACCACGCCACTGATGTGACCTTGCACTGGAGCCGTACCCAGAATCGAATACGCCTGCGCGCCGGAATAACCGAATTTCTTCAGGTACTCAATGGCGTTCAGGCAGGCCTGACGGTAAGCGACGTTCACATCAAGGTAATGCTGCTTGCCTTGTTCGTCGACCGAAATGCCTTCAAAGATCAGGTAGTCGTTATAGTTAGGCGTGATCGGGCTTGGCTTGAAAATCGGATTCTTGATCGCATACTTTTCCATGCCTCCTTTGATCAGCGTTACGCGCATGCGCACCCAGCCGGCCATTTCAATCGCGCCGCAGAACGTGATTTCGCCATCGCCCTGACTGAAGTGCAAATCGCCAACGGACAGGCCTGCGCCTTCAACGTAAACCGGGAAGAAAATTTTCGCGCCGCGTGACAAGTCTTTAATGTCGCAGTTGCCGCCGTGCTCGCGTGGTGGCACAGTGCGCGCACCTTCAGCCGCAACCTTGTCGCGCGCTGCGCCGGTCAGCTTACCCAAATGCGCGGTCGGCGCGAACGGTGCATTCGCCAGCGGCGGCACGCGGTCCGGCTCGGTGGCGATGAAGTCCACTTCGCGCTCGTTCCATGCGTCGAGCATTTTCTTGTCTGGCAGGCAGCCGATCAGCCCCGGGTGAATCAGGCCGGCGTAGCGCACACCTGGCACGTGACGCGAATCGGTAAACATGCCATGAAAATCCCAGATCGATTTTTGCGCGAGCGGGAAATGATCGGTCAGGAAGCCGCCGCCATTTTTCTTGCTGAAGAAACCGTTGAAGCCCCACTGGCTTTCTTCCTTGGTGCCGATGTCGAGCAGGTCTACGACGAGCAAGTCGCCTGGCTCTGCGCCTTTGACGCCCACCGGGCCGGACAGGTAATGGACAGTCGACAAGTCGATGTCGCGGACGTCGTCGGCGCTGTCGTTGTTCTTGATGAAACCGCCAGTCCAGTCATAGGTTTCGAGAATGAATTCGTCACCTGGCTTAACCCAGCATGCCATCGGAATATCCGGGTGCCAGCGGTTATGTACTTGTTCGTTGGTGGTGGCCGGCTGTGAGAGATCGACCTTAATGAGTGTGTCTGCCATGGTTCGTTCCTTTCGGGTAGTGTGAAACGTATCGGTAAAGTTATTTGCTGTTGTCAGTCATAAAACGATCAGACCGACAGGTAGCGGCTGATAGTCGCTGCATCCACATTGGCGCGCGTGTCTTCATAAGCGAAGCGGCCTTTATCGATGACGAAGAAACGATCGGCGATCTCGAGCGTGAACGACAGCACTTGCTCGGAGACGATGATGGTCAGGTCGCGCATCTTGCGGATTTCTTTCAGGCTCTTGGCGATGTCCTTGATGATCGACGGCTGAATGCCTTCGGTCGGTTCATCGAGCAGCAGCACTTTAGGATTCGTCGCCAGTGCGCGCGCAATCGCCAGTTGTTGTTGCTGACCACCCGACAAGTTGCCGCCGCGACGACCTTTCATTTCATACAGCACCGGGAACAGTGCATAGAGCTCGTCAGGCACCTTGCCGTTGGCTGACGCAGGCAAACCGGTCTGTATGTTTTCCAGCACGCTCATGCTCGGGAAAATCATGCGGCCCTGCGGCACATAAGCAATGCCGCTGGCGACGCGGTCATGGCTTTCCATGCCGGCGATGTTAGTGCCTGCAATTTCGATACTGCCAGCGCGGGTTGGCAAAATACCCATCAGGGTTTTGAACAGCGTAGTCTTGCCCATGCCGTTGCGACCCATGATGGCGATAATTTCCTGTTTTTCTACCGTGAAGTTCAGGTCATGAATCACCTGACTCTGGCCATATCCGGATGCGAGATTTGATACCTTGAACATGATTACCTCCGAATTTTTTCTTAATGGTCCGGCTTAGTTATCTAACTCAGAGCCTCTAACAAAAGGCTACTGAACTCAATACGTCATCCCAGCGAAGGCTGGGATCCAGCGGCGTCTGGCGGCACACAATGAAAGCCACTGGGTCCCAGCCTTCGCTGGGACGACGACGGTGGTTATTTTGTTAAAGTTTTTTAGTGGCCCAAATACACTTCAATGACTTTGGGATTGTTCTGCACAGACTCCATGCTGCCGGCGGCGAGCAATTTGCCCTGATGCAGAACGGTGACTTTGCTGGCGATGGATTTGACGAATTCCATGTCATGTTCAATCACCACCACTGAGCGACCCTTGCTGATGCGCGCCAACAGCTCAGCCGTTTTTTCGCGCTCGGACACACTCATGCCAGCCACCGGTTCGTCCAGCATCAACAGCTCCGGCTCTTGCATCAGCAACATGCCAATCTCCAGCCATTGCTTCTGGCCGTGCGACAGCAAGTCAGCGGTCAGTTCCAGATAGTCAGTGAGAAAAATATCGCCGGCGACTTGCACGACGCGATCGATTACGTCTTGCGTGCGCTTGAAAATCAAGGCGCCGAAGACGCCACGTCCGCGCGGAAACGACATCTCCAGATTTTCAAACACCGTCAGCGCTTCATAGATCGAAGGCGTCTGAAATTTGCGGCCAACACCGGCGTGCACAATCTGGTGCTCGCTCATCTTGGTCAGCTCGATATCCTTGAACTGAATGCTGCCGGAGGTGGCCTTGGTCTTGCCGCAAATCAGATCAAGCAACGTCGTCTTGCCAGCACCGTTGGGTCCAATTACGACGTGCACTTCATTGCGGTCTACGTACAGGTTCAAGTCATCGACGGCCTTGAAACCATCGAAAGAAACGGTCAGACCTTCAATTGCCAGTACAGGCCGGTTTGCGTTCGATATACCGATAGCTGCGTTGCTCATTTGCTTACCTCCAGGCCGGACAGATTGATTTCAATTTCCGCTTTCGCCGCCGCAACGACGGGCGCTGCTGGCGCTACCAGTTCTTTGCGACCAAACAATTTAGCCAGCCATTTCTTGCCATGGCTGTCATACAGACCTGCCAGACCATTCGGGAAATACATCACGACGACGATGAACAAGCCACCCATCAGGAACAACCACAGCTCGGGCACCGTCTCGGAAAAGTAGGTCTTGCCGTAGTTGACCAGCAGCGTGCCGTAGACCGCGCCCAGCAACGACATGCGGCCGCCGACAGCGGCGTAGATCACCATTTCAATCGATGGCACGATGCCGACGAAAGACGGCGACATGAAGCCGACCTGCAGCGTGAACATCGCGCCGCCGATGGCCGAGATGCCGGCTGCCGCGCAAAACACAAACACTTTGAAGTTGGCCACGTCATAGCCGGAGAAGCGCACGCGCTCTTCCTTGTCGCGCATGGCGACTAGCAGGCGGCCGAGTTTAGAGGTCAGCACAAAGCGGCCGAAGATAATGCAGGCCACCAGCAGGCCGACACCGACGAAGTACAAAATCATGCGTGCTTCGTCAGAACGAATATCCCAGCCCAGCATGGTCTTCAAATCGGTAATTCCGTTGACGCCACCGGTCCAGCCCTGACGGCCAATAATGAGAATGGCCAGAATTGCGGCAATCGCTTGCGTGACGATCGAGAAGTACACATCGCCGACGCGACGCTTGAACATCGCCACACCAATGATCAGCGCGAGAATGACGGGCACTGCAATCACCAGCAGCAAGGTCAGCGGCAGGCTCTGAAAAGGCAGCCAGATGTTTGGCAGTTCCGTGATCTGGTTCCAGTCCATGAAGTCCGGAATGCCGGGCGTGGTCTGAATCTTGGTGCTAATCGGGTCGGACGCTTCGAGCTTCAGGAACATCGCCATGCAATAGCCGCCGAGGCCGAAGAAAACGCCCTGGCCTAGCGACAGAATGCCACCGTAGCCCCAGCACAACACGAGACCAACTGCCACGAAGGCATACGACAGATACTTGCCGACCATGTTCAAACGGAACGGATCCAGCGCGAGCGGAAAGACGACGATGAGTAGGAAGCACAGGACCAAGAGGCCTATGGTTCCCTGCTTGCCGCCCAATAGTTTTTCAAATGCGAAGTTCATGATGCACCTTTCTGTTTTGCTTATCGTGTCGTCGTGCGTAGTTGCGTCACTTAGTTGCGTCACTCATTTGCGGAGCTTGGAAGAGAACAAGCCTTGCGGACGCATCAGAAGAATCAGGATCACGATCGACAAAGTCAGCACCTTGGCCATGGAGCCAGTCAGGAAAAATTCCAGCGTTGACTGTGCCTGCGCAATCGTGAAGGCCGAGACGATAGTGCCGACCAGGCTTTGGGCGCCGCCGAACACGACGGTGAGGAAGGTATCGACGATATACAGCGAGCCAGAAGTCGGGCCGGTTGAACCGATGGTGGTGAACGCAGCACCGGCCACACCGGCAACACCGCAACCAAGGGCAAAGGTAGTGCGGTCAACCTTGCGGGTGTTGATGCCGACGGCGCCGCTCATCAAACGGTTCTGCATGGTGGCGCGCACTTGCAGGCCCCAGCGTGAGCGGTACAGCAGCACGAAAATGGCGCCGGTCAGGACCAGTGTCAGACCCATCATGAACAAACCATTGATAGGAATGTCGACGCCTTCGGCCGGCTGGAACGAACCCATCAGCCAGTCAGGCAAGGTTGCGCTGACTTCTTTGGCGCCGAAGATGGAACGGAAGGATTGCTGCATCACCAGCGACAGACCCCAGGTTGCGAGCAGGGTGTCGAGCGGGCGCTTGTAGAGATGCGAGATCATCAGTCGCTCAACTGCATAGCCAATACCGTAGGCCACGAGGAACGCGAGCACGATCGCGCCGAAAAAATAGTAGGGCTGCAAAGCCGGAGCGTACTGAGTGGTGAGCTTGGAGAGCAGGTAGGTCGAATACGCGCCAATGGTGAGGAACTCGCCATGCGCCATATTGATCACGCCCATCTGGCCGAAGATAATAGCCAGGCCGAGTGCCATTAATAACAGCACACAAAAAACGGACAGCCCGTTAAACCCTTGCATCATTAAGATGCCACCGAATTCAGATAACCAGCTCATGATGACTCCTTAGGTACAACAGATTTACGACAAATAAGTACGACAAAAAACAAAGCGGCGCGCGACCTTAAGTCGCACGCCGCTACACAGCAGATTACTGATAACCCTTAGGGAAAGGATTTGGTTCGATCAGGTCTTTGGATTCAAAGACGATCTTGAACTGGCCGTCTTTCTGTACTTCGGCGATACGGGTCTTGGACCACAGGTGATGATTTTCATGCAGCTTGACGTAGCCTTCCGGTGCGGTCTTGAGTTCGATGCCAGGGGAGGCAGCAGCAACTTTGTCCACATCGAAGCTACCGGCTTTTTCAACAGCTGCTTTCCACAGCCATGGGCCGAGGTAAGCTGCCTGGGTCACGTCACCGATAACCGAGTTCGCGCCGTACTTGGCTTTGAATGCCGCAACAAATTTCTTGTTGTTGTCATTAGTGAGCGATTGGAAGTACTTCATCGACGAGTAGAAACCTTCCGCGTTTTCGCCACCAATGCCGAGCATTTCATCTTCGGTCACGGACAGGGTCAGGACTTTCTGGGTCTTGCCGGTTACGCCAGCTGCTTTCAATTGCTTGAAGAAGGCAACGGTCGAACCACCAACGATGTCAACGAAAATGACGTCTGGTTTTTTCAGCTTGATCTTGTTGATCAGTGAGCCGAACTGGGTGTTACCCAGTGGGTAGTACTCTTCGCCGACGACTTCGCCTTTAACGACGTTTTCGATGTGCTTGCGTGCAATCTTGTTCGAGGTACGTGGCCAGATGTAGTCAGAGCCGACCAGGAAGAAGGTCTTGGCTTTTTTCTCTTTTACGATCCAGTCCAGGCTCGCCAGAATCTGCTGGGTTGCTTCCTGACCGGTGTAGATCACGTTCTTTGATTGCTCCAGACCTTCGTAGAAGGTTGGGTAGTAGAGCAGACCGTTTTCTTTTTCAATGACTGGCAACACTGCTTTACGCGAAGCCGAAGTCCAGCAACCGAAAATGGTGGCGACGCGATCGCTAACTAACAGCTTCTTGGCTTTTTCAGCGAAGGTCGGCCAGTCGGATGCGCCGTCTTCCTGAATGATCTTGATCTTGCGACCCAGGATGCCGCCCATGGCGTTGATCTGCTCGATAGCAAGGCGCTCGGCCTGAATCGAACCGGTTTCGCTGATTGCCATGGTGCCGGTAGCCGAGTGCAGCTGGCCTACGGTCACTTCGGTGTCAGTAATAGCCAGTTTGGTGGTGTTGATGGCAGCAGTGGCAGGAGGAGCGGCAAAGCTCATGGCTGGCAGCGCGATGGCCGTGGCAGCAGCGAGTCCGATCAGGACTTTGCGGCGACCAGCGGATTTGATTGAATGATCAGACATGCGGTATTCCTTTCACACTAGCGTTTCGAAAAAGACAGACAGAACTGCGGGGACCTTGCAAAACTTTGTTGGCAGGGCTTGGGAGCGAGATTAGATTTCGTGACGCTGTGCAGCAATACGCTGTTTGACGTAGGCAGATACGTACGCAGATACGCATATTGATGAACGAAGCACGCGGTTGACGTTGCGCGCCCCAGCATGGCGCAGCACGAACAAGTGGCGCATGAGTCGCTGCGCCCTCGGATGGTGAGTAACGCGCACCGCTGCAGTGCAATAACCCGACCTGGGTTTATCTGTCGCAGACCCGCTGAGCGCCTACGTCAAATGACGTACAGAGGAATGCGGCACATGCAAGCATCATCCACTTCCGCCATGTTGCGCATGGTGCAGAACTTGCTGACAACAAAAGCCCTTGCAGCATCATTCCCGACCGGAGCTTATTTTTTGAAGTCCACATCCGTACAACGCATCGTCAAGAGCCGGCGCGACTACAACACCTGGGTTGCCAACGAAACGCTAGAAGACTATGCGCTGCGCTACACGCCGCGCAGCTTTCGCAAGTGGTCAGAGTTCAGAATCGCCAATACCGCTTTGGGTGCGGTGTCGTTTCTCGCGCTGGAAGCAATTGGCGCGGCCATCACCGTCAGCTATGGCTTTACGAATGCGCTGTGGGCGATCCTGTGTGTATCGGTGATCATTTTCCTGACCGGTCTGCCTATCAGTTACTACACCGCGAAGTACGGCATCGACATGGACTTGCTGACGCGTGGCGCCGGCTTTGGCTATATAGGCTCGACCATCACCTCGCTGATTTATGCGAGCTTCACCTTCATCTTTTTTGCGATCGAGGCGTCGATCATGGCGCAGGCGGTCGAGATGTATTTCGGGCTGCCTCTGATGTATGGCTATGTGGTCTGCTCGCTGGTCATCATTCCGCTGGTGATACACGGCGTGACAGTCATTGGTCGTGTGCAGGCATGGACACAGCCGGTCTGGCTGGTGCTGATGATTCTGCCGTTCGCCGCCGTGCTCTACAAAGAACCTGCTGTGCTGAGCCAGCTCATGCGTTACAACGGCAATAGCCAGAACGGCGGGCATTTCGACTGGGTGTTGTTTGGCGCTGCCGCGACGGTGGTGTTTTCACTGATTGCGCAGATCGGCGAACAAGTCGATTTCCTGCGTTTTTTGCCCGACAAGACGCGCGAGAACCGGCTGCGCTGGTGGTCGGCACTGCTACTTGCCGGACCCGGCTGGATTTTGATGGGTGCAGTCAAGATGCTGGGCGGCGCGCTGCTGGCCTTTCTCGCCTTCCAGCACGGCATAGATGCCAGCAGCGCAGTCGAGCCAACAGAAATGTATCTGGTCGCTTTCAGTTATGTGTTTTCCGATCCGGCCTGGGTGCTGGGCGCCGTCGCGCTGTTTGTCGTGGTCTCGCAAGTCAAAATCAATGTCACCAATGCGTATGCCGGCTCGCTCGCCTGGTCGAATTTTTTTGCGCGGCTCACGCACAGCCATCCGGGGCGCGTGGTGTGGGTGGTGTTCAACGTCATCATCGCCATTCTGCTGATGGAAATCGGCGTGTTCGCCGCATTGAAAGAAGTGCTGACGCTGTACTCGATGGTGGCAATTTCGTGGATAGGCGCGGTGCTGTCGGATTTACTGATCAATAAACCGCTAGGTCTGTCGCCACCGCATATCGAATTCAAGCGCGCGCATTTGTATGACATCAATCCGGTCGGCGTCGGCTCTATGGTCATTGCGTCGGTGCTGTCCTTGATGGCGCTCGCCGGCGTGTTTGGCGAAGTCGCGGCGGCGCTCGCGCCTTTCATTGCACTGCTCACTGCACTGTTAACAGCGCCCTTGATTGCCAAGGCTACCGGCAGCCGCTATTACATTGCGCGCCAGCCGGCTCGCCATGAACATCCCGAAGATCCAGACAGCACACAACAGTGCGTCATCTGCGAAAACCATTTCGAAGTTCCTGATGTCGCGCATTGTCCTGCTTATGAAGGCACGATTTGTTCACTGTGCTGCTCGCTGGACGCGCGCTGCAATGACCGCTGCAAGCCCGATGCGCGGCTGACGCAGCAACTCAGCCGCGTAGCAGCGGTCTTGCTGCCGCCAGCCGTCACGCGCCGGCTGCAAACCGACGTCGGCCATTACCTGATGATGCTGGGGCTGTTCTCGGGCTTGCTGGCAGTTGTGCTGTCGTCGATTTATTTTCTTGAACTGCCGGCGGTGTCGCATGCATCCATTTATGCCGCCATCGACTTGCGTGATGTATTTATCAAATTATTTGCTGCGCTATTCTTGATGACCGGCATCGGTACATGGTGGCTGGTACTAACCGCCGAGAGCCGGCGCAATGCGCAACAGGAGTCAGAGCGCCAGACCAATCTGCTGTTGGCAGAAATCGATGCGCACCAACTGACCGACCGCGAACTGCAGCGCGCCAAGGATGCGGCTGATGCAGCGAACATGGCCAAGAGCCGTTTCGTTACCGGCATGAGCCATGAATTGCGCACGCCTTTGAACAGCATTCTCGGCTATGCGCAAATTCTGCAACTTGATAACAGTATTCCGGCACACCGGCAAAATGCGATCAGCGTGATCCGCCGCGGCGGCGAACACTTGCTGTCGCTAATAGACGGCATGCTCGACATTGCGCGCATTGAAGCCGGCAAGATGCGGCTGGATTCAGCTGAATTGCCGCTGCGCGATTTCCTCGACCAGATCGTGCAAATGGTCGCGCCGCAAGCAGCGCAAAAAGGGCTGGGCTTTCACTTCGTCGATGCCGGACGCATTCCGCAAGCCGTGCATGCCGATGAAAAACGGCTGCGCCAGATCTTGATCAACCTGCTGGCCAATGCCGTCAAGTTTACGGACAGTGGTTCCGTCACACTGCGCGTTTCCTATGCGCGCGAAATTGCGCAATTCGAAATCGAAGACACCGGCATCGGCATTGCGCCGGAAGATCTAGAGCGCATTTTTCTGCCTTTCGAGCGCAGCAAGTCGGCGGCGGTACAACAGGAAGTCGGCACCGGCCTCGGGTTGGCGATCTCGAATATGCTGGTTCACATCATGGGCGGCGAACTGAGCGTCACCAGCGAAGCGGGCAAGGGCAGCGTCTTCAAGCTGCGCATGTATCTGCGTGAAGTGCGCCATCCTGTTCTGCGCGTCGCTACACCAAACAAGACCGGCTACCTCGGCACGCGCAAAACAGTGTTGATTGTGGACGATCAGGCCTCGCAACGCGTGGTGCTGTCCGAGTTGCTTACGCCGCTAGGTTTCAATATTGTAGAAGCCGACAGCGGCGCAGCCTGCCTAGCGGCCATCCACAAAACGATGCCCGACATTTTACTGATGGATATAGCCATGCCCGGCATGGATGGCTGGGAAGTCTGCCGCCGGCTGCGCGAGCAGGGTCACGCCGAGCTGCCAATCATTATTGTGTCGGCCAATGTGTTTGACCCAACGGCGCGCCAGTCCGACAGCTTGTATTGCAATGACTTTATCGCCAAGCCGTTGGTACTGGACGACTTGCTGGCCAAATTGAAACTGCACCTTGGCATTGAATGGACTGCTGCTGCCAGACCGGCAATGCCGGCCGGGCAGTCCGTGCGCCTGATTCCGCCGCAGGCGACGCTTGCGCGTTTGCTTGAGCTGGGTTCAATCGGCTATGTGAAAGGCATCACGGCCGCGCTGCAAGAAATTGAAACCCGCAATCCCATGTACGCGCCGTTTTGCGCCGAGCTCAACGCGCTGGTGGAACGCTTCCGGCTACCTGAATATACGAATCGTTTGAAGGAATGGATATATGAAGACGTGGACCACGTTTGACGGCGACGTCGCGCTGATCGTTGATGATGTGCCTGAAAATTTGTCACTGCTGTCGGACGCACTGTCTGAAGCCGGCTACACGGTGCTGGTTGCCACCGACGGCTTATCGGCGCTAGCGCGTTTGGAAATGGTCGTGCCCGACATTATTTTGCTCGACGCCGTCATGCCTGGCATTGATGGTTTCGAAACCTGCCGCCGCATCAAGCAGCTGGAACAGGCGCGCCATGTGCCGGTGATTTTCATGACGGGACTGACCGAGAGCGAACATGTGATCAAGGGCTTTGAAGCGGGTGGTCTGGATTATGTGACCAAGCCGATCAAGCCGGTTGAAGTGCTGGCACGCATGGCAACGCATATCCGCACTGCCCGAATGCTGTCGCAGCGTCAGGCCGAACTGGAAGTGCTGCAAGAAGAAAAAACAGCGGCCGCCGACGTCGTGCCGCTGGCGCATTACCAATTGACGCCGCGCGAAACCGATGTGCTGGTGTGGGTAGCCAAAGGCAAGACCAATCGCGATATCGCCGAGATTGTCGGCATGAGTCCGCGCACGGTGAACAAGCATCTCGAGCATATCTACGTGAAGCTCGGTGTAGAAACGCGCTCGGCGGCTGCCGCGCTGGTTGCGGGTCGCATGCCTGAGAACTAGCCTATACGTCGAATGACTGATTTTCTCCGACCAAAGATTGAGTCACGATCAGGCTTGATTTTTTAATGGAGGATCTGTCATGTACCACGGCGATATTTCAAGCAGCAAGGACACCGTCGGCGTAGCCGTCGTCAACTACAAAATGCCACGCCTTCATACGAAGGCCGAGGTGCTCGACAATGCGCGCAAGATAGGCGAGATGATCAAGGGCATGAAGCTCGGTCTGCCGGGCATGGACCTGGTGATTTTCCCCGAGTACTCGACGCACGGCATCATGTATGACAGCAAAGAGATGTACGACACCGCGGCCGCTATACCGGGTGAAGAAACTGAAATTTTTGCTGCTGCCTGTCGCGCAGCCAAAGTCTGGGGCGTGTTCTCGCTGACAGGCGAGCGTCATGAAGAACATCCGAACAAGGCCCCGTACAACACACTGATATTAATGAATGATCAGGGCGAGATCGTGCAGAAGTATCGCAAGATCATGCCGTGGGTGCCGATCGAAGGCTGGTACCCGGGCAATTGCACTTACGTGTCCGAAGGACCGAAGGGCATGAAGATCAGCCTCATCATTTGCGACGACGGTAACTATCCGGAAATCTGGCGCGACTGCGCCATGAAAGGTGCCGAACTGATCGTGCGCTGCCAGGGCTATATGTATCCGGCCAAAGACCAGCAAGTGTTGATGGCCAAAGCGATGGCATGGGCTAACAACAGCTATGTCGCCGTTGCCAATGCGTCCGGCTTCGATGGCGTGTATTCGTACTTTGGTCACTCGGCCATCATCGGCTTTGACGGCCGCACCATGGGCGAATGCGGTGAAGAAGATATGGGCATTCAGTATGCGCAACTGTCGACGTCGTTAATCCGTGATGCACGCAAGAACATGCAATCGGAAAACCATTTGTTCAAGCTGCTGCATCGCGGCTACACCGGCATGATCAATTCGGGTGAAGATGTCAAAGGCGTGGCCGCCTGTCCTTTCGACTTCTATACAAAGTGGGTCACGGATCCGGACGGCACGCGCGAGATGGTAGAGTCGTTCACGCGGCCGACCGTGGGTACGGAAGAATGTCCTATCCCGGGCATTCCGAATCAAGCCGATCTGAAGCACAAGTAAGTCCATGACTGACAGCGCCGGCAATATCGACCAGTACCGGGTAAGTTCGGAGCCGTATTATTTGCCGGCGCGCGAAGAAGTCATGCAGTTTGAAGCTGCTTATGCAGCGCGCTTGCCAACGATGCTCAAAGGCCCAACCGGCTGCGGCAAGACGCGTTTTGTCGAGCACATGGCGTGGCGACTGAAGCGGCCGTTGATTACGGTGGCCTGCAATGAAGACACCACGGCCAGCGATTTGACCGGCCGTTACCTGCTGGATGCAAACGGCACCTACTGGCAAGACGGCCCGCTGGCACTGGCCGCGCGTGCCGGTGCGATTTGTTATCTGGATGAAGTAGTGGAAGCACGGCAGGATTCGGTGGTAGCGATTCATCCACTAACGGATGCACGCCGTTGTCTGCCGCTGGACAAGAAAAATGAATTGCTGCTCGCGCATCCGGATTTTCAACTGGTGATTTCCTACAATCCCGGCTATCAGCGCATGCTGAAAGATTTGAAGCAGTCGACCAAGCAGCGTTTCGTTGCCATTGATTTTCATTATCCGCAGCGCGAGGTAGAGATCAGTATCGTCATGCATGAAAGCGGCGTTGCCCGCGACGTTGCTGAACATCTGGTTTCCATAGGCGAGAAAATGCGCCACCTGAAAGGCCATGGTCTGGAAGAGGGCGCGTCAACCCGCATGCTGGTGTATGCAGGCACATTGATTTCAAAGGGCATACCGGCAGTGCAGGCCTGTAGCATGGCGCTGGTGCAGCCTATCAGCGACGACCCCGACATGCTGGCTGCGCTGTCGAATGTGGTGCTGACTTTTTTTGCCTGAGTAGTTTGAGTGTGGACCTCAGCACTGCATACGATCTGGAGGCCGCCGACAAAAGTCTGCGTCACTACTTGCGCGCGCTGTGGGACCGCGAATTCAAACTGCTGCCTTGTGAAAAACCGTTAACGCAAATTCGCCCATTCATTTCCGAACTCGGCATTCATTTGCCGCGCCAGTATCGTTCGCATCAGGGCCAGCACGTCAAAGATTTATATCGCGCAGCGGCCGCTCATGCAGCTGCGCATCAGGCCTATTCGTTAACGACTTTCGAGCGCAAGAAACTGAAGCCAGTCCAGCTGGCCATTATTGGTTTGCTCGAAGATGCGCGCGTTGAATTGCTGGCAATCCAAGCGATGCCGGGTCTGCGCGGACTATGGTTAAGTTTCTTTGATGCTCGGCATAGCGAAGGCATAGGCGTCGAATCCTTGCTGTTACGACTAGCGCATGCGTTGCTGGATCCGACGCGCGAAGATGACAACCCATGGGTGATGAAAGCTCGTCGCCTGTTTGCCGAATTTCAGCAGGAAGGCGGCGATATGGATAAGCTGCGTGAGATCGGTTCGCTGCTGGGTAACGACATTGGTCAGTCTCGCGTGCAGTTCAATGCAAAAGCGTATGTGGTCGAGCCGCTGTATCGCGACGACAATTTGTTTTTATGGGATAGCGACGCACCCAAAGAAGAAACCCGGCTGCAGGAACAGGCGCAATCAAGCACGGAAGAATTCTCGCAGTCTGCTCCGAAGCATGATGAGAAATCCGAAGAAGATCAACGCTTCCGGCCGCGAGCTGTGGCCAGCGCGAATCAGGATGAAGCAACGGGCAGCAACGACAAGCCGCTGACGTATCCGGAATGGGATATGCGCACCGGCCACTACCGGCCACACTGGTGCAGCATTATTGAACAGGTAGTTTCAGAGGGCGATGCCGCTCCTTTGCGCGCACGGCTGACTCACTACAAGGCCTTGTCTGCAAAGCTTGCGCAGCTGATGCAGGCACGCAAAATCGGACGGCTTGTGCGCTTGCGACGCGAGCCGGATGGCGATGATTTCGAGCTTGATGCATTAATTAATGCGCAGACTGCGCTGCGCTCCGGCGCGATGCCGGAGTTGCGCGTGCACAGACGGCAGCGTCTGCAAAAACGCGACTTGTCGATTCTGGTATTGCTGGATTTGTCTGAGTCTACCAATGCGGCGCTCGCTGATTCTTCGGTGCTGGCACTGATACGTGAAGCGAGTGTATTGCTCGGTGCCGCTATCGAGCAGACCGGCGACCAGTTTGCGATTCATGGTTTTTGTTCGAATGGCCGGCATGAAGTGAACTACCTGCGCTTCAAGGAATTCAACCAGCCCTTTGATGATGCGGCCTTGGGAAGGCTGGGCCGCATGCAGGGCGCGCTGTCGACGCGGATGGGGGCGGCGATACGGCATGCGAGTCATTGCATGCGCGGCTGCCGTACCGAGCAACGCTTGATACTCGTAGTCACCGACGGCGAGCCGCATGATATTGATGTGTTCCATCCCGAAGTGTTGCTGCATGATGCTGCGCGCGCGGTCGAACGTTCGACTGCTGCTGACGTGCCGGTTTTTTGCGTGTCGGTTGATGCGAAGGCGGATGACTACATTCGCCGCATCTTCGGGTCGCATGGCTATTTGGTGATTGACCAGCTGGAGCAGTTGCCGCAGCGGTTGCCTGAACTTTATTTGCGGCTTACCGTTTAAGTTTTTTAAACCAGATTTGTGAAAGACGCTGGATCCCAGCCTGCGCTGGGAGCGTAGTGGGGAATTCGGACTGCATGCAGTCCGCCCACGCAGCAGTCATCACCTACCAGTGATGACGGTAGTAATTTAGGCGACGTCCCCACTACTACCGTCATTCCGGCATACGCCGGAATCCAGTGTCTTTAATTGCGCACGAAAAGCCATTCTTCAACGCGTAGTAAACGTCCACCGCCGATTAACCGCAGCACCATCAACCGCTCCAACAAATTCAACCTCATAACTAGTCGCCGGCGACAGCGGCATCAATGGAATAATCGCCGCCGCAGAGTGTGGTGTATCCGGGTCACTGGCAGTGACCAGCAAACGTGAAGGCAGCGGCACAGCACCGGCAAGCCGTATCGTAAAACTGTCGACTGATACGAACGCATTGATATCAGCATGCACGCTGACGGGAAAGCCAACTTCATCGCGCTGCGCAACCGGATCGGGCGTTTCCTGGTCACTGAAGAAATTCACACTGACGTTTTTCTGTTGCGACGCAGGCCAATGAATTAGTCGTCCAGTTTGCGTACTGCTGGGCTGATTGAAAACGAAATTCAAATTCAGCCAGGTATAGCCGCCGTCGCGAGTGGCGGTGCCGGCACCGGCTTCGTCAAACACGGGCTGCAAGATAACGAAGCGATGGTAGATCGCCGCCATGAGTCCTTCTGCGGCCGAGAAACCGTCGCGGTCGGAGGTAGCGGCGATGACTTCGCCGTCAGAATAACCGGAAGGATTGAATTGAAATCCGGCAGCACGCAGCCGCTGCTGGCTATCTGCGCCGGTGTAACCAGCTTGGCCTGCAATTTCATCATGGGTGACAACGTTGTTGGCTTGCTGATAGCTGGCGTGAGCACGGGCGGCACGGTCTAGCGTGCTGTTACGCCTTAATGCCGGTAGCCCTGCTTGCTGCCTGCGAAAATTGAACCAGTTAAGTCCATCGGTTGCCACATCGCCGGTGAGTGCTGCCGCGTTGCTTTCATGTGCTTGCAATTGGCTCGCGCTGGGTGCGTGGCTGCTGCCGTTGTCGCCACCGCAGGCGGTCAACATCAATGCAAGAGGTAGTGCCAGATAGGTGCGTGCGAGTTGCATACGACAGGATGATGTCATCGTGGTTTCCTTTTATTGTTAGCAGGCTGCACAAGCGCAAACTCAAATTTAGACCGCACTGCCGAGCTCGCGTTTCAATCTCAGATTCATTCACGTGTGGCTTGCTACAATGCCGGCCATGTTGCGAACCAGATTGTTGTCCTTGCGTCCTTTCCTATTTGCTGTCGCGCTCGCGCTGCTGGCGGCAGCCGTGTGTGTGCGTCTGGATACGCCATTGCCGTGGATGATAGGTCCGCTGTTTGCCACGGCTGGCGCATGCCTGTTGCGTGCGCGACTGGCATGCCCGATGGCGGCGCGTGCGGCAGGGCAGTGGGCAATTGGCACGGCGCTCGGTTTGTATTTCACGCCGGCGGTGATTGCGTTGCTGCTTTCCAGTCTTGGCTATATCGCTGCCGCAGTGGTGTTTGCGATGCTGCTCGGCGTGGTGTGTGGCTGGCTGCTGCACAAGCTCTCTGGCACGGATCGCAGCACTGCTTTTTTTGCGATGGCTGTTGGCGGTGCATCGGAGATGGCTACGCAAGGTGAGCGTTATGGCGCCGCCGTCGAGCAGGTCGCCGCTGCGCATAGTTTGCGCATCATGATGGTGGTGGCGGTGATTCCGTTTGCGCTTAAATATTTGAACGTGCACGGTATAGACCCGTATGTGCCGGCTGCACGTACAGTGGATTACGGCGGCTTGGCCTTGCTGGTGTTTGCGACTTCAGCCCTGGCACTGTGCCTGACTTATTTGAAGTGGCCGAACGCCTGGGTGATTGGTCCGCTGTTGACGGCGATTGCGTTGACGGCTTCGGGCATTACGCTGTCAGCTTTGCCGGAATGGGCGATTCATCTTGGCCAGCTTTTCATTGGCATTTCTTTGGGCACGCGTTTTACGCCGCAATTTTTACAGCGCGCGCCGCGCTTCATGGCCAGCGTTGCTGTCTGCGCGTTGCTTGCGTTATTGCTGGCGGCTGGTTTTGGTCTGGGGCTGTCGTGGGTTAGCGGCATGCACCCGGCCACTGCGATTCTGGCGACCTCGCCCGGCGGTATTGCCGAGATGAGCCTGACGGCCAAGAACCTGCATCTTGGCGTGCCGGTGGTGACGACGTTTCATGTCGCGCGCATGGCAGTACTGGTGCTGACGATTGCGCCTTTGTTCAGGCTGCTGAAAAAACTGTCCTGATCCCCGAGTTCAGGCGCGTTGCTCGAACACGCCGGCTGCGCGATTTTTAATCACTTGATCCCACGGCCACAGTGCGCCGTTCATGGCGATGTAGACGCCATGCGGCGCGAGCTGTGCGGCAGCCATTGCGTACCCAAGATTGAACAGTGCGTCGGAATTGACTATGTCATAGGGCACCATGGCGCCGGTCAGCACAATGGTGGCATGCAGCTGCGCGCGCCCGAGCACTTCGGCAGATTCGCGGATGGTGTCGGTGCCATGCACGATGACAATGTGCTGTTGCGGCGAACGCTGGCAGGCTTGCAGTATCTGTTCGCGCTGCGCGTCTTGCATGTCGAGTGAATCAAGCGCAAGTAGCGGCTCGAACACCACCTCTGAAGTCACGCGCGCGCGCAACAATGCTTCCGGCACGGCGCTGTCGCCAAAAACCAGGCTACCGTTAATTGGATCGTAATGTTTGTCGAAAGTGCCGCCGGTGGCGATGATGCGCAAGCTCATGGATCGCTATCATGATTAAATAAGTGCCTATCATAGCTTGAACTGCAAATGATCTAAGCGCGGACAAGAACCGTAGCCGCATGCAAAAAAAAGAGTGGCTGCCCGTAAGGCGGCCACTCCGAAATTGCAGAGCATGCAAGCAAGAACGGCCTGCATGCCCGCCATCCGAGACAAGATGGACGTCCATGGTAAAAAGAAGACCGCACAAAATCCAATGCTATGTTGTCATGATCGTATGCGGTTTATTGATTTATTAAAAAACTTCGTTGCATCGAATTGCCGTTGCTTGCGCAAGGGCGGCTGATAAAAATATTTTCATTTCGCTGACCGGCACAGGTTTGTATTTAGCCGCTACACTAATGCTTGTCTGTTTCATTTTTTCCTTTTTTTCATCACGCTTTTATTGCATTTGTCATGAAACCTGTTGCACCCGGCACTGTTATCTTTCATCGCTATCGCGGCTATGGCGTGGTCACTTCCGTCAACCTGATGACAGGCTGGGTGTCGGCGCGTTTTGGTGGTGAAGGCCGCACGCTGGATTTGAATTTGTCTTGCGATCAGGTGCAGCATGCCGATGGAGAACCGATTCGTTTTCGTCGTACTTCTCCGGACCGCATGCCCCACGGACGAATCATGGCGATGATGCGCGAGTTGCACAAAGCCGGTTATGAACGTTTGTATCTGTACAGCTGGCCGAAACCATCGGGGCTGCATTGGCGCTGGCATTTGTTCACCGGTCCGCGCCACTGGATGCAGCGCAGCTGGCGCGAAGGCTGGTACGGTTCCGGCGCTGAATACAATTTGAATCCGGTACTGGGTTGGGGCGATGCGCCCGGCGCGAGCACGCATGATTTGTTGTCGGCGTTGGCAAAGTTCGACCCGCAGGGTCTGGCACAAGCTTTGGGACGCGATGAAGATCACACCAAATGGTTTGCTACGGTCTGCGATGCGCTATTACCCGACTATACGTTTTCCTTAGGCTGGGATCAGCGTGACGGACCGCGCCCGCAGCATTTACCGGTAATTCCATTGCGCCGCAATGTGCCTGCGTATAACGGCCCGGCCTTGCCGTGGCCGCCCGGCTGGCATCGGTTGTGGAGCAATCAAACTGCTGACACCAGCACCGTCATCATCAAGAGAAAAGATCGCGCTGACGTCCCTTCAGACGCTGATCGTTAATCTTCGCAATTGATACTTCGCGCGGCCCCGGTAATAGACTAATAGCCATGCCAGCCTGCAGGCTGCCTGTCTGTACGACTTTCAAATAAACGCCGCTGCAACCGGCTTGCAGCATGTGCTTGACTGCCTGCGCATAACCCATGCGCGCGCCAAATTTGTAGCAGGGCGCGCGCGGCTCTGTGACTTCAAGCAGTACGTCACCAATTTGCAAACGGTCACCTACCCACAAGGCATTTTCCAGCAGGCCGATGGTAGTCAGGTTTTCACCCATTGAACCCGGCGGCAGCGGCAGAATTTTTTTCAGCACGCGTTCGCGCTGCTGCATCCAGAACGCATAGTGCTCTTTCGGATACGCATAGACGGCTTTGTCGAGTCCACCGTGCACACTCAGATCGGCTTGCTCGTCGCCGGCAATGCCAAGCCGGTTGACTTGCACACTGCCGCTGACGACTTCTTTATGTATGCCTGTCATGACCGTTTGCGCATTGCTGGCCGTATTACTGGCCGCATTAATGAACAAGGGTGCTACGCGCCCGATGTTGATGCTTTCAAGATGCATGATGTTTGGCGAACTCGGCAATGGCTTCAAAGGCGGGACGGAAATACTGTTCATAACTGTCTTTTTCTACGAAGCCGATATGCGGCGTCGCGAACAAGTTTTCCAGTTGCAAAAAAGGTGCTGTCGGCAGCACGGGTTCGGATTCAAAGACATCGATTGCAGCATTGCCGGGACGACCATTGCGCAATGCCTGCTCCAATACGCCGGGCGCTATCAGTTCGGCGCGGCTGGTGTTGACTAATAGTGCATCGGGCTTCATGCGCGCCAGATCGTCTGCTTTTACCAAGTGCGTAGTCTGTTCTGTAAGCCGCAGGTGCAAGGACAGCACATCGGCGTCGGCGAAAAAGCTTTCTTTGGTTGCGGCTACTTGCAGGCCATCATATTGCGCACGCGTCCTTGACGCTTCGCTGCCCCAGACTTGCACTGTCATGCCAAACGCTGTTGCATAGCGTGCGACGAGCTGGCCTATGCGGCCATATCCCCAGATACCGAGCGTGCGGCCATGCACTACGCGACCCAGCATATTGAAGGCAGGATTAATGGAGGCCGTCTGCCACAGGCCTTGTTTCAGCAAGTCTGCATACTGCGGAATTTTGCGACTCGCTGACAGTATCAAACCCCAGGTCAATTCGGCGGCGGCGACTGGATCACCGGCGCCTTCGACAACGCGAATGCCGCGCTCGCTGGCAGTGGCCATGTCAATATGCGGGCCAATGCGGCCAGTCTGGCAAATCAGTTTCAGGTTAGGCAGACGCATCATCAATGCGCGCGTCAGCTTGGTACGATCACGAATCAGAACCAGTGCATCGAACGGCGCCAGACGGATTGCCAGCTGGCCGAGGCCTTTTGCATTGTTATGGAAGATTTTGACGTCTAGGCCGTCTAGCAACCGGTAGCAATCCAACTGGCGCACGCAGTCTTGGTAATCATCCAGTATTGCTATCTTCATGTTGCGGGCTTCGCTTTTGTATTGGTAATTAATATATTGGCAATCGGCGTGGCAATCGGCGTGGCCAGAATTTGTGTTTTTCTAAACGTTACAGGCGTTTACGTAAGAAAAAAACGCAGATAAACGGCTTCCTTAGTAGTCAACTATTTTAATCGACTACTATTTCCTACTTTTTTGCGGACAGACAGTTTAGTGCGGTGTTCGGCAGGGGTACAATCGAACTCCGTTTTCCCACACATTTTATTTATTTAGCAAGCCAAGCCAAACGTCCGATCACCATACATTGGACGCTGCGGGAATCCCACCGCTTTCGACAAGACCGCCGTAACGCCCCATAGGGGGGCGTGCCACAAGCTGACGACGATCCTGCCGACCGGGCCGGCAATATTTTTTGGCATGGAGGTAGTATGAATCAGCCCCTTATGGCTGGCGTTGCGGCAATCAATCCGCCGTCATTTGTTAAACACCAGAAGCTCATCAACTGGGTCGCAGAAATCGCTGCATTGACGCAGCCAGCACGCATCGTCTGGTGCGACGGCTCGCAAGAAGAATATGATCGTCTGTGCGGCGAGATGGTCGCCGCCGGTACGATGAAAAAACTCAATCCGGCCAAGCGCCCGAACAGTTATCTGGCCAACTCCGATCCATCGGATGTGGCGCGCGTGGAAGACCGCACTTATATTTGTTCGCAGCGCGAAGAAGACGCAGGCCCGACAAATAACTGGATGGCACCCGAACAAATGCGTTCGACGCTCAGCGGATTGTTCACCGGTTGCATGCAGGGCCGCACACTTTACGTTGTGCCATTTTCCATGGGCCCGCTGGGCTCGCCGATTGCGCATATAGGCGTCGAACTTTCCGACTCGCCGTATGTGGCCGTGAATATGCGCATCATGACGCGCATGGGCAAAGCGGTCTATGACGTGCTGGGTGAAGACGGTGACTTCGTGCCTTGCGTGCACAGCGTTGGCGCACCGCTGGCTGCCGGCCAGAAGGATGTGGCCTGGCCATGTAATGCAACCAAGTACATTGTTCACTATCCGGAGACACGCGAGATCTGGTCGTATGGCTCCGGTTACGGCGGCAATGCGCTGCTCGGAAAAAAATGTTTTGCGCTGCGCATCGCGTCGACCATGGGCCGCGATCAGGGCTGGCTGGCTGAACACATGCTGATCCTTGGCGTTGAATCGCCGACCGGACAAAAACATTATGTCGCGGCAGCATTTCCTTCAGCCTGCGGCAAGACCAATTTTGCGATGCTGATTCCACCAGCCGCTTTCAAGGGCTGGAAGGTCACGACCATCGGTGACGATATTGCATGGATCAAGCCGGGCGCTGACGGACGCTTGTATGCGATCAATCCGGAAGCTGGTTATTTTGGCGTCGCGCCAGGCACCAATTCCTCGACCAATGCCAATTGCATGAGCTCGCTGCAAAGCAACACCATTTTCACCAACGTCGGCCTTACCGATGACGGCGACGTCTGGTGGGAAGGCATGAGCAAAGAAGCGCCGGCGCATTTGATCGACTGGCAAGGCAAGGACTGGACGCCGGAGAGCGCAAAAGAATCGGGCCGCAAGGTTGCGCATCCGAATGCGCGTTTCACGGTATCGGCCACGCAAAATCCTGTGCTCGATCCGGCGTGGGACGATCCTGCCGGTGTGCCAATTTCGGCATTCATTTTTGGTGGTCGTCGCTCCAGCACGGTGCCACTGGTGACTGAAGCACGCAACTGGGTTGAAGGCGTTTACATGGCTGCGACCATGGGTTCAGAAACTACTGCCGCTGCCGCTGGCCAGCAGGGCATCGTACGACGCGATCCGTTCGCGATGTTGCCGTTCATGGGCTACAACATGAGCGACTATTTCCAGCATTGGCTGCAAATGGGGAAACGGATTACCGATAGTGGCGCGCAGATCCCAAAAATCTTTTGCGTGAACTGGTTCCGCACTGATACCAATGGCAAATTCATCTGGCCCGGCTTTGGAGACAACATGCGTGTACTGAAATGGATGCTGGATAGGCTTGATAGTAAAGCCGGCGGTGTGGATAATATTTTTGGCGTCACGCCAGCATTTGAAGATCTGCAGTGGGACGGCATTACTTTCACGCACGAGCAGTATGAGCAGATTACGTCTATCGACAAAGCAGCATGGCAGGCTGAATTGAAGCTGCATGATGAGTTGTTCGACAAACTAAGGCATCACTTGCCGGTCGAGCTGGAGCAGACCAAAGCAATGCTGGAGAAGCGACTGGCGGCGTAAGTCGCGAGTTGGCGGAGACGCAAAAAAATATAGCGCGGCAGGGTATCCTGACCGCGCTTTTTTATTGGTGACGCGAGGGCGTAGCCAAGCCGCATAATTGGCGGAGTATCATCGCAATAATTCTTTTCTCCGTCCCTTCATGAAGCCTGTTCCCCCATTACCTGTCCGCGATGGCGTATCGCCGAGTTTTGTATGGCTGCCTCCCGGTAGCTGGCCGACGCTGGGCGCATACTTTGCGCATCGATTTCCAGCGATTGCAAAGAGCGTATGGGATGTGCGTGCTGCAAGTGGAGAAGTGCGCGACGAACGCGGTTTGATGTTAACGATGGATAGTCAGTATCGGGAGGGCGCTTGCGTTTTTTATTATCGCGAGCTGGTCGATGAAACGCCGATTCCGTTTGACGAAGAAATCCTGTTTCACAACGAACAAATACTCGTCGTCGACAAACCGCATTTTTTACCGGTGACGCCGGGCGGCCGATTTCTGCATGAGTCTTTGCTGGTGCGACTGAAGCGCAGCACCGGTATTGAAACTCTGGTGCCTATACACCGTCTCGACAGAGAAACTGCTGGCTTGATGCTGTTTTCAATTGATCCAACAACACGTAATTTGTGGCAGACCTTGTTTCGCGAGCGCGCCATTCGTAAGGTTTATGAAGCACTTGCGGGCGTGAATGATGCTTTGGTTTTTCCAATGTCGCTGCGCAGTCGCATCGTGCAGGACGATCGTTTTTTTCGCATGAAAGAAGAAGAGGGCGAGCCAAATGCGGAGACCACAATTTCACTGTTAAAAAAGATGAATGAAGAGGCGCTGTATCAGTTGCAACCCGTGACGGGGAAAATGCATCAGCTGCGTGTTCATATGAATTCCCTGGGGCTGCCCATTCTTAATGACGGTTTTTATCCGCACGCGCTAGCTTGCAAGGGTGATGATTTTTCAGCGCCTCTTAAATTGCTGGCGCGCTCTCTAAGTTTTGAAGACCCCGTTACAGGCGAGCCGCGCTTCTTTCAAAGCCAACGCCATTTGTAAAATCCTGTGCTGATACGCGCTACACTACGGCGGATAATTTACAAGAAAATCCGATGACATTTTCCGCCGCTGTAGACACCAACGATTCCATTCCCCGTTCTGCGCTGGTCGCGCTATCAGTCGCCGCCTTTGGCAGCGGCATGTCTATGCGTGCAATGGATTCGTTGTTACTGCGCCTCTCTTCCGAATTCAATATTTCGCTCGGCGGCGCATCGCTCGTTATTACGGTCTTCGGTATTGCGTATGGTTTGTCGCAATTGATCTTTGGCCCGCTTGGTGACCGCTACGGTAAATATCTGGTGATCTCATGGGCTTGCCTTGCGTGTTCTTTGACAGCGCTGCTCTGTGGTCTCGCTCCCGACTTTCCTTCGCTGCTAATAGCACGCGTTCTTGCCGGCGCTACTGCCGCAGCAATTATTCCGTTGTCGATGGCTTGGATTGGCGATGTTGTGCCCTATGAAGGAAGACAGCCGGTCTTGGCGCGGTTTTTGATTGGCCAGATTCTTGGCCTGTCTTCTGGCGCACTCGTCGGCGGTTTTTGTGCTGACTATTTAAGCTGGCGCGCGCCGTTTTTCCTGATTTCGTTTTGCTTCGTTTCCATCGGTTTTTATCTGGTTCGACTTAATCGACTTTTACCTGCACGAGCACGCGTGCTGCATAAAGCCGAGGGCGGGATGTTGACGCGTTTGTTTGCCGAGTTTGGACAGATTGTGGCGCTGCGCTGGGCGCGCGTGGTACTGGTGACGGTCATGCTTGAGGGCGCTACCGTTTTTGGCGCGATGGCTTTTGTTGCTTCGCATTTGCACGCGACCTACGATATATCCTTGTCTTTCGCAGGCACCCTAGTGATGTTGTTTGGCATGGGCGGACTACTGTTCGCCGCGCGCTCGCGCCAGCTGGTTGCTTTGTTAGGCGAAACCGGCCTGTCGCGCTATGGCGCGCTCTTGATGGCAATTTCTCTGTTGATGATTGCATACGCGCCAACCTGGGGCTGGGCTGTGCCGGCGTGTTTTTGCTACGGGCTTGGGTTTTATATGCTGCACAACACGCTGCAGATCAATGCTACGCAAATGGCGCCCGAGCGACGCGGCGCGGCGGTCGCGGCGTTTGCATCCTGTTTCTTTCTCGGGCAGTCAGCGGGGGTCGCTGCCGGCGGTGCCTTGCTGACTTTTGCGAGCACGCGTCATTTACTGGCAATCGCCGGTATTTTCGTCTTGCTGATCGGGTTCTACTTTGGACACCAGCGAGCGCGCCATCGGTGATGGCGCACGCGTTTTGTCGATTTTAACGCTTAGCGTGAAGCGAAGTAGCGTAGTTCTGCTGCCAGGCTAGGCTGGCTGGATTCGAGGTCGCGTGCCATACGGTTCAGCGCCATGGTGTTTTTCACTTTGCGGTCCGTTGCGGTGCTTGTTTTGAATATTGTGGCGAACGGATTTGTCATGCCGGTCAGGACAGGGCGCACCGAGTCAGAGGCTGAAACGAAAAAACTTTGCAGGTTAGGAAAAAGGCTTTGCATACGGACTCCATGTAATTAATTCAGATTTGTTGCTATGCAGTATAAATTCACCCTAGATATAAATATAATTTCGTTTTTCCATACCAGCTATAGCTTTGAGGTATACCATTACTGTTTTAAGCCAACTCTTTTAAAGCCATGAGCTTTCTGACGCTGGATTTGAATCTATTACGAGTGTTCGATGCAGTCATGACCGAACAAAACCTCACCCGCGCGGCTGGCCGTCTGGCCATGACGCAACCGGCGGTATCGAACGCCGTTAAACGTTTGCGAGAAGCGCTCGGTGACGAGCTGCTTATCCGCACAGCGCACGGCGTCAAACCGACGACCCGTGCCGAGTCTTTATGGCCAGCTGTTCGTCGCGCTTTGTCTGAGCTGGAAGAAGCCGTCGCGCCGCGTTCGTTCGAACTGGCCAAGGCACATGCGACCTTCAGAATGGCAATGGCTGATGCCACCGCCGCGTTATTGCTGCCGCGACTGGTGCGACTGATTGAAAGTGATGCGCCAGGTATTGATATTCGTATGGTGCCGCTGACTACGCGTGAACCTCGTCCCATGCTGCTGCGTGGCGACATTGATCTGGCGATTGGTTTTTTCCCCGGCGTAGTCGCGCAGCTTCAGGGCGCAACGGATACGCCTATACGTCATGAACGTTTGTATCGCGGCGAATATGTGTGCGTGATGCGTAAAGATCATCCGCTGGCAAAAAAAGAGCTGACACTGGATACGTACTGCAACGCCGATCATTTGCTGGTCAGTTTTTCTGGTCGCGCACGCGGGCTTGTTGATGATGCGCTGTTAAGCGTGAATCGCGAACGGCGAATCCTTTTGACCGTGAACCAGTTTTTCACTGCTGGCAAAGTCGTTACCGCTTCGGATTTGTTGATGGTTTTACCGCGACATTTAATCGAAGCCACCGGTATGACGGATGCACTGATTGCAAAAGACTTACCATTCGCAATGCCGGACGTACACATCGATATGCTGTGGCATGAACGTGATGCGCGCAGCCCTGGTCATCGCTGGTTACGCGAGCAGTTAGATAATTCGACGGCCCTGGGTACTTTGCCACCTATCGATAAAGATTGATTCGATTACTTAACAGCGGTTCAAGCTCAAGCAAGTGCGGCGCACGATGTGAAAAGCATAGTGCGCTGCAACTGTTTCAATAAATCTTCCAAAATCCACTGGCGATGATTCATTGGCCGAGTCGGATATCGTGCGCACCACTGCAAACGGCACATCGAATTCAAAACATACCTGTGCGACTGCCGCGCCTTCCATTTCAACAGCTAGCGTTGCAGGCAAGTCTCGCAAAATTAAATTCATTTTGTCGCTATGTGCGATGAACTGGTCTCCACTTGCAATCAAGCCATGATGCACTGCCGGCGCATGCAGCTTGAAACTTGCGCAATCTTCCGCACGAATGATGTGTGCGAAGTCATCTTCCAAAAAACCTGTCGCTGACTGCAGCAGATAATTGCTTAGCAATTTGTCAGCAGCAAACAAAGAAACACCTGTCAGTGGAATTTCAAAACGCGGAAATAAGGGCGAACTATCCATGTCATGTTGAACGAGCTGTTCAGCGACAACGATATCGCCAACGCAAACCCCTTCTCCGGCTCCACCAGCGACGCCAGTGAATAACAGGTGGGTGACCCCAAAGTGCTCAATAAGCGTGGCTACCGTGGCCGCTGCAGCGACTTTGCCGATACGTGAGAGGACACAGACTGCATCGACACCCCACAACGTGCCGCTGGCGTAATCACGCATGCCGCGAGTTTTGTGTTGGCGGTTTTGCATTGCATCGATCAGTCCATGTTGTTCTTCATACAGCGCGCTGATGATGCCCAGCTTGATTGGTTTTGCTATCATTGATTTTTCCACAATCTATCCACCGTTTATCCAAAGCTTTATCCACAACGACAGTGTATTCAGGTCTTGAAAAAAGTTCTTCATTGCTTTGTTTTATAGGTTTGTATTTATAGATAGTAGTAATAGATAAAGGAGGGTCTTTTCTGTGGATAAGTCCTTTTTCTCTTTTTCTTTCAAGCGCTTGAGAGAAAGATAAATTCTGCATAAAGACGGTAGCTGATCAGGACAGTACTTGTATAAAAAAAGACTCTCGCTTTTTTTATGTAGTTGTCCACTTAAGCGATGGCAGATATCCCAAGAGTTTTCCACAGCCTGTATTTGGAAACCTTGTCTTTAACGCTATTCGTCACTGAAAAGCGTCTTCATCAGAATCTGTGCATTCGCGAACGCCCGCTCCTGTTTGTATTTTGTCATGCAGATAAAACAAGCCCGATGAATGGTGTTGAGGTCTTCAAAAGATATTTTTGTTTTGTTTTATAAGTTTGTATTTATAAATAGTAGTAATAGATAAGGAAGGGTCTTTTCTGTGGATAAGTGCCTTTTGTCTATTGCTATCAAACGCTTGCAAGAAAGATAAAGGCGGCATAAACGCGGTAGCTGAAAAGGACAGTACTTGTATAAAAACCGCGTTGGTTAATTATTCGATAGTTATCCACGAAAGCAGCGGTAGTTATCCCAAGGGTTTTCCACAGCCAGTTTTACGTATAACTTGTTAAATCACTACTCATTATTCCAAAGCGTATTCATCAACCCAAAGGCATTGGCTATTGCTGGTTCCTGCTTGCGTTTAGCCAGGCAGATAAAACAGAGCTCGGTCGTGACGCTGACGCGGTCGGCAATCACCAGACCGTGTGCATGTGCTTCACGCAAAGCGATGGATTCCCGCACCAGCGACAAACCGACGCCAGACTTCACCAGGTCCAGCATGGATGCTTCCTGGTCAACGAGTGCAACCTTCACGGGTTCAACTTTGTAGTCAGCAAAGGCTTTAGTCAGCAAGCGGTTGTGCACGGATTCTGGTGGCGCCCATATCCATGGCAAGCTCGCCAGCGCATCCCAGTTTTTTGCGTGCACGCGCTGCTTCCATCCTTGAGGTGCAACCACGTTGTAACTGAATGAAGTAAGCGTCAGGCTATGGAAGCCGCGACCCGCTGTACCAAGAAAATAGCCGGCGTCGAGCACGTTGTTTTTGATTTGTTGTTGAACCCAGCCGGACATGCCCTGCTGGAGTTGCGTTGAGATTTGCGGATAGCTTTCGACCAGCCTTTTCAAGAAAGTACCAAGACGGGTGAACTCGGGATCGAGGATGGTGCCAATGCTGAGTTTGCCCGACAGTGTCGTATGCAGAGAACGGGCCGCCTGGGTGAACTCGCTGCTGCAGGCAATGATGCGTTCAGCCAGCGGTAATAATTTTGCACCATCATCCGTCAGTGCCATGCCGCTTGGGGTGCGCGTAAATAACTGCACTTTGAGACTGGCTTGCAGCGACTTGATCTGCAGGCTCACTGCCGGCTGTGTCAGATGCAGGCGTTGGGCAGCCCGTGTCAGGTTGCCTTCGCGCGCGACAGTGACGAACGCTCGTAATTGGGTCAGGTCCATGATCAGGCTTTATAAGGTTTTCTTATGGAGATGTTGATAATAACTCATTAGATTTTGCATGCTTCAGTGGTTAAGCTGTTGCAATCCGTAATTCTCCTCTAAGGAATCCTTATGACAGACCGCTCACTTCCAGCTATTGGCCACTATATCAATGGCCAACTTGTGGCTTCCACCAGTGGCCGTTCGCAGCCTGTATTCAATCCGGCTACCGGTGCTGCATCGGCTGAAGTCGCTCTTGGTAGTGCGGCTGAAGTAAATGCAGCAGTTGCTGCGGCGAGTGCTGCAGCTCCGGCGTGGGCAGATACGGCGCCGTTGAAGCGCGGTCGCATCATGTCCAAATTCAAAGAGCTGCTGGAGAAAAATCATGACGCGCTGGCTGCGTGCATTACGCGCGAGCATGGCAAAGTGTTCTCCGATGCGAAGGGCGAAGTGGTTCGTGGTTTGGAGATTGTTGAATTTGCCGCTGGCATTCCGCAGTTGTTGAAGACGCAGTTCACCGACAATATTGGTGGCGGCATCGATAACTGGCAGTTGCGCCAGCCTTTGGGTGTGACAGCTGGCATTACACCTTTTAATTTCCCCGTGATGGTGCCGTTGTGGATGGCGCCAGTCGCCATCGCATGCGGTAATACTTTCGTACTCAAACCTTCGGAACGTGACCCAACACCGTCTATGATGATGGCTGAGATGCTGCACGATGCAGGCTTGCCGGATGGCGTGTTCAATGTTGTGCAGGGTGACAAGCTGGCGGTGGACACCTTGCTGCATCATCCGGACGTCAAGGCGATTTCATTCGTTGGTTCGACACCGATCGCTGAATATATTTACACCGAAGGCAGCCGTCGCAAGGGCGCGTATCCATTGCGTGTGCAAGCACTCGGCGGCGCGAAAAATCATTTGGTCGTGATGCCGGATGCGGATCTGGATCAGGCAGTGGATGCCTTGATTGGTGCTGCTTATGGTTCCGCTGGCGAGCGTTGCATGGCGATCTCTGTTGCAGTCGCTGTTGGCAACGTCGCAGACAAACTCGTTGATGCTTTGGTGCCGCGTGTGAAGGCATTGAAAATTAAAAACGGTATGGAGCCCGATGCCGAAATGGGGCCGGTAGTCACCGCCGCACACAAAGCGAAAATCGAGTCGTATATAGAGCAGGGCATTGCAAGCGGCGCGAAGCTGATTGTTGATGGTCGTGGCATCTCTGTCGCTGGCCATGAAAATGGTTTCTTCTTGGGCGGCACCTTGTTTGATCATGTAACACCTGACATGACGATTCATAAGGAAGAAATTTTCGGACCGGTCTTGTGCGTGGTGCGTGTGCCGGATATGGCGGCAGCGATTGCATTAATCAATGCACACGAGTTCGGCAACGGCGTTGCGTTGTTCACGTCCGACGGTGGCACTGCACGCGAATTCTCGCGCCGCATTGAAGTCGGCATGGTCGGCGTTAACGTGCCAATTCCAGTGCCTATGGCTTGGCATTCATTCGGTGGCTGGAAGCGCTCGTTGTTTGGCGACACGCATATTTATGGCGAAGAGGGCATACGTTTTTACACGCGTTATAAATCCATCATGCAGCGCTGGCCTGAGTCGATTGGCAAGGGCGCAGAATTTACGATGCCGGTCGCGAAGTAAAAAGATAACTTAGAAAAATATAACTTAGAAAAGCTGAGAGCTCGCCACATGGAATCCGCAGGCAAGTACGATTACATCATCATTGGTGCCGGTAGCGCAGGTTGTGTATTAGCGAATCGGTTGACGCAAGACGCCGGCGTGTCGGTCTTGTTGATCGAGGCGGGTGGCAAAGATGATTATGTGTGGATACACATACCGGTCGGCTATCTGTATTGCATCAACAATCCTCGCACTGACTGGATGTTTCGCACGGAAGCAGAGTCAGGCTTGAACGGCCGCAGCCTGATTTATCCGCGCGGTAAAGTGCTCGGTGGTTCGTCGTCTATCAACGGTATGATTTATATGCGCGGACAATCACACGATTACGACGAATGGGCGCGCCTTATTGGTGACGACAGTTGGCGCTGGGATCAGGTGATGCCGTTATTTATGCAGGCAGAAGATCATCATGGCGGTAACAGTGCACACCACGGCGCTGGCGGAGAGTGGCGTGTTGAAAAGCAGCGGTTGCGCTGGGACATACTCGATGCGTTCCGTGACGCAGCAGCACAGAGCGGCATTCCAAAGACGGACGATTTCAATCTTGGTGACAATGAAGGTTGCGGTTATTTTGAGGTCAACCAGAAAAAGGGATTGCGCTGGAATACGGCTAAAGCATTTTTGAAGTCCGTGCAAAAAAGACGCGGCAATTTAGACATCATGACCGGTTGTCATGTGAAGCGTTTGCGCATTACAAGTACGGAACGTGGCGCTGTCTGTAGTGGCGTTGAATTTACGGGTGGCGGTACCGAATGGTTTGCGGAGGCGAAACAAGAAACTTTGCTCTGCGCCGGCGCGATTGGTTCGCCGCAGATATTACAGTTATCAGGTATAGGACCTGCTGGTTTGTTACAGCAGCATGGTGTAAAAGTTGTCAGTGAATCTGCCGGTGTTGGTGAAAACCTGCAAGACCATTTGCAGTTACGTATGGCTTTCAAAGTGCAGTCTGCGAAGACGCTTAACACCATGGCCAACAGCTTTTTTGGAAAGCTGCGCATCGGTGCTGAATATGCGCTTAACCGCAGCGGGCCGATGTCGATGGCGCCGTCACAGCTTGGCGCGTTTACGCGTTCGGACCCATCGCAGAAGTTTGCCAATCTTCAGTATCATGTGCAGCCTTTGTCATTGAATAGGTTTGGCGAACCCTTGCATCCGTTCCCGGCATTTACAGCCAGCGTTTGCAATTTGCGTCCGACTTCCCGTGGCCACGTCAGAATCGGTACGGCTGATCCACTGGCGCCGCCTAAAATTACGCCCAATTATTTGAGCACCGAGCATGACCGTAAGGTTGCTGCTGATTCGCTTGCCTTGACACGACGTATTGTGGCTGCACCGGCGCTGCAAAAATATAGTCCGGAAGAGTTTTTGCCTGGTCCGCATTTGCAAACTGAGGAAGAACTCGCTCATGCGGCAGGTGATATCGGCACAACTATCTTTCATCCTGTTGGTACCTGCAAAATGGGACGGTCTGATGATGATACTGCGGTGGTAGATGAGCAGATGCGCGTCAAAGGTGTCGGTGGTTTGCGTGTTGTTGATGGGTCGGTTATGCCGCTCATTACATCTGGTAATCCTAATTCACCAATTATCATGATTGCTGAAAAGGCTGCTGCTTCGATTCGTGCGCAGCGGTCGCGCGATTAATCATTTCGTTGCTATTGATTTTGTTAGTATTTGACGATAGCGGTTACTAACATGTGTTCTTACTGAGGTTCATTTAATAAAAAACACATGGATGGTTTTCCTGCCGCTTATCTGATTCTTGCTATTGCCGCTCTAATAGCCGGCATGATGGATGCCGTTGTTGGTGGTGGTGGCTTGATACAGATCCCGGCCTTGTTCGGCATTTTCCCCCAGTCCGCTCCGGCGACCTTGTTTGGTACGAACAAGCTGTCAGGTATTTGGGGAACTGCATTTGCTGCGCGCACTTACGCAAAGCATACTCAGATAGCCTGGAGCGTAGCGCTACCGGCTGCGCTGGCGGCCTTACTCTTTTCTTTCGTTGGCGCGAGGCTTGTGACGTTATTACCGTCTGACTTGATCCGTCAATTTTTACCCTTCGTTTTGTTGCTCGTTGCTGCGTATGTTTTCTATCGCAAGGATTTTGGCGCGTTTCATGTTCCGCGCCATCGCGGCAAGGTCGAAAAATGGCTCGCTTTTGGGGTAGGCTCAGGTATTGGTCTATATGATGGTTTTTTTGGACCTGGTACCGGTAGTTTTTTGATTTTCTTATTTGTCCGGTTTTTTGGCTTCGATTTTCTGCGCGCATCAGCGGTAGCCAAATTCGTCAACGTCGCCTGTAATTTGTCAGCGTTAGTTTGGTTCGGTTACGCCGGCCATGTTTTATGGCAGCTCGGTTTGATGATGGCTGCCTGTAATATTGTTGGCGCCGTCATCGGCACCCGACTTGCACTCGTCGGCGGCAGCGCACTTATTCGCAAGATATTTCTGCTGGTGTCTGTTTTGTTAATCGTCAAAACTTCATTCGACGCATTCATTAAGTAATTCAAGCAACTCGCTGGCCGCATTCAAATTGTTTCACGTGAAACATGGGGCTGGTCGGGGAGGGTGGGCCGTTAGGTTTCACGTGAAACAATTCTTCACGAAACTGCCGTAGATACGCAGTCCGGCAACAAAAGACTTTATAATCCAGCCTCTGCTTCCCGTTCTCGAGCTTCATTTATGTATTTTCCTGCTGAATTTGATGTCATTGTTGTTGGTGGCGGCCATGCTGGTACAGAGGCCGCGCTGGCATCTGCGCGCATGGGCCAAAAAACCCTGCTACTGACCCACAATATCGAAACGCTTGGCCAGATGTCTTGCAATCCGTCGATTGGCGGGATAGGCAAAGGCCATCTGGTGCGCGAAGTTGATGCAATGGGTGGCGCAATGGCTATTGCCACTGACGAGGCGGGCATTCAGTTTCGCATCCTAAATTCCTCCAAGGGCCCTGCGGTGCGCGCTACCCGCGCCCAGGCAGACCGCCTTCTCTATAAACAAGCGATCCGTTCGCGGCTAGAAAATCAACCCAATCTCTGGCTATTCCAGCAGGCAGTCGATGACCTGATAGTTGAGGGCGACCGGGTCACCGGTGCCGTCACGCAGGTTGGTATCCGCTTCAAGGCTAAGGCCGTGGTGCTGACAGCCGGTACTTTTCTGGACGGGAAGATCCATGTGGGGCTGAATAATTATTCGGCCGGACGTGCCGGCGATCCACCGGCAGTCTCCTTGTCGGCACGGCTCAAAGAGTTGAAGCTGCCGCAGGGCAGGCTGAAAACCGGCACGCCGCCACGTATTGATGGCCGCAGCATTGATTTTTCAGTGATGACCGAGCAGCCTGGTGATCTCGATCCAATCCCGGTGTTCTCGTTCATGGGCTCGGTGGCCATGCATCCTGCACAGTTGCCATGCTGGGTTACGCATACCAATAGCCGTACACACGACATTATTCGCGGTTCGCTGGATCGCAGTCCCATGTATACCGGCGTGATCGAGGGCGTCGGCCCGCGCTATTGCCCGTCGATTGAAGACAAGATTCACCGCTTTGCCGGCAAGGATTCGCACCAGATTTTCCTCGAGCCGGAAGGCTTGACGACCAATGAGTACTACCCGAACGGCATTTCGACCAGTCTGCCTTTCGATGTGCAGCTTGAGTTGGTGCGCTCCAT
The DNA here is from genome assembly GCA_040399905.1 of Burkholderiaceae bacterium. Lineage (GTDB taxonomy): Bacteria > Pseudomonadota > Gammaproteobacteria > Burkholderiales > Burkholderiaceae_D > Pernthalerella. Next base: position 266,161 of record JBBARG010000002.1, read on the forward strand.
GCGCGGGCTGGAAAACGCGCACATCCTGCGTCCCGGCTATGCGATTGAATATGATTACTTCGACCCGCGCGGTTTGAAAGCCTCGCTCGAAACTCAGCTAATCAAGGGATTGTTCTTTGCCGGCCAGATCAATGGCACCACCGGCTACGAAGAAGCGGCCGCGCAAGGCATGTTGGCCGGACTGAATGCGGCACTGCAAACACAAAAGCGCGATGCATGGACGCCGCGCCGTGACGAGGCTTATCTTGGCGTGTTGGTTGATGACCTGATTACGCAAGGCGTGCAAGAACCTTACCGGATGTTCACCAGCCGTGCAGAGTACCGCCTTAGCCTGCGTGAAGACAATGCCGACATGCGCCTGACCGAGATTGGTCGGCGCTTGGGTTGTGTTGACGACGTGCAGTGGCAGGCCTTCGAGCAGAAACGCGAAGCCGTTGCGCTTGAGATGGAACGCCTGAAATCCACTTGGGTGAATCCGCGCATGATCGCTGTTGCCGAGTCCGAGCGTTTGCTGGGCAATGCAATGGAACGCGAATATACGCTGGCTGACTTGTTGCGCCGGCCCGATGTCCGCTACCAAAATCTGATGAGCTTGCAAGGTGTGGACGGCCAGCTATTCAATGGTCCGGCACTAGACCCTGCAGTGGTCGAGCAGGTCGAGATACAGGTCAAGTACGCCGGTTATATCGAGCGACAAGCCAAAGAAGTCGAGCGCCATGAGTACTATGAAAATCTGAAGCTGCCAGCCAGTTTCGATTATCTGTCGGTTGCGGCACTGTCGATGGAAGTGCGTCAGAAGCTCAACAAGCATAGACCGGAAACGCTGGGGCAGGCTTCGCGTATTGCAGGCGTAACGCCGGCGGCGATCTCGCTGTTGCTGGTGCACCTGAAAAAAGGTGGCTTGCGCGAATTGATGGTGGATACAGACAGTGCGAGCGCTGCATAAATGGCGGCCGTATTTGATAGGGCTGCATTAGGGGACGTCTTACATGAAGGTGCCGTCAAACTCGGCCTGAAGCTGAGCGATGCACAACATGGCAAGCTGCTCGACTATCTGGCATTGTTGCTAAAATGGAATGCTGTTTATAACCTGACCTCGGTGCGCGATCCGCGCCAGATGGTGACCCAGCACTTGCTTGATGCGATGGCCGCACTGCCGGCTTTTACAGGCGCACAGCGCGTGCTGGATGTAGGTTCTGGCGGAGGCCTGCCGGGTGTAGTGCTGGCGATCTGGGCGCCGCTCATGCAGGTACACATGATCGACACCGTACACAAGAAAACCGCCTTTCTCACGCAGGTAAAAGCCGAGCTGGGACTGGCCAACGTGAGCGTTCATACGGGTCGCGTCGAACAGCTGGAAGTGAAACAAAAATTTGATGTGATTACCTCACGCGCTTTCGCCGAGCTGGCCGACTTTGTGAATTGGTCCGGCCATCTGCTGGAAGAGGGCGGGCAAATGATCGCGCTAAAAGGTCAGGCACCAATAGATGAAATTGCGCGCTTGCCAGCCGGATGGCAGATGCAAAGGCTTGAGCCGATTAGTGTGCCGGGCATGGACGCGCAGCGTCATCTGGTCTTCATTAAACGCAGCACATAAGCAAAAATAAAGTCAGCACAACAAAAACCACAACACCAGGACAACAGAGAATCCATGGCTAAAATATTTTGTATTGCCAATCAAAAAGGTGGCGTCGGCAAGACCACCACGGCGGTCAATCTGGCAGCGGGGCTGACCAATCTGAAGCAGCGCGTGCTGCTCGTTGACCTCGACCCGCAAGGCAATGCAACCATGGGTGCCGGCATCAACAAGTCAACTCTTGAGACGTCGATTTACCAGGTCCTGCTCGGCATGGGTAAGGTCAAGGAAGCGCGTCTCACATCGGAAAGCGGGCACTTCGATGTACTGCCGGCGAACCGTGATCTGGCCGGTGCCGAAGTCGAGATGGTCGAACTGGAGCAGCGTGAAACGAGGCTCAAGGATGCACTCGCCGAGATCGCTGGCGACTATGATTTCATCCTCATCGATTGCCCGCCTGCGCTGTCCATGCTGACCTTGAACGGCCTCTGCGCGGCACATGGCGTGATCATTCCTATGCAGTGCGAATACTATGCGCTCGAAGGCCTGTCCGACCTCGTCAACACCATCAAGATCGTGCACGCCAAACTCAATCCGGATCTGAAAGTCATCGGCTTGCTGCGCGTGATGTTCGACCCGCGCATGATGCTCTCGCAGCAGGTCTCTGCACAGCTTGAAGCGCACTTCGGCGACAAGGTCTTCAAGACCATCATCCCGCGCAATGTGCGTCTCGCAGAGGCACCGTCGTATGGCGTGCCAGGCGTGATCTATGATCCTGCCGCGAAGGGTGCACAGGCCTATATCGCCTTTGGCAAAGAGTTGGTCGCCCGCGTGCAAAGCCTCTAAAAACTGAGCTGCAAACCAAACAGAACATCTGAAACAGAAAGCGACATCATCATGGTTACGAAAAAATCCAAAGGCGGTCTCGGACGCGGACTCGAAGCACTGCTCGGTGGCTCGTCTGATTTCACCGCCGATGTGCCCGTTGTAGCAGGCGCACCGTCAATACTGCCCGTGGGCGCACTGCAGGCCGGTAAATACCAGCCGCGTACGCGCATGGATGAAGGTGCTTTGAATGAGCTTGCAGACTCGATACGCGGGCAGGGCTTGCTGCAGGCAATACTGGTGCGGCCAATCAGTGGCGCAAAAAATGGCGTGCAATACGAAATCATCGCGGGCGAACGACGCTTCCGCGCAGCCCAACTCGCGGGCCTGAAAGAAGTGCCAGTACTGGTTAAGGAAGTCGACGACCAAGCTGCTGCTGCAATGGCGCTGATCGAGAATATGCAGCGCGAAGATTTGAATCCGCTGGAAGAAGCACAGGGCATACAGCGCCTGATTAATGACTTCGACTTCACGCATGAAAAAGCAGCGGCTTCCGTCGGCCGTTCACGCAGCGCAGTGTCGAATTTGCTGCGCTTGCTGAATCTGGCCAAGCCAGTCCAGACCATGCTGATGGCAAACGACATTGACATGGGACACGCGCGTGCGTTGCTGGCCGTCGATGCGGCTATGCAGATCACGCTTGCAAATCAGATTATTGCCAAGCGACTGTCCGTACGGGAGGCAGAAAAACTGGTCGTGAAAACGACGACAGGTCAGGATGCAGGTTCACGCAAAGGCGGCAAGAAAGAAAAGTCGCGCGACATCACCCGGCTGGAAGAAGAGCTGTCCGATGCTTTGGCCGCGCCAGTCAGTATCAAGCTGGGTGCGCGCAATAAAGGCGAACTGATCGTTTCTTTCGCCAACCTCGATCAACTCGATGGCATTATTGCCCGCCTAAAGGCAGAGGCTGCCTAGGTAATGAAGCAAGTAAACAATTAAGCAAGAAACAAGTGAAAAGTGGATGAGCGAGGAGAGCGGCCAGCAGAATGCAGGAGTTGCCTTTCTGATCACGCTTTCTGCCGGGCAAAGATTTGACTGAGGTTATGGAAAACCCTTATAATCACGCGGCTCCAACATGGCACTCCACTTCAAAATACCGTATGGGATGTCCGCCCGAGAAGGTATTCGTAAGCGCCCCCGGCTTTAAAGAATCGCAATTATGTTTCGCCTGGTCCTGATCCAACTGGCAAGTACGCTGGTTGCTGCAGTAATAGCAGGGCTGATAGGCGGCTTTCCTGCGTTTTTTTCTGCCTTGCTTGGTGGATTGTGCTGCGTAGTACCGAACGGTTTGTTTGCACTGCGCCTTCTGGTCGGCGAGCGAACAGGAACCGCGAACCCGATGACGTTCATGTTCGGGGAGTTTGTAAAAATTGCTTTAACGGTTGCGCTCCTGGGCGCGGTCGTATGGTTATATCGCGACTTGAATTGGCTGGCGCTTATCGCCGCTTTCATCATCGCGCTTAAAAGTTACATCATCTTACTTATTAGGCACTGACATGGCAGCTGAAATGGCAGCAGAAGGAGCGGCGCACGCGCCGACAGCGTCCGAGTACATCGTCCACCATCTGGGTCATTTATCGTCCCAGCATCAGGGCAAAATCATCGATTTTTCAATCATCAACATGGATACCGTGTTTTGGTCCGTGATGATGGGCGTATTAGGCAGCCTCGTGATGTTCCTCGTGGCGCGCAAAGCGACCGCCGGCGTGCCGGGCCGTCTGCAGGCCTTTGTTGAAATGGTCGTAGAAATGGTCGACGATCAAGCCAAGAACATTGTTCACGGCAACCGTACCTTCATCGCACCACTGGCACTGACCGTCTTTGTCTGGGTTTTCCTGATGAACTCGATGGACTTTTTGCCGGTCGATTTATTCTCCGGGATTTTCCGTCTGTTCGGCGTGGAGCCGCACTTCCGTATTGTTCCGACCGCCGATTTGAATGGCACGCTCGGTATCTCGCTCGGCGTCTTTGCTCTGATGATTTTTTATAACATCAAGATCAAGGGCGCAGGCGGTTTCATCCATGAACTGTTTTGTGCACCGTTCGGTTCGCACCCAGCGCTGTGGTTGTTCAACCTTGGTTTGAACATCATTGAATTCGTTGCCAAGACCGTGTCACTGGCAATGCGACTGTTCGGCAATATGTACGCCGGTGAGTTGGTGTTCTTGCTGATCGCGTTGCTCGGTTCTACCGCTACGTGGTGGGGCTTCGGTATGCAAGTCGTGGCCGGTTCAGTATGGGCGATATTCCATATTTTGATTGTGTTGTTGCAGGCCTTCATTTTCATGATGCTGACGCTGGTGTATATCGGCCAGGCTCACGAAGGACACTAAGAGCCTATCCCGTTAGGCCGCTAGCTGCGTTAACAGCATCTTGTCGTACTAATCGTACTGTCTTCGATGCTGTCGCTTGCCAAGGACCTACCGAGACAAGCTCTAAAAGTTTTTGCAGGTTTTGGTTTTTTATATTTTTTTGACTTTGACTATCTAAGGAGTTTTCATGACTAACGTCGCTTTCGTTGCACTGGCATGTGGTTTGATCATCGGTCTGGGCGCTATCGGTGCTTGTATCGGTATTGGCATCATGGGCGGCAAATTCATCGAAGCATCGGCTCGCCAGCCTGAATTGATGAACACCCTGCAAACCAAGATGTTCCTGCTGGCTGGTCTGATCGATGCTGCATTCCTGATCGGTGTTGGTATCGCGATGATGTTTGCTTTTGCAAACCCGTTCGCTGGTTAATTCCAACATTCTCATCGTGCCGGGGACTGCCCCGGCGACTGTCAATTTGAGAAGGAAATTACCGTGAACTTAAATGCAACATTGTTTGCGCAGTTCGTGGTCTTCTTCATCCTCGCTGGTTTCACGATGAAATTCGTGTGGCCTCCGCTGATGAAAGCGCTCGATGAGCGCGCACAGAAGATCGCGGAAGGCTTGGCTGCCGCGGATCGCGGCAAAGCTGAGATGGCTGCGGCTGAAAAGCGTGTACAAGCTGAACTAGCTGGTGCGCGTGACGAAGGTGTGAAACGCGTAGCGGATGCTGAAAAGCGTGCGCAAGGCATCGTGGAAGACGCAAAGAAAACAGCGACTGAAGAAGCCGCCCGTATCGTTGCTGCTGCCCGTGCTGATGCAGAGGCGCAGTCAGGCAAAGCACGTGATGCTTTGCGTGCTGAAGTCGCGACGCTTGCAGTTAAAGGTGCAGAGCAAATCCTGAAGCGGGAAATCAACGCGGCCGCCCATGCGGACCTGTTGAACCAGCTGAAAGCCGAGCTGTAACCATGGCTGAACTCGCAACCATCGCCCGTCCTTACGCTGAAGCGCTGTTTCGCGTCGCCCAAGGCGGTAACCTGCAAGCCTGGTCCGATCTCGTATCGGAAATGGCGCAAGTTGCCGCTGTGCCTGAATTGACCGCACTTGCCGCTAACCCGCGTGTGACTGATGCTCAAGTATCTGAAACATTCATGTCGGTGCTCAAGTCGCCGCTGAATGCGGAAGCGAAAAACTTCATCAGCGCGCTGATCGAAAACGGTCGTCTGTCGGCACTGCCAGAAATTGGTGTGCAGTTTCAGATACTGAAGAATGCGCAGCAAGGCAGCGCCGACGCGGAAATCGTCAGCGCTTTTGCACTGACGGATGCGCAGGTCGCCGAGCTGGTTGATTCGTTACAGAAAAAATTCGGCCGCAAGCTGAATCCGACTGTAACGGTTGATCAATCGTTGATCGGTGGCGTACGCGTAGTGGTTGGCGACGAAGTACTGGATACCTCAGTGCGCGCCAAACTTCAGCAGATGCAGATTGCCCTGGCGTCGTAAGCTCGGACAGCACACACACATTTAGATATTGCGGGATTGCCCAGGCGAACAGCCAAGCAATCCCAACCAATCAGGAGCTAACATGCAACTCAACCCGTCTGAAATCAGCGAGCTGATCAAGAGCCGGATCCAGGGTATCGGCGGCACCGCCGAAGTCCGCAATCAAGGCACCGTGATTTCCGTGACCGACGGCATCTGCCGCATTCACGGTTTGTCCGATGCAATGCAAGGCGAGATGCTGGAATTTCCGGGCAACACCTTTGGTCTCGCACTGAACCTCGAGCGCGACTCTGTCGGCGCCGTTATTCTCGGTGAATACGAGCACATCTCCGAAGGCGACACGGTTAAATGTACCGGCCGCATTCTGGAAGTGCCTATCGGTCCTGAGCTGTGCGGTCGCGTCGTTAACGCGCTCGGCCAGCCTATCGACGGCAAAGGTCCAATCAATGCCAAGCTGACTGCACCAATCGAAAAAATCGCACCGGGCGTTATTGCCCGTCAGTCCGTGTCGCAGCCTATGCAGACCGGCCTGAAGTCGATTGACTCCATGGTGCCTATCGGCCGTGGTCAGCGCGAGCTGATCATTGGTGACCGTCAAACAGGTAAGACTGCTGTCGCACTCGACACCATCATCAATCAAAAAGGTCAGGGCGTAACCTGTATCTACGTTGCTATCGGCCAAAAAGCTTCATCGGTCAAGAACGTGGTGCGCGCACTGGAACAGCACGGCGCGATGGATTACACCATTGTCGTCGCAGCTACCGCTTCCGAATCAGCCGCGATGCAATACGTGTCGGCTTACTCAGGTTGCGCCATGGGCGAATACTTCCGTGACCGCGGTGAAGATGCACTGATCATTTATGATGACTTGTCAAAGCAAGCTGTCGCGTATCGTCAAGTGTCGCTGCTACTGCGTCGCCCACCAGGTCGCGAAGCTTACCCTGGCGACGTGTTCTATCTCCACTCCCGTCTGCTCGAGCGTGCAGCACGCGTGAACCCAGTCTACGTTGAGAACTTCACCAACGGCGCCGTCAAAGGCAAGACCGGTTCACTGACTGCATTGCCTATCATTGAAACCCAGGCAGGCGACGTGTCTGCCTTCGTGCCAACCAACGTGATTTCGATTACGGACGGTCAGATCTTCCTGGAGACCTCACTGTTCAACGCTGGTGTACGTCCTGCGATTAACGCCGGTATTTCGGTGTCGCGCGTTGGTGGTGCTGCTCAGACCAAGGTCATCAAAAACCTGTCCGGTGGTATTCGTACCGACCTGGCGCAATATCGTGAACTGGCTGCATTTGCACAGTTTGCTTCCGACCTCGACGAAGCAACCCGCAAGCAGCTCGACCGCGGCGCACGTGTGACGGAACTGCTGAAGCAAGCGCAATACTCGCCACAACCGATCTCGATCATGGCTGTCACTTTGTTTGCAGTTAACAAAGGTTACCTCGACGATATCGAAGTCAAGCAAGTACTGCCTTTCGAAGCCGGCCTGCATAACTTCATGAAGACCAGCCACGCTGCGCTCCTGAAACAGATCGAAGACACGAAGCAGCTCGACAAAGACGGCGAGGCAGCTATGGCCGCCGCGATTGCCGACTTCAAGAAAACCTTCTGATCACAGCGTGCCTATAAGGAGCAAGACGTATGGCTGCTGGTAAAGAGATACGCGGCAAGATCAAGAGCGTAGAAAATACGAAGAAGATCACCAAGGCGATGGAAATGGTCGCCGCATCCAAAATGCGTAAAGCGCAGGAACGGATGCGTGCGGCTCGCCCGTACAGTGAAAAGATTCGGAATATCGCCGCTCATCTGTCGCAAGCCAATCCGGAATATTCGCATCCTTTCCTGGTTAAGCAAGACAAGAGCAAGACCATAGGCGTAATCGTGGTGACGACTGACAAAGGCCTCTGCGGTGGTTTGAACACCAATGTGCTGCGTCAGGTCACGACGAAGATGCGTGCACTCGAAGCATCGGGTCACAAAATCGCCGCCGTTGCCATTGGCAACAAGGGCTTGGGCTTTTTGAACCGCGTTGGCGCCAAAGTGATGGCGCACGCGACGCAGTTGGGCGATACGCCGCATCTGGAAAAGCTCATCGGCCCGGTCAAGGTCATGCTCGACGCCTATCAGGAAGGCAAGCTTGATGCGGTTTATCTGTGCTACACCCGCTTCGTCAATACGATGAAGCAGGAACCGATGATGGAGCAGTTACTGCCCCTGTCGGCTGAGCAGATGGAACCTACGCATTCACACTCATGGGATTACATCTATGAGCCAGATGCGCAGACCGTTATTGATGAATTGTTGATGCGCTACGTTGAAGCGTTGGTCTATCAGGCAGTTGCCGAAAACATGGCGTCCGAGCAATCGGCGCGCATGGTGGCAATGAAGTCTGCATCGGACAACGCCGGTAGCGTGATCGGTGAATTGAAACTGATCTACAACAAGACCCGTCAGGCAGCGATTACTAAAGAACTCTCCGAGATCGTGGCCGGTGCGGCTGCGGTTTAATTGAAACCAATCACAATTTCTAATTGAAGGAACGAAAATGGCTGATGGCAAAATCGTTCAGTGTATCGGCGCCGTGGTGGACGTGGAATTCCCACGTAACGCCATGCCAAAGATTTACGATGCTCTGAAAATGGAAGGCTCCGCGCTGACCCTCGAAGTGCAACAACAGCTGGGCGATGGCATCGTCCGCACCATTGCGCTGGGTTCATCCGACGGCCTGCGCCGCGGCATGATCATCCAGAACACCGGTAAGCCAATCATGGTGCCAGTTGGTATGGCTACCCTGGGTCGCATCATGGACGTGCTGGGCAACCCGATTGATGAAGTTGGTCCGGTCAATGCAGAAAAATATGCATCGATCCACCGCAAAGCGCCAGCGTACGATGAGCTGTCGCCTTCACAAGAACTGCTAGAAACCGGCATCAAGGTTATTGACCTCGTTTGCCCGTTCGCTAAAGGCGGTAAAGTCGGCCTGTTCGGCGGCGCCGGTGTCGGCAAGACCGTCAACATGATGGAACTGATCAACAACATCGCTAAAGCACACTCGGGCTTGTCCGTGTTTGCAGGCGTGGGTGAGCGTACCCGTGAAGGCAACGACTTCTATCACGAGATGATGGAAGCTGGCGTCGTTAACGTTGAAGACTTCACCAAGTCAAAAGTTGCGATGGTCTACGGTCAGATGAACGAGCCACCAGGCAACCGTCTGCGTGTTGCGCTGACTGGTTTGACGATTGCGGAATCATTCCGTGACGAAGGCCGTGACGTTCTGTTCTTCGTTGACAATATCTATCGCTACACACTGGCCGGTACCGAAGTGTCCGCTCTGCTGGGTCGTATGCCTTCCGCTGTGGGTTATCAACCTACGCTGGCTGAAGAAATGGGCCGTCTGCAAGAGCGTATTACGTCGACCAAGACCGGTTCGATCACCTCGATTCAGGCCGTCTACGTTCCTGCGGATGACTTGACCGACCCGTCACCAGCAACCACCTTTGCTCACTTGGACTCCACCGTCGTGCTGTCTCGTGACATCGCTGCGCTCGGTATCTATCCTGCGGTTGATCCACTGGATTCGACCTCACGTCAGCTGGACCCGAACGTGGTCGGCGCCGAGCACTACGAGACCGCTCGTGCTGTGCAAGGTACGCTGCAGCGCTACAAAGAACTGCGCGACATTATCGCCATTCTGGGTATGGACGAGCTGGCACCGGAAGACAAACTGCTGGTCGCGCGTGCTCGTAAGATGCAGCGTTTCCTGTCGCAGCCGTTCCACGTTGCTGAAGTCTTTACCGGTTCGCCAGGTAAATACGTTTCGTTGAAAGACACCATCAAGGGCTTCAAGATGATCGCCTCTGGTGAGTTGGATCACCTGCCAGAGCAGGCGTTCTACATGGTCGGCACCATCGACGAAGCAATCGAAAAAGCGAAGAAGCTGGCGTAATCAAGGTCTGACGCTGCCGTTCCGGAACACCGGAGCGGCAGCACCTTTAAAGGTCTCATATGGCACACACAATTCACGTTGACGTGGTCTCCGCCGAAGAAAACATCTTCTCAGGCGAAGCCGAGTTCATCGCGTTGCCGGGTGAAGCGGGCGAATTGGGTATCTATCCAAAACACACTCCGCTGATCACGCGCATCCGTCCGGGTGCGGTGCGCATCAAAGTGGCAGGCCAGGCAGAAGATGAATTCGTCTTCGTCGCCGGCGGGCTGCTTGAAGTGCAACCGAATGCCGTGACAGTACTCGCTGACACAGCCATCCGTGGTCGTGATCTGGATGAAGCTAAAGCAACCGAAGCCAAGAAGCAGGCAGAAGAAGCAATGGTCAATCAAGATTCAAAAATCGACTATGCGCGTGCGCAAGGAGAACTGGCAGTCGCCGTCGCACAATTGGCGGCAATTGCGAAGTTCCGCAATCATCGGTAAAACACACGCAGTAAACTGAAAGGCAGCTTCGGCTGCCTTTTTTTATGGAATTTTGATGACACAAGAACTCACTATTGCTGAACTGCTTGCAGGCAGCAAGACTATCGCTGTCGTTGGCTTGTCGCCGAAAATACATAGGGACAGCTATGAAGTGGCGGCGTATTTGCAGGCACATGGCTATCGTGTCGTGCCGGTCAATCCCAGTCATGCCGGCAAGTTGATATTGGGTGAGCAGTGCTATGCGAGTCTGCAGGATGCAGCGTTTGCTGTGAATCAGATTGATATCGTTGACTGCTTTCGCAAGGCTGAAGATATCGTGCCGATTGCCGATGCTGCGATTGAAATCGGCGCGCGTTGTTTGTGGATGCAGTTAGGGATTGTGAATGAAGAAGCTGCTCAGAAAGCTCGTGCTGCTGACATTACCGTGGTGATGGATCACTGCCTAAAAATTGAGCATTCAAAGTTAGATTGAACGGAAGTACAGCACGACGAAAGACACTGGATCCCGGCTTTCGCCGGGATGACGGCAGTTGGTGAGGCGGCCTCAAAATTTTCCACCGTCATCCCGGCGAAAGCCGGGATCCAGTGTCTTAATTTAAACCACCAAGAAAAAAAAGAAAAAGCGTCAAAACATAAAACGCATCAAGCCCAATTCCTAGCCCGCTCAATAGCCCGCGCCCACACACCAAGCTTCGCATCACGAACCGCCTCTGGCATCTGCGGCTCGAAGCAACGCTCCATACGCCACTGCGCCGCAATCTCATCTTGCGTAGACCAGAACCCAACACCAAGCCCTGCAAGATAAGCAGCACCCAAGGCCGTAGTCTCAGTCACTTGCGGCCGCACGACAGGCACACCAAGTATGTCCGCCTGAAACTGCATCAACATATTATTGCGAGCTGCACCGCCATCAACACGCAACTGCTTGAGCGGGATAGTCGCGTCCTTCTGCATAGCGGTGACCACATCGGCAGTCTGGAAAGCAATGCCTTCCAGCGCCGCACGAGCAATATGACCAGCAGTGGTGCCACGCGTAATGCCTAGCATCGTACCGCGCGCGTAGGCATCCCAATGCGGCGCACCAAGACCAGAGAAAGCAGGAACGAAAGTCACACCATCGCTATCGACAACGCTACTTGCCAGCGTTTCGACTTCGGACGAATCCTTGATGATGCCGAGCCCATCACGCAACCACTGTATCGTCGCGCCGCCCATGAAGACACCGCCTTCGAGCATGTAATCCGTCTTGTGTGGAGTAGCATGACCCGTAGTCCAACCTACGGTAGTGAGTAAGTTGTTATGTGAAGAAACTGCCTTGTCGGTATTCATCAAGATGAAGCAGCCGGTCCCGTAAGTACTCTTCACCATGCCGCTATGAAAGCAGGCCTGACCATAGGTTGCAGCTTGCTGGTCGCCGGCGATGCCGGCAATGGGAAGTGGCGAACCAAAAAATTCAGCATTCGTTTGGGCAGCAATGCCGCTACTAGGAACAACCTGCGGCAAAATCGAGCGCGGAATTTTCAGAATATTGAGTAGTTCATCATCCCATTCCAGCGTATGAATATTGAACATCATCGTGCGCGATGCATTGCTGGTGTCTGTCAGATGCACGCCAGCTAACTTGTACATCAACCATGAATCGACCGTGCCGAAAGCAAGCTCGCCACGCTCGGCGCGTTCACGTACACCGGGCACGTTGTCGAGCAGCCAGCGTAGTTTCGTACCTGAAAAATAGCCATCAATAATCAGGCCGGTCTTTTGCTGAAACAGCGGGCCGTACCCATCGGCGCGCAAACTGTCGCAGAGATTTGCTGTGCGGCGATCTTGCCAGACGATGGCATTGGCAACGGCCTCGCCGGTGATGCGATCCCACAGCACGGTGGTCTCGCGTTGATTGGTAATGCCAATGGCGGCGATATCGGCCGCCGTTAAATGATGCTCACGCATGACCTGCTGCGAGACGGCCAACTGCGATGTCCAGATTTCGTTTGCATCATGTTCAACCCAACCCGGGTTCGGAAATATCTGGCGAAATTCCTGTTGAGCGGAGCCGTGAATGTGACCCGCACGATCAAACAGAATGGCGCGTGAGCTGGTCGTACCCTGATCCAGCGCGAGAATAAATTGTTCGGACATACGAGCCTCGCAAATAAAGCGATGAACTATAAAAAATGCGCGGCATCAAGCCGCGCATCATCAAAACAGAATCAGCATGGCGTTGACTTTGTGAGCCAACGCCATGCTGAAGCGCGTAATTATTTTACGCGTCCTTCTTTCCATGCCTGCAGCAGCTTGTCATAAGCGATGGTCTCGCCTTGTGGCTTTTCATTCGCCAGCTTCTTCCATGGTGCTGCATTGTCCGACAGGTACTTGGCTGGATCGACTTTGTCGTTCAGCTTAGGCGGGCAGTTCTTCATGCCAGCGCGCTGCAGACGGCCCATCACGTCGTCCATCTCGGTAGCGAGCGTGTCCATTGCTGCCTGTGGGGTCTTCTCGCCAGTGATCGCGGTGGCGACATTCTTCCACCACAATTGCGCCAGCTTTGGATAGTCAGGCACGTTGGTACCGGTCGGGGTCCATGCAACACGGGCAGGGCTGCGATAGAACTCGATCAGGCCGCCGTACTTGGAGGCGTTTTTCGTGAAGTACTCATGACGGATGTCGGAGTCACGCACGAAGGTCAGACCCGTGATGGATTTTTTCAGCGACGTGGTCTTGGCGTTGATGAACTGCGCGTACAGCCATGCGCCCGCTTTGCGGTCGTCCGGTGTCGACTTGAAGAAGGTCCAGGAACCTACGTCCTGATAACCATTCTGCATGCCTTCTTTCCAGTACGGACCGTGCGGGCCAGGAGCCATGCGCCATTTTGGCGAACCGTCCTTGTTGTTGACAGCTGGTGCCTTGCTCATCGATGCGGTGAACGCGGTGTACCAGAAAATTTGCTGCGCGATCTGGCCCTGGCCAGGTACCGGACCAGCTTCGGAGAAGGTCATGCCCATGGCTTCTGGTGGGGCATATTTCTTCATGAAGTCGATGTACTTGGTCAGTGCATAGACAGCTGCTGGCGAGTTGGTTGCACCACCACGCGAGACCGATGCGCCGACTGGCGTGCACTTGTCAGCGGCGACACGAATGCCCCACTCGTCAACTGGCATGCCGTTCGGGATGCCCTTGTCGGCGGTACCTGCCATCGACAGCCATGCGTCAGTGAAGCGCCAGCCGAGTGATGGGTCTTTTTTGCCATAGTCCATATGGCCAAACACTTTTTTACCGTCGAGGTCCTTGACGTCGTTGGTAAAGAAGCTGGCGATGTCTTCATACGCAGACCAGTTCTGCGGCACACCCAGATCGTAGCCATACTTGGCCTTGAACTTGTCTTGCAGGTCTTTGCGTGCGAACCAGTCGGCACGGAACCAGTACAGGTTGGCGAATTGCTGGTCAGGCAGTTGATACAGTTTGCCGTCAGGTGCGGTCACGAAACTGATACCGATGAAATCTTTCAGGTCCAGGTTCGGATTGGTAAATTCTTTGCCATTGCCGCTCATGTAGTCCGACAGGGGCATCACGGCGCCGTAGCGGAAGTGTGTACCGATCAGGTCGGAGTCAGAAATCCAGCCGTCATAAATGCTCTTGCCTGACTGCATGGAGGTCTGCAGTTTTTCAACCACGTCGCCTTCCTGAATCAGGTCATGCTTGACCTTGATGCCGGTGATTTCTTCAAACGCCTTGGCCATCACTTTGGATTCATACACGTGCGTGTCAATGGTCTCGGACACCACGTTGATTTCCTTAATGCCGCGGGCTTTCAGCTTGGCCGCAGCGTCGATGAACCATTGCATTTCTTCCATCTGCTGTTTCTTGGAGAGGGTCGATGGCTGGAATTCCTTGTCAACCCACTTCTCTGCCGCTTTCATGTCAGCCCAGGTCGCGCCTGAAGCCAGCATTGCAGCGATTGCAATCGCGCTTAATTTTAATTTCACGTCTTGTTCTCCTCTTCGCACCTTCCCGGACAAAACTGCAAACTCCGGCGGGAAGAAATCCGGAGTCTTGGTGAAGCGGGGGTTACCCCCAACGCATCAAAACTAGTAACACGACAAAACCAATGACGGCAGCGACCCATTGCGTCAGGTCAGTCAGACCGGCCCATGCAAGATTTACATACGCCGCACTCAACAGGCCAATGAACAAGCGGTCACCGCGTGTCGTTGGAATCGGCAAAAATCCTTTGCGCTCGATACTGGGTGAGCGCACCTGCCAGATCCCCATGCCGGTCAACATCAAGACAATGCCAACAAAAAACAGCGCAATCGGCGGCGTCCACGCCATCCATGCAAATGCGTTTGCCATCTCAGACCCTTCCCATCGCAAAACCCTTGGCAATGTAATGCCGCACAAACCAAATTACTAACGCGCCCGGCACAATCGTCAGCGTACCAGCTGCGGCGAGTACGCCCCAGTCCATGCCGGCGGCCGATACGGTGCGTGTCATGGTGGCGGCGATAGGCTTGGCGTTAACGGATGTGAGCGTTCTTGCGAGCAGCAGTTCTACCCAGCTGAACATGAAACAGAAAAATGCCGTGACGCCAATGCCGGACTTGATCAATGGCAGGAAAATTTTCACGAAAAATTTCGGGAACGTGTAGCCGTCGATATAAGCGGTCTCGTCAATCTCTTTCGGAATGCCGGACATGAAGCCTTCCAGAATCCACACGGCCAGCGGCACGTTGAACAGCAAGTGCGCGAGTGCAACCGCAATGTGCGTATCCATCAGCCCGACTGTGGAGTAGAGCTGGAAGAACGGCAGCAGGAACACTGCTGGTGGCGTCATGCGGTTTGTCAGCAGCCAGAAGAACAGATGCTTGTCGCCCAAAAACGAATAGCGCGAAAACGCATACGCTGCCGGCAAGGCCAGCGACACCGACATCACCATGTTCAATGCTACATAGATGATGGAGTTGATATAGCCGCTGTACCAGGACTCATCGGTAAAGATGGTGAGGTAATTATCAAACGTCATCTTGGCCGGCCACATCGTCATTACACCAATGATTTCTTCATTGGTCTTCAACGACATGTTGAGCATCCAGTAAATCGGCAGCAGCGACAGCAACAGGAAGGCCACCAGAAAAAAGCGGGAGATATTATTGCGCATCATGCTTTGTCTCCGGTGCCGACGCGCTGCATCCAGTTGTACAAGACAAAGGAGAACAGCAAAATAATCAGGAAATAAATCAGCGAGAAAGCTGCCGCCGGACCGAGGTCAAACTGGCCGACAGCCTTTTGCGTCAGGTACTGCGACAGGAAGGTCGTCGCATTGCCGGGGCCGCCGCCGGTGAGCACGAAGGGTTCGGTGTAAATCATGAAGCTATCCATGAAGCGCAGCAGCACCGCAATCATCAGCACATTGCGCAGCTTCGGCAACTGAATGAAGCGAAACACCGCCAGCCGCGATGCGCCATCAATGCGCGCCGCCTGATAGTACGCATCCGGAATCGCACGCAGACCGGCGAAGCACAACAGCACGACCAATGGCGTCCAGTGCCAGATATCCATTACCAGCACCGTCACCCAGGCGTCAATCGAGTCGCCTGTGTAGTTGTAGCTGATACCGGCATCGTTAATCGTTTTGCCGAGCAAACCGATATCGCCACGTCCGAAAATTTGCCAGATGGTGCCGACGACATTAAACGGAATCAGCAGCGGCAGCGCGACCAGCACCAGCGCCAGCGACGAACGCCAGCCGTGCGCCGGCATCGTCAGCGCTACACCTATGCCAAGCGGAATTTGAATCGACAGCACGGCAAGCGAGAACACCAGCTGGCGCCATAGCGCGCTGTGCAGATCGCTGTCGCGCATGACCGCGCGAAACCATTCCATGCCGACGAAGACGGCCTGATCGGGGCCGAGAATATCCTGCACCGAATAATTCACCACTGTCATCAGCGGCATGATCGCGGAAAACGCGACCGAGACGATCACGGGCAGAATCAGCCACCACGCTTTGTTATTGTAAGTTTTCATATCAGACGACCCGCCTGTCATTGACGTAATAGAGAGTGCGCTCCTGCGGGAAGCGCAGCCACACGGTGTCGCCTGCTGCGGCCGCCGGTTGCATACGCTGTTTGGACGAAACGCGATGCTCGCCGAGCTGGCATTCAACCAGCCAGTGTGTGCCCATATTGCGCGCAACAATCAGCTTGGCAGCTACGGTGCCATCAGCTTGCGCCGTCAGGCATTCAATAAATTCCGGACGG
Organism: Burkholderiaceae bacterium; assembly: GCA_040399905.1. Taxonomy (GTDB): domain Bacteria; phylum Pseudomonadota; class Gammaproteobacteria; order Burkholderiales; family Burkholderiaceae_D; genus Pernthalerella. The sequence continues at coordinate 283,122 of JBBARG010000002.1, forward strand.
ATGCCAAGCGTGACCACGCCGCTTGCCATACCGATAGGCAGATTTTTTGGTACCGCAATGCCTTGCTCGACGCCGGCAATGTAAGCCTGATGCAGGCTGACCGTGCAGGGCAGCAGGTTCATGCCCGGATTGCCGATGAAGTAACCGACGAACGTATGTTCCGGCTCTTCAAACAAAGCCTGCGCACTGCCGACTTGCACGACTTCGCCTTGCGTCATGACGACGACCTGATCGGCAAATGTGAGCGCTTCGATCTGGTCGTGCGTGACGTAAATAAGCGAGAGCTTGAGTTCGTGATGAATCTCTTTGAGCTTGCGACGCAGCAGCCATTTCAGGTGCGGGTCGATCACGGTCAGCGGTTCATCGAACAGCACTGCTGCAACATCAGGCCGCACAAGTCCGCGGCCCAAAGAAATTTTTTGTTTGGCGTCAGCCGTCAAACCGCTGGCACGATGCGACAAGTCAGGCGTGAGCTCGAGTATCTCGGCGATGTGGTCTACGCGCTTGTTGATGTCGGCGGTTTTCCATCCGCGATTCTTCAGCGGGAAAGCCAGATTCTCGCGCACCGTCATCGTGTCGTAAATGACCGGGAACTGAAACACCTGCGCAATGTTGCGCGCTTCGGTCGGCAGGTTGGTGATGTCCTTGCCATCAAACAGCACCTTGCCGTGCGAAGGTTTCACCAGACCCGAAATGATATTCAGCAGCGTGGTCTTGCCACAGCCGGAAGGGCCGAGCAGCGCATAGGCGCCGCCGTCATCCCAAGTCATGTTCATCGGGCGCAGTGCGTAGTCCGACGACTTGCTCGGGTTGGGCCGGTAGGCGTGGGCCAGATCAACTAATTCAATACGCGCCATCGTCAGGCTCCTGCCTGGCCGGGCGCGAACAGCAACGCACCATCGGCACTAAAAATAAACACATCTTCTGGATGAAAATGCACAGTAGCCGCCTGCGCAATGTCGAGGTTATGCACACCCGGCAGTTGCGCAACCAGACTGATGGCGCCGCGGTGCAAATGCACGTAGGTTTCGGAGCCACTGATCTCGGCCAGATCAACAGTTGCCGCAATCGTGAAGTCATGGCTGCTGTCGCCGGACAGACGCAGGCTGTGCGCGCGCAGACCGAGATTGACCTTGTTGAAGCCGGCAGCTTGCCGGCGCTGCTCTTCTGACAATTGCATCGTCAAACCTTCCGACAGATGCGCCACGCCATTGGTGTCAATCGTTGCAGGCAGCAGATTGATAGGAGGGTCACTGAAAGTGCGCGCCGTCTGGATAGAATTCGGCGCATTGAAAACAGCGAGCGTATCGCCCTGCTGCAGCAAGCGGCCTTCATGCAGCACCATCACTTGTCCACCGAGTTGCAGCGCTTCGAGTGGCTCGGTGGTTGCATAGACGACGGTGGTTTTGCCGCTTGAAAAAAGCTCGGTCAATTCACGGCGCAGTTCTTCGCGCAACTTGTAATCTAGGTTGACGAGTGGTTCGTCGAGTAACAACAAACCGGCGTCTTTAATCAGCGCGCGCGCGAGTGCGGTTCTTTGTTGCTGGCCGCCAGACAACGCCGATGGTGAACGATCCAGATACGGCGAGATATGCAGGCGCTCGGCCATGGCATTGACGCGCACGTTGATTTCGTCATCTGTCAGGCGGCCTGCAATGCGCAGCGGTGACGCAATATTTTCGAATACGGTCAGCGACGGATAGTTGATGAACTGCTGATAGACCATCGCCAGATGACGCTCGCGCACCGGCACGCCGGTCACATCAACGCCGTCGGCAATGACCTTGCCTTCAGATGGCCGGTCGAGACCTGCCATCAAACGCATCAGCGAAGTCTTGCCCGCCAGCGTGGTGCCGAGGATCACATTGATCGCACCCGGAACCAGCGACACCGACATAGGATAGAGATGAGTATCAGCACCGACCTTCTTGCTGACACTTTGTAATTCAAGACGCACTGTGTCTCCTAAAAAAACTATAGCGACCGCTTTGTTTTGATTTTGCCGGTTCGCCGCTTGCTGCTAATTTGTTAACTGCCAATCAACTGCGTTGTGCGATCCACTGGTCGATCTTCTGCGCGGTGTCAGCCGGCACATGCAGTCCCAACTTAGAGCGTCGCCACAGTATATCGGCACCCGAGGACGCCCATTCAAATTTCATTAGATATTCAAGCTCGGCCGCGTAAAGATTTTTTGCCAGTTCGATTCCCATCTGCGGCAGTTGCGTACGGCCTTCCAGCAGCTTGTGAATGCGCGTGCCGTAAGCGCGCACATAACGCGCCACCAGCACAGCAGGCAACCACGAGTACTGTTGCTGCATTTGCATTACAAAGCCGTCGTACTCCATCACGGCGCGGTTTTGCGGCACGCTGCCATACAAGTCACCACCCGGCAGACAGGCGTCTGCCGTCCAGCTGCCTCTGTGATTGCCAAGGCGCGGCGCAATCATGTCGACTGCTTCTTCTGCCAGCTTTCTGAACGTCGTGATCTTGCCGCCGAAGACAGACAGCAGTGGAGCGCTGTCGTTATCCATGTCCAGTTTGTAGTCGCGCGTAATTTCTGACGCGTTCGATGACTCATCTTCCAGCAGCGGCCGCACGCCCGAGTAAGACCAGACCACGTCAGACGGTTGCAACTGTTTGTTGAAGTAACGCTGCGTCAGCTCGCAGAGGTAAGCAATTTCACTGTCGTCAATGGCGACCTTGTTGGTGTCGCCGTGATATTCGAGGTCGGTCGTGCCAATCAGCGTGAAGTCTTGTTCGTAATTGATCGCAAAAACAATGCGGCCATCCGGATTCTGAAAGATATACGCATATGGATGGTCGAACAGCTTCTTGACCACCATGTGGCTGCCTTTAATTAGGCGCAATGCTTTCAGGCTTGGGCGATTGACTGCGCTTTGCAGGAAATGCGCAGCCCATGGGCCGGCCGCATTGACCAGGCAACGTGCCTGCACTTGCGTGAGCTTGCCGTCGGCGCCGCGCAAAGTGGCATGCCAGAGATTGTTTTCGCGGCGGGCCGATTCGCAAGCTGTGTGCGTCAGTACTGTGGCGCCTTTTTCGGCAGCATCCATTGCGTTAAGCACTACCAGCCGGGCATCGTCGACCCAGCCGTCCGAATAGATAAAGCCTTTGGTGAAAGCAGGTTTGAGTGGGCCGCCGGCTGCATGCGAGCGCAGATCGACGCTGCCCGAACCTTCGAGTAATTCACGTTTGGCGAGGAAATCATAAGCGAGCAGGCCGGCGCGAATCATCCACGCGGGGCGCTGGCCTTTATCGTGCGGCATCACAAAACGCATCGGCCACATAATGTGCGGCGCACTGCGCAGCAAAACCTCACGCTCAATCAGCGCTTTGCGGACCAGTCCGAATTCATAATTCTCAAGGTAGCGCAGGCCGCCATGTATCAGCTTGGTCGAGGCCGACGACGTGTGCGCGGCCAGATCATCTTTGTCGCACAGCACGACGGATAAGCCACGTCCGGCCGCGTCGCGCGCGATGCCGGCGCCGTTGATGCCGCCGCCAACAATCAGCACATCACATCGTTGGATTGCCTGAGCTTGTTCCATGGGTTTGACCAAAGCGGATGAAAAAGGGGCCGTCAACGCTGGCAGTGGGCAAGTACTAACTACACGGGATCGCTCGGTTTTACCGCGGTTTTAGCGAGTGATCAGTGAAGTTTCTTTAAAAGAAGGCGGATAAGCTTCCCTCTAAGAATTGCCAAATCAAGCCAGTCTGTTGATAATGTAGAACAAAGATAGACGTTAAACGAACAAAAATCAACATTAAAATCACGTAAATTGTTCGTTTGTTTTCAGTATTTCATTTTCACTATGAATTTGGAGAAACTTCATGACGCTTAATCCGCGCCAGCGCAGGTTGCTTGAAGCGGTGCGCCGCCATGTCACGATATCAGTCGAAGATCTGGCGCAGCAGCTGGATGTGACGCCGCAAACCGTGCGGCGCGATGTCAAGCTAATGGAAGAGGCATCTCTGCTGGCGCGCTATCACGGCGGCGTTGGCTTGCCTTCGTCGGTAGAGAATATCGATTACAGCCAGCGTCAGGTTTTGAATATTGACGCCAAGCGCCGCATTGCTGCCGCTGTAGCCGAGCGGGTGCGCCCCGGCTGTTCATTGTTGATCAACATTGGCACCACCACCGAGGAAGTGGCGCGCGCGCTGGTGCATCATGAAGGCCTGCATGTGGTGACCAATAACCTAAACGTGGCGGCCATTCTGGCTGACCAGCCCGGCTGCGAAGTGATGCTGGCCGGTGGCGTCGTGCGTGGGCGCGACCGCGGCATTGTCGGTGAGGCCACGATTGATTTCATTCGCCAGTTCAAAGTCGATGTCGGCATCATCGGCGTATCGAGTATCGAGCCCGACGGCACCTTGCGTGACTTCGATCCGCGTGAAGTCAAGGTTGCCCAAGCCATTATCGAGCAATCAAGAGAAGTCTGGCTGGTCGCCGACCAGGACAAATTCGGACGTCAGGCTTTGGTGCGGCTGGCACACCTGACGCAGATCGACAAGTTGTTCTGCGATGCGCCTCCGCCGGAGGCGCTGAAAAAAATATTGAAAGAAGCGCAAGTAGAAGTGGTGGTCGCGCCGTAACAAATGCAGCGCAAGGCGTGTTTCGGCGATAATACGGCCTTCCAAGAACCGCACGAAGATCCCGGATGTCGACCAACTTTGCCCCCTTAAAGAACGATACATTCCTGCGCGCGCTGCTGCGCCAGCCAACTGACTACACGCCGCTGTGGCTGATGCGTCAAGCCGGCCGTTACCTGCCAGAGTACCGTGCCACCCGCGCGCAAGCCGGCTCCTTCATGGGGCTGGCAACGAATCCCGACTACGCAACCGAAGTCACGCTGCAGCCACTGGAGCGCTATAAGCTTGATGCGGCGATTCTCTTTTCCGACATCCTGACCGTACCAGACGCCATGGGTCTGGGCCTGTCTTTTGCCGAAGGCGAAGGCCCGCGCTTTGCCCGTCCGCTGCGCGACGAGCAGGCGGTGCGTGCCTTGCGTGCGCCGGATCTCGGCAGCCTGCAATATGTCTTCGATGCTGTGACCCAGATCCGCAAAACTCTCGATGGCCGCGTGCCGCTGATTGGTTTTTCCGGCAGCCCCTGGACATTGGCTTGTTATATGGTCGAAGGCCGCGGCTCGGATGATTTCCGTACCGTCAAAAGCATGCTCTATGACCGACCTGACCTGATGCATCACATCTTGCAGATTAATGCTGCAGCGGTGGCCGCGTATCTGAACGCGCAGATCGAAGCCGGCGCACAGGCCGTGATGATTTTTGACACCTGGGGCGGCGCGCTGGCCGATGGCGTTTATCAGGCGTTTTCCCTGTCTTACATGCGGCAGGTAATCAGCCAGCTAAAACGTGAACACAACGGCGAGCGCATACCGTGCATCGTCTTTACCAAGGGCGGCGGCCTGTGGCTAGACGAGATCGCCGATTCCGGCGCCGATGCAGTCGGCCTCGACTGGACCGTTAATCTCGGCAAGGCGCGCGCGCAAGTCGGCCACAAAGTCGCATTGCAAGGCAACCTGGACCCGAACGTATTGTTTGCCAAGCCGGAGCAGATTCACGCTGAAGTCGAGCGCGTTTTGCAATCCTTCGGCAGGCCGGAAGCGGGCAGTGGTCATGTGTTCAACCTTGGCCACGGGATTTCGCAGTTCACGCCGCCTGAATCCGTGACGGCGCTGGTCGATGCGGTGCATAGCTTAAGCCGTCGCATACGGAGCTGAATACGAAGCTGAATACGGAGCTGAATATGCAGCTGAAATACGCTGCTGAAATCTGTACTGACTCATCGCTACCACTTTTGGCAAAAACTTTTCAACACTTATTCACAATTTTGAAAGGGTCGTTGCAGATGCCGGCGACGGGAGTCCGTTGCCGCAAATGATCGGCCAATTTGTCCTAACTAGCTGATTTCATTTGATATTTATCGGATTGCGTGGGTGCATGCCGCAGCAGATGTTTGAATTTAGTAAATTACTTGCCGCAACGAAAAGCTATTTGTTCACAAAGATATCCACAGGTTTGTGGATATCGAAGAAAAGTCCTCTAAAAACCTAGGCTTAGCGCGAGTTTTAAAAAATCACATGAACTAGGTAGAGGCTAGGAGTGTTCTTTTGGCAAATATCTGTGCGCTGAAAGCCTACAAAACATTACATGGAAAACAAGTGATGGAAGGCCATAAAGCTTGAAAAAGAATCATGAAATCTTGCATTGCGCAATCTTTTTTGGTTCGCTCCGCACTTACTTATTCACAAAAAAGAAAACAGTCAAGTCAAGCAAAAAATAAATGAACTTTATTTTTGCTTGATCAGAAGAATTGACTAAGTCATTGATTCTATTGGCCTTAAAATGCTGCATTCCCTTTGTGCAAATTGTCGGAAGCCGCATCAAATCTAGGGTTTCGGCTGTCAAGCCCCAGTTATGCACAAAGTTATCCACAATTTTTGTGGATAGATCAAAAAACACTTGTTAAACCAAGGCTTAGCAAAATATCTAAGGATTTACATTAAGTTGTGGATTGCCGAATCTTAAAGATTGCGCTCGATACCCCGCTTGACACGGAGTTTGATTATCGTTGGAGAAAAACCAATGAAGTTGAGCCCTTGCCAGAAGTCGGTCAATTCGCGTTGGTGCCATTTGGGCGCCGCGAAGTAGTGGGACTGATATTGGCCGTGCAAGAAGCCAGTACCTATGCAGCCGACAAAATACGTGACGTGATCGCCGTGCGCAGCCAGCTTAGTCCGCTGTCGCCGCAGTGGCTCGCGCTATGCCGGTTTGCAGCTGACTATTATCAGCGGCCATTGGGTGAGGTCGTCATACCGTGTACGCCAAAAAACCTGCGCGCCATCAAACAACTCGCGCTCGATAAAGCAGTAAAAAAAATTGCCACACTGGCCAAGGTCAAAGATGCGCAGCCTTCGGCGCGTCCAGCGCTGCATGCAGAACAGCAGCAAGCGGTCGAGGCCATAACCGCCGCAGACAAATTTGCCGCCAGCCTGCTGTTTGGCGTAACCGGCAGCGGCAAGACCGAAGTCTATTTGCAAGCGGCCGAACGTATTCTGGACCGAGCCATTGCCAGCGGTGAGAATGCGCAGATCCTGATTCTGATCCCGGAAATAAACCTCACGCCGCAGCTTAAAGCCAATGTGCGCGCACGCTTTCCAAACCTGATCGTGGCCACGCTGCATAGCCAGCTGGCAGAAGGAGAACGGCTGCGCAACTGGCTTGCCGCCCACAGCGGCCAGGCCGCAATCGTGCTGGGCACGCGTTTGTCGATACTGGCCTCGATGCCTTACCTTAAGCTGATCGTGGTCGACGAAGAACATGACCCATCGTACAAACAGCAAGAAGGCCTGCGCTATTCCGCTCGCGACCTTGCCGTCTGGCGCGCGCATCAACTCGACATTCCTATCGTGCTGGGCTCGGCCACGCCATCGATAGAAAGCTGGCAGCATGCCGCCTCTGGCCGGTACCGCAAACTTGAACTGACGCAGCGCGCGGCGGCCAATGCGCAATTGCCGCAGGTAGGCCTGATCGACATGGAGCGCAACAAGGCGCCCGAAGGATTGTCCGAGCCGTTGATTAAAGCGCTTAAGCAGCGACTGGAAAAAGGCGAGCAGTCGCTGTTGTTCCTGAACCGTCGCGGCTATTCGCCGGTGATTCATTGCGATGCGTGCGGCTGGATCAGCAACTGCCGCCGCTGCACGGCCTTCATGGTGCTGCACAAACCAGAGCGACGCTTGCGCTGCCATCATTGCAGCCTTGAATTGCGTATTCCTGTTGGTTGCCCAACTTGCGGCAACGTTGACTTGCAGCCGCTGGGACGTGGCACGCAGCGCGTAGAAGAAAACTTGCAAAAGATATTTCCGCGAGCGCGTGTGCTGCGCATTGATGCCGACTCGACCCGTAAAAAAGGTAGCGCACAAGCTGCGTTCGATGCCGTGCATCGTGGCGAGGTCGACATTTTGCTTGGCACCCAGATGGTCGCAAAGGGACATGATTTTCAACGACTGACATTAGTCGGCGTCATCAACCCCGATACCGCCTTGTTCTCACAAGACTACCGCGCAAGCGAAAGACTGTTTGCGCAATTGATGCAAGTAGCCGGGCGGGCCGGCCGCGCCGCTAAAACCGCAGACGGTAGCGTCAGTGAAGTCCTGATCCAGACGCGCTACCCGTCGCACCCGCTGTACCGCGCGCTGCTTGCACATGACTACGCGGGCTTTGCCGCCACCACGCTCGAAGAGCGCCGTACAGCCGGCTTACCGCCATTCATGTTTCAGGCATTGCTGCGCGCTGAAGCTAAAGAATTGCAGCAGGCACTGGACTTTCTTGAGCAGGCGCGTGGCCTGCTCGAGCATCCGGACATTACGCTTAACGATCCGGTGCCGATGACCATTACCCGCGTCGCTGGCGTCGAGCGTGCGCAGCTATTGCTTGAGTCAGCATCGCGCGCGCAATTGCAAGCATTCCTCAAGCCGTGGATGCTGGCAATGCGCGGCCTCAAGTCACGTACCCGCTGGTCACTTGAAGTAGACCCTGTCGACATCTGACGTCAGTTCGCATTCAATTCGCATTCAGTCCGCAGTTAATTCGCAAGCAGACGCGGCACGCTCGCCGGATCGAAGTCCTGCCAGTCCCCCTGCACGATAGTGCCTTCATTGATTTCAATCTCCTGCGCGCCCGAGTTACGTAATACGGCAGCAGCTTGTTCTTGCGCAGGCGCCGATGGCGCACTGACTGCTATTAGCAGACCGGCATGACGAACCGGCACAGGATTTTCTCCATCGCCGTTGCCATCGTCTTTCATCTTGCTCAGTGAGCCGACGAGATTGCCAATGTGCGCGCCAACCAGACTGCCGGTAATGACACCAATCGGTGGAACGAGCGGCACCGTCGCCGCGCCAATTGCAGCCCCAGCAATCGCGCCAGCAGTCGTGCCGGCGGCCGTGCCTTGCGTACTATCTTCTGCGCCCGGTGATTTGTCGCGGTCGCCACCGACAGGAAAGCGGTCATGCTGTCCTGCCGAGCTTAAATAAAAAGCGCTGATCTGATCGGCAGGAAAACCGGCCTGTCGTAAATTATTAATGGCCCGTTCCATTTCAGTTTGCTGCTCAAGCCTGCCCGCAATGATCGTCGTCATATAGCTGCTCCTGAAAATTGCATCAAAAAATAAGAACAGCAGCAGCAGCGATAAGTTCTGCCTATATGCAGACGAAAAGCGGATTTAACGGGAACCGATGACGAGCAATGAATTCAAAATCGTCATGGCAAACAAACCAAACAAACATCAGGCAGACCAGCAACCGCTGCAGCAGGCGGAGCAGCAACTGCGCATTCCTGTGATTGAGGAAGAGTTACATCTGGGTAAACGCATTGTCGAGACAGGACGAGGTGTCCGGCTGCATAAGACGGTGTCAGAAGAAGCGTTGCGCATCGACGAACTGCTGACGCAGCAAGACTTGCAAATCGAGCATGTGCCTCGTGGCGAATGGATAGAAAGCGGAACGCTTCCCGCCAACCGGTATGAAGGCGCCACCTTGGTCGTGCCAGTTCTCGAAGAAGTGCTGGTAGTGGAAAAGCGCTGGCGCTTGAATGAGGAAATCCGCATTACCGCCAAGTCGCACCAACGACCTGTTACGCAGCGTGTCGTACTGCGTAAGGAAAATATTGCGATAGAAAGATTCGACCAGTCGCATCAAAACGATTTGCAACAGAACCAAATGCCCTCAACGAAGTAAGTATGGCTGCCCATCGTTACAACACGATCGAGACATCATCATCCATAGTTAAAGGAGAGAGAAATGAACAGCACCGTAATCGCAGTCTTCGATGAATATGGTCAGGCACACAGCGCCATGAATGCACTGTTTACGCAGGGGTTTGCGCCGAGTGACGTCAAACTTAGCCCGGCAGAAAATTCGGATGAGGCGCGTCAGGCAGCGCTGCATGGTACCCAGCAGACAGAAGCAGAATCGAGTCGGGGCTGGGGAATCGGTAACTTCTTTCGCTCACTGTTTGGAAGCGACCAGCATGCCAACGATGCTGATTTGTATACCGAAGCCGTAAGACGCGGCAGTTATCTCATCAGCGTCACAGTCGCAAGTCAGGAACAGAGTGATCGTGTAGCCACAATTTTGCAGGGCTTCAATCCGGTTGATCTTGAACAGCGCGAAACAGAATGGCGCAGCACTGGCTGGAGTGGCGCACAAACCGCATCCACCGCATCCGCCACACAAGGCCAGACATCCTTGCCTGTGATTGAAGAAGAACTAAAAGTAGGCAAGCGCAGCGTGCTCAAAGGCGGTGTGCGAATTTATCAGCATGTCACGGAAAGGCCCGTGGAAGAATCGGTGCGACTCACAGAAGAGCATGTGAACGTCACGCGCACGCCAGTAAACGAGCCCGCAACCGAAGCGGATCTGGCAGCTTTCAAAGAAGGCACGCTCGAAGTGCGTGAGACAGCAGAAGAAGCGGTGGTAGAAAAAACGGCGCGCATAGTTGAGGAGGTTAACATCAGCAAAGATGTCACCGAGAGAACCGAGACAGTATCGGACACCTTGCGTCGTACTGATGTCGAAGTAGAAAAGATGAGCCCGCAACAAGTAGCGCAAGGCACAACGACCGGATCAACGCGGATGATGGACGAAGATATCTACCGCCAGCATTTTCAGACTGCCTACGGCACCAGTGGCGGTACTTACGAAGAGTATGCGCCAGCCTATAGCTACGGCGCCACGCTGGCAGGCAACCAGCGCTATCAGGGCTACCGTTGGGAAGAACTGGAGCCGCAGGTCAGGACTGAATGGGAATCGACCCACACTGGCAGCCCATGGGAGCGCAGCAGTCAGGCAATACGTTACGGCTGGGAGAAGTCTCGGCCCTGATCCGCAAGCATTTACTGTAAGGGTGTATCCAGCTGGCCTTCATCAGCCAGCTGGCGTATGACGCGTATGGTGTCGATATCGGCTTCCAGATAAGCAGAGCGCTTGAAGTCGTTATAAAACTTTTCCGCCTGTTCTTCTACGTCGCCTGCATGATCGTCGTATTCAAAGCGCACGAATAAAGCGCCGGGCTGCGGCTCTTCTATTGTCATCTTCAGGTCCGACAACGGAATTTCGTTTTGCTGCGGCACGTGATAATGCACTTGCGTCATCTGCTGCAAATGCACGTGATCCAACACGGTCAATGGACCGAATTGCTGCTTGCGCGAAAAGCCGGTTTCCGAGCGCGTAAGAATCTCGCAACTGTCCAAGCCTATTAAAAATAGCGTCGGGCGTTCCGCCCGCATGACCAGACCGTGCCACAGTTGTTCGCGGCTAAGCGGCGCAATCAAAGGATTGCCGGGAACATTAATTTCAATCAGGTGAGTAAATTTCATCGGGCGGCAAAAGAAAAAAAGAGGCAACACTGCGCGCTAACTTTACCATGCACACACCCTGCCGCTGACGAGTTTCGATACAATGGCGCGCTCTGTCCTTTTCTGAATTGCCACATTCTTCATGTCGTCCGGACTCAATACCCCACAGCGCGCAGCAGTTAATTATATGGACGGCCCCTGTCTGGTGCTGGCCGGCGCCGGCTCGGGCAAGACGCGCGTGATCACGCAAAAGATTGCGCATCTGATCGAAGATTGCGGTTACGACCCAAAAAATATCGCGGCGCTCACCTTTACCAACAAGGCCGCACTTGAAATGCGCGAGCGTATCGCCAAGCTGCTCAAAGAGCCGAAGCTGGCCAAACACTTGACGGTGTCGACCTTCCACTCGCTGGGTGTCAATATCCTGCGGCGCGAAGCGGCAGCGCTCGGCCTCAAGGATCGCTTTTCCATCATGGACAGCGACGACTGCTTTTCCATCGTGCAGGATCTTGCGGCAACCACCGACAAGGCGATGATACGGCGCATACAGAACACGATGTCCTTATGGAAAAATGCGCTGCTCACGCCCGACGAAGCAATTGCACAAGCCAAGGACGAAGACGAAGTGCAGGCAGCGCGTATTTTCCGCAACTATGTGGCGACGCTGTCGAGCTATCAGGCGGTTGACTTCGATGACCTGATCCGGCTGCCGGTTGAATTATTCCGGACCAATGAGCAAGTGCGCGACCGCTGGCAACGCAAGCTGCGCTACCTTCTGCTCGACGAATATCAGGACACCAATACCTGCCAATATGAGTTGGTCAAACTGCTCGTTACCGGGCCCGGCAAGAAGCCGATGTTTACCGCCGTGGGCGACGACGACCAGGCGATCTATGCATGGCGCGGCGCGACCATAGAAAATCTGAAGACCTTGCAAGTCGACTTTCCGGACTTGAACGTCATCAAGCTCGAACAGAACTATCGTTCCAGCACGCGCATTTTGCAGGCGGCCAACGCCGTCATCGCCAACAACCCGAAGCTGTTTGAAAAAGCTCTGTGGTCCGAGCACGGGCTGGGCGACCCGGTCAAAGTGTTGGCGATGGAAGATGAAGAAGCCGAGGCTGACCAGGTCGTCATCATGTTGTCAGCGCATAAATTCGAGCGGCGCGCAAAATTTTCTGATTACGCAATTCTGTATCGCGGCAACCATCAGGCGCGCGTTTTTGAAAAAGCATTGCGGCGCGAACGCATACCGTATGTGATGTCGGGCGGGCAGAGCTTTTTTGATCGCGCTGAAATCAAGGACATCATCAGCTACCTGCGGCTGGTTGCTAATGGCGACGATGACCCTGCATTCATTCGTGCCGTCACCACCCCCAAGCGCGGCATCGGACAGGCCACGCTCGAAGTGCTCGGCAACTTTGCAGGTCAATGGCAATGCTCATTGTTTGAAGCCGTTTTCAAGGGCGGCATTGAAGCGAAAATGAATGAGCGTCAGCTCGGCCCCCTGCGTGAATTTTGTGACTTCATCAATCAACTCGAAGCACGCGCCTCGCGCGTTGGCGCTGCCGGCAGCGGCGAAAATGCCGGTGCCGTGCTCGACGACATGATGAAAGAAATTAATTACGAAGCCTATCTGTATGATGCCTTTGATAACGGCCAAGCACAAAGCAAGTGGCAGAACGTGCTCGACTTTACCAACTGGCTGAAAGAAAAAGGCACGGGCGGGCGCGACGGCACTGACCCGGAAAAATCGCTGCTGGAGTTGACGCAAATGGTTGCGCTGATGAGTATGCTTGAAGGTCGCGACGAAGACCCGGACGCAGTGCGCCTGTCCACGTTGCATGCCGCCAAGGGACTGGAGTTCGGCCACGTCTTCATGGTCGGCGTGGAAGAAGGCATCTTGCCGCACAAAGGCGATCCAGATGCACCGGCCGAGGCAATTGCGGTGCGCACCGAAGAAGAGCGGCGCCTGATGTACGTCGGCATTACGCGCGCGCAAAGATCGCTACACCTGACCTGGTGTAAAAAACGTAAACGCGCACGCGATAGTTTCCCTTGCGAGCCTTCGCGCTTCATCAAGGAAATGCGGCTAGACGAAGGCAATGCGCCGCCGACCGAAGCCGAAGCGCAAACACCGCAAGACAGGCTCGCCAACCTCAAAGCCTTGCTGCAAAAACCCAAAGCGGCCTGATATGGGGGATAGGGAAAAAAAAGGGAAGGGCGGCTTTCGCAATCCCCATCAATTACCCAGCAAAATTTGTCCGGTCTGCGCCCGCCCCTTCGTTTGGCGAAAAAAATGGGCCGCAAATTGGGAGAACGTAAAGTATTGCTCGCAAGCCTGTAGCGCTAACGCAAAGTAAGAGCGCCTATCAAAATGACGCTGACTGCGTTGCTTCGCCTTGCAGTACAGTCGTACTGTCTGCGGCTTCACGCCTTGCCAGCCTCATTTTGATAGACGCTCTAAGTGTGAAAGCAGCCGTATTTGCGCAACACCTTTATCAAATCTGTTTTGAACCTCTTTCCTGAGAAAATATCTATGTTAATATTTTCCTCAGAAAGGATGATCTTATGCTTACTTTCGATCCCGAGACGCAGGCTTCGGCCGGCACCTCACTCTCGCGAGCCGTTCTCACCAAGGCCGTCGCGCGCGCAGCCGCGCAGCTCGGGCTGTCAAAAGGCCTGCTTGCGCGTGTGCTGGGTCTGAGCCCCGCGACCATTACCCGCATTTACAGCGGCGAATATCTGCTCGATGCCAGCCGTAAAGAATGGGAATTCGCTCTCTTGCTGGTGCGCCTGTTTCGCTCGCTTGATTCCATTGTTGCCGACGAGGCCAGCGCCCGCACCTGGCTGGCCAGTGAAAACAGCGGCTTGAATGGCCGTCCGCTTGAATTGATAACTCAAACTGAAGGATTAGTCCGTGTCGTTCACTACCTGGACGCCTCGCGCGCTGTTGTCTAGCGCGCACGACTGGCGCGGCAGCCTGTGGCGCATCGTTGATGCGCAGCACACGGCTGCCGGCATGAAGCTCGTCGACAGTCGTGAAGAGCAGGATGTTCTCGATGGTTTGCTCGCTGCGGAACTACCGGTCTTGCCTGATATTTTCAGTCAACTCGACCCCTTGCTGGCCGCACCGTTTCGCTCGCATCCTTTGCGCACCGGTTCGCGCTTTCGCGCATTGAATGACCCCGGTGTGTTTTATGGCACGCAGCAGATAGATACGGCCTGCGCGGAAACGGGTTACTGGCGCTGGAGATTCTTGCGCGATGCTGTTGATCTGCCTGACATCAAGCCGGTGGCCCACACCGCATTTGAAAGTGACGTCGCCACCCTGGCCATTGATTTGCGAGATCGGCAGTTCGAGCGTGACGCAGACAAGTGGCAGCACCAGATCAGCTATACCGCCACGCAGGCATTGGCCCGTAGCGCCCGCAGCGCTAATTTAGGCGCCATCCGCTATACGTCAGTGCGCGATCCGCAGCAGGGTGAATGCGTAGCGCTGCTGACGCCAGCGGCTTTTGCTAAACTCGCACCGCGTCCGGTGAAGGAGACATGGTGGCTGCAGGTGCGGCGCGCCGAAGTCATCTGGCGCAGTGACCGCCATTCCTTCGTCTTTACTGCCGAACACTGGAAATAACGTTTAACTTGAAAGACATGGCATGAACAATGAAGACCGCATGATCGCGCTGGAAAGCAAGCTGACCAGTCAGGAAGATCTGGTCGACGTGCTGAACCAGACGGTGTACCGCCAGCAGAAAAAAATCGACCAGCTTGAAGAGCTTTGCATCGCTCTGGCCAAGCGCATGTCCAACATACAAAGTCAGGACGCAGGCGACATGCCTGCCAACGAAAGACCGCCACACTACTGATATGAACGAAAAAATTCTCGCCGAGTTGCGCACCGAACTCAACATGCAGACGGCGCAAATGCCGTGGACAGAACTGGAACGCTGGTTTGCATCCGGCGGCGTCATCCGTGTCGCCAACGAGCTTGACCTGATCGATGTCGCTGCGCGCATTGCGGCCGACGATAAAGCGTCCATTCAACAATGGATGGCCGCTGGCCTGATTGGCAAAGTGATGGATAACCAAGCCGCAGTCTGGCTGTCGCAGAACAGCGTCCTGTGGACAGTAGTGGTCAAGCCATGGATATTGGTGCAGCAGGAGCGGGCTAAACCTTCGGGGTTGCCAGTCTGAGACGTTGCGGCTATAGCCCCCACAAGCTTGCGATTGGCACAGCCCACAGACCATTCCCTAACGGCATGGTCTCATTTCCGTCGTAAAGCACAATACCCATTATGAATTGAACACCGGCAACGCTGGCTAATTTTTTCAAGCCACGCAGATCGCTATGCTTGACTGTAGCAGCAGCTTTCACCTCAATGCCGACCAATTGTCCTGCAGCGTTTTCGATCACCACATCGACTTCGAACTTGTCGACGTCTCGATAGTAAAGCAGACGATAGTCGCCGTTAGCGTTGGCAGAGTGCTTGAGTAATTCAGAATATACAAAAGTTTCCAATACGTTGCCGAACCGGCTGCGATCTTGTTCCACCTCAGTTTTACCGAGATCCTGCATCATGGAAAGAATGCCCGAATCGATGAATTGCAGCTTTGGCGTTTTTACTACGCGGTTAAGCCGGTTTTTCGACCAAGTTTCAACGCGTCGCAGCAGGTACATTTGCTCGAATGCCGCTATATATCGAGCTGCAGTTTTGCCGTCTATTCCAACTTGCCCACCTAGTTGGGTGTAATTGCACATCTGCCCCGATACATGTGCAAGCGAACGAAGAAAGCGTGGCAATTGATCAAGTCTATCGAAGTTCGCGACATCCTTTACGTCGCGCTGAATGATGGCATCAATATATTGGCGCGCCCAAACGATACGCCGTCGCGCGCCCGTCCTGGAAACTGCCTCCGGATAGCCGCCTTGTAAAACCATGTCGACGAGAGCCTCTCCTACTTCTGGAGTATCGGCCTCAAGCAGGCGGCCAGCAAACACCATATCGATCCAGTTCGCCGAGCGCTTGTGCATCTCGCTCTGAGAAAGCGGTAAAAGAGTGAGCGTTTCCATGCGCCCGGCAAGCGAGTCAGCTACAGTGGGCATAGCCATCAGATTTGCTGATCCTGTTAGCAAGAAACGGCCCGCGCGTCGGTCTTCATCAACACTTTTTTTGATTGCAAGCAGTAACTGCGGAGCACGCTGAATTTCATCAATGACTGCGCGATCCAAGCTTCGAATTAGGCCGGCGGGATCTTCTCGCGCAGCTAGCAAAGTTAAATCATCATCTAATGTGAGATAGCGCATCCCTTGAGCCGCCATCTGCCTGACCAGAGTAGTCTTGCCTGCTT
Source organism: Burkholderiaceae bacterium (assembly GCA_040399905.1). GTDB lineage: Bacteria > Pseudomonadota > Gammaproteobacteria > Burkholderiales > Burkholderiaceae_D > Pernthalerella. The sequence continues at coordinate 299,869 of JBBARG010000002.1, forward strand.
GCCGAGGGCCGGCAACCAGAACGACGGGCGTATCTGTTAATGCTTCCACGACACGTGGCTGTATCAGTCTTGGATAAAACAGGGATGTACTCATAGCCGGATCTTGCCGAGGATTTCGGATTTAGTCAACGATAATTCCGGAATATGAAGCCGATAATTACGGAAATTAGACCCGAGAATTACGGAATAAAGAACGCATAATATTTTCTTTATGAAAAGATGTGGCGCACTTTCCCATTTCGAAAAAATAAAATACTCTTTTGATATTTTCGTTTTGACTGTGTGAACAGCATCGTCGATATGGACTGAAGGAATGATCGCTATGAGTCTGACAGCGGATTCGCTTGCAAGCGAATCCCTTCGATTCCCGCCGAAAGCCACGCAGGTGGCTTTCTCCGCTCTGGAAATGAAAACGCCTGCTTGCGCAGGCGTTTTGTAATAATTGGCGGAGCGGACGGGACTCGAACCCGCGACCCCCGGCGTGACAGGCCGGTATTCTAACCAACTGAACTACCACTCCAAATTCAGGCGAAAGCTTTACGCCCGAAAGCGCGAGATTCTACAGTAAATTATGGTAATTGTGTAAGACAACATGCAGATGTCTGCAATGCCATTCAAGATAGTCGCGTTTCGCTTCTAAAAGGTCATCATGAATATAAGCTGGTTAGCCACCAATGCCCTTGCCTCCATCATGCTGCCGCCACTGAGCTTGCTGCTGCTTGGCCTCTGCGGGCACATCGCAGCACGTCACTTCCGGCGGCTGGGCAATGCCATTATCTTGCTGGCCATTGCCCTGTTTCTGCTGCTTTCAACCGGGGCAGGAGCGCGATGGCTGAGTGCACCCATAGAGCAGCGCTCGTTACCGCTAGCATCGGTAGCAGGCAGCGGCGCACAAGCGATTGTGATTCTTGGTGGTGGTCGCTTGTATGCGGCGCCGGAAGATGGCGGGCGCGACATACCGGGTCGCCAGACCCTGATCCGCCTGCGCCATGGCGCGAAATTGCAGCGACTGACTGGCTTACCGATCATGGTCAGTGGCGGCGCACCAGACGGTGCCGGCGAAAGTGAAGCTGCTTTAATGGCGCGCTCGCTACGTGAAGACTTCCGCGTGCCGGTCAGGTGGACCGAAGACGGCTCCGACAATACCGCGCAAAATGCGCAGCTCTCGAAACAGCAGTTGCAGCAGGCCGGTATTACGCGGGTGTTGCTGGTGACGGATGCATTGCACATGCCGCGTGCCAAGGCCATTTTTACCAAGGCCGGACTAACCGCCATCGCAGCACCAACCGGCTTTATTGCGCAAAAACCTTTGACGCCAGAGGACTTCATTCCGAACGCCAAGGCACTTGAAATAAGCCATTACGTGCTGCATGAGCGATTGGGCTCACTCTGGTATCAGTTGCGCTATGGAATTAATAATTAAATCGGCATAATTCCAAGCCGTGCTTGTTACAAATCGGCTATTATTTTCATCCATTCCCTTTGCTGGAGCTTGCCATGCTGGAATCGAATCTCAAGACAGTACGCGGTGATTTAAAGACGCTGGTGCATGACGCGCAGGCGTTGTTCACCGAAGCCACAGCAGCCGGCGGCATCAAAGCCGATGAACTGCGCAGCCGCGGCATGCAGTTGCTCGATACCGCCCTCGAGCAGGTACAAGATCTGCAAGACGCCACGCTGGAAAAAGGCAAAGAGCTGGTCGATAGCACCGACAACTACGTGCGTGAGAATCCATGGCAGGCCGTTGGCCTTGCCGCAGCAGTTGGCGTGCTGATCGGCATGCTGATCGCTCGCAAATAAGCGCGATCAAACACGATGCCGGATAAGGATCAATCTGCTGCGTCTGCCCCGCAAGGCTTGTTAGCAGGCGTTCGCTCGTTCGCTGGCAATGCAATGGGCTTGTTCTTTGCCCGCGCCGGGCTGGCCGCGCTGGAGCTTGGTGAGGCGCGCGATTCCCTTATCCGCATGCTGCTGCTATCCGCATGCGGATTGCTGCTGGCCGGTTTCGCGATGGTGATGTGGACTGCTTTGCTCATTTACCTTGCATGGAACAGCATGGGATGGACTATCTTGCTGCTGCTGGCGCTGCTCTATAGTTTTATTGCCGGGTTGTTCCTGCGCAGTGCGCGCCACATTCTTGATCAGGGCAAGCTGGGCTTGCCTGCGACAATGGCCGAGTTACGCGCCGACCGTGAAGCGTTGTTTGAATGAACCGGCATGACACTCAGTTGCGTGAGCAGCGCAAAAAAGTCCTGTTGCTTGAAGGTGCGTTGCACCGGCTTGAGCTAGTCGAGGCAAGAGCGAGTGTTAAGGCCGATTTGCAGGGTAAGGCTATTGTCGGTCTGATTAAGCCCATGCTGACAGCCAAAAAATTTTTGCCGCTGGCAGCGAGCCTGCTGCCACTGATTTTGGGTAAAGGCAAGGCGTCTGGTTGGCTGCGGCGCGTGCTGCTGATTGCAGGCGCTGGAACGACGGTATACAGAGTTCTGCGGAATCGTCGTCAAGCTGCGGCTGGCAAAGATTCTGAATGAGGTTGCGAACAAATAAAAAAACCGGCCATCAAGGCCGGTTTCATTTACATCTGGCAAAAGCTTATTTTCCAGCAGCGACCATGTAGTCAACCGCAGCTTTGACTTCTTCATCCGACGCAGCCGAGCCGCCTTTGGCGGGCATCATGCCGGCTTTGCCCTGAAAGCCCTTGATCGCGTGCGTGTAGAGAACATCCTTGCCTTGCTTGATGCGAGGCGCCCATGCTGCTTTGTCGCCGAACTTGGGGGCACCGGCAATACCTGCACCGTGACAGGCAATGCATGCAGCTTCATAAGTTTTCTTGCCGGCATCAGCAGCCAGCTTCGCAGGTGCTGCCGGGGCTGCTGGCGCTGCTGGTGCAGCCGCAGCGGTTGCCATAGCATCAGGAGCCGATGCAGCCGGTGCAAGAGCAGCAGCCTGAGCGGCAGGTGCATCAACCATCGTATAGCCTTCATCAGCCACCGGCTTGATACGTGCAGCAACCGCTTCCGGCGATTGCGCATTCGAACCCGCACCCGTTTTAGGTGAGCTGCCCACGTACTGAACCAGCAGGACAATAACAAAAATCGGAATTATAAAACCGGCCAGAACTGCGGCGATAAGTTGTTTGGGAGTCTTGATCAGTGACTCGTGCTCGTTGTGGGCGTCGCTCATGATTTCCTTGGATGATTTTTAATTTGGGGCTGCCGCGCCTTAAAAACATCGCCGCAACCAATAACTGGTGCGGGCGAAACAAGCGCCTGCAAAAGCCGCGATTATAGACGAAAGAGCGTCGTTTGAAAGCACGCAGGCTGGTTTTACATGGACTGGCAGACCGAAAAACGTTATCCTTGCCGGTCTCCTGTTTGATCCATTTCCGTGCGGCTGTAGCTCAGTGGATAGAGTATTGGCCTCCGAAGCCAAGGGTCGCTGGTTCGATTCCAGCCAGCCGCACCAGCCAGTTCAGCTCAAAATCAATCAAAACCAATAGCCCAGCGAAATCGTTCCCCGGGTTGCCTTGGGTTTGAGCGAGTCAGTATTAACAAAATCTTGAACGTTAGTTCCAATCGTGCGCGAGATCTTGCCATAGACGATGCGTTCGACTTCGATCATCACAAATAATTTATCCGTCAAGCGTGTCTGCAGGCCTGTGCCAAAACCAGTGCCGCTGGTGCTGGCAGAAAAACTCTCTGAGCTTGGGAAGTCGCAGCCTGTCGCATTAACGGCATCTGTGCAGTTAAGGCCTCTGCGGCCGTTGAATGTTCCTGAGCCCCAGTGTTTTGAGAGTTTAATGAATGCCAGCGAGTCCTTGCCCAGATTGACTGAAGGTTTCAAGGCCAACCACCAGCCGGAGTCCATTTTCCATTGGCGCGCTTCGCTGCCGACAGCGCCGTTCAGGTTGAAGTTGGAGATAGTGCTGTGTTCGAGTGCCGGAGGTTGCCCCAACTGCTTGCCAATTTCCATGCCGATCAAGAATTTGTCGGAAAGTCTGTACAAATAGCCCAGCGTAAGTTGAGCCTGGAAAGAATCTTTGCCGAGGTCGGTATTCGTTGTCGTGAAAATGCCTTCGTCACTAGCATTAGAATAATCTTTGCCCAGCGTTGCCAGAAACGACCCACCTGCCGTCACATAAAGGCCGGAAGAATTATCTGCCCAGGCGTTACCGCCTTGAAGCGCCCAGATTAAAACGAATACCGCGCCAAGTCGTTTCATCACAGTCTCCAATAGCTAGTTGTTGAGTTAACAACTTACCATCGGGCTGTCTGGGTGCCTGCGTACGCAATGCACTAGGACTGGTTGTTTTACCACGCGCAACACAAAATGCGCGCCCACACGCTCATATAGATGTGGCTGCTCAAATAAAGGGCTTTAGCGCGAGCGTGGGCCGAACGGGTTGGTACGCGGATTAGAAAAAGAGGCGCTCTTGTCGCGCATAAGCGTGGCCAGATTTCTGAAGTACATTCTGCACATAAAGTAATCACCCGGCATCCACGCTTGGCAATCTAGTCGGGAGCGTGCGAAATCGACCGCGCCGACCAAGGCGACATTCCACGCAATGTATTGATTCAACAGGCTGTCGATTTGCGGCCAGTTACTAGTCAATCGTGCCCTCAATTGAGATTCATTTAATTGAAGCAAATTATCCAGCGGCGTCGGGTCGCGATAGGGAATCTGGGCCAGCGTCAGGAACACAGCACGAGGCTGGCGTCGGTTACTGTCAACCAGGCTATCGACTTCAAGTAAAAATTCACGACAGGCCACCTCGGTATGCGCGCTGTTGCAGGCATTGCGAACACTAGCGAATATTTTCGAGATGGGATGCAAATCGATATGGTCTGGTAAAAAACGCGTAATGACTTGATGCACCCACTGCCAGTGATCCGTCAGCGCCGACTGCAACTGTGCGCTGTCCAGCGCCAGCATGGCATTGAGAATGGCGGTATCACGCCACGGTAATTGCGCCGGTCGCATCAGTACCGGCAATGGCGCGGCAACGACCGCGGCCGGTTGCTTGCTGCGCATCAGGTAAGCGAGGAAGTCGATATAGACGCGACAGGCAACAGGCTGATGAGCGCTGAGGCAGAGTGTCCTGTTATTTGCGAAAAAAAAAGACGGTTGATCGATGCTCACACTAGGCGGTATGTAGCGGGCCAAGGTGCTTTCAACCTGAGGCCAGCTATTGGTAATCGTGCCCGCAAAACGTGGCTCATCAAGCGCAAGCAATGCATCAAGTGCAAGCGGATCCTGATACGGAAGTTGTGCCAGCGTCAGAGTTTGTGCATGCGCACTCCCTGCGACACAAAACGAGAAAATAAAAAATGCCGAAAAAAGCCAAAGAGAGAAAGTGCGCCGCGAATACGCCAACTTTGCATGCATGAAAACCCTTGCGAATTCAATTCAACAGTTGTCATCATCAGCGTGCGACAAACTGCGTGATTTGATGCCCCGCAAAACCAGCTGCAAGCTACGGCTAATTCAGGCAAGCAAAGGCTAAAAAGTGCGCGTCATTTCTTCATCCATATAAGCACGCACGACATCATCAAAATTCTGGTCGCGAACAAAGCCCAGCGCATCGGCGCGCGTGGTCAAGAAGTCGCCCGGCCATGAACGGATCAAGCGGGAAATCGCAAGGTCTTCCTGCCAGCGAATATAACTGACAGCCTCTTCGCCAGCGACGCGACCCATAGCATCCACCATCTCTTGGACCGTCGTTGCCAGTCCCGGCAGATTCAAAGCCCGGCTCGCACCCAGCAACTGAGCGTCAATCTCATGCGCATGCACCAGATTAAACAACGCACTGCGTGGAGAGGTCAGCCATACGCGCGTATCGGGCGCGACTGGACAAACTGCCGGCATGCGATTGAGGGGCTCGCGAATGATGCCACTTGCAAAACTCGATGCTGCTTTGTTAGGCAGACCGGGCCGCACCGAAACGGTGGGAACACGAACGGCACGACCATCAATGAAGCCCTTGCGGCTGAAATCGGTAATCAATAATTCCGCCATCGCCTTCTGCGCACCATACGATCCCACTGGCGTGACAGCGGTTGAATCCAGCACTTGCTGCGGCAAGACTCCACCAAATACGGCGAGCGAGCTGGCAAATACAATGCGCGGACAATTACCATTGCTGCGAGCTATCTCAAGCAACTGCCGCGTCGCATCAAAATTAATGCGCATGCCAAGATCAAAATCACTTTCCGCTTCACCGCTAACGACCGCAGCCAGATGAAAGACAGAATGCACCTGTGGCGTTAGTACGCTCTGCATCGTTTCGAAATCGGCGACGTCGCCGACCCGAATCGTAATGCGTGCATCATTGAAGTCTTGTGCCGCAACGCGATCAAATAATGTAATGCTTGAAATAGCTTGTGGCTGACCGCTATGGTCAGCCAACGTGCCGCGTGCCAGCAACTGACGAGCCAGTTTTGCGCCGAGGAATCCGGCGCCACCTGTTATTAAAATATGCATGCTTGCTTCTCGAAGAAATGAATAACCAGAAGCAGCATACCGCCTAAGATTAAAAATCAACAATACTTCATAAGCAAATAATATGGCGACACTGCGGCAAATACCGATTGGCGCAAAATTAAAACGGAATCGATTGCTCCAGTTCCCTATCCTGTTTTTTGTCTGGCTCATTTTCAGCGAGTACAGCAGACAGGCTGTGATCGGGAGCGCGATGCAGCATCTTGAGTTCGTCGCCAACAATCTCAGTCGTGTGACGTTCAACGCCATCTTTACCAGTCCATTTGCGCGTTTGCAGATGACCTTCAATAAAAACCAGCGCACCCTTTTTCAAATATTGTCCGGCCAGCTCGGCAAGTTTTTTATACAGCACCACCCGATGCCATTCCGTCGCTTCACGCCGCGCGCCGCTTGATTTATTTTTCCAGGCTTCGCTAGTGGCAATCGTCAAATGTGCGACCGGCTCGCCGCTGTGCATGGTGCGCAGGTCAGGGTCGTGCCCGAGATGCCCGATCAGTAATGCTTTGTTTAATGTGCCAGTCATAATGGTTTCCTTGATTTTATTAAGCTGTCAGCAGGCGCATCAAGCATGCACGCCATGCGCCGTATCGGTGTCGTATTGCGCTTCAAGCGCCAGCTTGCGTTCATCTTTCAAACGCGTAAATTCATCCAGCGCTGCAGTGTCCTGCAAGGCATGGGCAGCGCGATAAGCTGCTGCGAATGCGCTGTAGAGCTCGTCTATCGTCGCCGCTTTTTCAATACTTTCGCTGAGCGCTACCTTCTGCGCTTCAGGTAAGTCGCTGCGTTGCGGTTGTTGTGCGCCGCTATCTAGCCACGCGAGCAATTCACGTCCGGTTTCGCTATCGGGCTTGATGATCATGCCGTCAAATAATTGCGTACGATCCTTTCCCACATGCGCAAGATGCTGGCTATCGAGTTCCATGAATATCGTGAACTCATACTCAATGCCATCGCGCATGACCGGCGCAAGTCCGATTTTGCGCACAATCTGGCGACCGGTGCGCTCATCTTTTTCCTGCACATATTCCGTCTTTGCGCGCATGGTCGCAATCACATGACACGGACTCTGCAGCAGCGCTTCAACGAGCGCATTGTGTTCGGGCGTGACTTGCCGCCATGCCTGCCAGCTATTGCCCGAGCGGTCGGCAATTTTTCCGTGCCTGTCAAGCGAGCCGCCTTCGCCGCTCCACGCGTGCGACAAACTGTCGACAATAATGGTGGCAATGCCGGCCTGTTCCATCGTATGAATCGCTTCGATGTAACGCGCCGGCGTGAAGGGTGGCGACAATTGCAGCACGTCATAACCTTCCGGTAAAAGGTCGGCATATAAATCGCCGCTGCCGTGTTCTGTATCGATCAAGCCGATGCGTCCGCCCAAGCCGTGCGCAATCAACAGCGCCGAATAGGTTTTGCCGCTGCCTGCCGGGCCCGACATGCCGAGTCGTAATTTGGCGCGGCATTTTGTTGCGCGATGAATTTCAAAATTTTTCATGATGTTTGTGCCTCGTTAGTTTCCGTCCGGTTTTTCATTGCCTACATGCAGAAAAAATCTCATCAACAGATCATTCTTGGACAAGAAAAAGCAGGAAAAGATCGATTTTTTTAACGCACGAAAACACAAACAGCATTCATTAACAGCACAGTCAGCACAAGCAGTTACAAGCTGCGCATTAGAGGCTACACTTTGTTCGCTAGCTTTAGATGGAGCACACAATTTGGACGACAGACTGAACTGGAATACGGATGGACGAGACTGGCCAAATCGTCGCGCCAGCCGTTTCGTAAAAGCTGGTGGCCTGCGCTGGCACCTACAGCAATTTGGTCCCGACCCTGGGCTCGCGCCGCTGGTGCTGCTGTTGCACGGCACCGGTTCATCAACGCATTCATGGCGTGATGTAGCGCCTTTGCTTGCCACTCGTTATGCGGTACTGGCGCTCGATTTACCCGGCCATGCCTTCACCTCAATGCCGCGCGCCGCAGAGCAATCTTTGCCCGGCATTGCGCAGCATGTTGGCGTACTGTTGGAGAGCTTGCGCTTGTCGCCGGCAATTGTCGTTGGTCATTCTGCCGGTGCTGCCATCGCTGCGCGCATGTTGCTCAACCAGACCATCGCACCGGCTGCGCTGGTGAGTTTGAACGGCGCATTCACCGGCATCCCCGGATTGGCGGGACAACTTTTTTCGCCGCTGACACGTCTGCTCGCCTCGGTGCCGCTTGCCTCGCATTTGTTTGCGTGGCAGGCTTCTGATGCTGGCATGGTTGAACATTTGATGCGTTCAACAGGTTCGACGCTCGACCCTGCCGGCTTGAAATTATATGGACAGCTGATACGCAATGTCGGTCATGTTGAAGCAGCACTCGCCATGATGGCGCATTGGGATCTGGAGCCGCTGGAACAGGAGCTGCACCACATACGCCAGCCGGTGTGGATGGTGGCAGCTGAAAATGATTTGACGGTTACGCCTGCGCAGACAAGGCAAGTCAGCAAACTACTGCCGGACGCACGGCTGACACTGTGGCCCATGCTCGGTCATCTCGCCCATGAAGAAAAGCCGGCGCTGTGCGCGCGCCTGATCAATAGCGTGTGGGACAAAGTCGGCCTGACCATGTTGCGTTAGGCGCATCACAAGTTTCACCGTTGGCAAAACCCGTGATGCGGATAAACGTAAAAGCCGGCTACTGCTTGCGTAAAATAAAGCCCGCAATAGCGACCATGCCGGTGCCGGCGTTTTGTATCGACAGGCTGCCGCCAATTTCAGCTGGCGCAGCGCCGCTGCCACCAGCAGTGACAGGGCCAAAGAAACGCGCACCGATGCCGCCCTTCAAGGTGCCGTTGTCTGCAGTGCCGTTGAAATAGTTGGTGTAGTTGCCGCTGCCGATGGTGGAGCCTGCTGTCAGAGACACAGGCACCGTGTCCATCGTGCCTTCATCAATGCGCGTGTTGGTGATCTGCACCGTCACGCTGTGCGTGGCAAAGTCGACCGTCATCATTACGTCGCCGACGATAGGGTACACATCATTGACGCCGTCATAGCCGAACCAGCCGCGCAGCACGCCGCTATAACGCGCCGTGCCTGTCGTTGGCACTTGCGACGGCGCGGTGACAGGACCAAATGCGACTATGCCGCGTCGCATCTTGTTGTGCTCGTTAGCACCGCCCCATTCATTGATGAGCACCGTATCCTGGGTGATCCAGGCACCGAGGTTGGCGTAAGCATAGTTCCAGTTTGAATAATTGCGAAAGCCCTTGAAGCCCGGATAAGACACGCCCGGACCATCGGCGCTCGACAACAAGACCAGCTTGCCTGTCGCGTCCACGCCCCAGCCGGCTTGGGTGGCCCCGTCCGAATGCAAGCGTGTGCCAAAGACCTCATCGGGAATACTGCCGCCGTTTTTCCAGTCGCCGGCCTTCTTTTCCAGCCCGGTACTTTCTACCGTTGGGCAATTCGGATAATCCGTCGGACAGCGCACGGGTTCACTACGTGGAAAATACGTGTTGTTGGCGTAATGTGATTGCGTGCCGGCGGCGCCTTTTTTCGCAAAATCATAAAAATCCAGATCAGTTGACGGCGGCAACGCAATGAAGCTGATCTTGCCTTTGTCGTCGATCACGGTGCGACCCATCTGAGTTGCGAACGTCTCGATCACTAGCGGCCGATCATTCTTGCCATCCCACGAAATGCCAAATTTCGATAGCAGCAGGGCGACAGAATCCACAACGCCGTTGTCGTTCTTCCTGACGCGTATTTCAGCCAATCCGCCGGTGGCGGGTTTCAGTCCATAAGCCTGCGCCGGCGACGGGTTCGGAACGGCAAGATCGTTGGTTGACACGCCATAGGTCTGCACACTCGATGCCGTTACCGCGATGTCGTTATCTGTTCGCAAAATCGTGTTGCCCGAACAGGCTACGGTGCCGCCATCGACGCAGTTCATCACGGTTGACGTATTTTGCCCTCCTGATTGCTGTCCGCTCGTACCCAGATTGATTGGTTGACCGCTGTCACCACCGCCGCAAGCAGCAAGTAGCAAGAAAAGCAGGCCCGACAAGCTGCCCGACCTTTTGAAGAAATACATGAAGCCTCCCGAATGAGTCGAAAAGATGGTTTGCTGCCGGCTTGAAGCACCCGCTTGAAGCCCCCACAGCGCCCCGTCAACATAGAGCACCGGTATCCCGGCTTCTTGATGGCCAACAAGGGATGCCATGCAACTCAATTGCATCAATGACCGGCTTTATCGCCCGACAAGCTTTGCCGTAGAACCACGCGTACAGCCGGTATAATCGACACTTCGTCCGCGGCCTCTTTGCGCCCGGCATCATTCAAGAATTGATTCCATGCCAGCCCAACATAAAGAGCACATCGCCGCCTTGTTCAGCGCGGCCCTCAAGCCATTGCTTGCCGGTAGCGACCTGCCGGAGCCCGTCATCACACTGGAACGCCCGCGCGACCCGTCGCATGGCGATATCGCGTGCAACATCGCCATGCAGCTGGCTAAGCCGCTGAAAAAAAATCCACGTGAACTCGCGCAAGCCATCGTCGTAGCAGTGCTGGCCAATCCGGCGCGGCTGGGTCTGGTTGATGCCGTCGAGATTGCCGGCCCCGGCTTCATCAACCTGCGCGTGTCCGTCGCTACCAAGCAGGCAGTCGTCAAGCGCGTACTGGCTGACGCGGCCTGCTACGGCAAGACCAATGACGGCGCCGGTCACAAAGTGCTGGTTGAATTCGTCTCCGCCAACCCGACCGGCCCATTGCATGTCGGCCATGGCCGTCAGGGCGCACTCGGCGACGCCATGTCGGCGCTGCTCGAAGCGCAAGGTTATGACGTCACGCGCGAGTTTTATTACAACGACGCCGGCGTGCAGATCGCCACGCTCGCCACCTCTGTGCAGGCACGTGGGCGCGGCTACAAACCGGGTGATGCCGAATGGCCAGAGTCGGCCTACAACGGCGACTACATCGCCGACATTGCCGTTGATTTCCTCGCAAAGAAAACCGTCTCAGCTGCCAATGGCGAGCCCGTTGCCGCCAGCGGCGACATCAGCGATATCGAATCGATACGCCGCTTTGCCGTCACCTATTTGCGGCATGAACAAGACCTCGACCTGCAAGCCTTTGGCGTGCGCTTCGATAACTACTACCTCGAGTCTTCTCTTTACACAGAAGGAAAGGTTGCGACCACCGTTGCCGCTTTAAGCGCCGCCGGCAAAACCTACGAACAGGACGGCGCGCTCTGGCTGCGCAGCACCGACTACGGCGACGACAAAGACCGCGTGATGAAAAAATCCGACGGCACCTTCACCTACTTCGTGCCCGACGTCGCCTATCACATCACCAAGTGGCAGCGCGGCTTCGAGAAAGTCATCAACGTGCAGGGCAGCGACCATCACGGCACCATCGCGCGCGTGCGCGCCGGCCTGCAGGCAGTCGGTATGGATATCCCGCAAGGCTATCCGGATTATGTACTGCACAAAATGGTCACCGTGATGAAGAACGGTGAAGAGGTCAAGATTTCCAAGCGTGCTGGCTCCTACGTAACACTGCGCGACCTGATCGAGTGGTCGGCTGGCGATGCGCAAGACGAGAACGGCCAGCGCGATCTGACGCGCGGCCGCGACGCGGTGCGCTTCTTCCTGATCTCGCGCAAGGCTGACACCGAGTTCGTGTTCGATGTCGATCTGGCGCTGGCGCAGTCGGATGAAAACCCCGTCTACTACGTACAGTACGCACATGCGCGCATCTGCTCGGTGCTGGCGCAGTGGGGCGGCGACGAAGCCTTGTTGCGTGATGCCGGTCTCGATCTGTCGCCCTTGGTCGCGCCGCGCGAAGCCGCATTGCTGGCCAAGCTGGCCGAGTATCCGGAAGCGCTGAAAAAAGCGATGGAAGAACTTGGTCCGCACCAGATCGCATTTTATCTGCGTGATCTGGCAGGCGAATTACATAGCTACTACAATGCAGAGCGGGTGCTGGTTGACGACGCCGCGCTAAAAATGGCGCGCCTGACCTTGCTGCTGGCAACGCGCCAGGTATTAAAAAATGGACTGGAGCTGATCGGCGTATCGGCACCGGCCAGAATGTAAATAATTATTACCATCGGGCTTGGCCAACAGTATGCGCAGTTATCCTCGCAGTTATCTTAAACAGCAAGCGGGCGGCACCGTGATGGGCGTCATCATCGGGCTCATTATCGGCTTGTCGATCGCGGTCTGGGTCGCAATGACCATTCTGAAAACGCCGCTGCCTTTCGTCGACAAACTCGGCAAGCAGACAAAGCCAGCCGGCGAGTTGGGCGACCCAAATAAAACCTTGCCCGGTGGCGCACGCGAGCGGCGCGAAAGAATGGCGGACCCGGAGCAGGTAGAGTCGACGGCTGCAACAGCAGTCGCAAAACCTGCGCCAGTGCCGGCACCGACACCAGCTACTGCGCCAGCGAAAAAAGTGCCGGAGCCAGTGACAGTCGACACCTCTGGCAAGCCGCCTGTCATCGAGCGCTCTAAAGCAGAAAAAAGTGCCGTCGTTGTTACGCCGGCCGAGCAAGCTGCTGCGGGCGCGGATGAAAAATTCACTTATTATCTGCAAGCCGGCGCATTCCGTGAACTGGCCGATGCCGAAAGCACCAAGGCCAGACTCGCGCTGATGGGCGTTGCGGCCAGTGTTGCAGAGCGCCGCTCAGAACTTGGCTCGCTGTATCGCGTGCGCATCGGCCCCTTTAACGAAGTCGACGCCATGAATCGTGCGCGCACCCGTTTGTCTGACAACGGCGTCGATGCCGCTGTCGTGCGTGTGCCTAAATAATTTTTTAATACCAACGCCTGAATGTAAAAGGAATAACCATGCGCCTGATTCAACGTTTGCTTGCTGCTGCCAGTTTTAGCCTGATCGCATTAAGCGCATCAGCATCGCCTACCGATCCGGTTGAAGGCGTCGATTACCTCAAACTGCCACAGGCGCAAGCCACCGACAGCGGCAAAAAAGTCGAAGTGCTCGAATTCTTCTGGTACAACTGCCCGCATTGTTTTGCGTTCGAGCCGCAACTGGCCGAGTGGGTCAAAAAGCGCGGTGACACCATCGTCTTCAAGCGCGTGCCAGTCGGTTTCCGCCCGTCCTTCGAGCCGCAACAAAAACTGTATTACGCGCTCGAAGCCATGGGCAAACTTGATTCTGTACACCGCGCCGTTTTCGATGCCGTGCACGTAGCCCGCACACCACTCGACAAGGAAGACAAGATTTTTGACTTCGTCGAGAAACAGGGCGTAGATCGTAAAAAATTCATCGACGTATTCAATTCTTTCGGCGTGCAATCGAAGGTTACCCGTGTGCGCCAGCTACAAGAGGCTTACCAGATCGACAGCGTACCCACCATCGTCATTGACGGCCGCTTCGTCACCGCGCCTTCCATGGTTGGCGCCAGCATGCGCGGCCAGCCCGAGCACGCATTGCATGCCGCGACCTTGCAGGTCATGGATGCGCTGATTGCAAAGAAAAAATAAAGTCTAACCAGTGAAACGTGTTTTCATCACCGGCGCGTCAAGCGGCCTCGGCGCAGCCCTCGCGCGTGAATATGCAAGTCAGGGCGCGCAGCTTGGTCTGGTGGCGCGCCGTGAAAGTGCGTTGCTTGAACTGATTACTAGCTTGCCGAATGCGGCCCAGCATCAACACCAGTACTACCCCATCGACGTCAACGACCACGCCGCACTGGCAGTCGCAGCGGCCGACTTCATGCAAGTGGCAGGCGGCATAGACATCGTCATAGCGAATGCCGGTGTTTCCTATGGCACCCTGACCGAGCGCGGTGCGGACCTGCCGGTTTTTGAAAAAATCATCGCGACCAATCTGCTGGCCATGGTCGCGACTTTCGCGCCCTTCATTTCTGCCATGCAGGCACAGGCAGCAGCAGGCCAGCGGGACTTGCGTCTGGTTGGCATTGCCAGCGTGGCCGGCATCCGTGGCTTGCCCGGCGCCGAAGCGTATAGCGCATCGAAAGCCGCCGTCATCAGTTACTGCGAATCGCTGCGGATAGAACTACGTCGTCACGGCATACGCGTTGTGACTATTGCGCCTGGTTATATTGATACGCCAATGACGCAAGTTAATACCTACCCCATGCCTTTCCTGTTGCCGCCGCAAGTGTTCGCTGCACGCGCAGCGCGAGTCATTGCGGCAGGCCGCAGCTACGCCGTCATTCCATGGCAGATGCATGGCGTGGCGTGGTTGCTACGCCTGTTGCCCAACTGGTTGTATGACGCCGTGTTCGCGCGCGCACCGTACAAAGCCAGTATGGCGGAACAGCAAACGCCGCCGCCATGAATCGATGACAACGATGCAGACCGAATGGATCGATGCCATCGGCACCAGTCATGCGGCCGTTGACAGCAGTGCGACGCCGCGCATTGTTTCACTCGTGCCGTCAGTGACGGAATTGCTATGCGATCTGGGCCTGACGCAATGGCTGGTCGGTCGCACCGGCTTTTGCATCCATCCGGCACAAGAGCTGGCTGCGATTGCCAAGGTTGGCGGCACCAAAGACGTCAACATCGAAAAAATCCGCAAGCTCGGCGCGACCCATCTGGTGGTCAATATTGATGAAAACGAAAAGCCTACGGTTGATGCACTTGCTGCCTTCATCCCGCACATCATCATCACCCACCCGCAGCAGCCGCAAGACAATCTGACTTTGTACCGTCTGCTGGGCGGCATCTTCGGCGCAAGTGAACGCGCTGAAAATTTATGCGCGCAGTTTCAATCAGAGCTCGATGCCACGCTTGCTTTGCCGCGAGTGCCGCAGCGCGTGCTGTATTGCATCTGGCAGGATCCATGGATGACAGTCTCGCGCGCCACCTACATTGCGCAGATGCTGGCGCTGATAGGCTGGGAGCAGTGGCAGCATGACGGCAGCGCAGCGCGCTATCCGGCATTTGAGTGGACGCCTGCGCTAATGGAAAATATTGATGAAGTGTTGCTGTCGACCGAGCCTTATCGATTCACGCAAGCGCATGCCGATGCGCTGGAGCGGCAGCTTGGAAAACCGGTGACTTTAGTGGATGGAGAAATGCTGTCCTGGTACGGCAGTCGTGCCATACAAGGTTTGCGTGCGCTGCGTGAATTAGCGGGCCATTGAGCTTTATTTTTTACGGCCTACGCGCAGCAACATACGCAAGAAATCATATGCAATCTGCCGATGGTGTTCATCTAGCTGCTGCAGGTTGGCGACCATCTTTGCATCGCGCGGCGTCAGCGGACTGACCTGATCATTGGCATTGGTATTTTCGAGAGCGTTCTCGACCGTGCCAAAGCGCAGCCAGTCGGCTGGAACTTGCAGCCAACTTGCCAGCGCACGCAGTTTTTCTTGCGTCGGAATTGATTCGCCCTGCAGCCACTTGCGCGCCGCATGTACCGTTACTGAATGTCCGGCGAATCGCAAATTGAATTCGCGCGCCAACTGCGTGGGGCTGTCAGGCGAGTATTCAGCATGGCGCAAGGCTTGCTGTAAGCGTTCGCTAAACTGCAATCTTTCTTGTGAAGAGTTCATTTTCAGACTATTGCACGGTCGCATGTAACAGTCAGTCTCTACACTAACTACCTTTTGTAAATTTGATTAAATTGGATTTTTTAGAACAATTGAAGTTCCGCGAAGTTCCTGCCAAGTTCCTGCCTATGCAGCGCGAATAAAACGGAAAATGCCGTCCGCATCGCGTTGCCGCTTCAATTCACCGGCAATCCATAAGCGGTGCAAGTGTGCCAGCGCTTCACCGAGTGCAAACGTGAGTTGATGCATATCGAGTTCGCGCTTGAACATGATGGGCACGATATCGGCTGCCGATTGCGGCGTGACACAGGCCGCTTTGACCTCGGCCAAGCGTTCTGCATGATGCTCTGTCAGTTGCGTAATGCGCGTGTGCAGTCCGCGGAACGGTTTCCCATGTGAAGGCAGCACCAGCGTTGCCGCAGGCAACGGCATAAATTTTTGCAGCGACTCCAGAAACGCGCCAACCGCATCCGATTCGGGCTCAATCGCAAACACCGACACATTGGTGGAAATGCGCGGCAACACCATGTCACCGGAAATCAGTGTTCCTATGCTCTGGCAATAGAGCGCCACGTGTTCAGGCGAATGACCAAAGCCGGTAATGATCTGCCACTGCCTGCCGTTAATGCTGACGGATTTACCATCCTGCAGCCTGTGAAAACTCTCGGGCACCGCCGGCACCAGCGTCGGGTAATAACTTTTGCGCGCTTCGAGTTGCGCCAGCATGGCCGGGTCCGTTACGCCGTGCTGCCGGAAGTGCGGCACCATCGAAGGGCCGTCTGCACCCGGCAGCCCGGCCGACATCAGCCGCGCAATACCGTATTCGCCGGTCGACATACATAGCGGCACTTGCCAGCGCTGACACAGCCATTGCGACAGGCCGACATGGTCCGGATGGCAGTGCGTGACTATCACGCGCAGCACCGGCAGGCCGCCCAGTTCATTGGCAAAAATCTGTTCCCATGACGCGCGCGTGTTGTCGTTGCTAATGCCGCAATCAACGATGGTCCAGCCGCGTTGCAGCTTGCCGTCAGCGCCGGTTTGCTCGTCTTCCAGCAACCACAAGTTGATATGGTTCAGCGCAAAAGGCAGGCCCATGCGCAGCCAGCGCACGCCGGGGGCGACTTCCAGCGTCTGGCCGGGCTCGGGCAGGGTGTCGGCGAAAGGGTAGTCGAGTTGGGCTTCAAGATGGTTCATGGCTATTTGTTGTTTTGAAATGTTCGGGTAAAGATGAAAGACGCTGGGTTCCGATTTTCATCGGAACGACGGTAAAGGTGATTTGCCGTCGCCCCAGCTTATTGCGTTCAAAACCGGGGTTCCCATTTGCGTCGCGCCCGCCTACAATACCACTTCAATTGACGTTTACGTAAACGTACGTTCTAAGCTCATTGCCATGTCGACTTACACCATTACCGAACTGGCTCGCGAATTCGACATCACGCCGCGCGCGATCCGGTTTTATGAAGATCAGGGCTTGCTCACGCCGCGGCGCGAAGGCACCGGCGGTCGCACGCGCGTCTACGGTCCGCGCGACCGCACGCGCTTGAAGCTGACTTTGCGTGGCAAGCGACTCGGACTGACGCTGTCCGAAATCAAAGATCTGGTCGACATGTACGAGTCGCCCAAAGATTCCAGCGCGCAGCTCAACCGCTTTTTGGCCGTGCTCGCACGTCACCGCGAATCGCTCGAGCAGCAACGTGAAGATCTCGAAGTCACGCTCGCGGAGATCTCTGCCCATGAAGACAAATGTCGCCGCATGCTGAGTGAAGCCGGTACGCGCGCCAAAACCAAACCCGCCGCAACGCGCACGCGCCGCGCTGCCTGATTTCAATTTTAATTAACGAAGATTAACGAAGATTAACGAGGAATTCATGATCGATCTGCCCGGACTCAGCTTTGACCATGGCGAAGATATCGCCGCCCTGCGCGAAGCGATACAGCACTTTGCTGCGGCTGAAATTGCGCCACGCGCTGCCGAGATTGACCGCAGCGACCAGTTTCCCATGGACCTGTGGCAGAAGATGGGCGCGCTCGGTTTGCTTGGCATCACCGTTGAAGAAGAATACGGCGGCAGCGCCATGGGCTACCTCGCGCACATCATCGCCATGGAAGAAATCTCGCGCGCTTCCGCTTCAGTCGGCCTGTCGTACGGCGCGCACTCTAACCTGTGCGTCAACCAGATCCGTCGCAACGGCAGCGCCGAGCAGCGCGCGCATTATTTGCCGAAACTGATCTCGGGCGAACATATTGGTGCGCTCGCGATGTCAGAGCCAAATGCGGGTTCGGATGTCGTCAGCATGAAATTGCGCGCCGACTTCAAGGGTGACCATTGGGTCTTGAACGGCAGCAAAATGTGGATCACCAACGGACCGGATGCCGATGTGCTGGTGGTCTACGCCAAGAACGATATCGAAGCCGGCCCGCGCGGCATGACGGCGTTTCTGATCGAGAAAAGCTTCAAAGGATTTTCAGTCGCGCAAAAACTCGACAAACTCGGCATGCGCGGCTCGCACACTGGCGAGCTGGTCTTTCAGGACTGCATCGTGCCGGCAGAAAACGTGCTCGGTGGTCTGGGGCGTGGCGTCAATGTCTTGATGTCGGGTCTTGATTACGAACGTTCGGTGTTGTCCGGTGGTCCATTGGGCATCATGCAAGCGTGCATGGATGTGACCGTGCCGTATGTGCATGAGCGCAAACAATTCGGTCAGCCTATCGGCGAATTCCAGCTCATGCAAGGCAAGCTTGCTGACATGTATTCCACCATGATGGCGTGCAAAGCCTATGTGTATGCAGTCGGTCAGGCCTGCGACCGCGCCAAGACGCCGGACGAAGTGCGCGCCTTGCGCAAGGATGCAGCCGGCGCGATTTTGTATTCGGCTGAGAAAGCGACCTGGATGGCGGGTGAAACCATACAGGCGCTAGGCGGTAATGGCTACATCAACGACTACGCAGCCGGCCGTCTGTGGCGCGATGCGAAACTCTATGAAATCGGTGCCGGCACCAGCGAGATTCGCCGCATGCTGATCGGTCGCGAACTATTCAACGAGACTGCATAACGCTGTACGTATGCAAAATTTTCCTAAACTGTTGTCGTCACAGATTGCGTTCGATATCGCGCGCATGATTCTCGACGGCTTCGACAAGCACTACCGGCTGTTCAGGCAAAGCAGTCAGGCGGCGCGCCGTCACTTCGAACACATGACCTGGAAGCTCGCGCAATCCGAAGCGAGGGAACGTATCGCTTTTTACGATCACCGCGTGCAGGAGTGCGTGCAGAATCTGGAAGACGAATACGACGAGGCTGACCTGACCGATAACGTCTGGCGCGAGATCAAGCTGCACTACATCGGTTTGCTGATAGACCATAAGCAGCCGGAGCTTGCCGAGACTTTTTTCAACTCGGTCTGCTGCAACATCCTGCACCGCACGTATTTTCACAACGACTTCATCTTCGTGCGGCCAGCAGTCTCGACCGAATACATCGAGCCGCTAGACGGTACTCCCGCTTACCGTGTCTATTATCCGGCGCGCGATGGTCTCGGTTACACGCTGCGGCGCATGGTGACCAATTTCCAACTGGCTTGCGAGTATGCCGATCTAGACCGCGATATAGCGCAGGTTGAAGCGCGGCTGCGCAAGGTATTGGGCAACGCGCCGCAAGAAGCGAATTACCAGATACAGGCACTGTCGAATTTGTTTTACCGGAACAAGGGCGCCTACATCGTCGGCAAGATCATTAATGGTAACCGCGACTATCCGTTTGTAATACCGGTTCTGCACACCCGCAAAGGCGATCTGGTGCTCGACACCGTGCTGTTGGATGTGAACCTGATCACGCTGCTGTTCTCATTCACGCGTGCGTATTTCATGGTCGACATGGAAGTGCCGTCTGCTTATGTGCAGTTCGTGCGCAGCATGTTGCCGAACAAACCGCGCAGCGAGATCTACACCATCCTCGGTTTGCACAAGCAGGGTAAGGCGCTGTTCTATCGCGACTTCCTGCATCACTTACGGCATTCATCCGACAGCTTTCAGGCGGCGCCCGGCATTCGCGGTCTGGTGATGGTCGTGTTTTCGCTGCCGTCGTTTCCGTATGTGTTCAAGGCAATCAAAGATAGTTTTCCACCGCCGAAAGAAACCACGCGCGCACTCGTCAAAGAAAAATACCTGCTCGTCAAATATCACGACCGCGTCGGCCGCATGGCCGATACGCTCGAGTATTCAAACGTCGCTTTCCCGCGTTCGCGTTTTTCCGAAGAATTGCTGGCGGAACTGAAACAGGTTGCGCCGTCGATTGTCGAAGAAGATAAAGACCAGATCATCATCCGCCATCTGTACATTGAGCGTCGCATGACGCCGTTGAACATCTGGCTGACTGAAGCCGAAGCTGCCGGTGATCTGGAAGCCATGGAACATGGCGTGCGCGAATACGGCAATGCGATCAAGGACTTGGTCGCCGCGAATATTTTCCCCGGCGACATGCTGTACAAAAATTTCGGCGTCACCCGTCAGGGTCGGGTCGTGTTTTACGACTATGACGAAATCGAATACATCAGCGACTGTAATTTCCGCACCATCCCGCAGCCACGCAATGAAGAAGACGAAATGGCAGCCGAGCCGTGGTATCACGTCGGCAAGAACGATGTGTTTCCGGAACAGTTCAGTGTTTTCTTATTGGGAAATCCCAAGGTCAAAGAATATTTCATGAAGCATCATGCTGACCTGCTTACCGCAGATTACTGGCATCAACGCAAGTTGCGTATCGTTGACGGTCAGGTCGAAGATGTCTTCCCGTACCCACAGGAAATTCGTTTCAGTTACCAGCCGCCGAATCCGGCGATCGACATTAATCAGTCTGCAAAAGCAGCCTGAACTTTCACAATCCATTTCATTATTTATCGGAGAACACCATGCAAGATCCTATCGTTATCGTCGGCGCTGCCCGCACCCCTATGGGCGCATTCCAAGGTGACTTTTCTTCACTGTCCGCGCATGATCTGGGCGCCGTTGCGATTCGTGCTGCTGTCGAGCGCGCCGGCATCAAGCCTGAACTCGTCAACGACGTCATCTTCGGTAATTGCCTAATGGCTGCGCAAGGTCAGGCGCCAGCGCGTCAGGCATCCATCAAGGCTGGCATTCCTGTTTCAGCTGGTGCCGTCACCTTGTCGAAAATGTGCGGCTCCGCGATGCAGGCAACCATCTACGGTCATGACTCGCTTGTGGTTGGCACCAATGAAGTCGTCGTCACCGGCGGTATGGAATCGATGACGAATGCGCCATACCTGATTCCTAAAGCACGCGGCGGTTACCGCATCGGCCACGCCATGATGTATGACCACATGATGCTCGACGGCCTTGAAGACGCGTATGACAAGGGCCGCTCCATGGGCACCTTCGCTGAAGATTGCTCAAGCAAATATAAATTTAGCCGCGAAGCGCAAGACGCGTTTGCGATTGATTCCGTCAAGCGCGCTCAGGCCGCAACGGCTGATGGTTCGTTCAAATGGGAAATCGCACCCGTCACCGTAAGCGGTCGCGGTGGCGATGTCGTCATCGACAAAGATGAAGGCCCATTGAAAGCGAAGATCGAAAAAATCTCGCAACTCAAACCCGCGTTCAAGAAAGACGGCACCATCACTGCCGCGACCTCGTCTTCCATTAATGACGGCGCTGCTGCACTGGTGCTGATGCGCGAATCAACCGCGAAAAAACACGGCCTCAAGCCAATCGCGAAAATCGTCGCCCACACCCGTCATTCGCAAGAGCCGGAATGGTTCACTACTGCACCAGTAGGCGCGATTGAAAAGCTGTATGCCAAGACGGGCTGGAACAGCAAGGAAGTCGACCTGTTTGAAATCAATGAAGCGTTCGCTGCCGTTGCCATGGCAGCCATGGCCGAGCACGACATCCCGCATGACAAGATCAACATCCACGGTGGCGCATGCGCACTTGGTCACCCTATCGGTTCATCCGGCGCACGTATTATCGTCACGCTGCTGGGCGCGTTGAAAAAAACCGGTGGCAAGCGTGGTGTGGCTGCGCTGTGTATCGGTGGCGGTGAGGCGACGGCGATGGCGATTGAAATGATGTAATCAGAAAAAAACGCTGGACCCCGGCCTGCGCCGGGGTGACGTTTGAGATTTAAGCACGGTTCAAATTACTACCGTCATCCCGGCGCAGGCCGGGATCCAGTGTCTTACCGTGCATACCCCCGGCATAAAAATAAAATATGATCCTGTCAGAACAACACCAAATGATCCGCGATGCGCTGCGCGAGTTTTCGCAGCAGCAGCTCAAGCCGTACGCGGCACAGTGGGATCGTGACAGGAGCTTTCCGCACGACGCGCTGCGCCAGTTGGCCGCGCTCGGTGCATTCGGTATCGCGGTGCCAGAAGAAATGGGCGGCGCTGGTCTCGACTATCTGTCTCTGGCCTTGGTGATTGAAGAAATCGCCGCCGGCGACGGCGGCACCTCAACCATTATCTCAGTCAACAATTGCCCCGTCTGCAGCATCGGGATGAGCTATGCAAATCCGCAGCAGCAAGAGCAATGGCTGCGGCCGCTGGCGCAAGGCGACATGCTCGGCGCGTTCTGCCTGACCGAGCCACACGCAGGCAGTGATGCCTCTGCACTCCGCACGACGGCGCGGCGCGATGGCGACAGCTATGTGATCAACGGCGTCAAACAATTCATCACCAGCGGCAAACACGCGGAAGTCGCCATCGTAATGGCTGTCACCGACAAAGCCGCTGGCAAGCGCGGCATAAGCGCATTCTGGGTGCCAACCAACACACCGGGTTATATCGTTGCGCGCCTTGAAGAAAAGATCGGCCAGCATTCCTCCGACACGGCGCAAATCCTGTTTGAAGATTGCCGCATTCCGGTTGCTAACCTGATCGGCAACGAGGGCGAAGGTTACCGGATCGCGCTCGCCGGTCTCGAAGGCGGCCGCATCGGCATTGCCGCGCAATCGGTCGGCATGGCACAAGCGGCATTCGACGCAGCGCTGGCTTATGCCAAAGATCGCACCAGTTTTGATAAAACCATTTTCGAGCATCAGGCCGTGCAGTTCAAACTCGCTGACATGGCCACGCAAATCGAAGCCGCACGGCAGCTGCTGTGGCATGCCGCAGCCATGAAAGATGCAGGCTTGCCGTGCCTGAAAGAAGCGGCGATGGCAAAACTGTTTGCCAGCGAAATGGCAGAAAAGATTTGTTCGGATGCGATCCAGATTCACGGCGGTTATGGTGTCGTCAATGATTTTCCGGTCGAGCGCATTTATCGCGACGTGCGGGTTTGCCAGATTTACGAAGGCACCAGTGACATACAAAAAATATTGATTGCGCGCGCCCTTGCCTAAAAATGTAATTGACCCTTGTCCTTGCGGCGGCATTGCATTGGCAAGCTGCTGTGGTCGTTTTCTGAGCGGTGCGGCAGTAGCGGCGACAGCCGAGCAATTGATGCGTTCACGCTATAGCGCCTATGTGCTGCAGGATGAGGCGTATCTGCAAAAAAGCTGGCATCCATCCACGCGACCGGCCGCGCCGCTGACGGATGTCAAAGTGAAATGGCTGGGTTTGGAAGTGCGCGCTGCAGACGAAGAGGGTGACAGCGCCACCGTCGAGTTTGTCGCACGCTGCCGTGTTGAAGGTCGCGGGCAGCGCATGCATGAAGTCAGTCGCTTCATAAAAGAAGATGGACGGTGGTTCTATGTTGATGGCAGTTTTTCGGAAAAATAAAAGCGATGCCCATACTTGAGACAAAACTAAATCCGCGTGCTGCGGACTTTGCCGCCAACGCGGCTGCCATGCAGGCACTGGTCGATGACTTGCAATCCCATTGCGAAAAAATTGCACAGGGCGGCGGCGAAGACGCGCGAAAAAAACACACCGGCCGCGGCAAGCTGCTGCCGCGTGAGCGCGTGCAAATGCTGCTCGACCCCGGCACACCCTTTCTCGAATTATCGCAACTGGCCGCGCTCAACATGTACGGTAATGTTGCGCCGGCTGCCAGCATCATCACTGGCATCGGTCGCATCAAAGGTCAGGAATGCGTAATCATTTGTAATGACGCTACCGTCAAGGGCGGCACCTATTACCCGATGACGGTCAAAAAACATTTGCGCGCACAAGAGATCGCCTCGCAAAACAATTTGCCCTGCGTGTATCTTGTCGACTCCGGCGGCGCGAACCTGCCGAATCAGGATGAAGTCTTTGCCGACCGCGAGCACTTCGGCCGCATCTTTTTTAATCAGGCCACGATGTCTGCAGCAGGCATTCCGCAAATTGCCGTCGTCATGGGTTCTTGCACCGCCGGTGGCGCGTATGTGCCGGCAATGAGCGACGAATCCATTATCGTCAAAGAGCAGGGCACGATTTTTCTCGGCGGCCCGCCGCTGGTAAAAGCCGCAACCGGTGAAGTTGTCACCGCCGAAGACCTTGGCGGCGGCGACGTGCATACGCGTCTTTCCGGCGTAGTCGACCATCTCGCACAGGACGACCTTCATGCGCTGTCACTGGCGCGCACGATTGTGGGCAACCTGAACCGCCAGAAGCCGCAGCAACTGGTACTTCGCGAAGCGGTCGAGCCACTGCATCCGGCCAAAGAGTTATATGGTGTGATACCGACTGATACACGCAAGCCCTTCGATGTGCGCGAAGTCATTGCGCGCGTCGTTGACGGCAGCGAGTTTGATGAATTCAAGGCGCGCTATGGCACCACGCTGGTGTGTGGATTCGCGCATATTTTCGGTATGCCGGTCGGCATCATCGCCAACAACGGCATTTTGTTTTCCGAGTCGGCTTTGAAGGGCGCGCATTTCATCGAGCTGTGCTGCCAGCGCAAGATACCGCTGGTGTTTTTGCAGAACATTACTGGCTTCATGGTCGGACGCAAATACGAAAACGAAGGCATTGCGCGCAATGGCGCGAAGATGGTCACGGCGGTTGCGACAGCTGCGGTGCCGAAATTCACCATCATCATTGGCGGCAGTTTTGGTGCTGGTAACTACGGCATGTGCGGCCGCGCTTATTCGCCGCGCATGTTGTGGATGTGGCCGAACGCACGCATCTCGGTCATGGGCGGGGAGCAAGCCGCGAGCGTGCTGGCCACCGTCAAGCGCGACGGCATCGAAGCCAAGGGCGGCAGCTGGACAGCGGAAGAAGAGCAGGCGTTCAAGCAGCCTATCCGCCAGCAATATGAAGACCAGGGTCATCCGTACTTTGCAAGCGCACGGCTGTGGGACGATGGCGTCATCGATCCGGCCGACACGCGCATGGTTTTAGGTCTTGGCTTGTCGGCTGCATTGAATGCGCCGATTCCCGAAACGAAGTTTGGCCTGTTCAGGATGTAATGCATAAAGTAATGCACAACGATTCAAAACACGACTGGGTAGCGCGCAGCCTGCAAAGCGTCTGGCATCCGTGCACGCAAATGCAGCACCACGAAAGCATGCCGCTGGTGGCGCTCAGCCACGGTCGTGGCGCATGGCTGATGGACCACGAAGGTAAGCGCTATCTCGACGCGATCAGCTCGTGGTGGGTCAACCTGTTCGGCCACGCGAACCCGCGCATTAACAATGCCTTGAAAGACCAACTCGACAAGCTCGAGCATGCGATGCTGGCCGGCTTCACGCACGAGCCGGTGGTGCAGTTGTCGGAACAGCTTGCGGCGCGCACTGGTGGGGTGCTTGGTCATTGTTTCTATGCGTCCGATGGCGCATCAGCCGTCGAGATTGCATTGAAGATGAGCTTTCATAGCTGGCGCAATCAGGGACAGCCAAACAAACAGGAATTCGTCTGTCTCTCCGGCAGCTACCACGGGGAGACCATAGGTGCGTTGGGCGTGACGGATGTGCCGTTATTTCGTGACGCCTATGGGCCGCTATTGCAGCGTGCGCATGTAGTGGCTTCACCCGATGCGCGTCTGGCCCAAGAAGGCGAGAGCGCCGCCGATGTGGCGCGGCGAGCAGCGCAAGATTTGCGCACTTTACTGGAACAGCGTGCCGGCAATATAGCCGCCGTGATTGTCGAGCCGCTGGTGCAATGCGCAGCCGGCATGGTCATGCATGACCCCGTCTATCTGCAATTGCTGCGCGCGCTGTGCGATGAGTTCAATGTGCATTTGATCGCCGATGAAATCGCCGTCGGTTGCGGCCGCACAGGCAGTTTCTTCGCCTGCGAGCAGGCCGGTATCTGGCCGGATTTCATTTGTCTGTCTAAGGGCATCAGCGGCGGCTACTTGCCGTTGTCATTAGTGATGACGCGTGAAGAGATTTATCAGGCGTTTTATCACAGCGAAATGTCGCGCGGCTTTTTGCATTCGCATTCGTACACCGGCAATCCGCTGGCTTGCCGCGCTGCGCTGGCGACGCTGGCGATTTTCGATGAAGACGACGTCATTGTGCAAAACAAAGTCCGTGCTGAAAAATTGCGCAAAGCACTCGCGCCGATTGCGGCGCATCCGAAGGTCACGCATTTCCGACAGAAGGGGATGATTTTCGCGTTTGATGCCGCACCTGAAAATCCGGAAGGCTTTGCACGACGATTTTTCACGCAGGCGCTTGAACACGAATTGTTGCTGCGCCCTATAGGCAATACCGTTTACATGATGCCGCCCTTTATTTTGAGTGACGAAGAAATTACGTTGCTCGCGACGCGCACTCTCAGCGTGCTCGAACAAACTTTATCTTGAAGGATTTTTTCATGTCATCCCAACCGATTGCTTTTCACGCCGCTGCTAAAAAAGTCGCCGCCGTCGCAACTGCTTACGAAACCTGGCCCGTCGCCGACGTTGCCGCACTCTTTGCGCTGCCGTTCAATGACTTGCTCTGGCGCGC
Source organism: Burkholderiaceae bacterium (assembly GCA_040399905.1). Taxonomy (GTDB): domain Bacteria; phylum Pseudomonadota; class Gammaproteobacteria; order Burkholderiales; family Burkholderiaceae_D; genus Pernthalerella. The sequence goes on from JBBARG010000002.1 coordinate 326,726, forward strand.
GCAGCAAGTGCACCGCGAACATTTCAACGCCAACGAAGTCGAGCTTGCCACGCTGCTGTCGATCAAGACCGGCGGCTGTCCGGAAGACTGCGGCTACTGCCCGCAGGCGGCGCGCTATGACACCGGCGTGACCGCGCAAAAAATGCTGCCACTCGAAGAAGTCGTCGCTGCTGCACAGGCCGCCAAAGAGCAGGGCGCCACGCGTTTCTGCATGGGTGCCGCATGGCGTGCACCGAAAGACCGCGACCTCGACGCCGTCGAAGACATGGTCAAGGCCGTCAAAGCCCTAGGTATGGAAACCTGCGCCACGCTCGGCATGCTCGAAGAAGCGCAGGCCGAACGCCTGAAGGGAGCGGGGCTCGACTTCTACAACCACAACCTCGATACCGCGCCGGAGTTTTATGGTGACGTCATCACCACGCGCGACTATCAGGACCGGCTCGACACCTTGGGCCATGTACGTCATGCGGGGCTGAAAGTCTGCTGCGGCGGCATTGTCGGCATGGGCGAATCGCGGCTGCAGCGCGCCGGCTTGATTGCGCAGCTGGCGAACCTGAACCCGTATCCGGAATCGGTGCCGGTCAATCATCTGGTGCAGGTCGAAGGCACGCCGCTACACGGTCAGGAGCCGCTGGACCCGCTCGAGTTTGTGCGCACGATTGCCGTGGCGCGCATTACGATGCCGAAGGCGCGCGTGCGGCTGTCGGCAGGGCGGCGGCAGTTGGGCGAGGGCATACAGGCGCTGTGTTTTCTGGCAGGGGCGAACTCGATTTTCTATGGCGAGAAGTTGCTGGTGACGGGGAATCCGGAGGTGGAGGAAGATCAGGCTTTGCTCGCGCGGTTGGGGATGCATGGCAAGACCGGGCTGCAGGGTTAACGACGAAAGACGCTGGGCCCCAGCCTGCGCTGGGGCGACCTTTGATTTTGAGGCGCTGTTCACACTACTACCGTCGTTCCGGCGCAGGCCGGAACCCAGCGTCTTTGCTTTAACCCAGCAAATAAAAAATATAAGCGGAGCAAACCATGTTCAAAAAAATCCTGATTGCCAACCGCGGCGAAATTGCCTGCCGCGTCGCAGCTACTGCACGCCGTCTCGGCATGCAAACCGTCGCCGTCCATTCCGATGTCGACGCCAGCTCTCGCCAAGTTGCAATGTGCGATGAAGCCGTCGCTATCGGACTCGCACCGGCCAAGGAAAGTTATCTGCAAGCGGCACGGATTATCGAAGCGGCGCGCGCTACAGGCGCGCAGGCCATCCATCCCGGTTATGGCTTCTTGTCCGAGAATGCAGATTTCGCTGATGCCTGTGATAAAGCGGGTTTGGTTTTCATCGGCCCGCCGGCCTCGGCGATTCGTGCGATGGGTTCAAAGTCCGCCGCCAAAACGCTGATGGAAAAAGCCGGCGTGCCGTTGGTGCCTGGCTATCACGGCGACAATCAGGAACCTGAATTTTTGCAGCAGCAGGCTGACAAGATCGGTTATCCGGTTTTGTTGAAAGCGAGCGCCGGTGGTGGTGGCAAGGGTATGCGTATTGTCGAAGCCAGCGCCGATTTCAAGGACGCGCTCGCTTCCTGCCAACGTGAAGCGATCAGCAGTTTTGGCGACGACCGCGTACTGGTCGAAAAGTATCTGAGCCGGCCGCGCCACATTGAAATACAAGTCTTCGCTGACAGTCATGGTCAGTGCGTGTATCTGTTCGAACGCGATTGCTCGGTGCAGCGTCGCCATCAAAAAGTGTTGGAAGAAGCACCAGCGCCGGGCATGACCGCAGAGCGTCGCCGCGCGATGGGTGAGGCAGCTGTCGCTGCCGCGCAGGCGGTCGGTTATGTCGGTGCCGGCACGGTGGAGTTCATTGCCAATCAGGACGGCAGTTTCTATTTCATGGAAATGAATACGCGCTTGCAGGTCGAGCATCCGGTGACGGAAATGATTACCGGGACTGATCTGGTCGAATGGCAGTTGCGCGTGGCATTCGGTGAAGCGCTGCCGCTGACGCAAGAGCAGCTCGTCATTAACGGTCACGCAATTGAAGCGCGCATTTATGCAGAGAATCCGGAGAAGGGCTTTCTGCCCTCGATAGGCACGCTCAAGCATATGCAGATGCCGCAGGCGGTGCATTTTGAAACCGGCGCAGCCGTTAGGATTGACGCCGGTGTGCGCGAAGGCGATGCAATCTCGCCGTATTACGATCCGATGATTGCCAAGCTGATCGTCTGGGGCAAAGACCGTGAACAGGCGTTGTCGCGCATGGCGCAGGCGCTGGCTGAATGTCAGGTGGTCGGGGTTGCGACCAATATCGCTTTTCTCGGTCGCTTGATTAACAGCACAGCGTTTTCCACTGCCGATCTCGACACTGGTTTGATTGAACGTAATCAGGCCACGCTATTCCCCCGCGTGCAATTGCCATCAGCTGCAGTGCTGGCACTCGCCTCAGCAGCCTTGCTGCAGTCCGAACGTGCAGCAGCGACGAATGATCCATGGGCGCAGACTTCAGGCTGGCGCATGAATAGCCAGCTCAGGCGCACGCTGAGTTTTTCAAATGACGCCGGCAGTGTGGCAGTGCAGTTGGTGTATGAGCCGGATGGCTGGCAGTTACAGTACGACGGGCAGTCTTTGCCGCTCAATGACATACGCCAGCAAGCGGCAGCATTGTCTTTTCGCTTGAATGGCAAGGCCGTGCTGGGCAGTGTCGTGCGCGAGCAAGAGCTGTTTCATGTTTTCCATGGTGGCCAGCATTGGCAATTGCAATGGCGCGACCCGATTGCGCATGCCGGTGAAACCGAAGCCGAAGGCGGCCGGCTGACTGCGCCTATGCCCGGCAAGATCGTCGCGCTGCTGGTGGCTGTTGGCGCGCAAGTAGAGCAGGGCGCGCCGCTGCTGATTATGGAGGCGATGAAAATGGAGCACACGATCAATGCGCCGGCCAAAGGCATCGTTGCCGAACTCTTGTATGCAGTCGGCGATCAGGTCGCCGAAGGCGCGCAACTCTTGTCGTTCCAGATTGCGGAGGCAGCATGAGCATGTCACTTCCTGCGTCAGTCAAGATTATTGAAGTCGGTCCGCGCGACGGTCTGCAAAACGAAAAGGAAACGATACCAGTTGCGGTCAAGGTCGAACTGGTGAACCGCTTGAGCGCTGCCGGTTTTTCGAATATTGAAGCGGCAGCATTCGTGTCACCGAAGTGGGTGCCGCAGATGGCAACGTCCGGCGAGGTGATGCAGCAGATTACGCGCAAGCCTGGTGTGATTTACTCGGCGCTGACGCCGAACATGAAAGGGCTGGAAGCAGCGCTGGCAGCGAAGGCCGATGAAATCGTGATCTTCGGCGCGGCGTCGGAAGCCTTTTCGCAAAAAAATATCAATTGCTCGATTGCGGAATCAATAGAGCGTTTTCGTGAAGTCGCTGTCGCCGCTAAAGCGCAGGGCTTACGTCTACGCGGCAGCATCAGCTGTTCATTCGGCTGTCCGTATCAGGGTGAAGTAGCGCCTGCTGCAGTCGCCGACGTGGTCAAGCGCATGCAGGATCTTGGCTGCGACGAATTCGATATCGCCGACACGATCGGTGTGGGCACTGCGCGTCAGGTGCAGCAGTTGTTCGAGTTGCTATCACATGATTTTCCTATAGACCGGATGGCCGGCCATTTTCATGACACCTATGGTCAGGCGTTGGCAAATATTTACGCGGCGCTGGAAGTGGGCGTCTCGATTTTTCATTCATCCGTCGCCGGACTGGGCGGCTGTCCGTATGCAAAAGGTGCGACCGGTAATGTCGCCACCGAAGACGTGCTGTACCTGATGCAAGGCTTGGGCATCAAAACCGGCATTGATCTGCAAGCTGTTGTCGATGCAGGCCAGTTCATATCGAATCATTTGGGTCGCAAAGCGGCCAGTCGTGCAGGTAATGCAATCGCCGCCAGGGAGGCAAAATAATGAAACCGGAACTGCAGGCAGGGATTCGTTTCGAATGGACTTACCAGGTGCCGCATCGTGCCACAGTGCCGGCTTTGTTTCATGACATACCGATGGCGTGCGAGATGCCGGAAGTGCTGGCAACCGGCTACATGGTCGGGCTAATGGAGCTGGCTTGCACGCAAGGTATCTTGCCTTATACCGACTGGCCGAATGAACAAAGTCTGGGCACGCATGTGAGCTTTTCGCATCTGGCTGCGACACCACCGGGAATGACATTAACCATCAAGGGCGAAGTGATTGCCGTCGAAGGTCGCCGTATCCGTTTCAGGGTCGAAGCGTGGGATGGCGAAGACAAGATCAGCGAAGGCGAGCATGAGCGCTGCGTGATTACGCCGGAGCGTTTCAATGCGAAGCTGAACGAAAAAAAATCGCGCGCGGGATTGTGATTAAGATAGTGAGTGAGATGGTGAGTGAGACTATGAGTCAAGGTGTAATCGCATGGACTTAAAAAATTTCAATCCTGCGCAGCATCAGGGCCCGCTGCCGTCGCCGTGCATTGGTATCTGTACGATGAGCCGCACAACTGGTCTGTGCGACGGGTGTACGCGCACGATGGATGAAATTATTGATTGGGGCGTTGCGTCGGAAGCAGAAAAATTGCAAATCTGGATGGCGATCAACCAGCGGCGCAGCGCGCAGTGACCACGGTGGCGTGGGCCAGCAAACGGGAGTAGACAATGGACGACATGCAAACGACCCCACAAACGACCCCACTTAGCTTTTATAAGCCGCAGCAGAATGTAAGCGGCCCCGCCTACAGCCCCTGGTTCAAATTGCTCGCGACATTATTTACGATAGCCCTGGCCGGTTATGGCATCAGCGTCGCGCTGCGCTTTCCGCTATTGGAGTACGGTCTGGGCGTGCAGCTCTTGCTGTTCGGCGCACTGGCCTTGCTGCTGCTGTCGTATTACGGCTTTCTGCATTCGACCACCACCATCGACGGACATGGCATCACACAGACCTGGCTGGTCAACCGTCATGTAGGCTGGTCCGAAGTGCGCAGCGCCAAAATGATAGGCATCCCGCGTGCCGGCTGGCTATTTCCACCAAGGCTGGTGGTTCGCACCGGTAATGCATTCAGCACCTTCAACGGCGGCACGCAGGACTTGCTGACCGAGTTCGCAAGAATATCGCTCGCCTTTCAGATGAAAAAATGAATCTTCCAAAATCCATGCATGTACTGGAGCGCGGCTGGCTCTCCTCGAATAATGTTCTCTTCGTCAGCGCAGAGCGCACCGCCATCGTCGATACCGGTTATGCCAGTCATGCCGAGCAGACATTGGCATTGGTAAAGCACGTGCTGCAGGAGCGCAATCTGGATGCAATCTACAACACGCATTTGCATTCGGATCATTGCGGCGGCAATAAAATTTTGCAGGACAATTACAAGCTGCGCACGGCGATACCGGTTGCTGAAATGGCCAAGATCGAGAAATGGGATCGCACCAAACTTAGTTTTCAGGCTACCGGTCAGCATTGTGATCGCTTTAGCGCTGAAGATGTCATGCATCCCGGTGACAAATTACGGCTCGGTGATCTCGACTGGCTTGCGTTGTCGGCGCCCGGCCATGATCCGCAATCGGTCGTGCTGTATTGCGAAACCGAAGGCATCCTGATCTCTGCCGATGCGCTGTGGGAAAAAGGCTTTGGCGTGATCTTTCCGGAACTCGATGGCCGGCCCGGCTTCAAGGAAGCGCGCGCCACACTCGACATGATCGGTGAGCTTGATGTCCGCATCGTCATACCCGGCCACGGCGCACCGTTTACCGACTTCAAGAAGTCATTGTCAGTGGCGCATTCGCGCGTCGACTATCTGGAAGCCGATCCGATACGCAACGCACAAAATGCAGTAAAGGTACTGTTGAAATTTTTGCTGCTGGATCGCCAGAAAATCAAACTCTCCGACGTGCCCCGCATGCTGAGTGAAATACCGCTGGTGTCAGCGGCGAATACGCACTACCTGAGTTACGGCACCATCCACCTCGCGCATTGGGCGGTGACGCAACTGCGGCGCGCCGGCGCCGCAGAAGTCAGCGGCAATTACTTGCTGGATGCCGGATAGGTTTTTGTCATTACCCGCTCGCGCGCCGCGACATATTCTTTCTTCAGGCGCGTAACCACTTCGGCAACCGTAGGCACATCTTCCATCATGCCCACGCCCTGACCAGCGCCCCAGATATCACGCCATGCTTTGGCACCGGCGCTGGTGGCGAAATTCATTTTGGTTTTGTCGGCTTCCGGCAGATTGTCTGGATCCAGCCCCGCGTTGACGATGGATTTTTTCAGGTAGTTGCCATGCACGCCGGTGAACAAGTTTGTGTAAATCACATCGGCCGCGCTCGATTCCACAATCGCCTGCCGGTATTCTTCACTGGTGTTGGCTTCCTGCGTGGCTAACCAGCGCGAACCGATGTAGGCGAAATCTGCGCCCATCGCCTGACAGGCCAGCACCGCGTCGCCGGTCGCAATGGAGCCGGACAGGGCAATCGGGCCGTCAAAGAATTTGCGGATTTCACCGACCAGCGCAAACGGCGACAAGCCGCCTGCATGGCCGCCAGCACCCGCGGCCACCAGAATCAAACCATCCACACCTGCTTCCAGCGCTTTTTGCGCGTGGCGGATCGTAATGATGTCGTGCAAAACAATGCCGCCATAACTGTGAATCGCATCCAGCATTTCTTTAGGCGGCGCACGCAGCGAAGAAATGATGATGGGGATTTTATGTTTGACGCAAACTTCGACGTCATGCGCAAGACGATCATTGGACTGATGCACGATCTGGTTGACGGCGATCGGACCAATGATGGCGTCTGGATGCGCAGCCTTGTGCGTAGCAAGTGCCTGCTGAATTTCAGTAAGCCAGGTATCGAGCATTTCAGCTGGCCGCGCATTCAGCGCAGGAAACGAACCAACGATGCCCGCCTTGCATTGCTCGATCACTAATTGCGGACCGCTGGCGATAAACAATGGCGATCCAATGATAGGCAAGCTCAGGTTTTGCAGTGCGGCGGGCAGGGCCATGACGTGTTTCCTTTGTATTGGTTTTAAACGACCGGTCGATTATAGGATAAAAATAAAACGATCGTGCTAAATCGATGCTGGCATCGCCAACGGCGTTGAAAGTGGCGCCGTAATTTGTTCCAGCCAACGCATCATGCCATCAAGCCGCAACCATAATTCGGTCGGTGATTCAGGCTCGGGCAAGCCGCGATTGTAATGTTGAAACAGCGCGAGCGCGTCGGCAGTCATGCCACGCTGTACCGCTTGCCATACCGTTACCCGGCAGCCAGTCGCATCAACGGTGGGGTCAGTACCAGTGAAGCGGTAAGGTAATCCCCGCTCGCGCCAGTCGCGGATAATCTCCTCCGCAGCTGAGTGCAAGCGCCGTGTTTCGACTGGCACAGGCAAATGCCATGCATGTTCGGCAGAAAATACATGCTCATTTTCCCGTGCTGACAAAAAGCGTACCGGCCATTCACGGATGGTGCATTCCCTGGCCACCAACTCAAAACCTGCGTGCATGAAGCGCGTGCCGGTTTTGATGTTTTGCCGAGTGGTGTTTGCCGTCAGCGACAGCACAGGCGCGATCCACGCATGGCCGAGTGCGCAGCCAATGGTTGGCAAGATATGGACTTTGCCAAAAAGCTTCGTTTCAGCCAATACTGATTCAGCCTGTGCTTGCGTCACCGCATCGACTGCAGGCGGTTTGCCATAGTCAATAATTTGCGTCAGGCTATTGAGCAAGTCGCATCGCTGCTGTGCAGACAGTTGCTGTGGAATGGCTTCATTGCCGAATAGTTTTTTCGTCAGCAAGAGCTCAAGCAGATCACGCAGCACATAGGCAAACAATTTGCCGTTTTGGTCCTCAGCTAAATGCGTTGCAATATCGCACTCAATCAGTAACTGCGCATTCTGCATTTCCACCACGCTAGCGCGCGAAGTCAGAGTCGCTGCCATCACCACTTCCGGAGCCGTCGGCACATCAAGCAAAACTGCGAGCTGTCGCGCTGCTTCCAGCACTTCCACTAAGGGCTTGTCAGATACCAGCCAGCTTGCTGCGCAGCTTGCCAGCCACGTACGCGCTATTGGCACAAGTGCTTCTGTGCAAAATGACCTTTGCCTTGATTGCCTCGATAAAGCTTGCTGTTGCAACTCGTCCAGCAGATGAAAAAATTCTGCGGATTGCAGTAGTGTGCGCAGCGTACGGTGAGGCAGGCCGTTGGTAAATCCGTATTCGCGCAGACATTCATCGTCAATGACAGACTCGGCTACATAGCAATTGTAGGGCAGGGACTTGAGTAGCTGCGCTATATCCTGCAGTTCTGATGCTGCCAGACCGCTTAAATGCATGCGCAGCAAACTGAAAAAATAATCACGGCTTTCAGCATCGTCATCCAGACCTGGACGAATGGAATCGAGTAGCACGTCAAATGATTGCGCCAACAATTGCGACGGCGAATGCTGACCGAGGCTATTGGTGTCAGATTTGCACTCAGCCAGCAACACGCGTAATGATTTGACGCTTTGATGGCTGGCATCGAAGTAATAAGGTGAGCGCTGGCTGTGATGCCAGCTTGCCGGCGGAGTTGCGGGCCGCCGCGTTCGCATAACCGGCGTATCTGCCGACACTTGCATTGATGACTTGCTTGAAACTGATAAAACGCGGGCAGTACGATTTTTAGTATTCAACAAAAGAGCGCGCATGATGAGTCCTTTGGAAGTTCTTGCCGGGAATAAGCAGGCAGGATTAAGTGGAATCACGCGTTATTAAGTTGTTAGGCGAAATCTGATTGTGTTTGAGGCATCGCAAAGTCTTGCCGTAGAGCGTGCGCTGATCATTGTGGTGCTTAAAAAACGAAATATTTAATTTTAAGAACCGGAAGGTGATTTAAGTGACCGATGAAAGTTGGGTTTAGCAAGACGCGCCCTTTTATCGGAGAAAATCATCATGGATCCACTGAAACAAACTTCAAGAGGCATAAATGGCGTGCAAGAGAAAGTCACAAGCGCGCAGGGCAATCATCAGGAGCCAGCCAGCAAAAAATCGGCCGCAATGAAAGCTGGCATGGCGCAAAAAAGTGACGACCTAGCCGTGCGACCCAATGCGGAAAACACGCAGGTATCGCATAGTGCGCCAATCGTAACGGGTCAAAGCAAACAGCGAAAACAAGCCATACTCGCCAAGGTCGTGCAGGAGATGCTGTCAGATAAAGACGGCCCATTTAACCTTCAGCAATTGTTGAAATTTGCGCGTTCACCAGTTACATCAGATGAAGTGCGACCGATTCCCCGTACTTGGCCAGCCCAGCTAATTGGCGCGAAAGATATCTGGGCTTGGGGCGACGAGCTGGTCAAATCTCATCAGGAAATCTTTACCAAAGAAGGTCAGCAGCCCTATGCAAAGGCAATCATCAATGCGGTATTTCCAGATGACGTAAATAAGCCCGCACATTTACCTGAAAAACTGGAAGCTTTTTGCATGGCGCTGGACGAGCAAGTCATTCAGCAATGCCGCAACTGTGGCTTGAAAGAAGAAGAGTTCGACACCTTGCGCATGCGGGTGCTGGAAGGCTTCATTAGTGGCCGCGTACTCTGTCAGCACTTGCGACCAAAAACCATGAATATGAGTGACAAGTCGGGGTGGCAAATGGATGCCGATTTGCTGGCGGCGGCAGCAGATAAGCTCGATCTTTATCTGGACAAATTACTCTCTGCCAACGATGCTTTGCTAGAGCCAGCTCCAGTGTTCGCGCCACAGGTACAGCAGACAGCCTCGCCCAAAATGCAAATCATGGAACTTTTAAGCCCAAGCCAAAGGGACGCGTTAGCCAAAACCGAATACTCGGAAGAATTTTATAAACGGGCTGAAATTTACCTTCGTTCAAGCGTTAAAAACAAACGCTCTCTCATCACATACCTTCTATTCTTGTATCTGAAAATACCAGGTGACGCCAACAATCTCTATTTTTCAAAACTGGATAAGGCCGAACAGTTTCTCTACGATGAACGTCATACTCTTGATAAGCTCACTCGCGAAGGCCAAATTTATATGCTGGATCAAATCAACTTTATTGCCATCCCTGATCGTCGTGGAACCTTGAGCGAGGCGTCACTGATGAAAGCCCTGGATGTTGCAACAGGCATGCTGCAGACGCTAAGGGAAGAGGACGAGGATAGCCATAGCGCTAGTAACTGAATTTGCAAACGAGCGTGTAGCTAGCTTATAAACTTTATTGATAGCTGCGCGCATCCTCGATCACCTTGCCATCATTGGGCAAGCTGCCGGCGGCTACCAGTTTGACGTCGCCGCGCAGTTTGGTCACATCCCGAATCGCCTCCACAATTGACGCCGTTTGCGCAGCCATATCGTTGCTGGCAACTTCGCAATGCAGTGTCATCACATCATTAGCCATTTCGCCCGTCACGACCAGCCGCGCCTTGATCACTTGCGGATGACGGCGCACGATCTCGGCGACTTGTGAGGGATGCACAAACATTGCGCGGATTTTGGTGGTCTGGTCCGCGCGTCCCATCCAGCCTTTGATGCGGGTATTCGTGCGGCCGCAAGGCGAAACACCTGTCAACACTGCCGACATGTCGCCGGTTGCAAAACGGATGAGGGGATAGTCAGGGTTGAATGAAGTGATGACGACTTCACCGACCTCGCCATCAGGCACGGGGTCGCCAGTGCCGGGCCTTACAATTTCCAGCAGCAGCGTTTCATCAATCACCATGCCGGGATTGAGTGCGCCATCGCTCAAAGTCTCATACGCAATATTGCCGATGTCGGCCGAGCCATAAGTCTGCAATACATGACGCACGCCATGTTCCTGCAGCCAGTTGCGTAGTGATGGTGGCAGCGCTTCCGCACCAACCAGCGCCTGCGTGACACTGGAAATATCGGTGCCCATCTCCAGCGCTTTTTCGATAATGATTTTCAAAAACGAGGGCGTGCCCGCATAAACCTTAGGGAGCAACAAGTTCATCGCCTGCACCTGCATTTCGGTCTGGCCGCTGCCGGCCGGTATCACCGGACAGCCCAGCTTCGCTGCGCCGCCTTCGACCATCAAACCAGCAGGCGTAAAGTGATACGCAAAACAATTTTGAATAATGTCACCGCTGCGCACACCCAGTGCATAGAACGGCCGCGCATAGCGCCAGTAATCTGCACCACGTCCTTCCGGATCAAAGATCGGGCCCGGCGACATGAAAATACGGCTGAGCTTTGCAGTCGGCGTGCTGTTCAAACCACCAAAAGGCAGTGCTGCATTTTGCAGTTCTTTCAAATCTGACTTGCGTGTGACGGGCAATTGCGCGAGCGCGGCGCGTGTAGTGATATCGCTGGGGTTTACGCCTTTTAAAATCGAAGCCCAGCCTGGCGCCGTTTGCGCCTGCGCAATCAACGCAGGCAGTGCAGCCATCAAATCACGTTCGCGCGCAGCAGGGTCGCGAGCTTCCAGCGCATCAAATAAGTCAGACATAAAATTCCGTAAAAAATGTGGAGGACAGATCAGGCCAGCCAACGCTTGCGGCGGCGATAAAATTTCATGTCGCGGAAACTCTTGCGGCCCGCACCGGACACACCGAGATAAAATTCTTTGACGTCTTCATTCGTACTCAGGTCTGCGGCTGTACCTTCCATCACCACGCGGCCATTCTCGAGGATGTAACCGAAGTCGGCGTAGCGCAGTGCAACGGTGGTGTTTTGCTCCGCCAGCAGGAAAGACACCTGCTCGGTGCTGTTGAGATCTTTGACGATCTCGAAAATTTCTTCGACAATTTGCGGCGCCAATCCCATCGATGGCTCGTCGAGCAAAATCATCGCTGGCTTCGCCATCAGTGCGCGGCCGATCGCGCACATCTGCTGTTCGCCGCCAGACGTATAGCCGGCCTGTGAAGTGCGGCGCTGCTTCAGGCGCGGGAAATAGTGATACACCTTATCCAGCGCATCTTTTAATTCGTTGCGACTGATCTTGCGCGTATAAGCGCCAGTCAGCAGATTTTCTTCTATCGTCAGGTGGCCGAAACAATGACGGCCTTCCATAACCTGTGACAGGCCGCGTTTGACTAATTCATTCGGGGTCATCTGGTCGACGCGCACGCCGTTGAATTCCACGCTGCCTTTAGTGACATCGCCGCGTTCGCCACGCAGCAAAGTTGAAATCGATTTCAACGTCGTTGACTTGCCCGCACCATTGGCACCCATCAGCGCGACGATTTTTCCGCGCGGTACAGACAGGGAAACGCCTTTCAAGACCAGAATCACGTGGTCGTAAATGACTTCAATGTTGTTGACGGCGAGGATGGGTTGGGTTGCGGTGGTCGTCATTTGATTTTGCTTTATTAGTTTGCAACTTCACGACGCTGGGTCCCGATTTTCATCGGGACGACGGTGGATAAATTGCCGTCGTTCCGGCGTAGGCCGGAACCCAGTGTCTTTCTTGTTATTGCCTGCGCTCTTATTTCACTCTCTTACTTCGCGCTTTTACTTCACGCTTTTATTTTAAACAAGCAGGCGTAATGCCTTTTTCCTTTGCATAAGCAGCCGAAGATTCTTCCAGCAGTCTGCGCACCAGTACTTTGTCACCCGTAATCCAGGTCTTCGACAGCGCGACCCACTTGCTGCCATCCCATTGCTGAACCTTGACCGCGCCCGAACCTTCATGGTCGTCACACGAAGTTTTCACAGGCGGGAACATATCGAAAGCGCCGAGAGCTTTTTGACGGCTGGCGTCAACGTTCAGGTTTTCCAGGCCCCAGCGCATTTGCTCGCCCGTCATGACCTTGCCTTTGCCGTACTTGGCTTGTGCATTGCGCAGTGCTTCCACCATCAGGATGCCGGCAGTCACGCCGCGCATATGGAAGACATTGCCGATGCGCTCTTTGTCAGTAAGATTGCCCTTGCCGGCGCCATAGACTTTGGTGCGGATTTCTTCGAGCACCGGATAGTCACCCGGTGTATTGAACGTCATCGTCGTATAACCTTTGGCAGCATCACCAGCTGGTTCGGTATCTTCCTCCGAACCTGCCCACCAGACGCCGAGGATTTTCTCGCGCGGAAAGCCATTGCGCTGCGCTGTCTTCAGGCCAACGGCACTCATCACGCCGAAGGTCCACATGATCACGTAGTCAGGTTTGGCCTGACGGATTTGCAGCCACTGCGATTGCTGCTCATTGCCCGGAGGCGCAACCGGAATCTTGATCAGCTCGAAGCCATATTTTGCTGCTTCTGCTTCCAGCACCGGCAACGGCTCTTTGCCATAGGCAGAGTCGTGATACAGATGCACGATCTTCTTGCCTTTGAGCTTGTCCATGCCACCGGATTTTTCGCCGAGATAACTCACCATCGCTGCAGCCTGATTCCAGTAAGTCGTCAGCAGCGGAAACACGTATGGGAACACTTTGCCATTGGCAGCGTCGGAACGGCCATAGCCAAGTGTCGTCATCGGAATCTTGTCAGCGCCGACGCGGTCCAGAATGCCGTATGCGATACCGGTAGAAAGCGGCTCGACGATAGTCGCGCCACCATTCTTGCTCTTCAGACGCTCATAACATTCCACACCGCGCGATGCGTTGTATTCCGTCTCGCATTCTTCCCACACCAGTTTGACGCCGTTGATGCCGCCATTGATGTTCACCAGATTCATGTAGTCGATCACGCCGCCATAAAAGCCGCTGCCACCGGCTGCATACGCGCCAACGCGATAAGACAGCATGGGAATAAACTGCTGTGACCAGGCAATACTGGCCGAGCTCAGCAATAGCGCGCCGAGCACAATGGATTTAACGAATTTCATACGCTCCTCCTGAATAAACAACTTGGTAAACAATTTTTTTAATGCGGGAAAGGCCACAGGCGCAATTTTTCCTTGGCGATTTGCCAGATCCGCGCCAGGCCATGCGGCTCGACGATCAGAAAGAAAATAATTAGCGCACCGAACACCATCAGTTCCAGATTGGATGCAACCGAAGTCGGCATGGCCAATGCATGGGCAAGAATATTCAGCAGCACAGGTAGCAGCACAATGAACGCGGCGCCAAGGAAGGAGCCCATGATCGAGCCCAGTCCGCCAATGATGACCATGAATAAAATACGGAAAGACAAGTCCAGGCTATACGCTTCTGGCTCCACCGTGCCCAGATACGCAAATGCATACAAGGCACCGGCAACGCCGCAGTAAAACGAGCTCACAGCAAACGCCAGCAACTTGGTGCGCATCAAGCGGATACCAATGACTTCCGCAGCCACATCCATGTCGCGTACCGCCATCCAGCTGCGGCCCACATTAGAGCGAACCAAATTTTTTGCCAACAGCGCCAGCACGCTGACGATGGCCAGCACTAGCACATACTTGGCAGCAGGCGTTTCAAAGTGGTAGTCGAAAATGCGCATCTTCTGCGCCGTAATGACGCCTGACGAACTGTAGTTGGTGAACCACTGAATCTTGGTCAGTGCCCACACCACGAAGAACTGCGTAGCCAGCGTTGACGCTGCCAGATAAAAACCACGAATACGCAACGACGGCAAACCGAAAGCGATACCGACCATTGCCGCGCACAAGCCGCCCAGAATGAAAGCAACCAGCAGCGGAATGCCTGGAACGCGCAGCATAAAGTTATACGACGCAAACGCACCGACAGCCATAAACGCTGCCGAGCCCAACGACAATTGACCTGCGTAGCCGGTCAGGATGTTGAGGCCGAGTGCGGCCAGCGAAAAAATCAGGAATGGAATCAGGATTGCAGAAAACAGATACGGCGACGCCCACAGCGGCACGGCAAAGAAAGCGATGACCATCAGCAGCAGAATGCCGATTCGATCCTGCCGGATAGGGAAGATCTGGCTGTCGGCCTGATAGCTTGATTTGAATTGTCCTGCTTCGCGGTAGAGCATGCTTTTCCTTCTTGCTTTTACTTGTCGTTCCGGCGCAGGCCGGAACCCAGTGTCGTTGTTCTTTCGTTCTTCAAGTCGCTGGATTCCGGCCTGCGCCGGAATGACAGTTCTTAATAGATTGCCGTATCAAATCCTGCGAATGATTTTTTCGCCAAACAGGCCTTCCGGCCGCACCAGCAAAAACAGCAGCGCAAAGACATACGGGAACCAGCCCTCAATGCCGCCGCCTACAAACGGCCCCAGATACACTTCTGCCAGTTTTTCGGAGGCGCCGATGATGAGGCCGCCGAGAATGGCGCCCGGCACCGACGTAAAGCCACCCAAAATCAGCACCGGCAGCGCCTTGAGCGCGACAAAGGTCAGCGAGAATTGCACGCCATTGCGCGAACCCCATAACAGACCAGCGACCAGTGCAACGAAGCCGGCAACAGCCCAGACGATGGCCCAGATATGTTGCAGCGGAATGCCGACTGCCAGTGCGGCCTGATGGTCGTCAGCGACAGCGCGCAATGCGCGGCCGATTTTTGTGCGCGAAAAAAACAGCGCAAGGCAGGTAACCAGCAGTGCGCAGATGCCAGCGGCGACAACGTCGAATTTCGAGACCATGATGTTGAAGTTGTCGAGCAGGCTTTCCATCGGCACGTCTTCAATGCCGAGATCAAGGCGCTGCACTTGCGAGCCCCACAGCAGCTGAGCCAGGCCTTCAATGAAGAACGACAGGCCGATAGTGGCCATAAACAGCGAAATTTCCGGCTGGTTGACCAGCCGGCGCAACACCACGCGCTCAATCGTCACAGCAAGCAGTGCCATGACAATGATGGTAGCGATGATCGCGGCCCATAGCGGCCAGCCCTGCTGGTTGATGAGCGAAGCGCAAGTCAGCGCCGCAAAAAAAACCATCGCACCCTGCGCGAAATTGAACACGCCGGAAGCCTTGTAGATCAGTACGAAGCCGAGCGCGACCAGTGCATACATGATGCCGGAGAGCAGGCCGCCGATTAAGACTTCAAAGAAAAAATTCCAGTTCATGCTGAGCTTTCGTCAAACTAAAGTCGCTGGATCCCGGCCTTCGCCGGGACGAAGTCAAAATGGTCGTTCCAGCGCAGGCTGGAATCCAGTGTCGTTGTACTACTTGTTTTAATAATCAATGCGCAACACCCAGATAAGCATTAATCACATCCTGATTGCTGCGCACAGCGTCCGGCGTGCCGTCGCCGATTTTCTTGCCGTAGTCGAGCACGACCACGCGGTCGGAGATATCCATCACCACGCCCATGTCATGCTCAATCAAAACGATAGTGGTGCCGAACTGCGCATTCACATCCAGAATGAAACGGCACATGTCTTGTTTCTCTTCGACGTTCATGCCCGCCATAGGCTCGTCGAGTAACAAAATTTGCGGTTCGGCAGCGAGCGCGCGACCGAGCTCAACACGTTTTTGCAAGCCATACGGCAGACGGCCAACCGGCGTCTTGCGGATATGTTGAATCTCGAGGAAGTCAATGATTTCCTCAACCTTGATGCGGTGCTTGATCTCTTCATTGCGCGCCGGCCCCAGATACAGTGCCTGCAAAAGGAAATGACTTTTGATCTGCAAATTGCGGCCGGTCATGATGTTGTCGAGCACGCTCATCCCCTTGAACAGCGCAATATTCTGGAAGGTGCGTGCAATGCCGCTCTTGGCAGCCGCATAGGTGTTCATGTCCTTTAAATGCTGGCCGCGATAAGTGATCTCGCCCTGCTGCGGACGGTAGACGCCATTGATCACATTGAGCATCGAACTTTTGCCGGCGCCGTTGGGGCCGATGATGGCGCGGATCTCATGCTCGCGCACATCGAATGAGATATCGGTTAGCGCTTTGACGCCGCCGAAAGACAGCGAGATATGGCGCAAGTCAAGAATCACCTCGCCGATCTTGCGCTCGCTGCTGCTGTTGCTCGTGTTGTCGCTTATTGTATTCATGCGGCTTTTTGTGCTGCGCTAAAAGTTTGTACATCGCGTATGGCCAGGTCGGCACTGACGCTGCCCTTGCGACCATCTTCGAACTTGACCTGCGTTTCTATGAACTGCGTTTTTCGTCCGCTATACAAGGCATCAATCAGCACCGCATATTTTTCGGCGATGAAGCCGCGCCTGACCTTGCGGGTGCGCGTGAGCTCGTCGTCATCGGGGTCGAGTTCTTTATGCAGGATCAGGAAGCGATGAATCTGCGAGCCGGCCAACATGGTGTCATGCGCGAGATCGGCATTGACCTTCTCGACGCAGTCGGCGATCAGTTGATACACATCGGCCTGAGCGGCCAGATCGGTGTAACCGCTGTAGGCGATGTTGCGGCGCTCTGCCCAGTTGCCGACGGCTTCCATGTCGATGCAGATAAACGCATTGCAGGCATCGCGGCCGTCGCCGAATGCGACGGCTTCTTTAATGAACGGGAAAAACTTGAGCTTGTTTTCGATGTACTTCGGCGCAAACATAGCGCCATGCGCCATCTTGCCAACGTCCTTGGCGCGGTCGATGATTTTCAAGTGGCCGTCGTCGTCAAAGAAGCCGGCGTCGCCGGTCTGAAAATAACCATTCGCATCAATCGCTTCGGCCGTTGCGTCAGGCCGTTTGTAATAGTGCAGCATCAGCCCCGGCGAGCGCACCAGCACTTCGCCGCTGTCGCCGATTTTTACTTCGACACCAGCCATCGGACGGCCGACAGTATCGAGCTTCACATCGCCGGACGCTTGCATGCAGACTGTGACGCAGGTCTCGGTCATGCCGTACAGTTGTTTCAGGTTGATGCCGATGGAGCGGTAGAAGTCGAACAGATCGGGGCCGATCGCTTCGCCGCCGGTGTACGCGACCTTGATGCGCGACATGCCGAGCACGTTTTTCAACGGGCCGTAGACCAGCAATTCGCCGATGCCATACAAGAGCTGGTCTTTCAGGCTGACATTTCCTTTGCCGTCCAGCAGAGCGAGTCCGGCGCGACGGGCGACGCCCATGAAGTAATGGAACATGCTGCGCTTGATCCAGCTCGCGTCTTCAATCCGTATCATCACTTGCGTGAGAATGTTTTCATAAATGCGCGGCGGGCCGAAATAGTAAGTCGGGCCAATCTCGCGCAAGTCGCTCATCACGGTCGCAGGCGACTCCGGACAGTTCAGGCAAAAGCCGACGATATGCGACAGGCCGAACGAATACAAGAAGTCGCCGACCCACGCCAGCGGCAGATAGCACAGCAGTTCATTGTCGGCGTCTAGCTTGTCGAAAGCAGCCAGCACGCGGCCGGTCGCGATCATCGCTGCATGCGAATGGCAGACGCCCTTGGGCTTGCCCGTCGTGCCGGAGGTGTAAAGAATGACGGCGACATCGTCGGTGCTGCCGGCGGCGACTTCTTGCAGGAAGAAGTCCGGATGCGCACGCGCATACTCGCGGCCCAGCTCTTGCACGCTGACGAACGAATGCACCGCTGGCTGATTGTAATTGCGCAGCCCGCGCTCATTGTCATAAATGATATGGCTGATGCCACGCACGGTTTCCTTGATCTCGAGCAGCTTGTCGACCTGTTCCTGGTCTTCGACGATTGCAAAATCAATCTCTGCGTTCTCGAGCACGAAAGCCATGTCGGCTGCCGGCGCATCCTGATACAAGGGCACCGCAACGCCGCCCAGACACTGCGCCGCCGACATTGCCCAGTACAGGCGTGGCCGGTTGTCACCGACGACGGCCAGATTCATACCGCGCTTGAAGCCGAGCGCTGCTAAGCCGCAAGCCAGCAAGCGTACTTCTTCCGCTACCTGTGACCACGTGGTGGTCTGCCAGATGCCCAGATCTTTTTCACGGAAAGCCGGCCCCTCGGGCCGCGTTTGCGCATGCTGCAACAATAAACGGGGGAAAGTATCCGCCCGCTTCAAGCCTGTCTCCACCATCTGCCGCCTCTGTCTAATTATTGTGCGAAGCCGTGGTCGCCGTAAATTCATTGCACCACATTTTTTCGCAATGATAACGGCGTTAGCCCTTGCCGAGTGTCATTTCAAGGACATTTTTATGATTTTCAATATTGCATTGCAACATGCCGAAACCTGAGTCATTCCCAATTCCGCAAACTCAACCGCAATCACCCTAGCCATCCGTTCGGAACCGCACGCGCTTGAGGCGGTCAACTTCTATGCGACTTACCAAGCGAACTTTTGCTTCAACTACATAGACCCGTGACCGATGCCCTTGCGCCCCTTCCAGTTATCACTGCGCTTCATATTCCCCCTGGCGCTGGTGCTGGCTTTATTCGCCTTTGCGATATTGCCGCTGGTTGAAGACCTGACACAGCGCTGGTTCGAGCGCGATCTCGACACGCGGTCGGGCATGATGGTCGCGGCCTTGCGCGAACCCTTGCTCGATGATCTGGCGCTGCAAGATGGTGAAGGCATTCGTAACTTGTTTGACCGTACCGTGCAGGATGGCCGCTTGCGCGCCATAGCGTTTTGCGACGTGACCGGCAAACTGGTTTATCACAGCAGCCAGTTTCCTTCTCAGCTGGACTGCCACGGCAATGCACCGCAACAAGTGCGGCTGACTGAAAGCGATTTGCAGCAAGATGGCATTACGCTGGGCAAGCTCATGCTGGCGCAAGACACCAGCTTCATTGAGAGCCGCAGTAATGAATTCCGCTCGTATGTCATCTTGCTCTTCACCTTGATGTTCCTGGTCATCTCGGCGCTCGGCGCGTGGATTGCGCACTGGAGCTGGCAGGACTGGGTACATTCCTTAAAAGGCTTGCTGCGGCGTGATTCGGTCACGCAGTCCGTCGCCAATACGCCGCCTGAATTCCGCCCGTTGGTCGGCGATTTGCGAGCGATGCTGCATGAAATGAATCTCGAACGGCGCACGCAACAACATTCACCGCAAGCCTGGACGCCGCAAAAATTGCGCTCGTTATTGCATGACGAACTGGCCGGCGACGAAGTGCTGGTGGTCTCGAACCGTGAGCCGTATATCCACGAAAAGACGGCGCATGGCATAGAAGTGCGACGTCCTGCCAGCGGCTTGGTGACCGCAGTCGAGCCCGTCATGCGCGCCTGTTCCGGCACCTGGATTGCGCATGGCAGCGGCTCGGCAGATCGCGCAACCGTTGATGCGCACGACCGTGTTGCCGTGCCGCCTAACCGGCCTGCGTATACCTTGCGCAGAGTCTGGCTGTCTCAAGAGGAAGAGGCCGGTTACTACTACGGTTTTTCAAATGAAGGACTGTGGCCGCTTTGTCATATTGCGCATGTACGACCGGTGTTCCGTTCATCCGACTGGGAACAGTACGTTGCCGTCAACCAGCGCTTTGCCGACGCCGTCGTGGCAGAAGCCAATACCGATGACCCGGTGGTGCTGGTGCAGGACTATCACTTCGCGCTCTTGCCGCGAATGGTCAGGGAAAAACTGCCGAAGGCCACCATCATCATGTTCTGGCATATACCTTGGCCGAATCCCGAATCCTTCGGTATCTGTCCATGGCGCGAAGAATTGCTCGAAGGCTTGCTCGGTAATACGCTGCTCGGTTTTCATACGCCGTTTCACTGCAAAAATTTTCTCGAAACAGTAGACCGTTATCTTGAAACCCGTATCGAGCATGAAGCGTCAACGATTTCGTTTGGCGGCGAAATGACGCAAGTCGAGCCATATCCGATTTCAATTGCGTGGCCTGACAGCGAAGAGCAGGTCGACGTCGCGCAATGCCACCGCGACTTGCGCGCCGAACTCGGTGTGCCCGCTGCGCATCGCATTGCACTGGGCGTAGATAGGCTCGACTACACCAAGGGCATCCTCGAAAGATTTCAGGCGACCGAACGCATGCTTGAACTGCATCCGGAACTGGTAGGGCGGTTTTCCTTATTGCAAATCGCTGCGCCCAGCCGGTCTTCTCTGGATGAATACCAGCAACTCGAAACACGCGTAACGAACTTAGCGGACCACATCAATCAACGTTTTGCGAATTCGATCGCGCCGCCGATTTTCCTGCGTATAGAACATCATGACGCCGATCAGCTTGCACGCTATTACCGCGCTGCCGATGTCTGTGTCGTCACCAGCCTGCATGACGGGATGAATTTGGTGGCCAAGGAATACATTGCTGCGCGCGACGATGAATTAGGCGTGCTGATTCTGTCGCAATTCACCGGCGCGGCAAGGGAGTTGCATGAAGCATTGCTGATCAATCCATACCACATTGAGCAGGGTGCGCAGGCGCTCTATCGTGCATTGACCATGCCGGAACTTGAGCAGCGTGAGCGCATGCGCAGCATGCGTACTCTGGTGCGCGACTTCAATGTATACCGCTGGGCCGGTCTGATGTTGCTGGATGCGGCACGCTTGCGGCGGCGTCAGCGTGTCAGCGAAAAAATTCATTCGCATAGCAAGCGATCGCTCAGGCGAGTGGTGTGACGAGTGGTGTTACAGATATGACTGATATTTTTTCATACGACGGATTAAAAGCGCTGCAATCTTTCGTGAAGCCAGACATGCTGTGCCTGTTTGATTTTGATGGCACGCTCGCGCCCTTGGTTGCTGAACCTACAGACGCCCTGTTGCCGCATGCTGTGCAGCACAGTTTGAATCGACTGCAGCAGTTGGTCAAAGTCGGCATCGTCACCGGTCGTTCGCTGGCAGACTTGTCATCGCGACTGGAATTTAACCCACACTATCTGGTCGGCAATCACGGACTCGAAGGCTTGCCCGGTTGGGAGTTGCGTGCCGCTGAATTCAAAACGATTTGCGCAGCCTGGCGCGATCATCTTGCCAACCGGCTCGAAGCGATTGATGACGACGGCATACAACTCGAAGACAAACGCTATTCACTGTCGCTGCATTATCGCCATGCGCGTCAGCCGTCACAGGCGATGCATGAGTTGAGCGACTTGTTTGCACAACTTACTCCGCCGCCACGCATTATTGCCGGCAAGTTCGTCTGGAGCTTGTTGCCGCCCGGTGCCGGTGACAAAGGGCTGGCGGTGGAACAGCTGATAGAACTGGCACAGGCGCCGCGAACGCTCTACGTAGGAGACGATGTCACCGACGAAGATGTATTCGCGTTGCGGCGCGACGATCTGATGTCGGTGCGTGTCGGTTTCGATGCGCATAGCGAGGCCAAATTTTTTATACCGGATAAGCAAACTATTGTCGCGTTGCTGAATCAACTCCTTGCTTGCCTGACGGCCAGCGAGCGCAGTTCCGACCAACAACGCAAAGCAGGCAATAATGAGTAATCTGGATCTAGGTTTAATTGGCAATTCACATACCAGCGCGTTGATTGATAAAAACGCGCGCATTTCTTGGTGGTGCTATCCGCATTTCGACAGCAACCCGCTGTGCTGCAGTTTGCTGCGATCAGACGCTGCCACCGACAAGCCGGATGCTTTCGGTTTTATAGATATCCTGTTTGAAGGTGCGCATACGGTGCGGCAGGCTTACCAGCGCAACTCGGCCATTTTAATTAGCCGCATGCAGGACGATTCTGGCAATGGCATCGAAGTCACCGACTTCGCGCCGCGCTTTTATAAACATGGCCGCATGTTTTCGCCAGCGATGCTGGTGCGTATCATCCGGCGCATCTCTGGCCGGCCGCGCATTGGCTTGCGTGTCAGGCCGGCGCTGGCTTACGGACAGTCACGCGCCGACATGCGCAGCGGCGCGCATCACGTTACCTATTACGGTGGTTCGCAGGCGATGCGCGTGACCACGGATACGTCGGTGACGGCATTGACGGAAGAGCGCCTGTTTTTCTTGCACGACAGCGTTACGCTATTGATGGGTCCGGATGAAACTGTCGATGGTTCGCCGCGCGAAGTGGGCCGCACTTTTTACGAATCAACCACCTCATATTGGCATCGCTGGGTGCGCAATCTGGCCATACCGTTTGAATGGCAGGACGTCGTAATACGTTCAGCCATTACTTTGAAGCTGAATGCCTTCGACGATACCGGCGCCATCATCGCCGCTGTCACGACGTCCATACCGGAGTCACCCGACAGCGGTCGCAATTGGGATTACCGTTACTGCTGGCTGCGCGACGCTTACTTTGTCGTCAACGCGCTGAACCGTCTCGGTGTGACGGCGACCATGCAGCATTATCTGGAATACATACTCAACATCATTGCCGACTCGCGCGACATGCCCTTGCAGCCTGTTTATGGCATACGGCGCGAACCGACGCTGGATGAATCGATTGCGCCAGCACTCGACGGCTATCGCGGCATGGGCCCTGTGCGGGTCGGTAACCTCGCGTGGCATCAGGTGCAAAACGACGTGTTCGGCGCAGCCGTGCTGGCCAGTACGCACGCATTTTTTGATACGCGGCTTGAGCGACCGGCCGGCCGGCAAATGTTTACCGATCTGGAGCGGCTAGGCGAGCAGGCAATCAAATGCTACAACCAGCCGGACGCCGGTATTTGGGAGTTACGCGGTTCGCGCCGTGTGCATACGTTTTCCACGTTGATGTGCTGGGCCGCCTGCGACCGCCTCGCGGCTATCGCAACGCGGCTGCGCTTGCCGCAGCGTGCGCGCCGCTGGCACGTCGAAGCACAACGCATACGCAAAGAGATTGTTGACCATGCGTGGAATCCGTCGCTGGGCAGTTTTGTCTCCACCTTCGGCGGCGACCGGCTTGATGCGAGCCTCTTGCTGATGGGTGAGTTCCAGTTTCTCGCGCATGATGACCCGCGTTTCATCGGTACCGTGCGTGCAGTCGAGCGGCATTTGCAGCGCGGCGACTTCCTGTTGCGCTACGACGAAGAAGACGACTTCGGCCAACCCGATGCTGCATTCATGGTTTGTACTTTGTGGTGGATCATCGCACTAGACCAGATTGGCGAGACGCGCCGTGCGCGCGAACTGTTTGAAAAAGTGCTCGAACAGCGCAACCATCTGGGTCTGTTGTCGGAAGATGTGTCGCTGGAGGGCGGTGAATTGTGGGGAAATTTTCCGCAGACGTACAGCATGGTCGGCCTGATTCAATGCGCGGCGCGCTTGTCGATACCGTGGGATGAAGCGTATTAGCGGGCTTTATTTATTTCGCACAAGGACGGTTTGACTATTGCGAAAACCACCGTGCTAATTCGTCCTTTTTTGACAACAGTCATATTAGCTTTCTGAAAACACTTCCGTAGAATTCCGTGAGTCCGTTAAGGGCAGATAGGGCTTCAAGGCCTGTCGTTCTCTCACTCACTAAACAGGAATTCAACATGAAAAATAAATTCTTTGCTGCGGTATTGGGCGTTGCGCTTGTTTTGCCGGTTGTCGCGCAAGCGGAATCTATGTATGTAATCGCTGGTATCGGCCAATCTGAATACACTGATGTCAATGCTTCTGGTGTTTCGTATCCTGACCTGAAGGCAACGGCTGGACAAATCGGCGTAGGCTACATGGTCGACAAGATGTGGGGCGCTGAACTTGGCTATATTCATTTCGGGAGTGATTCGAGTTCCAGTCCGAGTTTGGGCACCGGCACGGTGAACGTTAAAAACCAAACTATCTACCTGGCAGGTATTGGCAAATTCCCTCTCTCCGATAGTTTTTCAATTTTCGGTAAACTGGGTATTGCAATAAACAACAGTAAAGGCAACGCTGCGGGAGTTTTAACCACCGGGTCGTATAGCATCTCGACAGACAAGACAAAGACAACGGCTTTGATTGGCGTTGGCGCAGGCTATCAATTTACAAAAGAGTTGGAAGGGTATGTTGACTACAGCTACTTTGGCAAAGTCAGTGACACCAATGTCAAACTTAGCCTGATCAGTGTAGGCGTACGTTACGGTTTTTAAATGAGTTTGTAGTTTGCTGAAGAGGTGTAGGGGATGCCGGCGCAAAGCCGGCAGCTTTTTTTAATCAGCCCGTCAAGTTTGCAGGAAACCTCACCGAGCGACATTGCTTGCCCTGCTTATCGATGCACAGCACATCCACTGCATCAAACTGCGCTGCCAATGCCAGCGATCGCTGCGCACCCATCACCATGAACGCCGTTGACAGTCCGTCAGCCAGCAAGCCAGTCGGTGCCAGTACCGTGACACTGGCAAGCTCAGTTGGTGAGTTGCCGCTGTGCGGATCAAAAATATGATGCCGTTTGAAGTCTTCCGAAAAACGGGTTTCGTAGTCACCTGAAGTAGCCATTCTGCGGCCGTCAATAGCCAGCACTTGTGCCAGTTTGTCGGTGTGCCGCGGATCACGTATGCCGAGTGTCCATGCGGAGCCATCGGCGCGCTGGCCGAGCGTGCCAAATTCTCCGGTGTCGAGCAGCGCGTGCTGTATGCCATGCTGCTGCAAAGCCCGCAGCGCCTGATCGACGCCGTAGCCTTGCGCGAGACCATTGAGCGTGACCGCCATGCCTTGCTGCGACAGGACGATGCGCTCGCTGGAGACCGACAGCTTGCGCCAGTCCACCAGCGCCAATACCTTGTCGCTTGCAGGAGCATCCCACAAGGGTTGCACTGTCACATCGAATGCACCATCGGTGCGGGCTGCCAATTCTTGTGCCGTCTGCAGTACGTGCACGAAGCGTGCATCGGGTTGATTGAAGCGGCCATGCTGGTTCAACTGACTGAGCTGGCTGTCAGCGCGATGCAGGCTCATCAGCGCATCAACCTGCTTGACGGCTGCCATTGCGGCGTCCAATGCAGCATGCGCGAGGCTGGCGTCGTGGTGCAATACCTGCATGGAGATCGTGGTGCCGAAGGCGATACCGGCTGCTGTATACGACTGCAACTTGCCGTCTTGTTTCAACTGCAGCCAGAGTGCGCCTGCACCAGCCACTGACAAACCAAGCGCACCGGACAAGAAAATTCTGCGTTTCATAGCCAGCTCCTCATGACGCTACCGGACGAATCGGTATCGTCACGCGGCGTTTGATTTCCATGATGCGCGGCGCGCATTGCGTATCGCTGTGATAAATCACGACGCAGTCCATGCACTGGAAGCATTCGTCATAGGCAATCGAGCCATCGGGTTTGATCGCCTGATAGTCGCAGCGATGGCGGCACGTCTGGCACGGCGTGCCGCATTCAGTGCGGCGCGGCAGCCATTTAAGCAGACGCAGTTTGCCGAGGATAGCGAGGCCAGCGCCGAACGGGCACAGATAGCGACAGAAAAATTTGTACATCACTGAGCTTGCAACGACCAGACCGCCCGCATACAACACGAACGGCCACGCGCGCACGAACAGCAAGGTGATGCCGGTCTTGAACGGTTCGATCTCGACCAACATGTCGGTGATCTGCGCCGAGAAAAAGATGGAGCCGACGATGGCAGCGAGCAGTACATATTTGATGCGTTTGAGACGCGCGTCGGTTTTCGTATGCAGCCGGATTTGCGGCACGCGCAGCAACCGCGCTGCACGCGACACCAGTTCCTGCAACGCGCCGAACGGGCACAGCCAGCCGCAAAATGTCGCACGGCCCCAGGCAAAAAAAGTCAGCGCCACAAAAGCCCAGAGCGTGACTGTCATTGGGTCATACAGGAAGAACACCAGCGAACGTTGCTCTTTCAGTGATTGCAGCAAGCCCGTGATATTCACGATCGACAACTGGCCCTGTGCGTACCAGCCAATGAATAACAGCGTAAAGAGCAGGAAGCTCACGCGTATGACCGTGAAGCGGCGCGCATTCGCAGTCAGCCAACGCTGCTGCGCCAGCAGTATGGTTAGTATCAGCAGAGCTACGCCGAGAATGGCCAACTCCGGTGCGCGTTGCTGCCAGATGCTGACCCAGGTTTTGTTGTCGCCAGCTGGCACATCATAGAAACGTTCCGGCACATCGATTTTGTAAGGGAAGGCCTTGCGGATAATCTCCGGATAGATCATCCCTTTTTCGCGTTTGATATTAATGAAAAAATCCAGCGGCTTGGACAGATCAAGACCGGTCTGACTGATCACGCGGAACACCTTCATGTTGTCAGGCGTGACCGGCGTGCCGTCAGCCAGATGCAAGTCCATATCAAGGTCGCGCATCTCTATGGGCAGGCCGCCTTGCTTTAACGTGAGCCGCTCGGGCGAGGTGCCGGGAATGAAATCTTCGGGAGTCAGCGAATAGCGACCACCCCACATCACCAAAATAGCGTGGTCGCCTTTTTCAAGCCGGCCCGACAGTTTTTCCCAACTCTCTGCATCGAGCAGGTTACGGCCTATGCTGGGTATCGATACCATTGCCGTGTAGACGTCGATGAACATACCGTCTAGGGCTGCGCTGCCTTCCGGGTCCAGGCCTTCGCCGGGAGTGCCGGCATAGATTTTTTCTACATCGCGGTTGGCCAGCGACATATGTGCAACCAGATTTTTTCCGAACAATTCAGTGCTGGTGTGCTGCTCGAAAAAATCAGTCTTCACCCGCGCAATCTGGTCCGGATCATGGCTGCCGGAAAAGCCGAGTTTTTTGCGCGCCACGGCCAGCGACGAGGCAAGCAATGTCTGGTTAATGATGCGGACCGAGGCGGTAGCTTTCGAGACGCCGTCAATGCGCACATTGTTGCCGTCCATTTTTGCAGTCTTGCGGGTGCCGGTCTCGATGGTGATATTTTGCGTCAGCGATAAATCTTTGTACTGGCTGACAAAATTGAACAGCGGCTGCGGCCCCAGTCCTTCGAGGAATACGGGCTCATGGTGCGAGACGACTTGCACATCCATGAAATTGCCCTTGGGGTCGAGCGCTACCAGCAGATTGATAGGCAAGCCGGCAAAGCCGGGCAGTGCGACGAAATCAATTGATTCGAACACGTAGGCAACCAGTTCGTTGCTGGTCGCGTTCTGCCTGAAGATGGGCCAGACGGCCAGCTCGGAATCTTTATCGCCGAGAATAAAAGGCGAGGGGAATTTTTGCGCCAGCGATTCCTTGGTCATTACGCCTGCATGTGCGCTAACGACAAGGGCGCACAGCAGGAATAACGCGGTAAACAGTCTGCGCATTTAGGGCTTGACTGACTTCACGCCATGTTTGGCAAACAGCGCAGCCATTTCACCGGTAGCAAACAGATCATTGACGGCTGCCTGCAACTGTTTTGCCAGTTCGGTATTTTCTTTTTTGACGGCCATGCCAGTTACCCAACCCTGACGTGGCAGACGGTCGAAAGGCGCATCGGTCAATTCAAAAGCCGGGTCATTACGCAGCACCGATTCAATTTCCGAGCGAGCGGCAACAACTGCATCGAGTTCGCCGGCTTTCAGTTTTTCTACTGCTTGCATAGGCAACGGAAAAATCTTTACGTTTTCACGCAAGTTGGCGTCACCCAGCAAGACCATCGCAGAGATCGATACTTTTTCTGCGCCCAGACGCTTGCCTTCGAGCGACTCGGCACCACGAAAATCAGGAATCGCTTTGAGGTTGCGTGCCAGCTTGATCGACTCGCGATAGTAGGGCGCGAAAATTTCGACTTTGTCATTCTGTGCCATCACGCTGCGCTCGACCGGTACATGCAGCATCACGTCGGCTGGACCGAAGCCGAGGTAGTGGCCTTTCCAGACCATATTGCGCAAATCATCATTGACGTTTTCACCGGCCGGAAAGGGCAGCAGCGACAATTTCAGGTTCAGTTTCTTGGCCAGCGCTTCAGCCAGATCGATGTCAATGCCGCCGTCTTTGGTTGAAAAAGGAGCGTAGTCATCGTAGATGGCAACGACAAGCCTGCCGCTTTTCTGGATTTTTTCGAAATCGGCATGGGCTGGCGCTGTTGCCAGCAAGGTCGTGCAGGCGAGGGCGAGCGATGCTACAAGTCCGCGCAAACTGAATTGATTCATAAACTGTCTCCGGTGGGGTTGCGCCTGCTGCAGCGCTTATTTTTTGAATAAAAAAAGGAAGGTCTAAACTGAAGACGGCGCTCAGTTGAGCGCCGCCAGAGTATTACTCAATTTGCTGATTATGGCTTGTCGGTGCGACGGGTTTCCAGATACGCCTTGATAGCCCAGACAGCTTCCTGCTGCAAGATGCCTTCGAACGGAGGCATGTAGACGGCGCCGTTACGAACGCGGCCTTTGCGAACTGTAACTTTGTAGTATTCGTCGTTTTCCTTGATGCAGCTTGCTTTCTTTGCATCAGACAGAGTCATGCAGTCGCGGTCGAGCATGCGCAGGTCAGGAGCGATACCACCGGAAATCGCATCAATGCCGTGGCAGCGTGCGCAGTTCTGCGCAAAAGCCGAAGTGCCAACTTCAATGGCAGCCTTGTTGCCGCGGTATGGGTTTTCGGAGGCCCATTCTTCGCCCAATGGCGGCAGTCCCTTGATGTTGACTGCTTGCGGCGTTACGTCGCCGTGCGCAAAAGCAGGCGCGGTAAACATGAGGGCGGTGGCGATTGCCGTGCTGGCAAGTACCAGGCGGGTAAAGGTATTCATCAGGTTTTGCTCCGGTTGCGGGTTTGAATTATCGCTCAAGACACCGCAATTGCCGTGCCATGCAATTCCCTATGAGAAGTAAGGCATGTTGTATAGCTGTGTCACATAGCTTTTGCTTCATAACGGAACAAGTGCTACATTCCTCAGAACAACACCGATAAAAAAAGACACAGTTGGCCATATTTGGAGATGAGACATGGCACGCGCTGCACCTTCCCGGTCGCATGGGGAAAAACAAGCTTCATTCGAAGGCCCGGGACTAATTTTGCCGAAACAACAATTTCTGTCTGCGGGCATGGTTCATGCCCCAGAGCAGGGCAACATGATAGAAGAATCACACAAGCGTTCGGCCTCTTACGGGCTGAAGGAAGACTCGAAGCCGGACTACACGCCGCTGCCCAAATCCGACCTGACCATCAAGGTCGACTTGAACCGCGGTCTGTTCACGCATGCAGTGCCGGTGATGGAAACACTCTACGAGCAGATCATCAACACCCACAACATGGTGATCCTCACTGATGCGCAGGGCGTGATCCTGCATGCGATGGGTGACGATGATTTTCTGGAAAAAGCCGATCGTGTCGCGCTTCTGGCCGGCGTTGCCTGGTCCGAGCAGAGCAAGGGCACCAATGCGATCGGCACCGCCATTGCCGAGCAGGCGCCGACACTGGTTCACGCAGACCAGCATTACCTGACCGCCAATCATTTTCTGACTTGTTCGGCCGCGCCCATCGTCAACCACCAAGGGCAGTTGATTGGCGTGCTTGACGTTACAGGCGACCAGCGCAGCTTCCACAAGCACACGATGGCGCTGGTGAGAATGTCGGCGCAAATGATAGAGAACCAGTTGTTCTCCGCTGCCTTTGACGACGCCATCACTTTGCATTTTCATAGCCGCCCTGAATTCATCGGTACGCTAATGGAAGGTATTGCCTCGTTTTCAGCGGCGGGCCGTTTTTTGTCGGCCAACCGCAGTGGCCTGTTCCAACTAGGTTTGCCGTTGTCGGCTTTGCAAACGCATACATTTAGCTCCCTGTTCGGGATGCCTTTGTCTGCTCTGTTCGACCACTATCGTCCTGTCGCGCCAAGTTTGATCAACCTGTGCCTGCACACCGGCGTGCGTGTGTTGGGTCGCGCCGAATTGCGCCGCCCGAATATGTTTTTCCAGTCGGGTGAAGCAGAAGCGCCGCCACGCGTCGAGCGCGTCCCTGCCAGAAAAGACACGCAATCGGAAGACAGCGCAGCGAAGCGTCATCGGCTCTCCAGCCTGCACTACCTCGATACCGGCGACGAAAAAGTCGCGGCGCTGATCAAGAAAGTCAACCTCGTGATGGGGCGCGACATACCCGTGCTGATCACGGGCGAGACCGGCACCGGCAAGGAATTGCTGGCGCAGGCTATACACAACGATTCGCCGCGCGGCAGTGGCCCCTTCGTGGCCGTCAATTGCGCATCAATACCCGAAACGCTGATCGAGTCCGAGCTGTTTGGTTATGAAGACGGCGCGTTTACCGGTGCCCGCAAAAAAGGCAGTACCGGCAAAATTCTTCAGGCGAATGGCGGCTCGCTGTTCCTCGATGAAATCGGCGACATGCCGCTAAGCTTGCAGGCGCGTCTGTTGCGCGTGCTGCAAGAGCGCTTGGTCATGCCGCTGGGCAGTAATAAATCAATTCCAGTCAATGTGTCGCTTATCTGCGCAACCAACCGCAACCTGCGCGAGCTGATCGCCAAAGGCGCATTCCGTGAAGACCTGTACTACCGGCTCAACGGTCTCGTTGTCAGGCTGCCGCCACTGCGTGAGCGTACTGATCTTGAGATCGTCATCAACAAGCTGCTCGCAGCCGAGTCCAGCGATAAGCCGTTCACGGTCTCTGCTGAAGTCATGGGTATGTTCAAGCGTCACAACTGGCCGGGCAATTTCCGTCAGCTGACGAATCTGCTGCGTACCGCGATGGTGATGGCAGGCCCTGACCGTGTCGTCAGTCTCGAACATTTGCCGGAAGATTTTCTTGATGATGTAGACATGATTGCGCACAAAGCAATCGCAGCGCCTGTCGTTGCCGAACCCGTGATGGCGGGACCGGCACGGCTCGAAGATGTGGAGCTGCTGGCGATTCAGAAGGCGCTCAAGGAACATAACGGCAATGTGTCTGCTGCTGCGCGTGCGTTGGGCGTTTCGCGGAATACGATTTATCGTAAGCTGCCTAATTGAAGGTAACAGCAAAGACGCTGGGTTCCGGCCTGCGCCGGAACGACGGTAGTAGAGGTGGCGACATTTAAATATCCACCGTCGCCCCAGCGCAGGGTGAGGTAGGGGTTTCGCAGCGCGTAAGCGCTGCGCCTACCGAAGCGCCACGGCATACTTGCCGAGGCGTGGCCCGAAGGGGGGCCCAGCGTCTTTCGTCGCACACTTAAACCGCCAATTCCTGAACCGCTTCCTTCAAAGCCTGTGCAATCGCCGCATCCGTAGACAAATGCCCCGCCTTGCCTATCCAGCGCAGTGCAGCATGCGGCATTACATTCTTCAACTTCACTGCATTCTCCGGCGGGCAGACCAGGTCGTGCGTGCCGTGAATCATAATCACCGGTACATCCTGCAGCTTGCTGGCGCTCTCCAGCAAGGCGGCTTCAGTGGTGAAGCAGCCTTGCGAAAGATAGTGCGCCTGCACTTTGTACTTGTTCAGCACGCGCGGGGTTAATGCAGCTTCTTTGGCAGCTTCTTTGGCATCTTCTTCGCGCGCTGCCTCGCTGTTTGGCTGCGTGCCTGCCATCGCCTGCACCACAGCGTCTTCATAAGCACTCCAGCGGCGTGCCGCATCATTGGCCTTCTCTTCACTACCGTTCAACAAAGCGTGGCTTAGCGTTGTCAGCACCGTTGATTTTTCGTCAGCATTCCATCCTTCGGTCATGCGCTGCCAGCCTGCCGGCACCATCGCCTGTAGCGACTGAAAAAACCAGGTCATCTCGCGTGCGCTGGCAAGGAAGCTGCCTCGTAATACCAGCGATGTCATTTGCGCGGCATGCTGCTGCGCATACAGCAGCGCCAGCGTGGCACCCCAGGAGCCACCCACGACCATCCAGCGCTCTATGCGCAAATGCCGGCGGATCATGTCAATATCCGCGACCAGTTTCGTACTGTCGTTATTGTTAATTTCGCCCTGCGGGGTAGACAAGCCCGCACCGCGTTGATCAAACAGCACCACGCGTTGACGCTCGAGGTCGAACCAGTCGAGCATGGATGGCTGCGCGCTGCTGCCGGGGCCGCCGTGCAGCACGACTGCTGGCGCACCATCCGGTTTCCCGTATTGCGCAACATAGAGGGTATGACCGTCACCGGTGGGCAGGTATTGTTCGTCGAAGGCAGTTACGGTCATGGGTTCCTGAAGAAATTTCTTGCGCTAGAATGAATTGAACAGAAAAATACCACGCAGCGATTTGACCGCTTATGAAGTGGATTCACATAGGAAGATTATGCCTGCAAGCTAGCTTGCCAGCTTTTTTACCCTTGTCTGTTTTTATTGAATTAGTGCCGGATAGAGCTTCATCCGGCTTGTGCTTGCTACGCTAAAAAATTAATCGACTCTGCAGATAATCATGAAAATTCTTGTACTTGGCTCGGCTGCTGGTGGCGGTTTCCCGCAATGGAATTGCAATTGCACTAATTGTGATGGCGTTCGTAAAGGCAGCATCAATGCGCGTGCGCGTACGCAGTCTTCAATTGCGGTGTCGAGCAATGGCACTGACTGGGTATTGATCAATGCGTCGCCGGATGTGTTGTCGCAAATTCGCGCCAACCCTGCATTGCAGCCAGCGCGCGCGATTCGCGATTCCGGCATCGCTGCAGTGATGGTGATGGATGCGCAGATTGATCACGTTACTGGCCTGCTGATGCTGCGCGAAGGTAAAAAGAAACTCAACCTGTACTGTACCGACCCGGTGTGGGACGACTTGAACCATGGCCTGCCGTTGGTGCCGGTGCTGTCGCATTATTGCGGTGTCGAGCGTCATGTCATTACCGGTGGCGCAGCTTTCGAAGTACCGGGTGTGGCTGGTATCCGTTTCCACCCTATGCCCTTGAAGAGCAAGGCGCCGCCGTATTCGCCGCACCGCGCCAATCCGCAGCAGGGCGACAACAACGGTCTGCTGATTGAAGACATCGCCACGGGTCAGACAGTTTTCTACGCGCCAGGTCTCGGCGAGATCGAGCCGCATGTGCTGGATGCGATGCAGAAGGCAACTTGCGTGCTGGTTGATGGTACCGTCTGGACCGGTGACGAAATGATCACGCTCGGGCTGTCGCAAAAAACAGCGGCCGACATGGGACACCTGCAATTGTCTGGTGCCGGCGGCATGATTGAGGTACTAGACGGTATTGGGGAGCGCCGCAAGGTGCTCATCCACATTAACAACACAAATCCGATTTTGAATGAAGACTCGGCCGAGCGCGCGCAGCTGGCGCAGCACGGCATCGAAGTCGCTTATGACGGTATGGAGATCACATTATGAGTTCACAAACTACAGCCTGGGACCGCACCGAATTTGAAGCGCAACTGCGCGCCAAGGGCAACAACTATCACATCAATCACCCGTTCAACATGAAGATGAGCAGCGGTGAACTGACGCCGGACCAAATTCGCGGCTGGGTCATTAACCGTTTTTATTATCAGGTGAATATCCCTGTCAAAGACGCCGCTGTGATTGCGAATTGTCCGGATCGCGAAACCCGTCGCAAATGGGTGCAGCGCATTCTTGATCATGATGGTTATGGCGATAAGCCGGGTGGTATCGAAGCCTGGACCCGTCTCGGTGAAGCCGTTGGCATCTCACGTGAAGAACTGTGGTCGTTGAAGCATGTCACGCCGGGCGTACGCTTCGCCGTTGATGCGTATGTCAATTTCGCGCGCAGTAAGCCGTGGCAGGAAGCCGTGTGTTCGTCACTGACTGAAATGTTTGCGCCGAAAATTCACAAAGACCGGCTGGCCAACTGGCCTATTCATTACAAGTGGGTCAATGAAGAAGGGCTCACGTATTTTCGCAGTCGTATCACGCTGGCTGAGCGTGATGTCGAACACGGGCTGGCTGTCACGCTCGAATATTTCACCACGCGCGAACAGCAAGAACGTGCGCTGGAAATTTTGCAATTCAAGCTTGATGTGCTGTGGTCCATTTCGGACGCAATCGAAAAAGCGTATCCGTGAAAGCACAATCATGAATGACGTTCCAGTGAAACCAAAATTGGCCAGACTATTCCGCATGCAGTGGGAAGAAGCGCAGGGTGCGTACGTGCTGCTTTATCCGGAAGGCATGGTCAAACTGAACCAGAGCGCCGGCGAAATTCTCAAGCGCTGCGATGGCGAGCGTGATCTGGCTGCGATCGTCACCGACATTGAACAAAGCTTTGGCGCCACTGGCCTTGAGCCAGAAGTCAAAGGATTCCTTGAAATTGCAACCGAGCGAGGCTGGATTGTCTGATACCAAACAAATACCGCCACCACTGTGGCTGCTGGCAGAGCTGACCTATCGCTGCCCTTTGCATTGCGTGTTTTGCTACAACCCGCTGAACTATGCGGAGAACCGCAACGAACTCACCACCGCGCAATGGATAGATGTCATGCAGCAGGCGCGCAAGCTCGGCGCTGCGCAACTTGGATTTTCCGGCGGCGAGCCGCTGGTGCGCGACGACCTCGAAGAGCTAATCGGTGAAGGTCATCGTCTTGGTTATTACACCAACCTGATCACCTCCGGCGTGGGCCTGACCGAGCCGCGTATCAAGCGTATGAAGGAACTCGGCCTCGATCATATTCAATTGTCGTTTCAGGACTCGACCAAGGAAATGAATGACTTCCTGTCGAGCACCAAGACCTTCGACCTGAAATCGCGCGTTGCCAAGTTGATCAAGCAATATGATTATCCGATGGTGCTCAACGTCGTGCTGCATCGTTATAACCTTGACCATGTCGGCCGCATCATCGAGATGGCCGTCGAAATGGACGTTGAATATCTGGAGCTGGCCAACACCCAGTACTACGGCTGGGGCATGGTCAACCGCGACCAGTTGATGCCGACGCGCGAGCAACTCGAGCGCGCCGAAGCAGTCGTCAATGAATACCGCGCCAAGCTCGGCAACAAGATGCGCATCTTGTTCGTCGTGCCGGATTATTTTGAAGAGCGCCCTAAAGCTTGTATGAATGGCTGGGGTTCGGTGTTTCTGGCAGTTGCGGCCGATGGCGCAGCCTTGCCTTGCCATGCTGCCAAAAGCTTGCCTGGATTGAATTTTCCGAATGTCACTAGCGCAACATTGCACGATATCTGGTATAAAAGCGATGCATTCAACCGTTATCGCGGCGATGCCTGGATGAAGGAGCCCTGCCGCAGTTGTTCCGAAAAGGACAAGGACTTCGGTGGCTGTCGCTGTCAGGCCTACGCGCTGACAGGCGAAGCGGAAAACGCCGATCCGGTGTGTAGTAAATCACCGCATCATGGCGATGTGAAGAAGATAGTATTGCAGGCGCAGGTTAAGCCGGTGACGGTGGCAGAGAAGCCGCTGGTATTCCGCTCCGATGCCAACTCCATGCAGTACGCTTCCATACCTATAAAAGATTTACGAGACAAGGTTACGTAACATGAACGTCGTGGCACGCAAAATATTCCCCCTGATGCGGGGCTTTACCCAACGTGCCACAGTTCCAGACCGGCCCTCGCCGGATCTGCTGTTCCTGCAGTGGTTGTGTTTTACAGGCTTTTTGGCGTTCGCCGCTTTCTTGCTATGGCGCGCTAATATCTGGGGCATCCTGGTCAGCGCGGATCCGACCGGCATCACGATGATGATCGTCTGCGTTTTCCTCTTTGCTACCGTCTGGGTCGGCATGCGTGCATGGGCACTGGCGAATGAACGCCATGCCCTCGATGCATGGAAGCTGGCAGTGCGTCCGCAATATGGCGCAGCGACAGCACCAGCCGGTCCGCAAGGCGCCGTGCAGGATTACTTCTCGGCGCTGCTTTCCAAAAGCCGTTACCACGAACACGACAATGCTCAGCTGACCGAAGTGCTGGCCGAGCGCCTGCATGGTCCTAGCGAGTCGGCGTGGTGGGTCAACGGCATTCAGATCAAGCTTGGCCTGCTGGGCAAGGTGATCGGCTTTTCTATCCTCGCCATTGAAATTTCGCAGATCCAGAACTTCGATCCGTCGCAATCGCAGAACCTGCTCAAGACCCTGACAGGCGGCTTGGGCGTGGCGTTGCTGACAACCGCAGTCGGCCTCGTCGCCAATATGCTGCTCGGCATACAGCTCGTCAAAATGGATCGCTGCAGTGACGGCATACTGGCCGACTCGCTGGAGTTTGCCGAAACAGATTTGTCCAAGCTGACCCGTGCAACACATAACGACAATCACAACGACAAGCAGAACGACAAACACAACGAACAACCGGCCCTGCAGGAAATAGCGTGAGCTTGCGTAACAAGCGGCGCGAAGGGGAAACAGACCCCTTCTATGACATGCTGTTCAATATTCTGATTGCCTTCGTGTTCTGTTTCATCATCGCGCTGCTGGCGATGAATCCGAAGGCAAAAAAAGAGGGCGACATTCCAGCCAAGGCCGAGTTCATCATTACGGTTTCGTGGCCGGACATGAACCCGAACGACCTCGACACTTACGTGCAGGATCCGGCCGGCGCCATGGCCTGGTTTCGCCAGCGCGAAGCTGGCCTCATGCATCTGGACCGCGACGACCGCGGACTTGCTGGCGACACGATCAACGTCAACGGCAAAGATATTGTCAATCCGTTGAATCAGGAAGTCGTCACGATTCGCGGCTTTGCGCCGGGCGAGTACACCGTCAATGTACAGTTCTACGAAAATAAGAACAGCGAACCGGTTGAAGCGACCGTGTCCGTTGTGAAGGTGAATCCGAAAGCTGAAATTTCTTACTACGGTACCGTCAAGCTGGAGCGCAAAGGAGACGAGCGCACTGCAGTCCGTTTCACCGTTGACGCCGAAGGCATCGTCAGCAATATCAACACCCTACCTAAATCACTTGCTCCGCAATCATGAACAACTACTCACTATTCCTGACTTTTTTATACGTGGCTATTGCTGCGTTGCTGCTGGTGCTGTGCCTCGCGACCGGATGGCGGCGCTGGGTCAAGGTGCTGATGATCGCTGTCGTCACCTTCAGTTATTTTGTCGCCAATTACACGTTTGAAGACATGCTGGGCTGGCCCACGCCGCGCATGCTGCCGGAAAAATTCATCGTCGTCTCGGCAGTGATTGAAGAGCCAAATAAAGAGCGCGGCGTAGAAGGCGCAATTTATCTGTGGGTGACAGCGCTGGATGGCAACCGTCCTGCTGGAGCACCACGGTCTTACAGACTGCCTTACCAGAAAGACGCGCACTCGCAATTGTCGGAAGCGCAGCGCAAGAGCCGTCAGGGCATCCGTCAGGTTGGCACCGTCGAGCGTGCCGGTGGCGGCAGCGGCAGCGCATGGTTCAAGGTCAATGCCGACAACAAGCTCAAGCTCAAAGTCAGCGATGCGCCGGTTACCCGCCTGCCGGAGAAATGATCATGATGCGTCTTTCAATCGTGGCAGTGGCAGCGGCAGTGCTGCTGGCCGGCTGTTCGCCGGAGCCCAAGGGTGATTCGTATTTCCCGTTGAATGTTGGCTCTAGCTGGACCTATGACCTGACTTCCGATATCGATGGCGCCATTACGCACGAGACGCAAGTCAGCAGCGTGCCGCGCACAATCGACTACGAAGGTGGCGATCAGGTGGTCGTGCGTCGTGCCGAGATGGTCGGTGGCATCGGCGTTGAATACTGGCTGCGCAGGGACAAGGTCGGCATTGCGCGTATTGCGCAACGCACCGATGTTGACGAGATCGCCAAGCTCGATCCGAATGCGCGCACCGTATTGAAACTGCCGCTGACAGTCGGTGGCTCGTGGATGGTGCCGACCCAAACCTTCGTGATCGGCCCGAAAACCGACCTCGGTCAGCGCGACCTCAAAATGCCAAAAGTTTTGATGACCAACGTCGTCGAAGCAATGGACGATGTCGTGACCGTTCCGGCTGGTACTTTCAAGGACTGCGCGCGGGTCGTCGGCAACGGCATCTTGCCGCTGTATCTGGATGCGGTGCAGGGATTCAAGGATATTCCCATCGTCAACCGCGAGTGGTATTGCAAAGGCGTCGGGCTAGTCAAGGTCGAACGCGTTGAAGAACTGTCATCGAACTTTTTCTCGGGCGGGAAAATCACGATGGAGTTGTCGGACTTCGAGCTTCGCTAGTTTTTCCCCTTCCACAGCTACAAACAACCGGCATTGTTCAATGCCGGTTTCATTCCCCACACAGCACATTATTTAAAGCGTCATCGCCCCGATGCCGCTGAACTGCGCCTGCAGCTTGCCAGAACTCAATTGGCAAGGCCGTTACCTACTCGTTTAGCCAAAAGCATGTCAGCGCGCAAGACTAGGAGTTGATGCGATGCGTTTGCTCCACATAGCGGTTCCTTCCACGACCAGACAAAGACACCGTGCGTTGAGCCGGATACGTTAATTTACTTTCGAGAAAACATGAAACGACTACTTGACATCCCTTCACTCGACCCATTGCGCGAGGTTTTGTTGCTTGGCCAAGCAAGGCTACCTATCTCTTCATCCCCCTCAACTACTCCAAATCAGAGCGCAAGGTTGCTTCCGCAATCCGGCCCCGCCCATCGATCAGACGAAGGCATCGTCGCATCAGCAGCGGCAGGCGCGGCAACCCCAATCAGCCCGATCAGTTCGCACACGAACCCGATCCTCACCGCCCGCGCTGCTGACAGCATCGACGCGCAGGATCGCCGACTGGCCGTGTTTGACACTGAGCTGTTCAAGACCCATACGATGCGTACTAGCTGGGGCAACCCCGAGTCACGCCAATACCTGATCGCTATTTATCAAGACGGTCGCAGCGCTCAACCAGGGCAGACACAGGCCGACCATTGGGTGCGTGACGCTGCCGCGCAAGGTCATACCGGTGCGCAGTGGTTTCTGGGGTTCATGCTCGCAAACGGAGTCGGCATTCCGCAGAATGATACGGAAGCGTTCAAGTGGAGCCAGCTGGCCGCCAGGCAAGGCCATGCTGGTGCCCAGTCTATTCTGGGAGTGCTGTACCTTATGGGTCGCGGCGTCGCACAGAGCAATGAAGAAGCGTTCAAGTGGTGTCAGCTGGCAGCCGGGCAAGGCCATGTTACTGCTCAGGTTAATCTGGGAGCGCTTTACCTCACGGGCCAAGGCGTTACGCAGAGCAATGAAGAAGCGTTCAAATGGTTTCAGAATGGTGCCAGGCAAGGCCATATTGGTGGTCAGTCTAATCTGGGATTGCTGTACTTCAGTGGTCGCGGCGTCGCACAGAGCAATGAAGAGGCGTTTAAGTGGTATCAAAAGGCAGCCAGGCAAGGCCATGCTCGGGCAGGGTTGAACTTGGCAAAGCTGTATGAGGACGGTAAGGGTGTCGAAAAAAATAACAAGCTGGCGCTGTATTGGCTGCTGAAGTCTGGTCTGTCGAGCGATGGCAAGACTATCGTCAGCAAGGGCGCTGTCTCAGTTGAGGTGATCCAATTTTTGCCTGAGCTGTTTGCGAAAACGCCGGAATGGCAAAGCGTGAGCACGCTTAAACTGGCCGATCTCAACCTCCATGATCAGACAGTGACACTCCTTGCGCAGCTCCTTGCCGAACATCAGACGCTGGAGGTGCTGGACCTGCGCCGTAGCGCGCGCGACGATAAAGAGGCCGCCGCCCTGGCGTTGCGCCCCAGCACAATCGACGAAAGGGGGGCCGCGGCTCTGGCGCGGGCGCTGCGCGACAATGTGACGCTCAAGGAACTGCACCTTGATGGCAAGGCCGGCAGCGAACCTGACTGGGCTGAAATCGCCGCTTCACTCGAGAGCAACCAGAACATTGCAGCGTTGACGGAAGTGGCCGAAGAGAAGCCCTTCCAGGAGGCATCGATGGACAGGATTCCAGCCGACGTCATCAGACTGGTCGAGCGGGCCACGATCGTGGCTGACCAGAAGGCAGTGGAGGCAAGCCGTACGTACAAAGAGACGCAAGAGCTTGTCAATGAAATGCGTCTTGCTTTCGCCCATCAGTTCCTCAATGACCCGCATTAAGCCGTCGTGACAAATCCGCTGCGCAAATAAAAAAGCCGACGGTTTGCACCGTCGGCCAAAGTCTGCAAGGGAAGACTTCCTGAATTCAGGTTCGCACTACAGCCGTTACCAACAATCAAAGTTGACGGCACTGGCCCGAACTTACCTGGTCAGTCCGTTACCTATTCGCTTAGCCAAAGATATGCGGGCCCGTTGAGGCAGTTCGCATGCCATCGCCGAGCGATGCAACTCCCGACCAAACAAAAACACCGTGATCTTGGCGGGCATACCAACTTATTCATCGAGAAAATAATGTCTTATCTTCCTATTCCCCATTCAAGCACGGCCAAAGCAGCTGCACCGATAAACTTTTTAAATGGATATATCCCAGCAATTGATCTCCCGCTCCATACCAATATGTTGCCCCGACAATTCGGGCGCCCGAGTCCTGCCAGCGAAGACATCCACGCATCAGGAATGGCAGTTCCGCCCGACCCGATCAGCTCGCACACGAACCCGATCCTCATCGCCCGCACTGCTCAGAGCATCAACGGGCAGGATCGCCGACTGGACGTGTTTGACACGGTGCTGTTCAAAGGCCAAATAACGCGAGCGCTCTGGAACAACCCCGGGGCAGGCCAATACCTGGCCACCATTTATCACGACGGGCAGGGCGCTCAACCGGGGCAGACACAGGCCGACCATTGGGTGCATCAGGCTGCCGCGCAAGGACATGCCGGTGCGCAGTGTCTTCTGGGATTCATGCTTGCAACCGGGGTCGGCATTCCATGTAACGATCAAGAAGCTTTCAAGTGGTTTCAGAAGGCCGCCAGGCAAGGCGATGCTGCTGGCCAGGTTCACCTGGGAATGATGTATTTCAAAGGCAAAGGCAAAGGCGTTGAGCGGAACTATGACGAAGCGTTCAAGTGGTTTCAGAAAGCCGCCGGGCAAGGGGATGCTGCTGGCCAGATTTGTCTGGGTGCGATGTATTTCAAAGGCAAAGGCGTTGAGAAGAACTATGTCGAAGCAATCCAGTGGTATCAGAAGGCCGCCGGGCAAGGCAATGCTGCTGGCCAGACTTGTCTGGGTGCGATGTATTTCAAAGGCAAAGGCGTTGAGAAGAACTATGTCGAAGCAATCCAGTGGTATCAGAAGGCCGCCGGGCAAGGCAATGTCGCTGGCCAGGCTTATCTGGGAAGGATGTACTTCAGAGGCCAAGGCGTTGAGAAGAACTATGTCGAAGCATTCCAGTGGTATCAGAAGGCCGCTGAGCAAGGCCATGCTTTTGCGCAGTCGATGTTGGCAAAGCTGTACTCGAACGGATATGGTGTCGAAAAAAATGACAAGCTGGCGCTGTATTGGCTGCTGAATTCCGGTCTGTCGGAGGATGGCAATACCATCGTCTCCAAGGTTTATATCCCAGCTCAGGCGATCAAATTTTTGCCTGAGCTGTTTGCAAAAACGCCGGAATGGCACCGTGTGAGAACGCTTCAACTCGCCTATCTCGATCACCATGATCAGACAGCGTCGTCCCTCGCGCAGCTCATTTCCGAAAACCAGACGCTCGAAGTGCTGGACCTGCGCGGCAGTGCGTTCGACGAGCTAGGGGCCGCTTCCTTTGCCAAGGCACTACACGCTAATTTGACGCTCAAGGAACTGCACCTTGATGGCACGGCCGGCAGCGGACCTGCCTTGGCTGACATTGCTACTTCACTCGAGAGTAACAAGAATATTGCCGCGTTGACGGAAGCTGCTCAAGAGAGGCCCTTCCAGGAGGCATCGATGGACAGGATTCCAGCCGACGTTATCAGACTGGTCGAGCAGGCCACGATCGTGGCTGACCAGAAGGTAGGGGAGGCAAGTCGTACATACAAACAGACGCAAGAGCTTGTCAATGAAATGCGGCTTGCCTTTGCTCATCAGTTCCTCAACGACTCGTATTAAGCGGACGTGACAAATCCGCTGCGCAAATAAAAAATCCGCTGCGCAAATAAAAAAGCCGACGGTTTGCACCGTCGGCCAAAGTCTGCAAGGGAAGACCACCTAAATTCAGTATCCCATTGCAGGCGGGAGTAACTTGTTACTTAGCCAGTTTGAAAACCCAGACGGATCCGCCCTGCTCAAGGAAGTTTACCTTCTTGGCGACTTCACCACCCCACAGTGGAACTGCACCGCCCCAACCGGAAACCACGGCTACGAACTGCTCGCCGCCTTCTTCCCAGCTGATCGGAGGAGCAACCACACCGGAGCCGGTCTGGAATTTCCACATCTCTTTACCAGTCTTGGCATCGAGTGCTTTCAGGTAGCCTTCAGGTGTGCCGTAGAACACCAGATCGCCAGCCGTTGTCATCACACCACCCCACAGAGGAGCACTGTTCTTGACTTCCCAGACGATCTTGCCGGTCTTAGGATCGATCGCGCGCATTGCGCCGATGTAGTCGTCGTTCAGTGTTTTGATGGTGAAACCAGCGCCCAGATATGCAGCACCTTTTTTGTAGCTGACTGGCTCATTCCAGATTTCCATGCCCCACTCATTTGCTGGAACATAGAACAGACCGGTTTTCGGGCTGTATGCCATAGGCATCTGGTTTTTACCGCCGAGGAAGGAAGGAGCTGAGAATACAGAAGCGCCTTTCTTGCCATCCGGACCCTTGGTAGGATCGCCAGGACGATTTTCTGGAACGAAGTTAGGACGGCCAGTCTTCAGATCGATACCGGTTGCCCAAGTGATCTTGTTGACGAACGGGAAAGCGTTTTCCAGTTTGCCGGTCTTTGCATCGTTGACGTAGAAGAAACCGTTACGGTCTGCTGATGCGCCCATACGCTTGCCGTTCATGTCGAACGTGACAAACTCATTGGTGCCGTCATAGTCCCAACCGTCGTTCGGGGTCTTCTGATAGTGCCACTTGATCTGGCCGGTTGCGACATCGATAGCAACGGTCGAGGTCGAGAACAGGTTGTCGCCTGGGCGCAGGTGGCTGTTCCATGGTGCTGGGTTGCCGGTGCCGAAGTAAGCCAGGCCGGTCGTTGGATCATAAGATCCGCCGAGCCAGGTTGAGGCGCCGCCCGATTTCCACAGGTCACCAGGCCAGGTTTTGTTGGTGGTGCCGGAAATACCGTTGTCGATTGCTTTGCCAGCTGCGTCATATTTATGACCCATGTAGCCTTCAACCGTTGGACGAACCCAAACCATTTTGCCGGTCTTAGGATCACGTGCTTCAACACGGCCAACGATACCGAACTCGCCGCCGGAGACGCCGGTCAGCAGCAGGCCTTTAGCGATCAGTGGTGCAGCGGAAGCGGAGTAGCCAGCTGCGTAATCGTCGATCTTTTCTTTCCAGACGACGTTACCGGTGTTCTGGTCCAGAGCAACGAGTTGTGCATCCAGCGTAGCGAAGATGACGAGGTTGTCGAACAGTGCAGCGCCACGGTTAATCACGTCGCAGCAAGGCATGATGCCTTCTGGCAGGCGGTGCTCGTACTTCCACAGTTTCTTGCCGGTCTTGGTGTCGATTGCGTAGATACGCGAATACGAAGCCGTCACGAACATTTTGCCGTCATGGATCAGCGGTTGCGATTCCTGGCCGCGTTGCTTCTCGCCGCCGAAGGAGAACGACCAGGCTGGAACCAGCTTGGAAACTGTATTCGTGTTGATCTGGGTCAGCGGCGAAAAGCGCTGGCCCTGCTGTCCCATACCCCAGGACAGAACGTCTTTACCGCTCTTTGCATCATTCTCAATCATTGCGTCGGTTACGCCAGCTGCGAAAGCTGTCGAACCTGTGATCAGCGC
This sequence comes from Burkholderiaceae bacterium, assembly GCA_040399905.1. Taxonomy (GTDB): domain Bacteria; phylum Pseudomonadota; class Gammaproteobacteria; order Burkholderiales; family Burkholderiaceae_D; genus Pernthalerella. The sequence continues at coordinate 370,851 of JBBARG010000002.1, forward strand.
GAAGCCGACCATGGACGCAAGTAGTTTTCTCTTCATTAGTTTTCTCCCCTTGATAATGCCAATTTGGCTATATGGTTGCACGCCATGTCCGTGGTCAATTGCACCACCTACCTGAAGCAACGTTTTTACAAACGCAAAGGCCGTGCCAAGAAGTTTCTTGAGGACACAGCCTTATAAGCATGGAAAATGACAGTAATTGACGAGCGGCGCTGTTACAAAAACGCGCACCTGTCACAAAAATCAACAGATCAGCATTGGAACAAGAATTGGTTGATGTGCAACTAATTTACGAAAAGCATGGCTTTGCAAGGGATGGCATGATTCCTTCATGCGCAATGATTTATTCATAAAGGGGACAGCATGGTCATCACAACAGAACTGATAGCGTATCTGCTGGCTGCAGCGATCAAGTTTTCGGGTTTGCCTGCAATTGATGCGGCCAGCCTGCCGCCGTTCGAGTTGGTAACAGGTGAGCAGCTGGCGCAAAAAATGTGCCCTGAGAGGCCCGAGGGCTGCAGTAGCGTCGCCGCGCTATTCGATACGGAAAACTACCGCATCTACTTGCGCAATACGCTGGACATGGATTCGCCGATGGATAATTCATTTCTGGTGCATGAAATGGTCCATGTGCTGCAGTTCAAGCGCTACGGCGACGATTACTTTTCCAGTTGCCGCAAAGTGGTCGATAGCGAACATCAGGCTTACCGCGCGCAAAATAATTATCTGGGCTCCGAAGGCATAGACTGGCGCGAAGGATTTTTGCTGCGCTTCATGACTTGCCCACCGGAAGAAGGCGAGATGCAGCTTGATAGTTCTGCTAACGAAAAACGCTAGTCCAGCAAGCGAGTGCGCAAGCCGTTCCACGGTTGGCGTGTGCGCCATGCAGGCATCCACTCAGCGGGCATGACTAACGCGAAGGCGCCGATATCCGTCACAAGATCATCAAGAGCCGCGCCCATGATCTGTACGCCTTCTGTCAGTGCGGGGAACTGTGACTGCATTTCGGATTCCACCAGCGGTGCGAGCAGAGCAGAGTGATGACGCCAGACGCTGCCTCCCATTAAAAAGCAGCGCGTGTCGAGTGTAGCGGCGAGATTGTAGAGGCCGCGCCCCAGCCAGCGCGCAGCTTCTTGCACGATACCCATTGAAATGGTGTCGCCACTAACGGCAGCGGCAAATATATCGGCAGCAGAACGGCCATGGCGTTTTTGCAAATTGCGGCCTGATACTAAGGCTTCCAGATCGCCACGGTTGCCGCAGCCGCACACAGCATCGGAAGTTTCATCGAGCACCATATGTCCGGCATGCCCCGCATTGCCATGCTTGCCGCGCAAGATATGGCCATCAACACACAGCCCGAATCCGATGCCGGTACTCCACGTCACATAAACAGCATTGGGCTCTTCTTGCGCTGCGCCGAAGCAGCGCTCGGCAGTCAGTGCAGCGACGCAATCATTGTCGATGACGACGTCGGCAAACTGGTTGCGCAATACTGCTTCAAGAGGAATGAAGGTCCAGTCGTTTGGCAAGTCTTCGTTGTAGGTATCGCTTTTTATCAGCCCGCCGCAAAGATTCGGTGAGACCAACCCAAGAGCTTGCTGCTCATGCGCAAACGGACCACATGAACTGACGCCGACGCGGCTGATGCTAGCGGGCTCGATGCCAGCCTCTGCACACGCCACAGCAATCAGTCGTAATGCCTGTTGGCCAATCGCATCGGTAGCGCCAGTTTTCACAGTTGCCTGCACAACGCGCGCCAGCGGGCCATTTTCGTTGGCGATACTGGCGGCCATTTTGCTGCCGCCAATATCAAGTGCTGCGAGGATGATTGCTGCCATACAGGTCTGACTTATTTGGCTGGCAAAGGTTTTGAATCTAGGTAGTCAAAGGCTTGTAGCGCAGACGTTTAGGCTTGGCGCCTTCTTCGCCGAGGCGTTTGATTTTGTCGGCTTCGTATTCCTGGTAATTGCCGTCAAAGAAAGTAACTTGAGAATTGCCTTCAAAGGCCAGGATGTGCGTAGCGATACGGTCAAGGAACCAGCGATCATGCGAGATCACCAGTACGCTGCCGGCAAACTCCAGCAGTGCATCTTCCAGCGCGCGCAGCGTTTCAATGTCGAGGTCGTTAGATGGTTCATCCAGCAACAACACATTGCCGCCCATAAGCAGCGTCTTGGCCATGTGTAGACGGCCGCGCTCGCCGCCCGACAAATTGCCGACCAGCTTTTGCTGATCGCCACCTTTGAAGTTGAAGCGGCCCAGGTAAGCGCGCGACGACATTTCGAAGCGACCCACCGTCAAAATATCAGCGCCTTCGGAGACGTCATCAAACACGGTTTTATTATCGTTGAGTACGTCGCGTGACTGATCAACCAGCGACAACTTCACCGTCGAGCCGATCACTACTTCACCACTGTCCGGCTGCTCTTTGCCCGACAACATACGGAACAGTGTGGACTTGCCGGCGCCGTTCGGACCGATGATGCCGACGATGGCACCCGGTGGAATGCGGAACGACAAATTGTCGATCAGCAGACGATCGCCATAGGCCTTGCTGACGTTCTTGAATTCAATGACTTCATTACCGAGGCGCTCAGCCACAGGAATGAAAATCTCCTGTGTCTCGTTGCGCTTCTGGTATTCGTGTTCCGACATTTCATTGAAGCGGGCAATACGCGCCTTGCTCTTGGCTTGTCGGCCTTTCGGATTCTGGCGCACCCATTCGAGTTCTTTTTGTAGCGCTTTCTGACGCGCAGATTCAGTCGCTTCTTCCTGCTTCAAACGATCCTGCTTCTGCTCCAGCCACGAACTGTAATTGCCTTTCCATGGAATGCCGCTGCCACGGTCGAGTTCGAGTATCCATTCCGCTGCATTGTCGAGGAAGTAGCGGTCATGGGTAATGCCGACGACGGTACCGGGGAAGCGCAGCAAGAATTGTTCGAGCCACTCGACTGATTCTGCATCAAGGTGGTTAGTTGGCTCGTCGAGCAGCAACATGTCTGGCTTCGAGAGCAGCAGCTTGCACAAGGCCACGCGACGTTTCTCGCCGCCGGACAGCACGGCAATGCTCGCGTCCCATGGTGGCAGGCGCAATGCGTCGGCGGCCATTTCAAGTTGCAGATCCAGATTGCCGCCATCGCTGGCTGAAATGATGGCTTCCAGTCGCGCCTGCTCGGTAGCGAGCGCATCGAAGTCCGCATCTTCTTCTGCATAAGCCGCGTAGACGGCATCAAGTTTGGCGCGCGCTTCAAAGGCCTCGCCCAGCCCGCTCTCGACTTCCTGCCTTACTGTTAATGCAGGATCAAGTTGCGGCTCTTGCGGTAGATAGCCGATTTTCAGATTCGGCATCGGAACCGCTTCGCCTTCGATCTCCTTGTCGATACCTGCCATGATTTTCAGCAGCGTCGATTTGCCCGAGCCGTTCAGGCCAAGCACACCGATTTTGGCGCCGGGGAAAAAAGACAGCGAAATATTTTTCAGGATCTGGCGCTTGGGCGGAACGATCTTGCCCACGCGGTTCATTGTGTAAACGTAATTAGCCATGGCAGTTAAGTGAGAGACGTGAAAACAACGGTAAGCGAACATTTTACGTGTATCAGCACAGCGGTGGTAAGTCTACCGTGCGTTTAAGGAACAAAATATCCTGATAATCAACTACTTGGCTCTGATGTGCGGTGTTCATCGCGCGTAACTAATTTTGATAAACAAAATTTTCAGAGGGCCATCATGTCTTATCGTATAAACCTTAATTCCTCTCCATTGACGCAGCAGCTCAGCCCAATACAGGATAGGTCAAATGCTCAAGCTTCTACAGCCACAACGCCAATAATGCATCAGAATGCCGGCGCGACAACAACTAATCTAAGCTCGCAGGACCGTCGGCCTACTCAGTCCGACATGTCGCACACTCAGCCCATCTTTTCTCACTCAACAACATATAGTTCGTCAAGCGCATCGAATGCAAATTTTTCTTCTTCGTCAACATCTTCATCCAGCTCTGTCGCTGACGATGCGCTTCAAGAATTACTGGGCTTAGCGGAAGACGAACTAAACTCTGCAGAAATAAAGTGTCAAAAGTTATTGATAGCTATGCATGACTTCGTTAAAAGCTCAACAAAAACGAAGAGCGATTTTCTCGATATTTGTGAATTACTTAAGGCAAGTAGTAAAACCGGTAATGCAAAGAATTTGCCGGCAGAATATAAAGTCGAATGGTTATCTGCGTTATCAAAGCAAACCGTGGCATTTCTGGCCTGTGCTAACTCGCAAAGCGACGAAGTGATTGGCTGGCATGAACTTAGCATGAATCAGGTTTCCCAAGTTTTCTATGCATTAAAAGCCAGCATAGAACCCAACCGGTATGAGGATTATTTTTCCAATGATCAGTTACTGTCGCTGACACCTGTACTCAGAGGAATTACACGAAAATTAATTAACCGCTTGCATACTAATAAGCTCATGAGCCCGACTTACCGATCTAATGGGGATGTGTTGGTTGTTCTCGAATGGCTGCGCATAGGTTTGCAGTTGGATGTACCAACCACCTCGGGCAAAACAAGCAAATTGCTGAGTGGCGCTGCGAGTGACAAGATCGGGATAGATGCAATTTTTGAACAAGCAATAGATTATTTTTTAGTCGCGAATAATGTCGCCCTGGACACTCGACAGTTAGGCAAGCTCTTTCATAGCATAGGCAAGATTCTGAATCGGGAATTGCTGGATCTAAAAAAAGTGAAAGATGGGGGCCAAACTTTGGGACAGCGATTGACCAACGTAATACTGAGCCGCTGTAAAGGCAATGCCTTACAAAAGTACATAGAATCGAGTTGGGATAATTTTGGAAAGCTAGAGTTTAAAGAGAAGCCTATCGATCCCGTTGCAGTCGAAAATCTCGCGGAAGGCTTGCTTGCTTTTATGTCTCATTTGTTCACCCCATCACAGGCGGGGATCGGGATGATTGTCAATAAAATGGCGGGTTTTATTCAGCAAGTGCTTCAGTCCGAGCAAGTCTCGCCGTCAAATTTGAAAATGTATGCAAGTTTTCTTAAAAAAGCTCACAAAGAGAATTTTGCAGGGACTGACAAGAATGAAATCAAGAAGACAGTTGAAATGGTCGAAAAGCGTATTTACAGCAGTACGTCAAGCTCCTGATCTGCATGCGGCCGTAATTGAAAACCATACCCGGCATTGTGCCGGGTATTTTTTTGTTCAAAATAAAATGACCTTAGTCGAGATGATCAACGACAGGCGATGGATAGTCTTTGCCGATCAGCACGCCGATTTCTTCCTGCAATACGACCGGCATAGTCCAAGGCTTGAAAATATAGGCAGTCGGTACCTGTTCGAGTTGAGGTAGCCAGCGTTTAACAAACGTGCCGTCCGCATCAAGACTCTGCGCCAGCCGGATTGGGTTGGTGAACTGCTGTTTAACGCTATCGATCAGGCCGGACTGCAATTGCACTTGCGGGTAATGCACGCCGGGTTCGTAATCGATGAATTCGCGTGCCAGATGCAACGCTGGTTCGCGCCAGTGATTCCATAACTGGCAACTGGAAAAATTAATCAGCAGCGCGCGCAGCGGGAAACTGACTGATCCCGTGGCAGCGAGCATTTTCATCGCAGCGTCAACCAATGGAAAACCGGTTTCGCCATTGCGCCAACGGTCGAAATAATCCTGATTGAATTGCGGCTCGCGTTCAAGCTCAACGCCGTCGCGCACGCTCACCGTTTCAATTCTGGGTTCGGATTCCAGTTGCTGAATGAACTGGCAGCGCGAACGCAACCTGTTCTCGAAAGACTGCAAGCTCTCCAGCATTGCTGCGGGTTGGGCTTCTTGTTCGGCTTCTAGCGGCATCGCCAGCATGTCGGCACGTGCCTTCCAGATCTTGTGCGCGACTTCACGCACAGACAGCGCACCGTAGGCGAGGTAAGGGGAGAGGCGCGAGCCAGACTCCGGCGTTAGTGGCTCGCTGAATAATGTTTTCATTATCAGTAAGGCCTGCTTGCGACCGCCATGCTGGCGCTGCGGCTTATCGGCTTCGTTGATACCAAGTTGGTAAGGCGTCATCGGGCCGTTCGGCGTCAATATCCCTGGTGGAGTGCCGAGAAAGTCTGGTGCCGGCAGCAGTGGCTTGCGCATGCGCTTTTGCCATTCGGTTGCCCAGTCTTCTTCCGGATTAAAGTCCCGTACCACGCCATTGGATGGCGATTCTTTCCAGCGTATGCCATTGGCAAGGCACCACTCAGCCACGCGCAAGTCACGCGCAGCGCTGAGGGCATTGCCGGTTTCTTCGTGCGAGTAAAGCGTGAAGGTGCCAAAGCTGTCGAGTACCCGCTTCAAAACCGACGTGATTTCGCCATGCTGAATTTGTAATGGACTGCCGCGACCGGTCAGTGCCTGATTCAGTTCGGCCAGGCATTCATTGATGAAGCCTATATGCTGCGGTGCGCAGTCGGGTGCGCGCACCAGTTCGGGTTCGTACACATACAGCGCCAGCAAATGCCGATTGCGCGCGGCCTCGACCAAGGCCTGATGGTCGAATACGCGCAAATCGCGCTTGAACCAGATGACGCCCAGCGTCATGGCTGCCACTCGCAGTGAGGTGCAAGTCCTGATCCGTCAGACTGTGCAATAAGTGTGTCCATGGCGCATTATAAGTTAGGGTTCTCTGACTAGCCATGCCCGCCACAAACCCTCGGCAGAATACAGCGCCAGCGCAGACCAGATGATGGAAAAGCCGATCAGCTTATTCCCCCCGAAAGGCTCGTGATAAAGCCACACCCCCAGCAGAAATTGTATGGTCGGCCCTATGTATTGCAGGATGCCGAGCACTGATAACGGAATACGGCGCGCACCATGCGCAAACAGCAACAAGGGAATGGCCGTGACTGGTCCGGCAGCCATCAGCAGCAGCGTCGTAGTCAACGAGGCGCCGCCCATGCTATGCGAAGAGCCGCTGCCGGGGATGAGCAGGAAGCCCAGCGCGACCGGGAAAATAATCAGTGTTTCAATCGACAGGCCTTCCAGCGCGCCGAGTGCAGCCGTCTTGCGCAGCAAGCCATACAAGCCAAACGACGCGGCCAGACCAAGTCCGATCCACGGCAGCTGCCCCGCGCTAAAGGTCAGCCAGGCCACGCCGCTTGCTGCCAGCGCCACCGCAGTCCATTGACCTATGCGCAATCGCTCTCCAAGCATTAGCCCGAACAGCACATTGACTAGCGGCGTAATGAAATAGCCAAGCGTCGCATCAATGATCTGGCCGGCATTGACTGACCAGATATAGATGACCCAATTTAAAGTCAGCATCAATGCGCTGGCCACAAAGCTCAACAACAGTTTGGGATTGTTTTTGATCTTTGCCAGCCAGCCCCACTGCCGCCGCAACAGCAATAGCAGACCGAGGAACACCACCGACCAGCAGACCCGGTTGGCCAGAATCTCCAGCGGTGGAATCGATTGCAGCGCGCGCAGATATATCGGGAACGCGCCCCAGATTAAAAACGCCAGTCCTGCAGAAAGTACGCCTGTCAGCATTATGACTAGTCCAGTAGCAGCGAGAGTTGAGGCGGTGCCTGCTCCTGCGCTGTTTTTTTATCAGCAGCAGATTTTTTTGTTTTGCGACGGCGACTGCTGTGCTTGTCGAAAACCTGTTGCGATTCTTTTCGTATGCGCTGTTCGCCGCGCAATGCCCAGAGTGTCTCACGCGCATGCCGTGCGGCCGCCAGATGATCCACCATCGGCAATGGATAATCCACGCCTATTTGTACGCCCCATTGTCTTTGCAAAGCTGGCGGCGTAAGCCAGGGCTCGAAAATATGCACTGTCGGTAGCGCCGCCAGTTGCGGCAGCCAGCGCTTTACAAAAATGCCGTCGGGGTCCTGATCCTGCGCCTGCTTGACGGGATTATAGATGCGCAGCATATTGATGCCGGTGACACCGCTTTGCATCTGCACTTGCGAATAATGTATGCCCGGCTCGTAATCGAGAAACTCGCGCGCCAGATGCAGTGCAGGTTCGCGCCAGTGATTCCAGCACTGGTAACTGGAAAAACTGATGAGCAGCGCCCGCATGCGAAAGTTAATCCAGCCAGTTTGATGCAGCATCTTCATGCAGGCATCTACTAATGGAAAACCGGTCTCGCCATCACGCCAGCGCGCGAAATGCTCTGCGTTGATTTCCTCTGCGCGAACGCCATCAAAGCCGCGATGCATATTGCGCGTTTCTAGCGCCGGTTCGGATTCCAGCTTTTGAATAAAGTGACAATGCCAGTGCAGCCGGCTCTCGAAAGATTTCAGTCCGGCCAGCAGATTAACCGGTCTGACAGGCTCCGGCATCGCGTGAACTTGCGTGCGCGTCTTCCAGATTTTGTGTATCACCTCGCGCACAGACAGCACACCAAACGCAAGATAAGGTGACAGCCGCGAGCAGGCTTCTTCCGCAGACAGCGGGCTCGACATCGCAAAGCGGTAGCGTTGCAAGGGTGTGCCGAAAAAATGCTGCAACTGCTGCACGGCCAAGCTCCTGCCGCCGCGCTGGCGTTGCGGTTTGTCGGGCTGCGTCAGGCCAAGCTGCGCAGCCGTCAGCAGGCCGCATGACGGTATTGATAACGAAGGCATCGGCAGGCGCTCTGGCGCAACGACTCTCGGCTGGCGCATGCGCGCCATCCAAATCTTTGTCCAGTCGTCTCGCGAATTCAGGCGACGCACCACACCATTAGTTGGCGTTTCATGCCAGCGTATTTGGTGGCGCTGGCACCATGCCAGCACCCGCCGGTCGCGTGCATAGCTGATCGCGTTGCCGGTTTCTTCATGCGACAGTAATTCGAACCTGCCATGCGCCGCAAGCAGCCTATCCAGTACGGCAGTGATTTCATCGTGCTGCAGCAATAGCGGGCTGCCGCGTGCACGCAATGCAGCGTCGAGCTCGCTCAGACATTCATTGGTAAAGCCCAGATGCTGGGTCGCGTAGTCTGGTGCATGCAGCATTTCCGGCTCATATACATACAGAGGCACTACCGCGTCGTACGAACTTGCAGTAGTGAGCGGCAGGTGATCATGCACCCGCAAGTCACGCTTGAACCAGACAACGGCCAGCATCAGCGATGCCAGGCGCGTGGCTGCGCGTCTTGCTTTGAGTGGGTGCTGGCAGACCAGAAAGCCGAAAACGAACGGCAAGACTGGACAGGGTCGGCAAAAGCGCGTTGCACGTCTTGCAGGTCGCTGCAGAGTTGCGGCAGCAGTTCGCGGTAGCCGGGGTTGAATGTGGCAATCGACTGCACCGAGCTTGCAGTGGCAAGCGACGCGTGCAGGTCGGTGAGGTCGCCAATAAAAATCTGGTCAGTGACACTCCGCATGCGGGTGAGCATGAAATCCCAGCGTTGTTGTGACCATGGAAAGCGCGCATGAAAAGGCAGATGGATGACACCAAGCCGCAGGCCGTCAAAGGTGGTATCAGTAAGCATCCACGGATGCACGAGTTTCACCGGCTGTGCTGCAATGATGACCTCATTGGCAGGCTGAGTTGGTGGTACGCCGGACAAGGCCGGCTCGGCAGTGCCAAAAAGCGCCTTGACCTTCACCGGTTCCAGTACAGACTGCGTGCGTGCAAGCTGCTCCAACTCTTCGTAGGATGTATCGAGCACGCTGCCACGGCAGTGCCATGCTGCGGGCGCGAATTTAGCGACATTGTCGGCGTTGAATAAATAGGGCTTGTTGCTGAAAGTGGCCGCTACCCATTGCCACGACAAGTGGTTGGAGGCCAGATCGCCATCGAGCAAATGCCCGTACAGCCAGTCCGCCGCTACCCGCCAGTGCACTTTGCGCAAGTGCACCACATAGCTGGCAAGCCACATGCGTGCGTGATTGTGCAGATAGCCCGTTTGATACAAGGTCGCAATGGCACGGTCTATCGCCGGCAGGCTAGTTCGTCCCTCGCGGATATCATCAGGCAGACTCTGCTGGTAGCGGATGCCAGATATCCCGGGCCGCATGTCGCTAAAGATGGCGTCGCCCGAGCGGTGCCAGACATGTTGAAAAAATTCGCGCCAGCCGAATTCAAATGCAAGCTTATCCGTCAGCTTCAGCTGCGGCAGCTTTTCAAACAATTCGGGTATGGTGACGAAGCCGTGGGTCAGATAAGGCGACAGCTGCGTTACCTTGCCCCCGAGGTGATTGCGGGTTTTGTCATAGGCTTGGATATCGACGGCCGACAAAAGTGAGTTGAGGGCGTCATTACTGGGGGAGAATTTTGCAGGCATAGCCCATTGTAATGTTGCTGCGGCATGCGCGCTGCGCGGGACATTTCGAAGAAATTGAAATGTCCCGGACATGAGAAAAAATTTACATACTGCGTCTGTATTGCCCACCCACTTCAAACAAGGCATCGGTAATCTGACCAAGCGAACAGACCCGCACCGCATCCATCAGCAACTCGAAGACATTGTCATCGTTGATGACAGCTTGCTGCAAGGTGGCCAGTACTGCCGCGGATTGCGATTGGTGTTGATGATGGAAATCTGCCAGACGCTGCAACTGCGATTGTTTTTCTTCATCCGTCGAGCGCGCCAGTTCCAGTTGCGCCTGTACGGTGCCGCCTTTCGGGTTGCGGAACGTGTTGACGCCAATGATGGGCAGCGTGCCGTCATGCTTCTGGTGCTCGTACAGCATTGACTCTTCCTGAATCTTGCCGCGCTGATAGCCGGTTTCCATTGCGCCGAGTACGCCGCCGCGTTCGGCGATGCGCTCGAACTCTTGCAGCACTGCTTCTTCGACCAGATCGGTCAGTTCTTCAATGATGAAGCTGCCTTGGTTCGGGTTTTCATTTTTGGCCAGACCCCATTCGCGATTGATGATGAGCTGAATCGCCAAGGCACGTCGCACGGATTCATCGGTCGGCGTCGTGATGGCTTCGTCATACGCATTGGTATGCAGCGAGTTGCAGTTGTCGTAGATGGCAATCAGTGCCTGCAGCGTCGTACGGATGTCGTTGAAGTCGACTTCTTGCGCATGCAGCGAGCGGCCGGAAGTCTGGATGTGATATTTGAGTTTTTGCGCGCGTTCATTAGCGCCGTATTTCTCGCGCATTGCCACTGCCCACAGGCGGCGGGCTACGCGCCCCAGCACCGTGTACTCGGGGTCCATGCCATTGCTGAAGAAGAAGGACAGGTTCGGAGCGAAGTCATCAATGCTCATGCCGCGCGCCAGATACGCTTCAACAAACGTGAAGCCGTTCGAAAGCGTGAAAGCCAGTTGCGAAATCGGATTCGCGCCGGCTTCGGCGATGTGATAACCCGAGATCGACACTGAGTAAAAATTGCGCACCTGATGCGTGACGAAATACTGCTGTATGTCGCCCATGACTTTGAGCGAGAACTCGGTCGAGAAGATGCAAGTGTTCTGCCCCTGATCTTCTTTCAGGATATCGGCCTGTACAGTGCCACGTACGTTTTGCAAAACCCATGCGCGTATTTTTGCCGTTTCTTCGGCATTCGCTTCACGGCCTTTTTCAGTTTTGAATTTGGCCAGCTGCTGGTCGATGGCCGTGTTCATGAACATTGCCAGTATTGTTGGGGCCGGACCATTGATGGTCATCGAGACCGAGGTTGTCGGGTCACACAAATCGAAACCGTCGTACAAGACCTTCATGTCGTCGAGCGTGGCAATCGATACGCCAGAGTTACCGACCTTGCCGTAAATGTCGGGCCGCAGTGCTGGGTCAGCGCCATATAAAGTCACGGAGTCGAAGGCCGTCGACAGGCGTTTGGCCGGCATGCCTTCGGACACCAGCTTGAAGCGGCGGTTAGTACGGAAGGCATCGCCTTCGCCGGCGAACATGCGGGTTGGGTCTTCGTTCTCGCGCTTGAACGCAAACACGCCGGCGGTGTACGGAAATGAGCCGGGTACGTTTTCCAGCATCAGCCAGCGCAACTGGTCGCCGTGGTCGGCGTAGCGCGGCAATGACACTTTACGAATCGTGGTGCCAGACAAAGTCTTCCAGGTCAGCTGCGTGCGGATTTCCTTGTCGCGCACGGTGACCACATAGTCGTCGCCGGCATAGGCGGCTTGCAGTGCAGGCCATTCGGCGATCAGATTTTTTGCGGCGGGGACGAGTGCATTATCGCGTGCAGCAATTACGCCATCAATTACACCATCAATTACGCTATCGATGTCGGCAGATTTGCCTGCAGCGGCCAGCATGCGCTTGGCTTCTACAAGTTGCTGGCGCTCGCGCGCGATGGTGACTTGCTTGTCAGTGAAGCGATGATAAGCACGAACAGTATCGGCAATCTCGGCTAAATAACGACTGCGCGCTGGCGGCACGATCGCATTGCGACCGGAAGAAAACCGTACTGTCGATGGCGCGAGTTTTCCGGCTTGTAATTTGAGGCCAAGCTCTGCCAGTCGCGACAGCAGTCCCTGATACAGCGCCGTGACGCCATCGTCGTTGAAGCGCGAAGCCTGCGTGCCAAACACCGGCATCAGCTCGGTGCTTACAGTCCACAACTCGCGGTTACGCTGATACTGCTTGGCGACGTCGCGCAGTGCGTCCTGCGAACCCTTGCGGTCAAATTTATTGATGGCGACGAAGTCGGCAAAGTCCAACATGTCGATTTTTTCCAGTTGCGATGCCGCGCCGAATTCAGGCGTCATCACATAAAGGCTGTAATCAACATGCGGCACGATTGCGGCGTCGCCTTGTCCGATGCCGGAAGTCTCGACGATGATCAAATCAAAGCCGGCCACTCGACAGGCAGCGATCACGTCTGGTAGAGCCTGGGAAATTTCCGAGCCTGCTTCACGCGTGGCGAGCGAGCGCATGAAGACTTTGCTGGCGCCAGCCCATGGCGCAATCGCATTCATGCGAATGCGGTCGCCCAACAGAGCGCCACCGGATTTGCGGCGCGACGGGTCGATCGAGATGACGGCGATGTTCAATGCATCGTCCTGATCAAGCCGCACGCGACGGATCAGCTCATCCGTGAGCGATGACTTGCCCGCGCCGCCGGTGCCGGTGATGCCGAGCGCGGGCGCTTTTGTTTTGCTTGCCGCTGCATGCAAGGCCGTCTTCAAGGCGTCGCTTGCCTTGCCGTTTTCAAGTGCTGTGATGAGTTGCGCCAGCGGCCGCTGACGCGCGACGATGTCACCTTGCGTGAGTGCTTCTATGCTGGCGGGCGCATTTACGGACAGGTCGGTATCGCAGGCCTGAATCATGTATTCAATCATCCCGACCAGACCCATCTTTTGCCCGTCTTCCGGACTGAAAATCCGAGCCACGCCGTAGTCGTGCAGGTCTTTGATTTCGGCCGGCACAATCACGCCGCCGCCGCCGCCAAAAACTTTGATATGCGCGCCGCCGCGCTCACGCAGCAGATCAATCATGTACTTGAAGTATTCGACATGACCGCCTTGGTAGCTGGACAGCGCAATGCCTTGTGCATCTTCCTGTAGTGCGGCCGTGACAATCTCGTCAACCGAGCGGTTATGGCCAAGGTGGATGACTTCCGCGCCCTGCGCCATCAGGATGCGGCGCATGATGTTGATGGACGCGTCGTGGCCGTCGAACAGCGAGGCGGCGGTTACAAAACGTACCTTGTTGGCAGGTTTGTAAGGTGCCAGCTTCTGGGTCACGGAAAGGTCAGTCATGGATGTCTCCGAAAAATAGTGAGCTGCTCTGAGACAGCTTGACGTTTACGTTAACGTCAGTTGATGCCAAGTATAGCGTGAAACCTTGCAAATTTGCGGTGGCCACGCGTTCTGATTTGCCAGTTCAGGGGTGGGTGAGTAGCCACTGCAAAACGCGCGGCGCATCTTCGTGAGTAGGGAATATCGGGTAATGTGTTTGCACGATGACACCATCGCGCACAATCATCGTGACTCTCTTCATCAAGGTCATGCCGGCGACTTCCATTAGCGGCAGCTTCAATGCTTTTGCAAAGAGCAGGGCTGAATCGCTCAGTATGTCAAAAGGCAGATGCAGACGTTGCGCCATCTCCTGTTGGTACGCGCAGTCCTGGGTGCTGATGCCGAAGATGGTGGCGCCCAGATCGCGCATTTCCTTGTTCAGGTCGCGGTAAGCGCAGGTCTGTGGGGTGCAGCCACGTGCGCCGGGAATTTCATCCCAGCCACTGGGCAGTGCGACGTCTGGCCGGCCAGTCATCGGGTAGCAATACAGCACGAGGGTGCCGGCAAGTCGTGCCAGATTCACTTCGGTGCCACTGGTTGAATTCAACACAAGGTCTGGCAAGCTTAAGCCGATCAGATGACTAGCTCCGCCATCGTCAACTGGTACAGGCAAATTGGCGGGGAGCTCGAAGATGTTCGTCATATTAAGGAAGTCCTGATTGGCGGCTGTACAATCATTCAATAATAAAATACATCGGAGACAGAATGCCTGAATTAATTTTGCATCACTACCCAACTTCGCCGTTTGCCGAAAAAATCCGGCTCATACTCGGCGCCAAAAAACTTGACTGGCACTCGGTGCATATTCCGATGGTCATGCCCAAGCCCGATGTGATTGCACTGACTGGCGGCTACCGACGCACGCCTGTTCTGCAGATTGGTGCTGATATTTACTGTGACACCGCGTTGATATGCGATGTGCTCGAACATCTGGCACCCGAGCCTGCCTTGTATCCTGCTTCGCACAAAGGGCTGGCACGCGTGCTGGCGCAGTGGGCGGATACGACGTTGTTTCAGGCTGCGATGGCTTATAACTTTCAGCCTAAAGGCGCGCTGTCCATATTCCCCGATCCCGAGCAGCTTAAAATTTTCGGGCAAGACCGCGCCGCGATGCGCAATAATGCCCCGCGCTTTCCTGCGCCAGATGCAACGGCAGCGTATAAAAGTTATTTGCGCCGCATAGCCAATATGCTCGAAGGCCAGCCGTATTTGCTGGGAGCGTCGCCGTGCATTGCGGACTTTGCCGTGTATCACCCGCTCTGGTTTAGTCGTACCCGCATGCCGGTCATGGCCGACATTCTGGACGCTACGCCAGAGGTGCTCGCTTGGATGGATCGCATCGCAGCGATTGGTCATGGAACGTCCGTCAAGATGAGCGCCGAAGCGGCGCTGCAAGTCGCGCATGCATCTACCCCGCAGGCTTTAGTTGATGAGGCTTTTCAGGATGAGCACGGCATCGCGCTGGGTTCAGACGTCTTGGTCACTGCCGAGAGTTTTGGATTAGAGCCGACAGCAGGTGAACTGGTCGCGGCGACCCGCACCCGCTATACGCTTAAGCGAACAGATGAGCGGGCCGGCACGGTACATGTGCATTTTCCGCGCACAGGGTTTATTTTGAAGAAGGCGGAGGGCTGAGAGCTGCGGAGGATAGGTGCGTGAATGGTCTGCGTCGAAAGACACTGGGCCCCAGCCTGTACTGGGGCGACGGTAGTAATTGAGGCGCTCTTCACACTACCACTGTCGTCCCAGCGTATTTCGTTATGAACCTAATTCCTAGGATCTTGCGAACACATTATTCATCAAGAATTTGATTGTGCGTAATTGCAAGGTCTGACCCCGATCTTCTTTTAAGTTTTATTCTTAACTTCAATGAATGTAGAAGAATACGTAGACGACTCTTTGATTAAGTTGAACATAAGTAATGCTTGTTTGATTTCAGCTTCGAATGCTTTTTTTGAGATTTCCGAAGACAGCTCATTCATAGCAATCTTTAATTCAGCAACATCTGAAATTTTCAGTTTAATGCTATCCATTAATTCGGGTGCATTTTCACAAAAAATACTTAGCATTGAGTGAAGGATTGTATTGTTCGCACTCTGCAAACCTTGCAACTCCAAAATGCTAAAAACTAATTTATTTAATGGCTCTTCATTCGACATGTTATCGCTCATATTAAATTATCGGGCTGGTGGGACTAGGGCTAGGTCTTGCAATCACATATTATTCATCAAGAATTCAGATATGCCCGACTTAGTCAATTAACAGATTGGTTTTAACTTAGTTCTGATCGCACTGAAATTTCACGCTGGCTGAAGGTGCTCGACCAAAGAAGGGATCCACTTTTTCAACCTGAATCACTTTCAATGCGAGTGATTTTTGTCGGCAAAAGCTGCTTGCAGACTGAATTGCCTTAACCTCCTCTGCGGAAGCTGCACCATTTCCCACCACGCCATGTGACGAGACGAGGTAAGTTTCTGAATTGAGGGCGACCACCTCAGACACAGTGCCACATGCTGTCAAAAAAATAGCAAAAAATACAACAAGTAAGTTGGATAACTTATTCATGCAGATTCCTTATTAATTTCGTTCAATGGGCTAGGGCCTTGTAATCCAAATTATTCATTAAGAATTTAAATATGCGTTATTAAAAGAGTCGGTCCGATTGCGAGGTAGAGTTATATTCTAAAATTTAGCAGTAAATAATTTAGAGGTTAACATGGAAAAAATATTGGGTTATCTGTCAATCGGCGGGCTGGTGAGCGCCACAGGTAGTGTGGTAATGATTGAGTTTGGTTTTACTCATTGGATTGGTAATTGGAAACCATCATACGAAGCAGCTACCGCTTATGCTGCCATTTCTATAGCTGCTACATGCTTGGTACTATTAGCTATGAAAGATAAGAATAATGCATCTTTGATGCACTCAATTTGCTAGCAAAAGCTAAGGTCAGGTTTTGCAATCAGCGCGAAGAGGATCAGATCTTGCTCTCAAATATTATTCATTAAGAAGTTAACTATGCGTGATTCCCGAAATTCTCTTCCCTCAATG
This sequence comes from Burkholderiaceae bacterium, assembly GCA_040399905.1. Lineage (GTDB taxonomy): Bacteria > Pseudomonadota > Gammaproteobacteria > Burkholderiales > Burkholderiaceae_D > Pernthalerella. Next base: position 387,580 of record JBBARG010000002.1, read on the forward strand.
GATCTTGTTGAGTAGTCGGTTCCGGAGTGCGTTGGCATATATGAAGGTGAGATTTCACGCATCTTTGACATCTGGCTGCCTATAAAAACCATAGAGCGCGACACTATCTACTTGAAGCGCGACACATTGCGTGACACAATAGTGTCGTGCTTTTGTCGCGCTTGTGCGGCGAGGAGTGACATTTTCACAAAAGAAGGATGAGCCGTGGCGCGCCCCCTCCCCGTTGAAGACCTCAATATTATCGAATCCTTTATCGCCGAGCATCCTGAAGGCATAGGCATCTCGGCCTTGGAGGTGTTGCTGGCACAGCGCTCAGGTACCTTGCTGAATCGCCGGACATTGCAGCGACGGCTGGAGCGCTTGGTTCTGGATAAGCGCGCCATCACCGAGGGCGAAAGCATTGCATTGGTTTACAAAATTGGGCCAGTCCGCAATATGGCTCAAGTTGCCGATGCCATGGCAACTGCCAACGTTAGGAAGTCCAAAGTCGAGCTTTATGTGCCGGTTTCGTCTGAAGGTGCTGCCATACGCGAGCATGTTCAACGGCCTCTCATGCACCGCAGACCTATCGGTTACCAGCGAGCGTTCCTTGAAGCCTATCAACCCGGCGTAACTTATTATCTGCCCGAGTCGCTTCGCATTCAGCTTCATGAAATGGGACGGACGGCTGTGGGCGAGCGGCCCGCCGGAACCTATGCCAGAGAAATCCTGAACCGCCTGCTTGTCGATCTATCGTGGGCCTCATCAAGACTTGAGGGTAATACCTATAGTCGGCTGGATACCCAGAACCTGATCGAGTTTGGCCAGGCGGCTCAAGGCAAAGACGCTCAGGAAACGCAAATGATCCTGAACCACAAGGCCGCCATTGAGATGTTGATTGAAGATGCCGAGCAGGTCGGATTTGATGCCTTCACCTTCCAGAACCTGCATGCCGTTTTGTCGCAGAACTTGATGCGCGAAGAAGAGGCCTGCGGCCGTATACGACGACGTCCTGTAGAAATTTCCGGAACCGTATTTCATCCATTGGCAATGCCCCAGTTGCTAGAAGATTGCTTCCGCCTGCTGCTGCAGAAAGCGAATGCCATCATCGATCCCTTTGAGCAGGCCTTCTTCTTGATGGTGCAGCTGCCTTATCTTCAGCCATTCGATGATGTAAACAAACGGGTGTCCCGTATAGGTGCCAACATCCCACTCATCAAACACAACCTCTGCCCTCTGTCCTTCATCGATGTTCCAGAGAAGGCCTACGTCGAGGGCACACTTGGAGTTTACGAACTCAACCAGATTGAGCTTTTGCGGGATGTTTTCGTGTGGGCATACGAGCGATCATGTCAGCGCTACCTGGCGATCACCCAGACAATGATCGAGCCAGATCCACTGAAAATTCGCTATCGTGAAGCCTTGATTGAAGCAGTGCAGTTTATGGTGAGGGGTATGCGTAAACCTTCACCGGAGCTTATTGCTGAGTTGGCCGGCAAATACGTGGCCGCAGCTGAACGTGACGCGTTTTCCCGCATGCTTATTGAGGCACTCAAACACCTGCACGAAGGCAGCGTGGCGCGCTACCGGCTTAAGCGTTCGGAATTTCTCGCTTGGCAACCGCTCAGGGATGCCGTCCAGCTGTGACGCATATCGTCGGCATGTTCGAGGCTCCCCGAACGCGCCGGTAGAATGCTGAGAGTGACAGATCCCAACAGGGTCACTCGACCGTCACCGACTTAGCCAAATTGCGCGGCTTGTCCACATCAGTCCCGCGCGCAAGCGCCGTGTGATAAGCCAGCAGCTGCAGCGACACGACATGCAAGATCGGCGACAGCAAGCCATAGTGCTCGGGCAGTTTTATTACATGCACGCCGTCGCTAGATGCAATGCGTGAGTCCGCATCGGCAAATACATATAGCTGCCCACCACGCGCGCGTACTTCCTGCATATTTGATTTGAGCTTTTCAATCAGCGTGTCATTTGGCGCGACGGTCACTACCGGCATTTCTTCTGTTACCAGCGCCAGCGGACCATGTTTCAATTCACCAGCTGGATAGGCTTCAGCGTGTATGTATGAAATTTCTTTGAGCTTCAATGCGCCTTCCAGGGCGATCGGATAATGCAGGCCACGGCCGAGGAATAGCGCATGCTCTTTGCGTGCAAAGGCATCAGCCCAGGCAATGATCTGCGGCTCCAGGGCCAGCACGCTCGAAAGTGCGACAGGCAGGTGACGCAAATTCTTCAAATGCGCGGCTTCTTCCGTGCTGCTCAGACGACCGCGCATTTTTGCAAGCGTTAGCGTCAGCAGGAATAGCGCGGCTAACTGGGTAGTGAAAGCCTTGGTCGAGGCTACGCCAATTTCAACGCCGGCGCGGGTCAGATACGACAGCTCTGTCTCGCGCACCATTGCTGATGTTGCGACATTACAGATGGCCAGGGAGTGTTTATGGCCCAGTTCTTTTGCATATTTGAGCGCCGCCAGCGTGTCGGCGGTTTCACCTGATTGCGAGATGACGAGCACCAATGCATCCGGATTGACTGCTGGCTGGCGGTAGCGGTATTCGCTGGCGATTTCGACATTGACCGGAATGCCGGCCAATCCTTCGAGCCAGTACTTCGCCGTCATGCCGGAATACAGACTGGTGCCGCAGGCGAGAATTTGAATGGCATTGATCTGGCTGAAAACTTCGGCGGCGCTTTTACCGAACAGATCCGGCGTAAAGCCAAGTACACCTTCGAGCGTGTCGGTAATGGCGCGCGGCTGCTCGAAGATTTCCTTCTGCATGTAGTGGCGATAAGGGCCAAGATCAATCGCACCGGAATAGGCGTGCACGGTCTGTACCGCGCGCTGTACGGGTTTGTCGTTGACGTCGGTGATGCTCACGCCAGCCAATTGCACGTCAACCACATCGCCTTCTTCCAGATAGATGATTTGGTCAGTGGTGCCGGCCAGAGCCATCGCATCCGACGCCAGAAAGTTTTCTCCATTGCCAGTGCCAACGACTAGTGGGCAGCCAAGACGGGCGCCGACGATATGGCCGGGTTCGTCATGGCAGAACACGGCAATGGCAAAGGCGCCGTGCAAGCGCTTGACGGCTGTTTGCACGGTGTGCAGCAAGTCGCCGTCGTATAGGTGATTGATCAGGTGCGCGATCACCTCGGTATCAGTCTGCGAGACAAACACATAGCCCTCGGCGATCAGTTCGCTGCGTATGTCTTCGTAGTTCTCGATGATGCCGTTGTGAACAACCGCAATCCGGTCGACGCCATTTTTAGCAGAGAAGTGCGGGTGTGCGTTGTTGGTGGCAGGTACGCCATGCGTTGCCCAGCGCGTGTGCGCAATGCCGATATGACCGGACAGGCCGGTGTCGGCGACTTGCGTTTCCAGTTCGGCGACGCGCGCGACGCTGCGTGAACGCTTCAGGCCGTCTTGATGCACGGCCACGCCGCATGAATCATAGCCGCGATATTCCAGACGCTTCAAGCCTTCGAGCAAGATGGGAACAATATTACGTTGCGCTACTGCGCCGACGATGCCACACATGTGAGTCCTATTTTTTCAGTTTGACTGGCCGCTGCCAGCTTGTAATGCTGACTTGTTTGGCGCGCGACACGGTCAGGGTATTGGCTGGCGCATCTTTGGTCAGTGTCGTGCCGGCGCCGAGCGTGGCACCTTTGCCGACGGTGACGGGTGCGACCAGTTGCGTGTCACTGCCGATGAAGGCGTCATCCTCGATGATGGTGCGGAATTTATTGACGCCGTCATAGTTGCAGGTGATGGTGCCGGCACCAATGTTGACGCGTGAACCGACAGTCGCATCACCCACATAAGCGAGATGATTGGCTTTGCTGTGCGCGGCGATCTGGCTGTTTTTAATTTCAACGAAATTGCCGATGTGTACGTCTTGCGCGAGTTCAGTGCCCGGACGCAGTCGTGCATAAGGACCAATCTGGCTGTCTGCGCCGACCACTGCGTCTTCGATATGGCAGAACGGCTTGATCACGGCGCCGCTGGCAATGCGTGCATTCTTGATGACGCAGTGCGCACCGATGCGGACTTTGTCTGCCAGTTCGACCCTGCCTTCGAAAATACAGCCAATGTCAATTTCCACATCGCGGCCACAGTGCAGTTCGCCGCGAACATCTAGCCGCATCGGATCGGCCAGCGTCACGCCCTGTTCCAGCAAACGGTTGGCGATGTTGTGTTGATGAATGCGCTCCAGTTCTGCCAGCTGCACCTTGCTGTTGACGCCTAGCGTCTCCCACGCAAATGCCGGTTGGGCCGAAGCGACTTCTACATCATCTGCAACGGCAAGGGCAATGATGTCGGTCAGGTAGTACTCGCCTTGCGCATTATTGTTTGACAGATTGGACAGCCATTGTCTGAGCTTTTTAGTCGGCGCAATCAGAATGCCGGTATTGACCTCGCGGATGGTGCGCTCTGCTTCAGTGGCGTCTTTTTGTTCGACGATGCGCACGATGCGTTGCTGCTCGCGCACGATGCGGCCATAGCCGGTGGGGTCGTCAAGTTCGACGGTCAGTACGGCCAGCTTGTCATTGCCTGCGGCGGCGACCAGTTTTTGCAGGGTCGCGCTGGTTGTGAGTGGTACGTCGCCGTACAGGATAAGCGTTGGCTGGTCATCCTGCAACGCCGGCAGCGCCTGCATCACGGCGTGGCCGGTACCGAGTTGCGGTTCTTGTAGCGCGAAGCTCAGGTCGGGCGCAGCAAGTTTGGCAGGTACGGCGTCACCGCCGTGGCCATAGACCACGCAACAACCTGCCGGTGACAGGCTTCTGGCCGTATCGATGACATGCGATAGCAAGGGCTTGCCTGCTAAAGGATGCAATACCTTAGGCAGGTCTGATTGCATGCGTTTACCCATGCCGGCAGCGAGTATGACAACGTTCATAGAGACTCTTAAATGGTACAAAATTTTAGCACGCAGCATACGCACCAACTCCAGCTTAACGAGCCGGAGTTATACGATTACGCAAAACTTGTTAGCCGAATCGGGCAGGCCCGGGACTTTTAATCTTGTTCTATGTCTTGCCGGTGCAGCGTAATGACGTTCAATGGCGCAGGTGTGCTTGCGCAGGGTTCTTCATCGAAAGCGATATCGCCATCAGCTACAGGACTGTCGCTGGCCTGCAGGCTGACGAAATCAAATTGCGAGCGGTCCATTAAATGCGATGGCACGACAGTAGAGAGCGAAGAAAAAATGTTATCGACGCGGCCCGGATGTTTTTTCTCCCAGTCACGCAGCATGTTCTTGATCTGTTTGCGTTGCAGGTTTTCCTGGCTGCCGCACAGGTCGCACGGAATGATGGGGAATTCTTTCAATGCAGCGTAGCGTTCGGTATCGGCTTCCTGCACATAGGCGAGCGGACGAATGACGATATGTTTGCCGTCATCTGACTGCAGCTTCGGCGGCATACTTTTGAGTTTGCTGCCGAAAAACATATTCAGAAAAAAGGTTTCCATAATGTCGTCGCGATGATGGCCAAGCGCGATCTTGGTCGCGCCCAGTTCGTCGGCCACCCGATACAAAATGCCGCGTCGCAGGCGTGAGCATAGCGAGCAGGTGGTTTTGCCTTCGGGGATGACGCGCTTGACGATACTGTACGTGTCCTGATTTTCAATGTGAAAAGGCACGCCGAGCTTAGTCAGGTAGTCAGGCAAGACATGCGCAGGAAAATTCGGCTGCTTCTGATCAAGGTTGACGGCGATGATGTCGAAGTTAATCGGTGCGCGCTCGCGCAGCGTCAGCAAAATATCGAGCAGCGCATAGCTGTCTTTGCCGCCCGACAGACAGACCATAACTTTGTCGCCGTCTTCAATCATGTTGAAGTCGCCAATTGCCTGGCCAACCTGACGGCACAGACGCTTGTGCAGTTTATTGTTTTCGAAAGCGTGCTTCTCGGCTTGCCTTGCAGTCAGGCCGGAGGCACTTGGCGCGTCTAGCGTCTGTTCCATTCAAGACTCCTTGATGCTGAAGACTTCAACGCCGACTGATTCACAGTCCGGGTAAACATCCGGCTTTTCGGTAGTGACCCTCACGGCTTTTACTTTCGGGTGCAGCAGCATGGTGCGCGCGATATCGTCACACAGTGTTTCCTGCAACTGTATGTGTCCCTTTGCCATGCGCTGGGCAATGGTCTCGCGCATGAAATCGTAATCAACTACTTCGTCGAGTTGATCATGCTGCGGCGTCGATTCGTCCATGGGGATGTAAAGATCAACGTTGAACAACACGCGCTGCTCGCCCTTTTTTTCAAAATCATGCACGCCGATATTGATCATGACTTCATAGTTGCGCAAAAACAGGCGACGACAGTTCGCGAGCGCTGGATGGGATAGAAAAGAAACCATAGTATTTACCGAAAAGTGGAGATGGCCAGAGGCCTAGTTAGCGACGAACATCAAGCGACGAACATTACATCGCGTTGAAGAGGAATCAAGTGCTGCCCGCCATCGACGACCAGAGTCGTACCGGTGATGCCGCGTGCAGCTGCCAGATAGCAGACAGCCTGCGCAATATCGTCGGGCGTGCTGCTTTTGCCTAAAGGCGTGCGTGTATGTGCCTGTGTAAAAGCAGCTTCGGTCTGGTCGCCCGAAACCATGGTGATGCCGGGAGCAAGCCCTACTACGCGCACCGTCGGCGCCAGTGCTTGCGCCAGCAACGTGGTTGCGGTTTGCAGCGCGGCTTTCGACAGCGTGTAGGACAAGAAATCAGGATTTAAATTGAACAGCTTCTGGTCCAGCAAATTGATGACGACGGCTTGCTGACCTGCAGGGGTTGCCTCATGCAGCGCTTGCGCCAGCAGCACTGGTGCGACCAGATTTACATGCATATGCGCATCGCTTTTTGTCTTGCTGAAGCTGGCCGCATCGTCAAAGTCAAACAGGGACGCGCTATTGACGACGCAACTGACAGGTCCCAGCACTTTGATAGCTTGCGGCAGCAACTCACGCACAGCCGCCTCATCCGACAAGTTGCAAGGTAATGCGTACGCGCGTTGTCCGAGGACCTGAATCTCAGCAACAGTTTGCTCCGCTTCTGCGCGTGACTGGCCATAGTGCACCAGCACATCCCAGCCTTTGCGTGCGAGTTCCAGGGCTATAGCTTTACCCAGCCTCTTGGCGGCGCCGGTGACGAGTGCGGTTTTGATTGCAGGCTGGTTCATGATTGATGATTGTTGGCCGTTAGCGGAAAGTCTTCACTACAATACGGCCTATGTCCTTACCCGAACCTTCTTCGGATGCACTGGCCGCGTCACGCGCGCTGGTTTCTCTGATCAAACAAGAGATCAAAGCCAGCGATGGCTGGATTTCCTTTGCGCATTTCATGCAGCTCGCGCTGTATGCAAACAAGATTGGCTATTATGCCGGCGGCTCGGCCAAACTCGGCAAAGACGGTGATTTTACAACCGCCCCCGAGATCACGCCTTTATTTGGCGCGACTCTCGCCAATTTTGTGTCCGAAGTGATCCCGGAAGGACCGCTGCGACTGCTAGAGTTTGGCGCTGGCAGCGGCAAGCTTGCGCGCGACATCCTGCTCGCGCTGGCCGCGTCAGGTCGCCCGGCGACAGAATACGCGATCGTTGAGCTATCGGCCGAATTGCGTGGAAGGCAGCGCAGCTTGCTGGCAGATTTCCCGCAAGTGCACTGGCTGGAAGCGCCGCCTGCCGCGTTTTCTGGGCTGGTGCTGGCCAATGAAGTGCTCGATGCTATGCCGGTGCCGCTGGTGGTCAAGCGCGGCGCGAGCTGGCTAGAGCGCGGCGTCAGTGTTGATGGCGAGGACTTCATCTATGCAGATCGGGCTTGCGCCGCAGAGCTGGTTGCCCAAATTCCCGAGGCTGAAAGCTTGCCCGATGGGTATCTGACTGAAGTGCATCCTCAGCAGGGCGGTTTTATGCGAATGCTGGCTGACATGCTGCGCAATGGTAGCGACGGTAGCGACGGTAGCGGTAGCGCCGCAGTGTTAATTGATTACGGATTTCCAGCCGCCGAATACTATTTGCCGCAGCGTAGTGCAGGCACGCTGATGTGTCATTATCGACATCACTCTCATCCTGATCCTTTTTTTCATCCGGGCTTGCAAGATATAACTGCCCATGTGGATTTCACGGCGATGGCGCGGGCAGCGCTGGAGGCTGATTTGTCGGTGCTTGCCTATATGAGTCAGGCTGCTTTTCTGATTCACGCCGGTTTACCGCAACTCTTGCAGCAGGGCGCCCCGGAAGATGCGCGCGCCTGGCTGCCACAGGCCAATGCCGTGCAAAAACTGACTTCGCCGGCTGAAATGGGCGAGTTATTCAAGGTGCTGATTGTGGGAACGAAGGACATGCTGCCAGAACGGTTTGCAATGCATGACCGCAGTCATCGTCTTTGATGAGTTGTTTAAACAGGAAAGAAAAGTATGTTTCGGTGGTTGATTGTTATCTTTCTTGCTTTAATCATATTTTCTTCCATCTTGCCATGGCTGGAAAAATTGGGAATAGGGCGTTTGCCCGGCGATGTGAGGTTTAATTTATTTGGCAAGCAGGTCTTCCTGCCGTTTGCATCCACCATACTGTTATCGACAGTCGTGTTTCTGATAGCGCGATTTATTTGAGGCGAGCATGATTCGTTGGGTGGCCGTGATTTTTCTTGGGTTGGCGGTTTTTTATCCGCTGCTGCCGTTCATGGCGCGGCTTGGAGTGGGTCGGCTGCCGGGTGATGTGTTGTTCAAGTTGCGTGGGGTTATATTGTGCCTGCCGTTCGGTTCAACGCTGCTGTGGACAGTGCTGGCATTTTTGATTGCCAGATTCGTGCATGCAAGCTGAACTCAGGCAAAGAAGTTCGACCCCGAGTATTAACTTTCCCCTAACTTCTTCGCCTACTATCCGCGCCGGTATTAGTATCGGCAGCATTATTTCGATTGACAAAAGAAACGACCACCACTATAGTTTGCGGTTCCCTGCGGAGGGGTGGCCGAGTGGTTAATGGCAGCAGACTGTAAATCTGCCCTCTTGCGAGTACGCTGGTTCGAATCCAGCCCCCTCCACCAGCAGCAAGATATTGGTGAAGTGATTGATTTTGCAGGGAAATAGGTAGTGGTAGTAGGGTCGTGGTAGCAGTCGAGGTTGGTCGCCCATGCGGGTGTAGCTCAATGGTAGAGCTGAAGCCTTCCAAGCTTATGACGAGGGTTCGATTCCCTTCACCCGCTCCAAAGTTTTTTGTTGGACGTGCTCTGTATAGGGCTGCGGGCAACAGGCAAGCCCTTTTAGCTCAGTGGTAGAGCACTCCCTTGGTAAGGGAGAGGCCACGTGTTCAATCCACGTAAAGGGCACCAGAATTTTTTTAGTTTTAGTCAGTACGGTCGGGCGTGTGCCTGAACATTCTCATCAAATTTTAGGAGTCGAAGATGGCAAAAGGCAAGTTTGAGCGGACCAAACCGCACGTGAATGTGGGCACCATTGGCCACGTTGACCATGGCAAGACCACGTTGACCGCAGCAATTGCGACCGTGCTGTCCTCCAAGTTCGGCGGCGAAGCCAAAGCGTACGACCAGATCGATGCAGCGCCAGAAGAAAAAGCGCGCGGCATTACCATCAACACCGCCCACGTCGAATACGAAACCGCGAACCGTCACTACGCGCACGTCGACTGCCCAGGCCACGCCGACTATGTCAAAAACATGATCACCGGTGCGGCACAGATGGACGGCGCCATTCTGGTGTGTTCAGCTGCTGACGGCCCAATGCCACAGACCCGCGAGCACATCCTGCTTGCGCGTCAGGTCGGTGTGCCATACATCATCGTGTTCCTGAACAAGTGCGACATGGTTGACGACGCTGAACTGCTCGAGCTCGTCGAAATGGAAGTGCGCGAGTTACTGTCGAAATACGATTTCCCGGGCGACGACCTGCCAATCATCCGCGGTTCCGCCAAGCTGGCCTTGGAAGGCGACAAGGGCGAACTCGGTGAAGTCGCGATTCTCGCGCTGGCTGCAGCCCTGGACAGCTACATCCCGACGCCAGAGCGTGCCGTTGACGGCGCGTTCCTGCTGCCAGTGGAAGACGTGTTCTCGATCTCGGGTCGTGGCACCGTCGTGACTGGTCGTATCGAGCGCGGCATTGTCAAAGTTGGTGAAGAGATTGAAATCATCGGCATCCGCGACACGCAAAAATCGACGTGCACGGGCGTGGAAATGTTCCGCAAGCTGCTCGACCAGGGTCAGGCCGGCGACAACGTTGGCGTGCTGCTGCGCGGCACCAAGCGTGAAGACGTCGAGCGCGGCCAGGTGTTGGCCAAGCCAGGTTCGATCAAGCCGCACAAGCATTTCACCGGCGAGATCTATGTGTTGTCGAAAGACGAGGGCGGCCGTCACACCCCGTTCTTCAACAACTACCGCCCACAGTTCTACTTCCGTACCACGGATGTAACCGGTGCCATCGAGCTGCCAGAAGGCAAAGAGATGGTTATGCCAGGTGACAACGTGTCGATCACGGTCAAGCTGATCAACCCGATTGCGATGGAAGAAGGTCTGCGTTTCGCTATCCGTGAAGGCGGTCGTACCGTCGGCGCCGGTGTCGTTGCCAAGATCATCGAGTAAAAATGCAGTGAGAAGCTGTGCCTGCGTGAGAAATTGCGCAGTCACGGCTTTTCAATTTGATGCCAAGTTTTCCGCAGGGGCGTAGCTCAATTGGCAGAGTGTCGGTCTCCAAAACCGAAGGTTGGGGGTTCGAGGCCCTCCGCCCCTGCCACCGAATCAGGTGTTTATCACCGAAAGTAAAAGCGTATGTCTAATCAACCTGTACATACCGTGACCACATCGGCTGACAAAGCCAAGGTCGGTCTGGCTGTATGTGCTGTCATAGCTGGCGTAGTCGGGTTCTATCTGCTGGCTGGTCAAACAACTCTGATCCGCGCAGGTGCGCTGATCCTGGGGCTGGTGCTGGCTGTCGCATTTGCCTGGACTTCCCAGTCTGGCCGCGACTTCGTCAGTTTTGCTGGTGAGGCTGTGCGCGAAACAAAAAAAGTTGTCTGGCCAACCCGCAAGGAAGCCATGCAGATCACCGGCATCGTGTTTGGCTTCGTGCTGATCATGGCGTTATTCCTTTGGGGTACGGACAAATTGCTGGAAGTTGTTCTGTATGACCTGATACTGCGCTGGAGATAAAAATGACCGACAACACGCACGAAAGCGCAGCGCCGGCACCAAGTAGCGCTGGTAACACCGGCAGCACCGGCAGCAAAAAACTCTGGTATGTCGTGCACGCCTACTCCGGTATGGAAAAGAGCGTGCAACGTGCATTGGCTGAACGCATTACGCGCGCCGGCATGGACGACAAGTTTGGTCAGATTCTGGTGCCGACGGAAGAAGTCATTGAGATGAAAAATGGTCACAAGTCAGTGACCGAGCGTCGTTTCTTTCCTGGCTATGTGCTGGTTGAAATGGAAATGACGGATGAGACCTGGCATCTGGTGAAAAATACCAGCAAAGTTACTGGCTTCATTGGCGGCAAGTCAAACAAGCCAACACCGATCCCGCCGCATGAAGTCGACAAGATCATGCACCAAATGCAGGAAGGCGTTGAAAAGCCACGCCCGAAAGTGCTTTACGAAGTGGGCGAGATGGTCCGTATCAAGGACGGTCCGTTTACTGATTTCAACGGCAATGTCGAAGAAGTCAATTACGAAAAATCAAAAGTTCGCGTGTCGGTCACGATCTTCGGTCGTGCTACGCCAGTCGAGCTCGAGTTTGGTCAGGTCGAAAAAGCCTGATAGCAGAATTGTTGTAAACGGTGTTGCAATCTAGTTGTAGTAAATCGAGGAGCCCGATTAGTTAAGCCGCAGGCGAAACGAAAAGGCGCTACCACTCAATCAAGGAGCTCTAATGGCAAAAAAAATCATTGGCTTTATCAAGCTGCAAGTGCCAGCTGGTAAAGCAAATCCATCCCCTCCGATTGGCCCTGCACTGGGTCAGCGCGGTTTGAATATCATGGAATTCTGTAAGGCGTTCAACGCCCAGACCCAAGGTGTCGAGCCAGGCATGCCAATCCCTGTCGTGATCACGGCATTTGCAGACAAGTCTTTTACTTTCGTGATGAAGACGCCGCCTGCAACCTTCCTGATCAAAAAAGCTGCCGGCATCCAGAAGGGTTCGCCGAAGCCACATACCGACAAGGTAGGAAAAATCACCCGCGCTCAAGCGGAAGAAATCGCAACCCAGAAGCGCCCGGATCTTACGGCCGCTGACATGGAAGCTGCTGTGCGTACCATCGCCGGTTCAGCTCGTTCCATGGGCATCACGGTGGAGGGTCTGTAATGGCTAAGCTTTCTAAACGCGCTCAGGCTATCAAGGCCAAAGTTGATCGCACCAAAACCTATACTTTTGACAACGCAGTCGCGCTGATCAAGGAACTTGCAACGGCAAAGTTTAACGAATCGATCGATGTATCGATTCAACTCGGTGTTGATGCTAAGAAATCCGACCAAGTGGTTCGCGGTTCTGTCGTACTTCCAGCCGGTACCGGCAAATCTGTTCGCGTTGCAGTATTCGCGACAGGCGAGAAGGCTGAGCAGGCAAAAGCAGCTGGTGCTGACATCGTTGGTATGGATGATCTGGCTGAATCGATCAAAGCCGGCAACATGCCTTTCGACATCGTCATCGCGTCGCCTGACACCATGCGTATCGTTGGAACGCTCGGCCAGATTCTCGGACCACGCGGCCTGATGCCTAACCCGAAAGTTGGTACCGTAACACCAGACGTGGCAACCGCTGTGAAAAACGCGAAAGCCGGTCAGGTGCAGTACCGTACTGACAAGGCCGGTATCGTGCACGCAACGATTGGTCGTAAGTCATTCGCTGACGCAGACTTGAAGCGCAATCTGGTTGCATTGCTCGATGCATTGAGCAAAGCCAAGCCAGCTACCAGCAAAGGTGTTTACCTGCGCAAAGTAGCACTGTCTTCCACCATGGGTGGCGGCGTGCGCGTGGATCAGTCTTCGCTGGCTGCTTAAGTAAAAAATTAAGACCCTGTGTTACCTCGGTGGCATAGGGCGGATCTTTGGGCTGTACCGCTTTCGTAAAACGAAGCGGTGCAGGCAATCAAAGACCGTTGGGCCTGATGCAGCAGTCGGGTATCGGGTTAATAAGCTGAAGGAGTAATTTCCAGGCACCCAACGCAGATGGCGAGCCCGAACAAGTTTTGTAGTCTCACCGTAACGCAAAATATTAGCGCCAACATGAACTGCTGACTTCGGACGCCGTGTTCGAAACGATGTAAGGCAGACAGCCCAGTGGCTGTGCAGGCGCCAAGCATCACTTTGGAGGTTAACCGTGAGTCTCAATCTGAATGACAAAAAGGCCGTCGTAGCCGAGATCTCTGCCAAGGTAGCATCGGCACAGACAATCGTGCTGGCTGAATATCGTGGCATTGGGGTTGGTCACTTGACGCAACTGCGGGCCAAAGCGCGTACCGGTGGTGTGTACTTGCGCGTGTTGAAAAACACGCTTGCTCGTCGCGCTGTTGAAGGTACTACTTTCTCTGGCCTTGCTTCCGAAATGACCGGTCCGTTGATCTATGCGATCTCGGACGATGCCGTTGCAGCAGCAAAAGTCATCAATGACTTTGCTAAAACCAATGACAAACTGGTCGTCAAGGCAGGCAATTTTGCAGGCAAATCGCTGGACAAGGCAGCCGTAGCTGCGCTGGCTAATATCCCAAGCCGTGAAGTATTGATTTCCCAGTTGTTGGGCATCATGCTGGCACCGGTTTCAGGTATGGCACGCGCGCTGGCAGCAGTGGCAGCGAAAAAGGAAGCTGAATCAGGTGCGCCTGCTGCAGTTGCCGAGCCTGTAGCAGAGCCGGAAGCCGCTGCTTAATCTGCGAATTTCGCAATTTAAGCTTGGCTTCGTCAAGACCGAACTGATGTATTTCTGAAAAAAATTAGGAGTTTTAAATGGCAATCTCAAAAGACGACATCCTGGAAGCCGTTGGTCAAATGTCCGTTATGGACTTGAACGAACTGGTTAAAGCATTCGAAGAAAAATTCGGCGTATCGGCTGCAGCAATGGCTGTTGCTGGTCCTGCAGGCGGCGGCGCAGCTGCTGTTGCTGAAGAGCAGACCGAGTTCTCCGTTATGCTGAGCGAAATCGGCGCAAACAAGGTCAGCGTCATTAAAGCTGTCCGCGAAATCACCGGTCTGGGCTTGAAAGAAGCTAAAGATCTGGTTGACGGCGCACCTAAAGCAGTCAAGGAAGCAATTCCTAAGGCTGAAGCTGAAGCAGCTAAGAAGAAACTGGAAGAAGCCGGCGCAAAAGCCGACGTCAAGTAAGTCTGGTATCAAGCGCGCTTTGGCGCGCTGGAGTACATGCAGGGCTCAGCCGGAAGGCGGGCTCTGCTTTTGTTCCTCTATCGTTTTGACAATATGTCCAGATGTTGCACCGGCTGACACCGAATGCAACGTATGGTTGACGCAGCGGTCGTATTAGAAGGGTAAAGACTTGAGGTTTCTCAGACAAAGGTGAAAGCCAGCGTCGAATCCTGAATTCTCTATCCTTCCTGTCACTCACGGAGTGTTCATGCACTATTCATTCACTGAGAAGAAGCGCATTCGCAAATCTTTTGCCAAACGCGCTAACGTTCACGATGTTCCTTACTTGCTTGCTACTCAGCTAGAGTCCTATACTGGATTTCTGCAGTCAGACAAGATTCCTAATGCGAGAAAAAACGAGGGATTGCAATCTGCATTCAGCTCGATTTTCCCGATTGTTTCGCACAATGGTTTTGCGCGTCTCGAATTCCTGTCCTATGTGCTGGGTGACCCGCCATTTGACGTCAAGGAATGCCAGCAGCGTGGTTTGACCTATGCGTCGCCTTTGCGTGCAAAGGTTCGTCTGGTCATACTGGACAAAGAATCACCGACCAAGCCGGTTGTCAAAGAAATGAAAGAGCAAGAAGTCTACATGGGCGAACTGCCCCTGATGACGGTTAACGGCTCTTTCGTGATCAACGGCACTGAGCGTGTGATCGTATCCCAGTTGCATCGTTCCCCGGGCGTGTTCTTTGAACATGACCGCGGCAAGACGCACTCGTCGGGTAAGCTGTTGTTTTCGGCACGTATCATTCCTTACCGTGGCTCTTGGCTGGACTACGAGTTCGACCCGAAAGACATCCTGTTCTTCCGCGTTGACCGTCGCCGCAAAATGCCTGTGACGATTTTGCTCAAAGCTATCGGCATGTCTGCCGAACAGATTTTGGCGAACTTCTTTGTGTTCGACAATTTCACGCTGCACTCTGATGGCGCTGAGATGGAATTCGTCGCCGAGCGTCTGCGTGGTGAAGTTGCGCGCTTTGATATCAACGACAAGTCCGGCAAAGTTATTGTTGCCAAGGACAAGCGTATCAATGCAAAACATGTACGTGATATCGAAACTTCAGGCGTCAAACAGATTTCAGTACCTGAAGACTATCTGTTGGGTCGCGTTTTGGCGACCAACATTGTCGATGAAGATACCGGTGAAGTTGTAGCCCTTGCCAATGATGAGCTGACAGAAGAATTGCTCGGCCGTTTGCGTGATGCCAGCGTCGAAAAAATCCAGACTCTGTACACCAATGACCTCGACCAGGGTTCGTACATTTCGCAGACACTGCGTATGGACGACACGGCTGACCAGATGGCTGCAAAAATTGCAATCTATCGCATGATGCGTCCTGGCGAGCCACCAACTGAAGATTCGGTTGAAGCACTGTTCAACGGCTTGTTCTACAACGAAGATCGCTACGATCTGTCCGCTGTAGGCCGTATGAAATTCAATCGTCGCATTGGTCGCGATGAGTTGGTCGGTTCGATGACGCTGTCGAACGAAGACGTACTGGCCGTGATTAAGATTCTGGTTGAGCTGCGCAATGGTCGCGGTGAAGTCGATGATATTGACCACCTCGGTAATCGTCGTGTGCGTTGCGTCGGTGAGCTGGCAGAGAATCAATTCCGTGCCGGTCTGGTGCGTGTTGAGCGCGCTGTTAAAGAGCGCCTCGGCCAAGCCGAAGCCGACAATCTGATGCCACATGACCTGATCAACTCCAAGCCGATCTCGGCTGCAATTCGCGAGTTCTTCGGTTCATCGCAATTGTCACAGTTTATGGACCAAACTAATCCGCTGTCAGAGATCACGCACAAGCGTCGTGTCTCCGCGCTCGGACCTGGTGGTCTGACCCGCGAACGTGCTGGCTTTGAAGTGCGTGACGTGCACCCGACTCACTACGGTCGTGTCTGCCCGATTGAAACACCAGAAGGCCCGAACATTGGTCTGATCAACTCACTGGCTCTGTATGCTCGCCTGAACGAGTATGGCTTCCTTGAGACGCCGTATCGTAAAGTGAATGCTGGTGCAGTTTCTGATCAAATTGATTATTTGTCCGCTATCGAAGAAGGCCGCTACATCATCGCTCAGGCGAATGCGACCATCGACAAGAGCGGCAAACTGTCGGACGAACTGGTGTCGGCGCGCGAAGCTGGCGAAACCATTCTGGTATCACCGGAACGCGTTCAGTACATGGACGTTGCGCCGGGCCAGATCGTTTCAGTCGCAGCATCGCTGATTCCTTTCCTTGAGCACGATGACGCGAACCGCGCATTGATGGGTGCAAACATGCAACGTCAGGCAGTTCCTTGCCTGCGCCCGGAAAAAGCATTTGTCGGAACCGGCATTGAGCGCACCGTCGCCATTGACTCCGGTACCACTGTGCAGGCTCTGCGCGGCGGTATCGTTGACTACATTGATGCTGGGCGTGTTGTGATTCGCGTCAATGACGATGAAGCGACTGCCGGTGAAGTCGGTGTCGACATTTACAACCTGATCAAGTACACGCGTTCCAACCAGAACACCAACATCAACCAGCGTCCTATCGTCAAAGTAGGTGACCGTGTCGCCAAGCGCGACGTGATCGCTGACGGCGCATCAACCGACCTGGGTGAATTGGCACTGGGCCAGAACATGCTGGTCGCGTTCATGCCGTGGAATGGTTACAACTTCGAAGACTCGATTCTGATCTCGGAAAAAGTGGTGGCAGACGATCGCTACACTTCGATTCATATCGAAGAGTTGTCCGTCGTTGCGCGTGACACCAAGCTCGGACCTGAAGAGATCACCCGTGATATCTCCAACCTCGCAGAAAACCAGTTGGCTCGTCTGGATGAATCCGGCATCACCTACATCGGCGCTGAAGTCGAAGCAGGCGATACGCTGGTAGGTAAGGTCACGCCAAAAGGCGAGACCCAGCTGACACCGGAAGAAAAACTGCTGCGCGCCATTTTCGGTGAAAAAGCTTCGGACGTTAAAGACACCTCGCTGCGCGTGCCATCCGGCATGGTCGGTACCGTGATCGACGTTCAAGTCTTCACCCGCGAAGGTATTGTTCGTGACAAGCGTGCACAACAGATCATCGACGATGAACTGAAGCGCTATCGCCTTGACCTGAACGACCAGCTGCGTATCGTTGAAGGCGATGCCTTCCAGCGTCTGGAAAAAATGCTGATCGGTAAAGTCGCTAATGGCGGTCCGAAGAAGCTCGTCAAAGGTACCAAGCTCAGCAAAGAATATTTGGCTGATCTGGACAAATACCACTGGTTCGACATCCGTCCTGCTGACGACGATGCAGCTGCCGCACTCGAAGCAATCAAGGAATCGATCGCCGAGAAGCGTCATCAGTTCGATCTGGCTTTTGAAGAAAAGCGCAAGAAACTCACCCAGGGCGATGAACTGCCACCGGGCGTGCAGAAGATGGTCAAGGTCTATCTGGCAGTCAAGCGTCGCTTGCAGCCAGGCGACAAGATGGCAGGTCGTCACGGCAACAAAGGCGTGGTCTCACGCATTGTTCCAGTTGAAGACATGCCATACATGGCTGACGGCACACCGGCTGACGTCGTATTGAACCCGCTGGGCGTGCCTTCACGGATGAACGTAGGTCAGGTGCTGGAAGTTCACTTGGGCTGGGCTGCCAAGGGTCTGGGTTTGCGTATTGGCGAAATGCTCAAGGCGCAAGCCAAGGCTGCCGAGATGCGCACCTTCCTGAAGAAGATTTACAACGAGTCCGGTAAAACGGAAGACCTCGATGGCTTCTCGGATGCTGAAATTCTTGGTCTGGCAGATAACCTGAAACACGGTGTGCCGTTCGCGACTCCTGTGTTTGATGGCGCCCATGAGAGCGAGATCGGCCGCATGCTTGATCTGGCTTATCCGGACGACATCGCTGCAAAGCTCGGCATGACACCGTCGAAAAATCAGGTAACGATGTATGACGGTCGTACCGGCGAAGCATTCGAGCGTTCAGTCACAGTCGGCTACATGCACGTACTGAAACTGCACCATCTGGTTGACGACAAGATGCACGCCCGCTCCACTGGTCCGTACTCGCTGGTTACTCAGCAACCATTGGGCGGTAAGGCACAGTTCGGCGGCCAGCGTTTCGGCGAGATGGAAGTGTGGGCACTGGAAGCATACGGTGCGTCATACGTCTTGCAAGAAATGTTGACCGTGAAGTCGGACGACGTGAACGGCCGGACCAAGGTGTACGAAAACCTGGTCAAGGGCGATCACGTGATCGACGCCGGTATGCCGGAATCCTTCAATGTGCTGGTGAAGGAAATCCGCTCGCTCGGTATCGATATCGATCTGGACCGCGACTAAAGTACGACTAAGGTACGACTGAGGTACGGTAAGCAACGACTTAGCAAGCTAGGGGCTTCCTCTTGAAATAAGAGGAAGTCGCCAAGAAATTTTTTTTCACGCCAACCTGGAGTGATACATGAAAGCACTGCTCGATCTATTCAAGCAAGTTCAGCAAAATGAACAATTCGACGCGATCAAAATTGGTCTCGCGTCCCCTGAGAAAATCCGTTCGTGGTCGTATGGCGAAGTTAAAAAGCCAGAGACTATTAACTATCGTACGTTCAAGCCTGAGCGTGATGGCCTGTTCTGCGCCAAAATTTTTGGCCCTATAAAAGATTACGAATGCCTGTGCGGTAAGTACAAGCGTTTGAAGCATCGCGGCGTGATCTGCGAGAAGTGCGGCGTTGAAGTTACGCTGGCTAAAGTGCGCCGTGAGCGCATGGGCCACATCGAACTGGCGTCGCCGACTGCTCACATCTGGTTTCTGAAGTCGCTGCCGTCGCGTCTGGGCATGGTCCTCGACATGACGCTGCGCGATATTGAACGCGTTCTGTACTTCGAAGCCTATGTTGTGACCGATCCTGGCATGACGCCGCTGAAGCGTTGCCAGATCATGTCGGAAGACGACTACGCTGCAAAGTACGAAGAGTTTGGCGATGACTTCACCGCATTCATGGGCGCCGAAGGCATCCGTGAACTGCTGCGCGCGATCGACATTGACCGTGACGCCGAGCAGCTGCGCGCTGATTTGAAAGAATCAAAATCAGAAGCCAAGATCAAGAAATACGCCAAGCGCCTGAAAGTGCTCGAGGCGTTCCAGCGTTCCGGTATCAAGCCGGACTGGATGATCATGGAAGTGCTGCCAGTGTTGCCGCCAGAATTGCGTCCGCTGGTACCACTGGACGGCGGCCGCTTCGCGACCTCCGACCTGAACGACCTGTATCGCCGCGTCATCAACCGTAACAATCGTCTGAAGCGCCTGATGGAATTGCGCGCACCAGAGATCATTACTCGTAACGAAAAGCGCATGCTGCAAGAAGCAGTTGATTCGCTGCTCGACAACGGCCGTCGCGGTAAGGCAATGACGGGTGCGAACAAGCGTCCGCTGAAGTCGCTGGCTGAAATGATTAAAGGCAAGGGCGGTCGTTTCCGTCAGAACTTGCTGGGCAAGCGCGTGGACTACTCGGGACGTTCCGTCATCGTGGTGGGTCCGCAGCTCAAACTGCATCAGTGCGGTTTGCCGAAACTGATGGCGCTGGAATTGTTCAAGCCCTTCATTTTCAACAAGCTCGAACTGATGGGTCTGGCTACCACCATCAAGGCTGCTAAAAAACTGGTTGAGATTCAAGAGCCGGTCGTGTGGGACATACTGGAAGACGTGATCCGTGAACATCCGGTCATGTTGAACCGCGCCCCTACGCTGCACCGCCTTGGCATTCAGGCTTTCGAGCCAGTGCTGATTGAAGGTAAGGCAATCCAGCTGCATCCGCTGGTTTGCGCGGCCTTCAACGCCGACTTTGACGGCGACCAGATGGCAGTTCACGTACCACTGTCGATCGAAGCGCAGATGGAAGCGCGCACGTTGATGCTGGCGTCGAACAACATTCTGTTCCCATCGAATGGCGAGCCATCGATTGTGCCGTCGCAGGATATCGTGCTGGGTCTGTACTACGCGTCCCGCGAAGCGGTCAACGCCAAGGGCGAAGGCATGATGTTCCCGGACGTGTCCGAAGTCATCCGTGCCTACGACAACAAGGAAGTCGAACTGACGACCCGTTGTACCGTACGTATCACCGAGTATCCAAAAAATCTGGAAACCGGCGAATTCGAAAAGACTGTCACCCGCTACGAGACCACCATCGGTCGTGCCATTCTGTCCGAGATCCTGCCTAAAGGCTTGCCATTCTCAGTACTGAACCGCGCGCTGAAGAAAAAAGAAATCTCGAAGCTCATCAACACGTCCTTCCGTAAGTGCGGCTTGCGCGCTACGGCAGTATTTGCCGACCAGCTGATGCAGTCCGGCTTCCGCCTGGCTACCCGCGCCGGTATCTCGATTTGCGTCGACGATATGCTCGTGCCGCCACAAAAAGCCACGCTGATTGCCGCAGCCGAGCAAGAAGTCAAACAGATCGAACAGCAGTACTCGTCCGGTCTGGTGACCTCTGGCGAGCGTTACAACAAAGTGGTCGACATCTGGGGCAAGGCTGGCGATGAAGTCGGCAAGGCCATGATGGAACGTCTCAAAGTTGAAGACGTGATCAAGCGCGACGGCACCAAGTCAACGCAAGAATCCTTTAATGCCATTTACATGATGGCCGACTCCGGTGCGCGCGGTTCCGCAGCGCAGATTCGTCAGCTCGCCGGTATGCGTGGCCTGATGGCGAAACCGGATGGCTCCATCATTGAGACGCCGATTACCGCGAACTTCCGCGAAGGCCTCAACGTGTTGCAGTACTTTATTTCGACACACGGTGCGCGTAAGGGCCTGGCTGACACCGCACTGAAGACGGCAAACTCGGGTTACCTGACCCGTCGTCTGGTCGACGTGACGCAAGATCTGGTCGTGATTGAAGATGACTGCGGCACATCGAACGGCGCAGCAATGAAAGCGCTGGTCGAGGGCGGTGAAGTTATTGAAGCGCTACGTGACCGTATTCTGGGTCGCGTCTCGGGTAATGACATCATCAATCCTGAAACACAGGCAACCCTGTACGAAGCCGGCACGCTGCTGGACGAAGACATGGTTGAAGAGATTGAGCGCCTCGGCATCGACGAAGTCAAAGTTCGCACGCCGCTGACCTGCGACACACGCTACGGCCTGTGCGCAATGTGCTACGGCCGTGACCTCGGTCGTGGCTCTATGGTCAATGCCGGTGAAGCTGTCGGTGTGATCGCAGCGCAGTCGATTGGTGAGCCAGGTACTCAGCTGACCATGCGTACCTTCCACATTGGTGGTGCGGCGTCGCGTGCAGCAGTGGCCTCGTCAGTTGAAGCAAAGTCCAACGGTATCGTGCGCTTCACAGCGACGATGCGTTATGTCACTAACGGCAAGGGCGACCTGATTGTTATTTCCCGTTCCGGTGAAGTGCTGATCACGGATGATCACGAGCGTGAACGCGAGCGTCACAAAGTGCCGTATGGCGCAACGCTGATCGTCAAGGATGGCCAGACCATCAAGGCCGGTACGGCTTTGGCAGGCTGGGATCCACTGACCCGTCCAATCATTACCGAATACACCGGTACGGTGAAGTTCGAGAATGTGGAAGAGGGCTCAACGGTCGCCAAGCAGATCGACGAAGTCACCGGTCTGTCAACGCTGGTGGTTATCGACGCCAAGCGTCGCGGTTCCGTCACGAAGATTGTCCGTCCACAGGTCAAACTGCTGAACGAAAAAGGCGAAGAAGTCAAAATCGCAGGAACCGAACATGCTGTGACGATTGGTTTCCAGGTTGGCGCGCTTATTACCGTGAAAGACGGTCAGCAAGTTACCGTCGGCGAAGTGCTGGCACGTATTCCGACCGAATCGCAGAAAACGCGTGACATCACCGGTGGTCTACCGCGAGTTGCCGAGTTGTTTGAAGCGCGTTCGCCGAAAGACGCCGGTATGCTGGCAGAAGTCACCGGTACCGTCGCCTTCGGTAAAGAGACCAAGGGCAAGCAGCGCCTTGAGATCACCGATATGGATGGCAACAAGCATGAGTTCCTGATCACCAAAGACAAACAAGTTCTGGTGCATGACGGCCAGGTTGTGAATAAGGGTGAGATGATTGTTGACGGCCCAGCCGATCCGCAAGACATCTTGCGTTTGTTGGGTATCGAAGCGCTGGCGCGTTACATCGTCGACGAAGTGCAGGACGTGTACCGTCTGCAAGGCGTGAAGATCAACGACAAGCACATCGAAGTCATCGTGCGTCAGATGCTGCGTCGCGTGCAAGTTGGCGATCCTGGCGAGACTGACTACATCCCGGGCGAGCAAGTCGAGCGTTCCGAGGTGCTGGACGAGAACGACAAGATGGCAGCTGCCAACAAGCGTCCTGCAACATATGAAAATATTTTGTTGGGTATTACCAAGGCATCGTTGTCGACCGATTCGTTTATCTCGGCCGCATCGTTCCAGGAAACCACCCGCGTGCTGACCGAAGCAGCGATCATGGGCAAGCGCGATGGTCTGCGTGGCCTGAAAGAAAACGTGATCGTTGGTCGTCTGATCCCGGCTGGTACGGGTCTGGCGTTCCATCGGGCACGCAAGGAAAAAGAAAAGTGGGAAGCAGAAGAGCGCACAGCCATGTTGCAATCTGAAGCTGCCCGCGCACTGCAAGAAGTCGAAGCGACGTCATTGGCAAGCAGCACGCCTGATGGCGAAGTCTGATAATTTTTGCTAGTTTTTTGTTATTAAGATAACGGTCCCGGTGAAAACCGGGACCTGTTTTGAAAAGCTTTACCAGTATTAGTGCGGTAGGTAGGTTGACGCTCTTCATGGAGCCGTCTATACTCGCGAGTTCTCGAATTTAAGCTTCTACGGCTTAAGCGCTCTTTGGTCTGTACTTTTCTGTACTTGGTCCCTGCGACGCTTACTCCCGCCTGTTTAAATCGTGTGTGCTGTCCTTCGGGATTGGCGCAAAACCAGATTTCGTCCCCGGCTTTGTTCGGGATTACTTTGTCAATGTAGTACTTTTGTTGGATTTAGAGCGATGCCAACCATCAATCAATTGATTCGCAATCCGCGTGTATCACTGCGCGTGAAGAGCAAATCGCCGGCGCTGGAAAACAGCCCGCAAAAACGTGGCGTATGCACGCGCGTTTACACCACGACCCCAAAGAAGCCTAACTCGGCTTTGCGTAAGGTCGCAAAAGTTCGTCTGACCAATGGTTTCGAAGTAATTTCGTACATTGGCGGCGAAGGCCACAACCTGCAAGAGCACAGTGTCGTCCTGCTGCGCGGTGGTCGTGTAAAAGACTTGCCGGGTGTGCGTTACCACATGGTTCGCGGTGCACTGGATACCCAGGGCGTCAAAGACCGTAAACAGTCGCGTTCCAAGTACGGTGCTAAGCGCGCCAAGCCGGGCGCAGCCAAGAAATAAAGTTTCTGCGGCCTTGTGCTGCAGAGTGTATCGACCGGATTCTGGTCGAGTAAGTGGATGGCTATGATGGCTGTCCGCGGCAGTGCAAAATTTTGTGCGCTGCCAACTGAAGATTGAAAGGAAGTACCATGCCACGTCGTCGTGAAGTACCCAAGCGCGATATTCTGCCGGACCCAAAATTCGGTAATGTTGATGTCGCCAAATTCGTAAACGTCCTGATGTTGTCCGGTAAAAAATCGGTCGCAGAAAACATCATCTACGGTGCTTTCGAGCACATCCAGACTAAATCTGGCAAAGATCCGCTCGAAGTATTTGCTCTGGCAATCAGCAACTGCAAGCCGATGGTTGAAGTTAAATCCCGTCGCGTTGGCGGTGCCAACTACCAGGTGCCAGTTGAAGTGCGTCCGGTTCGCCGCATGGCGTTGTCGATGCGCTGGTTGCGTGAAGCAGCTAACAAGCGCAGCGAAAAATCAATGCCGCAGCGTCTGGGTGGTGAGTTGCTGGAAGCAGCAGAAGGCCGTGGCGGCGCGATGAAAAAGCGCGATGAAGTTCACCGTATGGCTGACGCTAACAAAGCATTCTCGCATTTCCGCTTCTGATAGACCGGACACTGGCCCGCACTAGCAGGCAGTGTCCCGAAACTACCGCAAAAAGCCGGGTGTTCTACTGTAAAAAGTGACGCTCGGTTTCGACCATTAAAAGGCTTAGGATTTATTATGGCTCGCAAGACCCCTATTGAGCGCTACCGCAATATCGGCATTTCCGCTCACATTGACGCCGGCAAAACCACTACCACCGAACGCATTCTGTTTTACACGGGCGTGAACCACAAGATCGGCGAAGTGCATGATGGCGCCGCGACCATGGACTGGATGGAGCAAGAGCAGGAACGTGGTATCACCATCACGTCAGCTGCGACAACATGCTTCTGGAAAGGCATGGCCAACAATTTCCAAGAGCATCACATCAACATCATTGACACCCCGGGTCACGTTGACTTCACGATTGAAGTTGAGCGTTCGATGCGCGTGCTTGATGGCGCTTGCATGGTTTACTGTGCAGTCGGCGGCGTACAGCCACAGTCAGAGACGGTATGGCGTCAGGCTAACAAGTACAAAGTGCCACGTATGGCCTTCGTCAACAAGATGGACCGTACCGGCGCGAACTTCTTCAAGGTTTATGAGCAGATGCGCGCTCGCCTGAAGGCCAATCCTATCCCTATGCAAGTGCCTATCGGCGCCGAAGAAAACTTCGAAGGCGTAGTCGATCTGGTCAAGATGAAAGCCATCTACTGGGATGATGCTTCGCAGGGTATGAAGTTTGACTACCGCGAGATCCCTGAGCACCTCGTCGCCATCTCCAAAGAGTGGCGTGAAAAGATGGTTGAGGCAGCTGCCGAAGCCAGCGAAGAGCTGATGAACAAATACCTCGAAGAGGGTGACCTCTCCGAAGAAGAAATCAAAGCTGCAATTCGTCAGCGCACCATCGCCAGCGAAATCGTGCCGATGATGTGCGGAACCGCGTTCAAAAACAAGGGCGTGCAAGCCATGCTCGACGGCGTTATCGAATACCTGCCAGCACCGACGGACATTCCGCCAGTCACAGGTATGGATGAGCACGAAGAGCCAATCACCCGCAAGGCAGAAGACGACGAAAAGTTCTCCGCTCTGGCATTCAAGATCATGACCGATCCATTCGTCGGCCAGTTGATCTTCTTCCGTGTGTATTCGGGCGTTGTCAAATCGGGCGACACCATTTACAACTCGATCAAAGGCAAGAAAGAGCGCGTCGGCCGTATTTTGCAGATGCACGCTAATCAGCGCGAAGAGATCAAGGAAGTGCACGCCGGTGATATCGCTGCTGCTGTAGGCCTGAAAGAAGCCACGACTGGTGACACGCTGTGTGATCCATCGGCTGTCATTACGCTCGAGCGTATGATTTTCCCTGAGCCAGTGATTTCGCAAGCTGTTGAGCCTAAGACTAAGGTAGACCAGGAAAAAATGGGTCTGGCTTTGAATCGTCTGGCACAGGAAGATCCATCTTTCCGCGTAAAGACCGATGAAGAATCAGGTCAGACAATTATTTCCGGTATGGGCGAGCTGCACCTTGAAATTATCGTTGACCGTATGCGTCGCGAATTCAATGTGGAAGCAACCGTCGGTAAGCCACAAGTGGCCTATCGCGAAACTATCCGCAAGATCTGCGAAGAAATCGAAGGAAAATTCGTCAAGCAATCCGGTGGGCGTGGTCAGTACGGTCACGTTGTCCTGAAGATTGAGCCGCAAGAGCCGGGCAAAGGTTTTGAGTTCGTTGACGCAATCAAGGGTGGCGTGGTTCCACGCGAATACATCCCTGCAGTTGAGAAGGGCGTGCTCGAAACATTACCAGCTGGTGTCTTGGCTGGTTATCCAGTGGTTGACGTCAAAGTCACGCTGATCTTCGGTTCTTACCATGACGTTGACTCGAATGAAAACGCGTTCCGTATGGCAGCGTCAATGGCGTTCAAGGACGGCTGCCGCAAGGCCAGCCCGGTTCTGCTGGAGCCAATGATGGCCGTTGAGGTCGAGACGCCAGAAGACTACGCCGGTACCGTAATGGGTGACTTGTCATCCCGTCGCGGCATGGTGCAGGGCATGGACGAAATCCCGGGTGGTGGCGGCAAGATCATCCGTGCTGAAGTCCCGCTGTCGGAAATGTTCGGTTACTCGACTTCGTTGCGTTCAGCAACCCAGGGTCGCGCAACTTATTCGATGGAATTCAAGCACTACGCTGAAGCACCGAAGAACGTGACCGAAACAATCATCAGCACCAAATCGAAGTAAACAAACCGAGTGGCACTCCTGCAAACAGGGGTGCCTGAACAAAACAGACAATCGTTCTTTTTGAAGGAAGAAATAAAATGGCAAAAGGCAAGTTTGAACGGACCAAACCGCACGTGAATGTGGGCACCATTGGCCACGTTGACCATGGCAAGACCACGTTGACCGCAGCAATTGCGACCGTGCTGTCCTCCAAGTTCGGCGGCGAAGCCAAAGCGTACGACCAGATCGATGCAGCGCCAGAAGAAAAAGCGCGCGGCATTACCATCAACACCGCCCACGTCGAATACGAAACCGCGAACCGTCACTACGCGCACGTCGACTGCCCAGGCCACGCCGACTATGTCAAAAACATGATCACCGGTGCGGCACAGATGGACGGCGCCATTCTGGTGTGTTCAGCTGCTGACGGCCCAATGCCACAGACCCGCGAGCACATCCTGCTTGCGCGTCAGGTCGGTGTGCCATACATCATCGTGTTCCTGAACAAGTGCGACATGGTTGACGACGCTGAACTGCTCGAGCTCGTCGAAATGGAAGTGCGCGAGTTACTGTCGAAATACGATTTCCCGGGCGACGACCTGCCAATCATCCGCGGTTCCGCCAAGCTGGCCTTGGAAGGCGACAAGGGCGAACTCGGTGAAGTCGCGATTCTCGCGCTGGCTGCAGCCCTGGACAGCTACATCCCGACGCCAGAGCGTGCCGTTGACGGCGCGTTCCTGCTGCCAGTGGAAGACGTGTTCTCGATCTCGGGTCGTGGCACCGTCGTGACTGGTCGTATCGAGCGCGGCATTGTCAAAGTTGGTGAAGAGATTGAAATCATCGGCATCCGCGACACGCAAAAATCGACGTGCACGGGCGTGGAAATGTTCCGCAAGCTGCTCGACCAGGGTCAGGCCGGCGACAACGTTGGCGTGCTGCTGCGCGGCACCAAGCGTGAAGACGTCGAGCGCGGCCAGGTGTTGGCCAAGCCAGGTTCGATCAAGCCGCACAAGCATTTCACCGGCGAGATCTATGTGTTGTCGAAAGACGAGGGCGGCCGTCACACCCCGTTCTTCAACAACTACCGCCCACAGTTCTACTTCCGTACCACGGATGTAACCGGTGCCATCGAGCTGCCAGAAGGCAAAGAGATGGTTATGCCAGGTGACAACGTGTCGATCACGGTCAAGCTGATCAACCCGATTGCGATGGAAGAAGGTCTGCGTTTCGCTATCCGTGAAGGCGGTCGTACCGTCGGCGCCGGTGTCGTTGCCAAGATCATCGAGTAAAAAACTATCATGCCGTGAGCGAAATTCGCTCACGGCTCGCTCTTTTAAGGAAGCATCATGGAAAAGCAGGCAAAGCAGGACAAGCAAAAGATTCGTATTCGTCTGAAAGCCTTCGACTATAAGTTGATCGATCAGTCGGCACTTGAAATTGTTGAAACCGCCAAGCGCACCGGTGCTGTGGTCAAGGGCCCAGTGCCACTGCCTACACGTATCCAGCGTTGGGACGTTCTGCGTTCACCACACGTGAACAAAACTTCACGTGACCAGTTCGAGATCCGTACGCATCAGCGTCTGATGGACATCGTTGACCCAACCGATAAAACGGTTGATGCACTGATGAAGCTAGATCTGCCAGCTGGCGTCGACGTAGAAATCAAACTGCAATAATCCGGTATTAGTGAGTGGTCCACAAAAAACTTGTGGACCTCTAATTCTCACGCTATAATCGCCGGCTTCGATAAAAGTTTGTGGCACTGCCCGACTTTTGTTTCAAGTTTCGTAAACATCAGCCCTGCCCAATCGTAGGCGGGAATGGAGAAATAATATGAGCCTAGGCCTTGTTGGTCGCAAGGTTGGTATGATGCGCATCTTTACGGATGACGGGGATTCAATTCCTGTAACCGTACTGGACGTGTCGAACAACCGCGTGACACAAATCAAAACGCCTGAGACTGACGGCTATACAGCTGTTCAGGTCTGTTACGGTCAGCGTCGCGCATCACGCGTGACCAAAGCTGCTGCCGGTCACCTTGCTAAGGCAGGTGTCGAAGCAGGAACCGTATTAAAAGAATTCCGTGTTGACGCTGCTAAGGCTGCCGAATTTAAAGCGGGCGATGTTATCGCTGTCAGCCTGTTCGCTGCTGGGCAGATGGTTGACGTGCAGGGTGTGTCGATTGGTAAAGGCTATGCCGGTACCATCAAGCGTCACAACTTCGCATCAGGTCGTGCATCCCACGGTAACTCGCGCTCGCACAATGTGCCGGGCTCGATCGGTATGGCGCAGGATCCAGGTCGTGTTTTTCCTGGTAAGCGCATGACTGGTCACATGGGCGATGAAACCAAAACTGTACAAAACCTCGAGATCGCACGTGTCGATGCTGAACGTCAGCTGATCTTGGTCAAGGGTGCGGTTCCGGGTGCAAAAAATGGCCAAGTGGTCGTTTTGCCTGCTATCAAAATCAAAGCCAAGAAGGGAGCCTAAGGTATGGAACTCACGCTCCTGAATGCACAAGGTCAAACCGCTTCGAACGTCGCAGCACCAGATACTATTTTTGGTCGTGACTACAATGAAGCGCTGATCCATCAAGTGGTCGTTGCCTATCAGGCAAATGCTCGCAGCGGTAACCGCAAGCAGAAAGACCGCGAAGAAGTACACCACACGACGAAGAAACCATGGCGTCAAAAGGGCACTGGTCGTGCTCGCGCTGGTATGTCGTCGTCCCCGCTGTGGCGCGGAGGTGGTCGTATATTCCCGAACTCGCCTGACGAAAATTTCTCGCACAAGGTCAACAAGAAGATGTATCGCGCAGGTCTCTGCTCGATTCTGTCCCAGTTGGCTCGCGAAGGTCGTCTGTCGGTGGTTGAAGACTTTACGGTCGAAGCACCAAAAACAAAATTGCTGTCGCAAAAGCTCAAGGACATGGGCCTCGAATCGGTTTTAGTCATCACTGACAACCTGGACGAGAACATGTTGCTGGCGTCCCGTAACCTGCCGAATGTGCTGGTTTGCGAGCCGCGTCATGCAGACCCTGTGTCGCTGGTGTTCTTCAAGAAAGTGCTGATCACCAAGCCGGCATTGGCCAAGATTGAGGAGATGCTGGCATGAACGCAGTCGTCAAATTTACTGAAGAGCGCCTGATGAAGGTGTTGCTGGCTCCGGTCATTTCGGAAAAAGCTACTTTCGTCGCCGAGAAGAACGAGCAAGTTGTGTTTCTGGTTATGCCGGATGCCACCAAGCTCGAAATCAAAGCCGCTGTTGAAATGATGTTCAAAGTGCAGGTCGAGTCGGTTCAGGTTGCAAACCGTCCAGGCAAGATCAAGCGCTCGGGTCGTTTCACTGGTCGTCGCAATAACACCCGCCGTGCTTTCGTTTGCCTGAAGCCCGGTCAGGAAATTAACTTCACCGAGGAGGCTAAATAATGGCTCTCGTTAAAGTCAAACCAACTTCGCCAGGCCGTCGTGGCATGGTCAAAGTGGTCAACCCTGACCTGTACAAAGGTCGTCCGTTCGCGGCGTTGATCGAAAAGAAATCAAAGACCGCTGGTCGTAACAACAACGGTCACATCACCACCCGTCATATCGGCGGTGGTCACAAGCAGCACTACCGCGTTATTGATTTCCGTCGCATCAAAGACGGCATCCCTGCGAAGGTAGAGCGTATTGAGTATGACCCTAACCGTACCGCGAACATTGCTTTGCTTTGTTACGCAGACGGCGAGCGTCATTACATCATCGCTTGCAAGGGTATGGCTGTTGGTGATCAGGTGATGAATGGTGCGGAAGCGCCGATCAAATCCGGTAACTGTCTGCCGATTCGTAACATCCCGGTCGGTACAACGATGCATTGCGTCGAAATGCTGCCAGGTAAAGGTGCGCAGATTGCGCGTACCGCTGGTACTGCTGTCGTGCTGATGGCGCGCGAAGGTGTATACGCTCAGGTTCGCCTGCGCTCAGGCGAAGTTCGCCGTATTCACGTCGAGTGCCGCGCTACGGTTGGTGAAGTCGGCAACGGCGAACACAACCTGCGCAAGATCGGTAAAGCTGGTGCGATGCGTTGGCGCGGTGTGCGTCCAACGGTTCGTGGTGTTGTCATGAACCCGGTTGATCACCCACACGGTGGTGGTGAGGGTCGTACAGCAGCAGGTCGCCATCCAGTTTCACCATGGGGCCAGCAGACCAAGGGCAAGAAGACGCGTCGCAACAAGCGCACGACTTCTATGATTGTCTCGCGCCGCGGTAAGAAATAAGGATAAGACATGAGCCGTTCACTAAAAAAAGGGCCGTTTTGCGACGCCCATCTGTTGAAAAAAGTCGAAGCTGCGCAAGCCACTCGCGATAAAAAACCAATCAAGACATGGTCGCGTCGTTCGACAGTCATGCCTGACTTTATTGGTCTGACAATCGCTGTGCACAATGGCAAGCAGCACGTGCCTGTGTATGTGTCCGAGAACATGGTTGGTCATAAGCTCGGTGAATTCGCGCTGACCCGCACGTTCAAGGGCCATGCCGCTGACAAGAAGGCTAAGAAATAAGGTCCGATGATGGAAACTAAAGCTATCCTCCGCAGCGTGCGCCTGTCTGCTCAAAAGGGCCGCCTTGTCGCAGATTTGATCCGCGGCCAGAAGGTCGAGCAAGCGCTCAACATACTGACATTCAGCCCGAAAAAAGGCGCAGTCATCATCAAGAAGGTTCTGGAGTCCGCAATTGCGAACGCCGAGCACAATGATGGCGCCGATATCGACGAGTTGAAAGTCACGACCATCTACGTCGAAAAGGCAGCTGTACTGAAGCGGTTTACCGCTCGCGCCAAAGGCCGTGGTGATCGTATTTCCAAACAATCCTGTCACATCTTTGTGACAGTCGGTAACTAAGGGAGTCACGATGGGTCAAAAAATACATCCAACCGGCTTCCGTCTTGCCGTTACCCGTAACTGGGGATCACGCTGGTATGCAGGCAACGGCAACTTTGCCAGCATGCTGCTGGAAGATCTCGCAGTTCGCGACTACCTGAAGAAAAAGCTGAAGAATGCGTCCGTTGGTCGCGTTTTGATCGAGCGTCCTGCAAAGAACGCACGCATCACGATTTTCAGCTCGCGTCCAGGTGTTGTGATCGGTAAGAAGGGCGAAGACATTGAAGTGCTGAAGTCGGCTCTGGGCAAGATGATGGGCGTTCCTGTCCACGTCAACATCGAAGAAATTCGCAAGCCAGAAACCGATGCGCAATTGATCGCTGATTCGATCGCTCAACAGCTTGAAAAACGTATCATGTTCCGCCGTGCGATGAAACGCGCGATGCAAAATGCGATGCGTCTCGGTGCTCAAGGCATCAAGATCATGTCGGCAGGTCGTCTCAATGGTATCGAGATTGCACGTACTGAGTGGTATCGTGAAGGTCGTGTGCCACTGCACACACTGCGCGCTGATATCGACTACGGTTTCGGCGAAGCTGAAACTACGTACGGCATTATCGGTATCAAGGTCTGGGTCTATAAAGGCGATCGTCTGGCAAATGGCGAAACGCCAGTTGTCGAAGTTGCCGGTGATGACAAGCGCGAGCGTCGTGCGCCACGCCGTGACGATGGCAAACCAGCTGCTCGTCCAGCCCGCACCAAGCGTCCTGAAGGATCACCAACCGTTGCTGCTGCCGCAGATGCTGCACCTGCTGCAGCCAAACGGGTTCGCGCCAAGAAAGCTGACGCACCAGTTGCAGCAGCTGAAAAGGCAGGAGAATAATTATGCTGCAACCAGCACGCAGAAAATATCGCAAAGAGCAAAAAGGCCGCAACAAGGGCATTTCGCATGACCGCGGCACTGGCGTATCGTTCGGCGAATTCGGCTTGAAAGCTGTCGGTCGTGGTCGTTTGACCGCACGTCAGATTGAAGCTGCACGTCGTGCGATGACCCGTCACATTAAACGTGGCGGCCGTATCTGGATCCGTATTTTCCCGGACAAGCCAATTTCGCAGAAGCCTGCTGAAGTTCGTATGGGTAACGGTAAAGGTAATCCGGAATACTACGTGGCTGAAATTCAGCCGGGCAAAGTGCTGTACGAGATGGACGGTGTGGACGAAGCACTGGCGCGCGAGGCGTTCCGCCTGGCGGCTGCCAAGTTGCCGTTGATGACCACTTTCGTCGTGCGTCAAGTCGGCCAATAAGGGGTAGTCATGAAAGCATCAGAACTCCAAGGTAAAGATCAGGCCGCGCTTGCAAAAGAGCTCAACGACCTGCTTAAAGCCCAATTCGGTCTGCGCATGCAGATCGCGACGCAACAGCTGAACAATACGTCTCAGCTGAAAAAAGTGCGCCGTGATATCGCTCGCGTAAAGACTGTTATCAAACAGAAGGACGGCCAATAATGAACGAGCCAGTTAAACAAGCGCTTAAGCGCACTCTGGTTGGCACCGTTGTTTCCGACAAAATGGAAAAAACAGTGACAGTGCTGATTGAGCGTCGTGTGCGTCATCCTTTGTACGGCAAGATCATCGTGCGTTCGCAAAAGTATCATGCGCACAACGAAGGTAATGTAGCCAAAGAAGGCGACACAGTCGAAATCGTGGAGGGTCGTCCTATCTCCAAGACCAAGGCATGGTCCGTAACGCGCGTACTGCAAGAATCGCAAGCTGTTTAATTTAAAATAGTTTGCACGCCCGGCATTTTGTAATGCATAATGTCGGGCTTCCTTGCTGCTTCGTAGCAAGGATCAGTATTTGAAATAAAAGTTAGTAGTTTTTGTCCACCCAATCGGCTCTTCCAGAACATCGGACCTGCTGGCGGGACCAAGACTGACCGTGATGACGCATTGTGCGAATTTAACGGATTAAGTTGGGAAAGAAAAAATCATGATTCAAACTGAAAGCCGGCTCGAAGTGGCCGATAACACTGGTGCGCGCGAAGTCATGTGCATCAAGGTTTTGGGCGGTTCAAAGCGCCGTTATGCAGGTATCGGCGACGTGATCAAGGTCACCGTTAAAGTTGCCGCGCCACGTGGTCGCGTCAAAAAAGGTGAAATTTATAACGCGGTAGTTGTACGCACCGCCAAGGGTGTTCGTCGTCAAGACGGTTCCCTGGTTCGTTTTGACGGTAACGCAGCAGTGCTGCTGAACGCAAAGCTTGAGCCTATCGGCACGCGTATTTTTGGACCGGTCACACGTGAACTGCGCACTGAGCGCTTCATGAAGATCGTTTCCCTCGCGCCCGAAGTTCTGTAAGGAGTCGTCATGGATAAGATCAAAACCAAGGATGAAGTTATTGTCCTGACCGGTAAAGACAAAGGCAAGCGTGGCATCGTTACGCAGCGTGTCGGTACCGATCATCTCGTAGTCGATGGCATCAATATCGCTAAAAAAGCGACCAAGCCTAACCCGATGACGGGTACAACTGGCGGCATCGTTGACAAGCTGATGCCAATTCATGTGTCTAATGTTGCATTGTTTAATGCAGCAACGGGCAAGGCAGATCGCGTTGGCATCAAAGTTGTGGACGGTAAAAAAGTCCGCGTCTTTAAGTCCAGCGGCGAAGTCGTGAAAGCGTAAAGAAAATGGCCCGTTTCCAAGAATTTTACAAAGAAAAAGTCGTTGGTGACCTGACAGCCAAGTTTGGCTACAAGTCATCAATGGAAGTGCCACGTATTCTTAAGATCACCCTGAACATGGGTTTGTCAGAGGCAGTTGCTGACAAAAAGATCATTGAGCATGCAGTTGGCGACCTGACCAAGATTGCAGGTCAAAAGCCAGTCATCACCAAGGCACGGAAAGCTATCGCCGGTTTTAAAATCCGCGAAGGCTATCCAATCGGTTGCATGGTCACCCTGCGTGGTGCCCGCATGTATGAATTTCTTGATCGTCTGACGACCGTCGCGCTGCCGCGTGTACGTGACTTCCGCGGCGTATCAGGTCGTGCATTTGACGGTCGTGGCAACTACAACATCGGTGTGAAAGAGCAGATCATTTTCCCCGAGATCGAGTATGACAAGATCGACGCACTGCGTGGCATGAACATCAGTATCACCACGACAGCCAAGACCGACGACGAAGCAAAAGCGCTTCTCGCCGCATTTAAATTCCCGTTCAGAAACTGAGGCTGCCATGGCAAAACTGGCACTGATTAACCGTGAACTCAAGCGTACTAACCTGGTGAAGAAATTCGCTGGTAAGCGTGCAGAGTTAAAGGCAATCATCGATGACCAATCGAAATCGGAAGAAGAGCGTTACGAAGCACGCCTGAAATTGCAAGCGCTGCCACGTAACTCGGCTCCTACCCGTCAGCGCAACCGTTGCGCATTGACTGGTCGTCCGCGCGGTACCTTCCGTAAGTTCGGCCTTGGCCGTACTAAGCTCCGTGAAATCGCCATGCGTGGTGAAATCCCGGGTATGACTAAAGCCAGCTGGTAAATAGGAGAAGATGCGATGAGTATGAGCGATCCTATTGCCGATATGCTGACCCGTATCCGCAATGCACAGGTTGTCAACAAGACCTCTGTGGCAATGCCGTCTTCAAAAATCAAGGTTGCGATTGCGCAGGTCTTGAAGGATGAAGGTTATATCGAGGACTTCGCAGTCGTCGGTGAAAAGGCTAAGCCTGAATTAAAAATTGGTCTGAAATATTACGCTGGTCGTCCAGTGATTGAGCGCATTGACCGTGTATCAAAGCCAGGTCTGCGTGTCTATCGTGGCAAAGGCGATATTCCGACCGTTATGAACGGCCTTGGCGTCACCATCATCTCCACCCCACAAGGTGTGATGACGGACCGCAAAGCGCGCGCTACCGGTACCGGTGGTGAAGTGCTGTGCTACGTGGCCTAAGAGAGGAAATTCAACATGTCTCGTGTAGGTAAAATGCCGATCGCGATACCTAAGGGTGTCGAAGTAACGATTGCAGCCGACAAAATCACCGTCAAAGGCCCGTTGGGAACTTTGTCGTTGCCTTTGAATGGCCTCGTTCTGATCAAAAACGAAAACGAAGTATTGACTTGTTCCGCTGCCAACGAGACTCGCGAATCAAATGCGATGTCCGGTACGGTTCGCGCTCTTGTCAATAACATGGTCAACGGTGTATCAAAGGGTTTTGAAAAGAAACTCTCACTAGTTGGCGTGGGCTTCAAAGCGCAAGCGCAAGGCGAAAAGCTGAATCTGGCTTTGGGTTTCTCGCATCCGGTTGTGCATCAGATGCCAGCTGGTGTTAAGTGCGAAACACCGACGCCTACCGAAATTTTGATCAAAGGTATTGACCGTCAGCAGGTTGGTCAAGTCGCCGCTGAAGTTCGTGCCTACCGCAGCCCTGAGCCTTACAAAGGCAAAGGCGTCCGTTATTCGGACGAAGTTGTGGTGATCAAAGAAACCAAGAAGAAGTAACAGGGGTTGAACATGGACAAGAAACAATCTCGTCTGCGCCGCTCGCGTCAAACGCGTGCCAAGATCGCAGAACTCAAGGTGAATCGCCTTGCCGTGCATCGTACCAATCTGCATATCTACGCGAGCATTATTGCCCCGGATGCAACTGTCCTGGCAAGCGCGTCGACCGCCGAGGCAGAAGTCCGCAAGGAACTCGCCGGCCAATCAGGCAAGGGTGGCAATACTGCTGCTGCGACCCTGGTAGGCAAACGCGTCGCAGAGAAGGCACTCAAAGCCGGCATCGCTGAAGTCGCATTCGATCGCTCTGGTTTCCGTTATCACGGTCGCGTTAAGGCAGTTGCCGAAGCCGCACGTGAAGCCGGTCTGAAGTTCTAAGGAAGAATCGTTATGGCAAAAATGAGCCCGAAGATGCAAAGCGACAAGCCTGATGATGGCATGCGCGAAAAAATGATCGCGGTTAACCGCGTCACCAAGGTAGTGAAGGGCGGCCGCATCATGGGTTTCGCTGCACTGGCCGTAGTTGGTGATGGCGATGGCCGTATCGGCATGGGTAAAGGCAAGTCAAAAGAAGTGCCAGTCGCCGTTCAAAAAGCGATGGAAGAAGCTCGCCGCAAGATGATCAAAGTCACGTTGAAAAACGGTACTTTGCAGCATATGGTTAGCGGTAAGCATGGTGCGTCGTCAGTCATGATGATCCCTGCTAAAGACGGTACCGGCGTAATTGCTGGTGGCCCGATGCGCGCTATCTTCGAAGTGATGGGCGTAACCAACGTGGTGGCTAAGTCGAATGGCTCAACC
Source organism: Burkholderiaceae bacterium (assembly GCA_040399905.1). GTDB lineage: Bacteria > Pseudomonadota > Gammaproteobacteria > Burkholderiales > Burkholderiaceae_D > Pernthalerella. Next base: position 424,262 of record JBBARG010000002.1, read on the forward strand.
AACCCGTACAACATGGTTCGTGCAACGCTGAATGGTCTGGCAAAGATGAACACCCCGTCCGAAATTGCTGCTAAACGCGGCAAGACGGTTGAAGAAATCCTGAGCTGAGGCGAGCTATATGACAAACACAGTCAAAGTAAAGCTGGTTAAAGGCCTGATCGGTACACGCGAATCACATCGCGCAACCGTTCGCGGTCTGGGTCTGCGCGGCATCAACTCGGTCTCCGAGTTGGAAGATACGCCATCAGTGCGCGGCATGATCAACAAAGTATCGTATCTCGTGAAAGTGGTGTCGTAAGCATCGCTTACGACCAGAGCAAATCATGGAACTGAACACAATTCAACCAGCAGATGGCGCCAAGCACTACAAGCGTCGCGTAGGTCGCGGCATTGGCTCCGGTCTCGGTAAAACTGCAGGTCGCGGTCATAAAGGTCAGAAGTCCCGTTCGGGTGGCTTTCATAAAGTCGGCTTCGAAGGCGGTCAGATGCCTCTGCAACGTCGTCTGCCTAAGCGTGGTTTTAAGTCGCTGGCAACGCCTTACAAGGCTGAAGTCCGTTTGTCCGATCTGGAGAAGCTGCCAGTCACCGACATCGATGTTTTGGCACTCAAGCAAGCTGGTCTGGTTTCCGAACTGGCCCGCGTTGTTCGCGTGATCAAAGCTGGTGAGTTGACCAAGAAGGTCAAGCTGATCGGTCTGATCGCTACCAAAGGCGCAAAAGCTGCTATTGAAGCAGCCGGCGGCTCGATAGCCTAAGCAGCGACAAAGGTAACAAGTGGCTACTTCCCCTAAACTCGCTAAAAGTGCAGCAAGCGGCTTCCCGTGGAGCCGACTGTGGTTCCTGCTTGCCGCATTGGTGGTGTTCAGGATTGGTGCCCACATTCCGGTTCCGGGTATCGATCCGGCGCAGTTGGCTGCACTATTTAATCAGAATCGTGGCGGCATACTGGGCATGTTCAACATGTTTTCCGGTGGTGCTCTGTCCCGTTTCACCATCTTCGCGTTGGGTATCATGCCGTATATTTCGGCATCGATCATCATGCAGCTGCTGTCGGTAGTTTCGCCGCAGTTGGAAGCGATGAAAAAAGAAGGTGAATCAGGTCGCCGCAAGATTACTCAGTACACTCGTTACGGCACTTTGGTGCTGGCGACCTTTCAAGCACTCGGCATTGCCGTTGCCCTCGAGGCGCAGGCAAGACTGGTACTTGATCCGGGCTTGGCTTTCCGTTTTACGACGGTTGTTACTCTGGTTACTGGCACGATGTTCCTGATGTGGCTTGGTGAACAAATCACTGAGCGTGGTCTGGGTAACGGTATCTCGATTATTATTTTCGGTGGCATTGCAGCAGGTCTTCCTAACGCAATTGGTGGTTTGTTCGAGCTGGTGCGTACTGGTTCAATGAATGCGCTGTCAGCCATTCTGATCTGTCTCGTTGTTGCAGCAGTGACTTACCTGGTTGTGTTCATTGAACGCGGTCAGCGCAAGATACTGGTTAACTACGCGAAGCGTCAGGTTGGCAATAAGATTTACGGTGGTCAGAGCAGTCATCTGCCGCTTAAGTTGAACATGGCTGGTGTGATTCCTCCAATTTTTGCGTCGTCGATTATTCTGTTCCCAGCGACGATTACAAGTTGGTTCACCACCGGCGACACGACTAGCCCTGTGGTTCGTTTCTTAAAAGATTTGGCTTCATCCATGGCACCGGGCGAGCCGATTCATGCCCTGCTGTATGCAATAGCGATTATCTTCTTCTGCTTCTTCTATACCGCACTGGTATTTAACAGCAAAGAAACCGCAGACAATTTGAAAAAGAGTGGTGCTTTCGTTCCCGGTATTCGTCCTGGTGATCAGACCGCTCGTTATATCGACCGTATATTGACCCGTTTGACTTTGGCTGGTGCGGTTTACATCACACTGGTTTGTTTGTTGCCTGAATTTTTGATCGCACGCTGGAATGTACCGTTTTACTTTGGCGGAACTTCATTGTTGATTATCGTGGTTGTTACGATGGACTTCATGGCACAGGTTCAAAATTATGTGATGTCGCAGCAGTATGATTCCTTACTGCGCAAAGCGAATTTTAAGGGTGGCGCTTCTTCTCGCTAAGCGAGCAGGACTGCATACTAATTTAGATAAATTAAGTAATTAAAAACTGAAAGAAAGAGGGCCATCATGAAAGTGCTCGCATCAGTGAAGCGGCTCTGCCGCAACTGCAAGATCATCAAGCGCAAGGGCGTAGTTCGAGTTATTTGTATCGAGCCGCGTCATAAGCAGCGCCAAGGTTAATTAACGTTATTGATCGAGGAATAACGAATGGCACGTATTGCAGGGGTTAATATCCCCAACCATCAGCACACCGTAATTGGTCTCACAGCCATCTATGGTATTGGCCGTCCACGCGCAGAGAAAATTTGCGTTGAAACCGGCGTCCCTTCGACTAAAAAGGTCAAGGATCTCGACGATAACGAGCTCGAAAAGCTTCGTGAAGAAATCGGCAAATTCATCGTAGAAGGCGACTTGCGTCGCGAACTGTCGATGAATATCAAGCGCCTGATGGATCTCGGTTGCTATCGCGGCATGCGTCATCGTCGTGGCTTGCCTTGTCGTGGACAGCGTACCCGTACGAATGCACGCACCCGTAAGGGACCGCGTAAAGCAGCGCAGTCGCTGAAGAAGTAATCCAGTCGCGGATTCAAGGAAACTAATATGGCTAAATCACCAAATAACGCCGCATCAGCACGCGTGCGCAAAAAAGTTAAGAAGAACGTTGCTGAAGGTATTGCGCACGTACACGCATCCTTCAATAACACCATCATTACTATCACCGACCGTCAAGGCAATGCTTTGTCATGGGCAACTTCCGGTGGTGCAGGCTTCAAGGGTTCACGTAAGTCGACTCCGTTTGCGGCTCAGGTCGCTGCCGAAGCTGCAGGTAAAGTGGCCATTGAGTGCGGCATCAAGAATCTTGAGATTCGTATCAAGGGTCCAGGTCCAGGTCGCGAATCAGCTGTCCGCGCACTGAATAATCTCGGCATCAAGATCACCGAGATTCAAGACGTGACGCCAGTGCCGCATAACGGTTGCCGTCCACCTAAGCGTCGTCGTATCTAATTGCAGTTTAGTTGTACCTGTTCGTAGCCCGCCAGAGACTGGCGGGTTTTGTTCTTAAGACCACCGTTTGATCGATGATTGGTCAGACTAGCGTTTGAGTACTCTGTGGAGTATTCGGAACGTCATTTAACAAGGAAAAATTGTGGCACGTTATATCGGACCTAAAGCAAAACTCTCCCGTCGCGAAGGCACGGACCTGTTCCTCAAGAGCGCACGTCGCTCGCTGGATTCCAAATGCAAACTGGATTCCAAGCCTGGTCAACATGGCCGTACTTCAGGCGTTCGTACCTCCGACTACGGTAACCAATTGCGTGAAAAGCAAAAGGTCAAGCGTATGTACGGCATCCTCGAGCGTCAGTTCCGTCGCTATTTCGCAGAAGCTGACCGTCGCAAGGGCAACACAGGCGAGACACTGCTGAAGTTGTTGGAAACCCGTTTGGACAATGTTGTCTATCGTCTCGGTTTCGCTTCAACTCGCGCTGAAGCACGCCAGTTGGTCTCGCACAAAGCAATCGTTGTTAACGGTGGTGTTGTTAACATCGCTTCTGCCCAAGTCAAGGTCGGCGATATCGTTGCTGTTCGTGAAAAAGCCAAGAAGCAAGTCCGTATTGCCGAAGCGCTTTCACTGGCTGAACAATCTGGCTTCCCAATGTGGGTTTCTATCGACACCAAGAAAATGGAAGGCTCCCTCAAGAGCTTGCCTGACCGTGGTGACTTCAATCAAGAAGTCAACGAGTCACTGATCGTCGAATTGTACTCACGCTAATAAAATTCCCCGGCCCTGAAGCTTGCTTCAGGGCTTTTCGACATGCCATCAGCCTTATCGGTGTAACGAGCCGAGGGTATTGAAAGGACATTTCATGCAAAACAATCTGTTAAAACCACGCATTATCGAAGTTGAACCACTGGGCCCTGGTCACGCTAAAGTCGTGATGGAGCCTTTTGAGCGCGGCTATGGCCACACTCTTGGTAACGCGCTGCGTCGTGTTCTGCTGTCTTCTATGGTTGGTTATGCACCTACCGAAGTCACTATCGCCGGTGTTGTGCATGAATACTCGACACTTGACGGCGTGCAGGAAGACGTCGTTGATATTCTCTTGAACCTCAAGGGTGTCGTATTCAAACTGCACAATCGCGACGACGTCACGCTGACCCTGAAAAAGGACGGCGAAGGTCCTGTGCTGGCTTCCGATATCGACCTGCCGCATGATGTTGAACTGATCAACCCGGACCATGTGATTGCTCACCTGACTCCAGGCGGCAAGCTCGACATGCAAGTCAAAGTTGAAAAAGGCCGTGGCTATGTGCCGGGTAACGTACGTCGTCTGGCTGAAGATGCCAACAAGACCATCGGTCGTATCATTCTGGACGCATCATTCTCGCCAGTACGTCGCGTTTCTTATTACGTTGAGTCCGCTCGCGTTGAGCAACGTACCGATCTCGACAAGCTGATCATCAACATTGAAACCAATGGTGTGGTCACCCCCGAAGAAGCGATTCGTCAATCAGCCCGCGTGCTGGTCGATCAGTTGAATGTTTTCGCTGCACTCGAAGGTACCGAAGCTGCTGCAGAAGCTCCTTCACGCGCACCTAGCGTTGATCCTATTCTGTTGCGTCCAGTCGATGATCTTGAACTGACCGTGCGTTCAGCTAACTGCCTGAAAGCAGAAAATATTTACTACATTGGTGACCTGATCCAGCGTAGCGAAAATGAATTACTCAAGACCCCGAATCTGGGTCGCAAGTCACTTAACGAAATCAAGGAAGTCTTGGCTTCGCGTGGTTTGACATTGGGTATGAAACTGGAAAACTGGCCACCTGCCGGTTTGGAAAAGTAATCAATAATTTTTACTAATATTTACCGGCCCGCGCCAACCTAACGGTTGGCGATAGAAGAGCTGGAATTAAACTTAAAAGGAACTACCATGCGTCATCGTCACGGCCTTCGTAAACTGAATCGTACTTCTTCGCACCGTCTCGCGATGTTGCGCAACATGATGGTCTCGTTGCTTCGTCATGAAGCCATCAAGACCACGCTGCCAAAAGCTAAAGAGCTGCGTCGTGTTGTCGAGCCTATGCTCACATTGGGCAAGACCGATACGCTGGCCAACAAGCGTCTGGCTTTTGCCCGTCTGCGTGATCGCGAAATCGTCGGTAAGCTGTTTTCGGAACTCGGTCCACGTTACGCAACCCGTAACGGCGGCTATTTGCGTATCCTGAAAATGGGTTTCCGCGTTGGAGACAATGCACCGATGGCATTCGTTGAATTGCTTGATCGTCCAGATCACACCGAAGCAGTTGAAGACAATAGCGGCGAATAATTCGCTACTTAGCATTCTGTAAAAGCCGGGTAAATCCCGGCTTTTGCTATTTCAGAGCTGTTATTTTGCGAAGTCAAACTTTGTGGCAAGATCTTCATTCGCTACATTAAAGTCTCCTCGGTCCTTATGCCTATATTGTCTGTCCAACACCTGCATAAATCCTTTGGCTCCAACGAGCAGCGCAGCACGGTCATTGATGACATAAGTTTCACTTTGCGCCGTGGTGAGTGCTATGGCCTGCTCGGCCCAAACGGTGCAGGCAAAACGACCACCATGCGCCTTTGCCTCGGTTTGACTGCACCAGATAGCGGCAGCATAACGCTGGTAGGACACGCCATACCGGTAGACGCAAGACCGGCGCGCATGCGCATCGGTGTCGTACCGCAGGGTGACAATCTCGATCCGGATTTCACAGTTGAAGAAAACATCCGCATTTATGGCCGCTATTTTGGCATGTCGCGCGCACAGATTGAATCTCGACTGCCCTGGCTGCTAGAGTTTTCAAATTTGACTGCCAAGCGCAGCGCACGGATTGCAGAACTCTCGGGTGGTATGCGGCGCAGGCTGACGCTTGCCCGTGCGCTGGTGAACGATCCAGACCTGATCTTCATGGATGAACCAACGACCGGATTAGACCCGCAGGCGCGGCACCTGATCTGGGAGCGTCTAAAAACATTACTGGCGGCCGGCAAGACCATTTTGCTCACGACGCACTTCATGGATGAAGCAGAGCGTTTGTGCAACCGGCTAGCTGTCATAGATCATGGTCAAATGATTGCCGAAGGCGAGCCTAGCGTACTGATAGCCCAGCATATCGAATCTCAAGTCGTCGAAGTGTATGGCGATAACGCCGTCAACTGGTCGCAGACTGCAGGCCGTCAAAACGCGGACAGAATAGAAACGAGCGGTGAGACGGTGTTCTGCTATACCAATGATGCCGAGCCTATTTTGCATAGTCTTTCAAATGTAGCCGGTGTGCGTTATCTGCATCGCCCGGCAAATCTTGAAGACTTGTTCCTGAAGCTCACCGGCCGAGAAATGCGAGACTGACATGCAATCACTACTCTACCGTTTTCCTGTTTTCAGCCTACGCTTCGTACCCATCTGGCAGCGCAATTTTCTGGTGTGGAAAAAGCTCGCCGTCGCTAGTGTGATCGGCAACATCGCCGAGCCTTTGATTACACTAATTGCATTCGGCTACGGATTGGGAAGCCTGCTCAAAGAAATTAATGGCATACCGTACATACAGTTTCTGGCGAGCGGTGCCATCTGCATGTCGGTCATGATGGCGGCTTCTTTTGAAGCGCTGTATTCCGCATTCTCGCGCATGCATGTACAAAAAACTTGGGAAGCATTGCTGAATGCACCATTGGAACTTGACGATGTCGTTCTCGCTGAAATGTTGTGGGCCGCCACCAAATCACTCATATCCGGCATCGCAATTTTGATCGTCATGTTCGGGCTCGGCATAGGATTGCATCCAACGACTCTGTTGGTGCCGCCCCTGCTATTTTTGATAGGCATGACATTCGCGTCGGTCGCACTCATCGTCAATGCACTGGCCAAAGCCTATGACTTTTTCACGTACTATTTCACGCTCGTACTCACGCCCATGATCTTCCTCTCGGGCGTCTATTATCCGAGCAGCCAGTTGCCGTCGTGGCTACAAGCGCTGGCAGACTTTCTGCCACTGAGCGCAGCGGTAAATCTTGTGCGACCATTGCTGTTAGGGCAGTGGCCTCAACATCCGCTGCAGGACCTGTTCACGCTCGTGCTGTTTTGCGTAGCAGGTTTTTATGTGGCGTCGGTGCTCACACGTCGCCGTCTGCTGAAATAAACCGGAGGCTGCAATGGAACAGGTACTGATGGTGATGACGAATTTGCCTGATGCGGAAAGTGCGCACGCTCTGGCGACCTCGCTGGTACAAAGTAAAATTGCGGCCTGCGTCAACCTGCTCCCCGGCGTGCAATCCATCTATCGCTGGCAAGACAAAGTCGAGCACGCGCATGAAGTCACGCTCATCATCAAAACCACCCAAGCCCGCTATCATCAAGTCGAGCATGCCATACTCGAAGCGCATCCGTATGACTTGCCCGAAGTGATCGCGCTACCTCTGACGGGTAACGCCGCCTATTTGCATTGGGTCAGTCAGGAAACCAAGCAGGAAAAAAATGCCTAACAAATTGCTGCACAAATTATTTGCATTCACGCTAACCGTCTTTGCACTCATCGGGCACGTTCAGGCCGAAGAAGAATATCTGCAGCCTGAACAGGCATTTCGCTTTAGTACGCGCATGGCTGATGCGAACACCATCGAAGTCAACTATCAAGTAGCGGACGGCTATTATCTGTACCGCGAACGCTTCAGCTTCAGCGCCGACGGCGCGCAACTCGGTGCGCCTGTCATCCCGCCCGGCAAAGTGAAATTCGATGCGACTTTCAACAAAGAAGTCGAAACCTATCGCCATCAAGTAACGATCCGGATTCCGGTACAGGCGAATGCCGCCTTCAGTTTCAAGGCCCTCAGTCAAGGCTGCGCCGATCGTGGCCTGTGTTATTCACCGATGGAGTCGGTCGCGCGACTGTCGGTTGCGGGCAGCACCACGCAAACGATCAAGCCAGCGGCTACAACCTCACCTGTCGCACCAGTTGATAGCGAGATGGGCCGCATCGAAGCATCACTTGCCAGCGGCCGCTTGTTGTTGATACTGCCGCTATTCTTCCTGCTGGGCTTGGGCTTGTCGTTCACACCCTGCGTGCTGCCGATGGTGCCCATTTTGTCTTTCATCATTGTTGGCGAAGGTGCACAAACCAGTCGTCAGCGCGGCTTTGTGTTGTCGCTTGCGTATTCGCTGGGCATGGCAGTCGTCTACACCGCACTGGGCGTATCGGCAGGTCTGATTGGCGAAGGCTTGTCTGCCGCACTGCAAAGCCCGCTCATATTGACAAGCTTTGCAATTCTGATGGCTGTGCTGTCGTTGTCTATGTTTGGTCTCTACCAATTGCAAGTGCCGCCATCATTGCAGCTAATGCTTACACGGATGTCTGAGCAGCAGCGGGGCGGCAAACTCGCGGGCGTGTTCGTCATGGGCGCGATCTCGGCGCTCATCGTCGGCCCCTGCGTAGCCGCGCCACTGGCCGGCGCTTTGGTCTACATCAGCCAGACGCGCGACGTTGTCATTGGCGGCAGCGCCTTATTTGCGATGGCCGTCGGCATGAGCGTGCCGCTGCTGTTAGTCGGCCTGTCAGCAGGTGCGCTGCTGCCGCGCGCAGGCAGCTGGATGGATGCAGTCAAACCCTTCTTTGGCGTGCTGATGTTGGCATTAGCTCTGTGGATGGTTGCCTCGCTGATTCCGGCCTGGGTGCTGATGCTGGGCTGGGGCTTGCTCGGGCTCGGCTACGGTGGCTTTCTGCTGGCGTCAAAAAAATGGGGCATGCCGGCCAAAATACTGGGAGTACTGTTTGCGTTGCTGGGTTTGGTACAGCTGGCAGGTCTGGCCAGCGGGGGGCGTGATGCATGGGCACCGCTGGCGCATCTGACAGGTACTGAGAGCGCCAAAACAGTATTCAAGCTGGTCAAGACCAGTGCTGATGTCGATGCAGCGATTCGCAGCGCGAATGGCCGTCCTGTCATGCTCGATTTTTATGCAGACTGGTGCGTGTCATGTCTGGAAATGGAAAAACTCACCTTCAGCGACAAGGCCGTAGCGGCTGAGCTCGATAACATGCTGCTGTTGCAGGCCGATGTCACCGCAAACGATGCCGAAGACAAGGCGCTGCTGAAACGCTTCGGATTATTCGGCCCCCCCGGCATTATTTTCTTTGGCAAAGACGGGCAGGAAGTGCGCGCTGCACGCGTCATCGGCTATCAAGCGCCTGAGCGCTTCCTGCAGTCGCTCAAACAAGTACTGCCGTAATAGGGCAAAATACGCAGCCATGCGCTATAAACAAAGAGCGAGTTTCATAGCGCTCTTAATTAAAAAAGGAGAGCAGGATGGCAATAAGACTAGGTGATACCGCACCCGATTTTGAACAAGATTCATCGACAGGCAAGATCAAGTTTCATGAGTGGGCAGGTGACTCATGGGTCGTACTGTTTTCGCATCCGGCTGACTTCACGCCTGTATGCACCACCGAACTCGGCCTGACTGCCAAGCTCAAGCCTGAATTTGACAAGCGCAATGTCAAAGCCATCGCGCTGTCGGTGGACCCGGCTGACAAGCACAAGGACTGGATCAAAGATATTGAAGAGACCCAGAAGACTGTGGTTGGATTCCCTATCATTGCCGATGCAGACAAGCATGTCTCCGGTTTGTACGACATGATTCATCCGAACCAGTCAGAGACCGCGACGGTTCGTTCACTGTTCGTCATCGATCCGAAAAAGAAGGTGCGTCTGATGATCACTTATCCGATGAGCACGGGTCGCAATTTTGATGAAGTGCTGCGCGTGATCGATGCCTTGCAGCTGACCGACGGCTACACCGTTGCCACGCCTGGCAACTGGCGCGATGGTGATGACGTCATCATTCCACTGTCGGTGCAGGATGAGGCTGTGATCAAGCAAAAATATCCAAAGGGTTACAAGTCACCGAAACCATATTTGCGCATAACCCCACAACCCAATAAATAAGCTCACTGAATAAGGCCAATCCAGTAAATAGCCCGCGTAATTTACGGGCTATTTTTTATTCGTCGGGAAGATCCGGTAACTCAGGTAGCTCAACTGAGGTCCGGGTTTGTGGAATTAGTGAGTTTTTCGGGTAGGGTTTTGGCGGGCTATTCTCTTTTTCCGTGGAGCGAAGTTTGCCGGATTTAGTCTGCACATCTAGCGCCTTTACTTCTTTGTTGCTGCGGTAGCTTCCATCGGCTTTAGCATATTTCTTTTCTCTGGTTTTCTCAGGGAAATCAGACAGATCAGGTAATTCAGGCAACTCCACTGAAGACGCCGGCGGTGTTTTGGGTAGAGGCGTGAAAGCGATCTCTTCATGCTTTTTTGCATAATGAATTTCGCACCCAGCCAGCTTGGCTTCTTTGATAAGCATTGGCAGTGCGAACTGAGACTCCAGCACATTTTCATTGGTGGTGTAACCGCCCTTGCTGTTACCAAGACACAAGCTCATCTTGCTCATCAAGTTGTTGATTTTTTCAGGCGTAAGTTTTGGGGATTTTTCGAGGTTTTCCCTCATAAGCTTGACCGCAAATTTTGCCGCAGCTTTAGTATCACCTGACTTGTCTAAGGTTAGCTGTTTATGTGACACGCGGGAAAACACAATGGTGGTTTCTTTTTTGCCGCCAGGTACCACTAGCTTTTTTTTATGCGCCAGTAAAATCTGGAGTTCAGGAGTGGCATCAGAAGAAGCTTGGTGAGTACGTTGCGCATTGGCAGACGGGGCAGGTTTCATGATGTCCTCAATAACAATTACCCAGAGGGATGTCGAACAAGTCCATTACCACCGGTAATAGGCTCAACACAAAATGAGTGGCGATTAAAGAGGTAAAGTTCGATTAACGATCGGTATAAAACAGGACAGACTGCCTGAAGATGTTGGCCGCTCAGTTGCCTACTTGAGTAATCTGGCGATATCCCTCGCAAAGTATGTCAGTACACCATCAGCACCCGCACGTTTAAAAGCCAGCATCGCTTCCATCATGGTCTTGTCATGATCGAGCCAGCCGTTCTGGGCTGCCGCCTTGATCATCGCGTACTCACCACTGACCTGATACGCAAAAGTCGGCACCTTGAACTCATCCTTGACGCGCCGCACGATATCCAGATACGGCATGCCGGGCTTGACCATTACCATATCAGCGCCTTCGGCCAGATCAAGCGCGACTTCGCGCAGCGCCTCATCGCTGTTGGCCGGGTCCATCTGGTAAGTCGCCTTGCTACCTTTGCCCAGATTGGCCGCGGAGCCGACAGCGTCGCGGAACGGGCCGTAAAACGCCGATGCATATTTGGCCGAATACGCCATGATGCGCGTGTGGATAAAATGCTCTGCCTCCAGCGCGCTGCGGATTGCAGCGATGCGACCATCCATCATGTCGGAAGGGGCGACGATATCGACACCGGCAGCGGCTTGCACCAGTGCCTGCTTTTGCAGTAGCGTGACGGTCTCGTCATTGAGCACATAGCCGTCTGCGTCCAGCACGCCATCTTGTCCATGGCTGGTGTACGGATCCAGCGCGACATCGGTCAGGATGCCGAGTTCAGGAAAGCGCGCTTTCAGTTCGCGCACCGCGCGCGGCACCAGGCCTGCCGGATTGATCGCCTCGATGCCGTCCGGTGTTTTCAATGCGGAGTCGATAACAGGGAACAGCGCCAGCACCGGGATGCCGAGCACCACACAATCTTCAGCGACCGCGAAGAGCAAATCAAGCGACACGCGTTCAACGCCGGGCATTGAAGCCACCGGCTCACGCCGGTTTGAGCCGTCCAGAATGAAGACCGGATAAATCAGGTCGGAAGAGGTGATCACGTTCTCGCGCATCAGCGCGCGCGAAAAAGCATCTTTGCGCATGCGGCGCATGCGAAGAGCTGGAAAACGAGCAGATTGTTGGTTATCAGACATGGCGCTCCCGACAGTAAAGCCCGTGCGCTGTGAAAAAGCACGGGCGAATTGATTGAAACTTTTGACCGCACCCGTCATCAGACAAGCGGGTGATTTGCTCACCTCCCGCTTCTCCTCCCTGAGCGGGGCTGCTTCGTCTGTAGCGAATCAGCGTTAGACCCTGGAGACCTTCCCCTTTCTCCAGGGTTTTTTTATTCTTTGGCTTGTTCTTTGGCGCCGTCGGCAGGCAACTCGGCCGCAGGCGCTTGCGTGGACTCTTGCGCGGCATCCGCAGCTGGCGCATTTAAACCCAGCAAATTGCGAATGGTCGCATCCGCCTCTTCCAGCCCTAAGCGTTTTAAGGCCGAAAACATTTGCACCGAGAAGTGCAGCGGCTTGCCTTCGATATCCACATAGCTGGCCAGCACCGAGCGCGCCAACCGCAATGCCTCGGTCGTTTCGCTGCGGTTCAATTTGTCGGCCTTACTAAGAAGGCAATGGATCGGCTTGCCGGTCGGCGCAAACCATTCCAGCATTTCCACATCCAGATCGGTAAAAGGGCGGCGCGCATCCATGATCAAAACCAGCGCTGCCAGTTGATCGCGTGCCTGCACATAGCGCCCCAGCAAATCCTGCCAGTGATGCTTGGCCGAGCCCGACACCTGCGCGTAGCCATAGCCGGGCAAATCGACTAGAAACGCACGGATCTCATCGACCCGGGTAGCGTCCTTGCGATGCTGGCCGACGTGCGAGCCGCCCAGCGAGAAATAGTTAATGTGCTGCGTACGGCCCGGCGTCTTGGACGCGAACGCGAGTTTTTTCTGATTACACAGCAGATTGATTGCAGTCGACTTGCCCGCATTGGAGCGGCCGGCAAAGGCGATCTCGGGGACTTGATAATTTGGCAAATCCCCCAGGTGATCAACCGTAGTGAAAAAGCGGGCTTGCCATAAAAGGGACATAGGGAAGAAACAGACAGGAGAGGAAACAAAGGGGCCTATTGTAGTACAATGCGACCCTGTTAATCCGTCTGCGGCAAAGGCCGTTTTACGGTAAAAAGAAAACCAATTTCATGTCTCAGGGTGTTTGAATGAATCGTGCATTCCCGTCGGTCGCAAAATTCCTTTCCATCGCGCTACTCGCGCTGTCCTCGCTGTATTCTGTTGCGCATGCCAACGAAGAACATGCAGCACCCAAGGCAGATGCTGCCAAGGGCAGCACGCTGTACTCCACAGGCGACGCAGCGCGCGGCATTACTGCCTGCCTGGCCTGCCATGGCCCTGCGGGCAATTCAAGCATTTCGCAAAATCCGAAACTGGCTGCGCAACACGAAGCCTACATCGTCAAGCAATTGCATGACTTCAAAGGTCCTAACCGCAACAACGCCATCATGACCACGATTGCGAAGGCACTGAGCGAAGAAGATATGCGCAATGTGGCAGCCTACGTCAGCGCGAAAAAGCCCGCACCTGGCGCAGCCCACAACAAAAATACCGTCGAACTCGGGAAGAAAATCTACCGTGCCGGCATCGCCGAGAAAAACGTGCCAGCCTGTGCCGGTTGCCATAGCCCGAACGGCGCTGGTATCCCTGCACAATATCCGCGTATCGCTGGCCAGCATCAGGATTACACCGTTACGCAACTGAGCAACTTCCGCACCGGCACCCGCAACAACAGCGCACAGATGACGACCATCGCCAAGCGCATGTCGGATGAGGAAATGCAGGCAGTCGCCGATTACGTCGCCGGCATGAAGTAAGCATCAAGCGTAACACTAGCAACACACAGACGTTCAGGGGTGGCCGCTAGGCTGCCCCTTTTTGCATTCAGCGCTACACTGCAAGCACTGCATCAATCAACAACCGGCACAAACAGCCCAAACAGCACAAACAGATGAACACAAACACCGATGGCATAACGCTTGCAACCAACCGTCGCTGGCTGGCAGATATTGTGGAACTGGTGTCGTCGATGCGTTTTGCGATCAGTCTGCTGAGCATCATTTCAATCGCATCCATCATCGGCACGGTCGTTACCCAAAACGACCCGATGGCTAATTACGTGAACCAGTTCGGCCCGTTCTGGTTCGAGATTTTTGCGCGTACCTCCATCTATACCGTTTACTCGGCATGGTGGTTCTTGCTGATCATGGCCTTTCTCGTTGCCTCGACCTCGCTTTGCATTGCACGCAATGCGCCGAAGATGATCAAGGACATGAAGAGCTGGCGCGAAAATGTGCGCGAACAGTCGTTGCGCAATTTCCACCACAAGGCCGAATGGACAGTCGCCGGCAGCACGGAATCGCTGGCAAAAGAAGCGACACGCCGCGTCACCGACGACGGCTACCGCGTGCGGCTGGTGCAGAAAGACGGCGCGATTCTTTTAACCGCCAAGCAGGGTGCGGCCAACAAGCTCGGTTATATCTTTGCACACAGCGCCATCGTTATCATTTGCGTAGGCGGCCTGCTCGACTCCAACCTGCCTATCCGTGCACAGCAATGGCTGTTCAATATCGAGCCCTTCATGGGCAATGGCATCATTGCCGAGATTCCGGCCAGGCACAGGTTAGGGCTAGACAATCCTACCTTCCGCGGCAATACCCTGATACCGGAAGGCAGCAGCAGCAATACCGCCATCGTACCGGCCGGCGAAGGCGTGCTGATCCAGGATCTGCCGTTCACGATCCAGCTGAAAAAATTCGTGATTGATTTTTATTCGACTGGCATGCCGAAGCTGTTTGCCAGCGACGTTACCGTCACCGATCATGAAACCGGCAAAAGTTTTGATGCAACCATCAAGGTCAACCAGCCGCTGGTCTACAAAGGTTTGTCTGTCTATCAGTCCAGCTTTGAAGATGGCGGTAGCAATCTGAAGCTCAACGGCTATGCCATGAAGGGCGCCAGCAACACGGCCTTCAAGCTCGAAGGCGTAGTTGGCAAGACCACGCCGCTCAAAGGCAGTGGCGGCAGCGAATATTCGATTGAATGGTCGGGCTTCCGTCCCTTCAACATCGAAAACATGGCAGCAAACAACGGACAAGATGTCCGGGCCGTCAACAGCAACAAAAGCTTCAACGAAAAATTCTCGACAGGACTGGACAAGCAGCTTGGCTCTGCTGCCAATGGCAGCAAGACCAAGGACTTGAAAAACGTCGGGCCGAGCGTGCAATATAAATTGCGCGACAAAAATGGTCAGGCGCGTGAATTCAATAATTACATGCAGTCCGTTAAAGTCGATGGCGACTATGTCTTCCTCGTAGGCATGCGTGATACACCAGCCGAAAGCTTCCGCTTCCTGCGCATACCCGCAGATGATCAGGACAGCGTAGGCGAATGGATGCGGCTGCGGGCAGCGCTCTTGAACCCGGCGCTGCGTCAGAAAGCCGCACAACGCTACGCCGGCAAAGTACCGTTGAGCGCAACGGCTGGCGACAAGCTGCGCGCGCAACTCGAAGCGTCGGCCTTGCGTGGCATGACGGTGTTTGCTGGTGACCAGAATGAATCCGGCTATCTGGCAGTCGCTCGTTTTGTCGGCAAACTGCCAGAGGAGCAGCAAGAGAAAGCCGCCGATATTTTCATGAAAATTTTGAATGGCAGCATGTGGGAATTGTGGCAAGTCGCGCGCGAGCAGGATCAATTGCCTGCGATGCCTGCCGACGAAAAGCACGGCCGCTTCCTGCAACTGGCTACCAACGCACTAGCCGATGCGTTCTTCTACAATGCGCCGGTTTATTTGCAACTGGCAGGCTTCGACGAGGTCAAGGCATCCGTGTTTCAGGTAACACGCTCGCCGGGTAAAAATGTCGTTTATCTCGGCTGCCTGTTTTTGGTAATCGGCATTTTCGCGATGCTGTATGTGCGTGAGCGCCGGCTGTGGATCTGGATCCGGCCGCAAGAGCAGGGTGGCGCACATGCGCTGATGGCGATGAGCACGCAGCGCCGTACCATGGATTTCGACAAGGAATTCGAGCGCATCAAAATCCGGCTCGCTCAGCAGTAATCAAGTCGCTGATCTATACTCAAGCCCTACTCAGACAATCTGTTTTACGCAGCTAATGCAATGGCCACGCTAACAGCGTGGTCATGCGCGGAGAAATACCATGGACATCACTGAAAACCAAACCTACACCGACACGCCCAGCCTCATCAAATCCTTGAGCCTGTTTGACTGGATCTTTGCAGCGCTGCTTTCTGCTGGCGCCTTGTTCGCATTGAACCGCTACGGTGTCTTCATGGACATCTATGAAAAAGGTATCTTGCTGGCCGCCGTGCCGACCTTCGCGTGGCTGGGCTGGATCTGGAAGCCGGCACGTCTGCTAATGGTGTTGATTGCTGCGCTCGCACTGAGTGCAGTGGCAATGTATGGCGGTAATCTGGAGCTGGCTAACAGCAAATTTTTCCTGAAGTATTTGCTGTCCAGCCAATCCGCCATTCTGTGGATGAGCACGCTATTTTTCTTGTCTACTTTATTTTATTGGGGCGGCTTGCTGGCACGCAGCGACTTCGGCGGTGCCGTAGGTAGCAAGCTTTGCTGGGCAGCGATCCTGATGGGCTTCACCGGCATGATGGTGCGCTGGTATGAATCGTATTTGTTGGGTGCCGACATCGGCCATATCCCTGTGTCGAACCTGTATGAAGTCTTCATCCTGTTTTGCATGATCACGGCCTTGTTCTATGTTTTCTACGAAGGCAAATACGCAACGCGCCAGGTCGGCGCGTTCGTCATGCTGGTGATCTCGGCGGCAGTCGGCTTTTTGCTCTGGTATATGCTGAGCCGCGACGCGCAAGAGATTCAACCGCTAGTGCCTGCACTGCAAAGCTGGTGGATGAAAATCCATGTGCCTGCGAACTTCATTGGCTACGGCACCTTTGCACTGGCTGCCATGGTTGGCGTGGCTTACTTGCTGAAATTCAAAGGCATCTTCGCTGACCGTCTGCCATCGCTGGAAGTGCTGGACGACATCATGTACAAAGCCATCGCAGTCGGCTTTGCCTTCTTCACGATTGCCACCATTCTGGGTGCGCTGTGGGCAGCCGAAGCATGGGGTGGCTACTGGTCATGGGACCCGAAAGAAACCTGGGCATTGATTGTCTGGCTCAACTATGCGGCCTGGCTGCATATGCGGCTGATGAAAGGTTTGCGCGGTCATGTTGCTGCATGGTGGGCAGTTAGTGGATTGTTGGTGACGACCTTTGCCTTTTTAGGTGTCAACATGTTCCTGTCCGGTTTGCATTCTTACGGTGAGTTGTAATCAGTAAAAGTCACTGGGTTCCGGCCTACGCCGGAACGACGGTAGATATATAGGCGTCATCCAAATTTACTACCGTCATCCCGATGAAAATCGGGATCCAGCGTTCGGTTTTTTTCTTCCTATCCGGAGCCTGCCATGTCAATCAAACGTCCGCGCTTTGACCAACCACGGCCTTCCGAAATCACCCCGCGTGAACTGTTCGAATCGCGCCGCCTCTTCATGCAACAACTCGCAGTCGGTGGTATGGCCGGTGCTGGCTTGGTCAACAATGCCTTCGCCGATCCTGCGCTTGCGCGACTGGCAGCGAGGGCAAATCCGGCCTACATCGCAAAAGACAAGCCAACCAGTTACAGCGACGCGACCAGCTACAACAACTTCTATGAATTCGGCACCGACAAAGGTGATCCGGTTCAGACTGCAAACACACTCAAGCCGCGTCCGTGGACAGTGCGCATTGATGGCGAA
This sequence comes from Burkholderiaceae bacterium, assembly GCA_040399905.1. Classification (GTDB taxonomy): domain Bacteria; phylum Pseudomonadota; class Gammaproteobacteria; order Burkholderiales; family Burkholderiaceae_D; genus Pernthalerella. The sequence continues at coordinate 441,962 of JBBARG010000002.1, forward strand.
GTCAGGAAACCACTAACGCTCGATATCGACAGCCTGCTAAAACTCGCGCCTCTGGAAGAGCGCCTGTATCGCTTGCGCTGCGTTGAAGGATGGTCGATGGCGATACCGTGGATAGGCTATTCGCTGGCAGAACTCATCCGCAAGGTCGAGCCGACCGGCAACGCCAAATACGTTGAATTCACATCACTGGCCGACCCAAGGCAAATGCCCGGCGTCAGCAGTCGCGTGCTGGACTGGCCGTATGTCGAAGGCTTGCGCATCGACGAAGCAAATCATCCGCTGGCGCTGTTGTGCGTCGGTATGTATGGCCAAGTCCTGCCTAACCAGAACGGCGCGCCAGTGCGCCTGGTCGTGCCATGGAAATATGGTTTCAAGTCAGCCAAATCTATCGTACATATCCGTTTCACCGAAACCCAACCCAAAACAGCTTGGAATAAATCGGCGCCGGAAGAGTACGGTTTTTATTCGAATGTAAATCCTGAAGTCGATCATCCGCGCTGGTCGCAAGGCAGCGAGCGACGCATAGGCGAAGACGGCTTCTTCAACAAAAAGCGCAAGACGCTGATGTTCAACGGCTATCCCGAAGTCGCCTCTCTGTACACAGGCATGGATTTGAAAAAGTTTTACTGACGGCGATGCTGAACCCCAGCGCCCGGCAATTCCGCTTCATCAAGACGAGCTTGTTTTTGCTGGCGCTGCTGCCGCTGGTGCGTCTGATAGCGTTAGGGTTTCAAGACCGGCTGGGTGCCAATCCGATTGAGTTCATCACCCGTAGTACCGGCGACTGGACCTTGTATTTGCTCTGCGTTACGCTGGCCATCACGCCATTAAGACGGCTGTCAGGCTGGAACTGGCTGGTTCGGCTGCGTCGCATGCTGGGCCTGTTTGTTTTCTTTTATGTGTGCCTGCATTTCACCACCTTCATCTGGTTTGATCACTTCTTTGATCTGCAGGCAATGTGGAAAGATATCGTGAAGCGGCCTTTCATCACCGTTGGGTTCAGTGCGTTCGTGCTACTGATTCCGCTGGCACTCACTAGCACCAATGCCATGGTGCGCAGGCTGGGACGGCGCTGGCAGAGCCTGCACCGTCTGATCTATGTCGTCGCAGTGCTCGGCATGTTGCATTTCTGGTGGATGCGCGCCGGTAAAAATAACTTCGCGCAGCCGATACTGATGGGCAGTATCGTTGCGCTGCTATTGGGCTTCAGATTAGTCTACTGGTATCGATTCCAGCGCAAACAAGTCGCTCGCTGATTCACGCTGGCGGATCAGGCTGAACTTGCCGCCGTCGACCAGCACTTCCGCAGCACGACCGCGGGTGTTGTAGTTCGAAGCCATCGTCATTCCGTAGGCACCAGCCGACATGATCGCCAGCAGGTCGCCTTCTTGAATAGCCAGTGCGCGTTCGCGCGCCAGCCAGTCGCCGGATTCGCAGACAGGGCCGACCACATCATAAATCTGTGCACTGCCCGTTCCCTGCGCGACAGTTTGCACACCATGCCAAGCTTCATACATCGCCGGCCGCATCAGGTCATTCATTGCCGCATCAACCACGGCAAAATTTTTCGTCGTGCCATGTTTCAGATACTGCACTTCAGTCAGCAGCACGCCGGCATTACCGACGATGGAGCGGCCGGGTTCGAACAAGACCTTTACCGGCTGACCCTGATAGTGTTCGGCGCGCCAGCGATCAATTCGCGCAAACAACCGCGCCAGATAGTCGCTGACTGCAACCGGCTTTTCATCGTCATAGGTAATGCCGATGCCGCCACCGATGTCGAGATGATGCAAATGAATGCCCAGTGCGGTGAGCTGGTCAACCAGTTCGATAACCTTGTCGAGTGCTTCCAGCAGCGGCGCATCGTCCAGCAATTGCGAACCGATGTGGCAGTCGATGCCCACTACGTTCAGGTGCGGCAGCGAGGCGGCAACCTGATACGTCGCAATCGCTTCTTCAAACGCAATGCCGAACTTGTTGTCTTTGAGACCGGTAGAAATATACGGATGCGTCTTGGCGTCAACATCAGGGTTCACGCGCAAGGAAACAGGTGCGCGTTTGCCCATGCCGGCAGCGACTTCATTGAGCCTGTGCAGCTCCGGTATCGACTCCACGTTGAAGCACAATATGTCATGCGACAGCGCCAGTTGCATTTCGGCGCGCGACTTGCCCACGCCGGAAAAAATTACTTTATGTGGATCGCCGCCGGCGGCAATCACGCGCAACAATTCACCGCCAGAGACGATGTCAAAGCCGGAGCCCTGCTTGCCGAGCAAGTTGAGTACGGCCAGATTCGAATTCGATTTGACGGAATAGCAAACCAGCGCGCCTTGCTCACCGCGACCGTGGCGCTTGCAGGCTTCTGCATACGCAGAAAAATTCTCGACCAGACTGGCGCGGGAATAAACGTAGGTAGGCGTGCCAAAAGCGGCAGCTATCTCTGAAAGGGACACGTCTTCTGCGTGCAGCTTGTTGTTGCGGTAGGCGAAATGAGACATGTGATTACTGGATGACTTAGCGGGATTTGGCAGGCATGTCAGGCGACTCCATCGTATCCTGATCTGTTTTTGGTGTAATTGGTTGCGGCTGGCCCGGTAAATACAGCGGGCCCTTTTGCCCACAGGCTGCGTTCAGACCAACAAGTGCAAACGCCGCTAGAATGACGCAAGTTCGACGCAGAAGTGACATGGCTTTATCGATCAAAAATTTTAATGGAGTGTAGCATGAGCGAAACCGAATTCCTGGTGCTGGCCGAGGCCGTGCTGGGGCAGATCGAGACCGGACTAGAGCAGGCCGGCGTGGACGCCGACGTCGATCTGGAATTAAGCCGCAATGGCAATGTGCTCGAGATCGAGTTTGTCGACAATGGATCTAAAATCATCGTCAACACCCAAGCGCCCATGCAGGAAATCTGGGTCGCTGCCCGCTCCGGTGGTTTTCATTACCGGCTCACCGAAGGCAGCTGGCGCAATACACGCGACGGTTCCGAACTGTTTGCGTCGCTCGCAGCGCTGGCCAGCGCTCAGGGTGGTGCGCCGCTACACTGGCCTCAGTAAACACTCAGTAAGCAATTTAGAACAATTCGTTTTTCACCGCATCGTCCGTTTTTTCGGCAGCGGGTTTGGCTTCACCGGCCGGCGTCAGCCCTAGCGCATTGATGCCGCCACCTTCAGCATACTCTGCGTACAAATAGTCGCTGCCGCCGGTAACGATCCCGTACGGGACTTCACGTTCTTGCGTCGGCATGGCGGCTAGCGCCTTTTGCATGTAGCTGATCCAGATCGGCAGTGCCAGACCGCCCCCCGTTTCCTTGTTGCCGAGGTTCTTGGGCTTGTCGAAACCTATCCACGCAATGCCGACCAGTTTGGGGTGGTAACCGGCAAACCAGGCATCGATAGAGTCATTGGTCGTGCCGGTCTTGCCTGCTATGTCGGTGCGCTTGAGCGAAAGCGCCCGCATTGCGGTGCCATGCCTGACGACGTCCTTGAGCATGCTGTCGACCATGAAGGCATTGCGCGCATCAATGACGCGCAAGCTGTCGTCACCTGATTTTTCTGGCGTGACCTGAAACAGGATCTTGCCATTGTTGTCGCTTATCTTTGAAATCAGATAGGGATTGACCTTATAACCACCGTTTGCAAACACCGCATAGGCGCCAGCCATTTGCAAAGGCGTGACTGCGCCGGCACCGAGTGCGAGCGTCAGGTACGGTGGATTTTTTTCCGCGTCAAAGCCAAAGCGGGTTACATACTCTTGCGCATACTGCGGGCCTATCCTGTCGAGGATGCGGATAGAAATCATGTTTTTTGATTTCGACAGACCCTTGCGCATCGTCATCGGGCCTTCGTATTTATTGTCGTAGTTCTTTGGCTCCCATGCCTGACTGCCGGTGTGCGCGGTGTCGAAAGTAATAGGCGAATCATTGATGACGGTGCCGGGAGACAGGCCTTTTTCCAGCGATGCCGAATAAATGAAAGGCTTGAACGAAGAACCCGGTTGACGCCATGCCTGCGTCACATGGTTGAATTTGTTGCGGCTGAAATCAAAACCACCGACCAATGCCTTGATGGCGCCGTCTTCGGAGCTGGCCGATACAAATGCAGCCTCGACTTCTGGCAACTGAATGATGGACCAGTTCTTGTCGTCTTGCGTCACGCGGATAATAGCGCCGCGCTTGATGCGACGGTTCGGCGCTGCTTTGTCGCCGAGCGCGCTGGCTGCTTGTGACAGGCCGCTTTCGGTGATGGTGATTTCTTCACCGGATGCCAACAGTGCACGCACGCTCTTGGCCGTGGAAGCCAGAACCACTGCAGCGACCAAACCGTCACTGTCCGGATGTTCGGCCAGTTCTGATTCAATGGCCGCTTCCGCATCAGCCTTGTCGCCCGGAATAGTCATGTAGCCTTCCGGTCCACGATAGGCCTGACGCTTTTCATAATCCAGCACTCCGCGCCGCAAAGCCAAATAAGCGGCATCCTGATCGGCCTTGGTAATAGTCGTGAAAACATTCAGACCGCGCGTATACGTGTCTTCCTTAAATTGTTCATACACCATCTGACGCGCCATCTCGGACACGTACTCTGCATGCACGCCGAATTCATTGCTGTCCATCTTGATCTTCAGTTGCTCTTCGCGGGCCTGCTCGTACTGAGCTGTCGTGATATAGCCCAGGTCATGCATGCGCCGCAGAATGTATTGCTGACGCGACTTGGCACGCTTTGGATTGACGACCGGATTGTTCGCCGACGGCGCCTTTGGCAAGCCGGCCAGCATCGCCGCTTCGGCAACCGTGATTTCATCGAGCTTCTTACCGAAATAAATCTGCGCGGCCGATGCAAAACCATACGAGCGCTGGCCCAGATAAATCTGGTTCATGTACAGCTCGAGAATCTGATCTTTGGTCAGTGTCTTTTCGATTTTCCACGCCAGCAGCACTTCGTACAGCTTGCGCTTGATGGTCTGCTCGCTTGATAGAAAGAAATTGCGCGCGACCTGTTGTGTGATGGTTGACGCGCCCTGACGGCTGCCGCCGAAAGCATTGTGAATGGCCGCACGCAGGATGCCCCAGAAATCGACGCCGCCGTGCTCATAGAAACGGTCATCCTCGATGGCTAGCACGGCCTGCTTCATGACTTTTGGAATGTCTTTGTAATGCACCAGGCTGCGACGTTCTTCGCCAAATTCGCCGATCAGCACATTATCAGCAGAGAAAACCCGCAGCGGCATTTTGGGTTGATAAGTGGCTAATGAGTCGATATCCGGCAAATTCGGATACGCCATCATCAACATGAAGCTGATGAGTAAAAAACCAATCACAGCCAGACCGCTGAGCACACCAAAAATGCTCAGAGCGACTTTTAGTGGCGTGGACAGCTTGCGCACTGGCTTGGCTTTGGGTGTGCCGCTATCGGGAGTTGTTGAGTTCATGCAGTAAGGAGCCTGATGGGCTTGAAGAAGCACTCTGTGCGTGGATGGCAATCATTATAGCGGCTGCTGCCGCACTGCTGGGCATGCAGATTCCAGTACTTCTCGTACTGCTGCACCACGCATGCGTCGGCATTTGACAACGCATGACGGGTGACGCTTTACAGCTTTGAAAGCAGCTTGTTAGCATCCGCAACCCAGTTGAGCAAATGATAACAATCGCGGCGCACGGAGAATCCATTGGCATTTCATCTCAGCAGATTGTTCGGAACTCGCCATGCACCCTTGCTAGGCATAGACATCGGTGCCAGCGGTATCCGCGTCATTGAACTGACGCAATCGGGTAAACGTGTGCAAGTCGAGCACTATGCAAGTGAAATGCTGCCGTACGGTGCGCTGCGCGATGACAGCATCATGCAATTTGATCAAGTCACCGACGCACTGCGTCGCGCATTGAAAAAAAGCGGTAGCCGCTGCCGTAATGCGGCGCTGGCGCTACCTTCCGGTTCCGTTATTTCCAAAACGCTGAGCATGCCGGCCAACCTGAGCGAAGCAGAGCTCGATGCGCAAATAGAAATCGAGGCCAGCCAGAGCCTGCCGTTTGCGCTTGATGAAATCAGCTTGGACTATGGTGTGATCGGGCCGAGTGCGATGACGCCGGATGCAAACGAAATTCTGCTGGTAGCCGCACGCAAGGACAAGATCAATGAAAGGCTGGCACTGGCTGAGGCCGCCGGAATCAAGCCACTGGTCATGGATATCGAAGCCCATGCCGCGCGCGCAGCCATGGCGAATTTATTCGCGCGTGATGCTGGGCTTGCGCTCATTGACAAACTCAATGACCGACTCACTGACAGGCCCACCGACAGACTCACTGACAGACTCACTGACAGCCCTGCAGAAGCTCATACAGTCGCGCTGGTCCAGATCGGTTCCGAGGCCAGCAGCCTGACCGTGTTGCAAGGTCAGCGCATGCTTTATGAGCGCGAGCATGCATTTGGCAGCCACAAGTTTGAACAAGAACTCGCGCGCGCATCGTCGCCGGTGCAAGCAATCCATGACGGCTTCAATGAGGTCGTCACGCAAGAGCTCGGACGCGCGCTTCAATTATTTTTCAGCTCGACGGCGCACGACAGCATTACCCATATCTATCTGGCTGGTAACAGCGTGCATACTCCCGGTCTGGTAGCACTGCTTGTGCAGCGGACTGCGACCGGTGTAACTTTGGCCGACCCATTTTCCGGCATGCATATCGCATCGGCAATCAGCGAGTCGCAATTAAAAATAGATGCGCCTTCTTGTCTGGTGGCCTGTGGATTGGCGATGCGGAGTTTCGCGCAATGATCCTGTTTAATCTTTTGCCATGGCGCGAAGCGCGTCGCCGCGAACAACAACGTGCTTTTGTCGCCAGTATGTTGCTGGCGGCATTGCTGGGTCTGGCAATGGTCGTGCTGGTCAGCCTGTGGAATGCCGGCAAGCTTGCCGCGCAGTCTGAACGCCTTGCGTTACTGGCAGCAGAAAACGCCCAGCTGGATGTGCGTATTCGCGAGGTGGCAGGATTGCGCGAAGAAATTGATGCTCTGAAGGCGCGCCAGAGCGCAGTTGAAACCTTGCAGGCCAACCGCAATCAGCCGGTTTACCTGATGGATGAAATGACTGGGCTGGTGCCGGCGGGTGTCGTACTGAAATCACTGCGGCAGGCAGACAACATCACCGTCACCGGTTATGCGCAGTCGAATGAGCGCGTGTCGGAATTCCTGCGCAATCTGGGCAAGCAGGGTCGCTGGCTGACGCAGCCCGAACTCGTCGAGATCAAGTCCGCGAGTATCGGGCAGGGTAAAGACCAGCGCAAAGTTTTTGAATTCACCGTCAGCATAGGATGGACGCGCGCACCGAAGGAGCGTTCATGAACGACGTGCAGCCCGGCTTGCGTTTGCGGGAAACGCTACAAGCTCTAGCGCTGCAGTTTCGCGGGCTGGAAGGTCATCCTGGTCTGTGGCCCGCTGCGCCTCGCACGGCATGTCGCGTTGCCGCTGCATTGCTGGTCGTTGCATGCGGCTGGTGGTGGATGTGGACAGCGCAATGGGATGCCTTGGCGGCCGGCGGCGTTGAAGAAGAAAAGCAGAAAATCGCGTTCCAGACGAAGCTGGTGCAGGCGCGCAGCCTGAACGAATTGCGTCATCAAAAACAGCTGGTCGAACAACAGGTCGTCAAGCTCGAGCAGCAATTGCCGAACAAAGCGGAAATGGATGCGCTGCTGTCCGACATTAATCAGGCCGGTATCGCCAGAGGCTTACAGTTTGAGCTGTTCAAGCCCGGGCAAGTGCAACTGCGCGACTATTTTGCAGAGCTGCCGGTCGAGATCAAGCTTAGCGGTAATTTCCATGCACTCGCCGGTTTTACCAGTGATATTGCGCAGCTGTCGCGCATCGTCACGCTCGACAAAATCAACATCGCTTCAGTGCGCGATGGCGTGCAAAATTTTGAAGCGGTCGTGCGAACTTTTCGTTATCTGGACAAAGAGGAAGTCGCGCTAAGAAAAAAGCAGATTGCCGAAAAGCAGGCGGCGGACAAACAGCGGGAGCGCAAATGATACGGCGACTGCTGCCTGTAACTGCACTGCTACTGCTGGCTGCCTGCGAAGAACAGGCCAACAGCACGCTGAAGCAATGGATGGAGCACACGCGGCGCGATATGAAGCCGCAGATACAGGCGTTGCCGCAAGCTGAAACCTTCGCTTCATTTCAATACAACGCAGCTGACCGGGCTGATCCGTTTGACACGAAAAAACTCGCAGCCGGTTTCGGTGACGGTACGCTTGCCGGCGAAGGCTTGCAGCCGGACCGGCAACGCTCGCGCGAGCCACTTGAAAACTATCCACTCGAGAGCTTGAAAATGGTCGGTAGCATGCGCCGCAGCGCGCAAGTCATGGGTCTTATCGAAGTCGACAAAATCATTTACCAAGTCAGGCAAGGCAGCCACCTCGGGCAGAACTACGGCAAGGTCGTCGCCATAGCGGATGAGGCAATCCTTATAGATGAAACTGTGCAGGATACAAATGGCAGCTGGCTTGTACGCCGCGCACAGATTGTGCTGCAGGAGAAACGATGATGCGTTATAAGCTGCTGAGCTTGATGAGTTTGCTGCTATTGCAGTTGCTGATGCTGAATCCCGCCATGGCCGAACAGAATGCAATCACGGCGATAACGCTCGCGCGCGATGCGCAGCAGATCGTCATTACTGTAGCGATGAAACAAACACCCATCCATCAGCCGGTTGGTTTTTCAACTGTCAGCCCGCCTCGCGTCGTGCTTGATCTCGCCGACACCAGTAACGCAACCGGCCAGACGCGCAAGCAATTTGAAACGGGAGAATTGCAGGGTGACCTGCGGGCTGAACTGCGGCATATAGATATCGTTCAGGCGGGCAGCCGAACAAGGCTGGTGTTGAACCTGAAGCGGTCGCTGTCCTATACAACAGAGATCAAACCGCAGCAACTAATTATCAAGCTGGCGCCAGATGTGGCAGCCAACAATTCAGCCAACAATTCAGCCAACAACAGCGCCGCCGCAGACAAGGCCGCACAGATTGCGATTGAAAAAAACGCAATCGTTGACATTGATTTCCGTCGCGGCGCTGATGGCGCCGGACGTGTCATCGTCGAACTGTCCCGTGCGCAGCAGGCAGTCGATGTGCGCCAGCAAGGCAAAGCTATTGTGGTGGATTTCCTGAAGTCGGAATTGCCGGAACTGCTGCGCCGCAGGCTGGATGTGCAAGACTTTGGCACACCGGTACAGACAATCACGACCAGCGTGCAGGGCGACATGGTGCGCATGCTGATTGAGCCTCGCGGTCAGTGGGAACACATGGCCTGGCAGACAGACCGCCGACTCGTCATCGAGGTGCGGCCGTTGAAGGCCGAGCGCGGCAAGACCGCTAGCGGCTACCGTGGCGACAAGTTGTCATTGAATTTTCAAAACATCGATGTGCGGGCCGTGCTGCAAGTCATTGCGGATTTCACTGGCCTCAATGTGGTCGCCAGCGATAGCGTAAGTGGCAACCTGACCTTGCGTCTGAAGGACGTGCCGTGGGATCAGGCGCTCGATATTGTCATGCAGGCGCGCGGGCTGGATATGCGTAAAAATGGCAACGTACTGTGGATCGCACCGCGTGACGAGCTACTGACCAAGGAACGGCTGGAACTCGAGCAGCGCGCACAGATCGCCGAACTCGAGCCCCTGATCACTGAGACCTTTCAGCTGAATTACCAGAAGGCCGACGCATTCCGCCAAGTGTTCGGGCTTGATGGTCAGATCGGACGCGGCAGTATTCTGTCGCGACGAGGCAGTGCGTCGGCAGAACCGCGCACCAACAAGTTGTTCGTCACTGATACGCCGAGCCGGCTGGAAGAAGTGCGCAAGCTGATTCAGCTTACCGATGTAGCGACTCGTCAAGTCATGATAGAGGCGCGCATCGTCGAAGCCGATGATAAATTCAGCAAGAATCTGGGCGTGAAGCTCGGCTTCGCCGACCTGCGCAGTATTAAACAAACAGGCACCACGGGTGTGCGGCTGCCAGTTGGCGGGGGGCGTGCGGCTATTACAGGCAATTATCTGGGTGTGGGCGAGCAAACCTTGCAGGCGACGGCGACCACGGCAAGCTTCATTCCGAACACGCAGTTCGTCAATTTGCCGGCCGCTGGCATTAACGGTGTGACGCCGGCCAGCATGGCTGTGAGTTTGTTTTCAGCGAATGCAAACCGCTTCCTGAATCTGGAACTCTCTGCGCTGGAAGCCGATGGCAAGGGCAAGATCATTTCCAGCCCACGCGTGGTCACCGCCGACCAGCAGCCGGCATTGATCGAGCAGGGCGAAGAAATCCCGTATCAGCAGGCCACCAGCAGTGGCGCGACATCGGTGCAGTTCAAGAAAGCCAACCTGAAGCTGGAAGTCACGCCGCAGATTACGCCGGACGGTAATATCATTTTGATGGTGGATGTGGCCAAGGATTCGCGTGGCGTACCGGTAGCAGGCAGTTTTGCGATCAATACCAAGCACGTCAAAACCAATGTCCAGGTCGAGAATGGCGGCACCGTCGTGTTGGGCGGCATCTTCACGCAGACAGAAATTGACAACATTACCAAGGTGCCGTTTCTGGGCGACTTGCCCTTGTTTGGCGCCTTGTTTCGCAGTTCCAGTCGTACGCATGACAAATCGGAACTGCTCATTTTCATCACGCCGCGCGTGCTGACCGACGCTGGCGCGGTCAGATAGTCTTGCTTTACAGGATGTGCGGACAGAGTATGAGATAAACTCTTGTCTTTACATGGCAAAATCGCTGGCAGGTTCGCAAGAGCGGCTGGTTGAGCAACAATGTTGAATCCGACTTCCAATATTTTTCTGGTTGGCCTGATGGGATCAGGCAAAACCACGATAGGGCGCGCACTGGCGAAGAAGCTGAACAAGCGCTTTGTCGACGCCGACCATGAAATCGAAGCGCGCACCGGCGCGTCCATACGGCTGATTTTCGAGATCGAAGGCGAAGCCTGCTTTCGCCAGCGCGAAGCCGACGTCATCCGCGATCTGACCGCACAAGAAGGGCTGGTTCTGGCTACCGGTGGCGGCGCCATCCTGAATGAAGAAAGCCGCGCCTATTTGAAGTCGCGTGGCACAGTGGTGTATTTGCGCGCTTCGGTCGCCAGCATTTTACAGCGCACTAGTCACGACAAAAGCCGGCCACTGCTGCAGACGGCCGACCCGAAATCCCGCATTGAAGAGCTCGCACGCGAACGCGGGCCTTACTATGATGAAGTCGCGCACATCACCATAGAGACCGGCCGGCCTAACGTACAATCAGTGGTACAAAATATTCTGGCCCGACTGGAAGCGCAAACGCCTGCCAGTCAGCCCGACTTGCTATATGTAACAAGCGCTGAAGCAGCACATGAATCTGCACATGAATCAGGACCTGAAGTAGCCCCCCATTCCACTCCCGCGCCCTACATGACCCAGCCGCATATTTTTGCCAACCTGACCGTAGCATTGGATGAACGCAGTTATCCGATCGTCATCGGCCGCAATCTGCTCGCCGACAGTAGCTTCGCCAGTCACATTCCGGGCAAGCGCATCGCTATCGTGACGAACACGACCGTAGCGCCGCTTTATCTGGAGCAGTTGATTGCTACGCTGAGCGCAGCCGGTAAGCAGTGCATCCCCATCGTGCTGCCGGACGGCGAAGAAGAAAAAAACTGGGCCAACCTGATGCTGATTTTCGACGCACTGCTCGAAAACAAATGCGACCGCAAGATCACCTTAGTCGCGCTCGGCGGCGGCGTGATCGGCGACATGACGGGCTTTGCAGCAGCGACCTACATGCGCGGCGTGCCTTTTGTGCAGATACCGACAACGCTGCTGGCGCAAGTGGATTCCTCGGTGGGCGGCAAGACCGCGATCAATCATCCGTTGGGCAAGAACATGATAGGCGCGTTCTACCAGCCGCAAGCAGTGCTGGCCGATACGGCGACTCTGTCGACTTTGCCGGACCGTGAACTCTCGGCCGGACTGGCAGAAGTGATCAAGCATGGCGCCATCATCGACGCTACGTTTTTTGACTGGCTGGAAGCTAACATCGGCCGCCTGATGGCGCGTGACGATGCGGCGCTCGCTTATGTGATCCAGCGTTCGTGCGAGATAAAGGCCGACGTAGTGCGGCAAGATGAACGCGAAGGCGGACTGCGCGCGATTCTCAATTTTGGTCATACCTTCGGCCACGCGATCGAAGCAGGCATGGGCTATGGCAAATGGCTGCATGGCGAAGCAGTCGGCTGCGGCATCGTGATGGCTGCCGACTTGTCAGAACGCTTAGGTTTCCTGTCTGCTACCGACAAGGCGCGCATCGTCGCGCTGGTGCAGGCCGCCGGTTTGCCGACGATTGCGCCCGACCTTGGGGTGGCGCGCTGGCTTGAATTGATGGAAGTCGACAAGAAAAACGAAGAAGGCAAAATCAAATTCATTTTGCTCAAGCCGCTTGGGCAAGCCATCATTACTTCTGCACCAGCCGAGGCTTTGCATGCCACGCTGGCGGCATGCATAAAGGGTTGAGATGGCACTGAATCTGGAAGGACATCTGGCGCCGTACGCATCGCGCTCGACACAATCCCGCGGACGCGACTTCGCCGAAAGCGCACCGGCCACCCGCAGCGAATTCCAGCGTGACCGCGACCGCATTATTCATTCGACCGCCTTTCGCCGGCTCGAATACAAGACGCAAGTCTTCGTCAATCATGAAGGTGATCTGTTTCGCACCCGACTCACGCACAGTATCGAAGTCGCACAGATTGCGCGTTCGCTGGCGCGCAATCTGCAATTGAACGAAGACCTGGTCGAAGCGATTTCACTAGCACACGATCTTGGTCACACCCCCTTTGGTCATGCCGGTCAGGATGCGCTCAACGCGTGCATGAAAGACTATGACGGCTTCGAACATAACTTGCAGAGCCTGCGCGTGGTCGATTCGCTGGAGCAGCGCTACGGCGCTTTTGACGGGCTGAATCTGATGTTTGAAACGCGTGAGGGCATACTCAAGCATTGCTCGCTCGCGCATGCAAAAGACCTCGGCGCCATCGGCCAGCGCTTCATTGACCGCAAGCAGCCCAGCCTTGAAGCGCAACTGGCGAATCTGGCCGACGAGATCGCTTACAACAACCATGACATCGACGACGGTCTGCGTTCGGGCTTGCTGACGACAGACCAGCTCGATGGCGTCGGGCTTTATGCGCGTCACCGGGTTGAGGTTGAGCAGATTTTCCCCGGCATTAGCGGACGTCGCGCCATTAACGAAACCGTGCGCCGCATGATCAACGCCCTAGTAATGGACTTGATACAAACTTCGCAGTCCAACATTGCGCAGGCCGGCGTCCAAAGCATGGACGACGTACGCAACGCGCCGCCGCTGATTGCGTTCTCGGCAGCGATGAAACTCGAAGCGCAGGAATTGAAGCGCTTCCTGCGTGAAAACCTCTATCACCACTATCTGGTCAACCGCATGACGAGTAAGGCCAAACGCATCGTCACGGACTTGTTTGGTATTTTCATGGACGAGCCGCGCTTGCTGCCACCGGATTACCAGATCAATGACGCTGACAAGAATGCGCAGGCGCGGCAGGTGGCTGACTACATTGCAGGAATGACCGACCGTTATGCGATGCGCGAGTATCGCCGGCTGTTTGCGGTTGACGAGATTTAGTTTCTTGCGTTGGGTGTTGGTTTGTAAATTCAACTGTTGTTGATTAACGAAAGACGCTGGATCCTGACTTTCGTCAGGAGCGTAGTGGGGAATTCGGACTGCATGCAGTCCGCCCACAAAGCAGTCATCACCTGCCAGTGATGACGGTAGTAAGTGAAAAGTCATTTAAATATCTACTGTCATCCCGGCGCAGGCCGGGATCCAGCGTCTTTTAATCAAACTAAAGCGCCTTAACCAAGATCGCGCAGCGGATGCGCATAAGCCGGCCACGCCGGTTCAAAAAACGCTTCCACCATGCTGCTTGTCACTTGCCCAAGCTGCGCCGGATTCCATTGCGGCGCATGATCCTTATCGATCACCAATGCGCGCACGCCTTCAATGACTTCGCCATGCTCAAAGCAGCGCCGCACCATGGTGCGCTCCATGCGCAGGCAATCAGCAACATTCAATTTTGCTCCACGCCGTATTTGTTCGAGCGATACGCTCATCATCAACGGCGAGCGCTTCTGCATCACGGCTAATGTTTTGCTGGCGAACTCGCTGCTGTCGCTAGCCAGTGAGGCCATGATCGCTGCGACTGAGTCGTGCGCAAAATGCATGTCGATTGCAGCACGAGACAAGGCAAGCGGGCATTGGTCAACGTCGACAGCGGTGGCCACTGTAGCGACGGCTGTTTGCAAATCTTTGCCCGGCGTTGTCGTCAGCACCGCTTGCAGCGATGGTAATGCAGCAACCGGTACGAACAGATCGGCGAGACCGGCATAGATGGCGTCGGCGGCGCCTATGGTCTGGCCGGTGACGCCGAGATAGGTGCCGATTTCTCCGGGCGCGCGGGACAGGAAGTAGCTACCGCCTACATCCGGAAACAGGCCGATGGCCACTTCGGGCATGGCCATTTTGGTTCGCTCGGTCACGATGCGCACGCGTGCTTGCGGGCCGGCTTGCGCAATGCCCATGCCGCCACCCATCACCACGCCGTCAAGCAGCGCGATATAGGGTTTGGGGTAATGATGAATCAAGTGGTTCAGTGCATATTCTTCAGTGAAGAAATCTTCAATCAATGCAGACCCATCCGTCACCGTCGCTATGCCTTTTTGATAAAAGAAGCGAATGTCGCCACCGGCGCAAAATGCTTTTTCGGTACTGCCCTGTATGACGACTGCAGCAATTTGGTGATCATCACGCCAGGCTAGCAGCGACTGCGTCAGCGCCCGCACCATTTCCAAAGAGAGTGAGTTCAGTGCGGCAGGACGCTGCAAAATAAGGAAGCCCGTGTTGCGGCTGACAGTGCTGTGTATGTGTTCGCTCATGGTGCTATTTTTAAAAAAAGAAACAGTGTAACGGTAAACGTGTTGCCAATAAAAAAGAGCGCTTGCGCGCCCTTTCGTTCAGCATCATCGGGATTTGTTCAGGCTGCTTCGGTAGCAGGCCCTTCAAAATGCTTGATGCCCGTGTGTTGATGATCCTGAATTTTATCTTTATGCTTGAGTACCTGACGGTCCAGCTTGTCGATCAATAAATCGATGGCTGCATACAGGTCATGGGCTTCACTCGTCACGTGCAGGTCTTTGCCTCGCAAGTGCAGGTTGATTTCAGCGCGCTGGCGCTTATCTTTTTCGGTGAGAGAGTCGACGGCAAGAATAACGGCTACATCAATGACATGGTCGAAATGTCGAATGACACGTTCTAGTTTGTTTTGCACATACTCGCGAATGGCAGGGGTTAGTTCAAGGTGATGTCCACTGATCGTCAGATTCATACGGCGCTCCTTTACGTGACGTTGCTACTATTCCGCAACGATTGAAAACTGGAAATGCCTACAAGGACTTGCGCAAGTTAACTGGGGGGATTTTCAAAGCTTCACGATATTTGGCGACGGTGCGTCGCGCAACAACCATCCCCTGTTCTGCCAGCATGTCCGTTATCTTGCTATCGGAAAATGGAATTTTCGGGTTCTCGGCTCCTATCAGTTGTTTGATCAAAGCGCGTATCGCGGTCGAAGAGGCTTCACCACCCGCTTCCGTGGCAACGTGGCTGCCAAAGAAATATTTCAGTTCAAACATGCCATGCGGGGTCAGCATATATTTTTGAGTGGTGACACGAGAGATGGTGCTCTCATGAAGACCTAGTGTATCAGCTATTTCACGCAAGACAAGTGGGCGCATGGCCACAGCGCCATGGGAAAAGAAATTCCGTTGTCTGTCTACTATCGCTTGTGAAACGCGCAAAATGGTATCGAAGCGCTGACGCATATTTTTGATCAGCCATTTCGCTTCCTGCAGTTGCGACGTCATCGAGCCTTCGCCCTTGTTCTGCTTGAGGATGTTGGCATACATCGCATTGACGCGAAGCTTGGGCATGACGTCTCGGTTGAGCGTAACTTGCCAGCCGCCTTTGCCGCGCTTGACGATTACGTCGGGCACCACATAATCGGAAGCGTCGCCGGCGAAGGGCGCGCCCGGATGCGGATTGCAACGCTTGATGACGACTTGCGCTTCGCGCAGATCTTCATCGTCGCAATCGAGTATTTTTTTCAGTTTGTTGAATTCGCGCTGCGCAAACAATTCAAGATGATTTTCCACCAGCAGCAATGCCATCCGGCGCGTCACCATCGGTATTTTTTCAAAGCGGCGAATTTGCAGCGCAAGACATTCCGATGCATTGCGCGCACCGACACCAGCCGGATCAAAACTTTGCAGCAGCTTGAGCGCGATATTAATTTCATCCATCTCGATATCGAGTTCTTCCGGCAAGCGCTGGTGAATAGTCTCTAGTGGTTCTTCGAGATAGCCGTTGTCGTCGAGCGCGTCGATCAGCAACTCGACCAGCGCACGGTCACGCCGGTTGTCTACTGTGACGGCCAGTTGTTCGAGCAAGTGTTCGCGCAAGGTCGATTCATGCGCTTCGAGTTGCGGCCGTGCGTCGTCATCTTCCGGTGCCTTTGACGAACGTGCGACGTCGTCAAAGCTCCATTCGGATTCACCGCCGCCACCTTCATCGCCGGACGCGGGCGCATCGAAATTGCCATCGGCATCGGCCGCCGCATTAGCTTCGCTGCTGGCGGCGGTTTCGGCAATTTCCGGTAGCGGCGTTGAACTGATGGCGCCATCGGCCAGCAGACGCACCGAATGATCGAGCGGGTCGTCGAGTCTTTCCAGCAGAGGATTATCAGTCAGCATCTGCTCCAGTTCCTGATGCAACTCCAGCGTCGACAACTGCAGCAGCCGGATCGACTGTTGCAGTTGCGGTGTCAGCGCAAGATGTTGCGAGACGCGGAGTTGTAGGGACTGTTTCATTTACCTGCCTGGTTACATACGGAAGTGTTCGCCCAGATACACGCGGCGCACGGATTCATCGGCAATAATCTCATTCGGGCTGCCTGACGCCAGCACCGTCCCCTGATTAATGATGTAGGCACGGTCGCAGATACCCAGCGTCTCGCGCACATTGTGGTCCGTGATAAGCACACCTATGCCGCGCTCTTTCAAAAAGCGCACGATACGTTGAATCTCGATCACAGCAATCGGGTCCACGCCGGCGAAGGGCTCATCCAGCAAAATAAAGCGCGGGTCGGTTGCCAGTGCGCGCGCGATTTCTACGCGACGACGCTCGCCGCCGGAAAGCGACAGTGCCTGATTTTCACGCAGCTTTTCAATTTGTAATTCGTCGAGCAAAGTATCAAGGCGCTGCTCGATAACAGCCTTGCTCAAAGGCTTGCCATTTTCTTTTTGCAGCTCCAGCACCGCGCGGATATTGTCTTCAACCGACAGCTTGCGAAATACCGACGCTTCCTGCGGCAGGTAAGACAGGCCGCGTTCGGCGCGGCGATGAATCGGCAGGCCGGAGATGCGTTCGTCATCGAGCAGGATTTCGCCGGCTTCGGACGGCACTAGTCCGACGATCATGTAAAACGAGGTGGTCTTGCCGGCGCCGTTAGGACCGAGCAAGCCGATCACTTCGCCGCTCTCGACTTCAAGCGACACATCGCGCACCACTTGCTTGGCGCCGTAGCTTTTCTGCAGTCCGCGTACGGTCAGTTTGCTGGCCAACTTGCTTGCCATTTACTTGCCATCCTTGTTTTTTTCGTCGTTACGCGGCTGTATCACTGCCCGAATCCGTCCACTGCCGGGTTTGCTTTCGCCAGTCTGCGAATTCGTCACGGTATAAAACTCGGCGCGGCTGTCATAAGAAATGAAATCGCCTTCGACTTCGTCAGTTGGGCGGCCGCTGTCGAGCATTTTGATTTTTGCCTGTTTGAACAGCTTGGCGACTTCGGTCTTGGTATCGTATTCAATGCGGTCTGCGGCAAAGCCTTCTATCCACAGGTCTTTGCCGCCATCGCGTTTTTGACGGAAGGTTGTGGTGCCGTTGGGGGCTGCATACAGCGTCGTAAACTGGTTGCCGGCGCCATCCTGACGCACCAGCAGTTTTTCAGCATGCATGACCAGTGTGCCGCGGGTGAGTACTACGTTGCCGATGAAGGTGTTGGTCTGCTTGGATTCATCGTAAAACATCTGGTTGGCTTCGACATTCGTTGGCTTGTCGAAGTCGGCTTTTTCCGCGTGCGCGGCAGGTTGCAAAGCCAGACAGAACACCATACAGGAATAAGTCGCAAGGCAGTGACGGAACACGGTCAGGAGGCTGTTTTTTTTCATTGGCAGCTAGCGTTGTGAAGGGTGAGGATAATTGGCTGTGACTCTGCTTTGCAGCGTCAACTGGTGTTGTGCGTTGTCAAACAGCATGCCGGTGCCGGTCAGCGTCGAGTCGGCCAGTTTGATGACGACCCGCTGGTTGCTCTTGACCTTGTCCGCATCCGGCAGCACGAGCATGTATTCAGATTCAACCGACAGGTTGTCAGTGCCGCGCGCTTCAGGGCGGTCCATGCGGACTTGTTCATACAAATGCAATTCGCTGTGGTCGCCATTCACTTTCGCGCGTCGTGCACGCAGCGTCATCGGCGGCCGTTCGGCCGAGTAACTTTTCACGAAGGGTTGGTCAATTGTGCTGCTGTCGTCGACCGGATGATGCACCAGTCGCGCACCCTTGATGACATATTCGGCAGTGCCGCTGGCGGCGACCTTGATGTAACTGAAATTTTCTACGTAATAGTCCGGCTCGGTGCGCGCCTTGTCAGTCGGCATGTCGTCACCCGAGCGGCGCGTCATTTCCAAAGCCCAGAAACTCAGCAGCGCCAGGGCGAGACCGCCTGCCAGCAATGCCAGCGCTGGATAGCGGCGTCGCATATTGTTCAGGCGTGTCACTGCAGATACGGTGCCAGCACCGCCTCGTATTTACCTTGCGCGCGCAAAATGAAGTCACAAATTTCGCGCACTGCGCCATGTCCGCCGCGGGCCTGCGCTATGTGATGCGCGCGTTCGCGCACTTCCGGATGTCCGTCCGGGACGCTGACGGCAAAACCGACGCGCGTAAAAACTGGCAAGTCGATAATGTCGTCACCCATGAAGCCGCACTGTGACGGCGTCAGCCCGGCTGCAGCAATGACAGTGGCAAAGGCCGCGCCCTTGTCGTGCACGCCCTGCATCAAGGTTTTGATGCCCAGATCGGCGGCCCGCTTGCTGATGATGGGTGAATTGCGCGCAGTAATAATGGCAGTAGCGATCCCTGACTGTTCAAGCAGCTTGATGCCAAGACCATCAAGCACATTGAAAGTCTTCAGCACTTCGCCTTCGACGCCATAGTGCAGGCTGCCGTCGGTCAGAACACCGTCGACATCAAAGATCATCAGTTCGACGCGTTGCGCACGCTCGACGGCGCTGGGCTTGATTGTTTGCATCAGATTACCTTGGCCCGTGTCAGGTCGTGAATATGCAGCGCGCCGACCAGTGTGCCATCGGCATCGGCCACCAGCACCTGATTGATGCGATGCTCTTCCATCAACTCGACAGCTTCGACGGCCAGCTGGTCGGGGCCGAGCATGCGCGGCTTGCTGTGCATTAGGTCGCGAATGGCGGTGCCCGAGAAATCTTTGCCCTGTTCAATCAGGCGGCGCAAGTCGCCATCGGTAAAGATGCCGATGGCGCGGAAATCATCATCGACAATCGCGGTCATTCCCAGCCCCTTGCTGGTCACTTCGAGCAGTGCGGCCGGCAGCGATACATCTGCCTTGACGAAAGGAACGGCTTCGCCTGTTCGCATGATGTCGCGCACATGCGTGAGCAAGCGGCGGCCGAGTGCGCCGCCCGGATGCGAGCGCGCAAAGTCTTCTTCGCGAAAGCCGCGTGCGTCGAGCAATGCAACCGCCAGCGCGTCACCCATCGCCAGCGTTGCCGTGGTGCTCGCTGTTGGTGCCAGATTCAACGGACACGCTTCTTTGGCCACGGCGATATTCAAATGCACGTCAGCCAGTTTGGCTAGTGTCGATTCGGGCTTGCCCGTCATGGAAATCAGTTTGGCGCCCAGACGCTTGATGACGGGAAGAATTGCCAGCAATTCTTCGGATTCGCCGGAATTCGAAATCGCGATGATGGCGTCGGCTTGCGTGACCATGCCGAGGTCGCCATGGGCGGCTTCGGCTGGATGAACGAACAGGGCTGGGGTTCCCGTGGAAGCCAGCGTAGCGGCGATCTTGCGGGCGATATGGCCGGATTTGCCCATGCCGGATACGACCACCCGCCCCGTACAGCCGAACAGCAGTTTCGTCGCGCGTGCGAACGGATCGTCGGGTCCGGTACCGAGACGGGCTTTTAAGGCCAGGATGGCATCGGCTTCAATTTGCAGAGTCTCGCTCGCCAGTTTGAGCGCACGTAATGCACTATTGTCATCGAAAGACGGCGAAGACTTTTTCTCTTGGGTTACACTCATGAACAAAGTATAGCCGAATACTCAGAGCAAAAAACCTGCCAGACGCAAGAAAAGATATTGTCATCCGGTGTGCAATTAACATCCGTTGTTGGCCGGACTTTCGAGCTGATGGAAAAATTCGAGAATTGCCTATTCCATGTTTTCAGCGCTAGAACTAACTCTGATCTTGCTGGTAGCCGCCGTGCTGGGTGTGGTGGCGTTCCGCATGCTGCATTTGCCGCCGATGCTGGGATACCTGACTGTCGGTATCCTGATCGGCCCGCATGCGCTCGGGCTGGCGTCGAATAGCGCCACGACTCATACGCTGGCCGAATTCGGTGTGGTGTTCCTGATGTTCTCTATCGGCCTTGAATTTTCCCTGCCCAAGCTAATGTCAATGCGACGAGCCGTGTTCGGCCTCGGCATGGCGCAAGTCGTGGTGACCATCGCTGTCGCCATGGGTTGCGGCTGGCTGATGGCGGGCTTGCTGCCGCAAACATTTGACATTGGCTGGAGCGCGTCGTTTGCGCTTGGCGGCGCGTTGTCGATGTCGTCCACGGCAATTGTGCTCAAGCTGCTGACCGAGCGGCTGGAGTTGGAAAGCGAACACGGCCGTCGCATCACCAGCATTTTGCTGTTTCAAGACTTGGCCTTCGTGCCGCTGCTGATCCTGGTGCCGGCACTCGCGCATCCGGGCACGGACCTGGTTGCCACGCTGGCATGGGCAGGCGGCAAGGCCGTGCTGGTGCTGGTGCTGCTGTTGTTCATTGGCCAGAATCTGCTACGACGCTGGTTTCAGATCGTCGTACAGCGCCGCTCACAAGAGCTGTTCATGCTCAATCTGCTGCTTATTACGCTGGGCGCGGCGTGGATTACCGAGCAGGCAGGGCTGTCGCTGGCGCTGGGCGCCTTCATCGCCGGCATGCTGATCTCGGAAACCGAGTACCGGCATCAGGTGGAAGAAGACATCAAGCCTTTCCGCGATGTGCTGCTAGGCCTGTTTTTCATCACCATTGGCATGTTGCTCAATGTCCGGCTGGTTTGGGAGAACTGGCCTGTCGTCTTGCTGTTGCTGGTGGTGCCGATACTGTTGAAATTCGGCCTCATCGCGTTATTGGCGCGGCTGTTCGGTGCTGCACCGGGAGTGGCTTTGCGTACCGGTCTGGGCTTGGCGCAGGCTGGTGAATTCGGATTCGTGCTGCTGAATCAGGCCGGCGGTCTGGAGCTGGTTGATCCTGAACTGGTGCAACTGATTCTGGCGGCGATGGTGCTGTCCATGCTGGTTGCTCCGTTCATTCTGGCCAATGCCGACAAGATCGTGCTCAAGCTGTCAGCCAATGAATGGATGCTGCAGTCGCTGGCGCTGACGCAGATCGCCAGTCGCACCATGAACGAAGAAAAGCACGTCATCATTGCCGGTTTTGGCCGCAGCGGGCAAAGCCTCGCGCGTCTGCTGGAAGAAGAAAAAATCCCTTATCACGCACTCGATCTTGACCCCGAGCGCGTGCGCGAGGCGCAGAGCGCAGGCGCACAAGTCTCGTATGGCGATGCAACGCGGCGCGAAAGCCTGATTGCAGCCGGTATCCATCGCGCCGCAGCGCTGGTGGTGACCTTCGCCGATACGCCAGCCGCCCTCAAAACGCTGCATTACGTCAATGAACTCGCACCCGCATTGCCGGCCATCGTGCGCAGCGTTGACGAAGACGACCTCGACAAACTGCGCGCCGGTGGTGCCGATGAAGTGGTACCGGAAACCATAGAGGGCAGCCTGATGCTGGCCTCGCACGCGCTGCTGCTGATGGGCGTGCCATTGCGCCGCGTTGTGCATCGCGTGCAGGCAGCGCGCAGCGAGCGCTATGCGTCACTGCGTGGCTATTTTCATGGAATGGGTGATGCAGCCGATGATGACGAGCATCTGCAAGTGCGGTTGCATTCAGTTGCCTTGCTCGACAATGCGGCCGGCATCGGCCAGCCACTTGATAGATTGCACCTGTCTGAATATGGCGCAGAAGTCACTGCGGTTCGGCGCGGCAAAAGCCGCATTCCGTTTGCGCCGGACACCGTGCTCGAGGCCGGCGATGTGGTGGTCCTGCGTGGTAATGCTGCAGCTATCGAGCGCGCAGAAAAACGCCTGTTGCGCCCTTAATAGCTAAAAGCCAGATGGACATTTTTCAACGCATTGCCGGCATCATTCTGCCTGTCTTTTTGATCATCGCCGCCGGTTATGGCTATGCGCGCTTGCGTGGCCCTATCGTCAAAACTGATCTTACTTCCGTCAACCGCCTGAGCATTGAACTGCTGTGCCCGCTGCTGCTTTTTTCAGCACTGGCCGCAAAAGAATTTAATTTGATAGCGAACCTGCCGCTATTAGCCGCCGGCGCATTGATCGCGCTCGGCTCCGGCCTCATCGCGTGGCCCGTTGCGCGCTTGCTCGGCTATGACCCACGCACGCTGGTGCCACCCATGATCTACAACAACTGCGGCAACATGGGTTTGCCACTAGCCGTGCTCGCGTTTGGCCCGACTGGCCTGTCGGAAGCCGTTGCGATGTTCATGGCCTGCAGCCTCGTGTATTTCACCGTGGGCATACGCATCATGGAATCAGGCCGTAGCGGCCCGCGCCGCGCCACATTGAAAATGTTCGCCAGCCCGATGATGGCAGCCATGCTGCTCGGGATGATCTTCGCCGCCTTCCGGATTCCATTGCCGGCCGCTTTGCTGCAAGCGATGCGCATGATGGGCGAAGCCGGCATTCCGCTGATGCTGTTGGCACTTGGTGTACGCATGACTGATGTGAGTTTGCAAAGCTGGCGCATCGGTCTGGTGGGCGCCGTATTGTGTCCGCTGACGGGACTGGCAGTGGCTGAAGTATTGACCATGCTGCTGCCGTTAACGGACGTGCAGCGCGGGCAGATGTTCCTGTTTGCTGCGCTGCCGCCAGCGGTGTTTTGCTTCATGGTTGCGGAGAATTACAAGCAGGAACCCGAGCGTGTTGCGGCGATAGTCTTGTTAGGGAATTTCGCTGCGTTGGCGTTTGTGCCTTTGGGGTTGTGGTTGGGGATGTGAATTGAACGATGAAAGACAAAGACGCTGGATCCCAGCGTGCGCTGGGATGACGGTTTATTAAAGATCGCAGCTATAAATTACGTCATCCCAGCGAAGGCTGGGATCCAGCGTCTTCCGTTGCAAGCTAAGCCCGCTTCTTTTCCTTCTTAGCCGTCCCCAGCATCGTCGCCAGATACTTCCCCGTAAAGCTGACCGAACTTTTCGCCACGTCTTCCGGCGTGCCGGTAGCAATAATCTGGCCGCCACCCGCCCCACCTTCAGGGCCCAAATCAATCAGCCAGTCCGCAGTCTTGATCACATCCAGATTGTGTTCAATAATGACTACCGTGTTGCCTTGGTCGCGCAGCCGGTGAATCACTTTCAGCAGCAAATCAATGTCATGGAAATGCAGGCCCGTGGTCGGCTCGTCGAGAATGTAGAGCGTGCGACCGGTGTCGCGCTTGGAGAGTTCGAGCGACAGTTTGACGCGCTGCGCTTCGCCGCCCGACAGTGTGGTCGCACTCTGGCCCAAACGGATATAACCGAGGCCGACATCAAGCAGGGTCTGCAGTTTGCGTGCAATCAGCGGCACCGGCTTGAAGAACACATGCGCATCTTCGACCGTCATGCCCAGCACTTCGGTGATGTTCTTGCCCTTGTACTGTACTTCCAGCGTTTCGCGGTTATAACGTTTGCCATGGCAGACATCGCATGGCACATACACGTCCGGCAGGAAGTGCATTTCGACCTTGATGACGCCATCACCCTGACAGGCTTCGCAGCGGCCACCCTTGACGTTGAACGAGAAACGGCCGGCTGAATAGCCGCGCTCTTTCGCCTGCGGCACCGTAGAAAACAGTTCGCGTATGGGTGTGAACAGACCGGTGTAGGTTGCCGGGTTCGAGCGCGGCGTGCGTCCGATCGGTGCCTGGTCGACTGCAATGACTTTATCGAAATGCTCGAGACCGCTCACGCTTTCATAGGCGGCCGGCTCGGCTTGCGAGCCGTATAGATGGCGCGCCAGAATATGTTGCAGCGTATCGTTGACCAGTGTCGACTTTCCCGAGCCGGATACGCCGGTTACGCAAGTCAGCAGGCCGACCGGGATCGTGAAGTCAACGTTCTTCAGATTATTGCCGGTCGCCCCTTTGATCACCAATTGCTTTGACTGATCAGCAACCGCGCGATGCGACGGCATGCTGATGGAGAGCGCACCATTGAGGTATTGCGCCGTCAGTGAATTTTTACTTTTCAGGATGTCGGTCAACTGGCCGTGCGCAATAATTTCACCGCCGTGCACGCCCGCGCCCAAGCCCATGTCGACCACATAGTCGGCACACCGGATCGCATCTTCATCATGCTCAACCACGATCACTGTATTGCCGATGTCGCGCAAATGCTTCAGTGTCGTAATCAGCCTGTCATTGTCGCGCTGATGCAAACCGATTGATGGCTCGTCGAGCACATACATCACGCCGGTCAGGCCGGAGCCGATTTGTGACGCTAGCCGGATACGCTGCGCTTCACCACCCGATAGCGTGTCGGCGCTGCGATCAAGCGACAAATAATCCAGGCCTACGTTGTTAAGAAATTTCAGGCGCGAGATAATTTCCTTGATGATGCGGTCGGCAATATCTTTCTTCGCACCCTTCAATTTCAGTGTCTCGAAAAAATGCAGCGTCTCGCGCAGCGGCGTGGCGGCTACCTGATAAATCGCACGCTCTTGCGCACCGTTGCCGACTTTGACAAAGCGCGCCTCGACCCGCAGCCGTGCGCCTTGGCAGGACGGGCATTCTTTTTCATTGATGAACTTGGCCAGCTCTTCCTTGACCGCCATCGAATCTGTTTCGCGATAGCGGCGTTGCAAATTGTTCACCACGCCTTCAAATGTATGTTCCTTCATCACCGTGCGGCCACGCTCGTTAATGTAGGCGAACGGAATCTTGTCGCGACCCGAACCATAGAGCACCACTTGCTGCGCTTTTTCCGGCAGCTTTTCAAACGGCACATCATTGTCGAAGCCGTAGTGCTCGGCCAGCGAGGTCAGCATCTGGAAGTAAAACTGGTTGCGCCGGTCCCAGCCCTTGACCGCGCCGGACGCAAGCGACAAATTCGGGAAAGCGACGATGCGTTTCGGATCGAAAAATTCTATGTGACCAAGGCCATCGCATTCAGGGCAGGCACCCATCGGGTTGTTGAACGAGAACAGGCGCGGCTCGAGCTCTTGCAGTGAATAACCGCAGGCCGGACACGCGAATTTGTTCGAGAACACTTGCTCCTTGCCGCTGTCCATTTCCAGCGCAATCGCACGACCTTCGGCAATGCGCAATGAAGTCTCGAAACTTTCGGCCAGTCTTTGCTTGATATCTTCGCGCACCTTGACGCGGTCAATCACCACATCAATCGTGTGCTTCTCGGTTTTTTTCAATTTTGGCAGCGAGTCGGCTTCATAAATTTTCGCTTCGCCAGTGCCGCTCTGAATGCGGAAGCGCACAAAGCCTTGTGCCTGCATCGCGTCAAACAAGTCACTGTGCTCACCTTTGCGGTTCGCCACCACCGGCGCCAGAATCATCAGCTTGGTGTCTTCTGGCATGGCCAGCACGGCGTCCACCATTTGCGACACTGATTGCGCCGCCAACGGACTTTCCGGATGATCGGGGCAATACGGCGTACCGACCCGTGCATACAACAGGCGCAGGTAATCATGAATTTCAGTGACGGTGCCAACGGTCGAGCGCGGATTGTGCGACGTCGCTTTCTGTTCAATCGAAATCGCGGGCGACAGGCCTTCGATCAGATCCACATCCGGCTTTTCCATTAACTGCAAAAACTGTCGCGCATACGCCGACAAGGATTCCACATAACGACGCTGGCCTTCTGCATACAGCGTATCGAATGCCAGCGAAGATTTGCCCGAGCCGGACAGGCCGGTGATGACGATGAGCTTGTTGCGCGGCAGGTCGAGACTGATGTTTTTCAGATTGTGGGTGCGGGCCCCACGAATGCGGATTTCTTCCATGCTTATGTCATGCCTTGGTTGTGCCCGATAGTGCTTTTTTGTAAAAAGCGCGGGCGAGTGAATGCGGTCAACCTGTTACTATAACGGGTTTTCGCAGCTCGCCACAGGCGACTGTATTTCCCCGCAAAGATTCCGTATTCATCCCTTATGTCCGCCACGACTGACGCAACAAACCCAAGCCGCATGAATGCCACCGAGATTCGCGCCAGCGTATCGCTGGCATCAATTTTTGGTCTGCGCATGCTGGGCCTGTTCCTGATTTTGCCGGTGTTCGCAGTGCACGCCAAAGGCATGCCGGGCGGTGACAGCGCTACTTTGGTGGGTTTAGCCCTAGGCATGTACGGTCTTACGCAAGCATTCGGACAAATTCCGTTTGGTATGGCGTCTGACAAATTTGGTCGCAAGCGCATCATCATCATCGGCTTGATTTTGTTTGCGATCGGCTCGCTGATCGCCGCGGGTGCCAACCATATCATTTGGATAATTGTCGGTCGTGCGGTGCAGGGCGCCGGTGCCGTATCGGCAGCGGTAACGGCGTTGATCGCCGACTCCACACGCGACGAACACCGTACCAAAGCGATGGCGCTGGTGGGGGCATCCATCGGCCTGACCTATGCCGCGTCGCTGGTGATCTCGCCGCTGTTATACAACGCTGTCGGCATGAGCGGCATGTTCTTGCTGGTGGCGGTGCTGTCGGTGCTGGCCATTGGTGTTGTCATTTACATTGTGCCGGCTGCGCCGCCACGTTCGGCCGAGGTCTCATCCTTTTCGCAAGTGCTGCGGGATGGCGAGCTGATGCGGCTGAACTTTGGCGTCTTCGCGCTCCATGCAATACAGATGGCTATGTTTGTTGTCTTGCCCGGCGTGCTGGTGCAGGCAGCGGGCTTGCCGCTGGACGAGCACTGGCGCATTTATTTGCCAGTGGTGCTGGCGTCGTTCGTGTTAATGCTACCGCCGATTTTCATTGGTGAAAAACGCGGCGTGATGAAGCAGGTCTTTGTCGCGGCGATAGGCTTGCTGCTACTAGTTGAAATCGGTTTGTATGTCGCGCTGTCGCAAGCGACACTGCCGTTTGCGGCTGTGGTGAGTTTGCTGCTGGCGTTCTTTATTGCATTCAATATTCTGGAAGCCAGCCAGCCTTCGCTGGTGTCAAGACTCGCGCCGGCTGGTTCGCGCGGCGCCGCGCTTGGGGTCTACAACACCCTGCAGGCTATCGGCTTATTTGCCGGCGGCGCCGGCGGCGGACTGCTGGCGCAGCATTTCGGCGGACCTGTCGTCTTCATCGTTGGCTGTCTGCTGAGCAGTGCGTGGCTTATAATTGCGATTACGATGAAAAGCCTGCCTCGTCGCAGCAAAACACCACAACAAACCGTCACGGTTTAACAAGGTTTAACAGGAGAAAAGTATGGCATCGGTCAATAAAGTCATTGTCGTCGGCAACCTCGGACGCGATCCGGAAACTCGCTACATGCCCAGCGGCGATGCAATGACCAATATCGCTGTTGCGACCACTGACAAGTGGAAAGACAAGGCAACCGGCGAACAAAAAGAAGCAACCGAATGGCACCGCATTGCGTTCTTTGGCAAGTTGGCCGAGATCGCTGGCCAATACCTGAAAAAAGGTTCGCAAGTCTATATCGAAGGCAAGCTGCGCACGCGCAAGTGGACCGACAAAGACGGCGTGGAAAAATTCACGACCGAGATCATTGCAGACTCGATGCAAATGCTCGGTAGCCGTCAGGGTATGGGCGGCGCTCCTATGGATGATGGCGGCTACGGCGGCGCTGCTGCCAGCCCGGCGCGTGCGCCAGCGGCAGCACCTGCACGCGCACCCGCCAAGCAAGCGCCGAGCATGTCGAATATGGAAGATGACGATATTCCATTTTGATCGTCATGCAGAGCAGAGAGCCTCACGCTTCCGTGGGGCTTTTTTTTTGAAATTGTTTTTTGAAATTTTTTTAAATTGAGCCGGACCTGAACTATGGCGCGCCTCCCGCGGCTGGTCATTCCCGACCAGCTTCACCACATCATTGCACGCGGTAATAATGACCAGCCGGTATTCCGCGAGGAGGCCGACTATCGGGCATTCCTGCAGTGGCTGCGTGCCGCCGCGCTGCAGGCTGGCGTGGCATTGCATGCGTATGTGTTGCTGCCAAACAGGTTGCAACTGCTGGCTACGCCGGCCAACGAGCTGGCTTTGGGCAAGATGATGCAGGCAGTGGGGCGTCACTATGTGCCGTATTTCAATGCCAAATATGCGCGCTCCGGCAGTCTGTGGGAAGGGCGCTTTCGCGCTACCGTGCTGGAAGCGGCTTATTTTTTGTCTTGCTCACGACTGATCGAGCATCAGCCCGTTGCCGCCGGACTGGTTGAGGAATTGGCGGCTTATTCGTGGTCCAGCCACGCTCACCATATCGGCACTGTTAAGGATGCATTAATCACAGATCACCCCGGATATTGGGCATTGGGGAATACGCCGTTCGACCGCGAAGCCGCTTATCAGCTTTTGTCTGAGTCACCGCCCGATGCGCGGCAAGTTGAAGCAATCGAGTTGGCCACCTGGAAGGGTTGGGCGCTGGGTTCGGAATCGTTTAAACGCCAACTTGAAAAGCAGACTGCACGGCGTTTGCAGCCTGCAAAGCGCGGACGACCGCTCAAATCGCCTGATGGTCGAGAAGGTTCTTGAATGGTTCTTGAGATTATAATTGGTGCAAAAGCCACGCCAGTCCTAATCTGACCCCAATTATATTTGCACTATTTTGGGTGCCAATTTAAATTGGAGCTGACCCCAATTGTTTTAGTTGAAGTCTGTATTGCATTGCACTATCCTTTACCCTTCAATCAATACGGCAGCGGAGAATGTGATGCACGCGCAAGGTTTATACGATCCATCTAACGAACACGACGCCTGTGGCGTTGGTTTTATCGCCCACATTAAAGGCCAAAAAAGCCATTCGATCGTCGAACAAGGCTTACTGATCCTGAAAAACCTCGACCATCGCGGCGCCGTTGGTGCCGATGCCTTGATGGGCGATGGTGCCGGCATTCTGATTCAGATTCCCGACCAGTACTACCGCGCTGAAATGGCGAAGCAGGGTGTGACGCTGCCGCCGCCAGGTGAGTACGGCGTGGGTATGGTGTTCCTGCCAAAAGAAAACGCATCGCGTATAGCTTGTGAGCAGGAAATCGAGCGCGCGGTTCATGCCGAAGGTCAGGTCGTGCTCGGCTGGCGTAATGTGCCGGTGAATATTGACATGCCGATGTCACCGACCGTGCGCGAAAAAGAGCCGGTAATTCGTCAGATCTTCATCGGTCGCGGTCAGGACATCATGGTGACCGACGCGCTAGAGCGCAAACTGTATGTGATCCGCAAATCATCGGGTCATGCGATTCAGGCTTTGAACCTGTTGCACGGCAAAGAATTCTTCGTGCCGTCCATGTCGGCCCGCACCGTTGTGTACAAAGGCTTGCTGCTGGCTGATCAGGTCGGCGTCTATTACAAAGACCTGCAAGACCCTTCATGCGTGTCTGCACTGGCGTTGGTGCATCAACGTTTCTCGACCAATACCTTCCCTGAATGGCCGCTGGCGCACCCGTATCGTTTGCTTGCGCACAATGGCGAGATCAACACCGTCAAGGGCAATTTCAACTGGATGCGCGCACGCGAAGGCGTGATGCAATCGGCCGTGCTGGGCGACGATTTGAAAAAATTGTTCCCGCTCATTTATGAAGGCCAGTCCGATACCGCTAGCTTCGACAATGCGCTCGAACTCTTGGTGATGGCCGGCTATCCGATTGCGCAAGCGATGATGATGATGATTCCGGAAGCATGGGAAAACCATACGACGATGGATGACAATCGTCGCGCCTTCTATGAATACCACGCTGCGATGATGGAGCCATGGGACGGCCCGGCCGCCATGGCATTTACCGATGGCCGTCACATCGGCGGCACGCTAGACCGCAACGGCCTGCGTCCTGCACGCTATATCGTGACCGACGACGATCTGGTCGTGATGGCATCCGAATCCGGCGTATTGCCGATTCCAGAGTCAAAGATCATCAACAAATGGCGCCTGCAGCCGGGCAAGATGTTCCTGATCGATCTGGAAGCTGGTCGCATCATCGACGACAAAGAACTCAAGGACACGTTCGCCAACGCGAAGCCATACAAGCAGTGGATTGAATCCGTTCGCGTCAAGCTCAGCGACATGCAGCGTGAGGCCGAAGTCTCAGCGCCGAAAGCCAGCCTGCTCGACCGTCAACAAGCGTTTGGTTATACGCAGGAAGACTTGAAATTCCTGATGTCGCCAATGGCCGTGCAAGGTGAAGAGCCGACCGGTTCCATGGGCAATGACTCGCCGCTGGCTGTCATGTCCAACAAGAACAAGACGCTCTACAATTATTTCAAGCAGTTGTTTGCGCAAGTGACCAACCCGCCTATCGATCCTATCCGCGAAGCGATGGTGATGTCGCTGGTGTCTTTCATCGGGCCCAAGCCGAATCTGCTCGACACGAACAACATCAACCCGCCCATGCGGCTTGAAGTCGCGCAGCCTATTCTTGATTACAAAGACATCACGCGGCTGCGTCATATCAGCGAGCACACTGGCGGCAAGTTCCGTTCGCATGAACTCGACATTTGCTATCCGCTGGCATGGGGCAAAGAGGGCGTCGAAGCGCGTCTGGCTTCGTTGTGCGCGCAGGCAGTTGATGCGGTCAAATCCGGCCACAACATTTTGATCGTGTCTGACCGTATGGTTGACGCAGACAATATCGCCATTCCAGCACTGCTGGCAACATCGGCTATCCATCAGCATCTGGTCAGCAAGGGGATGCGTACTTCAGCAGGTCTGGTCGTCGAGACCGGCTCGGCCCGCGAGACGCATCACTTCGCCCTGCTTGCAGGTTACGGCGCCGAAGCGATCCATCCTTACCTCGCGATGGACACACTGGCTGAAATGGCCAAGGGTCTGCCGGGTGATCTGTCACCTGAAAAAACCATCTACAACTTCCAGAAGGCCATTGGTAAAGGCCTGATGAAAGTGATGTCGAAAATGGGCATCTCGACTTATATGTCGTATTGCGGCGCGCAAATTTTTGAAGCTATTGGCCTCAACAAATCGCTGACCGACAAATACTTCAAGGGCACAGCGTCGAACGTTGAAGGCATAGGCGTCTTTGAGGTTGCCGAAGAATCGCTGCGCTTGCACAAGCTGGCCTTCAGCAATGATCCTGTGCTCAGTAATGCACTCGACGCTGGCGGCGAATATGCGTATCGCGTGCGTGGTGAAGATCATATGTGGACACCTGATGCGATCGCCAAGCTGCAGCACTCAACGCGCTCGAACAATTTCAGCACCTATAAAGAGTATGCGCAGATCATCAATGATCAATCCAAGCGTCATATGACACTGCGCGGTCTGTTCGAATTTAAAATCGAGCCGTCTAAAGCGATTCCGCTCGATGAAGTCGAGTCCGCAAAAGAAATCGTCAAGCGTTTCGCTACCGGCGCCATGTCACTCGGTTCAATCTCGACCGAAGCGCATGCCACGCTGGCTATTGCAATGAACCGTATCGGCGGCAAGTCGAATACCGGTGAAGGCGGCGAAGATGACAAGCGCTATCGCAACGAATTGCGCGGTATTCCGATCAAGGTCGGCGATACGCTCGCTTCCGTCATTGGTGAAGAGCTCGTTGAAGTCGACATGCCGCTGCTGGCTGGCGATTCGCTGCGCTCAAAAATCAAGCAAGTCGCCTCCGGCCGTTTCGGTGTCACTACCGAATACCTGACCTCGGCTGAGCAGATACAAATCAAGATGGCGCAGGGCGCGAAGCCCGGCGAAGGCGGTCAGTTGCCGGGACATAAAGTCTCCGAGTACATCGCCAAGCTGCGTTTCTCGGTACCGGGTGTTGGTCTGATTTCGCCGCCGCCACATCACGATATTTACTCCATCGAAGATCTGGCGCAGTTGATTCATGATTTGAAAAACGTGAACCCGAAAGCGTCGATCTCGGTCAAGCTGGTCTCCGAGGTGGGTGTCGGTACCGTTGCTGCTGGCGTTACCAAAGCCAAGGCAGATCATCTTGTGATCGCCGGTCATGATGGCGGCACTGGTGCGTCACCGCTGTCGTCGGTCAAGCATGCCGGCTCGCCATGGGAACTCGGTCTGGCCGAGACCCAGCAGACGCTGGTATTGAACGGCCTGCGCGGTCGTATCCGCGTGCAGACCGATGGCCAGATCAAGACCGGCCGTGACGTCGTCATTGCCGCCTTGCTGGGTGCTGATGAAATCGGTTTCGCGACCGCGCCGCTGGTAGTCGAAGGCTGCATCATGATGCGCAAGTGCCATCTGAACACCTGTCCGGTCGGCGTTGCCACGCAAGATCCGGTGCTGCGCGCGAAGTTCCAGGGCAAGCCTGAGTACGTGGTTAACTACTTCTTCTTCGTAGCGGAAGAAGCGCGCCAGATCATGGCGCAGCTGGGCATTCGTACTTTTGACGAACTGATCGGCCGTGTTGATCTGCTCGACAAATCCAAAGCGATCAGCCACTGGAAAGCCAAGGGTCTGGACTTCAGCCGTATCTTCTATCAACCAGAAGTGTCTGCTTCCGAGCCGCGCTATCATCTCGCTACCCAGGATCACGGCCTGGAAAAAGCACTCGACCACAAGCTGATCGCGCAAGCGACGGCTGCCATTGAGCGCGGCGAGAAAGTGTCGTTTATCTCGCCAGTGAAAAACCTGAACCGTACCGTCGGCGCCATGCTCTCCGGTGAAGTCGCGAAAAAATATGGTCACGAAGGTCTGCCTGACGACACCATCCATATTCAACTGCAAGGCACTGCAGGTCAGTCATGTGGCGCGTTCTTGGCACATGGCGTGACATTGGATCTGGTCGGCGAAGGCAATGACTACGTCGGCAAAGGTTTGTCGGGTGGTCGCATCATCGTGCGTCCGAACACGGAATTCCGTGGACGTGCTGTCGACAACATCATCATCGGCAACACCGTGCTGTATGGCGCAATTGCAGGCGAAGCCTATTTCAATGGCGTCGCCGGCGAGCGTTTCGCAGTGCGTAACTCTGGCGCCATCACCGTTGTTGAAGGCAGTGGCGACCATGGTTGCGAATACATGACCGGCGGCACCGTTGTCGTGTTGGGCGAAACGGGTCGCAACTTCGCTGCCGGTATGTCGGGTGGTATCGCCTATGTGTATGACGAAGACGGCAGCTTTGCGCAGAAATGCAATATGGCCATGGTGACGATGGAGCCGGTGCTGACCGTGGCAGAGCAGGAAGCCAAAGTCGACCGCGCCAGCTGGCATAGCCTGACGCGTAACGGCGATGCGCAGACCGATGAAGCGATTCTGAAAAATCTGATCGAGCGTCATTTCAAGTACACCGGCAGCACACGTGCACGTGCATTACTCGATGACTGGTCTGCTGCGCGCAGCAAATTCGTCAAGGTCTTCCCGACCGAGTACAAGCGGGCGCTGGGTGAAATGCATGCAGCCAAGATCGCCAAAGCCAAAGAAACAGTCGCAGCCTGAACGAAAGAATGTGAGAAAAAAATGGGAAAAATAACTGGCTTCATGGAATTCCATCGCTTGCAGGAAGCAAGCGAAGCGCCGCAATCGCGCGCCAAGCACTACAAGGAATTCACGCTGCATTTGACGGACGCTGAAGCAAAGGTTCAGGGTGCACGCTGCATGGATTGCGGCATACCGTTCTGTAATAACGGCTGCCCGGTCAACAACATCATCCCTGACTGGAATGATCTCGTTTACAACGGCAATTACAAAGAGGCGCTGGACAACCTGCACTCGACAAATAATTTCCCGGAGTTCACCGGCCGCATCTGCCCCGCGCCTTGCGAAGCAGCATGCACGCTGGGTATCAATGATGAAGCGGTCGGCATTAAATCGATCGAGCATTTCATCATCGACAAAGGCTGGGAAAACAACTGGGTTGTGCCACTGCCTGCCACTGTCAAGACCGGTAAGAAAATTGCCGTCGTCGGTTCCGGCCCTGCCGGCATGGCCGCTGCGCAGCAACTCGTGCGCGTCGGTCATGATGTGACCGTGTTTGAAAAAAATGACCGCGTCGGTGGCTTGCTGCGTTATGGCATTCCCGACTTCAAGATGGAAAAGTCGCACATAGACCGCCGCGTCGAGCAGATGAAAGCCGAAGGCGTAATCTTCCGCACCGGCGTTTTGGTTGGCAAGGACTTCCCTGACCACATCATGAACGTGGCGAAAGAAACCATCTCGCCCGACCAGTTGAAAAAAGAATTCGACGCCGTCATCATCGCCGGTGGCGCCGAAATGCCGCGTGACTTGCCGGTGCCGGGTCGCGAACTCGAAGGCGTGCACTTCGCCATGGAATTCCTGCCTTGGCAAAACAAGGTCAATGCCGGCGACAAGCTCAAAGCGCAATTAATGGCAAGCGGCAAACACGTCGTCGTCATTGGTGGTGGTGATACCGGCTCCGACTGCGTTGGTACATCCAACCGTCATGGCGCAGCGTCGGTCGCACAGTTCGAGCTGCTGCCACAGCCGCCTGAAACGGAAAACAAGCCAATGGTATGGCCTTACTGGCCGACCAAGCTGCGCACGTCGTCGTCGCATGAAGAAGGTTGCGAGCGCGATTGGGCCGTAGCCACCAAGCGCCTCGAAGGCAAAGACGGAAAGGTCGAAAAACTGATCGCTGCACGTCTGGAATGGAAAGACGGCAAGATGACCGAAGTGCCGGGTTCCGAATTCGAAATGAAAGCGGATCTGGTCTTGCTGGCCATGGGCTTCACTGCACCCGTAGCATCTATCCTCGATGCCTTCGGCATCGACAAAGATACACGCGGCAATGCCAAAGCCACGACCGATGGCGAAGGCTGCTATCACACCTCGCAAGAGAAAGTCTTCGCGGCTGGCGATATGCGTCGCGGTCAGTCGCTGGTAGTCTGGGCTATTCGTGAAGGTCGTCAGTGCGCACGCGCTGTCGATGAATTCCTGATGGGCGAATCGGTACTGCCGCGCTAAGCGAACTGTCTGCGTTAAATAAAAAGGGCTCGGAATCTTCCGGGCCCTTTTTTAGTGCGAGTGGGCTTCGCCGCAAGCGGCAAAGCCAGAATACGGCGTGCGTTTGTTATCTTAAATGCTAAACTTTTTTGTGCAGCACGGCATTTTCATAAAAACGCGCTACTCGTTTGCATTACAATCATTACTTCTGCCATAACAAACCCAACGCCCATAGTGTCCAATCTCGTCGAAATCCGCGACTTGCAATTCGGTTACAACGATCGACCGCTGCTGTCCGGACTCACAATGAATTTCCCGCGCGGGAAAGTCATCGCTGTTATGGGTGGTTCGGGTTCCGGTAAAACCACTGTCTTGCGCCTCATTGGCGGGCAGTTGCGCGTGCAGCAAGGCAGTGTGCAAGTCAACGGTGAAGAAGTCGGCACCATGGCCTTGCGCGAGCTCTACCTAATGCGTCGCAAGATGGGCATGCTGTTTCAGCACGGCGCGCTGTTCACTGATTTAACCGTATTCGACAACGTCGCTTTCCCTTTGCGCGAACATACACGTCTTCCGGAATCGATGATTCACGATCTGGTGCTGATGAAGCTGCATGCAGTAGGTCTGTCGAATGCGGCTGCATTAAAGCCGGCCGAAATTTCCGGCGGCATGGCGCGCCGTGTGGCGCTCGCGCGTGCGGTGGCACTCGATCCGCAACTGGTCATGTATGACGAACCATTTGCAGGACTCGATCCGATCTCGATGGGCGTCACCGCCAATCTGATCCGCAAGCTCAATGATGCGCTGGGTTCGACTTCAATTCTGGTGTCGCATGATGTGAATGAGTCGTTCCTGATTGCCGACTACGTCTACTTTTTGTCGCAAGGCCGTATCGTCGCACACGGTACGCCGCAGCAAATGAGGACGTCGGATGACCCGTATGTGAAACAGTTCGTGCACGCTGAAGCAGACGGGCCGGTGCCTTTTCATTATCCGGGCCGCTCGCTGGCTGAGCAGCTCGGCCTTAAGGAGCGCACATGATCGCCTCCATGCTGGCTACTATTGGTCACAGCGTGCGCATCATGCTCGGTGATCTCGGCGTGGCAACCCGCACGTTTTTTGCGTTGATGGCAGGTTCGAAAGGCTTGTGGCGCAGGCCGCGGCTGATTACGGATCAGGTGCATTTTATTGGCAATTATTCGCTGGTGATCATTGCCGTCTCTGGTCTGTTTGTCGGTTTCGTGCTCGGCTTGCAAGGCTATTACACGCTCAACAAATATGGCTCCGAGCAGGCACTGGGCTTACTGGTCGCGTTGTCGCTCACGCGCGAGTTGGGGCCGGTGGTCACGGCACTGTTATTTGCTGGTCGTGCGGGTACCTCGCTGACAGCAGAGATCGGTCTGATGAAAGCGGGCGAGCAATTGGCTGCAATGGAAATGATGGCGGTAGATCCGCTGCAGCGCGTACTGGCACCCCGCTTCTGGGCTGGCGTGATTGCCATGCCGGTACTAGCCGCCATTTTTTCAGCAGTCGGCGTGCTCGGTGGTTATATTGTGGGCGTCAAACTCATAGGCGTGGATGAAGGCGCGTTCTGGTCGCAAATGCAGGGCGGCGTCGACGTCTGGAAAGATGTGTTCAATGGCGTCGTGAAGAGCTTTGTCTTCGGCATTGCGGTGACTTTCATCGCGCTGTATCAGGGCTATCGCGCCGCGCCGACGCCAGAAGGCGTAGCCCGTGCAACTACGCGCACTGTGGTGATGGGTTCGCTGATGGTGCTGTGGCTGGATTTCCTGCTGACTGCATTAATGTTTGCGCAGTGATGCTTAAAACCTATCCCGCTAGGCCGCTGGCAGCGTTGACAGCTCCTTGCCGTACTAGTCGTACTGTCTGCGGTGCTGCCGCCTTGCCATCAGCCTAGCGGGATAGGTTTTTAGATTGAATTGAGGTAATGGATATGCAACGTAAATCTCTGGATGTATGGGTCGGGCTGTTTGTGCTGCTGGGTGCGATTGCGCTGATGTTTCTTGCGCTTAAAGCCGGCAATATGAGTTCGTTGTCTTTCGGGCCCAGCTATACGCTAATGGCGCGCTTTGACAATATTGGCGGCTTGAAGCCGCGCGCGCCGGTCAAGAGCGCCGGGGTGGTTGTCGGACGGGTAGAGCGCATCAGCTTTGATGACAAGAATTTCCAGGCATTAGTGACTTTGCGTCTGCAAGGTGAATACCAGTTTCCAAGCGACAGCTCTGCAAAGATACTAACGTCGGGTTTGTTGGGCGAACAGTATATTGGGCTGGAACCTGGCGGCGATATCAAGAATTTTAATGACGGTGGCCGCATCAAAAGTACGCAGTCCGCAATTGTGCTGGAAAATTTGATCAGTCAATTTTTGTTTAGTAAGACCGCCGAAACGAGTGGCGAGGAAAAGAAATGAAAAGCATAAAAATATTTACCAGAATGACAGTGCGATGGTGCTGCGTAGTGATGGTTACGGCCGCGGCCGCCGGTTGCGCAACGGCGCCTGGCGCAACAACAGACAATCGTGATCCATTCGAGCGCTATAACCGCTCTATGTATAGCTTCAACCAAGGGGTCGATAACGCTATTCTGAAGCCGGCTGCAACTGTCTACTCTGACATCCTGCCGCCTTTTTTTCAGACCATGGTCGGTAATTTTTTCGGCAATATCGGTGACGTCTGGACTGCTGTAAATAATTTTTTGCAAGGCAAGCCGCGTGAAGCGACCACCGATGCAATGCGGGTGATCTTCAATTCGACTTTTGGCCTTGCCGGCCTGATCGATATTTGCACACCTGCCGGCTTGCCCAAACATGAAGAAGATTTCGGCCAGACTCTGGCAGTTTGGGGCGTAAAATCGGGCCCTTATGTGGTGCTGCCAATATTTGGTTCGAGCACGCTTCGCGACAGTCTGGCGAAACCGGTTGATCTGGCCGCTGATCCGGTGGTGCAGCTAAATCATATACCTAGCCGCAATGTGGCACGCGTCCTGCGTCTGGTGGATGACCGCGCAGCGCTCTTAGGCACGAGTAGTATTCTGGACGGCGCAGCGCTGGACCCCTATGAATTCACGCGCGACGCCTATTTGCAGCGTCGGCAAAGCCGCATCAAGGATGGCGAATAAGATAGCGAATAAGGGCTTGCTGCCAAGTTTGTAACAAGTTGATTCTGTCGCGATAGTTTTGCTTGCATTGCTTATCATCTTTGTATTGCCAGCTAACTTTTTTGTTTGTTGAAATCTCATGAAAATATTGAAAAATCTGTTTGTCCTGTTTACCCAAGTGGCCGCTGCTGGCGTTTTATTTACAGGTGCAGCGCATGCCGCCGATGTTGAGGCGCCCGATGTTCTCATCAAGCGGGTCAGTCAGGAAGTCCTCGATATTGCCAAGACTGACAAGCAGGTTCAGGCCGGCAATCAGCAGCGCATCATGGAAGTGGTGCAGGCCAAAGTTATTCCGCACGTCGACTTTGAGCGCATGACCTCGATGGCAGCCGGCCGCTTCTGGCGCGAGGCTTCACCCGAGCAGCAAGCGGCGCTGACTGTCGAATTCCGTTCGCTGCTGATTTATACCTATGCTGGCGCCGTCACGCAAATCCGCAACCAGAAGCTGGACTTCAAGCCTATGCGCGGCAACGTCAAGGAAGACGATGTTGAAGTGCGTTCAATGGTCTTGCAGCCGCGCGGCGAGCCTATACAGTTGAACTACCGTCTGGAAAAAACACCGGCTGGCTGGAAGATCTATGACGTCAATATCCTTGGCGCGTGGCTGGTCGAGACCTACAAGGGCAGCTTCGCTTCCGAGATAGGCAAGAACGGCATAGACGGCCTGATCAAAACTCTCGCAGAGCGCAACAAGCGTCTGGCCGCAGCGCCGGCCAAACCGCCCAAGCTGTAAAGCCCGCCGTGACCTTTAGCCCGCATTCCCTGACCATGCTCGATGCAGGCCCTGCTTTGCAGCAGGGCCTGGCGGCCATTGCGTCAGGCCAGACCAGCATTGATCTGGGTAGCCTTACTGCTCTGGACTCTGCTGCCGTAGCCACCCTCGTCGCGTGGCAGCGCGCTGCGCAGGCCAAGGGTTCGCAACTGCAGTTCACGCAAGTGCCGGCCAGCCTGAAAAGTCTTGCGCAACTTTACGGGGCTGATCTGCTGCTTTCCGAAGCGTCATAGCAGGCAGTGCCAGCAATTCTGCCGTTCTGCCGTTCCACTCCGCAGTTGCAAGCTGGAAATCCCCTATAATCAAAGACTTTGCGCATTCATGCGCAATGCCGTCTATTTCGACATGTTCGTGTTTTCGTATTTCACCTCTATTCATGGTCGCCATCCAGATCAGTAATATCAAGAAGCGCTACGGCTCCCTGCAAGCATTGGGTGGTGTGTCGCTGTCTATTCAAGAAGGCGAATTTTTCGGCCTGCTCGGCCCTAACGGTGCCGGCAAGACCACGCTCATTTCCATCATTGCCGGTTTGTCGCGTGCCGATTCCGGCGTGGTATCCATCCATGGCAATGACGTGGTCACCGATTACCGTCAGGCGCGCAAGCTGCTAGGTGTGGTGCCGCAAGAGCTGGTCTTCGATCCGTTTTTCACGGTGCGTGAAACCCTGCGCATGCAGTCCGGCTATTTCGGCCTGAAAAACAATGACGCGTGGATTGATGAAGTCATGCATCACCTCGATCTGACCAGCAAGGCTGATGCAAACATGCGCGCGCTGTCCGGCGGCATGAAGCGTCGCGTGCTGGTTGCGCAGGCGCTTGTGCACAAGCCGCCTGTCATCATGCTCGATGAGCCGACTGCCGGTGTGGACGTTGAATTGCGTCAGACACTCTGGAAATTCATTGCGAGCCTGAACCGCGAAGGTCATACCGTCGTGCTGACCACGCATTATCTGGAAGAGGCGCAGGCACTATGCAACCGCGTCGCGATGCTGAAAGCAGGGCAGGTCGTTGCGCTCGATTCGACCGCAGCGCTGATCAAGGGCATCTCCGGTTCGCAACTGGTACTTCGCTTAGCTCGCGGCGCACTACCGGCGAACCTGATTCCTTTGCTGTCCCATCCGGATGAACTGCAGCCCGGGCAGCCCTTCACGCTGCGCGTCAATGACTACGCCGAAGTCGAACCTATTTTGCGCAGCTTGCGTGAGGCAGGCGCTGTCATCGACGACATGCAACTGCATCAGGCCGACCTTGAAGATGTCTTTATACAGATCATGGGTGGCGCGAAATGATTGGCTTTAAAACCCTGTTCTACAAAGAAATCCTGCGCTTCTGGAAAGTCGCCACGCAAACTCTG
This sequence comes from Burkholderiaceae bacterium, assembly GCA_040399905.1. Taxonomy (GTDB): domain Bacteria; phylum Pseudomonadota; class Gammaproteobacteria; order Burkholderiales; family Burkholderiaceae_D; genus Pernthalerella. The sequence continues at coordinate 482,808 of JBBARG010000002.1, forward strand.
ACCGCGCCTATCGTCACGGCGATGCTCTACCTGCTGATTTTCGGCCATGTGTTGGAAGAACATGTGCAAGCATTGAATGGCGTTTCCTACACGGCCTTTCTGGTGCCAGGGCTGGTCATGATGACCATCTTGCAAAATGCGTTTGCAAATGCGTCATCGTCAATGATTCAATCCAAAATTTCCGGCAACATGGTATTCGTGTTGCTGACACCGCTGTCGCATTGGGAATTGTTTGGCGCCTATGTGCTGGCTGCGATGGTGCGCGGGCTGGCTGTCGGTGCCGGTGTCTTCATCATCACCGTCTGGTTTGCCAAGCTATCGTTTGTGTCACCGTTGTGGATTATTTCGTTTGCGCTGATGGGCGCCGCCATTCTTGGCACCATGGGATTGATCGCTGGAATCTGGGCCGATAAATTTGACCAGATGGCAGCCTTTCAGAATTTCCTGATCGTGCCGGCGACCTTTCTGGCTGGCGTGTTTTATTCGATACATTCGTTGCCGGCGTTTTGGCAAGCGGTGTCGCATGTGAACCCGTTTTTTTATATGATTGACGGTTTCCGTTACGGGTTTTTCGGCAAGTCTGATGTGCCGCCCGAAATCAGTCTGACGATCGTCGCCGTATTCCTCGTCGTGCTGGCAACGGTTGCTGTCAGGATGCTCAAGCGCGGCTACAAACTCCGTCATTGATAAAGTAATCTAGTCTCCGTAGCAATTTCAACAAAGGTCACCCGTGCTGCCTACCCCTGAACTGATCAAGAATTACATCGCGACCAATCTGGATTGCTCCCACCTCGAAGTCGAAGGTGACGGCCAGCACTTCAGCGCGTTGATTGTCTCGCCTGCGTTTACCGGCAAGCGCCTGATCCAGCGTCATCAAATCGTCTACGCTGCATTAGGCGACCGCATGCGTGAAGAAATTCATGCGCTGTCTATGAAAACTCTGACCCCTGAAGAATATCAAGCCTGATGGACAAGCTACTCATCACCGGCGGTAAGCGGCTGGCCGGCGAGATCACGATTTCCGGCGCCAAGAACGCGGCGCTGCCTATTTTGTGCGCAGGCCTGCTGACGGCTGATACGCTGGCGCTGTCGAATGTGCCGAAGCTGCAAGACGTGGCAACGATGCAAAAGCTGCTGCGCCAGATGGGTTTGTCTATCGAAGACAAGGGCGACGTGCTCGAGCTGTGCGGTCGTAATGTCGATCAGCTGGAAGCGCCGTACGAACTGGTCAAGACCATGCGCGCATCGATACTGGTGCTCGGCCCGCTGCTGGCGCGCTTCGGTGAAGCGAAGGTCTCGCTGCCCGGCGGTTGCGCCATTGGTTCACGTCCGGTAGACCAGCACATCAAGGGCTTGCAGGCGATGGGTGCCGACATCAAAATCGAAGGCGGCTACATTTACGCGCGTGCCAAAAAGCTCAAGGGCACCCGCATCGTCACCGACATGATCACCGTCACCGGCACCGAAAACCTGCTGATGGCTGCAACCCTCGCTGACGGCGAAACCATTCTGGAAAATGCTGCACGCGAACCGGAAGTCACCGACCTCGCCAATCTGCTCGTCGCCATGGGCGCGCAAATTGACGGCATAGGCAGCGACCGCCTGCGCATTGCCGGCGTGCCGGCCCTGCATGGCGCTGCACACAGCGTGATTGCCGACCGCATCGAGACCGGCACCTTCCTGTGCGCGGTGGCGGCGACAGGCGGCGACGTGGTGCTGAAAAACACGCGCACCGATATTCTCGACGTCGCGCTCGACAAGTTGCGTGAAGCAGGCGCCATCCTGACGGCCGGCGACGACTGGATCCGCGTGCAGATGGCCGGTCGTGCCAAGCCAGTCAACTTTCGCACTACCGAATACCCGGGTTTTCCGACTGACATGCAGGCGCAGTTCATGGCGCTCAACTGCATTGCAGAAGGCAACAGCCGCGTCACCGAGACAATTTTCGAAAACCGTTTTATGCATGTGCAGGAACTGAATCGTTTAGGCGCCAGGATCGAGATCGATGGTCATACCGCCAGCATTCAAGGCGTGGCCGGCCTGATCGGCGCGCCCGTGATGGCAACGGACCTGCGTGCTTCGGCCTCGCTCGTCATTGCGGGACTGGCAGCGGTCGGGCAGACCGTGATTGACCGTATTTATCATCTCGATCGTGGCTACGACCGGATGGAAGCCAAATTGTCGGCGGTAGGCGCGGACATACAAAGAATCAAATAATGGATCAGAAACTCACGCTTGCCCTGTCCAAGGGCCGCATCTTCGAAGAGACTCTGCCGCTGCTGGAAGCGGCCGGCATTGTGGTGTCCGAAGATCCAGAAAAATCGCGCAAGCTGATCTTGCAGACCAACGACCCGCAAGTGCAAGTCATCATCGTGCGCGCGTCGGATGTGCCGACCTATGTGCAATACGGCGCGGCGGATTTTGGCGTGGCCGGCAAAGACGTGCTGCTTGAGCATGGCGGCGAAGGGCTGTACCAGCCTATCGATCTCGAAATCGCCAAGTGCCGGATGTCGGTAGCCGTACACAAGGATTTTGACTACGCCAACGCTGTAAGACAGGGCGCACGACTGCGCGTCGTGACCAAGTACGTGCAAGTCGCGCGTCAGCACTTCGCCGCCAAGGGTGTACACGTTGACCTGATCAAACTGTATGGTTCGATGGAGCTGGGCCCGCTCGTCGGGCTGGCCGACGCGATTGTTGACCTGGTGTCTACCGGCAGCACGCTGCGCGCCAACCATCTGGTTGAAGTCGAACACATCATGGATATTTCGTCACGCCTCGTGGTTAATCAGGCCGCGCTAAAATTGAAGCGCGAAAAACTGCAACCCATACTCGACAGCTTGGCTCAAGCGTCACAGCGCACAAAATAAACGCAAACAAATGACTATGTCAGCCACTACCGTCACCATTCGCCAGCTCGATTCCACAGACGCAGACTTCACTGCACAGCTGATGGCCGTGCTCGCTTTTGAAGCATCAGAGGACGACGCGATTGATCGCGCTGCCGCCGGCATACTGGCCGACGTCAAGGCACGTGGCGACGCCGCTGTGCTGGACTACACAAACAAGTTTGACCGTCTGAGCGCAGACGGCATGGCCGCGCTGGAAATTCCGCAGGCAGAATTGCAAGCCGCACTCGCATCGCTCGCGCCTGTGCGCCGCGCCGCTTTGCAGGCAGCAGCCGACCGCGTGCGTTCATATCACGAACGTCAGAAGCGTGAATGCGGCTCCGATGGTTTTACGTTTACCGAAGCTGACGGCACCGTGCTGGGGCAAAAGGTCACGCCGCTGGATCGTGTCGGCATCTACGTCCCCGGCGGCAAGGCGGCCTATCCGTCCTCGGTGCTGATGAATGCGATACCGGCCAAGGTTGCCGGTGTGGCCGAGATCATCATGGTCGTGCCAACGCCAGACGGCGTCAAAAATCCGCTGGTGCTGGCCGCTGCCGCCATTGCCGGTGTGGACCGCGTCTTTACCATCGGCGGTGCGCAAGCTGTTGCTGCGCTCGCCTACGGCACCGCAACGATTCCGCAAGTCGACAAGATTGTCGGCCCCGGCAACGCCTATGTGGCCGCTGCCAAGCGCCGCGTTTTCGGCACCGTTGGCATCGACATGATTGCCGGCCCCTCTGAAATTCTGGTGATTGCCGACGGCAGCACCAATCCCGACTGGGTCGCGATGGATCTGTTTTCGCAAGCCGAGCATGACGAACTGGCGCAATCCATTTTGCTGTGTCCCGATGCGGCGTATCTGGCGCGCGTGCAAGACAGCATCAATGCATTAATTGACGACATGCCGCGCAAGGACGTGATTCGCACGTCGCTGACCAATCGCGGCGCACTGGTCAAGGTGCGCGACATGGATGAAGCCTGCGACATCGCCAACCAGATCGCGGCCGAGCATTTGGAAATCTCTGCAGACAATCCGCAGCAGTGGGCTGACAAAATTCGCCATGCTGGCGCGATGTTCTTGGGTCGTTATTCATCCGAATCGCTGGGCGACTATTGCGCCGGCCCGAATCACGTCTTGCCGACTTCGCGCACTGCGCGTTTTTCATCGCCGCTCGGTGTCTATGATTTCCAGAAGCGCTCGTCCATCATTCACGTCAGTCAGGCCGGCGCACAAACGCTGGGGAAGATCGCCGCCGAACTCGCCTATGGCGAAGGCCTGCAGGCGCATGCGCGCTCGGCTGAATACAGATTGACGGGTGAAAAGTAAACAATGTCCCTGATTGACTCCCTGATTGACAATATCATCCGCGCCGACGTGCGCGCGCTGTCGGCCTACCATGTGCAGGACGCAGCCGGCTTCGTCAAACTCGACGCAATGGAAAACCCGTACACGCTGCCGCCTGCATTGCAGGCAGAGCTGGGAGAGCGGCTCGCCAAAGTCGCGCTAAACCGCTATCCGGTACCGTCCTACACTGAACTCAAAGCGGCAATCTGCGCCAAGCTCGGCGTGCCGGCCGGTTTTGATGTCGTGCTCGGCAATGGCTCCGACGAACTGATCTCCATCGTCTCGGTAGCCTGTGCCAAGCCCGGCGCCAAGGTGCTCGCGCCGCTGCCCGGTTTTGTCATGTACGCGATGTCGGCGCAATTCGCCGGTCTTGAATTTGTCGGCGTACCGCTCAAAGCTGACTTCACGCTGGACTTGCCGGCAATGCTGGCAGCCATCGAGACACATAAGCCGGCCATTACCTATCTGGCTTACCCGAACAACCCGACCGGCAATCTGTTCGATGCTGACGCCATGGTCGCCATCCTGCACGCAGTCGGTGACACCGGCGTTGTCATTGTCGATGAAGCCTATCAGCCGTTCGCCGGCACCAGTTTCATGTCGCGGCTGGCCGAGTTTCCGAATCTGCTCGTCATGCGCACCGTCTCCAAGCTCGGGCTGGCCGGCATACGGCTCGGCTACATGGCGGCGTCCCGTGCTTTGCTCAACGAATTCGACAAGGTGCGTCCGCCGTACAACATCAATGTGCTGACGCAGGCGACGGCCGAATTCGTGCTCGAGCACAGCGATGTGCTCGACGTGCAGGCCGCCGCAATTCGCGCTGAACGCAGCCGCATGGCTGTGGCGCTGGCGTCGATGCCAGCGGTGGAAGTGTTTACTTCGGCCGCCAATTTCATCCTGATTCGCATAGCAGGGGCCGGTCTTTCCGGCAGCGCCGTTTTCGAGCGGCTGCTGGCGCACAAGGTGCTGGTAAAAAATGTCGGTAAAATGCACCCATTGCTGGATAATTGCCTGCGCATTACCGTAAGCACTCCAGCTGAAAATGCGCAATTTGAAGCAGCGCTGGCTTCCAGCCTGCAGTCCTGAAGAATCCATCATCATGTCCATGCCACGCAAAGCAGAAGTCGTTCGCGACACCAACGAAACCCAGATCCGGGTCGCGATCAATATCGACGGCACCGGCGTGCAAAAGCTCGATACCGGCGTGCCGTTCCTCGACCACATGCTGGACCAGATTGCACGACACGGACTGATCGATCTCGACATTTCGGCCAAAGGCGACTTGCATATTGACGCTCATCACACGGTGGAAGACGTCGGCATCACCCTCGGGCAGGCCTTTGCCAAGGCTATGGGCGACAAGAAAGGCATCCGTCGTTACGGCCACGCGTATGTGCCGCTGGACGAAGCGCTGTCGCGCGTGGTGATTGATTTCTCCGGTCGTCCTGGCCTCGAATTTCACGTGCCATTCAAGCGCTCGATGATTGGTTCATTTGACGTCGACCTCACGCATGAATTTTTCCAGGGCTTCGTCAACCACGCACTGGTCAGTATGCACATCGACAACCTGCGTGGCGAAAATGCACACCATCAGTGCGAAACCGTGTTCAAGGCTTTTGGCCGTGCGCTGCGCATGGCAGCTGAACAGGATGCACGCGCTGCCGGCACCATTCCATCGACCAAAGGCAGTCTCTGATTCTTTGCCGTTTGCGGTGAAGGTTGATCTTTTTCATGAACAAAATCCTGGTAGTTGATTACGGTATGGGGAACCTGCGCTCGGTAGCGCAGGCCTTAATGCATGTGGCGCCTGAAGCCGAAGTTCGCATTTCTGGCGAACCCGACGATATCCGTAACGCAGATCGCATCGTGTTGCCGGGGCAGGGTGCGATGCCCGATTGCATGCGCTCATTGCGCGAATCCGGTCTGCTGGAGGCAGTGATGGAAGCAGCACGCAACAAACCCTTGTTCGGGGTGTGTGTTGGCGAACAGATGCTGTTTGATTCAAGTGCAGAGGGCGACGCCGCCTGTCTGGGCCTGATGCCGGGCAAGGTTGTGCGCTTTGATTTGCAAGACCAGGTTCAGCAAGACGGCTCGCGCTTCAAAGTGCCGCAGATGGGCTGGAATCAGGTCAGGCAGCTCAGCACCCATGCGATGTGGGACGGGGTTGCCGACCAAAGCTATTTTTATTTCGTGCACAGCTACTATGCAGTACCGGACAATCCGGCTCACGCACTGGCTGAAACGAACTACGGCAAGCCGTTTTGCTGCGCTGCAGGACGCGATAATATCTTTGCGACGCAGTTTCATCCGGAAAAAAGCGCTGCTGCCGGTTTGCAGCTCTACAAAAATTTTGTACATTGGAATCCTTGATTTGATGCTTGTCCGTTTCAAATGCTGCCAATGCTGATTTTTTTATTCAACCCATTCACTTTTTACTTCCGTAGCCATGCTGCTCATACCTGCTATTGATCTGAAAGATGGCCATTGCGTTCGCTTGAAGCAAGGCGACATGGAACAGGCCACCGTCTTTTCCGAAGATCCCGGCCAAATGGCCCGCCACTGGCTGGCGCAAGGTGCGCGACGCCTGCATCTGGTCGATTTGAACGGTGCCTTTGCCGGCAAGCCAAAGAACGAGGCCGCCGTCAAAGCCATCATCGCTGCTGTGCGCGCGTACGCGCTGGAAAACAATATCGACGAAATTCCGGTGCAGCTCGGCGGCGGCATCCGCGACCTCGACACCATCGAACGCTATCTCGATGACGGCCTGTCCTACATCATCATCGGCACTGCGGCCGTCAAAAGCCCGGGCTTTTTGCATGATGCCTGCAGCGCGTTTCCCGGCCAGATCATCGTCGGACTCGATGCCAAAGAAGGTAAGGTCGCCACTGACGGCTGGAGCAAGCTGTCCGGCCATGAAGTCATCGACCTCGCGAAAAAATTTGAAGACTATGGCTGCGAAGCGATTGTCTATACCGACATCGGCCGTGACGGCATGATGAAGGGCGTTAACATCGAAGCCACTGTCAAGCTCGCGCAGAGCATGACGATACCCGTCATCGCTTCCGGCGGCGTCCACACCATCAAGGACGTTGAAGCCCTGTGCGCGGTGCAGGATGAAGGCATTGAAGGCGTCATCTGCGGCCGCTCCATCTATGAAGGCACGCTGGAATTGCGCTCGGCGCAAGAGCGCGCCGACGAATTGAGCGGTGATCTTGAAGAAGACGAAGACTGATCCATGACACTGGCAAAGCGCATCATCCCCTGCATGGATGTCACCGCAGGGCGGGTCGTCAAAGGCATTAACTTTCTCGAATTGCGCGATGCCGGCGATCCCGTCGAAATAGCCAGACGCTATGACGAACAAGGCGCCGACGAGCTGACCTTTCTCGACATTACCGCTTCGTCTGATGAGCGCGACCTGATTTTGCACATCATCGAAGCCGTCGCTTCACAAGTCTTCATTCCGCTGACCGTAGGTGGTGGCGTGCGCGTCGTCGACGACGTGCGCCGCTTGCTCAACGCTGGCGCTGACAAAGTCAGCATCAACACCTCGGCCATTACCAACCCGCAGCTCGTCGCCGATGCAGCCGGCAAATACGGCTCGCAATGCATCGTCGTCGCTATCGACGCCAAACGCGGCGAGTCCGGTCACTGGGAAGTTTTCACGCACGGCGGCCGTCGCGCTACCGGCCTCAATGCCGTGGAGTGGGCGCAGAAAATGCAAACGCTGGGCGCTGGTGAAATCCTGCTGACCAGCATGGACCGCGACGGCACCCGTTCCGGTTTTGATCTGGATCTGACGCGCGCCGTGTCCGATGCCGTATCAATCCCTGTCATTGCATCCGGCGGCGTCGGCGGTTTGCAAGACCTGGCCGATGGCATCAAGCTCGGCCATGCCGATGCCGTGCTGGCTGCCAGTATTTTTCATTACGGCCATCACACCGTGCAGGAAGCCAAACAATTCATGGCCGCGCAAGACATACCGATGAGACTGGCATGAGTACAAAAACGAAGTGGCTCAGTAAAATCAAATGGGACGAGCAGGGACTAGTGCCCGTCATCGCGCAAGAAGTTGGCAGCAACGATGTGTTGATGTTTGCATGGATGAACCGCGACGCATTGGCGCGTACTCTCGAATTGGGACAGGCTGTCTACTGGAGCCGCTCGCGTAAAAAACTCTGGCACAAGGGCGAAGAGTCCGGCCACTTCCAGATCGTGCGCGAAATTCGCCTCGACTGCGACGAAGACGTGGTGCTGCTTAAAATCGAGCAGGTTGGCGACCTTGCCTGCCACACGGGACGTCATTCGTGTTTCTTCCAGAAATTAAGCGACAATGACGGCGAACCCGACTGGCTGGCAGTCGATCCTGTGCTGAAAAATCCGGACCACATCTACAAATAATATGAGCGATATCCTGCTACGTCTGGCTGAAGTCATCGCATCGCGCAAGCCTGAAGCCGGTGGCGACCCGGAAAAATCGTATGTGTCGCGCCTTTTTTCTAAGGGCGACGACGCGATCCTGAAAAAAATCGGTGAAGAAGCCACCGAGACTGTCATGGCCGCCAAGGACGTACGCGCCGGCGCCGACCCTGCCAAGCTGGTCTATGAATGCGCCGACCTGTGGTTTCATTCGCTCATCATGCTGGCGCGCTTCGACCTCACGCCGCAGCAAGTGCTCGATGAACTGGCCCGCCGCGAAGGCTTGTCAGGTATAGAAGAAATGGCCAACCGCAAGCTGAAAGAACGCGAGCAGGCAGAAGGCCGCAAATAAAATACAAGCTCGTAAATAAAATCAAACCGTAGGAGACAGCTTTTGGATAACTGCATTTTTTGCAAGATAGCGGCTGGCAAAATTCCGGCCAAGCTGGTCTATGAAGACCAGGACATGATCGCTTTTCACGATATCAATCCGGCTGCACCCGTGCATTTCCTGATCGTGCCGCGTGAACATATCCCGACCTTGGCCGATAGCAGTGATAATCACTCGGCTTTGTTGGGTAAAATGATGCTGTTGGCTCCAAAACTGGCGCAAGAACTTGGCTGCGGTTTTACTGCAGCGGCAGAAGGCGAGCCCAGCGGCGGTTTCAAGGCGCTGTTTAATACAGGACCGGATGGCGGCCAAGAGGTGTACCATCTGCACCTCCATGTGATGGGTGGTCCGCGACCATGGCGCGGTCAGCGATAAGCTGGTCAGCAGATTTTATGAATTTTGAACCTGCGGGTTCTGCTAGGAGAAAATAATGGGTTCATTCAGTATTTGGCACTGGGTTATCGTACTGGTCATCGTCATGCTGGTGTTCGGCACCAAAAAGCTGGGCAATATCGGTGGTGATCTCGGCAAAGCAGTCAAAGGTTTCAAAGACGGCATCAAGGGCGCCGAAGAAGACAAGCCTGCTGACACCGCCAAGGTTGCAGACAAGTCCACCATCGACGTCGAAGCCAAGGAAAAATCCAAGAGCTAAGAACGAAACAAGCTGGGCGTGTGCAACCTGCGCCCGCCTGCTTGTTGAGCGCTTTTGAGCGTTTCTATTCGCTTCTGACTCTCCGTCCCCATGATTGATCTTGGTCTCACAAAAATCGCGCTCATCGGTGCTGTCGCGCTCGTCGTGATCGGCCCCGAGAAACTGCCTGCGGTCGCCCGCATGGTGGGAACGCTCTACGGGCGTGCGCAACGCTACATCAGTAGCGTCAAGGCCGAAGTCAACCGCGAAATGCAGATGGATGACCTGCGCAAGATGCAGGAAAATATCCGTGACGCGGCGGCGACGGTCAACAAGACCCTGACCGAAGATATCGCTGAAGCCGAGCAGAGCCTGAACGAAGCCATCAGCGAAGCCAACGATTCTTACTCTCCTCCGAATAGCTGGTCGCATACGCCTAGTGCGCATGAACTGGCCAACAAAAACCGCAATTTCCGCAAGAAGAAACTTGCGCACAATTCGTCTTTGCCGATGTGGTTCAAGCGCCAGAATGGACGCAAGACGCATGTCATGTCCGGTGCAGCCCGCGTGGCACGCTATCGGCCCCTCAGCAAGTCAGTCAGCTTCTTCAACTAAATGTCAGACGACAATCAGCCAGGCATGCAGGAAACCTTCATTTCGCATTTGATCGAGCTGCGCACACGGCTGGTGCGAGCCTCTGTAGTCGTTGCAGCCGTATTTATCGTGCTGTTTGCGATCTGGCCCGGCGCCAGCGCTGTCTATGATTTCGTGGCGCAGCCCATGATGCATGCATTGCCAGAAGGCTCAAAAATGATCGCCACTGGCGTCATCACGCCGTTCATGGTGCCGATGAAAGTGACGATGATGCTGGCTGTGATCATCTCTTTGCCATGGGTCTTGTATCAGTTGTGGGCATTCGTCGCGCCTGGCCTTTATACGCATGAAAAAAGACTGATCGCGCCGCTGGTCATTTCGTCGTCGCTGCTGTTCATTGCCGGCGTCGCGTTTTGTTATTTCTTTGTCTTTGGTACGGTCTTCAAGTTCATCAATGATTTTGCGCCGAAGTCGATTTCAGTCGCGCCCGATATTGAAAACTATTTTGATTTCGTCATGACCATGTGTCTGGCCTTTGGCCTGACTTTTGAGGTGCCGGTGGTGGTGGTGGTGCTGGTCCGCATGGGACTGGTAACGGTAGAAAAATTGAAGGCAATCCGGTCGTATGTGATTGTGGGCGCATTCGTCATTGCCGCTGTAGTCACACCACCCGATATCATGAGCCAGCTCTTCCTCGCCATTCCGTTATGCCTGCTTTATGAAGTTGGCATTCTGGTCGCGCCGCTGTTTGTCAAAGCCACGCAGGCGCCGGAAGAGGCGACTTGATCAGTCGCTGACTAGGAGTGATCAGGCGCTGACTGTGCCCGCCGCACGCAGCCATTTGACCAGTGACTGCGCCACCTTGAAATCTGCCAGTATCAGCGCCGGCAAATCAGGCCCGATGATTTTGGTAGTGCTGATTCTTTTGCGCGCAACAAAACTTTTCAGTTTCAGCTGCTCGATATGCGGCTCGTCGGCCTCAAAGCCTTTCGGTGGGCGCACCAGCTTGTCTTCTTGATGCAGACCGCCAAAGACGGTTTGCAGTCCCTTGTCTTTCAATAACGCGTTCAAACCTTTCGGGTCTGCCACGATATGCTGCCGTATCTCGCGCAGCCTGCTCGCGGGCGGCATGTACTCGCCGCCTGCGGTCAATAATTCACCGTGTGCATTGAGTTGAAAGTAATAGAACGGGCCGCCGCCTTCGCTGGGTTTTTTCAGGCCGGTGGCAGTCATTGCTGCTGAAAACGTGGTCTTGTACGGATCACCACCAGGACGGAAGCGCAAATCACGGTTGATGCGAAACAGCGCTTTCTTGGGGCTGCAGCCTTCCATCGCCGGATCAAATTTAGTAATGCCGGCGACCAGCTCGACGACCAGTTCCAGAAATTCAGCACGCAAAATATCGTAGCGCGGCTTGTTCATCACGAACCATGCGCGGTTATTGTTTTGCTCCAGTTCGTACAGGAATTGAGTCAGGTCGCGCAGATGCATGAGGCTCTTTAAAGAATGATTTTATTATTCGCTGTCGGCTTCTGGCGGCCGCGGCATACGCGGCCGTTTGCCCACGACGATGTCGAGCGGCAGTTCGCGTGATTTGCGCAGCACATTGAGCCGCACTTTTTCGCCGGGTGTTAATTGCGCAATCAGGTTCAGCATGGAAATCGTATCGGTGACGGGTTTATTCGCAACAGACAATAAAATATCGCCCGGTTTGATGCCGGCCTTGTCAGCCGGGCCGCCCTTGAGCACGCCGGCGATGATGGTGCCCGACGTTTTTTCGAGTCTGAAGTTCTCGGCTAGTTCAGGTGTAATGTCTTGCGGCTCGACGCCGATCCAGCCGCGCACCACTTGGCCATTTTTGATAATAGCCTCCATCACCGTCTTGACGGTAGACGAAGGAATCGCAAAGCCTATGCCCAGCGAGCCGCCACTGCGGGAATAAATCGCGGTGTTAATGCCAAGCAGATTGCCATGCGTGTCGATCAGTGCGCCACCTGAATTGCCGGGGTTGATGGCGGCATCGGTCTGAATAAAATTCTCGAAGGTGTTAATGCCCAGATGATTGCGGCCCAGCGCAGAGACAATGCCCATCGTGACCGTTTGGCCAACGCCGAACGGATTGCCGATCGCGAGCACAACATCACCGACTTGCGTGTTTTCCAGTTGGCCCAAAGTGATGGCCGGCAGATTCTTTAAATTGATTTTGATGACTGCGAGGTCGGTCTCAGGGTCGGTGCCGACCAGTTTTGCCGGCACCTTGCGACCATCTGCGAGCGCGACTTCAATTTCATCCGCGGCTTCGATCACATGATTATTAGTCAGGATGTAGCCTTCGGTGCTGACGATCACGCCAGAGCCGAGACTGAACTGCCGTTCGTCTTGCGCGCCAAGCCCATCGCCAAAGAAACGCTTGAACAGCGGATCATCATTAAACGGGTGTGGTCTCTGTTTAGCTTCCTTAGTCGTGAAAATATTCACCACCGAAGGCATCGCTCGGCCAGCAGCCTGTCGATAAGAATTTTGTGACGCTGCAGAGCCTGTTGCTTCCTGTATGGGCACCGAATGCGATTCAATCCGCAGGTCTTGCGCGTTACGGGAAATCCATTCGGGCTTGAGGGTCGTTACAATGAACCAGACGGCAAGGATTACCGTGACAGTTTGAGCAAATAAAAGCCAAAGACGACGCATAGCGAGAAGAATATGAATGACAGATCAGTAGACAGGGATTCGTTGGCAAAATATCTAGCCACCGCTCTTGATATTAACCGCTTTCGTGATTATTGCCCAAACGGCTTGCAGGTCGAAGGGCGGCAACAGATCCGCCATCTCGTTACCGGTGTGACAGCCAGCCTTGCGCTGCTTGAGGCCGCGCATGCTGCCGGTGCTGATGCGGTGCTCGTACACCATGGTTTTTTCTGGCGCGGAGAAGACCCGCGCGTCATCGGTCCGCGCCAGCGGCGGCTCAAACTTTTGCTGTCGCATGACATTAATTTATTTGCGTATCATTTGCCACTCGATGCACACCCGGTAATGGGCAACAATGCGCAACTCGGCGCACTGTTGGGTTTGTCTGCAAGCAGCCGTTTCGGTGAACAAGATCTCGGCTGGCTTGGCAGCGCAACTTCATCACTTGCCTGTGTTGGTGATCTGGCGCTCTTTATAGAGCAAGTGATGGGGCGCGCGCCGCTGTTGATTGGCGATCCTGCACAAGCCATCGGTCCTGTCGCCTGGTGTACTGGTGCTGCGCAGCAGTCCCTTGCCGATGCGATAGAGGCCGGTGCGCACACGTATTTAAGCGGTGAGATTTCTGAGCAGACCGTTCATCTGGCGCGCGAGTCTGGCGTTGCCTATCTCGCTTGCGGTCATCACGCGACGGAGCGTTACGGTGTGCAGGCTGTCGGTGAACATTTGGCGCAGCAGTTCGGCTTGCGTCACCAATTCATCGATATACCGAATCCCGTTTAGATATTAGTGCGATTAATATTCAAGCTGCACATAAAGATCAACAACATACTTGAAGTCGCGCAGTGTATTGCCCGATTCATTCTTTGCGCACAGATGAAGCTGCGAGAATTCAATTAACAAATGCCATTCAATTGGCCTGAATATGGAACCAAGTCGGTTGTCTGCACACCGACTGCATTCGCATTCAGAAGTTAACTTTGGAATTCTCATCATGCTGCAAAACCTGCCACTCAACCACACCCGCGTTATGGTTGTGGAAGATGATGCCGTTACGCGCCGTCTTTTATGTAATGCCATCGAGCTCGAACCTTCACTCACTTTGTGTGCTGCGTTTGGCTCTGTACTGCAAGCACTCGAGTGGCTGAAATCAGGGGCGATTGATTTGCTGCTAACCGACCTTGGTCTGCCTGATGGCTCAGGCCTGGCGATTATTTATGCGTGTCGGCGTCTATTACCGGATGCAGACATTATGGTCATCACCATGTCCAGCGATGAAGAGCAGGTATTGGCCTGCATTGAAGCTGGCGCAGCCGGCTATGTATTGAAAGAGGCCGGGCATATGGACATCGTGCGCGCCTTGCTGGATTTGCGCGCCGGTGGTTCGCCTATCAGTCCCGTGATAGCGCGTAAGGTACTTGCGCGCATGCGCAAGTCCGGCGCCCACGTCACCAATCCGGACGAAGTCGATATTCACCAAACACTGACCCGCAGGGAAAATGCCATTCTTGAATTAATTGCGCGTGGCGACAGTTATGCCAAAGTCGCCCTCGCACTCGGTGTCTCGGTCGGCACCGTTCAGACACATGTGAAAAATATTTACGGCAAACTGTCTGTTCACTCGCGCGGTGAAGCGGTATTCGAGGCACAGCGTCGCGGGCTGCTGCATATCGAGCCGCTGAAACCCGATTAATTAAATTGTCAAAAAAGACAAATGTTTATTGTTGTCGCTAATTGATTGTCGAATTATTCATTTTTTCACCCTCATCCATACCCCCTTGCCGGTCTTATATGTGTTTTGCCAAGCCGACTTCTTTAAAAGAGTTACTGCCTCCGCTATAATGTAAGGTTGCTGGAAGTTCCGTATAAGTTTTGCAATTTCATTGATTGGGGTCGTTATGAGTGACGATAAGCAGGTTGACCCAGGCCGTCGTGGCTTGCTGGTTGCAACATGCGCTGCGGGTGGCGTGGCCGGTCTGGCTGCGGCAGGTGCTTTTGTATCAACGTTTGAGCCTTCAGAGCGGGCGAAAGCAGCCGGTGCGCCGGTTGAAGTTGATATTGCCGACCTGAAGCCGGGCGAGATGAAAACAGTTGAGTGGCGCGGTAAGCCGGTCTGGATTGTCAAGCGCACGCCAGAGATGGTCGCTGGACTGAAGAAAATAGATCCGGAGTTGGCTGATCCGAAATCAGAGCGTAAACCAGACGAGTTGACGCCTGAATACGCACGCAATGAAGAGCGCTCGATCAAGCCGGAAATTCTGGTTGCCGTTGGTATCTGCACCCATCTGGGTTGCTCGCCAAGCACCAAGTTCCAGCCGGGCCCGCAAGCATCGCTGCCGAACGACTGGGCCGGTGGATTCCTTTGCCCGTGCCATGGTTCCACCTTTGATCTGGCGGGTCGCGTGTTCAAGAACAAGCCTGCACCAGACAACCTTGAAGTGCCGCGTCACATGTACCTCAGCGATACCCGCATCGTTATTGGCAAAGACCAGAAAGGCGAGGCTTGATCATGGCATTTAAAGAGACAAAACTCCCTGCGGATGCGCCACTGGCGCAAAAAGCATTGGGCTGGGTTGATGACCGCTTCCCGCTGACCAAGCTGTGGAATGATCAATGGGGCAAATACCATGCTCCAAAGAACTTCAACTTCTTTTATATATTCGGTTCGCTCGCTGCATTGGTGTTGGTCATCCAGATTGTTACCGGCATTTTTCTGGTAATGAACTACAAGCCGGACGCCAATCTGGCTTTCGCTTCGGTTGAATACATCATGCGCGAAGTGCCATGGGGCTGGCTGGTGCGCTACATGCACTCGACCGGCGCATCGGCGTTCTTCATCGTCATCTATCTGCACATGACCCGTGCGCTGCTGTACGGCTCATACCGTAAGCCGCGCGAACTGATCTGGCTGTTTGGCGTAGCGATTTTCCTGTGCCTGATGGGCGAAGCCTTCATGGGGTATCTGCTGCCTTGGGGCCAGATGTCGTATTGGGGCGCGCAGGTAATCGTTAACTTGTTCGGTGCTATTCCGTTCATTGGTCCTGATCTGTCGTTGTGGATTCGTGGTGACTATGTCGTCTCCGACGCTACGCTGAATCGCTTTTTTGCGTTTCACGTCATCGCCATTCCGCTGGTCTTGTTGGGTCTGGTCGTTGCGCATCTGATCGCGCTGCACGAAGTGGGCTCGAACAATCCAGACGGCATTGAAGTCAAAGACAACATTGGCCCTGACGGCAATGGTGTCGATACGATTCCATCGCATCCTTACTACACCACCAAGGATATTTTTGGCGTGACCGTATTCCTGACCATCTTCAGCGCAGTCGTATTCTTTGCGCCGGAAATGGGCGGCTACTTCCTCGAATATAACAACTTCATCCCGGCTGACTCGCTGAAGACGCCGCCACACATTGCGCCAGTCTGGTACTTCACGCCGTTCTACTCGATCCTGCGTGCGACAACCTCGCAGTTCATGATGGCATTGATTCTGGCTGTGGTTGGTTACGCTGCCTTGATCGTGCTGCGCTCGTCGCTGGCTCGTATGGTGAAGAATGCCGTCATCGGTGTTGCAGTAGTCGCCATCATCGGCATGTTGATATTCGACGCGAAATTCTGGGGCGTTGTGCTCATGGGCGTGTCCGTACTGATACTGGCCGGCCTGCCTTGGCTCGATCATTCACCAGTCAGGTCGATCCGTTATCGTCCTGATTGGCACAAGACAGTCTACGTCGTGTTCGGCATTGCCTTCGTGATCCTTGGTTACCTCGGTATCTTGCCGCCTACAGACATGCGCACACTCGTCGCGCAGATCTGTACCTTCATCTACTTTGGTTTCTTTTTGTTGATGCCATGGTGGAGCACGATGGGCACATTTAAAAAAGTGCCGGATCGCGTGACCTTCCATCCGCACTAAGCCGCAAAGGATAACGAGAATGAAACTGTTGAAAAAAATGCTCGCGGTGATTGCTTTGCTGCCTGCGTTGGCAATGGCCAACGAAGGCGGTCATCCGCTCGATCACGCGCCGGACCGTAGCCACGATTTGTCAGCCTTGCAAAATGGCGCACGTTTGTTCGTCAACTATTGCCTGAACTGCCATTCGGCTTCATTGATGCGCTACAACCGTTTGCGCGATATCGGTTTATCTGAAGAACAGATCCGCGATAATCTGCTCTTCACGTCGGATAAAGTAGGTGATCTGATGAAGACCAATCTGAGTGCAGCGGATGCAAAAAAATGGTTTGGTGCGTCGCCACCGGACTTGTCCGTGATCGTTCGTGCCAAGTCCTCCGACCAAGGTCCGGGCGCTGACTGGGTCTACACCTATCTGCGCACCTACTACAAGGATGAATCGCGTCCGACTGGCTGGAACAACCTGGTATATCCGAACGTCGGCATGCCGCATGTGCTGTGGGAACTGCAAGGTATTCGTGAAGCAAACTTTGTGGAAGAAAAAGATCCGCATGACCCGACCAAAACCATTCACAAGTTTGAAGGTTTCAAACAGGTCAAGGCCGGTAAGTTGAATGGGCAGGAATATGACACGGCCGTCGCCGATCTGGTCGCCTTCATGGGCTGGATGAGCGAGCCAATCAAGAACAAGCGTCAGCAACTTGGCGTCTGGGTACTGTTGTTCATGTCCCTGCTGGTCTTGCTGGCCTGGCGTTTGAATGCGTCCTACTGGAAGGAAGTCAAATAAGCCAAGTTTGTTTTTTGCCGGGTTGCTTACTGACCGTTTGATCGATTGATGATTGAGTTAACTACCGTAAGCACCCCGGCGTAAAAATCAGCTATTCGTACTAAGGGTGAGCGATTTCAGTTCACCCTCTTTGTTTTAAAGGAACTGCACAAAATGATGGTCCTCTACTCCGGCACAACCTGCCCCTTTTCCCAACGCTGCCGTCTTGTCCTGTTTGAAAAAGGCATGGACTTTGAAATTCGCGATGTGGACCTGTTCAACAAGCCGGAAGACATCTCGACCATGAACCCGTACGGCCAGGTGCCTATTCTGGTTGAGCGCGACCTGGTGCTCTACGAGTCAAACATCATCAATGAATACATCGATGAGCGTTTTCCGCATCCGCAACTGATGCCTGCCGATCCGCTGATGCGCGCTCGTGCCCGTCTGATGCTGTTCAATTTCGAAAAAGAATTGTTCGTTCACGTGCATACGCTGGAAAACGAGAAATCGCGCTCCGCTGAAAAAATTCATGAGAAAGCGCGCTCGGAAATCCGTGATCGCCTGACCATGCTGGCACCACTGTTCCTGAAAAACAAATACATGCTCGGCGAAGAATTTTCCATGCTCGACGTAGCAATTGCACCGTTACTCTGGCGTCTGGATCACTACGGCGTGGAACTTTCCAAGACAGCCGCTCCACTGATGAAATACGCCGAGCGCATCTTCTCGCGTCCGGCCTACATCGAAGCGCTGACCCCATCTGAAAAAGTCATGCGTCGCTGATCGTTAATGCAGCGCTTAGCCATTTTCGCTCAAGCGCTGCGCAAATTAATCCATCAAGGTACGCTCCGTCGCTCATGTCTGAAACCTCCACCAAACCTTATTTGCTGCGCGCCCTCTACGAGTGGTGCACCGACAATGGCTATACGCCGTATATCGCTGTCATGGTTGATGACAATACGCGTGTGCCGATGGAATTCGTCAAAAACGGCGAGATCGTACTCAACATCAGTTTCGATGCGACCGGTCATTTGAAGATAGACAATGACTACATTCACTTCAAGGCGCGCTTCGGTAGCGTGTCACGCGAAATAGTCGTGCCTATTGAAAATGTCAGCGCGATCTATGCGCGTGAAAACGGGCAGGGCATGGCGTTTGAAGTAAGCCGTGATCAGGAAGCGAAAGAACCCAAGGCCAAGAAAAAAGCTGCCATCAAAGGGGTCGATGCCAGCAGCCAGCGTCCCGGGCTTGTGCCTGGCTTGTCTGCCGTACCGGCTACTGAAAAGCCTTCGAGCAAAGCTGACAGCGCTGATGAAGATCCGCAACCACCAAAGAAGGGCGGGCCACCTCGGCTCACTCGCATCAAATAACGTATAATTCGCATGTTTTATAAATAGCCGGCTTAGCTCATCTGGTAGAGCACATGATTTGTAATCATGGGGTGGCGGGTTCAAGTCCTGCAGTCGGCACCAGAATTGAAAAAGCCTGAAGTCTTTCGACTTCAGGCTTTTTTTATTTTCTTCTTATTAGCAGCAACGGCTCATGCGTCCATTCCCGCCATAACGCGCATCCTGCCGCTCGCGGAAAAACTCTTCATAAGTCATCGCCGTTTTGTCAGGATGCTGTGTCTGCATATGCGTAAGGTAGACATCGTAATCCGGCAAGCCGACCATCAAACGGGCGGTCTGCCCCAAGTAAGCACCCAACTTGCCGAGATCAGTAAACATCGTTTTTTCCTTTATGCACCGACAGCACTAACAGGATTGAGGCGCACGTTCTCAGATTCGACCGAGCTCGGTTTCTGATCACGCAAGGCTTTCAGGCACGCGCGGAATCCATAGAACAGAATCGACAGCACCACGGCCATGAAGATCGCCGCCAATGCCGCATCAACATAATCGTTGATGATGATCTGATTCATCTGCGCGACGGATTTTGCTGGCGCCAGCAGTTGTCCGTCGGCCAGCGCCGCCTTGTATTTATTGGCATGTGCGAGGAAGCCGATTTTCGGATTCGCATGGAACAGCTTTTGATAGCCAGCCGTCAACGTGCAGATCAACAGCCATGTAGTCGGCACGATCGTTACCCAAGCCATCTTTTCACGCTTGAGCTTGAACAGCACCACGGTCGCCAGCGTTAGCGCGATAGCTGCGAGCATCTGGTTGGAAATACCAAACAGAGGCCACAGCGTATTAATGCCGCCGAGCGGATCGATCACACCTTGGTACAGGAAATATCCCCATGCCGCCACGCACAGGAAAGTCGCGATCAGGTTGCCTGCCCATGAGTTGGTTTTCTTGAACGACGGAATAAACGTGCCGATCAAATCCTGCAGCATGAAGCGGCCAACGCGTGTGCCGGCATCAACCGCAGTCAGAATGAACAGCGCTTCGAACAAAATAGCGAAGTGGTACCAGAACGCCATCAACGCCTTGCCGCCAACCATGGACGCAAAAATCTGCGCCATGCCAACCGCCAAAGTAGGGGCGCCACCAGTACGGGAAATGATCGTCGTTTCGCCGACATCCTTGGCCGTCTGCGTCAGCATTTCTGGCGTGACTACAAAGCCCCACTGGCTAATTACCTGAGCGGCGCTCTCTGCTGTCGTGCCAATCAATGCGGCCGGGCTGTTCATTGCAAAGTACACGCCCGGCTCGATTACACAAGCCGCTACCAGCGCCATGACCGCGACGAAGGATTCCATCAGCATACCTGCGTAGCCAATGTAAGGCGCATGCATTTCATTTTCGATCAGCTTGGGTGTAGTACCCGACGAGATCAGCGAATGGAAACCTGAAACTGCACCACAAGCAATGGTGATGAACAGGAACGGGAACAGCGTGCCTGACCAGACTGGGCCAGTACCGTCAATGAACGGCGTAACTGCCGGCATTTTAAGCTGCGGTGCAACAATGAAAATGCCGAGCGCGAGACAGACAATCGCGCCAATTTTCAGGAAGGTAGACAGATAGTCGCGTGGAGCCAGCAGCAGCCACACCGGCAGCACCGAAGCCACGACGCCATAGGCGAGCAGCATCCAGGTCAGTTGAACGCCGGTGAAAGTAAACCAGGCTGCCATCACCGGGTCTTCTGCGACATTGCCGCCGACGACGATAGCGAGCATCAGCAATACAAAGCCGATTACCGATACTTCACCGATCTGGCCTGGACGCAGGTAGCGGCTGTAGATGCCCATGAACAGCGCAATTGGAATCGTTGCCGCAACCGTGAAGGTGCCCCATGGGCTGCCGGCCAGTGCTTTGACCACGATCAGTGCTAATACAGCCAGCAGGATCGTCATGATCATGAATGTGCCGAACAACGCGATCACGCCGGGCACCAGGCCCAGTTCGGATTTGATCAGGTCACCCAGCGAGCGCGCATCGCGCCGCATCGAGATAAACAGGATCATGAAGTCCTGCACTGCGCCCGCCAGAACAGCGCCGGCCAGAATCCACAGCACGCCCGGCATATAACCCATTTGCACGGCCAGTACAGGTCCCACTAAAGGGCCGGCACCGGCAATCGCGGCGAAATGATGGCCGAACAATACGTGCTTGTTGGTCGGCACAAAATCAAGACCATCATTGAGCCGCACTGCCGGCGTAGCGCGGCTGGCGTCGAGCTGCATCACCGAGGTGGCAATGTAGCGGCCGTAAAAACGGAAGCCAATGAAATACACAGATATAGCCGCCACCACGATCCACAGTGCACTGATGCTCTCGCCGCGCGAAAGCGCGATGACGCCAAGTGAGCAAGCGCCCAGTATGGCGAGCAACAGCCAACCGGCCTGTTTTGCTAAATTATTCATTTTGTCTACCTCCCAGATATTTTTTAACTCAAACTTTTTACTCAGCGGATTATAGCCTTGAAAAAACTGATGTGAAGCTGTTCGTTTTTTGGCTTTTGATAATATTCGTTCGCATACAATGTGACTTCCTGGGTCAGACTAAGAGCATCTAAAGGGAGCAAAATGACATCACCAACAAACTTGCAACAAGCAGCACGCGCCTTGCTCAGTCAGCGACTGGCGCTCGAACCAATCACGGCATTACCCGAAGAACTGATCCCGCAGTCGATATCCGACGGCTATGCGATCCAGTCCGCGCTCAACAGCTTTTTGACGCATGCCGGCATGGGTGAACAAGTCGGCCACAAGATAGGCTGCACCACGGCCGTGATGCAGGCCTTCGTCAACATCAATCATCCGTGCGCCGGCCGCATCTTTAGCCAGACTGTCATGCATGGCAGCGGGCGCATACCGCGTAGTGGGTTTGTCAAAATCGGCGTCGAATGTGAAATCGCTGTGCAGTTGGCACATGACCTACCGGCACAAGCTGCACCCTACACGCGTGAGACAGTCGCCACAGCTGTCGGCGCAGTCATGGCTGCCATCGAACTGGTCGACGAGCGCTATGAGAACTTCCACGCGCTAGGCGTGCCGACATTGATTGCCGACGATTTTTTCAATGCTGGTTGCGTACTCGGCAAGCCCGTTTTTGATTGGCAAACACTCGATCTGGCAGCGCTCGTCGGTCGCACCATCATTAACGGCGTTGAAGCCGGACGCGGCACGGGCTCGCTGGTGATGGGTCATCCGTTCAATGCACTGGCGTGGCTGGCTAATTCACGTGCCGAATACCGACAGCCGGGCTTGAAAGCCGGGGAATTCATTTTGCTTGGCAGTGTCGTCGAAACCAAATGGCTGCAGGCCGGTGACGACGTCAGCATTGAGATCGATAAATTAGGAACCCTGCAGCTGACCGTGGACGCCTGAAAACTTTCTTTCCGCGTGATACATTTGTCCGCATAACAAAGTATTCAATTGCGGAGAAACAGATGCGGAAAATTTTTATTAGCCTGGCCATGCTGCTGGCCTTCACTGCCACGGCGCAGGCAGACGACAAGGTCGAGCATGGCGACTGGTCATCACAGTTCATGGAAGATATGGGCGAGGCGACCACGCATGAAAATGGCATGTCCACCTTTGGCATGCTGTGCGCAAAAGGCAGCTGCCGTTATTACTTCGCTAACGGCACCGAATGTAAACCCGGCACAGCATATCCGCTCACGATCACCACTAGCGAAGGAGCCCTCTCGCTGGCAGCGGTTTGCGAACCGATGAGCAGCGCCAATGGCGATGTCATGCTTTACTGGTTTGACGAAAGCGACGCCGTCAATAAGGCGTTTAAAAAATCACCTGCAGTCGGCTTCGCCTTTCCGCTCACGAATGGCGAATTCAAAACCAGCAAATTTTCTATGGATGGTTTTAACGACGCGATTGAACGCATGATCCGCGGCGTGCAGGATCGAGGTCAGCCGGTCGGCGTCAGATCGTAGCGGAAATTCAGGTGTTTTGAGAAGGCCTCAGGCCAGCCCAACGCGGCACCATGTCGTGTTCAATACCGAACTGGTCGAGCACCCGTCCGACAGTGTGATCGACCATCTCGGCAATGCTCTGCGGCCGTTGATACAGTGCCGGCAGTGGCGGGTAAATGATGCCGCCCATTTCAGTGACAGCCGTCATATTGCGCAAATGCGCCAGATTGAACGGCGTTTCGCGCACCATCAGCACTAACTTGCGCCGCTCCTTCAACATCACGTCGGCGGCGCGCGTAATCAGGTTGTCGCACATCCCATGCGCAACCGAAGCCAGCGTTTTCATTGAGCACGGCGCAATCACCATGCCTTCATTTTGAAACGAACCGCTGGCCACGCAAGCGCCTATGTCGCGTACGTTGTGTACGACGTCAGCCAGTTGTTCAACATCCTTGCGCTTCAAATCCAGCTCGTGATGCATGCTCATCACGCCGGCTTCCGAAATCATCAGGTGCGTTTCAATGCCGCCTATGTCGCGCAGCACTTCCAGCATGCGCACACCATACTGCGCACCTGACGCACCCGTAATTCCGATAACCAGTTTTTTCACGCAGACTTACGCTTTGAGCAAAGCTTGCAGTTCGCCCGACTCATACATCTCGTTCATGATGTCCGCACCGCCGATGAATTCGCCTTTGACATACAACTGCGGAATCGTTGGCCATTCCGAATATTCCTTAATGCCCTGACGCACGCCGTCATCTTCCAGCACATTGATTGTGACCAGATCTTGCACGCCGCTGCCCTTCAGCACTTCAATTGCACGACCGGAAAAACCGCATTGCGGAAATTGGGCCGTGCCCTTCATGAACAGCACCACTGGGTTAGTGGTGACGGTCTCTTTGATCCAGGTTTGAATGTCGCTCATAGTAGCCTCGCTTTGAATAATGTCGTCATTATAGGAAAAATGGGGGGATGGTGCTTAGAGTAGTTCTTCGAGTGCTAAAGACACTGGGTCCCAGCTTTCGCTGGGACGACCTTTGTTTATCTACCGTCATCCCAGCGAAAGCTGGGATCCAGTGTCTTTTGTAGTTAACCCTTCAACTTCGCAAACGCCGCCGCCATAGCATTCCCCGCAGGCGGTGCCTCTTTACGTTGTTGCTGCCCCAGCCGCTGCGCATCACTGCGGTCGGCACGCTGCTGCGGTTTGGCGCCAGCCACCGGCGCGGCATCCGTCAGCCGCATCGTCAGTGCAATCCGTTTGCGTTTCGGGTCAACTTCCAGCACTTTGACTTTCACCACCTGACCCGCCTTCACCACCGTGTGCGGGTCTTTCACAAACGTATTCGACAGCGCCGAGATGTGCACCAGTCCATCCTGATGCACACCAATATCAACAAACGCGCCAAAGGCTGCCACGTTGGTAACGACGCCTTCGAGAATCATGTCGGGACGCAGGTCGCTGATTTCTTCCACGCCATCCTTGAAACTGGCCGTCACAAATTCTGGTCGCGGATCGCGCCCCGGCTTGTCGAGTTCTTTCAGAATATCAACGACCGTCGGCAGGCCGAAACGCTCGTCCGCAAAGCGCTTTGGATCAAGCGATTTCAGCAAGCTGCTGTCGCCAATCACGCTTTTGATTTCCTTCTTGATATCAGCCAGAATTTTTTCCACCAGCGGATACGATTCAGGATGCACGCCCGACGCATCAAGCGGATTGTCGCCGCCCATCACGCGCAAGAATCCGGCTGCCTGCTCGAAAGTCTTGTCACCCAGCCGTGGCACTGATTTCAACGCCGCGCGGGAGCGGAACATGCCCTGCGCATCGCGGTAGCTGACAATGCTCGCCGCGACAGTCGCATTCAAGCCCGACACGCGTGCCAGCAGCGGCGCTGAAGCCGTGTTCACATCCACCCCGACCGCATTCACGCAATCTTCTACAACAGCGTCCAGCGAGCGTGCCAACTGCGTCTGCGACACATCATGCTGGTACTGGCCAACGCCAATCGACTTCGGATCAATCTTCACCAACTCGGCCAGCGGGTCTTGCAGGCGGCGTGCAATCGACACCGCACCACGTATAGACACATCCATGTCCGGCAATTCACGCGACGCAAATTCCGATGCTGAATAAACCGACGCGCCGGCTTCCGACACCACAATCTTGTTGAGCTTGAGTTCAGGCCGCAGCTTCATCAGATCAAGCGCGAGCTTGTCGGTCTCGCGTGAAGCAGTGCCGTTACCAATCGAGATCAGTGTGACCTTATGTTTTTCTGCCAGCTGCGCCAATACATGCAGCGAGCCGTCCCAGTCATTGCGCGGCTGGTGCGGATAAATGGTAGCTGTGTCGACCACCTTGCCCGTCGCGTCAACCACGGCAACTTTCACGCCGGTACGCAGACCGGGGTCAAGGCCCATCGTCGCATGCGGGCCGGCAGGTGCGGCCAGCAACAGCGCTTGCAGATTGCGCGCAAACACGCGTATCGCTTCGGCTTCCGACGCCTCGCGCAGCTTGCCCATGAGCTCGGTATCGAGATGCATGAAAATCTTCACGCGCCAGGTCCAGCGCACCGTGTCGACCAACCACTTGTCCGCCGGCCGGCTCTTACCGCTGACGCCAAAGCGCGCCGCAATACGGCTCTCGCACGGGTTCAGTGGTGCCGCCCACGTTGGCTTTTCTGCTTCGGTATCAAGCCGCAGCGTGACCGTCAGGATTTCTTCGCGCCGCCCGCGCAGCAGCGCCAGAGCGCGGTGCGATGGAATGGTGGACAGGTTTTCCGAATACTCGAAATAGTCAGCAAATTTTTCACCGGCTTCCTGCTTGCCTTCGATAACTTTTGAATCCACCACGCCATGCTCGGCCAGATATTCGCGCAAGTCCTGCAGCAGCGGCGCGTCTTCCGCAAAACGCTCCATCAAAATCTGGCGTGCGCCATCGAGCGCCGCCTTGGTATCGGCCACGCCGGGGTTTTCGCCCTGGTCAGTGGTGAACGCAGCTTTAATGTATTGCGCCGCTTCCGCCTCAGGGTCCAGCATCGGGTCGGCGAGTAGCGCGTCGGCCAGTGGTTCGAGTCCGGCTTCGAGTGCAATCTGCGCCTTGGTGCGGCGCTTGACGCGATACGGCAAATACAAATCTTCGAGGCGGGTTTTGTCTTCGGCGTGACTGATGGCTTCCAGCAGCACCGGTGTCATTTTGCCTTGCTCTTCAATCGAGCTAATGATCGCGGCGCGGCGCGCTTCGAGTTCGCGCAGATAGCGCAAGCGTTCTTCCAGCAGCCGCAGCTGAATATCGTCGAGGCCGCCAGTGGCTTCCTTGCGGTAGCGTGCGATGAAGGGAACTGTTGCGCCTTCGTCCAGCAGCGCAATCGCAGCGGCAACTTGATTCGGGCGGGCAGCCAGTTCGATGGCAAGGCGTTGTTCAATAGTTGGCAACATCAGAAGTCCGTGGTTCTACAGGTAAGCGACAGGTGTGCGTCGGGTTGAGCATCGGATCATACGCAAATTTAGCCGGCGCGCCAGTCTTGACAGCAGCGTTTATTTGACAAGCAAACGGGCGCCCGAAACCCGCAGTATGCCGGCCAAATCAGGCCAGCTTTGCGCCGCTTCCCAGTCGGCTTTCTGCAGCATCGCGCAAACGGCGGCAGACTGGTCGTAGCCGTGCTCCATCAATAGCCAGCCGCCGGCTTTCAAGTGTTGCGGCGCGTCGTTAATGATCGCCGCCAGCGCGGTCAGTCCATTCATATGGTCAGTGAGTGCGTCGACCGGTTCGAAGCGCAAGTCGCCCTGAGACAAATGGACGTCGCCGGCGACGATGTAGGGCGGGTTGCTGACGATCAGATCAAATTCACCGGTCACGTTCTCATACCAGTCGCTATGCAAAAATCGCACGTTAACTGAGTGGGTCGCTGCATTTTTTTGCGCGACCTGCAAGGCTGCGGCGCTGATATCGCTGGCGCTGACTTGCGAATCGCGGCGCAAGTGCGCGAGTGCGACCGCAATGGCGCCGGAGCCCGTGCCCATATCCAGCACGCTGCCCTGTTGCGGCAAATGCGCAGCGGCCAGTTCGACCAGCAATTCGGTGTCGGGGCGGGGGATTAGTACGTCGGGCGTGACGGAAAAATTCAAACCAAAAAATTCGCGCACGCCGGTGATGTAGGCGACAGGCTCGCCTTCCATGCGGCGCAGGAACAGCGCGCTGATCTTACTGACGTCTTCTACGCTGAGCTCGTCTTGCGAACGGATGACGAGTTGCACACGCGAGCACTGCAGTGCATGGGCCATCAGCACGCGCGCTTCCAATGCATCTATCAATGCCAGCCTGAGCAGGCCATCAATCGTCATCGGCGGCGCAGCGTGACCGTGGCCAGCACAATGGCAAACAGCACGAACCAGACAAGCGACCATTGCGGAATCGACAGCCCGAAGATGGGATCGTATTCGGTAGTGCACAAGCCATCAGCTTGAAACAGGAAAGGCAACCAGTCGGCAAACGGCAGTTTGTTGAGCAGGGTCTCGAGCGGATCAATGCCGCACGAAACGGTAGGGTTCGCTTTGATCCACAAATGCCGGCTGGCGATGCCAGCGCCGCCCATAGCCGCCAGCGTTGCCAGTCCGGCCATGATGCGCATGCCTAGCGGCGGCAATGTCGCGGCGATCAGGCATAGCAGCCCGACTAGGGCGAACGCATAGCGCTGCATGATGCAAAGCGGGCAGGGCAGCATGTCGCGCATGAACTGCAGGTAGAGCGCGAAGCCTAGCAAGGCGATGCAAATCAGGGAGATGGATAGCAGGATCAGTTTTTTTTGTTTCATTCAGTACTCTTTTAAAGTGCCACCGTCGCCCTAGCGAACGCTGGGGCCCAGTGGCTTTGGTCATGCACTACGAACGCCGCTGGATCCCGGCCTGCGCCGGGATGACGGTAGTGATGTGGAGACCGCCTCAACCACTACCGTCGTTCCGGCGTAGGCCGGAACCCAGTGTCTTTGAATTTAATTCGTCCCCGCCAACGCCGCCAACTGCTCGGTCTGATGCTCAGTCATCAACGCCCCGGTCAGTTCTGCCAGATCGCCATCCATCACCATATCAAGCTTGTACAAAGTCAAGTTAATGCGGTGGTCGGTGATACGCCCCTGCGGGAAATTATAAGTGCGAATCCGTTCGCTACGGTCACCTGAGCCAACCAAAGACTTGCGGGTCGCTGCTTCGCTTGATTGCTGCGCGCGCAGTTGTACGTCTTTGATGCGGGTGGCGAGCACCTTCATCGCTTGCGCCTTGTTCTTGTGCTGGCTGCGGTCATCCTGACATTCAACCACAATGCCGGTCGGTATATGCGTAATGCGTACGGCCGAGTCAGTCTTGTTAATGTGCTGGCCACCGGCGCCGGACGCGCGATAGGTATCAATGCGCAAATCGGCCGGATTAATATTCACGTCTTCAATTTCGTCCGCTTCCGGCATTACTGCCACCGTGCAGGCCGACGTATGAATGCGACCCTGCGTCTCCGTCGCCGGCACGCGCTGCACGCGATGACCGCCGGATTCGAATTTCAGTTTCGAATACACGCCAGCACCAATCAGCCGCACGATCACTTCCTTGTAGCCGCCCAGCTCGGACGCGGATTCCGACACCATCTCTATCTGCCAGCGATTGCGCTCGGCGTAGCGCATGTACATGCGCAGCAAGTCGCCGGCAAACAGTGCCGATTCATCGCCGCCGGTACCAGCGCGAATTTCAAGAAAAATATTGCGCTCGTCGTTCGGGTCTTTCGGCAGCAGCATTTTTTGCAGGTCGATTTCCAGTTGCTCGACACGGGCGCGTGCGGCAAGGAGTTCTTCCTGCGCGAATTCCTTCATTTCCGGATCAGTCAGCATGTCTTGCGCATCGTTCACGTCGGCATTCGCCTGCGTCCATGCCGCGTGCAAGGCAACGACAGGTTCAAGCTCGGCATGTTCGCGCGTGAGCTTGCGATACTGGTCCATGTCGGCCGTCGCGTTTTCCTGATTCATCAGGGTGCCGACTTCTTCCAGCCGGTGCGTGAGCTGATCGAGCTTCGATAGCAAAGAGGGTTTCATGGTGCTTCGTGAAATGTGCGGAACAAATGTGCGGAACAATGGCGGCATTCGCCGCCGGCGAAAGAAGGAACGACGCGCCGCTAGCGCTTGGTGCGGAACAGTTGCGGCAGCAATTGCGCCAGACGGGCGCGCTCGTCGGCATCGGCACTGTGCAGCGCCTGCTGCGGACCATGCAGAAATTTTGCAGTCAGCCCGCGCGATAGGGCTTCGAGTACAACGTCAATATCTTCACCGCGAGCCAGCAGTTTGCGGGCGCGGTCTAGTTCGGTCTGCCGCATCAGCTCACCTGACTCCTGCAAGTCCTGAATCAGCGGCACCACTGCGCGGCCATCTACCCAGTGCATGAAAGATTGCACGCGCGTTTCAATAATAGCTTCGGCCTGCGCCACGGCAGCCTGGCGGTTTTCCATGCCGGTCTGCACGGCAGCGCCGAGATCGTCTACGGTATACAGAAACACATCGTCTAATCGTTCGACTTCGGATTCGATATCACGCGGCACGGCCAGATCAACCATGAACATGGGCTTGCGGCGGCGCGCTTTGATTGCGCGCTCGACCATACCCAGCCCGATGATAGGCAACGTGGAGGCGGTACAAGAAACCACCACATCGAAATGCGAGAGCTGGTCAGGCAATTCTGAAAGCCTGATTGCTTTGCCGTTGAAGCGATGCGCGAGTTGTTCGCCGCGCTCCAGCGTGCGGTTTGCAATCGTCAGGCTCTTGGGGTTTTGCGCGGCAAAGTGGGTGGCGCACAATTCAATCATTTCGCCAGCGCCAATAAACAGTACATGCTGCTCGGACAGGCTGTCAAAAATGCGCTGCGACAGCCGCACTGCAGCGGCGGCCATTGATACGCTGTGCGCGCCGATCTCGGTAGTGGAGCGTACTTCCTTGGCTACCGCAAAAGTGCGCTGAAACATCTGGTGCAAATATGTGCCCAGTCCGCCGGCAGCATCTGCCTGACGCACGGCGTCTTTCATCTGGCCGAGAATTTGCGGCTCGCCCAGCACCATCGAATCCAGGCCGGATGCGACCCTGAACGCGTGGCGCACCGCGCCGTGCTGCGGCAGCGCATACAGATAAGGGCGCAGTTCGGCGTAAGGCAGCTTGTGATAGTCGGCTACGAAATGAGCGGTCGCATCAATGATGGCGTTGACATCGGCATTGACCGCACTAGCCGCATAAATTTCGGTGCGGTTGCAAGTAGACAGAATGGCAGCTTCGCGTGCCTGCGGCATCTCGCCAGACTTGCCAAACCACGCGCACGCCGCTGCGACTGCCTGACCAAGCTGGTCGGCAGGAAAGGCGACCTTTTCGCGTAGCGAGACAGGTGCGGTGGTGTGATTGAGCCCAACGGCGAGCAGTTGCATTGCGCAGTGAGGGGTTAAAAATGAGTAGAAAGATTAACGACTCGTATTATAGCCGCTGGCGCCGAATCCCTGAGCGCGCCGTCATTGCGGCCAGACTCAATCCGTCGTCTTTTCCAGCTGATAACCATAGCTATAGACAGGCGCAAGCCGGTAGCCGTTGCCTGCCCGCAGACCAAGCTTGCTGCGAACCCGCGAAACGTGGGTGTCTATAGTGCGCGAGTCGACCTTGCCTTCCCTGGCCCATACCACTTCCTGAATGGTGGCGCGTGACAGCGGCTGCCCCACATGGCGGAAGAAAAACAGCGCCAGATCAAACTCTTTTTGCGTTAACTCGACCGCTTTACCCGCTATCGTCAGCTGCGCAGACTGCGATTCGAATAAATAGGTGCCAAACTGATCATGCTGCGCTGGCTTGTGATTTGGATAAGCGCGCCGCAATTGCACCTCTACACGCGCCAGAAGTTCAGTGCGCCGCAGCGGTTTTATCAGATAGTCAGAAGCGCCGGCAGCCAGACCAGTGAGAATATCGGCAGGCTCCGCAGCGCTGGCAACGACAAGCACAGGCAGCAAGGGCTGATGCTCGCGCACCCAGCGCAATGCCTCCGTGCCGCCAGTGCCAGCAAACTGGCAATGCAGAATAAGCATGTCCGCAGGGTCGCGGCGCAGGTAAGCGAGCAGCGCCTTGCTGTTGCCAACAGCGTGGCAGGAATGACCCGCCGAGCCTAATGCCTCAAGCAGCAGCCCGCGCTGGCTCTGGTCTTCATCGAGCAGCACAATATGCATAAGTTACCAATGTCGCCACCTTCAACAAGCAGGTTTTGTTTCAGGAATGGCAAAAAATTATTAATAAAGTCTACAGCAAGCGACCTGAAAGGATTGTTATTAACTAGTTCGCATTCGCCATAAAAAAGTAAATTAACTTTTGTTTGCTTAAATTAATAGATAATTGAATTCTATTCAATTTTCTATAAGCGATACCGGATTGGTCAGCTTGAGCGATCTGTTCCGGTAAACCTTGGACGCAGTGTCTAAAAGCGTAACTGAACATTTTTCCAGAAATGCCGCGTTTGCCGGCATAAACAAAATCCGGTTCGTCTGGGGGATGACCTGTATGTGCATGCTGCTCCTGATCTGGAGCAGTGTCGCTGCCAAAATTTATTACGACCGCGACCGCCTGCACAAAAATGCAGTTACGTATGTCCGCTTCCATGGGAAAAATTTTGCGGTACAGGTCGAAAGCACGATCAGGCACATAGACCAGATCTTGCTGACCATGAAATATCAATGGGAGCAATCCGGCTCATTGGACTTGGCAGACCAGTATGCAAAGGCGATGCACAATACGCCGACTTACCCCTTGGCGATTGACGCAAAGGGAATCGTAATCAGCGCGTGGCGGCATGAATCTCTTGGCATAGACATGAGCCAGCAGCCGTTTTTTCTTTACCACCAGCGTAATACGGATACCAACCTGAAGATTAACCCGGTCAGCATGGGGCTCGGTGCCCTGGCCGGCAAAAAAACCCTGCGATTCACAAGGCGAGTTAACCGCGCTGACGGTAGCATGATGGGCGTCCTGGTAGTGGCCATAGAGCCTTCTTATCTATCCAAACTCAGCGATGAATATGAAAAAGAAAAGCGCGGTGACCTTACCGCGTTACGACTTCTTAACGGGCCATTGATCGCCTTGAAGTCGGATCACGAAGCCGAAGTCAAAGAGACCCTGTACCGAGAACCCCCCGTTTTTACCGAGACTGAAGGCGCACGGGTTGAGCCAGGGGATAAATTCATTGATGGGCAATCACGCCTGATTGGCTGGTCCACAGTCAATGAATACGCCCTGGTGTCCCTGGTCGCCATTACCGAGAAGAGTCTGACTGAAGAGTATGCCGAAACCAAAGCTACTTTTTTGCTGTTGGGGGCTTTTGTCAGTGCGCTGATCTTGCTGGGAGCAGGCACTGGCATGATCTTTCAACTGCGCGACACCAACCGCAGGCGCCATGTCGATCAGGTGCAATCCACCTTCCGGCTGGCAGTCGATGGGGCACGCGAAGCGTTTTATATGGTTCGACCTCTGCGTGATGAAAACGGCAGAGTCACCGATTATTTGATCGAAGACTGTAATGAGAGAGCGGCATTAGCGGTCGGTCGCAGGCGATCGGACTTGATCGGCAAACCTACGATCATTTTATTCTCTAAGGTAGAAATATCGCGCATGCATCATTTTCTCGGTAAGGCTATGCAAGATGGCTTTATTGAAGAAGAAATAAAAGTAGAGGAAGGGTCGAGTTTCAAGCCTGGCTGGTATCAGCGCCGTGCAGTGCGTTCCGGCGAAGGTATCGCAGTGACCGTGCGTGATTTGACGGATGCAAAAAAACAGAAAGAACTCGTCCTGCAGCTCGCTATTACCGACGCGCTGACGGGATTGCCAAACCGGCACTGGATGAATCAGTACCTGGAGGGCGCGTTATTGCGAGCGCAAAAAACCGGCAAGACTGTCGCTTTACTTTTCATCGACCTCGATAACTTAAAAAAAATTAACGACACACTCGGACACAAGGCGGGTGACGACTTGCTGATTGCCGCAGCAGCCTGTCTGCGCGGCGCCGTAAGAGCCAGCGACCATGTTGTGCGTCTTGGCGGCGATGAATTCACCATCATTATCGAAAACATAGACAGCGAAACCAATATCGAAACAGTAGCGCGTGAAATCGTCGACGCCATAGCTGAGTCACCCGAGTTTGCCGAATGGTCTGCCTATTCGGTACGCTGCTCGGTCGGCATTGCGCTCTACCCTGAAGATGCGCAGGCAGCATCTAGCTTGCTGCAGTGTGCCGACATTGCGATGTACGCAGCCAAGTCCTCGGGTAAAGGAAAATACCTGCGCTTCAAGCCGGAAATGGCCGAGAAGATTAATGAAAAAATCAACCTTGAACAAACACTGGCAACGGCCATCAAGCAAAACCAATTCGTACTGCATTACCAGCCTATAATCTGCACCGAAACAGGCTTGTTATGCGGAATGGAAGCGCTGATACGCTGGAACCATCCCGTGCGCGGATTGCTGGCGCCGGATCAATTCATAGCAGTTGCTGAAGAAAACAGACTGATCATCCCCATTGGCGAGTGGGTCGTCAGTGAAGTTTGTGCGCAGATCGCCGCATGGCGCGACATACAAAAAAAACCATCGCGCGTATCGTTTAACGTCTCTGTCTTGCAATTAAAAGATGGAAGGTTCCGCGCCTGTTTACAAGCGGCGCTGGCGCGCCATCAATTGCAAGCATCTGACATCGCCATTGAATTGACAGAGTCGACGATGGTTAACAGCGAAGACGGCGTGCCTGCCGAACTGGCATTATTGCGTGAGCTGGGAGTAGAGCTGTTGATTGATGATTTTGGTACCGGCTTTTCATCACTGTCTCTGCTGCAGCAACTTGATATCGACGCAGTCAAGATCGACAAATCCTTCGTCGCTGTTTTGGGAACCGACCCGCAAAGCGATGCCTTGTGCGCAGCCATGATATCGATTGGACGCGCACTGAATATTCTCGTCGTTGCAGAAGGTGTCGAAACGCTCGATCAACTACGCGCCTTGCAAAAACTCGGCTGTGACGAGATTCAGGGTTTTCTGATCTCGCCGCCCATCGATGCCAATAAAATGCTGCCCCTGCTGGGGGATGGCATTTTTCTTCCTGATTTTTTTAATTCAAAAGCAGTCGCTGTAGAGTAAATTTCAAAAATTATAGCGATGTACTATCTGCCTGTTGTAAGACTGCTGCGTTGTAAAGCTACCAAATTCAAACTGAAATGTACTAGTGCTTGTACTTTTTAGCTTGTTGCCTTTCGTAGTACTTGCCTCCATCAAGTAAAAGTTTATTCTCGTTAAAGGCCTGCAAACTTGCCGGCTTTTACCGTTGCGACATTGAATGGAGAGGCAATGTATTCCCAGCCCGGCGTAACAGCCAGTCTCATTGCGTGCTACTACGAAGGCATTACCGCACCGCGCCGCCATACTGAAGGCCTGCAGCAAATGGCCGAGCAGCTTAATTGCGACCACGCCAACCTCACCATCTGGGACCGTACCGGCAACTGGGGGCGCACCCATCACGCCATGCGCCGCAACAATGGCTGGCAACTGGGCGTGGAAGAAAACGGGCAATCCGCTGTGGCGCTGCGGGCGCAAGTAGACAGAATGGAGCCGGGCCAATGGCAGATCCACGAGAGCCTGCATATAGCTCTACCGGAAGCGAACATCATTGCCAATCGTCGAAGTATGTCCCGCCTGGATTCGATGCTGAGTATCCGCTTGCTTAGCGTTCAGGGAGCAGAAATATTTTTGTCGCTTAAGCAAAACAGATTCAGCTGGAAAACAGCAACCAAGGCAATACAGCTCGCAGAAAACATGGTGCGACCTTTGGGCTTGGCAATGGACATGATGATCCAGATGCGCAAGCTTAAGCAGCAAGCAGCCAACCTGTCTACCGTACTCGACTGCATACGCATGCCCTTGCTGATGCTGGATGGTGCTATGCAAGTCCTTGTCGCCAATACACTCGCCAAGCCATTAATTCAAACTTACAGCAGCAACAGCCATCAACAAGCTCAAGTGTGTTTGACCGGCGTGCCAGTCGAACGCTTTGCCGGGCTGGTCAGAAAAGCCTGCGGTCAACTGGGATCAGTCGCAGCAGGCAGCCTGCAACTTGTCGCGCCTGACGGCCAGGCCGGTATGCAGATTGTGGTCTTGCCCATTGCGGCAAATCCTGCAGAAGCTAAATCTGCTTCGGCTCTGGTCATCATCTGTGGCCAGCAACTGCATCAGGAATCAGCCGATCAGCTGCTGCAACATATTTACGGATTGACGCCCGCTGAAGCAAGGCTGGCGCTTTTAATCTTGCATGGTAAAGCGCCCAATGTGGCAGCAGCGCAGCTGCAAGTCAGTGTCGCCACAGTCCGTTCGCAACTCTCTGCCGTGCTCAAAAAAACCGGCGCACTGCGTCAGCCCGATCTCGTGCGGCGTCTCTCCTCCATCTTGCTGATCAACCAGCGCGTAGCCAAAACTCTGTCCTGAACGACAGCCACTGTCGCATTTTTGTCATCACTTCTAGTACGGCGACATCCTTCAGTTGAAGGATGTGCGGGTAGGTCGGACGGCCTAGCATGGACTCAAGTCGCGCTGTAAATTTTTGCAAGCCTCTGCGCTGACCAAGTTTCCTTCCCACGCCGCTTTCATCAGGAGATACGACATGTCCGTCGCAGACACATCAGGCAGCACCAAGCCACAAGTCACCACGCTATATTCAGACTACGCCCCCGGTGACACAGCAGAAATTACAGCGACTGGGTTCGAGCCAGGCTCCACCATTGAATTTTAAGTTCAGCATGTTAGCGGAGCGGGCGCAGACGGCATCTTGGGCACACTGGATGATGAGCTTGAAGTCAGCAACGGCGACGGCCACGATATCTGGTCAGTGACTGATGGCGGTGCAGATGATCTGGACGGCCTCGTCAATGGCGTTATTCAAACCACGTGGTACGTCAACCCGGACGACTCGCTGGACGCGACCTTTTTGCTGTCTGCGATTGGTTCAGATGGGCAGATCGCTACCAACACCTTCACCGATGCAGCCGGCACCATCAATAAGGTCTATCAGCACTGGGCAGATGGCGATACGCAAGCTGCAGAATGGAACAACAATATTCTGAGTGACAACAAGTCCAACTATTTCGAAGGCGAAGTCGTGCCGCATGTCTTTGTCTACAAGGCATCGAATAATGCCCCGCTGACCAATGGGCAAACCTACTCTTTCACCATCACTTACAACAACTATCAGCTCAACAGCAATGCTGGTGGTTTTGATTTCATCACCACTTACAGCGCGAGTAGAACACCAGCCTATTTTGTGGCAACTACAGCGGTCACTAATCCTGTTGCGGATTCAACTTTCACCAATGCTGGCGGGATGCTGGGTAGTGACGGGATGCTGGGTGGTACTTTCTATACGGTCGATGCCAACATCACTGCAGTCAGTGATGCTTTGCTCTCTGGTAGTGGCAATGAAGATCGAAATGTCACGGTCAGTTTTATTTATACGGGCGCGACCACGACCAGCGGTCTGGCAGAAATTTTCTTTGGTCTTGCAATCGCCGGACCCGGCGACGTGAAATCAGTGACTTCGAACGGTGCCAGCGCATGGACCGGTGGTTCGTTGCAGACCACGATTACAGTTGGCGGCTCGGGGGCAACCTCCATCCAGCTGGCGCCGTCTGCCATCATCAAGGGCACGATCAGTGGCTATAAATTTGAAGACATCAACGGCAATGGCGTATGGGATAGCGCAAGTGGCGAAAAAGGGCTTAGTGGTTGGACTATTTTCATCGATAAGGATGGGGATAACACGCTCGACTCCAATGAAGAATCTACGGTGACTGCAGCAGATGGCAGCTATAGTTTTTCTGTAATACCAGACTCAAACCTGGCGACTGCTGCAATCGATCCTTACGTGATAAGGGAAGTGAACCAGAGCGGATGGGTGCAAAAGACGATCAATCCGGCAACGATTGTTATTTCGGCTGCAGACCCTACTGAGGTGAACGTTAATTTCGGGAATCAGAAGCAAGTTGCAGGTATTGACGTAGTCAAGACCAACGGCGGGGTCATCGATGGCGACCACAATGGCACCGACGCCGGCGACACCATCGTCTACACCTACGAGGTACACAACGGCGGCAACGTGAGCCTGTTCAATGTCACGGCAAATGACGACAAGCTCGGCGCCATCACGCTATCCGGGCTGACGGACAACGACGGGCAGGCCGATGACCTGGCCGTCGGCGCGACTGTAACCGGCACGGCCACGGCCACGCTGACGCAGGCACAAATCGATGCGGGTTCAGTGACCAACATCGTCACCGCCCGCAGCGGCACGCTGAGCGACACCGATACCAACACCGTCAACCTGCCGGCCACTCCCGTACTGGATGTGACTAAGACCAACGGCGGGGTCATCGATGGCGACACCAACGGCACCGATGCGGGCGACACCATCGTCTACACCTACAAAGTGAGCAACACCGGCAACGTGAGCCTGTTCAATGTCACGGCGACCGACGACAAGCTCGGCGTCATCACGCTGAGCGGCCTGTCGGACCTCGACGGCGATAGCGTGGCCGACGATCTGGCCGTTGGCAGCAGCGCAAGCGGCACGGCGACAGCCACGCTGACGCAGGCACAAGTGGATGCGGGCTCGCTGCAGAACACCGTCACGGCCAAGGCGACGGATCCGGCCCAGACAGTCTTGAGCGACACCGACAGCAACACCGTGACCCTGACGGGCACGTCGAAGCTCGATGTCATTAAGACCAACGGCGGCGTCATTGATGGCGATACCAACGGCACCGATGCGGGCGACACCATCGTCTACACCTACAAAGTGAGCAACA